>UCMS01000032.1 GCA_900473805.1 Hyphomicrobiales bacterium | reverse complement strand
CCTAGGGCGTGCCACTTCGACTTCCCCATTATCATCGTAGAGACAGCAATCACGGTGCCTTTGCGGCGTCGAGAATTCGAAACTGGACGCGCCTGTTGCCCTGCCAGTGGTCGGCGCTCAAGGTGCCGGCGACGTGGATCTGATTGCCGCGGCTGTTCATCAGGAAATGCCCGAGATCGGTCTCGGCGGCGCGGAAGGCGATACCGTCGAGTCGCGATCCGTCCATGCCTTCCAAGGTGACCTTGATATGGGTGGTCCCCACCGGCCGGACATCCCTCAATCTGTGCAGCGGAACGGCAAAAATCGGCTGCGGATGACCCGAGCCATAGGGACCCGCCGATTCGAGCTGGTCGACCAGAGCCAGCGTTGCGCCCGAGGCGCCGATTGCGCCGTCTATCTTCAGCGTCTGGTTCGCCGCCAGTGCCGACACCTGGGCCGTGGCCTGTTCATCGAAAAAGCCTCGCAGGCGGCCAAGATTGCCGCGCTCGACGGTGAGACCAGCTGCCATAGCGTGCCCACCACCCTTCAGCAGAAGCCCGTTGTCGACGGCGGCTCGGACCATTCGTCCGAGGTCGAAGCCGTTGATCGAGCGGCCGGAGCCCGTCCCCTTCCCCATGGAATCGAAGGCGATTGCAAAAGCCGGACGCTTGAACCGCTCCTTGAGCCGCGCAGCGAGCAGACCGACGATGCCGGGATGCCAGCCGTCCTTGGCGGTGACGATCACGCCGGCCTTTTCACCCGTCCCGTATTCGGCCAGCGCTTCCGCCTCGGCTTCGGCCAGCATGATCGCTTCCATAGCCTGCCGCTCGCGGTTCAGTTCGTCCAGCTTTGCTGCAATCTGCTCGGCTTCAGCGGGGTCGTCGAGGGTCAGCAGGCGACTGCCGAGCGCCGCGTCACCAATGCGACCGCCGGCATTGATTCTCGGGCCCACGAGAAAGCCGAAATGATAGGGCGTGACAGGTCCGCCGATGCCCGCGACCTTCAGCAGGGCGGCAAGCCCGGCATTGTTCTGATGACGGGCGGCAATCAGGCCCTTAGTGACGTAGGCGCGGTTCAGCCCCTTGAGTGGCACCACGTCGCAGACCGTGGCAAGGGCCACGAGGTCGAGCCAGGCGAGTAGATCAAGCGAGCGGGCATAGGGATGGCCCGCCTCCCGCAGACGGCGCAGGGTTGCCACCAACACCATGAAAACCACGCCGGCGGCGCAGAGATGCCCCTGCCCCGACAGATCGTCCTCGCGATTCGGATTGACCAGCGCATGGCAGACCGGCATCTCATGCCCCATCTGGTGGTGGTCGATGACGACCACGTCGACGCCCCGCCGCTCCGCGGCACCCAACGCCTCGACGCTTGTCGACCCGCAGTCGACCGTGATCAGGAGATTGGCGCCCCGTTCGATAAGTTGGTCGATCGCCGCAGCGTTCGGGCCATACCCCTCAAAGATCCGGTCTGGAATGTAGATTTCCGCCTCGATGCCGAAATGCCGCAGGAAACGCAGCATCAGCGCCGATGACGCTGCACCGTCAACATCGTAGTCACCGAAAATGGCGACACGATCCTTTGCATTCACGGCTGCCGCGATGCGTTCGGCTGCCTTGTCGCAATCAGTCAGGGTCGAGGGATCGGGCATTAGGCTGCGGATGGTCGGGTCGAGAAATGCCGGCGCATCATCGACGCCGACGCCACGACCGGCGAGCACGCGGGCGACCAGTTCCGGGATGCCGTGAATCTGGCTGATGGCAAGCGCGCGGTTGAGAGCCGCCTGATCCGCGCGCGACATCCAGCGCTGCCCGCTTGCCGACTGGTCGACACCAAGGAATGCGCGGATGACGGGATCAACGGGTTCGTTGGACATGCCTGCTCTCTGGATGACCGGGCGGGCGTCGATGGACGCGCTTCATCACACCATCGCCATGACGCCTCGTCACCGGACATCATTACTCGACCTGGTATCCCTAGCCCGAGTGCAGCTTGGACGCTACGGCCCGATGTCCAGAAACAGCCCAAGCCTGTGGATCAAAAGCCAGCGCCGTGCAGCGCGATCGCCACAGACCCGCAGTTTGCTCCCATCCAGAGCGTGCCCGATCAACCCTTTGGTCGTTCGATGCGGATCACCTGGGGTTCACCAATCAGATAACCTTCGCCCTTGATGGCGCTGACCGCTTTGCGAACGGCACTCTCCATCGTCGCGTGGGTCACGAGGATGATCGTCTGCGGACGATCCGCGGTTGCCGGCTGCTTCGAATGCTGGACGATGGATTCCAGCGAGATCGCATTTTCGGCCATCCGGGCCGCGATGCTGGCAAACACCCCGGTGCGATCCTGCACCGTCAGTCGGATGAAGTAGCCACCTTCGTGGCTCTGCATTTCGGCCTGGCGATACGGCTCGAGCAAATGGGCGGGACGGCCGAGGACTGGCACTTCCTGCGCGCCCGGGCGGCTCTTGGCGATATCGGTTATGTCGCCGAGTACGGCGGAGGCCGTGGCATTGCCGCCAGCGCCGGGGCCAACCATCAGCAGCTCACCGAGGATGTCGGATTCGAGCGCCACTGCATTGGTCACGCCGTCCACCTGGGCAATCACGCTGTCGAGTGGCACCATGGTCGGGTGCACGCGCTGCTCGATGCCGCTTTCGGTCTTCTGGGCGACGCCGAGGAGCTTGATACGATAGCCGAGATCGGCTGCCGCGTGAATGTCCTCGATCGAGATATTGGTAATGCCTTCGAGATAGATCTTGTCTGCCGAGATTTCGCAGCCGAAGGCCAGCGTCGTCAAGATCGACAGCTTGTGGGCGGTATCGTTGCCCTCGATGTCGAAGCTCGGATCGGCTTCGGCATATCCGAGGCGCTGGGCTTCCTTAAGGCAATCCGCAAAGGACAGGCCTTCCCGCTCCATGCGGGTCAGGATGTAATTGCAGGTGCCGTTCATGATCCCGTAGATGCGGGAGAAGTTGTTGCCGGTGAGCGACTCACGCAGCGTCTTGATGACCGGGATGCCGCCAGCGACCGCCGCTTCGTAGTTCAGGAGGCGTCCCTTCTCCTCGGCGAGTTTGGCGAGCTCAACGCCATGGCGCGACAGAAGGGCCTTGTTGGCGGTGACGACATGCAGGCCGCGGACGAGGGCTGCGCGGACGGACTGCTCGGCGGCTCCTTCAGCCCCACCGACCAGCTCGACGAAAACGTCGATATCGGCTTGCTTCGCCATTTCGACCGGATCAGCATACCAGGCAATCCCATCCATCAGGATGCCGCGATCCTTGGAGGCATCGCGGGCAGAGACCGCCGTGACCGTGATCGGGCGACCGCAGGCGACGGTGAGCGCATTGGCGCGGGTCTGGAGGATACGAACAAGCGAGGCACCGACGGTGCCGAGACCCGCCACGCCGATTTTAAGCGCATTTGCCATGAGGCATTCCTGACGTCATCGAAAAGGAAGTGAGGCGGTCCTGAACGGACCGCCTTGGATCAACATGAACTCAACGGTGGGCGTTGAGCGAAATCACGTTGTGCATGGTCTCGTCGGCCGTCGACAGGAACTTCTTGATGTTGCGGGCGGCCTGGCGAATGCGGTGCTCGTTCTCGACGAGGGCGAGGCGGACATATTCGTCGCCCATTTCACCGAAGCCGATGCCCGGGGCCACAGCCACGTCAGCCTTCTCGACGAGCAGCTTGGAGAATTCCAGCGAACCGAGATGACGGAACTTTTCCGGGATTTTTGCCCAGGCGAACATGGTGGCGGCCGGCGGCGGCACTTTGAAGCCGGCCTTGCCGAAGCTTTCGACCATGACGTCGCGGCGACGCTTGTAGACGTTGCGGACTTCGGCGATGTCGGAGCCGTCGCCATTCAGCGCATGGGTCGCCGCCACCTGGATCGGCGTAAAGGCACCGTAGTCGAGGTAGGACTTCACGCGGGTCAGCGCCGAGATCAGCCGCTCGTTGCCGACGGCAAAGCCCATGCGCCAGCCGGGCATGGAGAAGGTTTTCGACATCGAGGTGAACTCGACCGTGCAATCCATGGCGCCCGGCACTTCGAGCACGGACGGCGGCGGATCGCCATCGAAGTAGATTTCCGAATAGGCAAGGTCAGAGAGCACGATAATGTCGTGCTTCTTCGCGAAGGCGATGACGTCCTTGTAGAAGTCGAGGCTCGCAACACGGGCGGTCGGATTGGACGGGTAATTGATGATCAGCGCCAGCGGCTTCGGGATCGAATGCTTCACGGCCCGTTCGAGCGGCGGGAAGAAGGTCTCGTCCGGCTCGATCGAAATCGAGCGGATCACGCCGCCGGTCATCAGGAAGCCGAAGGCATGGATCGGATAGGTCGGGTTCGGGCACAGAATGACGTCACCGGGTGCGGTGATCGCCTGCGCCATGTTGGCGAAGCCTTCCTTGGATCCGAGGGTTGCGACGACCTGCGTGTCGGGATTGAGCTTCACGTTGAAGCGTCGGGCGTAGTAGGCCGCCTGGGCGCGACGCAGTCCCGGAATGCCCTTGGACGATGAATAACGATGGGTGCGCGGGTCCTGCACGACTTCGCACAGCTTGTCGACAATCGCCTGCGGGGTCGGAAGGTCAGGATTGCCCATGCCGAGGTCGATGATGTCGGCCCCACCGGCTCGCGCGCTCGCTTTCAAACGGTTGACCTGTTCGAAAACGTAAGGCGGCAGGCGCCGGACTTTGTGAAACTCTTCCATCTTCAACCCCTGAAACCGCGCGGATCATAACCGCGGCAGGCGCGCTCGTTTTCCCAGTGAACACACGCTCCGCAACGAACCGCAAAACCGGAGACGGGTGATGGTATCCCAACCAGAGCGCTGACAGCAAATCTTGTCACAAATCCGGTTCAGGGCCTTGCCCGGACCGAAAAAGCACGCTGTTACGCTCAGGCTGCTTTGCGGAAAATCCCGCTCGAACGCAAGTGCTATTTGGCAATCAGCGCCTGGGTATCTGCACCGTGCTCGGCGGCCAGCTTTCGCAGTTCCGCAAGCTTCGCCTGATACTCCGCTTCCGAGATGGTGCCGGCTTTGCGCGCCTTGCTCAGCGCGGTCAGGCGAAACTGGAGGGCTTGCGCCTCTTCGTTGGTCATCTGGACATTTGCCGCATTCAGCGATCCGGCGAAACTCGGGTAGCCGTCCGCGTAGGTCGGTCGCGGCGCGGCAGGCTGCGGCTGGTCGGCATCCTCGACGGTGACTTCGAGACCCGTCGCTGCCGGTGCGGCCGTGGGCGCAGGGGTCGACTGGCATCCGGCTCCGGCGCCGAGCGCCAGAAGACAAAAGAGTGCGGCATGCCTGCTGCGACCAAAGATAATGCTCAAGCTCTCCACCATGGCCTCGATATATCGCTTCTTTCGCAGCAGTGACGCCCTGCAAGGGTGCAGTGATCGGCCACCTGCGAAAGACTATGTCCCAATCGCTGGAACTTGTAGTCGTTTTCATGCAGGATAGGCAAACACAAAAGACGCCAGAACAATCCCCGGGGAGGACACCATGGACAGGATGCGGGAGGAGACCGGAGCTGGCGCTGCATTCGATCCGAAGCTGATCGAACCCTATATCATCAAGGATCCCCAGGCGCTGGCCGTCAACGCTGCCAGAGCACTCGAAAACCTGGGAAAAGCGGCATCGGCCTGGCTTGAGCCCCGACAGGGCGGAGAGCTGTCCGATCCGGTCTCGGAGCCTGTCGCCGAGCTCGTGAAGACCATGGGCAAGGTTGCCGAATACTGGATGTCGGATCCGAAGCGGACCCTTGAGGCGCAGACTCATCTGCTCAACGCCATCTTCGGCGTGTGGAGCCGGTCGATGACGCGATTCGCCGAACCACAGCAGCCAATCGACGACCCGCTTCCGAAGGACAAGCGTTTTTCTGACGAAGACTGGCAGCGCAATCCCTTCTTCGACTTCCTGCGTCAGACCTATCTCGTCCTGTCGCAATGGGCCGAAAAGATGGTGAGCGAAGCCGGGGGGCTGGACGAGCATACCCGGCACAAGGCCAATTTCTACATGCGACAGATCACGGCAGCGCTCTCGCCCGCCAACTTCGTCGCGACGAACCCACAGCTCTATCGGGAAACCGTGGCCAGCAGCGGCGCCAATCTGGTGAAGGGCATGCAGATGTTTGCCGAGGACATCGCAGCCGGTGGCGGCGATCTTCGCATCCGCCAGACGGATACGAGCAAGTTTGCGGTCGGCGAGAACATGGCGATTACGCCCGGCAAGGTGATCGCCCAAAGCGACATTTGCGAGGTCATTCAGTACGAGCCAGCGACCGAAACGGTGCTGAAGCGCCCTCTTCTGATTTGCCCGCCCTGGATCAACAAGTTCTATATCCTGGACCTCAACCCGCAGAAGAGCTTCATCAAGTGGTGTGTCGATCAAGGACAGACGGTCTTCGTCATCTCCTGGGTCAACCCGGATGAACGACATGCCAAGAAGGACTGGGAGGCCTATATCCGCGAGGGCGTCGACTTCGCGCTCGACACCATCGAGAAGGCGACCGGCGAGAAAGAGGTGAATGCCATTGGTTATTGCGTCGGCGGCACGTTGCTCGCAGCCGCGCTCGCCCTGCATGCACAGGAGAAACGCGAACGGATCAAGAGCGCGACACTCTTCACCACCCAGGTCGACTTCACCTTTGCCGGCGACCTCAAGGTCTTCGTTGATGAAGGCCAGTTGCACAGCCTGGAAGAGCGGATGCAGGAGACGGGCTATCTCGACGGCTCGAGGATGGCGGCGGCCTTCAACATGCTGCGCGCGTCCGAGCTGATCTGGCCCTATTTCGTCAACAACTACCTGAAGGGCCAGGATCCGACGCCGTTCGACCTGCTCTACTGGAACTCCGATTCGACTCGCATGGCGGCCGCCAACCACTCCTTCTACCTGCGCAATTGCTACCTCAATAACACGCTCAGCCAGGGCAAGATGGAGCTCGCCGGCAAGCGGCTGTCGCTCAAGGACGTCACCATCCCGATCTACAATCTCGCCACCCGAGAAGACCACATTGCGCCTGCGAAATCGGTGTTTGTCGGGAGCAACCTGTTCGGCGGTCCGGTCGAGTTCGTGCTGTCCGGCTCCGGCCACATCGCCGGTGTCGTCAACCCTCCGGACAACACGAAGTACCAGTACTGGACCAATGGCCCGGCCGTCGGAAACTACGAGGACTGGGTGCAAACGGCCAAGGAAACGCCGGGCTCATGGTGGCCGCATTGGCAGAGGTGGATTGAGAGCCTGGACGATTCCCACGTGCCCGCGCGCAAACCGGGTGGTGCGGCGCTCAACGCGATCGCCGACGCCCCCGGCCGCAACGTTCTGGTGCGCGTGTGACGCGGAGGCATATCTCTAAGTGATCTTCGATCCGCCTCTGGTGCCTGCCACGCTTGTCCGCCGTTACAAACGATTCCTGTTCGACGCCGTGCTCGACGACGGCCGCGATATCACCGGATTTTGCCCCAATACCGGCTCGATGCGGGGCCTGACCACTCCCGGAGCGCGGATTTGGCTGTCACACCACGACGCGCCAAACCGCAAATATAGTCACGCGTTCGAACTGATTGAGGCGGACGAGACCATCGTCGGCGTCAACACCGCGTTGCCGAACCGCTTGGCGGAGGAAGCGATCCTGGCCGGGTTGATCCCTGCCCTTGCCGATTTTGCCGTACTGAAGCGCGAGCAGCGTTACGGTCGCAATTCCCGGATCGATATCCTGCTTCAAGATCCGGCAAAGGGCAGCGTGCATGTCGAAGTGAAGAATGTGCATTTCACCCGCGAGGCGGGCTTGGCCGAGTTCCCGGACAGCGTGACGACACGCGGTGCCAAACATCTCGACGAGATGGGGGATCTGGTCGAGACCGGTTTTCGAGCCGCCATGCTGTTCGTGGTCCAGCGTGCCGACTGCAAGAGGCTGAAGATCTGCGGCGATCTCGATCCGGGATACGGCCGCGCCTTCAACCGGGCCATTGCCCGAGGCGTTGAGGCCTATGCAATCAGATGCGCGCTCGATCCGTTCAAAATCGTACCCGAAAGCCTCATCCCGATAGACGAAGACGGTCTGCGTGCTTTATGAACGGCCAAGATCCTAGATTAGACGTTTCGAAAGCCACCCCATGGTCACCTATATCGACGCGGCGACTGCGCCGCTGAAAAACACCGGCGCTATCAGGCTTTATGATGCCGAGGCCTTCGAGGGCATGCGCCGCGCCTGCCAGCTGACGGCGCGCTGTCTCGACGCATTGGTGCCGATGGTGAAGCCGGGGGTGACAACGGCCGCGATCGATCGCTTCGTCTTCGAATTCGGTGCCGATCACGGCGCCCTGCCGGCGACACTGAACTATCGCGGCTACAAATATTCCGTCTGCACGTCGATCAATCATGTGGTCTGTCACGGCATGCCTGATGACAAACCGCTGCGGGACGGGGATATCGTCAACATCGACGTGACCTTCCTGCTCGACGGGTGGCATGGCGATTCCAGCCGCATGTATCCGGTTGGCCAGATCAAGCGGGCGGCGGAACGGCTGATGGAAGTCACCCATGAGTGTCTGATGCGCGGCATTGCGGCAGTGCGCCCCGGTGCGCGCACGGGTGCGATCGGCCAGGCCATCCAGACCTATGCAGAAGGCGAGCGCTGCTCGGTGGTGCGCGACTTCTGCGGCCATGGAGTCGGCCGGCTGTTCCATGACAGCCCGAACATCCTGCATTACGGCAAGGCTGACGAGGGCCCGGAAATGCGTGAGGGCATGATCTTCACCATCGAGCCGATGATCAATCTCGGCAAGCCGCATGTGAAAGTGCTCTCGGACGGCTGGACGGCGGTCACCCGCGACCGGTCGCTCACCGCGCAATACGAACATACGGTCGGCGTGACCTCCACAGGCTGCGAGATTTTCACTTTGTCGCCGGCGGGTCTCGATCGCCCCGGCCTCGGCTGACCCGTTGAAGACGCCGACACACCTTATCGCAACTTGAACTTGCGCGCGGCAGCAGTCGTGTCACTATATTCCTGCGGCGGCGGGCCGCTCGACCATGATGGCCAGGATTGGGGTGGTATGACGCGCAAGCTTCCGTTCTCAGACGAACCTTCGCCTGGCGAGGGTGCTGTGATGCAAAATCCCGGTGATCTCTTTGGACCGGACGAAGTTCTCCCGGACGGCTCCTTCGACGAACGCAGCTTTTTTGCAGAACAACCGACGCGCGGGAAAAATCTGGCGAAGGCCACCTCCACCCGCGCGACGATGCAACCGGAAGCACACTACCTCGGACACAGGGAACGCCTTCGTAACCGTTTCCGTGACGGCGGAGAGACTGCGCTTGCCGACTATGAGATCCTGGAACTCCTGCTATTCCGCTTGATCCCTCGACGGGACACGAAGCCGATCGCCAAGGCCCTGATCGCCCGCTTCCAGACTTTGGCGGGTGTGCTGGGCGCACAGCCCGCCTTGTTGCAGGAGGTGAAGGGTGTGGGCGAGACCGTGGCGCTCGACCTGAAACTGATCGCCCATGTCGCCCAGCGCATGTTGAAGAGCGAACTGCGCGAAAAACACGTACTTTCCTCCTGGTCCTCGGTGATCGATTATTGTCATGCCGCCATGGCCTATGAAGCTACCGAGCAGTTCCGCATTCTCTTCCTCGATAAGCGCAATGTCCTGATTGCGGACGAGATCCAAGGACGGGGAACGATCGACCACACTCCGGTCTATCCGCGCGAGGTGGTGAAGCGGGCGCTCGAGCTGTCGGCCACCGCCATCATTCTCGTCCATAATCATCCAAGTGGCGATCCGACACCGTCCCGGGCCGATATCGACATGACGAGAACCATCGTCGACACGGCCAAGCCGCTTGGAATCACCGTTCACGATCACATCATCATCGGTAAGGACGGGCATGCCAGCTTGCGAGGTCTGCGGCTGATTTAGCCGCATTGCGGCCTCGAAACTGCCGTTGCCGGACCAAGACCGTCGCCAATCTCATCGCATGATAATGAAACAGTTAGATTGCCCTGCTATGTTTAGTGCGTGACATTGCACCGCAGCATGAATTTTGACGAATCAGAGGCGCCCCATGAACCAGTATGACCTCGTCGTGATTGGCAGCGGACCGGCCGGACGCCGCGCGGCGATCCAGGCGGCCAAGCTGGAAAAGAAGGTGCTCGTAATCGAAAAGGGGACGCGTGTGGGCGGCGTGTCCGTGCACACCGGAACCATCCCTTCCAAGACGCTGCGCGAAACGGCTCTCAACCTGACCGGCTGGCGTGAGCGCGGCTTTTATGGTCGCAGCTACCGCGTCAAACAGGAAATCAAGGCGGAAGACCTCCGTCGCCGTCTGCTGATCACCCTTGATCACGAGGTCGAGGTGCTGGAGCACCAGTTTTCCCGCAACCGCGTTTCGCAAATGCGAGGGACCGCACGCTTTCTCGATCTGCACACGATCGAGGTGACCAAGGACGACGGCGAAGTTCTGCACGTCAAGGCAGACACTGTGCTGCTGGCGGTTGGCACGCGACCGTTCCGTCCGACGCACATTCCCTTCGACGGCGTGAGCGTGCTCGACAGCGATGAAATCCTGGAGATCAAGGAGTTGCCGCGCTCGATGATCGTCATCGGCGCCGGCGTCATCGGCATCGAATATGCAACCATCTTCTCGGCACTCGACACGGCCGTCACCGTGGTCGAGCCGCGCGACACGATGCTCGACTTCATCGACAAGGAAATCGTCGAAGACTTCACCTATCAGCTGCGTGACCGGAATATGAAGCTGATCTTCGGCCAGACGGTGGAAACTGTCGAAAAGATCGATGGCAAGTGTCGCGTCACCCTGAAAAATGGCCGCGTTCTGATGGCTGAAATGGTGCTTTACGCCGCCGGCCGCGTCGGCGCCATCGACACGCTCAATCTGTCGGCGATCGGCCTCGAAGCCGACAATCGCGGCCGCCTCAAGGTCAATCCGGAGACTTTCCAGACTTCACTGCCTAACATATATGCGGCTGGCGACGTTGTCGGTTTCCCGTCGCTCGCCTCGACGTCGATGGAACAGGGCCGAATCGCTGCCCGCCATGCGGTCGGCGCGCCCGCGCATGATCCGCCGCAGTTCTTCCCCTATGGAATCTATGCCGTTCCGGAAATCTCCACCTGCGGCCTGACGGAAGAGGAAGTTATCCAGCGCGGGATTCCCTATGAAACGGGGATAGCGCATTTCCGCGAGACGTCGCGCGGCCACATCATGGGCCTCGACAGTGGCATGCTGAAGATGATCTTCTCGCACAAGACGCGTCGGCTGCTCGGCGTCCATATCGTCGGAGAAGGCGCGACCGAACTCGTCCATATCGGCCAGGCCGTACTCAATCTCAAAGGCACGGTCGAGTATTTCGTTGAGAACACCTTCAATTACCCGACGCTCGCGGAAGCCTACAAGATTGCAGGGCTCGACGCCTGGAACCGCATGGGCGAACTGAAGGTGGAGAAGATCGAGCGCAAAGCGGCCGAATGACCCGCTGGCGAGCAAAGGTGCACCTCACCTCCCATTGAAGCTGACGCGAGCGACGACTCATGCAAAGGTGGCGGTGTTTCCACTCCGCCACCGGCGGCTCTCCCCGCTGCGGCTGCCGCTGAGATCTTTTCATGTTTTCATCCTTCGGCCAGATTGCCGGCCGCCCGCAATTGCTCGTCTTGTCGCTGATGATCTTCGCCCAGGGCTCGGCATTCGGCGCCACCATCCCCTATCTCTCGGTGACGGCCATCGGAACGCTCGGCATGAGCGACCAGGCCTATTCACTTCTGATGCTCGTCTCGTCGGTTTCAGCCGTCACTATCAGCGTGTCGCTGGGCATCCTGTCCGACATGCTGGGCGACCGACGCCACATGCTGATCGCCATGTCGGCACTGGGCGTCATCGGTTATGGGTCGATCTACCTTTTTCCCTCCGTTCCGGTCTTCCTGGGCGCAACCTCGCTCGTGGTGCCGTTTTTCTATGCCACCAGCTCTCTGCTGTTCGCCAGCGCGCGGCTGGAGACGGGCGAGATCGCGCCGGCGGAAGCCGCCTCCATCAATGCCACCTTGCGCGCTGTCGTGTCCGCCGCCTGGGTACTGACGCCGGCGGGACTTGGCTTGGCGCTCGGTGGCTCCGGAAGCATGATCGGTGCCTGGGGGATCGCCGCGCTCTTTTGCCTGTTCATCCTGATTTGCGCGACGCTGATCCTCAAGTCACCGCCCGCACGGGCGCCGGGCAAGGTATCCGGCCCCGGCTTCGGCGCCGCGCTTAAGGAACTCACCGCACCCACCATGCTGGTCCGCATGGTCTCGATTGCCGCGATCACCTCGACACTGCGCTTGAGTGGCACGATCTGGCCACTGATCCTCACCCTGCAATTGGGCGGAAAGACCGCGGATGTCGGCCTGATCGCAGGCATGACAGCGCTCACGGAAATCCCGTTCATGCTGATGTGGGCGCATTTGCTCAAACGGCATAGTATCATCGGCATTATCGTGGCGGCCGCGCTTGGCTACGGCGCATATATGTTCGCTCTGAGTTTTGCTTCGGCGCCCTGGCACATCTATGCGCTGGCGTTGCCAGGGGCAGCGTTTGCCGCCGCCCTTCTCGCTTTGCCGCTCAATTATTTCCAGGACCTCTTTCCGGGACGCCCCGGTCTCGGCACCGCTTTCCTGCCGATCAACTCGTTTCTCGGGAACGGGCTCAACGCTGGTGCCTTCGCCCTCGGTTCGCATTTCCTCGGATACTCGGAATCGGCGTGGCTCGGCCTTGTCCTGACGCTATCAGGGGTGGCGGGTCTGCTCTCGGTGGAACGGCGGGCAAAGCGCCCTTTCTGATCGGGCCGAACGAGGCCTGTCTTTGCCACGGAAACAGTCTGTCACCGGCTCTGGTCTATGGTGTGGCACGCGTCGATGCCATCTAGAGTGCAACTTCCATTACGCAGGTGCATGATGATGAAAAAAATCGGCTTTCTCTCCTTCGGCCATTGGTCGCCCTCTCCTCAGTCTGGCACACGTTCGGCGCAGGACACGCTTCTCCAGTCGATCGACCTCGCAGTCGCTGCCGAAGAACTCGGCGCTGACGGCGCCTATTTCCGTGTCCATCACTTCGCCCGTCAGCTTGCTTCACCCTTCCCGCTGCTGGCTGCCGTCGGCGCCCGGACCTCGAAGATCGAGATCGGAACCGGCGTCATCGACATGCGCTACGAAAACCCACTCTACATGGCTGAAGATGCCGGAGCTGCCGACCTCATCTCCCGCGGCCGGCTACAGCTGGGCATCTCCCGCGGCTCTCCGGAGCAGGTGATCGAAGGCTGGCGCTACTTCGGCTATCAGCCAGAAGAAGGCCAGAGCGATGCAGACATGGGGCGCCGCCATGCCGAGGTGTTCCTCGACGTGCTAAAGGGCGAGGGTTTCGCCCAGCCGAATCCGCGTCCGATGTTCCCGAACCCGCCCGGCCTGTTGCGGCTGGAGCCGCATTCGGAAGGCCTGCGCGAACGCATCTGGTGGGGATCCGGCTCGAACGCCACCGCTATCTGGGCCGCACAGCAGGGCATGAACCTGCAGAGTTCGACGCTGAAGGACGATGAAACGGGCGAGCCCTTCCATGTTCAGCAGGCCAAGCAGATCCGCGCCTATCGGGAGGCCTGGAAGGAAGCCGGCCACAGCCGGACACCGCGTGTCTCGGTCAGTCGCTCGATCTTTGCCATCGTCAACGACATGGACCGGGCCTATTTCGGCCAGAGCAAGGACAAGGATTCGATCGGGTTCATCGACGAGAACACGCGCGCCATCTTTGGACGGTCCTATGCTGCAGAGCCTGACCGGCTGATCGACGAGCTGAAGCGCGATGAGGCGATCGCCGAAGCCGACACGCTGCTGCTCACCGTGCCGAACCAGCTCGGCGTTGCCTACAACGCGCATGTGATCGAAGCGATCCTGACCCAAGTGGCACCTGGTCTCGGCTGGCGCTGAGGACTAGCGCGGCGGCGAGGTCAGAACGTCAGCATCTCGCCGTCTTCGGGAATGACCAGACGGTCGGCCCCTCGCGCGCCGGCCGCAGTCAGGCGCCTGATATCGCCACGCGATACGGTTGCATGGTCGACTGCGTCGAGATGGGTCACGACAACGACTGCCCCAGCCGCGACTCGCGCTGTTTCGAGCACCATATCTCCATCCATCACCAGTGGGCCCTTGCCATTCCACAGCGCACCGCAGCCATGCACCACGACCACGGCCGGACTCTCACGTTTGAGCACAGCCTCGACCGCTGGACAGAGGATCGTGTCGCCGGCCCAGTAGAGCAGCGGTTCATTGATGGCTGAGAGCAGGAACCCGCTCACCTCGCCCATGTCACCAAGGACCTCGGGTGGACCGTGCTGACCGTATGTCGTGCGGACATGAACTTGCCCGACGTTAATCCCCTCGACCACCTCCAGCACCTGCTCGAAGCCCATGGCCCGGATCGCCTCCGCATCGCGACCATGGCAGACAACCGGCATACCCCTCGGGATCACCCGCTGTGCCACCTCGTCGAAATGGTCGGAATGCAGGTGGGAGACCAATACCGCGTCGACACCCTCGAGGATGTCCTCGACAGGCAGTGGCAGCCCAACCAAGGGCGATTGCGCGCGGCCGGAATAGCTGCGGCCCTGTCCCTTCTCGGCCAACCAAGGATCGATCAGCAGGCGTGTATCGGCCAGCTCGACGATGAGGGTCGCACTTCGAATGAGCTGGATCTGCATTAGACATCATCCTTCCCCGAGAAACGACAGAGTTTGCGCTGCCTATCGCCAAACGCGAAAAAGCCGCCCACAAGGGACGGCTTTTCCGAACTTCATCAAAGCGTGAAGATTACTCGGCGTCGCCTTCGGCGGCCTTCTTCTTCGGAGCAGCCTTCTTCTTCGGAGCGGCTTCTTCGCCTTCGGCAGCGTCGTCAGCCTTGGCAGCGGCCTTCTTCTTGGAAGCGGCCTTCTTCGGCTTGTCGCCTTCTTCGGCGTCTTCGGCCAGCAGCTCTTCCTTGGTCACGGTCTTGTCGGTGACGGTGACGTCAGCCAGCAGCTTGTCGATGACCTTTTCTTCGAAGATCGGGGCGCGCAGCGAAGCGGCGGCACCCGGGGTCTTGCGGAAGAATTCCAGGATTTCCTTTTCCTGGCCCGGGAACTGCTGCAGCTGGGCGAAGAGCGAACGCTGCATTTCCTCGTCGGTCACTTCGATGCCGGCCTTTTCGCCGATTTCGGAGAGAACCAGGCCGAGGCGAACGCGGCGCTCGGCGAGCGTGCGGTATTCTTCGCGAGCTGCTTCTTCCGTCGTGTCTTCGTCAGCAAAGGTCTTGCCGGACTGGGCGAGATCGGTGTTGATCTGGCGCCAGATGTTTTCGAACTCGGCATCGATCAGCTTCGAAGGAGCCTCGAACTTGTAGATCGCGTCGAGCTGGTCGAGGATCTGACGCTTGACCTTCTGGCGGGTGACGTTGCCGTACTGGCTTTCAATCTGGCCGCGAACGATTTCCTTGAGCTTCTCGACCGATTCGACGCCGAGCTTGGTGGCCAGATCGTCGTTGATTTCGGTCTTGGCCGGAGCTGCCACTTCCTTGACGGTGATGTCGAAGGTGGCTTCCTTGCCAGCGAGGTTGGCAGCCGGGTAGTCGGCCGGGAAGGTCACGGTGATGACCTTTTCGTCACCGGCCTTCAGGCCAACCAGCTGATCTTCGAAGCCGGGGATGAAGCGGTTCGAGCCGATGACGAGTTCTGCATCTTCGTCCTTGCCGCCGTCGAAGGCAACGCCGTCGACCTTGCCGAGGTAGTCCATGGTGACGCGGTCGCCGTCAGCGGCCTTGCCCTTCTTGGTCTCAAACGTGCGGGCGCTTTCGGCGATCTTGAGGATCTGCTCGTTGATCTCGTCTTCCGAGACTTCGACCACTTCGCGGGTGACCTTGATACCGTCAACCGGCTTCAGTTCGATGGCCGGGATGATTTCGTAGGACAGCGTGAATTCGAGATCGGCCTGGGCGCTCAGGATCTTTTCGGCTTCGGCTTCGTCCTCGGTCATGGCGATTTCCGGCTGGGTCGCCGACTTTTCGCCGCGCTCCGACAGGATCGCGCTCGGGCGATCGCGGATGATCTCGTTGACGAGTTCAGCCATGATCGACTTGCCGTACATCTTCTTCACGTGGGAAACCGGCACCTTGCCCGGGCGGAAGCCGTTGATCCGGACCTTGTCCTTCACGTCAGCCAGACGCTCGTTCATCTGCTGTTCCATGTCCTTGGCCGGGATCACGACCTTGATTTCGCGCTTCAGCCCTTCAGCGAGCGTTTCGATAACCTGCATGTTCTTACCTTCATGTCGTGGCGGCCGTGCTCGGGCAGCCGGTGGTTTCACTGAGCACGACGCCGGAATTCATTTTCCCGGACGTGGCTGCGTCGCAATCAAACATTCTGCCAAGCAAAACGGCGCCGGATGGTCAGAGCCACAATCAATTGCGTCTCTTATCCATCCCGCGCGGCCTAGCTGGTGCGGGTAGAGAGACTTGAACTCCCACGCCTTGCGGCACCAGAACCTAAATCTGGCGTGTCTACCAATTTCACCATACCCGCGTCCAAAAGCGCATGCTGCGTTCGCGCATGGCCCCTCCGGAGCGCGCGTCTCTATAACACCCGTTTTTGCCCACGCAAAGGAAAAATGACAGGGTCGCGAAGCCGGCAGACCCGGCTCCACAGGCATTGCAGGCCTCGCATGACCTGCTCAGTAGAGCGGTTCCTCGTAGAGCGGCTGACCGTCGAGCATCAGGGAGCGAATCTGTGCCTGACCGGTATCCGATACACGCGCGGCGACAGAAACTCGGCCCTCGTTGCGCCCGTCTTCGATCGGTCGGCCCTCACCCTCCGGAACGTAATAGCTTTCTATGCCGTAGGAGACCATGAACGAACCGCCTTCGGTCCATTGCCAATCATAGATTTCCACCGGCAGGGACCTGAGGACGACACTGTCCGGCTGGGCCGCCAAAGGCTCGAACGAGGCCTCGGTGACAGTCCAGAAGCCGTCCGCACCCCGTGCGATCCGCACATTGATCGGCAGAGAGGCACCAGCCGGCGGCTTTTCGCCCTTGATCGCGGAGTTCGGGATGTTCGAAATGTCATAGGATAGAATGACATAATCGCCGCGCAACAGGTCGCGCGGATCGACCGGTGCCGTTTTCAGGAGAACCTCTGTGCCTGTACGCAGGATCGAGGCGCGGCCCTCGATCATCGAACCGAGGATGGCGGTCTGCGCCAGGGCGACGAAAAGGGCGACGGCGGCAAAGGGTTTTGCGGCGATCATGGGCTCACCTCGGCAGTTCGACGGGAGAATCGTTTTTCGAGGCGGACCACGAGGAAAGCGAGAACGGCCACCACCAGGCCCGACAGAAGGAAGAAGGCGGAGGTGCCGAGAATGCTGTCGATGGTTTCGTAGGACAGGTAGAGGATCTCCGCGGCAAAGGCCGCATAGGCGAGGAAACGCACGGCCCCGTTGTCGCGGCCTTCAAGCGCAATGGCTGCGATCGCCAGTCCTAGGATGACCACGCCGAGGAGGGCAACCGCCATCGCGTCCAGGAGTTGCACCTGAACGAAGGCAAATGCCGAAAAGGCCAGAAGCAAAACATAGAAACCGGCGGACGCTCCAAGCCGCCGCTGGAGAGCGGCCAGCGGCGAGCGCGGCATCGTCAGGGCGAAGAAGACAATCGTGGCGACCAGCGCGATCGAGAGTGCCCAGGCAATGTCCCTGTCGATGATCGCAACCCACCACAGCCAGAACAGCAGCAACAGGTAGCCAAAATGCTTGGCACGGTAAGCACCGGTCCAATGCGCCAGCGCAAAGATCGCGATAGCACCGAGGGGTGGCCACCAGGTCCAGATGCCATGCCCTGTCACATCCCAGCCGAAGCTGTCGAAGCTGACACCGAAAGCAACAAGAGAGAGTGTGCCTGCAACAACCGCCAACGCGCCGGACCGGAAAAGTGCCGCTGAAACCGCCGTCACCGTGAACCAGAGGAACATGGCCGAGAAGGTATCGCCCGAGAGGTGATAGAGTTGGCCGATCAGGGCAATCGCGCCGCCGAAGGTCGCAGCCCCCAGCACCAGCGATGCCGCAGCAATTCGGTCGGCTCCCCATGACCGGGCGGCGAACGCCGCGCCGTGGAAGATCCAGATCAGCGCAAAGATGCCGCCTACCCTGACGATTCGGGGGATCGCCTCCCAGTTGGCCGCCACCAGCATCAGGAGCGATGCTGCGATGAGAGCCGCCGCGAACATCGACAGGACCGTTCCCATGCTGAACCGGCCGCCTCGGGAATCAACGTCTTCCAGCAGCAGCCGCGCTGTCTGCGCATCGATCAACCCGCGCTTTGTCCAGTTTTCCAGATCGTTCTTTAACCTGCCGCGATACATGCCTGCTCGCCCCCATAACCTCGCGCCAATCTGCAATCGCGGGCGCGCAAAGACAAGCCTTTCGCTCCGCCCATTTCCGGGAGCCAGCCTCTTCCATGCGCCACCCGCATGCCTCTCATGCCATTATTGCACTGCACAAACTCGTATGCCTCGCTTATATTCATTATCAACAGAGCGACGGAACTTCTGGCGCTTCTTCTTCGACCCGCTTACTCCTCCTCCCAAAGCGGGATCGATTGGCCGACGACACTCCTCCTCCCAGTCGTTGGCCTGTAAAAATGACGCTCACCGGACCTCCTCCCCCGGTGAGCGTTATTTTTTTGCCCTGACTCTCCTCGCTCAGCATCCAGAATGATCGCCATGTCGAACAGCGCCTGTTTGGCCGCCGCTGTCCTGACGGATGCAAACGCTCAAAAAAGCATCACTTAACAAAGTGTTAAATCGATTGGTATGCGTCTGGCGCATGGGTGCCCTACCGCATTATGTCTTCAATCATTTCGCATCGCAGCATATATTCGGACCAACAAATTCGACGGGCCCACGGACGGGTCCAAACCACCAAAGAGGTAGACCCAAATGAACATCGCTCGCTCGCTCAACAACTGGCGCAAGTATCGTCAGACCATCACCGAACTCGGCCGCATGTCGGACCGCGAACTGCGTGACCTCGGTATCGGCCGCGAAGACATCCGTCGCGTTGCGCGTCACGCCGTCAACGGCTGATCGGCCCCGGCTTCGGCCGGACCAGAATAGATAAAAAAAACCCCGGATCTGCAGGTAGATCCGGGGTTTTTCTTTGTCTGCTCGGCGGCGCGGCTCAGTCCTCCCGGACTGCAACGATCACGTCGTGAATGAGCCTGAGCACGGCCGGTGCGTCGATCTCCGTGCAGATCTTCTGGCTCGGCAGGTCACCGTCCCAGTCGGAGGGACCGAAACCACGGCCATCCGGCTTCTGGATCGTCTGGCCATCGGCAATGCCGCCGCAAACGACCCGGATCACACCGCTGCGGGTCTTGAAGAGTTCCGGCGCCACGACGTAGACGCAAGCGCAGCTGTCATGCACGACCATGCCGTCATCGACCAGGCCCTCGTAGAAATTGATGTAGAACTGCGAGAGGTCGAAGAGCAGGCGCGCGCGGCTGGTGCCGGCGGCATCGCGGATATCGGCGAGCTGCGAACGCGTCATGACCGTCTGCATGGTGACATCAAGTCCAACGACGACGACCGGCCAGCGGGCAGTCATCACGACGTCAGCTGCTTCCGGGTCACCATGGATATTGGCTTCGGCGGCCGGCGTCACGTTGCCGTTGACGTCGAATGCGCCGCCCATGATGACAATCTCCTTGACGAGATTGACGATCTCCGGGTCTTCCTTCAGCGCATTGGCAAGATTGGTCATGCGACCGACGGCGACGATGGTCACCTCGCCCGGATTGGCGCGGACCGTCTCGACGATGAAGCGATGGGCAGGGCGCGGATCGGGATGCACATCCGTCACTTCGGGCACGCCGATATTGCCAAGCCCGTCATCGCCATGGATGAATTTCGGCGGCTCGTGGCTGACACGATGCGGAAGGAACGTCTCGCCGGCGCCGCGGGCGACGGGCGCATCAATCTTCCACTCGCGCTTCAAAAACAGCGCATTGCGCGTGGTCACGTCGATTTCGGCATTGCCGAAAACCGTTGTGATGCCGAGGAGGTCGATCTCCGGATGATGGTGCAGGAAGAGGAGCGCCATGGCGTCGTCAACGCCCGGATCCGTATCGAAGATGACCTTATGCATGGAAGAACCTTTTCTTGTTGTTGTTCTTGACGTGTTGCTAAGCGACGTTTGCCGAGCGGGCGCGACCATAGACCCGAAGCGTGACGGCGAAAAGACGAGCCCTCAGGCGCTGGCCTTCTTCTTTTTCCCGACATTGCGCAGGACATGGCTGAAATCGGAGTTGTAGAGGTCGCTGTCGCGAAACTCCACATGCCCGAACACCTTGCCGACCATGATCAGCGCCGTCCGGGTGATCTTCGCCCTGCGCACTTCCTCGGCCATATCCTTCAGCGTCGTGCGGATGAAGAGTTCATCCGGCCAGGTGGAGCGATAGGCAATGACGACCGGGCAGTCTTCGCCGTAATAGGGCGTCAGCGTATCGCGGATATGGGTGAGATTGCGAATCGACAGGTGGATCGCAAGCGTCGCCCGCGACTTGCCCAAAATTTCCAGCGTCTCGAACTCCGGCATCGAGGATGCCTTCATCTCTGTGCGGGTGACGATGACCGTCTGGGCGATTTCAGGAAGCGTGAGCTCGGTCTTCAGCCGTGCAGCGGTCGCCGCAAAGGCCGGCACGCCGGGGACGACGTCATAGGGAATGCCTGCCGCATCAAGACGACGCATCTGTTCGGCGATCGCGCCATAGATCGAGGGATCGCCGGAATGCACACGGGCGACATCTTCGCCGCGTTCATGGGCTGCCACCATATCGGCGACGATCTCGTCGAGATGCATCGGGGCGGTGTCCTTGACGAGTGCATCCTCGGGCGCCGCCTTGACGATCTCCTCCGGCACCAGCGAGCCGGCATAAAGGCAGACCGGGCAGCGCTCGATGAGCCGTAGGCCGCGTACGGTGATCAGATCGGGGGCTCCGGGACCGGCGCCGATGAAATAGACGGTCATGCTTCATTTCCCTTCATGCCACTGTCTGCCTTCCCCGAATAACCACGAGGCGTGTAAACCCAGGTCTTGCCGTCGCCTGTCGTCACCGTCCGGCTCTCGGACGAGCCGACCACCACGACGGTCAGCATGTCGACATCGTCGACGTTCAACTCGCCCAGCGGCACAGTGCGGACGTTTTCGCCCTCACGACCGAGATTGGTGGCGAGAATGACCGGGGTCGTGGCCGGGCGATATTTCAGCAATTCGTCGCGGGCGTAGGCGAGCTGCGTGCGGCGCTTCATCGAGACCGGATTGTAGAAGGCGATGACGAAATCGCCCTCGCCTGCCGCCTTCACCCGGCGCTGGATATGCTCCCAGGGGGTCAGAAGATCCGAAAGCGAGATGGTGCAGAAATCATGGCCGAGCGGCGCGCCGATTCGGGCGGCGGCGGCCTGGAGTGCGGAGATGCCCGGCGAGACCTGCACTTCGATGCGGCTTGCGGCATCGGTAATGCCGCCCTTGTCGAAGAGCTCGAAAACCAGCGTTGCCATGGCATAGATGCCGGCATCGCCAGAGCAGACCAGCGCCACCGTTTTCCCCTGCCCGGCCAGTTCCATGGCATGCACGACGCGCGCCTCTTCCTTGCCGAGGTCAAAGTCATGGCGGGTCTTGCCGTCGGCGAGCGGACCTAGCAGGTCGAGATAGAGCGAATAGCCGACAAGATCGGTCGAGGCCTGGACCATGCGCGACACCTCCGGCGACCGCCAGCCGTCCGAGCCCGGACCGATGCCGACGACGAAAAGCGTGCCGCGGGCACGGCCAATGGCATCAGGCTCAACGATGTCGGCGGCCCTTGCGATGGCGGCCGTTGCGCCCTTCGACTTGATCTTTTCGACGACGAGTTCGCCCGCCGCGCCGACCGCCGCCAATGCTGCCCCTTCCGCCACGCCGTGGCAGCCGACTTCGGCGAAGACGACTTCGGAGGGGTTCTTCAGGCGCGGCGCCTCGGCTTCGAGCGTGGCTGCCGTGAAGAAACGGGCCGGCACGCGGAAATGGGCGGCCACCGCATGGATCGCCGTCTCGTCCGCCTTCAGGTCGATCGAGCAGATGGCCGCCAGGCTTTCCCTCGCGAAACCACCCTTTGCGAGCGCTTCCTCGGCGAGTGCGATGGCTTCTTCCGGCTTTGCATGCCGCTCGCAGCCCATGCCGAGCACCAGCGTCTTCGGATGATAGACGAGTTCCAGCTCGCCTGCGGTCTTCTGTTGGTCGGTCACGGAGAGCGTCACGCGGGCCTCTTGTTGGAATGAAAGTCGTGAATGGGTGAGCCAGGTGGCAGATGCACCCTCGAGCCGGGCGCCAGTGCCGGCCACAAGTTCGGCCATGACGGCCTTGGCCTTGTCAGGATTGGCAAGCACATAGCCTTCTGGCGGCTGATCGAGTGCCACGCCAAACTTGAGATCGCCGGCTGTGGTGATCGCAGCATGGGCACCGAGGGCGGAGGCAATCTTCCGCGCGAGATGATTGGCGCCGTGGTGACCGCCGAGCAGTGGCACAACGGAGCAGCCATCCTCGGCAACGGCCAGTACTGGAGGCTCGGTGTGCTTATCGGAGAGCAGCGGGGCGAGCAGCCGGATCAAGGCACCGGATGCCATGACGGCAACGATCGGCCGGCCGGCGGCAAACAGCGCCTGGACATGGTCCTTGGCAGATGCAAAGCGCAGATCTGCCTCCTCGACGCGGGCGGCAGCACCATGCAGTTCGCCGCCGATGTCCGTCGCGATGCGGCGGCCCAGCGAAGCGGCGGCCTCACTCAGGATAACGACGACCGGTTTGGCCGGTGATGCGGCGATGTCCGTCATCACACCGCATTTCCAAGCGTTTTGGCAAGCGCCGGATGCCAGCGCTCGTCGCCCTTATAGATCAAAATCATCGAGAAATAGGGAGCGGTGTCCTCGGACACCTCGGCAAGCGGCGTGAGCTTCTGTTCCGCAAGGCTGACGCGCTCCGCATACCCCGCCTGCGCGGTCAGCCCGAGGCTTTCGATCAGCGCGCGAATGCGGGCGAAATGCCGGCCGAGCTTGATGATCGCGACGGCGCCGGAGGCTTCGATGCGGGCCGCCAATTCTTGATCCGAGAGAGGTCCCGGCAGCACTGTCAGGACGTCGTTGCGGGCCGCGAGCGGCCGACCGAGACCCGCGGCGGCAGCCATCATCGAGGAGACACCCGGCACCACCTCGGTCGGATAACGGTCGGCCAGCCGCTCGAAGAGATACATGAAGGAGCCGTAGAAGAAGGGGTCGCCCTCGCAGAGCACGGCGACATCGGAGCCGGCATCGAGATGATGCGACAGCGTCTCGGCGGCCTGGGTATAGATGTCCTGTGCCGGGAAGCGCTCGACGCGCATCGGTACGATGATCGGCACCTCCAGCTGGGCGGCGGTCAGATAGGGAGCCGCGATCTGGCGGGCAAAGCTCGGGCCGGTATCGGGCGCCGGATAGGCCACCACCGGGCAGCTCGTCAGGATGCGATGTGCCTTCAGCGTCAGCAGTTCCGGATCGCCGGGGCCAAGGCCGAGGCCATAGAGTTTACCGGTCATGTGGACTGCTCCTGGATTGCTAATTGCCCCTCATCCGCCCTTCGGGCACCTTCTCCCCGCAAGCGGGGAGAAGGCCGGTGCGGCCCGCGTTTTGCCTCCTTTTCCCCGTTCACGGGGAGAAGGTCCCGGCAGTGGGATGAGGGGCCAAGTCGCAATGTCATGCGCCCTCCCCCTTCACGACCGTCCACATCGTGACCGGCATGAGCGACTTCCAGCCGCAATAGCGGCCGACAGGTGCGGCGCGCGCCACCTGAATGCGGGAGAGATCACCACCGTGGCGGCTGCGAAGCTCGACAAGTTTGGCCTCGCCTTCGATCGTTACGGCGTTCGCGACCAGCCGCCCGCCGGGGGCAAGCGCTGCCCAGCAGGCTTCAAACAGTCCCTCGCCGCTGATGCCGCCGCCGATGAAGATCACGTCCGGGGTCTTCAAACCCGCGAGAACGACCGGCGCCTCCCCCTCGACGATGTCGAGATCGGGCACGCCGAGAAATTCGGCATTCTCGCGGATCATCGTCAGCCGTTCGGGCTTGGCCTCGATCGCGATCGCCCTGGTGCCCATGCCTGATCGCATCCATTCAATCGCAATCGAGCCGCAGCCGGCGCCGACATCCCAGAGACGGGCATTGGGGAAGGGCGCAAGCTGGGCCAGCGTTGCCGCACGGACCTCGCGTTTCGTGAGCTGTCCGTCATGGCGGAAGGCCTCGTCCGGCAGACCCGGCACGGGTGCCAGCAAAGGTCCATCCCAGGCGCAGTCGATGGCGAGTGTGTTGAAATCCGAGATCTCAGGGCAGGTCTCGGCCATTTCCAGCGCCGTCATGCGCAACAAGCGCTCTTTCGTCCCGCCCATATGTTCGAGCACATGCAGAACGGAGGCGCCGAAGCCGCGCTCGGCGAGGAGGACGGCTGCGGCCTGCACGGTGGAGGCGTCCGAGGTCAGAGCCAGGATGCGAGCACGCGGCATAACATGCCGGTTGAGGAAAGCCAGCGGGCGGCCATGCAGCGAGATCTGCGTCACCGATTGCAGCGGCCAGCCAAGCCGGGAAGCGGCGAGCGAAAAGGCCGACGGGCTCGGTAGCACGAACATCTCTTCGGCGGCGACATAGCGTCGAAGCGTCGCGCCGATGCCGAAATGCATGGGGTCGCCGGTGGCGAGCACCGTGACCGGCGTGCCGCGCAGTTTCAAGATTTCAGAAAGCGTCTCCCGGAAGCCCGCGCCCCAGGTGAGGATGCGTTTCAGATCCGGCAGGCTTGATCCGTCGATGACCGCATCCAGCCGCTCGCCGATGACGAGCGTTTCCGCCTGCCAGACGATCGCCTGCGCCTCGGGCGTCAGGCTTTCGAGCCCGTTGTCGCCGATGCCGATGATGGTGAGCCAGGGCGTGTGGGACGCATCAGACATTGGTGCCGAGCCCTCCCGCCAAGGCGTTGACAGCGGCAGAGGCCATGGCCGAGCCACCCCGGCGACCGCGCACCGCGATATAGGGAATGGCTCTGGAATTCGCGATCAATTCGTCCTTGCTTTCGGCGGCCCCCACGAAGCCGACGGGAAAGCCGAGGATGATCGCCGGCTCCGGCGCGCCGGCATCGATGCGTTCCAGCAGGCGGAAAAGCGCCGTCGGCGCATTGCCGATGGCGACCACAGCACCTGCTAGATGTTCGTCCCAGAGGTCGACCTGGGCGGCGGAGCGTGTATTTCCGATCTCCTCCGCCTTCGGGCGCACGCGCTCGTCGTTCAGGAGGCAGAGGATCTCGTTTTCGGCCGGCAGCAGGCGGCGGATCACGCCGTGGCGGACCATTTCGACATCGACCAGAACCGGGGCACCCTTTTCCAGCGCTGCGGCACCGGCTTCGAAGGCACCGCCAGACCAGCTTATATCATCGGCGAGATCGACCATGCCGCAGGCATGAATGAGGCGGATGACCAGCGGCTGCATGACCGTGGGGAAGCGGTCGAGGGACGCTTCCTCGCGGATGGTGGCGAAGGACTGGCGATAGATTTCAGCGGGGTCGCGGATGTAGTCGAGGGAGGCAGTCATGCGGCCAGCTCCGTCGCAAGTTCCCGATGCCCGATCCCGAGCACCCAGCCCTCCTCGGCAAGCGATGTCGCAACCTGTTCGTCCGATAGCATGGGCGGTCGATCCAGCAGCGTTGCAAGCCGCCCATCCGCATCGAAGCGAGCGAAAGCCTCAGCGACAGTACGAACCTGCGCCTGGTCCTTCACCTCGTCCCGTGAGGTCAGCGTAAAGAGCGAGGGATAGATCTCTGCAAAGACGACCGGCTTCTCGAAAGTGGTGCCAAAGCCTGTCTCGAATGGCCAGACGGCGACGTGTTCACCGTGGCCACTCTCATTCAGGAAGCGCGAAAGCCGGGCGATACCAAGCAAAGTCTGGCTGCCGACGGATCCGTTATAAGCCAGTTGCCACACCGCCTTCGCGCCCTTGGCAAAGCGTTCCGACTGGCGCAGGCAGAGCGGCGCAGAGGTCGGCGCGGCTGGTCGTTTCGGGTCCAGTGCCGGATACACATGCTGATGCGGCCGTCCCCAGAAGCGCGGTTCACCTGCAAAATGCGTGGCGTTCCAGCGCGAGGCGAGATCGAAGCGGTTGTTGCGGTTGTCAGGCGCATCCTCGATCTCGTCGCCGATCTTGCGCCAAAGGGCTCGCCAGTTGGCCTTCCCCGTCAGCCGTTCGGCGGTGCCGGCCGGATAGCCGAAGGCGAAGTCGAATCCGCAGAGCAGGCGTTGGCCTTCGATGACCGCTGCGCCGACCACCGCATCCAGTCGCTGCATGAAGGCATGACGGGTCGAGAAATTCTCGATCCACTCGATCGCATGGCCATCGCCCTCGCGCCGGGCGAGGCACGCCCAGAGCGAGTTCTTGCCGGTGACCGGTTGCCCGGCCCCCGACCAGTCGACGATCAGGATGCGATCGAAGAGCGGCATTACTTTTTCTTCTGCATCGACTTTGGCCCCAGCGGATGGTCCGCATGGGGGTAAGGCGCGTGGTGATGGTCGTGGCCATGCGCATGGCCATGGTCATGGGCATGATCATGTCCGTGATCGTGACCATGATGATGGTGGCCGTGATCATGGGCATCATGGTGGTGATGGTGCCCATGGTCATGGCCATCGGCATGGTTGTGGTCGTGTCCATGATCATGGTCGTGGTGGCCGCAGCCACAATTCGGGCCATGCTCGTGATGGGCTGCGTTGCCCGAGGACGGCGCGTCCATCACAGCCTGCAGATCGGCATCCGGCGTCTTGTCCTTGAGAGCAGCATATTTGCCGCCAAGGGTGAAGGACGGCGCATAGTCGAAGGCTGGCTCGACCGGTACAGGCTTCAACGGTGCCGGTTCGGCATGGCTGTGCACCGGCGTCCAGGGCAGACCATGCTCGCGACAGAAATCGGGGTCGCGGCAGGAGGCATCGCAATCGCCCTTGCAGGGACAGTTTTCCAGCCCGCCGCCAATGCCTTCGACATGGTGATGGTGGCTTTCCTGCGGCTGGCCGACATCGGCTTCGAAACCGAGCACCTGTTCGCGATATTTGCACATCTGGCAGTTCATCACTGCCGCGCCTTCAAGGATCTCCCTGACGCGATCCTGGAAGGCATCGAGCACCAGCGGGTGGTCGTTCAAATAGCTCGCCTTGACGAACTGGATCTCCGGATGCCGCGCCGCGACCTCGTCGGTATAGCTGTAGATGCGCTTCACCAGGACGCCGGTGAAGAGGAAATAGGGGAAGACGACGATGCGCTTGTAGCCAAGCTTGGCGGCATGGGTCAGGCCCGGCTCGACCAGCGGGAAGGTGACGCCCGAATAACAGGTTTCGCCCCAGCCGAAGCCCATGCCTTCCCAGAGCATGCGCATGACCTTGGTGGCGTTGGAATTGGCGTCCGGATCGGACGAGCCGCGACCCACGACCATCAGCAGCGTCTCGTGCTTATCGACGAAGCCGAGCGTTTCGTTCGCCTCGTCGACGGCTGTCTGGATACGATCACCGGCAGCCCGGATCATCTTCAGGTCGATGCCGAGCTCACGGCCGTAATTGATGACGAAATCCTTGTGCTGCGCCTGATAGGTGTTGAGCACCGAGGGGATATCGTTTTTGGCGTGGCCGGCGGCAAAGAGCATGCCGGGAACCGCCAATACGCGGGTCACGCCCTGCTCGCGCAGGCTGTCGAGGCCGGCGGAGATTACCGGGTTGCAGAATTCGAGATAGCCATATTCGACCGGCATATCGGGATTGCGGGCACGCAGCGCCTCCGCGATCACGGCGAATTCCTTCGCCGCGTTCTGATTGCGGCTGCCGTGGCCACAGACCATGATTCCGAGTTTTTCCGCCATGCGATAAAGGCCTCCCTGCTTCGTTTTTCTTTCTGTACGAAGCGCCGGACTTATCGCACCTTTCGGCACGGTCCATGGCCTTTGGGACAGCTCCGGAATTGGCCCCCGGATTGGGTCGGCCGCACCGGACTATTTCCAGCCTGTCGAACAGGCGCCGTCGCACATTACCCTGAGCTTTATCGGAGGCTTATCGAACGGTCAAACCGGATTGCGGCGCTTTGTGTGACGGAAGCGCCAGTCCACAGAATGTCCCGTGTGCGACCCGCGCGACATGCCCGTGAGGTTGCGAAGCGTCGGCGATTGGTCCACAAGGTCCTCACCTTCCCTGCCCGCGTTCAAAACCTCACTTCGAGTCTCTCCGTGGTCGATCTCGCTTTCCAAGCTCTGTTATTGCTGTTCATTGCCGCCTTCATCGCCGGTTTCATCGATTCGATTGCAGGTGGCGGCGGGCTGATCACCATTCCCGCCATGCTGATTGCCGGCATTGCGCCGCTGGAAACGCTCGGCACCAACAAGCTGCAATCGATGTTCGGTGCGGGATCGGCAACCATCGCCTATGCCCGCAAGGGCCATGTGGACCTCAAAAAGCAGTTGCCAATGGCGGCCATGGCAGTGATCGGCGGCGCGCTGGGCGCCGTGGTCGCGAGCTTTGTTCCCGCTGCGGTGCTGCGCGCCTTCATGCCCTTCCTGCTGGTCGCAATTGCGCTCTACTTCGCGCTGAAGCCAAACCTCTCCGACATCGACAGCCACCAGCGCATGACGCCCTTCATGTTCGGCCTCACCTTCGTGCCGATGATCGGCTTTTATGACGGCGTCTTCGGCCCGGGCACCGGCTCCTTCTACATGCTGGCCTTCGTCTCTCTGGCCGGTTTCGGCATGCTGAAAGCAACCGCGCATACGAAGCTTTTGAACTTTGGCTCGAATGTCGGCGCTTTCCTCGTCTTCGTCGCAGGCGGCGTGGTGCTCTGGAAGATCGGCTTTCTGATGGGTGTCGGCCAGTTCCTGGGCGCCCAGACCGGTTCCAAGCTCGCCATGAAGAACGGCGCGCGCCTGATCAAGCCGCTGCTGGTGATCACCTGCGTCGCGCTGGCAATCCGCCTCTTGGCCGACCCGACAAACCCGATCCGGGTTTGGATCGGGGTTTGAGACATCCCGACTTTGCGAGAAGCTCTTTCAGGCGCTATATTCCGAGACATCGGCAACACCAGAGCGAGACGCCATGGCGAAGACGGCCCTTGATCTTGGAGACCATTGGGAACGCTATATTGACGATCAGGTCAGAAGCGGACGCTACGCGTCTGCCGATGACGTTGTGCGCGAAGCGTTGAAAGGCCTGCAAGATCAGGATCGCAAGCTTGCAGACGTGCTTCAGCAACTCGATCAGGGCCGGCAGCAGGCGGAAGGCGGACAATTCGCCGACGACGACTGCCTTGATCGTCTCATAGACGCGGAAGTCGAGGATATCAACCGTTGAGTGGCCGCTATCGCCTCACTCTGAAGGCTGCGGAGGACCTCAAAGCGATCAATGACTATACCGGGCGGACATGGGGCAATGAGCAACGCCGCAAGTATCTTGGCGAGCTCAGACAGCGGTTCCGGTGGCTTGCCGAGAACCCCCGCCTTGGCCGGGAAGGCCGGAGCTGCGCGAAAACTGCTATTCCTTTCCCCAAGGCGAACACATGATCTTCTATGCGATCCGCTCGCCCGATATCGAAATTCTATCTGTCATTCACAACAGGTCGCTTCCGGATTTCCTGAAACGTTGATCACTCTTCGCGAGACCGAGTGTGTCTAATACTCAACCCCGATCTGCGCCTTGATGCCGGAGCGGAACGGGTGTTTCACCAGTTCCATTTCCGTCACGAGATCGGCCAGCTCGATCAACTCGTCCTTGGCATTGCGGCCGGTCAGAACGACGTGGGTCATCGGGGGCTTCTCGGTCGCCAGAAATTCCAGCACTTCGGCGAGGTCGATATAGTCGTAGCGGATCGCGATATTGATCTCGTCGAGCAGCACCATGGAATTTGCCGGATCGCGGATCAATCCCTTGGCCTTTTCCCACGCGGCCTTGGCCATGGCGATGTCGCGTGCCTTGTCCTGCGTTTCCCAGGTAAACCCCTCGCCCATGGTGTGGAATTCGCAGAGATCACTGAAATGCCTCAGGATCAGGTCGCGCTCGCCGGTCGACATCGCCCCCTTGATGAACTGGACCACCGCGCATTTCTTGCCATGGGCGATATGGCGGAAGATCATGCCGAAGGCGGCGGACGACTTGCCCTTGCCCTTGCCGGTATGGACGATGATCAGGCCCTTTTCACCGGTCTTGGTCGCCATGATCTTGTCGCGGGCGGCCTTCTTCTTGGCCATCTTTTCCGCATGGCGGGCGAGATCAGCCTCGGCGGTGTTGGTCGTTTCCTCGGTCATGCCGTACTCCCGGATGTATTGAAGTCTTTTGCAAACCAGATGCGCTGCGGCGCATTGCCGATCTTCGGCAACCGGCCAATCTCGCGATAGCCTTCGCGCAGGTAGAAGCGAGGCGCCTGGAACTCGAAGGTGTCGAGGTAAATGCCCACCAGACCCGCTTCACGCGCCAAATGCTCAGCGTGAGCGAGCAGTTTTGCGCCGATGCCGCCGCCCCTCGCCTCTGGTGAAACAGCCAGCAGCTTGACAAAAAACCAGCGCTGCAGATGCGCCCCGACAAGGCCGCCCACCATGTTCCCGTCAGGGTCCCGGGCCCGCAGATGTATCTTGCGTCCCTCAAAAGCGCGACCTTGGGCCGCGGCCGCTTCGTCGAGAATGGCATCGACCGCCTCAGCCAGCCTCTCGTCGCCTCCGTCAATCACGTCGATCGCAATCGCCTCGGTCATACGCCGCCCTCGCTCTTTGGCAGGTCATCGTCCACATGCAACCAGTCGACGCGCTCTTCCCAATGCCAGTGTTCACGGATCGGGAGAGACAAACCGGTATCGAGGCTCGCCACATAGAGGTCGATATCCTCGGGGCGTCGCTCAGTCTCGAAAGACATGGGGGAGCCGCAGTTCCCACAAAAACCACGGCGAACGCCGGGCGAGGATGCGTAATAGCGCAGGCTTTCGCCAGCGAGCTCCGTCCCCTCACGCGGGACAGTAAAAAAGGTGGTGACCGGCGACGAAGTGGCGCGGCGGCAACTCTCGCAATGACAATGACCGGAGGTGCGCACCAGACCGGCGGTGCGGAAGTGCACGTCGCCGCACAGGCAATGGCCGCTGAAAGCCATCGGCTTTCCCTGGGGACCGTCAGACATCCGCTCTTCCTCCTTCGACCATTTCGCTGAGCGTGAACTTGGCCGAATTGCTCTTCGGCGTCCACAAACCGCGCTCAATCGCCTCGATCAAACGATCGGCGAGCTCCTTCTGGGCCGGGGCATTTTTCTCGGCCATGAAGTCGCGCACGCACTCGTCCAGGATGAAGGCCTGGTAGACGGCTTCAAAATGATGGTCGCGCACGGCGCCGGTCGTGGCAGCGAAGGCAAACATGTAGTCGACCGTCGCGGTGATCTCGAAGGCGCCTTTGTAGCCGTGGCGCATAACGCCCTCGATCCATTTCGGATTGACGACGCGGGCGCGCACGACACGACCGATCTCTTCCTCGAGGCTCCGGATCACAGGCTTTTCCGGCCGCGAATGGTCGTTGTGGTAGACCTTGGGCCTCACACCCGCGACATGTTCGACCGCTGCGGTCATGCCACCTTCGAACTGGTAGTAGTCGTCGCTGTCGAGCAGGTCGTGTTCGCGATTGTCCTGGTTCTGAACCACGGCTTGGACCGAGCGCAAGCGCTCCTCGAACAGACCGCGTTCCGCCTTGCCTTCCTCGCCCGCGCCATAGGCATAACCGCCCCAGACTAGATAACTCTCGGCGAGATCGGCGCGGTCGCTCCAGCCTTTTTCGTCGATGAGTGCTTGTAGACCCGCCCCATAAGCTCCAGGCTTGGAGCCGAAGACGCGGTAACCGGCGCGGCGGGCGGCCTGCTTTTCATCCAGCCCCTCGCCTGTCAGCTTCTCGGTTTCGGCCCGCACACGGGCCGAAATCGGATTGTCCCCCTCGTCTTCGTCAAGCGCCGCCACCGCTCGCACGGCCTTGTCGAGGAGCGCGATCTGCTCGGGAAAGGCGTCACGGAAAAAGCCGGAAATACGGAGCGTCACGTCGACGCGCGGCCGCCCGAGCAAGGCCATCGGGATCACTTCGAAGCCGGTGACGCGGCGCGACGCCATGTCCCAGAGCGGCTTGACGCCGATCAGCGCCAGGGCCTGCGCAATATCATCGCCGCCGGTGCGCATGTTCGACGTGCCCCAGGCGGTAATGCCGAAGGAAACAGGCCATTCGCCGTGGTCCTGGACGTAACGCTGGATCAGCAGCTCAGCAGACTTTTTGCCGAGTTCGTAGGCCGCCGGCGTCGGCACCGCCCGGCTGTCGACGGAATAGAAATTGCGCCCCGTCGGCAGCACATCTGCCCTCCCGCGCGTCGGCGCACCGGAGGGGCCGGGGGGCACGAACTGGCCGGAGAGGCCTTTCAGGAGGCCGTCGATTTCGGCGGCACCGGATTTGACGACGGCAGGCTTCAGGCGGGTTTCGATTTCCGCGAGGACGGCGCGGGTACGCGGCCAGTCGTCGGGGCATTGGGTATCACCGGAGACGAACTTGGCGGCAAGCAGTTCGATGCGCTCGACGGTGTCGCCAGCGGTGCGCCAGGAGGCCTCGGTGAGATCGGCAAGGATCGCGGGTCTGGGCCCGGTCCAGGGATCGGACATTAAGCAGTCGAGAGGATCGAAGGTTGAAGCCAATTCCCCCTCTGGCCTGCCGGCCATCTCCCCCACAAGGGGGGAGAGAACACCCGATTGCGGCTCAATCCCCAGCGCCGATCCCGCATGCGGGACAAGCCCCTCCCCCTTGTGGGGAGGGGTTGGGGAGGGGTTTGTTGCGAGCTGGAGATCCCCCGCGATCGCCCGCTGAAGGCTCGCGTCACCGCCCTCGCCTTGCCCGCGCGGCACACGCGCCAGCGCGACGACGAGATCGGTGAGCAACCGCCCCTCGGGTGCCTTACCGAAGATATGCAGCCCATCCCGGATCTGCATTTCCTTGAGGTCGCAGAGATAGGCGTCGAGCTTTTCCAGCGCCGTCTCGTCAGTCTCGCCTTTGGAAATCCCGGCATCCTGGTCGAGCCCGATGTCTGCGATCAGTTCCAGGATCTGCTTCTTCAAGAGAACGAGCCGGCGCGGATCGCCGCCGGAGGCTTCGTAATATTCGTCGACCAGCGCCTCCAAGTCCTTCAGAGGCCCATAGCTTTCGGCCCGGGTCAAAGGCGGCGTCAGGTGGTCGATGATGACGGCGGAGCTGCGGCGCTTGCCCTGGGTGCCCTCGCCGGGATCGTTGACGATGAAGGGATAGAGATGCGGCAGCGGCCCGAACACCGCCTCCGGGAAACAGGTCTCCGACAGAGCCAGCGCCTTGCCCGGCAGCCATTCGAGATTGCCGTGTTTGCCCATATGGATCACCGCCTGCGCGCCGAATTCCCGTCTCAGGAAAGCGTAGAAGGCGAAATAGCCATGCGGCGGCACGAGGTCCGGGGAATGATAGGTTTCCTTCGGATCGATGTTGTATCCACGGGCCGGCTGGATCCCGATCATGAGCTTGCCGAAGCGCATCAGCGGCAGCGCGAAAGCACCGTCGAGATGGAAAGGATCGGCCTCGGGCGCGCCCCAGCGCGCGGTGACGCGTTCCTGAACCTCTTTGGGAAGATCAGCAAAGAACGATTTGTAATCGCTGACGGAAAACCGCTCCCTGATGGTGCGACCATCATGCGCCGCATTGGTCGGTCCGGCCATCAGCGCCTGCATCAGTGCGTCGCCATCGGCGGGCAGATCGGCGACATCGTAACCAGCGGCCCGCATCGCGCGCATGACCTCGACCGTGCCGGCCGGCGTGTCCAGTCCGACGCCATTGCCCAGACGTCCGTCGCGGTTCGGGTAGTTGGCCATGACCAGCGCCACGCGGCGATCGGCGGGGTCGGTTGCGCGGAGCTTCGCCCAGTTCGCGGCGAGTTCTGCAACGAAGCGCATGCGGCCGGCATCCGGCTCGTGGCTCACAAGATTGGCTTCCACGCGCTCGTCGAACCGCGCCTTGGACTTGAAGGAAACGGCGCGCGTCAGAACCCGGCCATCGACCTCCGGCAGGGCGACGCTCATCGCCAAATCGCGGGCGCTCAGGCCCTGGCTCGAACTCTCCCAGGTCGCGCGCGGCGAAGAGGAGAAGATAGCCTGCAGCACCACGGCGCCGGCCTCGTCGAGCACGGTCGACGGCGCTTGCGCCCCCGGTGTCGAGACGGCGAAACCGGTCGTGTTGATGACCACCGAGGGCGGAAAGCGGGTGAAGATGGCGCGGAGCGTATCGACCGAAACCTGATCTTTGAGGCTCGACACGAAGACCGGCAGGGGGATCAGTCCCTGAGCCTTCAAGGCCTCGACCATGGCTTCGACGGGTGCCGTTTCGCCGCTCTGGACGAGGGCGCGGTAGAAGCAGAGAGGGGTGATGGCTTTAAGCCCCTCCCCCTTGTGGGGAGGGGTTGGGGAGGGGCTTTCCCCCTCTGGCCTGCCGGCCATCTCCCCCACAAGGGGTGAGAGACCGCGTGGTACCGTTTGCCCCTCGTCCGCCCTTCTGGGAAACGCCAGCTTCTCCCACTCCTCGACCCCGATCAGACCCCTGCCCGGCCACCAGATGCCGGCCTTCAGCAATGGACGCGCCGGGTCCGGACGTTCCTCCCCGCGCAGCATGGCCTCGGCATAGGCGACGAAGGTCTCGGCATTCCCAGCTCCGCCCTCGGTCAGATAGGTCCAGAGCGCCTGGCGGTCGTCGTCCGCACAGGCCTGGAACGGCGCAAGCCCCTCGTCCGGCTTGTCGTCGCCGGGCAGCACGGCGATGGCCGCGCCGCTGCGACGGGCTGAGGCGTGCAGCGCCTCCAGCGCATAGTGAAAATAACTCGCCCCACCCAGCGCCCTGACCACGATCAGCCGCGCATGGCGTGCTGTCCGCTCGATATAGGTATCGACCGACATCGGGTGCTTCAGCGTCATCAGGCTGGCCAGTCGCCAGCGCAGCGCTTCTCCGCCCCTCGCCTCAACGGCTGCGGCGATTGCCGCAAGCTCCGTGTCCGCCGCCGAGAGGAACAACACGTCCCCCGGCGTCTGGCCGAGATCGATCGCCTCGTCGCCGTCGCTGATCGATCCCTTCTGGGCGAGAAGCAGGTGCATGGATCAGACAGCCGCCGCCTGGACGTCCTCGACGACAGACCCGAAATCCCACTCATGCAGGCCGATCACCACAAGCCGCGTCTCGCGCTTTTCAGCTGACGTCCAGGGACGATCAAAATAGGTGTCGATGCGGGTGCCGACGGCCTGGATGACGAGGCGCATCGGCTTGCCGGGCACGTCGATGAAGCCCTTCAGGCGCAGGATGTCGTGTTTCTCGATAACCGGCTTCAGTCGGTCGATGAAGTCTGCGGGATCCTTGATCGCGCCGAGCTTCAAAACAAAGCTTTCGAACTCGTCGTGATCGTGATGATGGTCGTGGTCTTCGCCCGAGGCATGCAGCGCCTCATGCTCCAGCTCGTGATGCGACTTGCGGTTTTCGATGTCGTCTTCGGTGCTGGCGCCGATCCCGAGCAGGACGAGCGACGGCACTTCGCCATTCTTCGCCTCGATCATAGAAGGCTTGCGGGTAGTCCGACCGGTCACCTCGGCGCGTACGGCGGCGATATCGGCTGCGTCGAGCAGGTCGGTCTTGTTGAGCACGATGAGGTCGGCGCAGGTCAGCTGGTCCTCGAACAGTTCCTCGATCGGGCTCTCGTGATCGAGGCTGTCATCCTCGGCGCGCTGGGCGGCGACGGCATCATGGTCATCAGCGAAACGACCGGCAGCAACGGCGGCGCTGTCAACCACGGTGACGACACCATCGACGGTCACGCGGGTGCGGATGTCGGGCCAGTTGAAGGCGGCGACCAGCGGCTGCGGCAAGGCGAGACCCGAGGTTTCGATGACGATATGGTCAGGCTTCACGTCGCGGTCGAGCAGCTTCTGCATGGTCGGCACGAAGTCGTCGGCCACCGTGCAGCAGATGCAGCCATTGGTGAGTTCGATGATGTCGTCCTCGGTGCAATTCTCCGCGCCGCAGCCCTTCAGCACGTCGCCATCGACGCCGAGATCGCCGAATTCGTTGATGATCAGCGCGATCTTCTTGCCGCCGGCATTGGTCAGCATGTTGCGGATGATGGTGGTCTTGCCCGCACCGAGGAAGCCGGTGATGACGGTGGCGGGGATTTTTTGCTGCAACATGGTTCAACCCTTCATTTTCAGCGGCAATCCGGCCGCAACGAAATAGACTTCATCCGCCTTTGCGGCGATGGCTTGGTGGAGACGGCCGGCATGGTCGCGAAAGGCCCGGGCCATCTTGTTTTCGGGCACGATGCCGAGGCCGACTTCATTGGAGACGAAGATGACGGTGGCCTTGATATCACCGAGACCGGCGGCGAGTGCAGCGCCGTCTGCGTCGACGTCACGCCCCTGCTCCATCATGAGATTTGTGACCCAGAGCGTCAGACAATCCACGAGAATGACCCGCTCGCGCTTGTCGAGAGCCTTCAGCGCGCCGACGAGATCGAGCGGCTCCTCATGCGTCGTCCAGCCGTCATCGGCTCGGTCGGCCTTGTGGGTCTCGATGCGGGCCCGCATCTCGTCGTCCCAGGCGCGTCCCGTCGCGAGGTAAAACCTGTCGAGGCCGGTGTCGCGCGCCAATCCCTCGGCAAAGCGCGACTTACCCGAGCGGGCACCACCGAGAACGAGGATCGATCGGGAATGGGAAGCGGTCATGGCGTGCCATGACCTTCGACCGCGCGGACGCGGTCAAAGGCGCATGCTCCTAGCATGCGCAAACTATCAAACGATGCGCAGCCCGAAAAGACGGACCGGCATCGGCGGGTCGACAAGAACCCGCGGATGCGAAACGTCGCCAAGACAACCTCCGTGTTGGCAACGGGGATTTCTCCCCAGGTGGGCCCTATGCCCGTCACGGATGGCAGGTCTCCTGGCTCGCAGGTCTTGGCACAAAGGCCGGCGGTTCTTCCTCGCCTTCCCGGAATGTGTCGCGATATGAGAGGCGGACGATTCGTAGAAAAAGAGGCGTCCTGCCCCGGCTGTTCATATCGCCACTCCAGTGGCTTTTCCCACCCGTTTCAATCGCCAGCCGACCGCACCATGCGATCCGTCGCCATCAATCTCCCCAGGCAGGATGGAAGACCCTCGCTGCAATACAGTCGCGGGGTCGGCTGCGTTCGGCTTGCCCGGCATGGGTCCAGGCCTTCGCATTCCCTTTTGCTCTCCGGCCGACGTGTCTGCCGCCCGGAAACCATCCACCAGAAGGATTAAGCCCGGGCCTCAGCCAAGTCAATCACAGGAGCGGCGCCGGACCGCACACAAGCGGCAAGGCGCCCTTGCCGATGCTCAGGGTTTTATAGTGAGGCAGTCTTCCGAGGCAGCCGGATCACACCCACCGCCAAGGCGAACCGCGCCACGCGCGCCCTGATCCACAGTCGTTGCGGGTTTCATCTGGGCCACCGGACGTGCCGGCTGGTCAGGATAGGCAGATTTATCCCCAGAGGTAACCGGGAGCACAGGCGGAGCCACCATTTCGACCGGCGCAGGCTTGGGAGGTGTCGGCGCACTCGCCGGAGCCGCTTGAGGCGCGGGTGGCATGACCTTCGGCGTGGCACTGGCGATTGGCGCAACGCGTGGCGTGGGTCGGATTGCGACCTCCGGGTCACTCTTCAGCCTGGTCGAGGTCATCCTCGGAGCCGGCACGATACGAACGGTCGGATGGACAAGAGAAAAATCGGATCGGATCCGCGATGCGATCTCTTCGGCCAGCGCCCCTCGGGCAAACCGGGGATCGTCGGTCGAGGCATTGACGACATATTTTCCTTCCGCCACCGGCTCTCCCGTTTCGACGGAGGTCACGGTCACGGTGAAATGCGCCCGTTCCATGCGCCGCCTTGCCCCCTCGCCGTGATCGAGCCGGTCGATTTTCACCATGAGAACGACGCGTTCCGCGCCCGGCGGGGGCTGCGTGGCGGCAATTGCGGCCGAGACCCGGGCGTCGACGCCCGAGATCAGATCCAGAGGCATGCGGGCATCGGCGATAACCGTGACGTTCCGGACATAATAGACGAGATGTTTCGGAAACATCCGTGCCTGTATGCTCGCACAGGATGCCAGGCACAAGACGAGCCCGAACGCGATTGCGGTGCGCAGACTGCGAGCTGACATGACGACTCCGGCGGTGATTCTGTCCGCCAGAGCATCCGTCATTTATGGTTAGTGCGCGGTTAATTCGCCGGGTCGAGGGCCGCAAACAGCGCGGCTGCGGCAGCATATTCGCCGTAGCGCGCCTCGCGTCGGGCTTCGGCCTCTTCGTCCGTTCCCCAGTGCTCGCTGGTCCAGTCTTCGTCGACATGGGCAAGCGTCCAGACCGTGTCGAGGTCGAAGGCGCCCTCGGCGAAGGCGAGCGCGAGCACGGCGGAGCCGGTCAGCGTGGTCACAACGTTAAGGCACGAAATCCGGAACGCATCGCGGTAGGCTTCAAGCGCCTTCGCATAGGCCGCGATCGCGGCTGCTGGCTGCTCCTGATGCATCACGCCCTCAACGAGGATGAAGCGCGCCTGATGCGCGGTGGCGATCCAGGCCAGCACCGGATCCCAGCTCTTCGCCTGGCGTTCGACCAATTCCTTCGGCGCATCGGCGCGGTAGCAGAGAAGATCGCTGCCGGCAAAGCGGACAATCTCGTCGAAGACCTCGTCCAGACTGTTGGCGACAGCATCGATTGCCGTGTTCGCGAGTTTGGTGATCGGCATGGTGGCTGGATCGATGAACTCGCCCTGCGCCGCCCATTCGGCGACGACGAGATCGGCAGCCTCGCGGGTCGGAAGCGTCAGCGTCTTCTTCGCCGGCGTCTTCACCGCCTTGCCGTCAAGCAGAATGGAGAAGCCCTCCTGCCCTTCGGCAACAGAGGCCTGCTGATAGAAGCGCTTCGGCAGCGGTCGTTTCATCTGGATCTGCGCCCGGCGCACAGGATCCTCATGGCTCGGCTCCGGAATGAAGGTGCCGAATATATCCTGGCTGAGTTCGTCGCGCATCATGAGCTCCTAGTGAATATAGGCCAGAAGGTCCGCCGGACGTGAGACCACAGCATCGGCGCCCGCCTTCCAGAGATCGTCCGCCTTGGCATAGCCCCAGGAAACACCGATCGCGGTCGCACCGGCTGCCTTGGCCATCTGCATGTCATAGATCGCGTCGCCGATGACGATCGTCTCGCTTGGCACGATGCCTGCCTCGTCACAGCATTCGGCGACCATCGCCGGATGTGGCTTGGACGGACAGTCGTCGGCCGTGCGGCAGAACAGGAAATGGGGCTTCAAGCCATGACCTTCAAGGATCATCTCCAGCCCCCGCCGCGACTTGCCGGTGACGGCGCCGAGCCAGACGTCGTCGCGGGCAATGAGCGCGTCCAGAACCTCACGGATACCGTCGAACATCGTTTCGCCGAAGCCGGAAGCGCGCCGCACGTCGGCAAAGATCGCCTTGTAATGGGCGGCCATGGCGACCGCCTCGTCGTCGGCATGCGGCTTGCTGTCCATGCGGGCAATGGCGATGTCGAGCGTCAGGCCGATGATCGACTTCGTCGTCTCCACGGCTGGCTCGGGTTTACCGAAGGCCAGGAAGGTGTGGCGCATGACTTCATGGATCAGGCCGGCGCTGTCGACCAGCGTGCCGTCGCAATCGAAGAGAACCAGTTTCATTCGGCGTCCCTGTCCCCATCCGCCTGGTCGAAGCCGAGCAGGTTCCAGCTTTGCACCATGTGCGGCGACAGCGGCGCCGTGACCTTCAGCCGACCGCCGTTCGGATGCGGCAGGTCGATGTGGCGGGCATGCAGATGCAGGCGCTTCTGGATACCGCCGGGGAAATCCCAGTTGTGGTCATCGATGAAATACTTGGGGTCGCCGATGATCGGGTGGCCGATATGCAGCGCATGGACGCGCAGCTGGTGGGTACGGCCGGTATAAGGTTCCATCTCCAGCCAGGCGAGGTTCTGGGCCGCCGTGTCGATGACACGGTAGTAGGACACGGCGTGATCCGCCCCCTCCTCGCCATGCTTGCAGACGCGCATGCGGTCGCCCTCGTCGGTCTGGTCCTTGGTGAGCCAGGTCGAGATCTTGTCCTCGTGCTTGCGCGGAACGCCCTTTACCAGAGACCAGTAGATCTTCTTGGTGTCGCGCTCGCGGAAGGCTGCCGTCAGCTTCTGGGCGGCGCCGCGCGTGCGCGCCACGACGAGCACGCCGGAGGTGTCGCGGTCGAGACGGTGCACGAGACGAGGCTTTTCGCCCTTTCGGCTGGTCCAGGCTTCGAGCATCTTGTCGATATGGCGCGTCAGACCGGAGCCACCCTGCACGGCAAGGCCGGCGGGCTTGTTCAAGACAAAGACCTTCTCGTCTTCGTGCAGGAGCATGCGCGACAGGAGCTCGTGGTCGTCGCCATGTTTCAGGTCGTGGCTGGCGATCGGGCCGGTCTTCTTCGCGTCGACATCCATGGGCGGAATGCGCACGACCTGGCCGGGCTGGACGCGGGCATCGGTCTTGACGCGACCGCCGTCGACACGCACCTGGCCGGAGCGCAGCAGTTTCTGCAACGCGCCGAAGCCGAGACCCGGATAGTGGATCTTGAACCAGCGGTCGAGGCGCATGCCGGCCTCGTCTGCCTCCACGGTGATATGTTCGATGCCGGCCATCTCGGTTCTTTCGTTCTTGCAAGCGGGCATTGCCCTTTGTCCGGAGCCTTTAGTTGATTTCGGCCCGGAAGGGAAAGCAGAAATGAAATGGGCGTCTCAGAACAGGCTGCGGCCCAGCAAAAGCCCCGCGAATGCGGCCCCGAGGGCCAGCACGAGGCTTGCTGCGACATAGGCGAAGGCAGAGGCGGTCGCGCCACGCTCGATCAGCGCCATCGTGTCGAGTGAGAATGAGGAGAATGTCGTGAAGCCACCGAGGAAGCCGACGACGATCAGAAGTCGAAGTTCGGCGGACGCGTCGAACCGGCGGGCGACCAGCTCGGTGAGGATGCCGATAGCAAAGGAACCGACGATGTTGACCGTCAGGGTGCCCCAGGGAAAGGACAGGCCCATCAGACGGGTCATGCCGAGACCAACGAGGTAACGCGCGACCGAGCCGATCGCGCCGCCGAGGGCGACGAGCAGGATGTGGAACATGGTGGCCTCCGATGCATGAGCAATGCACCGGTTCAAATGCCAGCGAAGCCCGCCGTCAAGCCCTCACGGCCGCGCGAAAGTCCTCGACAAACCGGCGCAGCGTCTCCCAGTCGGTGAATTCGTGGTCGCGACGGCTATCTGTCGGCGCCTTTTCCTGCGCCGCCATGCGTTTCATCATCCAGCGTTTGAAAAAATCATATTCGCTGTATCGAAGCGCGCCGGCCGCATGATGCACAAGGGCAGGCTTCCAGCCGGTCTCAGCGAGCAGAGCATCGGGGAAATGCCGCGCCTCCTGGCGCTCCTCTTCCAGTTCGCTGCGGATCAGCAGTGTCACCGATACGAAGGCCGACGGCACACTGTTCAGCCATGCCGCTTCCTGCCGGACGAAGGCGACGAAGGATGCGGGGTAGCGGGCTGCATGAATGGGGGCGCAGAGAATGGCAGCATCAGGCCGCCCGAGGGCAAACTCACCGCCGAGGCCGACATCGAACATCAATGCCCGATCGCCGCCCGCTTCGATGTCCGCAGCCAGGGCCTCGGCGATCTTGCGCGACTGGCCCTCCACCGTTGCATATCCGACAAGGATGATCATGGTCTATGGCTCCTGTCTCCAAAGGATGAAGCCAAGGCTACGGCGTTTGGCGAGGGGCGCCTTGATCTGCCGCAAACGAGCGAAAAACCCCGCAGAATCAGCCTGTTTGGTCACTCAAGCTTTACTCAAATGTCCGCGTTCGACTTAAAGATGCATAGATGGGCGTAGTTTATTCTAATGTCATTATGTAACATGCGGAACACACCCATGACACAAGTTGTCACAGTCTCTGCCAATACCGCGGCCTACGCGATGGAGCCTATCAAGCCCCCGCAGCGCGTCTCGCGCGCGTCCTATGTCGAGGACCACACCCGGGTGCTTGCGGAAAAGGCGGCCCGAGGGGACGATCTTCGTCTGAGGGCGCTCGTCAGCGTCGTGCAACCGCCGGCGTTGGCGTTGTATTTCCTAACCTCAAGCCAACAGCGTTTCGAGCAGGCAAGCTTGAAGGAGACGATCGACGCCTACAAGAATTCCGTTGCCTGAACAGCCTCTGCGCACAGGCATGAGACCGCGACCGTCCCCGGTCGCGGTCTTTTCGTTTCACGCAGCGCGGGCTTGATCAGTTGGCCTTGGCGGGACCAACCGGCAGCACGACGTCGACATTGCCCGCCTTTTCAAAGGTGAGCGTCACCTTGACGGACTGACCTTCCTGGAAGGGTTCGGCCACCTTGAAGAACATCAAGTGGAGACCACCGGGAACCAGTTCCACCGTCTGGCCGGCAGGAACCGGAATTCCATCCGGCAATTGCCGCATCTTCATCACATCGCCCTGCATCGCCATTTCATGCAGCTGCACCTCGCCGGCGCGGTCTGAGGTCGCGGAGACGAGCCGGTCGTCGCTTGCACCTCTGTTGGTGATCGTGACGAAGCCGCCGCCGACCGGCTGCCCCGGCAGCATGGCCTTGGTGAAGCCTGCCGTCAGTTCGAGGTCGCCGACAGTCACGGCTTCGAAGCCACCCGGATTGGTCGCTGCCATGTGATCGCCATGTCCCGCGTGGGCATCGTGACCACCATGGCCAGCATGCGCGTCGGCCGCGGCCGGCTGATCGCCATGTCCGGCATGGGTGCCGTGACCGGCATGCTCATCGCCCTCGGCCGCAACAAGCTGCAGAACCGGTGCCGGCCCCTTCAGATCATGGGGGTTCTGGCCGGGGGCGGCAATCTCTTCCCAGGACACCTTGTCGTCGGCACCGCACAATTGAACCGTCGGGAATGCAAGACCGGTTGCCGGATCACCGGCTGCGACCTTCCCGTAGACGGTGAAGGTGTCGTAAAAGTCGTCCGGCAGGTCGCCGTTCTTGAAACGGATCTCGACCGGGCCGGACGTCACTGCCTTGCCGTGGTTGTCATAGCTATTCTGGTAGTCGCCCTTGATTACCTCGATTTCCCAGCCCGGCTTGACCATCGGCTTTGCCGAGATGAAGCCTTCAGGCAGCTTGATGCGGACTTCATTGGTGGCCTTGCCGTCGCAGCCATGCGGAACCTGCAGAGTGGCGGCGACATAGGCGCCCACCGCAACCGGGCCATTGGCGAACGTGGCGTGGGCAAGCGCCGAGCCGGTCGAGGCGAGTGCGACGAGGCTGGTGGCGACAATCAATCTGGTCTTCATGGTCATTCTCCGTTCCGCGGCGCGCTCGCGACCAGCGGTGTCCTCAATTCATCTGATGCAGTGCGATGGATCAGGCGGAGAGAGGCGGACCTCGCAGACGCGGACGGTCCAGGACATAGGCCAAACGAACCGGCGGTTCGAGCGGCTTTACCGCTCCCAGGTTGGCAAAAACGCTGAGCAGCCAGGCGTTGTCGGCGGGGGACGGGAGAAGCACGGTGCCAGCCAGACGGCAGGCTTCGCAATCTTGAACCGCCTTGCCATGCTTTTCACCGCGATCTGCAATGCAGAGGTCGGCGAAACTGCCATCGGGCAGGCTGTAGACGACGGACAGGACATCGGTCGCAACGGCGACCGGGGTCCGGTGCGCGAAGCCCACGCAGAGGAAGACCATGGCGCAGAAGATGCGCAGGATCCTGGCAGCTGTCGTGACCTTAGGCTTCATTGGTGTCCCCGTTTCCCCCCTGCTTTATCGCGATGCGTGCGCCAAGCCAAGCGGCGAGATGCCGCGCCCGTCGACAAGTGCTCCGATGCTTGCGCTGTCGCAAACAGTACCCGTCAGCGACAAATATTTGCTCGCAAGCGACGCGCCCTCTTGCCAAGCCCATGTCCCGCCAGATAATGCGGATCAGACCTTGTTGGGAGAAACCGGTTTACTCCGGTGCCGAAGGAGCAACCGCCCCGGAAACTCTCAGGCAAAAGGACCACAAGGCGTCGACTGCACTCTGGAGAGAGGCCCGTTTCCAAAGCGGACCAAGCCGAAGGGATAACAATCTCAGGCACAAGGACAGAGGGGGCTCATGAACCGGCACAACCGTGCCCAGACTTGAGCAAGCGCGCGAGCGCGAAACCCGGAGGCGACGTCTTGGACGAACAGACCCAACTGAAACGCACCCCCCTTTATGATTTCCACGTGTCGCTCGGCGCCAAGATGGTGCCCTTTGCCGGCTACGACATGCCGGTGCAGTATCCGGCCGGCGTGTTGAAGGAACATCTCCATACCCGCGCCGCCGCCGGTCTCTTTGACGTTTCGCACATGGGCCAGGTCGAACTCGTCGCCGCCTCCGGCAGTTATGAGGACGCGGCGAAAGCGCTGGAAACGCTGGTCCCGGTCGATATCCTCGGCCTCAAGGACGGTCGCCAGCGCTATGGCTTCTTCACCGACGACAACGGCGGCATCCTCGATGACCTGATGATCTCGCGGCTGGGCGATCGCCTGCTCGTCGTGGTCAATGCCGGCTGCAAGGATGCCGATATTGCTCATCTCAGGGCAAAGCTTCCGGCAGGTGTGCAGGTTCTCGTGCATGACGACCGGGCGCTTCTCGCCCTTCAAGGGCCGAAAGCGGAAGCCGTTCTCGCGACATTCAACCCCGATGTCACCGCCATGAAGTTCATGGATGTACGCGAGCTTATCCTGGGCGAGATCCCTGCCCTCGTCTCGCGCACCGGTTATTCCGGCGAGGATGGTTTCGAGATCTCAGTGCCCGCCTCTCGCGCGACAGAACTCGCCAAGGCGCTGCTCGGCCAGCCGGAGTGTCAGCCCATTGGTCTCGGCGCCCGTGATTCGCTGCGCCTCGAAGCCGGGCTCTGCCTCTATGGCAACGATATCGACACCACGACCTCGCCTGTCGAAGCCTCGATCGAATGGGGCATCCAGAAGGTCCGCCGCTCAGGCGGCGCTCGTGAGGGCGGCTTTCCGGGCGCGAGCCGCATCCTCGGCGAGCTCGAAAACGGCGTTTCCCGCCGCCGCGTCGGCCTGAAGCCCGAGGGCAAGGCTCCGGTGCGTCCGCCGGCCAAGCTCTTCGCCGATGCTGAAGGTCTCACCGAGATCGGTCATGTCTCCTCGGGCGGCTTCGGCCCTAGCGCCGAGGGACCGATTGCCATGGGTTACGTGCCGACCGCCATGGCCGCGCCCGGCACCCAGGTTTTCGCTGATGTGCGCGGCAAGTATCTGCCCCTCACCGTCACCGCCCTTCCTTTCGTCACCCCCACCTACAAACGCTAAAAAATCTCCGGAGAGAACTCATGCTGAAATTCACCGCTGAACACGAATGGCTGAAGATCGAAGACGGCGTTGCGACCGTTGGCATCACGACCCATGCCGCAGGCCAGCTCGGCGATCTCGTCTTCGTCGAACTGCCGGAAGAAGGCGCAAGCTTCAAGAAGGATGCCAGCGCCGCGACCGTCGAGAGCGTCAAGGCGGCCTCCGACGTCTACTGCCCGCTTGATGGCGAGGTGGTCGAGATCAACCAGGCGATCGTCGACGACCCCTCGCTGGTCAATTCCGATCCGGAAGGGGCTGCCTGGTTCTTCAAGCTGAAGCTCGCCAATCCCGCTGACGCCGACGCGCTGCTCGACGAGGCCGCCTACAAGGAGCTGATTGCGTAATGACAACGGAATTCCAGTTCACGGATTACGATCCCTACGATTTCGCCAATCGGCGCCATATCGGCCCCTCGCCGGCCGAAATGACGGAGATGCTGAAGGTGATCGGCTACCACTCGCTCGACGAGATGATCGACGATACCGTTCCCGGCTCGATCCGCCAGAAGGTGCCGCTCACCTGGGGTGCGGCGATGACAGAGCGCGAGGCGCTCGACAAGCTGCGCGAGACGGCGAACAAGAACAAGGTCCTGACCTCGCTGATCGGCCAGGGCTATTACGGCACCATCACGCCGCCGGTCATCCAGCGCAACATCCTGGAAAACCCCGCCTGGTACACGGCCTACACGCCCTACCAGCCGGAAATCAGCCAGGGCCGCCTGGAAGCGCTTCTCAACTTCCAGACCATGGTGACGGATCTCACCGGTCTCGATGTGGCCAATGCCTCGCTCCTCGACGAGGCCACCGCAGCTGCTGAAGCCATGGCGCTCTGCCAGCGCAGCGCCAAGACCAAGGCCACCGGCTTCTTCGTCGACAAGGACTGCCATCCGCAGACCATCGCCGTCATCCAGACCCGCGCCGAGCCGCTTGGCTGGACGGTCACCGTCGGCGACCCCTTCACCGACCTCGATCCGACGGAAGTCTTTGGCGCCATCTTCCAGTATCCGGGCACACACGGCCATGTGCGTGACTTCTCTGGCCTGATCGCCCGGCTGCACCAGACCGGCGCACTTGCCGCCGTCGCGGCCGACATACTCTCGCTGCTGCTCTTGAAGTCCCCTGGCGAAATGGGGGCCGATATCGCCATCGGCTCGACCCAGCGCTTCGGCGTTCCCATGGGGTATGGCGGCCCGCATGCGGCCTATATGGCGGTCAAGGATGCTATCAAGCGCTCCATGCCCGGCCGTCTCGTCGGCGTCTCCGTCGATGCGCGTGGCAATCGCGCCTATCGCCTGTCGCTGCAGACCCGCGAACAGCATATCCGCCGAGAAAAGGCGACGTCGAACATCTGCACCGCGCAGGTGCTGCTTGCCGTCATGGCCTCGATGTATGCGGTCTTCCACGGGCCGCAGGGGTTGAAGGCGATTGCGCAGCAGGTCCATCGCAAGACGGTGCTGCTGGCGAAGGGGCTGGAAAAACTCGGCTACACGATCGAGCCTGAAACCTTCTTCGACACGATCACCGTCGAGGTCGGCCACATGCAGGGCCTCGTCATGCGGGCGGCTGTCGCGGAAGGTGTGAACCTGCGCAAGGTCGGCGAGACCAAGGTCGGCATCGCCCTCGACGAGCGGACCCGCCCTGCGACGCTCGAAGCCGTCTGGCGTGCCTTTGGCGGCAAGTTCAAGGTCTCGGAGTTCGAAGCCGATTATCGCCTGCCCAAGGATCTCCTGCGCACCAGCGAGTATCTGACGCATCCGATCTTCCACATGAACCGCGCGGAAAGCGAGATGACCCGCTATATCCGCCGGCTGTCGGACCGAGATCTGGCGCTCGACCGGGCGATGATCCCGCTCGGCTCGTGCACGATGAAGCTGAATGCCACGGCGGAAATGCTGCCGATCACCTGGCCGGAATTCTCCGACATCCATCCCTTCGTGCCAGCCGATCAGGCACTGGGTTACAAGGAGATGATCGACGATCTCTCGGAAAAGCTCTGCGCCGTCACCGGCTATGACGCGATTTCGATGCAGCCGAATTCGGGTGCCCAGGGCGAATATGCCGGCCTCTTGACGATCCGCGCCTATCACCTGTCGCGTGGCGATACCCATCGCACCGTCTGCCTGATCCCGACCTCCGCTCACGGCACCAATCCGGCCTCCGCCCAGATGGTCGGCATGACGGTCGTACCGGTAAAGTCGAAGGAAAACGGCGACGTCGACCTCGATGACTTCCGCGCGAAGGCGGAAGAACATGCGGCCAATCTCTCCTGCTGCATGATTACCTATCCCTCGACGCATGGTGTGTTCGAGGAGACGGTGCGCGAGATCTGCGAGATCACCCACCAGTTCGGTGGCCAAGTCTATCTCGACGGGGCCAACATGAATGCCATGGTGGGCGTCGCCCGCCCCGGCGACATCGGCTCTGACGTGTCGCACCTCAATCTGCACAAGACCTTCTGCATCCCGCATGGCGGCGGTGGTCCGGGCATGGGACCGATCGGCGTCAAGGCGCATCTCGCGCCTTACCTTCCGGGGCATGTCTCGACGGATGGTCGTCCAGGCGCGGTTTCGGCCGGCCCTTACGGCTCGCCGTCGATCCTGCCGATCAGCTGGTCCTACTGCCTGATGATGGGCGGCGAAGGTCTGACCCAGGCCACCAAGGTCGCGATCCTCAACGCCAACTACATCGCGGCACGGCTGAAGGGTGCCTATGATGTGCTCTACACCTCGGCCTCGGGTCGCGTCGCGCATGAATGCATCATTGACACCCGCCCATTGCAGGCCTCGGCCGGCGTCACCGTCGATGACGTCGCCAAGCGCCTGATCGACTGCGGCTTCCATGCCCCGACCATGAGCTGGCCGGTTGCGGGCACGCTGATGATCGAGCCGACTGAGTCCGAAACCAAGGCTGAGATCGACCGCTTCTGCGATGCCATGCTGGCGATCCGCGAGGAAGCCCGCGACATCGAGGAAGGCCGGATGGACAAGACCAACAATCCGCTGAAGAACGCGCCGCATACGGTGGAAGACCTGGTTGGTGAATGGACCCGCCCCTACAGCCGCGAACAGGCCTGCTACCCGCCAGGCGCCTTCCGGGTGGACAAGTACTGGTCCTCGGTCAACCGTGTCGACAATGTCTATGGTGACCGCAATCTGGTCTGCACCTGCCCGCCGATGGAAGCATATGCGGAAGCCGCCGAGTAACGGCCTCAGTATCGACACAGGAACGCCGCCCTTGAGGCGGCGTTTTTCATTTGTCGTGACAAGTTGAAAAACCCTGTGATGGAACGGAATGCGGCCTAGCCCGTTCTCTCGCTGTCCAACACAGGAGAACAGACATGCGCAATACTCTTATCCTCGCTGGTGCAGCGGCCCTGATGACGCTCTCGGCGTCGGCCAATGCGCAGGAAACTGTAATCATCCAGCAGGCGCCGGTCGCCACCCAGTCGACCATCGTGGTGCCGGCCCCGGTCGAAACCTATGTCATGCAGCGCGAAGTGCGCTCGGTGCCCTATGACGGCGACGTGCTGATCGGTCGCGTGATCGATGATCCGGTCGAGCTCTACCCCGTCGACGGCTACGAGAACTATTCCTACACCGTCGTCAACGATCGCCGTGTCATCGTCGACCCCCAGACGCGTCAGATCATTCAGATCATCGAGTAAGGATGACACTTTATACAACAATGAAGCCCGGCACGGCGTGTCGGGCTTTTGCTTACCCGTCGCATGACGGGCCCACTCCTTTCGCATGACCCGAAATGGGACATCGCTCCGATGCCCGCACAGTCCTAGAAAACCATTGATCTTCAGCATTCGCTTACATGCCGCCATTATAGTGGCTGTGGATCTTCACGCGTTCGGGACGTTGCAATGAGCCTTTCCGCCGTCATGGGAATTTCGCTGTCGGGCATGCAGGCTCAGCAGACGCGGGCAACCGCGACGGCGAACAATGTGGCCAATGCCATGACGCCCGGCTATGACCGGCTGAAAACGACCTTCTTCACAGAAGAAACCGGAGGCGTCCGGGCCTCCGTCTCCCCCTCCGGTGACCAAAACTTCGATGAGACATCGAATGTCGATCTCGCCCAGGAGGCTGTGTCCTTGGCCGAAAGCGAAATCGGCTTCAAGGCCAATGCCAGCGTCTGGGAAACCGGCGCGGACATGTGGGACGTGCTGATGAGCATCAAGCGCGACTGACTGCACCGTGCCGCTGCATCGGGAAATTATCGGCCGCAAAAACTGCAAGCCACAGTAACACAAAACGGCCGGGTAAAACCGGCCGCCATGGCATTGCTGTAGCAGAAGTGTGGTCAGGCGGTTTCCCGCTGGCGGGCCAGTTCGGCCAGATCGGCAGCTTTCAGTTCCACCGATTCGCCGCAGCCACAGGCCGAGGTCTGGTTGGGATTGTGGAAGGTGAAGCCAGAGCGCAGGGTCGTGGTCTCGAAACCCATTTCCGTGCCGAGGAGATAAAGCACCGCGGCCGGGTCGATCCACACCGTTGCGCCATCCCGCTCGATGCGGTCGTCCTTCGGGTTCGGCTCGCGCACCAGATCGATGGTGTATTCCATCCCGGCGCAGCCGCCTTTCTTGATCCCCACCCTGATGCCCTTGGCATCGGGGCCGGAATTATCGACGATAGCCTTGACGCGTGCGGCAGCCGCATCGCTCAGCGTCATTACCTGAAAGCCCATCGGCACAGTCTCCATCAACAACCGGGTTCAAGGTCCGGCGTTTCGTCCGACCAATGTAAGGGACGCGCCTTAAGGGTTCAATAGCTTACGCGCTGTCATACGGTTCTCCGAGAGCAAGATCGCGGGGGCGAAGCTGGCTCTGGTCAATCCGTGGGCAAACTTTGCACAGTCAAGAAACCTGGCTTTTATCAGTAGCTTGCCGCGATGCCTCCCGCTGCCCCCGACTTGATGACGATCAAAAATGACGCAGTGCACAGCGGCATCCGACCGAAACACAGGCAAAAGGCGCTGATTTCGCAGAAAATTTTGACCATCCGGTAAAATATTTCGTGACTACCCAAGTAAGTATTTGTTTTTATGTGCTTTTCTAATCTGGCACGGCGGTTGCTTATCTCTGTGCGAACCAAATACGGCGCATCGCGCGCCTCCAGAAGCGGAGAACAGATATGGAAATCGGCGTCTTTATCCCGATCGGCAACAATGGCTGGCTCTTGTCGGAGAATGCCCCGCAATACAAACCGACCTTCGAGCTCAACAAGGCGATCACCTTGAAGGCCGAGGAATACGGCTTCGACTTTGCGCTTTCGATGATCAAGCTGCGCGGCTTCGGCGGCAAGACGGAGTTCTGGGACTATAACCTCGAGAGCTTCACGCTGATGGCCGGCCTTGCCGCCGTCACCTCGAAGATCAAGCTGTTCGGCACCGCCGCCACCCTCATCATGCCGCCGGCGATCGTGGCGCGCATGGCCACCACGATCGATTCGATTTCCGGCGGGCGCTTCGGCGTCAATCTGGTGACCGGCTGGCAGCGGCCCGAATACAGCCAGATGGGTCTCTGGCCCGGCGACGACTATTTCTCGGATCGCTACGAATATCTGACCGAATACACGACTGTCCTGAAGGATCTGCTCACCACCGGCCAGTCGGATCTCAAGGGCAAGCATTTCCAGATGGATGATTGCCGGATGAAACCGATCCCGGAAGGTGACGTGAAGCTGATCTGCGCCGGCTCCTCCAATGCGGGCATGGATTTTTCCGCGAAGTTCGCCGACTACAGCTTCTGCTTCGGTGTCGGCGTCAACACGCCGAAAGCCTTTGCGCCGACCAATGAACGTCTGCTTGCGGCCACGGAGAAGACCGGTCGAGACGTGCGCTCCTTCGTGCTGACCATGGTGATCGCCGAGGAAACGACCGAAGAAGCCTTCGCCAAGTGGGAACACTACAAGGCGGGTGCTGACGAAGAAGCCATCAAGTGGCTTGGCCTGCAGAGTGCCGTTGATACGAAATCCGGCTCCGACACCAATGTGCGGCACATGGCGAACCCGGTGTCTGCCGTCAACATCAACATGGGCACGCTGATCGGCTCCTATGCCGAGGTTGCCGCCATGCTGGACGAGATGAGCGAGGTGCCCGGCACCGGCGGCGTGATGCTGACCTTCGACGACTTCCTCGAAGGCATCGAGAAGTTCGGCAAATATGTGCAGCCGCTGATGAAGAGCCGCGCCCATGTCACCCAGATGCTGGAGGCCGCCGAATGAGCGAGGCCGTTGTCGCAGGCTATCAGCCACGCCCGGAACTGACGAAGAGCGTCACGCTTCCGGCCCGGCCCGAGCCGATCACCCTGAAGCCATTGGAAACGGCGGTCGTCGTTGTCGACATGCAGAATGCCTATTCGACAGAAGGCGGTTACGTCGATCTCGCCGGCTTCGACATTTCAGGCGCCAAGGGCACGATCTCCAACATCAAGAAGACGCTCGATGCAGCACGCGATGCGGGCGTTCTTGTCGTCTATTTCCAGAACGGCTGGGATCCTGACTATGTCGAGGCCGGCGGCCCCGGCTCGCCCAACTGGCACAAGTCGAATGCGCTGAAAACCATGCGCAAACGGCCGGAGCTTCAGGGCAAGCTGCTCGCCAAGGGCACCTGGGACTATGCGATCGTCGACGAATTGCAGCCGAAGCCCGGTGACATCCTGGTGCCGAAGAGCCGCTATTCCGGCTTCTTCAACACCAACATGGACAGCGTGCTGCGCGCCCGCGGCATCCGCAACCTCGTCTTCGTCGGCATTGCCACCAATGTCTGCGTCGAAAGCTCGCTGCGCGATGCCTTCCACCTCGAATATTTCGGCGTGATGCTCGAGGACGCAACCCATCACCTCGGCCCCGACTTCATTCAAAAGGCGACCGTTTACAACGTCGAAAAGTTCTTCGGCTGGGTGGCGACCGTCAACGACTTCTGCGGTGCGATCGGTCAGGCAGCGCCTGCCGACGCGGTCGAATGATCATCAAAGTTCCAACATTACCACATCGAACCAGGAGAGTGTGAGAATGCCCAAGACCATCGTCGTTCCGGAAGGCACATCCAAGCCGCTTGCTCCCTATTCGCCCGGCACCCTTGCCGATGGCATCCTCTATGTCTCAGGAACCCTTCCCTTCGACAAGAACAATGACGTCGTGCATGTCGGCGATGCCGAGGCTCAGACGCGCCATGTGCTCGAAACCATCAAATCCGTCATCGAGACCGCCGGCGGCACCATGCAGGACGTCACGATGAACCACATCTTCGTCACCGACTGGGCAAACTACAAGGCGGTGAACAAGGTCTATGCCGAATACTTCCCCAGCAACGAGCCGGCCCGCTATTGCGTGCAGTGCGGGTTGGTGAAGCCGGACGCGCTGGTCGAGATCGCGACGGTTGCGCATATCGGAAAGAAGTGAGTTCAACTGCTTCCCCTCCCCAACCCCTCCCCACAAGGGGGAGGGGCTAAGTCAGCCTCAGCGATACACTCAACGGGCAACCTCCCCACAGGTGCATATTGTGTGGCTGTCACGGTGCCGCGGATTAAGCCCCTCCCCCTTGTGGGGAGGGGTTTGGGGCGGGGTTCTTCATTCAGAAACAAGAGCATTCCATGCATTATGACATCCACGGCCCCACCTCCCCCGATGCGCCGACCATTCTGCTCTCGTCAGGACTTGGCGGCTCCGGCGGCTATTGGGCACCGCAGATCCCTGCCCTCTCGGAGCGTTTCCGCATCGTTACGTATGACCATCGCGGCTGCGGCAAGACGGGTGGCTCGGTGCCCGAAGTCGGCGGCATCGCAGCCATGGCCGACGACGTGCTCGAAATCGTCGAGACGCTGAAACTCAAGAGTTTCCATTTCATGGGCCATGCGCTGGGTGGCCTGATCGGGCTTGATCTGGCACTGCGCCGGCCGGAACTGATCGAAAGCCTGGTGCTGATCAATGCCTGGAGCAAGGCCGATCCGCATTCAGGGCGCTGCTTCGACGTGCGCATCGCTCTCCTGGAAAACGCCGGTATCGAGGCCTTCGTCAAGGCACAGCCGCTCTTCCTTTATCCGGCCATCTACATGGCGGAAAACCCCGAGAAGATGGCGGCGGAAGAGGCGCATGCGCTTGCCCATTTCCAGGGGCGCGACAATATCCTGCGCCGGATTGCGGCGCTGCGCGCCTTCGATATCGACGACCGCCTCGGCGAGATCCAGACGCCGACGCTTGTCATTGCCACGCGTGACGACCTGCTCGTCCCCTATTCGCGGTCGCTGCGCCTCGCAGAAGGGCTGCCAAACGCAAATCTTGTGCTCACCGTCGCCGGTGGACATGCCGTCAATGTCACCTATCCGCAAACATTCAACAGCGCGGTCCTCGACTTCCTGTCGGGCCTCGAACGCGCGTGAAAGGACCTGCCATGCTGGCCACGAAGACCATCGCCCCCGTCGCCCCTGCACCGGACAGCGTCTCGCCTGAGAAAAGTGCCGCCTATCGCAATGGCATGGCCCGCCTCGCCGCCGCCGTCACCATCGTCACCACTGACGGACCCGGCGGTCGTGCCGGCTTTGCCGCAACGGCCGTCACCAGCGTTTCGGACAATCCACCGACACTACTCGTCTGCCTCAACAAGGGTTCGTCCGCCTATCCTGCCGTCAGCGCCAATGGCTTCGTCACCGTCAACGCGCTCTCGGCAAAACACGAGCCTGTCAGCCGGCTCTTCGGTGGCAAGACACCGGTCGATGAGCGCTTCGCCGCCGCCACCTGGGAGACGACGCCGTCGGGCACGCCGCGCCTCGTCGATGCGCTCGCTTCCTTTGAATGCCGGATCACGGAAGTGCATGACGGCAGCACCCATGACGTGTTGTTCTGCGAGGTTCTCGACGTCACCACCCGCGAGGACGGCGAGGCGCTTGTCTATTTCGACCGTGGCTATCGCACCGTCTAAATAACTGTACCCAAACGCAAAACGGCCCGCACGAGGCGGGCCGTTTCGTTGATTGCCTAATTTTCTCAGTACCAGCCGACGGCGACCTGCGCCTCTTCGGACATGCGGTCCGGCGTCCACGGCGGATCGAAGCTCATTTCCACTTCGACACCCGACACGCCTTCGACCGAACCGACGGCATTCTCGACCCAGCCCGGCATTTCACCGGCCACCGGGCAACCGGGTGCCGTCAGGGTCATGACGATCTTCACCGTGCGGTCGTCCTCGATGTCGATCTTGTAGATCAGCCCGAGTTCGAAGATGTCGGCCGGGATTTCCGGGTCATAGACGGTCTTCAGCGCGGAGATGATATCGTCGGAGAGGCGGGCGACCTCTTCCGGCGGGATCGCCGTGTTGATGATGCCTTCGCGGACGTCGGGCTTGGTTTCCGTGTCACTCATGGTGTTCATTCCTCAGGCGAAGAAGCTGCGGGCGTAATCCAGAGCGTCCGCCAGCGCATCGACTTCTTCCCGTGTGTTATAAAGGCCGAAGGACGCCCGGCAAGTGGAGGTCACGCCGAAACGTGCTAGAAGCGGCTGGGCGCAGTGCGTGCCTGCGCGAACGGCCACGCCGCGACGGTCGATCATCGTCGAGACGTCATGGGCGTGGATGCCGGCGAGTTCGAAGGAGAAGATCGCTCCCTTGCCCGGCGCGTTGCCGATGATCCTCAGCGAATTGATCGCCGAGAGGCGCTCATGCGCATAGGCGCGCAGGCTTTCCTCGTGGGCTGCGATATTCTCTCGGCCGAGCTTCTCCATGTAGTCCAGCGCATAGCCAAGACCGATCGCCTGGACGATCGGCGGCGTACCGGCCTCGAACCGGTGCGGCGGCTCGTTATAGGTCACGCGATCTTCGGAGACCTTGATGATCATCTCACCGCCACCCATGAAGGGATCCATATCCTTCAGGCGGTCCATCTTGCCCCAGAGCACGCCGATGCCCGAGGGACCGTAGAGCTTGTGGCCGGTCACGGCATACCAGTCACAGCCGAGATCCTGGACGTCAACAGGAAGGTGGACCGCGCCTTGGCTGCCATCCACCATGACGGCGATGCCACGCTCATGGGCGATGCGGCAGACTTCCTTGATCGGCACGACGGTGCCGAGCGCATTCGACATATGGGTGATGGCGATCAGCTTGGTGCGCTCGGTCAGGCAGTTGACAAAGGCTTCCATGTCGAAAGCACCGTCATCGGTCACCGGCGCCCAGACGAGCTTGGCGCCCTTGCGCTCTCGCAAAAAATGCCAAGGCACGATGTTGGAGTGGTGCTCCATGATCGAGAGCACGATTTCGTCGCCCTCGCCGATATGCTTCATGCCCCAGCCATAGGCGACCGTATTGATCGCCTCGGTCGAGGACTTGGTGAAGATCACCTCGTCGATCGAGGGAGCATTCAGAAAGCGGCGCACCTTTTCGCGCGCTGCTTCATAGGCGTCCGTCGCGGCATTGGAGAGGAAATGCAGACCACGATGCACATTGGCATATTCGTTGGAATAGGCATGGGCGATCGCGTCGATCACCTGGCGCGGCTTCTGGGCCGAGGCGGCATTGTCGAGATAGACCAGCTTCTTGCCATAGACCTCGCGCGACAGGATCGGGAAATCCCGCCTGATGGCCTCAACGTCGTAACCTGTCCGTGCCGCGATCGTGTCAGCCATGATGCTCCAGCCAGTCGGTGATGATCTCTTCCAGCGCCTCGACGAGGGCCTCGTCTTCCAGTTCCTCGACGATCTCGGCCACGAAGCCGTTGACCAGAAGCGCACGTGCCTTCTTTTCCGGAATGCCGCGCGACATCAGGTAGTAGAGATGGCTCTTGTGGATGTCGGCGACCGTCGCACCATGGGCGCATTGCACGTCGTCGGCAAAGATCTCCAGCTCCGGCTTGACCGAGAACTCGGCATCGTCAGACATCAGTAGCGTGTTGCAGGCCATACGGGCGTCGGTCTTCTGGGCATCCGGGGCAACCCGTATCATGCCCTGGAAGACACCCTTGGCGCGGTCGAAGACGACGTTGCGGATGATTTCCGTAGACGTGGTGTTTGGCACGTCATGGCCGAGCGTCATGGTGACGTCGGTATGGGTGTCACCGCCGAGCAGGTTGACGCCACGCAGGGTGAAGTCGGAGCCTTCGCCCACGGTCTTCACATGCACTTCCTGGCGCACCAGCTTGCCGCCGGCATTGATGATGAACAGCCGGAATTTCGAGTCCGTGCCGAGCTCGGCGCGGATCTGGCCCAGATGGCTGTCGGCATCGCCTTCGCCCTGCAGGATGATCCAAGTGATTTCAGCGCCATCGTCGAGCTTCAGGTCGGCCACAACAGTCGCTAGGGCGGCAGAACCGCTCTGACCGATATGGCGCTCGATCACCGTTGCCTTGGCACCCTTACCGAAGCTGGCCGGGAAACGCAGATGGAGCTGGCCGGCCGCATGAACGGACTGCAGCTCGATCGGACGTTCGATCTCGGCACCATCCGCAAGCGTCAGGCCGAAACCATCGCGGACGAAGGCGCCGTTGATGCGACCGATCGTGTCGTCATTGTTGAAGGCGGTCAGGCCCTCGGCAGCGGTGCCGCTCGACAGAGCCTCGCGGTAGAGCGAGACAGTCATGCCTTCCGGCAGATTGGTCGGCGTTTCCGCCACGCCCTGCAGGATGCGCAGCACACTGCCGTCATTGATAATCGGCGACACGGCCTTGGCAACCGCCTGCGGCTCGTCGGCGGGAAGTGCCCGCAGAAGCGCCTTGAGGTCGGTGTAGTGGAACGTCTCGACGCGACGCGTCGGCAGGCCCTGACGCTTCAGCGCGTCGAACAGACCGTCACGCTTCTGCAGCACGGCGCCATCGCCCGGAAGGCTGCCGATCTGGTGGGTATAGGCGTCGATGAGCTGGGTCTCGGCTGCGGTGAGCCGGTTGGCCGCTTGCAATGTCATCGGTGCAACTCCTTCAAACTCTGCCGAACTCAGGCAGCCTGCCCCGTGATATCGGCATAGCCGTTGGCTTCCAGCTCAAGCGCCAGGCTCTTGTCGCCCGACTTGATGATCTGGCCCTTGTAGAGAACGTGGACGCTGTCCGGCACGATGTAGTCGAGCAGGCGCTGGTAGTGGGTGATGACGACGGTCGCACGATCCGGACGCTTCAGCGCATTGACGCCATCGGCGACGATCTTGAGCGCGTCGATGTCGAGGCCGCTGTCGGTCTCATCGAGGATGCAGAGCTTCGGCTCGAGCAGCGCCATCTGCAGGATTTCGGCGCGCTTCTTTTCACCGCCGGAGAAGCCGACATTCAGCGGACGCTTCAGCATATCAGGGTTGATCTTCAGTTCAGCCGAGGCTTCCTTGACGCGGCGGATGAAGTCCGGCGTCGTCAGCTCGTCTTCGCCACGCGCCTTGCGCTGCGAGTTCATCGCCACTTTCAGGAACTGCATGGTGGCGACGCCCGGAATTTCGACCGGGTATTGGAATGCGAGGAAGATGCCCTTGGCAGCACGCTCGGCCGGGTCGAGTTCGAGAATGCTCTCGCCGTTATAGAGGATATCGCCTTCGGTGACTTCATAGTCTTCGCGTCCCGACAAGATGTAGGACAGCGTCGACTTGCCGGAACCGTTCGGGCCCATGATGGCAGCCACTTCGCCGGCCTTTACGGTCAGGTTCAGGCCCTTGATGATTTCGGTGCCGTCTTCGGCGATGCGGGCATGGAGATTGCGAATTTCAAGCATCTTCTTCTCTCAAATTTCCGCGCGTGACATAGCGATATGTCAACATGCGCATTGTTTCGACTTCAAGCTCGGGAGCAGTTTCAAAACTTACCTTCCCTCGCTTCACAGCTTCTTCCGGACTAGGCCACCAAACCAAATCGAAAACATCAGCGCCATAACATTGAATATCCAGGCTGCTGCCGTCCTCTCGCTTCAGCTCAATTACGGCTTCCGTCATGGACATTTCGATTTTTTGGTTCTCGGCACTTGCCAGTTCATCGATCTGGACAAAAAGAACACTTGCAAGCCGGCAGCATTCGTCGAGATCGACAGTAGCCTTGTAGTCCGCTGGCAACCGCGTCTCGCGATCAAACTGCCACACAGTAGCCACCACTGGTGGGCCGCTTGCGTCCAGTTCTTCAGCCAACGCTACCCTCCAGCGAGATGTTGATCAGCTTCTGCGCCTCAACTGCAAATTCCATCGGCAGTTGCTGAATGACGTCGCGGACGAAGCCGTTGACGATGAGGGCGATTGCCTCTTCTTCCGGGATGCCGCGCTGCATGGCGTAGAACTTCTGGTCCTCGGAGATCTTCGAGGTTGTCGCCTCGTGCTCCACCTTGGCCGTCGAGTTCTTCACCTCGATGTAAGGCACGGTATGTGCGCCGCAGGTGTCGCCGATCAGGAGCGAATCGCAATTGGTGAAGTTGCGAGCGTTTTCGGCCTTGCGATGCATCGAGACCTGACCGCGATAGGTGTTCTGCGACACGCCGGCCGAGATGCCCTTGGAGATGATCCGGCTCTTGGTGTTCTTGCCGAGATGGATCATCTTGGTGCCACTGTCGACCTGCTGATGGCCGTTGGAGACAGCGATCGAGTAGAACTCGCCCTGGCTGTCATCGCCGCGCAGAATGCAGGACGGGTATTTCCAGGTGATCGCCGAGCCGGTTTCGACCTGGGTCCAGGAGATCTTCGAGCGCGCGCCACGGCAATCGCCACGCTTGGTGACGAAGTTGTAGATGCCGCCCTTGCCGTCCTTGTCGCCCGGATACCAGTTCTGGACGGTCGAATACTTGATCTCGGCATCATCGAGCGCCACGAGTTCGACGACGGCTGCATGCAGCTGGTTTTCGTCGCGCTGGGGTGCCGTGCAGCCTTCGAGATAGGAGACGTAGGCGCCCTCTTCGGCAACGATCAGCGTGCGCTCGAACTGGCCGGTGTTCTTCTCGTTGATGCGGAAATAAGTCGACAATTCCATCGGGCAGCGAACGCCCTTCGGGATGAAGACGAAGGAACCGTCGGTGAAGACGGCCGAGTTCAGCGTCGCATAGTAGTTGTCCGTGACCGGAACGACCGAGCCGAGATACTTCTTCACCAGCTCCGGATGCTCGCGTACGGCTTCCGAGATCGACATGAAGATCACGCCCGCCTTCTTCAGTTCTTCCTTGAAGGTCGTAACGACCGATACCGAGTCGAAGACGGCGTCGACGGCGATCTTCGAGGACTGGACGCCGGCCAGCATTTCCTGCTCTTTCAGCGGAATGCCGAGCTTTTCATAGACCTTCAGCAGTTCCGGATCGACTTCGTCGAGCGACTTCGGGCCGGCAGCCGTCTTCGGCGCGGCGTAGTAATAGATGTCGTTGAAATCGATCTTCGGATAGTCGACGCGCGCCCAGGTGGGCTCTTCCATCGTCAGCCAGCGCCTGTAGGCGTCGAGGCGCCATTCGAGCATCCATTCCGGCTCTTGCTTCTTGGCCGAGATGAAGCGGACGATGTCTTCCGACAGACCTTTCGGGGCTTTGTCGACTTCGATGGTAGTCTCAAAACCATACTTGTACTGATCCACATCGATCTGGCGAACCTGATCGATCGTTTCCTGCACAGCAGCCATGGTCGTTCTCCAATCTTGCCGGGCCAAATTCCGGCAGCTTGTTAACGTTGGGCGGTGACCCGCCATATCTAAGGTCCCCGGACCATCATTTCACCCCTTTTGGCAAGGGAAAAACGCGATCCGGACCGGTTTTTTGCCACTTTAAGCGGCCTGCCCCGTCGGCTTTCGCCGAGCAGCAATCTTTGCAAAGGCCGCGACGAAGCGATCGATATCGCTCTCTGTCGTGGCCCGGCCGATCGACAGACGCAGCGCTCCGGTTGCGGCGTCCTCGCCCATGGCGGTCAGCACGTGGCTGGCGCCGACCTTGCCCGACGAGCACGCGGCACCGGCAGACAAAGCCACGCCTTCGAGATCAAAGGCGATCTGCCCGGTCTCCGCCTTCAGTCCCGGCAGATGGAAGAAGCTCGTATTGCCGACACGCGCTTCACCCCGTCCATAGATCACGGTGTCAGGTGCCGCCGATAGCATGGCCTGCTCCGCTCGGTCCCGAAGCGCGGAGATCTGCGCGTTTCGCTCGCCCAACCCCGCCGCCATTTCGCAGGCGGCAGCGCCGAAGCCGGCAATCGCGGCAAGATTTTCCGTGCCGGCGCGATGGCCCTTTTCCTGACCACCACCACGCACCAGAGGTTCCGGCATCAAGGTCTCACCACGCGACACCAGCGCCCCGACACCCTTCGGACCACCCAGCTTGTGAGCCGAGAGAATGAGGAAATCGGCACCCAGTTCGGCGATCGACACGTCAATGCGCCCCGCCGCCTGTACGGCATCGACGACCAGCAACCCACCAGACTTCTTTACGATGGCGGAGACCTCCCGGATTGGCTGGATGATGCCGGTCTCGTTGTTGACCAGCATCACCGCGACCAGCGGCAGGCCATCTGCGGCATCATGTGCCGAAAGCTGCGCTGAAAGCGCATCGAGATCGAGCCCCCCCGAGCGGGTGACCGGTAGTTCCGTCACTTTATCCGAAGCGAAGCGCCCCCCGGCCCTTACGGCCGGGTGCTCGATGGCCGACACATAAATACGCCCGAGCGAGACACGTGACTTGCCCATGCGATAGACCGGCGACAGCACCTGATTGGCGGCTTCGGTTGCGCTTGCGGTAAAAGTCACATGCGCCGGCTCGGCTCCGACGAGATGCGCTACCTCGCGCCGCGACCGCTCGACGACGGCACGGGCTGCACGGCCCTCGGCATGGACGGAGGACGGGTTGCCGGGCATGGTCAGCGCATCGAGCATGGCGTCGCGCGCCGCAGCCATCAGGGGCGCGGTGGCGTTCCAGTCGAGATAGATGCGTTCCGCGGCCATCCTGGCTTTCGGCTCCATGCATTCGGCGGCGCATTTTCCTTGAAATTTCCGCCGGGCTTGCCTTATGACACCTTCACCCCGGATGCAGCGTCATCCAGTTTCGAACGGTTCTAAACTTCGTTCTAGAAAAGCTGACTGACTTCGTCAAGTCAGCTTTCTAATTTGGTGTTGACGAACCGCAAAAATGTCAGGGACCGGAACCTAATGCCCGAAGTGATTTTCAACGGCCCGGCGGGTCGCCTCGAAGGCCGTTATCAGCCCTCCAAGGAAAAGAGCGCACCCATCGCGATCATCCTTCATCCGCATCCGCAGTTCGGCGGAACGATGAACAACCAGATCGTCTACCAGCTGTTCTACATGTTCCAGAAGCGCGGCTTCACCACGCTCCGCTTCAACTTCCGCGGCATCGGCCGCAGCCAGGGCGAGTTCGACCATGGTGCAGGCGAATTGTCGGATGCCGCTTCCGCGCTCGACTGGGTGCAGAGCCTGCATCCGGATTCGAAGAGCTGCTGGGTTGCCGGCTATTCTTTCGGCGCCTGGATCGGCATGCAGCTTCTGATGCGCCGCCCGGAGATCGAAGGTTTCATGTCGATTGCGCCGCAGCCGAACATCTACGACTTCTCCTTCCTCGCCCCATGCCCCTCGTCCGGCCTGATCATCCATGGCGACGGCGACAAGGTGGCGCCTGAGAAGGACGTCCAGGGCCTGGTCGACAAGCTGAAGACGCAAAAGGGCATCCTGATCACCCACAAGACGGTGCCGGGTGCCAACCACTTCTTCAACGGTCAGGTGGAAACCCTGATGGGTGAATGTGAAGACTATCTCGATCGTCGCCTCGAAGGCGAACTGGTCCCCGAACCCGCCGCCAAGCGGATCCGGTAACATGATCCGGATCGTGGCCGATACAAACGTTCTCGTCAGCGCTTGTATCGGCCGGGGTCCTGCCTCGAAGGTGATCGAGGCGTGTTTTGACGGACGATTCGTCCCCTTCATGTCCGGTCCGTTGCTGATGGAATACCGTGACGTCTTATCCAGAACCTCGCCTTTCCCTCACGCCCGGCTGAATGCGCACGAGCGCATGGCACTTCTGGAAATCTTCCTTTCACGTTGCCATTGGCGCACCGCCCATTTCAAATGGCGTCCCAATCTGGCCGATGAGGGTGACAATCACCTGCTCGAATTGGCAATCTCGGCCAATGCGCATATACTGGTCACATCGAACATTTACTGGTCACATCGAACATTCGCGATTTCGAGCGGGCAGAGCTGAAGTTTCCACACATCAAGATCGAAACTCCAGAGACAGCCGCGAGGAGGCTTTCAGAATGAATGCACTGACCGTAGAGTTGAGTTCTGAGGTCCACGAAAAAGTGGACGTGATTGCGGCTGAAAAGGGTGTCAGCCCCGAACGCCTGTTATCCGACATGGCGGCCGAGATGGTCATGCAACACGATGCGCATCGTCTCTTCCTGGAAATGGCCGAACGTGGCAAAGGCCGGGAAGCAGAGGCCCTTGCTCTCCTCCGGCGCGACTGACGCGTATCCTCTTTTTCAACGCGTGATTTTCAATGACCTCAGACTCTTCATTCGACGCCGTCGGCCTCGCAGGCGGTGGAAACCGCTGCTACTGGCAGAGCGGGTTTCTGAAAGCCTATAGCGAGCACCAGCCCCTCAATCCGCGCTTCTACGTCTCCGTCTCCGCGGGAGCCTATCATGGCGCCATGTTTCTCGCGGGCGTGGGCGACCGGGTGCGCGCCTCGGCCTTCGCCTTTGCCGAAAAGGGCCAGCGCGGAGTCGACTGGCGGGCACTCAAGCGGCGGGAATCGCCGCTGGTCGTCGGTTCGCTCTTTCGGCAGTTGCTCGCGAGTGAATTCGGCGATGAGGAACTAAGTGCCCTGAAGGCCGCCCCACCCATGCTGATCCAGCTCTCCGGCCTGCCCGACTGGATGCCCGGCGCGCTCGCCGCACTCGGCTCGATCGGCGCCTATCAGATCGAGAAGCTCCTGACCGATGGTAGCCATTCCAAGGCGGGCCTGCGGATGAAGCTGCGGCCCACCTGGTTCTCGACACACAATTGCGACTATCCCGGCGAACTCGTTGACGCGCTGATGGCCACATCCTCGGTGCCGCCTTTCATGCCGGTGGGCCGTGTCAGAGGCCGCGCCTATCTCGATGGCGGGCTAGTCGATAACCCGCCACTGATGAAGCTCACGGAAGTTGAAAACAAGGGCTGGAAGACGCTGCTTCTGACTACACGTTTTGGCCGCAAACCGCCCGCCGCCGAAAATCGCGTCGTGGTCGGCCCGAGCGAAGACATCCCGGTGAGCAAATTCGCCGTGGGCGACGCTGCCGGCATCCGACATGCCTATGAAGTCGGATTGCGCGACGGGCTCGCCTTTGCGAAGCAGGATGTCGCCAAAGGCGAACCCGCCCGTTGACGATCAGCCTTTGAGCCCCGTCCCTGCCCTCACCAAGACGCCGCCCGGCACCGGCTCCCGAACGCCCGTCGTTCCCGGGAATGTCAGAGGCAGCCCCTGGAGCGAACGCACGGCGAGATAGGCCCAGGCTTCTGCCTCCATGGCATCGCCATCAAAGCCAGCCTGCTCTGCGGTCAGGACTGTTGCGCCCTTTTCACCCGCGAGGCGCACCAGATCGGCCATGATCGTCCGGTTCAAACGGCCACCACCGCAAATCACATAGGTCTTCGGCGCGGTCGGCAAATGGCCCGCTGATTTGAGGATCGCGGCTGCGGAGACGTAAGCGAGCGTGCGGGCGCCGTCCGACAGTTCGGCTTCATGTCCCTCGGGCGGCCGGAAGTCGTTGCGATCGAGCGAGCGGCGGGTCTTTGCAGTGAAGAAGGGATTGTCGAGATAACGTCCGGCGAGTGCCATGATGACCGAACCTTCCGACGCGATGCGCCCGCCCTCGTCATAGGGAATGCCGGCATGGGCCTCGACCCATTGATCGATCAGCGTATTGCCCGGCCCGCTGTCGAAGCCGATGATCGTGCCGTCGCGGTCGAGGAAGGTCAGGTTCGAGATGCCGCCGATATTGACGAAACAGACCGGCCAGTCCTCCGCGGGGATCTGGTGCGCCAGCGCCTGGTGATAGACGGGCACCAGCGGGGCGCCCTGCCCTCCATGGACCATGTCGTTCGCCCGCATGTCGTAGACCAAGTCGATGCCAGTCTCCCTGGCCAGCAACGCCCCGTCACCGAGTTGGACGGTCAGCGCCTGATCCGGCCTGTGGAGCACCGTCTGGCCGTGGAAACCAATCAGGTCGATTTGCTCAGGCTTGAGCTGCTGCTGCCGCAGGAAAAGCGCGACAGCTTCGGCATGACGTAGAGTCAGGTCCCTTTCCATAGGTGAGAGGTTGCCCGGCCGCTCGTCGCGTTGCTTGATGGCTTTCGCATCCTCCAGCGCCTGCTTCAGTCGATCGCGGAAGGCGGGCTCATAGGGCACCGACAGGAACGCTCCACGCTCGACGGTGGCCTCACCATCGGTGCGGACCAGCGCCACATCGATGCCGTCCATCGAGGTGCCGCTCATCAACCCGATCGCCGTCCTGATTTCCGCCATATGCCACCCGATTCGAACGCCTGTGTTGGAGGACATTCATGACCGAGACGGGTGCACAATTCAAAAAACAATGCTAAAGCCCGCCCGGATTTCCAAGAATACCACCGAAAGACCAGAGAACCCGAAAGCAACAGCGTCATGACGAAGTTCAAGTCCGATTTCCTCCGCACCATGCACGAGCGCGGCTTCATTCATCAGATTTCCGATGAAACCGGCCTCGACGATCTGCTCGCCAAGGAAAGCGTGACCGCCTATATCGGCTTCGATCCGACGGCGCCTTCGCTGCATGCCGGCGGTCTCATCCAGATCATGATGCTGCACTGGTTCCAGGCAACCGGCCACCAGCCGATCTCGCTGATGGGCGGCGGCACGGGCATGGTGGGTGACCCCTCCTTCAAGGAAGAAGCCCGCAAGCTGATGACCGTCGACACGATCGAGGAGAACATTGCCTCGATCAAGCGCTGCTTCTCGAACTACCTGAACTACGAAGCCGGCCCCAAGGGCGGCGCGCTGATGATCAACAATGCCGAATGGCTGCGTGGCCTGAACTACCTCGAATTCCTGCGCGATGTCGGCCGTCATTTCTCGGTCAACCGCATGCTGTCCTTCGACAGCGTGAAGACACGGCTCGATCGCGAGCAGTCGCTGTCCTTCCTCGAATTCAACTACATGATCCTGCAGGCCTACGACTTCGTTGAGCTCAACCAGCGCTACGATTGCCGCCTGCAGATGGGCGGCTCCGACCAGTGGGGCAACATCATCAACGGCATCGATCTCGGCCACCGCATGGGCACGCCGCAACTCTATGCGCTGACCTCGCCGCTGCTCACGACGTCGTCCGGCGCCAAGATGGGCAAATCGGTCAACGGTGCCGTCTGGCTGAACGCCGATATGCTCTCGGCCTACGACTTCTGGCAGTACTGGCGCAACACCGAAGATGCTGACGTCGAGCGCTTCCTGAAGCTCTACACGACCATGCCGTTGGACGAGATCAAGAAGCTCGCAAGCCTCGGCGGCTCGGAGATCAATGAGGCGAAGAAGATCCTCGCCACCGAGATCACCGCGATCCTGCATGGCCGTCAGGCGGCAGAAGACGCCGCCGAAACGGCACGCAAGACCTTCGAGGAAGGCGCGCTTTCCGCCAACCTGCCCACAGTCGAAATCGCCTCTTCGGAACTCGAAGCGGGCATCGGCCTGCTCGCCCTGATCGTCAAGGCTGGCCTTGCCGCCTCCAACGGCGAAGCCCGTCGTCATGTGCAGGGCGGCGCGGTGAAGATCAACGACGCCGGTGTCTCCGATGAACGCATGGCTGTTGGCAGTGCACAATTGACTGATGAGGGAGTGATCAAGCTCTCTCTCGGCAAGAAAAAGCATATTCTCGTCAAACCGGTCTGATCGCCTCCGATCACACATCAAAAGCGCTCCGAAAAGCCCGCGATCGCGGGCTTTTCTGCGTTTTGCCGTAAGTTTGCCCGAATGGCTCATTTTTCATCACCACCCAAGCTTTGCCACATATCGCAGCAACACCATGCACAAATGCATAGCAGTCGCATATTATTTGCACTGCACAATCTTGTTTTACGGGCGTATAAGAAGGTCAATCGCTGATGCGGGAAACACCGCAAGATCAGCCAAGAGATTAAACGAGGAAACGACCATGAACCCGATCCGCATTGCCAAGAACTGGATGAGCTACCGCCGCACGATGGCTGAACTGGGCAACCTGTCCTCTCAGACCCTCAACGACATCGGCATCACCCGCTACGAAATCCGCAACATCGCTGCACGCTCCTTCCGTTAATCGGATCTTGCGTGAAGCAGCCTGTCAAACGGCACCGCCTGGTGCCGTTTTTGATTCTGGCGTCACGAATGTGATCGCAAGCGCCTCCGCCATCCTCCGCAACCGATGGACCTCGCGCGTGAAGCCGTGATATGGAGCCGCCCATGACGAACAGCTCCTTCTCCCCCATTCATATCATCGGCGGCGGCCTTGCAGGTTCCGAAGCCGCCTGGCAGGTCGCTCAGGCCGGCGTCCCGGTCATCCTGCACGAGATGCGCGGCGTGCGCGGAACCGATGCACACAAGACCGACGGCCTGGCCGAACTGGTCTGCTCCAATTCCTTCCGCTCGGATGATGCGACCTCGAATGCGGTCGGTGTCATCCATGCGGAAATGCGGCTCGCAAATTCGCTGATCATGGCCTGTGCCGACAAGCATCAGGTGCCGGCCGGCGGTGCGCTCGCCGTCGATCGCGATGGTTTTTCCGACGCGGTCACCGCAGCCATCCAGCAGCACCCGCTAATCACGGTGGTGCGCGAAGAAATAACCGGCCTGCCGCCGGAGGATTGGGATCTCGCGATCATCGCAACCGGCCCCCTCACCTCGCCGGCCCTTGCCGAGGCGATCCGCGAGCGGACGGGCAAGGATGCGCTCGCCTTCTTCGACGCCATCGCGCCGATCGTGCATACCGACAGCATCAACATGGACATCTGCTGGTACCAGTCGCGATATGACAAGGTGGGCCCTGGCGGGACCGGCAAGGACTATATCAACTGCCCGCTCGATGAGGCGCAGTACAACGCCTTCGTCGATGCCCTGATCGCGGGTGATGCCGTCGGCTTCAAGGAATGGGAAGGCACCCCCTATTTCGACGGCTGCCTACCGATCGAGGTCATGGCCGAGCGCGGCCGCGAGACGCTGCGCCACGGGCCGATGAAGCCCATGGGCCTGACCAATGCCCACAATCCGACCGTCAAGCCCTATGCCGTCGTACAGCTGCGCCAGGACAATGCGCTCGGTACGCTCTACAACATGGTCGGCTTTCAGACCAAGCTGCGCTATGGCGCCCAGGCGGAAATCTTCCGGATGATCCCGGGCCTGGAAAATGCCGAATTCGCCCGTCTCGGCGGCCTGCATCGCAATACTTATATCCACTCCCCGACCCTGCTCGACCAGAGCCTGCAGCTGAAGGCCCGTCCGGGCCTGCGCTTTGCCGGCCAGATCACCGGCTGCGAGGGTTACGTCGAGAGCGCCTCGATCGGCCTGCTTGCCGGCCGCTTCGCAGCAGCGCAGCGCAAGGGCGAGACACCGAGCATTCCGCCGGCAACCACCGCGCTGGGTTCACTGCTCAACCACATCACCGGCGGTCACATTGTCTCCGACGAAGAGCCGGGCAAGCGCTCCTTCCAGCCGATGAACATCAATTTCGGGCTCTTCCCGGAGCTCGAGCCGGGTTCGATCGTCAAGCCGGAAGGCGTCAAGCGCTTCCGCGGCAAGGACAAGACAGTCATGAAGCGACAGCTGATCGCAGCGCGCGCGCTGGACGAATGCAAGGTGTGGCTCGGCCGCGCCTGAACCTGCCCAGCTTTGCCGGGTGCCTCAGGCGCTCGGCAAAGCTTCAGCCTCGCGGTCGGCCGGGCTGACATAGTTTCCGAGCAGCCAGAGAGACACTTCAGCAGCCTCCTGCGCAGTCGCAAAGCGGAATTCGCCGTTGTGGAACGGTGCCTCGAGGAACTCGACCGCAAAGCTTTTGCCATTGCCGAGGTCGCGCACGCGCACGGTGCCGGGCTCGATGAGATGGCAGGCATAATGACTGCGCATATTGCGCATGAAGCCGGCCTTGTTGTCGTGCAGGCGCACGAAGACCGCCTTGCCGTCCACCGTGGCATGCAGGCTGCGGATGGCCTCCTGCGGAAATGCCCGGCCGAACTCCATGATCGCCAGGCCCATGTCCTGCAGACCCTCGGCGTCCTGCTGGCGCGCCATGCGGGAGGAGAAATAGGCAAGGACGCCGACAAGCGCCAGTACGATACCCCAGGTCAGCATAATCGGCTCGCGGCTCCAACGTCGCAGTTCAGATCGTTCCCCGCTTAAACCGTCAGCCTTGCGCGAACGTGGCGTCGGCAGCCGTCTCCACCGGGCTCAAAGGCGCCCTGCCGCCAGCAGTCGCATCATCGCCAGTTGGCGACGCCATTGCGGCGCCCGGACCTCCCCTGCCAGAGCTGCGGCACCATTTTTGGCCGCACGCTTCAGGACGCCTTCCGCAAGCGCAACGGGGAGGAAGGCCGGCAGGATGCTTTTTGGAATGGCCCCTGCCGCCCGCGCCTGGCGGAAATGGTCCAGACCGTAGCCGGCAAATGCCTCCACCGCAGCCTTCAACCGCGCAGGATCACCGTCATCGAGAAATAAATCTCGATCGAGACCGGCTGCCGACAGGATCGTCAACGGCAGATAGACCTGGCCGCGGGCACGGTGAACAGGCAACAAAAGCAGGCTGCCGGCCACCGCCAGCGCCACACCGGCATGGCCGACGATGTCGAACGCACCTTCCGCGGCCTTGCGGTCAAGGACCAGGGCAGCCAGCTGAATCAGCGCCGAAGATGTCTCTCCGGCATATCCTTCGAACATCTGCGTCGTTTCCATCGGATCGTCGTAGAGATCGAAGATGCGGGAATCGGCCATGGCGACGAGTGCGCCGACCGGCAAATCATGCGTGCGCACAGCACGCAGGAGCTCGGCAGCGACCGGATTGGCCGCCGTGTCGCCGTGCGCCGACCCTTCGAGCAGGTCCCGCCAGTATTGCAGGCGTACCTCTCCGGGCAGGGGTTCGCGCACGAGATCGCGGACCCGCGCCAGCTCGGCATTGTAGGCGTAAAGCGCCACGACGGACGCACGCTGTTGGGCCGGTGTGAGTAGGCCGGCGAGATACCGGTCGCGGTCGAAATCACGCAGGGCTGCGAGGCACAATGCCTCATTGTCCGGCTTCGTCGCGCTCACGGGCTACCTTTCGAGATCTGATTCAGACGGCAATGAGGGCCGCAGCGACCGGCCGTTCTTCGGCCAGCATGATGTTATACGTGCGCAAGGCCGCGCCGGTTCCCATGGGATCGCTGGCAATGCCTCTTGCCTTCAACGCCGACCTGACATCGGGCTCGATCAGCCGCAGCTGACGCCCGGTGCCTATAATCAGGAACTCGATCCCCGTCTCGGCAAACACGCGTTCGAAAGACGCGACCGTCAATGGTTCTTCTTCCGTCTGCTCCCATCCATAGACGCCGGACGGCAGCAGAAGGAGTGAGCCGCGATGGGACATGTCGGCAAAGCGGAAACCACCATTGCCATAGGAATCGATCACCGGCCTGCCGGGGAAATGGGCATCGCGCTTGACGATGCCCTTGTCTCCGAAGCCAAAGACCATGGCTTATGCCCCGGCCTTGGCGGTGGCCTTGCCGGCTTCCGGCTCGTCGTCCTTCTGGAAGGTTTCGGGCCGAAGCTTGAAGGCGATCAGGACCGGCCCGGCGATATAGATCGACGAGAAGGTGCCGATGACGACACCGGCGAGCATGGCGAATGTGAAGGAGGCAATGACCTCGCCGCCGAATACATACAGTGCCAGCAGCGCCAGGAAGGTCGAACCCGCTGTCAGAACGGTACGCGACAGCGTCTGGTTGATCGATTCGTCGATGAGAACATCGAGCGGCATCTTCTTGTAGCGCCTGAGGTTTTCGCGCATGCGGTCATAAACGACGACGGTGTCGTTCAGCGAATAACCGATGATCGTGAGGATAGCCGCGATGCTGGTCAGGTTGAACTCGAAACCGGTCAGCACGAAGAGGCCGAGCGTGAAGATCACGTCGTGCAGGGTGGCGATGATTGCGCCTAGCGCAAACTGCCATTCGAAGCGGAACCAGATGTAGATCAGGATACCGAGTAGGGCCACGGCCACACCCAGTGTCGCGGTGTAGGTCAAGTCGCTCGAAACCGAGGGGCCGACGACTTCGACGCGGCGGAAGTCATACTCCGCTTCGAGTTCGCCCCGGACCTTGGCAAGTGCAGATTGTTCGGCATTCTCGCCACCTTCCTGCGCCTGCAAACGAATCAGCGCGCTGCTTTCGTCTCCGAAGCCCTGGGCCTGGATCTCGCCGAGGTTCAACTGGCTCAGCCGCTCGCGGATGTCGGAGAGATCTGCAGCCCCTTCGCGTGCCTTTACCTCGATGATCGAGCCGCCCTTGAAGTCGATGCCGAGGTTCATGCCGACGGTGAAGAAGCCGATGACGGACGCGATGGAGATGAGCATGGCCGCGCCGAAGTTGAACTTGCGCATGGCCATGAATCGGATGTTGCGGTTGTCGAAGAACCCCGTGCGAACGCTCTTCGGGATGAATTTCGGGCGCTTCCAACGGTACCAGTGCGCCATGAGCCAGAAGGTCATGGTGAAGGCGGTGAAGACCGTCGTGACGATACCGATCGACAGCGTCACGGCAAAACCACGGACCGGACCGGAGCCGAGGAAGAACAGGACGACCGCAGCAATCAGCGTCGTCAGGTTGGCGTCGACAATCGTGGCGAAGGCCTTCTTGAAGCCGATGTCGATCGACTGGATGAGGGAGCGGCCATTGCGCGCCTCTTCGCGGATACGCTCGTAGATCAGAACGTTGGAGTCGACGGCCATACCCATGGTGAGCACGATACCGGCGATGCCCGGCAGGGTCAGCGTCGAACCGATCAGCGTCAGCGCCGCCATGATCATGATGATGTTGGCTGTGAGCGCGATGTTCGCCATCAGGCCGAAGGTGCCGTAGAAGATCATCATATAGGCGACGACGGCGAGCGCGCCGAGAATACTGGCGGTGACGCCCGCATTGATCGAATCCTGGCCGAGGCCGGGGCCCACGGTGCGCTCTTCCACGACCGTCAGCGTCGCTGGCAGCGCGCCGGCGCGCAACAACACGGCCAGGTCGTTTGCGCCCTCGACCGAGAAGTTGCCGGAAATCTGACCCGAACCGCCAAGGATTGGCTCGCGGATCACGGGGGCCGAGATCACCTGATCATCGAGGATGATCGCGAAGGGACGACCGACATTCTGCTGGGTCGCCTGAGCAAAGCGCTGGGCTCCCCGGCTGTCGAAGCGGAAGCTGACCACGGGCTCGTTCGAGCGCTGGTCGAAAGAGGCCTGGGCATCCACGAGGTTTTCGCCCGAGACCAGCGCACGCTTCTCGACGAGATAAGGCACGGCGGGATCATCGGTCGAATACAGGATTTCCGACTGGGCCGGGGGCCGCGTGTTGATCGCCTCCGTGACCGGCATGGAGGTGTCGACCATCCGGAAAGAAAGCTTGGCGGTCTGGTTGAGCAGGGCCTTGAGGCGCTGCGGATCGGTCAGACCCGGGACCTGCACGATAATGCGGTCTTCGCCCTGGCGCTGGATCAGCGGTTCGGTGGTGCCGAGTTCGTCCACGCGGCGGCGGACGACTTCCATCGACTGCGTCAGCGCGGAGGACACGCGATAGTCGATGCCGGGATCGGTCAGGGTCAGACGCAGCAGACCGTCTTCGGCCTGTTCCAGCGTCACTTCGGTGACGGAGCCTCCGGTGAGCCCGCCGACGCTGACCGGATCGGTCAGGGAGCGCAGGGCCTCGATGGCAGCCGCAACCTTGTCGGCATCCGAGATGCGGACCTGGATCTGCTGACCGACGCCGGACAGACCCGTGTAGCGGATATTGGCGTCACGCAATTGCGTGCGGACGTCGCCAACGATGGTTTCCAACCGTTCCTTGACGATGTCGGCGCGTTCCAGCTTCAGCATGATATGCGAGCCGCCCTGCAGGTCGAGGCCGAGCGTGACCTTGTTGGTCGGCAGCCAGGACGGGAAGGACTTCAGCGTCTCGTCCGAAAAGACATTCGGTATGGCAACCAGAATGCTGACCAGAACGGTCAACCAGATGAACGCAGTCTTCCAGCGGGAAATGTGAAGCATGGAACTCTCGGAAAATAGGCGGAAAAAGAGCAAAGGCCGGCGCAGGGCCGGCCCAAGCGGGGAAGATCAGGCTGCTGTTTCGGTCTTGACCGGTTCGCCCTTGACGCGGACTTCGGCGACATACTGGCGAAGAACGCGAACCTTGACGCCATCGGCGATTTCGACTTCCAGTTCCTTGTCGTCGACCACCTTGGTCACCTTGGCAACGATACCGCCACCCATGATGACCTGGTCGCCACGACGGATGCTAGACAGCGTTTCCTCACGCTTCTTCATCTGCGCGCGCTGCGGACGGATCAGGAAGAAGTACCAGACCACCATCAACGGCGCGAAAAGCAGAAGCATCTCGAAACCGGACCCCATGGCGCCCGTCGCACCGGTCGCGTCCTGGGCAAAGGCTGGCGTGATAAACATGTAGAACTCCTATGAAGCCAAGTGCTGGCGCCTGTCTGGCACCCCCCGTTCAGGTCGCCGGAATATAGTGACCGGGCCTATGAATGCAACAGAAACAGCGCGGGAGCGTACCATTTTCCCGGCCCTCACACTTTCTGTGTGCAAATGCTCGTGATACCGCGTGATCCGACAGGCACAAGTCCGCAGTTGCGGGCGCTTGGAGGACATGATGGCTGATCAAATGATGGCGGCGCTACTCGCCGAAGTAACGCGGCTTGCCGATGCGATGGAACGGCTCGCAGGCCCCGCCCCCGTGGCGAACGACTGGGAGGCGGCGGACTGCTTCGTCTGGAACGCCGGACGCCAGCACCTGCAACCCGTCAAGCGCCCGAACCGCGTGGCGCTCGGCCTGATCCGCGGCGTCGACCATGTGCGTGACATCCTGCATGACAACACGCTGCGCTTTGCCGAAGGCTTTCCGGCCAACAATGTTCTGCTCTGGGGCGCCCGCGGCATGGGCAAGTCTTCGCTGGTCAAGGCCGTCCATGCCGACATTCGCGCGATAACCGGCGCTGCCCTGAAACTCGTCGAAGTTCACCGCGAAGACATCGCCTCGCTGCCGGGACTTCTCGAGATCCTGAAAGCCGCACCCTACCGTATCCTGGTGTTCTGCGACGACCTTTCCTTCGACCATGACGACACGGCGTACAAATCGCTGAAGGCGGCGCTCGACGGCGGTATCGAGGGACGGCCGGACAATGTGCTGTTCTATGCCACCTCCAACCGCCGCCACCTTCTGCCGCGCCACATGATGGAAAACGAGCAGTCGACGGCTATCAATCCCTCTGAGGCGGTGGAAGAAAAGGTTTCGCTGTCGGATCGTTTCGGACTGTGGCTCGGCTTCCACAAATGCAGCCAGGACGATTACCTCACGATGATCGACGGCTATGCCGCCCATTTCAAGCTGCCCCTGCCCCAGGCGCAATTGCACCACGAAGCGCTTGAATGGGCGACCACGCGCGGCGGCCGATCCGGCCGTGTCGCCTGGCAGTACATCCAGGATCTCGCGGGGCGCCTGCGGATTTCCACCGACAACGCCTGACGGAAACGAGAAAAGGCCCGGACTATGCCGGGCCTTTTGCCATTATCTGGTACGCAAAACCTATTCCAGATAAGTGATCGGATTGACCGGAGCCGCATCCTTGCGGACTTCGAAGTGCAGCATCGGGCGGGAAACATTGCCGCTCATGCCCGAGGTGGCGATGGTCTGGCCACGCTGAACCTTTTGACCGCGCTGGACAGACAGGCTGTCGGCATGGCCGTAGACCGTGACCTTGCCGTCGTCGTGACGGATCAGAACCGTGTTGCCGAGTTCCTTCAGGCCATTTCCGGCATAGATGACGACACCGTTTTCGGCCGCCTTGATCGGCGTCCCGGTCGGAACCGAGATCGCGATGCCGTCAGACCGCTTGCCGTCGATGTTCGAACCGAAGTTGGCGATAACCGCACCACGGGCCGGCCAACGATACTTGCCGATCCCCGTCGCCTGCGGAGCCGAGGATTCCGGATCCACGGATGCGACTTCCGAGACGGACTTGGTGGCGGCCGGTGCCTTGTATTCGGCCGGCTGATTGGCGGCAGGGACCGAAGCGGTCTTGACCGGATCGGCGGCAACCGGGGTTACGGCAGCTGCCTGGCTGGCCTTCGGGGGCAGATTGAGGGTCTGACCGATGCGGATCACGCCGGTTGTCAGGCCGTTCGCCTTCTTCAGCTCGGCAGCGCTGACGCCATGTTGCTGGGCGATGCGGGCGATGGAATCACCCGGCTTGACGACATAGGTACCAGCGCCAGCTCCGGCTGCGGTCTTTCCAGCTGCCGCAGTCGCGGAAGCCTGCTGCTTGTCGCGAGCGCCCGGCACGGTGGGCAGAACGGCCACGTTCTGCTGCTGGCCGTCGGGAAGACCCGGCCTGCCGCCATCCGGAATGCCGTTGGCATCGGCTGCCGCGCGGGCGGCATTGCCACCGGCAAGGGCCGGAATGACCACCAACTGTCCAGTTGCGGCATCGGAAGAATGGGTCAGGCCGTTGGCCTTGAGGATTTCGCGCTCAGGCACGCCATAGCGATTGGCGAGCGTGCCGATCGTTTCGCCCGGACGCAAGGTGATGCGGGTGGCATTGGCCGTGGACCACTGCCCCTTCTTCGGGGTTGATCCGGTGACGCTCGGTTCTGCCAGATTCTGCGGCGGCGCGCCGAGGGCGACGGTATTGCCACCGTTGCCTGCCGGCATCGACGGGAAGGGCTGCGCCAGAGCCTGGGCGCGCTCTGAATTGTTGCTGGATGTTGGTGCAGCCATGCCCGAAGGCGCGGACAACTCGGCGCGCTGAACGGCCGCCGGAGTGCTTGCGGTGCGGGCGGCAGCCGGCTGATAGGTGTTCTGCTGGTAAGTCGGCGCTGGCATCGGCTGAGCCATCGCCTGCTGCTGACCGTACATACCACCACCGCCGATGTTTTCGGCCGGAACCGGAGGCTGTTCGCGCAGAGGAGACCGTCCCCGCGGGATGGAGGCCGTCGTCAGATTGTCCGTGGAGAAGACCGAGGTGAAGCGCGAAGCATCAGAGCTGCAGCCGGCAAGGGCGCCCACCAGAACCATTGCGCCGCATACGCGAACGACCGGCAGTCCAGCTTTTGGCGATACACTTTTACGCATGACTCGACCCACATATGACACAAATTGAAGTGGGTTCATTAAAGCGCGTTAGTATTACCGGTCAGTTAACCCGACGGATTCGTTGTGAACGAATTCGGCGATACGCATATAAAATTCGCAGGAAGACTGATCATTCTCGATCGCTGAAGCGCATGACAACCCACGGATATCGTCGACGACCTCGGGCCGCAGCGCCTGCGGGCGCAAGGTCTTGAACGGGCACAGGATTCGTGCTGAACCTCTCGCCAAGGTCTTGCATCCGCTGCTTCAGGCGGAGTTTTCCGATCGTTGTGGAGCAAAGAAATGAAGCTTGTCGAGGCCACGATTGCCGACCTGCGCGCGGCGCTCGAAGACGGACGTGTCACGAGCACCGGGCTGGTCGCGGCCTATCTGAACCGCATCGCCCGCTATGACCGGCAGGGGATCACGCTCAACGCTGTGCCGGTTCTGAACCCGGACATGTTTGCCGAGGCCCGCGCCTCGGACCTCAGGCGCCGCGAAGGAAAAAGCCTCGGGCCGCTCGACGGCATCCCCTATACGGCCAAGGACAGTTACAAGGTGAAAGGCTTGAGCGTGGCCTCCGGCTCTCCGGCCTTCGCCAACCTCATCGCGCAAGACGACGCCTTTGCGATTGCCCGGCTCAGGGCCGCCGGCGCAGTGCTGATCGGGTTGACCAACATGCCGCCCATGGCCAATGGCGGCATGCAGCGTGGCGTCTATGGCCGGGCGGAATCGCCCTACAACGCGGACTGGCTGACGGCCGCCTTCGCCTCCGGCTCCTCGAACGGTTCGGGCACGGCGACGGCCGCAAGCTTTGCCGCCTTTGGCCTCGGCGAGGAGACCTGGTCGAGCGGACGCGCGCCGGCTGCCAATAACGGGCTCTGCGCCTATACGCCGAGCCGCGGCGTCATTTCCGTGCGCGGGAACTGGCCGCTCGTTCCCACCATGGATGTCGTCGTGCCGCATTGTCGCAGCATGGCCGACCTCCTGGAGCTGCTCGATGCAATCGTGGCCGACGATCCCGAGACGCGCGGCGATCTCTGGCGCCGCCAGACCTGGGTGACGATCCCCAAGGCCTCGGAGGTGCGACCGCATTCCTATTCGGCGCTGGCTGAGACGGCATCGCTTGCCGGAAAGCGCTTCGGCCTGCCGGCCATGTATATCAATGCCGATGAGGACGCCGGCACGGTCGGTAGCACCGGAATCGGCGGCCCGACCGGCCAGCGCATCGAAACACGCGATTCCATGGTGGCGCTTTGCAAGGCAGCCTGCGCAGCACTCGAAGCCGCCGGCGCCGAGATTGTCGTGACCGATTTCCCCGTGATCACGAATTACGAGGGTGACCGGCCAGGCGCTCCCACGATTGCTACGCGCGGTCTGGTCAGCCCGGACTATCTGCGCCGCGAGCTTTTCGATCTTTCCGCCTGGGCCTGGGACGATTTCCTCAAAGCGAACGGTGATCCGGCAATCCCGGGTCTGGCGGGTGTCGATCCTGCCCTCATCTTCCCGCCGCCGAAGGGCAGCCTGCCCGATCGCTACGACGGGTTTGACGACTTTCTCCCCCAATACCCAGCCTATGCGCGGGACAACCCGATCTCATCATTCACCGATATTCCCGAGCTCGAAGCTGGCCTGAAGGGACTTGAAGAAACACGGCGTATCGACCTCGAGGAATGGATGGCGGCGCGTGGGCTCGATGCGGTGATTTTCCCCACGGTAGCCGATATCGGGCCGGCCGATGCCGACGTGAACCCAGCCTCTGCGGCGCTCGCGTGGCGCAATGGTGTCTGGGTCGCGAATGGAAATCTGGCGATCCGCCATCTCGGCATTCCGACGGTGACGGTGCCCATGGGCATGCTTGCGGATATCGGCATGCCGGCGGCCCTCACCTTTGCGGGGCGGGCCTGGGACGACAATGCGCTTCTCGCCTATGCCAGCGCTTTCGAGAAAACCGGCGTCTATCGTCAGCCGCCGTCGCGGACGCCGGAATTGCCGGCACTTCCAACACCTGCGCCCGCAGCGGGATCGTCGGACCTGCAGCTGACCGTCACGGTCGAAAGCGCCGGCGACGGACATCAGACGCTCGTCATATCCGCCACAAGCGCGGTGCCGCTCTTGTGGATCACCGTCAACGGCGAAGAGATCAGCTTCCGGCAGGATGGACAAACGGCGCAGGCCCGTGTGGAGCTGGCGGCGAACACCCGGCCCCACAGCGAATGGCGCGAACCCTATGGCCATCTCGTCATTGCCGCCACAGGCGATGACGCGGCCTATTGCGTGGTGGACGGAACGGCTTGACCCCGGTCCTTCGCCGGCATTCGATCCATCAGCGCGCTTGTGCCTTCACAGCGGCCTTGCCAGAGAGACTTTAACACGCTCGTCAGAGATGACGGGCGATCTTCTGCTGCAACGGCAGGAACGGAACCTCAAAAAGGTCCTCGCGCTCAAAGCGGCTGCCGGTCTTGGTGAGGCGCACCATGATGCAGCGGGTCTCATCGATCATCAGCGGCGCCAGAAGCATGCCGCCCGAGACCAGTTGTTCGGCATAGAAACGCGGCATCGCCGGATAGGCGGCGGTAGCGAAGATGCGGTCGAAGGTCCCCTCCCCGGGCAAACCGTTCGCGCCGTCGGCCTGGCGCAGTATCACGTTGCGAAGGCCCAGCGTCTCAAGCCGCCTCTGGGCCCCCGCAATCAGCGTCTTGTAACGCTCCATCGAGATCACACGCTCTGAAAGGCGAGCAAGGACTGCGGTCATGAAGCCGCTTCCGGTCCCGACTTCCAGAACACGGTGGCCGGGCTTGACCTGCAACTGGCCGAGGAGCCTGACAGCGAGGTCGGCGCCTTCCATGAACTGTCCGCATTCGATCGGAATGGACCGGCTGGAGTAAGCGCTCGCCGCATATTCCGGGGGCACGAAGGCGGAGCGTGGCGTCTGTTCAACCGCCGTCAGAAGATCGAGATTGGTGACACCTTCGGCACGCAGGCGCAGGACCAGAGCCGCGAAACCTTCGCGTTCGAGAAGCGCCGACCTCATCCGAGATCTCCCTGGCCCAGCACCTGGGCGATCACGTCCTGTACGGCGTAGTCCGTCATATCGAGCTTGAGCGGCGTGACCGAAACTTTCTTATGCCGCAGCGCATGGATATCGGTGCCAGCGCGGAAATTGCCCTTGCGGTCTCCAAAGCGCAACCAGAAATACGGGAGCCCGCGTCCATCCTGACGTTCCTCCACCGAGAGGCCGAATTCGAGCTTCCCTTGGGCCGTCACCTCCACGCCATCAGCCTCTTCCGGTTCGCAATGAGGGAAGTTAAGGTTGAGGAAGGTGCCGGGCGGCAGATCCACCGTCATCAGCTTGCGCAAGAGGTCCGGCGCCAGCGCTTCGGCGGTATGCCACGGGATCGGCGCGCCGGCCTCATAACTATAGGCCTGGCTGAGCGCAAAGGAGCGGATGCCATGCACCGTGCCTTCGATGGCGCCTGCGACCGTTCCGGAATAAGTCACGTCGTCGGCGAGATTGGCACCGGCATTGACACCCGACAGCACCAGATCCGGCTTGCGGTCCAGCACCTTGCGGATCGCCATGATGACGCAATCGGTCGGCGTGCCGCGCAGGGCAAATCTCTTCTCGCCGAGTTCCCGGAGCCGCAGAGGCTCCGACAGCGTCAGAGAGTGGGCAAGGCCGCTCTGGTCGGTTTCGGGCGCAACAACCCAGACATCATCCGAGAGACTGCGGGCGATCTTTTCCAGAGCCACTATGCCTGGAGCGTGAATACCGTCGTCATTCGTCAGCAGGATGCGCATGCCCACTCCGGTGGCGGCCCGATCAGGCCACCTTTTCGATCTTCTTCAGACCGCCCATGTAGGGCAGCAGAACGTCCGGAACAGTGATGGAGCCGTCTTCGTTGAGATAGTTCTCCATCACCGCGATCAGGCAGCGGCCCACTGCCGTACCCGAGCCGTTCAGCGTGTGCACGAAGGTCGTGCCCTTTTCTTCCTTGTTACGGTAGCGGGCATTCATGCGGCGCGCCTGGAAATCGCCGCAGACCGAGCAGGACGAAATTTCGCGATAGGTGTTCTGGCCCGGCAGCCAGACCTCGAGGTCGTAGGTCTTGCGGGCACCGAAGCCCATGTCGCCGGTGCAGAGCGTCATGGTGCGGAAATGCAAGCCAAGGCGCTTCAGCACTTCTTCGGCGCAGGCGGTCATGCGCTCGTGTTCAGCGATCGAGCTTTCGGCATCGGTGATCGACACGAGTTCGCACTTCCAGAACTGGTGCTGCCGCAGCATGCCACGCGTGTCGCGACCGGCGGAACCTGCTTCCGAGCGGAAGGACGGGGTGAGTGCCGTAAAGCGCAGAGGCAGCTTTTCCTGGTCAAGGATTTCGCCGGCAACCAGATTGGTCAGCGTCACCTCAGCCGTCGGGATCAGCCAGCGACCGTCCGTCGTCTTGAACAGGTCTTCGGCAAACTTCGGCAGCTGCCCGGTGCCATACATGGCATCATCGCGCACCATCAGCGGCGACGACACTTCCGTGTAGCCGTGCTCAGTCGTGTGCAGATCCAGCATGAACTGGCCGAGTGCACGCTCCAGCCGGGCAAGCTGGCTGGTGAGCACGGTAAAGCGGGCGCCCGACAGCTTGGCGGCGCTCTCGAAGTCCATATAGCCGAGGTTCTCGCCGATCTCGTAGTGCTCGAACGGCTTGTGGTTCCAGGTCGGCTTCTCGCCAACGACCCGGGCGACGACATTGTCGTGCTCGTCTTTCCCGACGGGCACGTCGTCGAGCGGGATGTTCGGGATGCGCGACAGGGCATCGTTCAGCTCAGCAGTAAGCTGACGCTCTTCCTCTTCGGCGGCCGGCAGGGTGTCCTTCAGCGAGGCGACTTCCGCCTTCAGCTTTTCGGCGAGCTCCATATCCTTCTGCGCCATGGCGGCGCCGATTTCCTTGGAGGCCGAGTTACGGCGCGACTGCATGTCCTGCATCGACTGGGCAACGGCGCGGCGCTTCTGGTCGAGCGCGATCAACGATGCGGACAGCGGTTCGGCACCGCGCTTGGCAAGCGCTGCATCCAGGGCCTCGGGATTTTCACGGATCCACTTGATATCGAGCATCGTCGTTCCAGGTCTTGTGTTTCGACCGGGATCGGAGCTGGCCGGCGGCCACGTCCGGCCCCATGTCGGCATGGGTTGAAGCGGCGGCTCGGCGGCAGGTTTGCCGCCTACTCCGTCTGCGTGGACACCACCTCAGCGGTCTCAGCCTTGGTGCGGTTCCGTTCGACGAGTCGTGCCGCGTAGATAGCCACCTCGTAGAGAAGGATCGTCGGCAGTGCAAGACCGATCTGGGAGAGCGGATCCGGCGGCGTCAGGACGGCGGCGACGATGAAGGCCACGACGATGAAGTACTTGCGCTTGTCGGCGAGCCACTGGCTCTCCAGGATGCCGACCCGCACCAGAAGCGTGGTGATGACCGGCAGCTGGAACACGAGGCCGAAGGAGAAGACCAGCGTCATGATCAGGCTCAGATATTCCGACACCTTGGGCAACAGCGAGATCGCAACCTCCCCCTCGCCCGGGCTCTGCTGCATGGCGAGGAAGAACCACATCACCATCGGCGTGAAGAAGAAATAGACGAGCGAGGCGCCAATCAGGAAGAGAACCGGCGACGCGATCAGAAACGGCAGGAATGCGGCGCGCTCGTTCTTATAGAGGCCGGGGGCCACAAATTTGTAGACCTGCGAGGCGATCACCGGGAAGGCTATGACCATGGCGCCGAAGGCCGCCACCTTCACCTGGGTGAAGAAGAACTCCTGGGGGGCCGTATAGATGAGTTCCGCCTTGGTGACGTCGAGACCCGCCCAGGCCACCGCCCATTTGTAGGGAACCACCAGCAGATTGAAGAGCGGTTTGGCGAAATAGAAGCAGACGAGAAACGCCACGAAAAAGGCGCCGAGCGCCCAGATCAGGCGCGTGCGCAGTTCAATCAGATGCTCGATCAGCGGCTGCGGCTTGTCGTCGATGTCGCCGCTCATGCGCGGTCCTCACTCTTCTTCTGACGCGGCTTGCGTGTGACCGGGGCAATCGCCGGCGCCTCGGTGGACGCTGCCTTTACCCTGCCAGCCTTGGGCTTCACTGGAACCGGCAATACTTCGGGTGCCGCAACCACGGCCTTGGATGCGGCCACCTTCGGCTTGCGTGTCTTGCTGGTCGAAGTAGCCACTGTGGCGGGTGGTCCGACGTCAGTGACGGCGGCCTTCTTGGCAGCCGGCTTGCGCGGCTTTGCTGCGGCTGCGGGTACGGGAGTTGTCGAGGCCGGCTCGCTCTGCGCGGCAGCCGTCGCAGGTGCGGCAACCGGCGGCGCGAGATCGGGCGGAACGGTGGCCACACCGGTCGGCAGATCCGGCAGGATGGAGTTTTCCGTTGGCGTCACGCCTGCGGCTGCGGCAGCCATGGACGAGGATGCGGGCGTCGGCGTGTCAACGCGCGACGCTTTCTGCAGGTCGGACTTGATGTCCTGTCCCATCTGGCGCAGCGGATTGAGGGTTTCGCGAATGGAATTGGTCGGGTTCATCGACCGGAGATCGTTGACCGTATTCTTGAGGTCGTCGAGTTCGGCTTCACGCAGCGCCTCGTCGAACTGGGCGCGGAATTCACCGGCCGTCTGGCGCAGCCGCTTTGTCATCTTGCCGAAAGCGCGGATCATCGGGGGAAGGTCTTTCGGACCAACCACCACGATCAGGATCACGGCAATCACCAACAGCTCGGTCCAGCCAATATCCAGCATTCAACGGGCTCCTGATGCCGCGCGCCGTGTCGTCCTCTCGGACGCCCGCGGCCTATCCCATAATTCTGCGGGCGGCCCGAAGGGCCACCCGTAATCCGTCAAACAGAGATCGCTTACTTGGTCTCGTCGAGCTTGTGGTCGACGGTCTTCGACGAAGCGGTGGTCGAGGGCGCATCATTGTCGTCCTCGTCGCTGATGCCCTTCTTGAAGCTCTTGATGCCCTTGGCCACGTCGCCCATGAGTTCGGGGATCTTGCCACGCCCGAAGAGAAGCAGGACGATCGCCAAGACGATGATCCAGTGCCAAATGCTAAACGAACCCATGCCTGCCACTCCTTAGATTGTCGTTTCCCCGATGTAGGGGGTTTCTGTTGGCTTTTCAAACACCAAAATGTCCTTGGGCTCAACCGCAATCGTCACGTCGCGGATGCCCGGCGACAACATGTCCGCGCGGATGCGGGCGCGCACCGGTGTCTCCGTGCCGGGAACCGCGAGATCAAGCAGTTCGACGACCCCGAGAAAGCGCCGGGCAACGATGCGGGCGGGAATTGCTCCGCCGCTCTCCTTGACCGACAAACCGGAGAGCCGAACCGCCACGGAGACATCCGCGCCCTCGGCGATCGCGCCGGAATCGGCGCTGCCCAAGGGGGTTTCGACCCGACCGCCAGCCACCCGGCCCGAGAACTCGTTGATCTCGGAGAAGAACGCCGCAGCGAATATGTCGCGCGGACGCCGGTAGAGATCGTCGGAGCTGCCGACCTGGACCAGGCGGCCGTCCTTCAGAAGCGCGATGCGATCGGCCATGCGCATCGCCTCTTCCGCATCGTGGGTGACGACGACGGCGGTCGCGCGGGTCTCACGCAAAATTGCAAGCGTATCGGCCCGGACCGTGTCCTTCAGCCGCGAATCGAGGCCCGAAAACGGCTCGTCCATGAGGAGAACGCTGGGGCGCGGGGCGAGAGCCCGCGCGAGCGCAACACGCTGCTGCTCGCCGCCCGAAAGCGCATGCGGATATTTGTCGGCATAATGCGACAGCCCCACCCGTTCGAGCGCTACCCCTGCCTCGGCAATCGCTTCCTTGGCTGGAAGCGCCGTCAGGCCGAAACGAACATTGTCGAGCACACTCATATGGGGGAAGAGCGCGAAGTCCTGGAACATCAGGCCGATCCCGCGCTTTTCGGGCGGCAGAAAGCCGGCGGGCCCTGCGACCTCCCGATCGTTGATCAGCACCCGTCCGCTGGTCTGCGCTTCAATGCCGGCGGCAATGCGCAAGAGCGTCGTCTTGCCGGATCCCGATGGACCCAGCAGACACAGCACCTCACCCGGCTCTGCCGTCAGCGACAGGCCGCGGATGGTTTCTTTTCCGTGATAGCGGTGACGGATATCCTCGAAGGTCAGACGTGCGGCAAATGTCACGCCCGCCGTCCGTTGACCGTTCCCGTGTCTGGTCTTCGCTGGGTTCATTCCGTCGTCCGTCCGGCCGGTCGGTCCTCACCACAACGGCCATGCCGAACGCGCAAGAACCGTGCTTGGCCGGTTACCAGTTTAAAGCTGACCCTATTCCTCTGCTTCACCGCCCGGAGTCAAGAGGCCGAGCTCCTCCAGATCAAGCTGGGTGATCGGGTCTTCCTCCTCGGTGAGGTCATCGGAGCCGAGCGGCATGGGAATGTTGAAGTTGGCTGGGATGCGGCCCGAGAGCAGCCCTGCCCCCTTCAGCTCTTCCAGGCCCGGCAAGTCACGCAGCTCCTCAAGCCCGAAATGATCGAGAAAATCACGCGTGGTTCCGAGCGTGACCGGGCGCCCCGGTGAGCGACGACGACCGCGGAAGCGCACCCATCCGGCTTCCATCAGCACGTCGAGCGTGCCCTTCGAGGTCTGCACCCCTCTGATGTCTTCAATTTCAGCACGCGTTACCGGCTGATGATAGGCGATGATCGCCAGGACCTCAAGCGCGGCACGCGACAGCTTCTTCACGTCCGTCTCATCCTTGCGAATGGCGAAGGAAAGATCGGCGGCCGTGCGGAAGGCCCAGTGATCATCCACCTGCACAAGATTGACGCCGCGACCGGCATAGTCGTCCTTCAAGCGGCTCAGCACCGTGCGGGCATCAACGCCGCGCGGCAGCCGCTCCTCGACGAAACCGGTCGAGACCGGCTGAGCCGAAGCGAAGACCAGGGCTTCGGCAATTCTCAGTGCCTCGGCTTCACGACGGGCGACCGTCGCTTCGTCGACGACGTGCTCGTCGCCCTGTTCGGTCTCCTGATCCAGGGATGCCCCCTCAATGTCGCTCATGGCCCCTCACTCGACCGCGTGGAGCGCTTCGGCCTTTGGGCCGCTTCGCATGTAGATCGGCTGAAAGGCACCCTCCTGGCGTATCTCCAGCCGGCCTTCGCGCACGAGTTCCAGCGAGGCGGCGAAGGCACTTGCAATGGCGGTGACGCGATCCTCGGGCGAAGCCAGAAAACGGATCAGGAACTGATCAAGGGCCGTCCAATCGCTGATTTCGCCAATCATTCGGGTCAGAATGCCGCGCGCATCGGCGAGCGACCAGACGCGACGACGTTCGATGGTAACCTGCGTGACCGCCTGCCGCTGACGCAACGAGGCATAGGCCGAGAGAAGATCGTAGAGGCTTGCCTCATAGGCGCTTTCAGCGCGGGCGGGCACGTGCTCCGGCGCACCGCGAGCAAAGACATCGCGCCCCAGCCGGTTGCGGTTGATCAGGCGGGAGGCCGCGTCGCGCATGGCTTCCAGGCGCTTCAGCCGGAAGGCGAGCGTTGCGGCCATCTCTTCACCAGAGGGACCGTCGTCCTTGGCCTGCTGCGGGATCAGCAGGCGAGACTTCAGATATGCGAGCCAGGCCGCCATGACCAGATAGTCGGCGGCGAGTTCGATCCGGATGCGCCGAGCGCTTTCGATGAACTGCAGATACTGTTCTGCCAGCGCCAGCACGGAAATCCGCGCAAGGTCGACCTTCTGGTTGCGGGCCAGGAACAGCAGAAGATCGAGCGGACCTTCAAAGCCGGCCACATCGATCAGCAATGCAGGGTCGCTTGCGGCCCGTTCCTCGGCATTGTCCTGCCAGAGGCTGTCCATCGGCGTCGGCGCCGGCGTCTCGGCATTCGAGGGCCGGTTGATTACGGTGGGATGGACGGGGCCGCGCGCCATCAGGAGACCGCCATCAAGGTCTGGAACTCGTCGCGCAATGCCTGTTCGTCGGCATTATCGGGCGTGGTGAATGCTGCCTCAACGGCGTCCGCCCGTGCCCGCGCCTTGCCCGACAGTTCAGACACGGCCGCCGCCACCGCCTGCATCTCGTCCATGTGACCATGGCAATGCAGGACGACATCGAGCGCGGCGGCGATACGCTCGGCCCGTTCGCCGATCGTGCCCTTCAATGCATTCATGGAGATATCGTCCGACATCAGCAGACCCTCGAAACCGATCGCCTTGCGGACGATCTCCTCGGTCACGATGCGTGAGGTCGAGGCCGGGAAATCCGGATCGATGTCGGTATACACGACATGGCAGCTCATGCCCATGAGTTCGTTCGAGAGCGCCTTGAACGGCACAAAATCATGCGCTTCGAGTTCCGCACGCGGCACGGTGACCACCGGAAGGTCGTGATGGCTGTCGGCCATACCTCTGCCATGGCCTGGCATGTGCTTCATGACGGGCAGCACGCCGCCCGCCTTCAAACCGTCTGCTGCGGCCTGTCCCATCTTCGCGACCACAAACGGATCGTTGGAGTAGGCGCGATTGCCAATGACATTGCTTGCGCCGGCAATCGGGACATCGAGGACGGGAAGGCAATCGACATTGATGCCCAGGCGGTAAAGATCGAAGGCGTGCAGGCGCGACATCAGCCATGCGGCGCGCAGGCCCTTTTCGGGATCGACGTCGTAGAGCGCACCCAGTTCGGCACCGGAAGGATAACGCGGGGCGATCGGCTCGCGAATGCGCTGGACGCGTCCGCCTTCCTGGTCGATCAGCACAGGCGCGTTGCGACCACCGACCGTCTCGCGCATTTCGGCGACGAGATCCTTCACCTGCTCGGCTTCGCCGATATTACGGCCGAAAAGGATGAAGCCCCAGGGTTGTTCATCGCGATAAAAGGCCTTCTCGTCTGCCGTCAGGCGATGGCCGAGGCAACCGAGGATCATGGCTTTGGCGGGGGAAGAGGTCTGGGACATGGACGAATCATACCGGGGGTGTGAGAAAAGCCGAAGGTCTCGGCGGACGAAGGATGAGGGTCATGCACAAGAAAAAAGGCGGAACACCCGGTCCCGCCTCGATTTTTCGTCAAAGAGTGTGCCGTCGATTACTTTGAAACCAGGCAGGTGCCACCAGCGGAGCGATACTGCTCGCAGAGTGCGACGGCCGCGTCCTTGCTGCCGGCCACGATACGGACACGGTAATAGGTGCCCTTTCCAGGGATGTCGGCCTGGCGGATCTCGTAAGGCTTGCCGGACAGCAGTCCGAATTTCGACGACAGGCTGCGATAGCTGCGCTGTGCTTCGGCTTCAGACGGCAGCGAAGCGATCTGGATACCGTAGCTGCCAGCCGGTGCGGCAGCGGGCGCTGCTGCGGGCGTGGCGGCTGCCGTCTCGGTCGGAGCCGGTGCCTGCGTCGCGGCCGGCTGCGACGGACGGAGATTGCCCTGATCGGTCACCGTGCCGACGACATTGACCGGCTGATCCGCCGGACGCATGGTCGGGATCGGAGCCTTGACTGCCGGAGCGGTATCCGTCTCTGCGGTCGATGCGGCAGCAATTTCGGCCACCGTCTGCGGGGCCGTCTCTGCCGGTGCCGCTGTCGGCGGGGTAACCGGAGCCGTAGCCGTCATCGCCGGAGCAGCGGCAGTTGTCGCCGGAGATGCGGCGGCCGCTTCAGCCGGGGCGCTCGGGTTCACGACCCGTGTCTCGACCGTCTTCACCGCATCGTCCGTCTTTGCGGCAGGGACGCTCGGTGCCGCGAGAACGGCCGGGCTGGACGTTGGGGCTGCAGACGGCGACGTGTTGGCGGTCGCGGGTGCAGCTTCGGCAGGAACCTCCTGCGCCACCAGCGTGCCATCCGGACGAACGATCATTGTTCGCACCTTGCGTGGCGTGATCGTTGCCGGATCTTCCGCTGCAGCGGCTGTTTCCTGAGGCTGACCGTCAGGCAGGAGACGAGGGTCTTCCGTTTCGCCCACAGGGGTCGCGGCAGCTTCGTTTTCACCTTCAAGCGGCATGTTTTCGGGGATCAGCGTGCGCTGGACCACGTCAACGGGCTCTTCTTCCGACGAAATCAGGCTGGTCTGCTTGGGATCCTCGACGCCATTGCCGGCGACCCGGTCATAGACGGCCTTGTCCTGGTTCGGCACGGATTTGCCGCCCGGGTTTTCAGGCACGATCTTTACCGGCGTCTTGTCGGCCGCAATGATCTGCGGCTCGCCGCCCGAAAGGCTGCCGACCGTGCCGTTGCCGAGCCAGGCGTACAGGCCGCCAGCACCAGCGAGCAGCAGAAGCACGGCGGTCCCGGTCATCAGATAGGGCTTCATGCGACGGAAGCGGAACCCTTGGGCTTCGCCGGCAATCGTGATGTGGCCACGGCTTTCGGGATCGATCGCGCGCGCCGTGCTGAGCGAGCTGCGCAGGTCTTCTTCCAGCGCCTTTTCGAAAGCATCGAAATCATCGAGCGGCGCAGCGGCGGAACGGGCCGGCGCGGCGTCGGCGACGACGCGGCTTGCACCCAGCGTCTTCACCGGCGGCTGTGGCGCAACCGGCTCTTCAAAGAGGGTCGCAAGCTCAGCATCGATGTCGATGTCATATTCGGACTGGGCCGGCGCTGCCGCACGGGTTTCGGTGACCGGCACCTCCGGCACGTCGAGCGCGCCGACGCTCTCGAGCTGCTCGTCCTGTTCGGAAATCTCGGAAGGATCGAAACCGAAGCTGTCGTCGACGGAATAGCTCGGGGGCACATAGGCCTGCTGGATGGCAGGCTGCGGGGCTTGCGGCTGAACTGGATGCGTGACCGTCGGAGCGGGCACAACAGACGGGATGTAGGCCGTCGCATCGGGAGAAACCCGCATCTCGGGCTCAACACGGCGCGGCACCACCACCGGTTCGCTGCGCGCCGGAGCGGCGGCCCAGGTACCCGAAATCGCCGGGGCGACAGCAGCAGAAACGGCGGCCGTCGAATAGGTCGGCGACACAGGTTCGCTGGACAGAGACTTGGCAGCTGCCGTCACGGAACTGGCGGGAGAGACGGGCTCGATCTCAGAAAGATCAAGTGCCAGATCGAGTTCATCGAGCTTCAGCTCGAAATCCTGATCACCGAAAGGATCGAAATCGTCATCGGCCAGCGAGACCGGCACGCTCTTTTCAGGCACTGCCTTGATGGGCTCGGGCGCCACGTCCAGACCCTCGTCCAGCGACAGATCGGCGGAGAAGTCGAACGAAAAATCCGGCTCGGTGCGCGCAACGACCTCAGGACCCGCATCGACCTTCGGCGCTGCGAACGACACTGCGCGATCCGCTGCGGTCGCCGAACCAGCAAAATTCGGCAGGACGCTGTGCGGCGCGGTGTTCTCGGCGGGCGCGAAGGAGAAAGCCCCGGTTTCCCATTCGAACACCGGCTCCTCGGCGGAAGAAGACTGAGAGGCTGGCTGTGACTGAGGCGCGACGGGTGAAACCGCTACAGGCTCTTCAACAAAGGGCGGAGCCGCAACCGGCGCCATCACGTCAGGCGCAAAGTCCTCCCGAGGCTGAACAAGCTCCGGCTCGGCACGACGAACCGGCTGCACCTGAGCGGAAAAATTTGCGAGCGGAAGCCGAAGACGCGGCGGCTCGGCCTGCACGGCCGGCGCAGGCCGAATGTCGGCATCCGCAACTGCGAGTTCCAGTTCGTCGGCCAGATCATAGGAAATCGCCACATCCGGGGCCGGAGGCTCATGCGCAATCGCAGCCGGCTCTTCAAACTGCTCGATGACAGACGCCGGCACCGGGGGCTCATAAGACGGAATTTCGACACCAAAGGCCGGCGATGCAGGGGCGAAGCTCGGCTCTTCACGAACCGAAACCGGCGAAGGCGCATGCGGGACCACAGGCTCGGGCGCACGCATCTGCGACAGGGCGGACGACGGCTGCTCGTAGCCCTCGAACTCCCGCATCAGCTCGTCTTCGAGATTGAATTCTGCCGACGCCATATCCGGCACCGGCGGCAACGACATCACGGGCTCGCGCTTCAGTGGCTGATCAAAGCCGACAATTCGGGCAAGCTCCGCCAGCGGATCGTCATCCGCGAAGCCGTCGCCCTGCGACCGAATGCTGTTTGCAGCCTGCTGCTGTACCATACCGTTTTCCACTCACTTACGCGACCATACGCCTGCCAGCGCAATGTGGGGAATTGGTGACGCTGTTATCGCATCTCAACCGGTGCTTCGGTGCCGGTAATGGCCAGTCCCGACTTCAACACGGAGGCGACAGCATGCACCAGCCCAAGCCTGGCGATGGTTAATTCTCTATGTTTATCGTTAACAAAGCGTAATTCGGGCGAATCCTTGCCCTTGTTCCAATGCGCATGCAGCGAGCTTGCCAGATCATGCAGGTAGAATGCAAGTCGATGCGGCTCCTGCGACAGTGCGGCCGCCTCGATAATCCGCGGATATTCGGCGAGTTTGGCAACGAGCGACAGTTCCGTCGGATCTTCGATCTGTCCCAATACGGCACCGGCGAGGTCGAGCTTTTCGATCTCGAGGTCCGGGAAAGCTTCCTTCGCCTGGCGCAGAATCGACATGCAACGCGCATGGGCATACTGCACGTAGAAAACAGGATTGTCCTTCGACTGCTCCGTCACCTTGGCGAAGTCGAAGTCGAGCGGTTCGGAGTTCTTCCGGTAGAGCATCATGAAGCGCACCGAATCGCGGCCGACTTCCTCGACCACTTCGCGCAGCGTGACGAAATCGCCTGACCGTTTCGACATCTTCACCGGCTCGCCGTCGCGATAGAGCTTGACCAGCTGGCAGAGCAGCACCGTGAGCTTCGACTTGCCTTCCGACACGGCCCGGTTGACGGCTTCGAGCCGCTTCACATAGCCGCCGTGGTCGGCACCGAGCACATAGATCATCTCGGAGAAGCCGCGATCGAACTTGTCCTTGAAGTAGGCAACGTCGGCGGCGAAATAGGTGTAGGAGCCGTCCGACTTCATCAGCGGCCGGTCGATGTCATCACCCACTTCGGTGGAGCGGAACAGCGTCTGCTCGCGGTCTTCCCAGTCTTCCGGCAGCTGGCCCTTCGGCGGCGGCAGCGTCCCACGATAGACATGGCCCTTGAAGGTCAGGTCATTGATCGCGGTCCGGATCTTGGCGGCATTGCCGGCATGGAGCGTGCGCTCGGAAAAGAAGATGTCGTGATGGACGTTTAGCGTCGCGAGATCATCCCGGATCATCGCCATCATCGCGTCGATGGCCTTATCCTTGACGATGGCCAGCATCTCGTCTTCCGGCATGGCCAGAAGCTTGGTGCCGTATTCGTCAGCAAGAGCCTTGCCGACCGGCACCAGATAATCGCCCGGGTAAAGGCCCGCCGGGATTTCGCCGATGTCTTCACCGAGAGCTTCCCGGTAGCGCAGGAAGGCCGAGCGCGCGAGCACGTCGATCTGTGCGCCGGCGTCGTTGATGTAGTATTCCTTGGTCACCTCGTAGCCGGCAAAGCCGAGCAGGTTGGCGAGCGTGTCACCGACCACGGCGCCGCGGCAATGGCCGACATGCATCGGGCCGGTCGGATTGGCCGAGACATATTCGACATTGACCTTGTGGCCCTTGCCGACCGAAGAGCGGCCGAAATCCGTGCCCTGATCGATCATGGTGGCGAGCAGCCGCTGCCAATAGGCGACCGACAGGCGGATGTTGATGAAGCCGGGGCCCGCAACGCCGACTTCGGCGACGTCCGGGTCCTGCTTCAGCTTCTCGCCGATCAGATCGGCCAGCGCACGCGGGTTCATGCCCATGCCCTTTGCCAGCACCATCGCAGCATTGGTCGCGGCATCGCCATGGCTTGCATCACGCGGCGGCTCGACGACGATGCGGCTGAAGTCGAGGCTGTCGCGCTTCTCGCGCACCGCCTCGATCTTGTCGAGCGCTGCTTTGATCCGGGTTTCGAAGTCGGCGAAGAGGTTCATGGCGTGTCCCTGCGCACGGGTGCCGAGCACCCGTGTCCATTCAGAATTTTGTCGGCTGCCTATCGCAATTCCGGAGTCCGGTCAAACAGCTCCCGATGGGTGCGCACCGCATAGGTGTCGGTCATGCCGGCCAGATAGTCGGCGACATGGCGGGCCTTCTGGCCGTCGTTGAGGCCGGAGATGTGGTTGACCCAGAAGTGACTCTTCATCAGTGTCGGGTCGTTCATATAGGCCTTGAACAGGTCCGTCAGGATCTCGGCCGCCGCCGCGCGGATACGCATGATGTCGGGATGGCGGTAGATGCGGCTGAACAGCAGTTTCTTGATCGCCTTGTCGGTCTCGGCCATCTGGTCCGAGAAGGTCGCAATCGTCATCGAAGCCGTCCTGATATCCTCGACGCTTTGCGGCTCGACCTGTTTTAGCCGCTCCTGCGCCACGGCGATCACGTCCTCGACCATGCGGGTGATCTGACGGCGCATGATCTCGTGGGTGAACCTGTCAGGATCGAGATGCGGATAGCGGTCACGCACTTCCATCATCAGACCGGCAAGGAAAGGCACGTCTTCCAGCATTTCGAAGGTGAGGTAGCCGGACCTCAGGCCATCGTCGATATCATGGGTGTTGTAGGCAATGTCGTCTGCGATGGCTGCAACCTGAGCCTCGAGGCCGGCGAAACTCGCGAGCTCCAGATCATGGATTTCGCTATAATCGAGGATCGGCTGCGGCACCGGACCACGGGTCCCCCGCCCGTCCTTCGTCATCAGCGGGCCATTGTGCTTGACCAAGCCTTCCAGGGCTTCCCAGGTCAGGTTCAGTCCGTCGAAATCGGCGTAGCGCCGTTCCAGCTTGGTGACGATGCGCAGCGACTGGGCATTGTGGTCAAAGCCGCCATAGGGCTGCAAGACCTCGTGCAGGGCATCCTCGCCGGTATGGCCGAAGGGTGTGTGGCCGAAGTCGTGCACCAAGGCCACGCCTTCGGCCAGATCCTCATCGAGCTTCAAGGCGCGCGCCAGCGCCCGGGCGATCTGCGCCACCTCGATCGTGTGGGTGAGACGGGTGCGATAGTGATCGCCATCGGGTCCGATGAACACCTGGGTCTTGTGCTTGAGACGCCGAAAGGCAGTCGTGTGCACGATGCGGTCACGGTCCCGCTGGAATTCGGAGCGCGTCAGGCTGCTGCTTTCGGCAAAGAGACGGCCACGGCTTTTCCACGGGTCGGTGGCGTATATCGCCCGCTGACCGGTGCCGAAACCCAGTGCTGCTTGATCGATCGTCATGCGCGTGCCGCCTGCTCCCCATTGACGCAACTCTTGTGCCTTCATACCTATAGCGGACAAAGCCGCAAGGCGATGCGGGTTCCGAACCGGTTTCGGACCGCCCCGCCGGATCAAAAATCGCGTTTTTGCGTGACAATGCGGTGATTTGCGACGAAAAGACCGTTTTCACCGGGCCTTGAACCCGGCAGGAGGCCGAATGAGCACCGAGACCGTCACCCTTTCCGAAGCCGCTGCGAAGCGAATCGCAGCGATCGTCGCCGCAGAAGCGGACAAGCAGGCGCTGCGCGTTTCCGTCGAAGGCGGCGGCTGTTCCGGCTTTTCCTACAAGTTCGACCTGGACGGCCAGCCGGCCGGCGACGACATCGTGATCACGCGCGATGGCGCCACCGTGCTCATCGACCCGATGTCGCTGATCTACATGGCTGGCTCCGAGATCGACTTCGTCGACAATCTGCTCGGCCAGTCTTTCCAGATCAAGAACCCCAATGCGGTGGCGAGCTGCGGCTGCGGCACCAGCTTCTCCGTGTGAGTGATGATGAAAATAGCCACCTGGAACATCAACGGCGTCAAAGCGCGCATCGAGAACCTGTGCCAGTGGCTGAAGGATAGCCAGCCCGACATCGTCTGCCTGCAGGAGATCAAGTCGGTCGACGAAGGCTTTCCGCGTGGCGAGATCGAGGCGCTCGGCTATCACGTCGAGACCCATGGCCAAAAGGGCTTCAACGGCGTGGCGCTTCTGTCGAAGATCAAGCCGGACGAAGTGAACCGCGGCCTGCCGGGTGACGACACGGACGAACAGGCCCGGTTTATCGAGGGCGTTTTCTCTGTCGAAGGCGGCGTCGTGCGCGTCTGCTCGCTCTATCTGCCGAACGGCAATCCCTCCGACGATCCGGTCAAATACCCCTACAAGCTCGCCTGGATGGCGCGGCTTGAGGCCTTTGCGCGCGAGCGGATGGCACTCGAGGAGCCGCTCATTCTCGCAGGCGACTACAATGTCATCCCTGAGCCGCATGATGCAAAAGACCCCAGCCAATGGGTGACCGATGCACTGTTCCTGCCACAGACGCGGGCCGCTTTCCGGCGTCTTGAAAACCTCGGCTTTATCGATGCCGTGCGCGCCACCAATGACGAAACACCGCTCTTCTCTTTCTGGGACTATCAGGCCGGTGCCTGGCAGAAAAACAACGGCATCCGCATCGATCACCTGATGCTGTCGCCTGAAGCGTCTGATCGTCTGCGCTCGACGGACATCGAGAAGCATGTTCGGGCCTGGGAAAAGCCTTCGGATCATGTGCCCGTGGTCGGGCATTTCGCGTTCTGAATGGGCGCGCCTTGATCCCATACAGAAATGGGCGCCGCGGCGCCCATTTTCATTTCAACATCGTCAGGACAACTCAGTCCCCCTGCTCGTAGACCTTTGGCGCGAGCACCACGGCAACACGCCGGTCTTCCTCCGAGGCCAGGGAGAAGGCACGTTCCTGCAGATCCTGCATCCAGGGACAATCCTTCGGATTGCACCGCTCCAGCGCGGCCGTCAGGAAGGCGAGGCCGCGAACCGTCTGGCCCTCTTCGAACAACACGTTTCCGAAGACAGACATGGCGCCGGCATGGCCGCTCTTCCGTGCAAGGTTCAGCCACTTCTTGGCCTGCTGAACGTTCACGCTGCCGCCCTCGCCGGCCAGAATCATGCGGGCCAACTGGAACTGTGCTTCCGGCACACCGAAGGTCGATGCCACCTGGAAATAGATCTGCCGCGCCTGGGCGAGGTCCGCCTTTACAGGCGTCTCAGGGATACCCTGACGATAATAACGGGCGAGCGACAGAAGCGCATTGACGAAGAAGCCGGTGTCTTCCGAGCCGGGCTCGATGCCCTGGTTGGCGATCTCGGCATAGATCTTGAAGGCTTCGAAGTCGTTCTCGACGACGCCGTCACCGGCGGCATACATGTTTGCGAGCGCCCAGCGCGATCCGGTATGGCCTTTCTCGGCAGCGTAGCGATAGGCTTCGACGGCCTCCTGCTTCTGGCCTTTCTTGTAGGCGTTGAAGCCGAACTTGAAGAGGTCGAAGGGGCCGGATTCCTTGCTGACGCCGGCGTTGATGTCGAAGGCCTGCGCAGAGGGGCTCAGCGACAGCAGAAATGCGGTCGCCGTCAGAAGTAGAGCCGAAGACTTCCAATCCCTTATGCGCATGGTTGCGTCGTTCTTCCAAGACATGACTGACATCAGAGCACCCGCCCCGCCGCCATGGCCAGACCAAATGCGTCCGGTGTGAAGATAACATTCAATCCGTGAACGGACGGTTCATAACCGTACCCTTCACCGCGGCGACCATAGCGCCGTCGTTGCTTTCCGTTTTGCATGCAAAAGAGAGTAGAACCGATTTCCGGCAAGACTGGGACATCGGATATTTTCAGCGTCCGCGTTTTTTCCAGAACCACCGACCGCCCCCCGAAAGCGACCGAAACCATTTGTATTCGAACCTTATTTTCGCCCCTGAGGCTCATTCTCAACTCACACACCACCCGAAGGTCACCCGCCTGAAACAGCGCCCGCCGTCTCTTGGCAGCAGAGGTGCTCTTCGTTTGTGGCGGGAAATGGACAAATCGGGCGCAACCCGGAACCGCCGATAAGGATAGAGTCTCTGTTGCAGAATCATCACATTCCGGAAAGCTGAAAAGCCCGGTGCCAACCGGTCAAACGAAAGAAGCCCGGGCAAGCCGGGCTTCGATCAGACTTGCGTCAGTGAAAGATCAGAAGGAGATCTTGTAGGAGGCGCTCACCGCATAGGCCCAGTCGCCGCCGACGGTCGCATCGAAGTCGGCGCCATCAGCTGTCGACTGCGACCCTTCGGTCAGATAGGTCGCGGCCGCACCAAGGCGAACAACGCCCGGACCCGCCTTGATCTGCGTGCCTGCACCAATCGTCCAGGTGTCGGTCATGATGTCCGCACCCGTGCCGACGCCACGATCCCAGGTCAGGCTCACCGCGCCGGAGACGGTCTCGGTGAACTGGTGACCAATACCACCGGAGATGGTCCAGCCGTCGCGCCAGAAGAAGTCCTTGGTCTGCGGACCCAGTCCGGTGATGGTGTAATTCAGTGTCTGAAGAACACTCCAGTCGGTCCACTTGATCGAGCCGAAAGCAAGCCAGCCGGGCGCAATGCCGCTCTGCAGGCTCAGTTCCAGCGACTGAGGCAAGGTACCAGTGCCGAATGCGGACAATTGCGCAGGAACGCCCGCCAAGCCCTGAAGCAGGGCGCTGCTGTTAAAAACGCCGTCAGCTTCATGCTCAACCTGCGAACGATACATCAGCTCTGCCCGCAGGGCATATTCCTTGATCTCGTATCCGGCGCCAAGACGATAACCAAACGCATTATCATCTTTAAGATTCAGCGTGCCGAAGTCTTTCACCTCGGTGTAATCGAAGGACTGCGTGAACGCTCCACCGATGAAATAGAGCTGACCCGGTCCAACACCAAAGTTAACGGCACAGGTCCCACCCAGCTCGGTGCTTTCAAATCCGGACTCAATCACGGCGTTGCCAAACGGCCCAAAGGGCCAGCCTGGCGACGCAACGTCAGCATCGCGATCGGCTTGCTGGGCATCAGCACCGTATTCTGACGAGGCACCAAAAGGCTCCGTATAGGTCAATGCGCATGAGAAATTATCGGATACCCGAAACTTTGCAGCAAATGATGGCACCGAGTAGTTGTTGGTGAAGTCACCATCGCTCGTAGCCGCACCGTCGATGGTCTCATAGCCGCGCTGCGGCATCACGTAGACATAGCCGCCGCGCGCAGCCACCGTGCCGTCCTCGTAGAGGATATCCGTGTCGGCTTCGCCGCGCGAAAAGCCACCTGCCTGCGCTCCTCCCACAAAGGCACAAGCGGCGATCAGTCCGAGGGCGGTCGTTTTTTTCAGGTTGTTCGCCATGTCTCTCCCCAATTCAGGCAAAACTGTGATTTGCCATACTAGACATGTGCGACAGAATGACAATCGGGTTCCATTTGTCAGCTGCGCCCTCAATTCGCGAAATTTTTACGTAATCCATTTGACGAGCACGTCAAAACGCCACCTCATTGGATGAATTTTGCGCCACTCGCCTATTTTTTTATCGTTTGCGAAACAATCTACCACGCCAATGACGCGCTGTTGCGCTGTCGCCACAGAGCCATCCTTCGTAGAGCCCGCCCTGCCCTGATTGCGGGCTGGGCCGCAAAAGGAAAAAATGCTGGAAAGATATCCGCTTACCGTCGTGAATCGATTTCTTGGTTGCAGATGGTCCGTTTTGAGCTCAGCCGAAAACGAACAAGGGCCAGGCGTTGCGGCCTGACCCTTGGAAATCCATTCCTGCTGAAGAGGGTTATGCAGCCTCGAGAACCCGCTTGAGCGCCGTTTCCAGGCTCGCCTTCTGCACCTCAAGCTCCTGATGGCGCTCACGCTCGGCGGCCACGACCTCCGGGTTCGCATTGGCAACGAATTTTTCGTTGTTCAGCTTTCCGGCAATGCGGGCCATTTCCTGGTCCACCTTGACAATCGCCTTTTCGATACGGGCTTTTTCGGCCGAGAGATCGATCAGCGCGCCCAAGGGCAAGCAGGCGGTCGCCTCGCCCACGATGATCTGGGCCGCCCCCTTCGGTGCGACATCGGCGACCGTGATCGTCTCGACGCGGGCCAGTCGCTTGATTGCGGCGTCATGGCGGATCAGACGCTCCTGGGTCACGCCATTGGCCCCGACCACGACCAGCGGCGCCGTTGCGCCCGGCGGCACGTTCATTTCAGAACGGGCCGAGCGGATGCCGGTGACGAGGTCGATCAGCCAGTTGATGTCGGCGGCCGAATTCTCGTCGGAGAATTCCGGGGCCGGCCAGTCGGCATGGCAGAGCAGGGTGTCGCGCGAAGCACCCTCGCCCGCCGTATGTGCCCAGAGCTCTTCCGTCATGAAGGGCATGAAGGGATGGAGCAGCTTGTAAATCTGCTCGAGCACATAGGCCGCACAGGCCTGCGCTTCCTTCTTGGCTGCCTCGTCCTCGCCCATGAAGACGGGCTTCAACAGTTCCAGATACCAGTCGCAGAACTGGTTCCAGACGAAGCGGTAGAGGCTGCTGGCCGCATCATTGAAACGGTAGCTTTCGATCGCTTCCGTCACTTCGCGTTCGGTGCGCGCAAGTTCCGTCAGGATCCAGCGGTTGATCGCAAGCGACGTCGTCTCGGGCAAGAAGCTCGGATCCGCCTTCACGCCGTTCATCTCGGCAAAGCGTGTGGCGTTCCAGAGCTTGGTACCGAAGTTGCGGTAACCGGCAATGCGGGCCGGGTCGAGCTTCACGTCACGGCCCTGGGCCGCCATGATCGCCAGCGTGAAACGCAGCGCGTCCGCGCCGTATTCATCGATCAGCTCCAGCGGGTCGATGACGTTGCCCTTCGACTTCGACATCTTCTGGCCGTTCTTGTCGCGAACCAGCGCATGCACATAGACCGTGTGGAAGGGCTCGACGGGGTTACCGTCCTCGTCCTTCATGAAGTGCAGGCCCATCATCATCATGCGGGCGACCCAGAAGAAGATGATGTCGAAACCGGTGACGAGAACGTCGGTCTGATAGTACTTTGCCAGCTCCGGCGTGTTGTCCGGCCAGCCGAGCGTCGAGAAGGGCCAAAGCGCCGACGAGAACCAGGTGTCGAGAACGTCTTCATCGCGGGTCAGGATCTCGCCGGGTGCGAAATTCTCGAGCTTCTCCTGAACCCAGGCCTTCCACGGTCCCTCATGGGCAAGATAGTGTTGGACGGCAGCGTCGAGCGCCTCTTCCTCGGTCTTCTCGACGAAGACCTGACCATCCGGGCCATACCAGGCCGGGATCTGATGGCCCCACCAGAGCTGGCGCGAGATGCACCAGGGCTCGATGTTTTCCATCCATTCGAAGTAGGTCTTCTCCCAGTTCTTCGGGACGAAGTTGGTGCGGCCTTCGCGAACCGAGGCGATCGCCGGCTCGGCCAGCGTCTTTGCGTCCGCAAACCACTGGTCGGTCAGCATCGGCTCAATGACGACACCAGAGCGGTCGCCGAAAGGCTGCATGATCTTCTTCGATTCGACGTAAGGCACGTCGTTGCCTTCGGCGTCCTTGGTGGTGACGGCCAGCCCTTCGGCATTGATCGCGTCCACGATCCGCTTGCGGGCTTCATAGCGGTCGAGACCGCGATACTCTTCCGGGACCAAATTGATGTCGTCGACCTCGGCCTCGTTCGGCAGATGGCCGGTCTTGGCAATCTCCAGCGCACGTGCGGCATAAACGGCATAATCCTCGCCGTCGTCACGCATCTTCGCCTGGGTATCCATCAGGCGATAGAGCGGGATCTTGTTGCGGCGGGCGACCTGGTAGTCGTTGAAATCATGTGCGCCGGTGATCTTGACCGCGCCAGAGCCGAACTTCGGATCCGGGTATTCGTCCGTGATGATCGGAATCAGGCGGCGATGCTCCTTCGGCCCGACCGGGATTTCGCAGAGCTTGCCGACGATTGCGGCGTAGCGCTCGTCCGAGGGATGGACGGCAACCGCGCCGTCGCCGAGCATGGTCTCGGGACGCGTCGTCGCGATCGAGATATAGTTGCGCTCTTCCTGGAAGGTGACGTTGCCGTCCTCGTCCTTCTCGACATAGGTATAGGTTTCCCCACCGGCGAGCGGGTACTTGAAGTGCCACATATGGCCTTCAACTTCCTTGTTTTCGACCTCGAGGTCGGAAATCGCCGTTTCGAACTTGGGGTCCCAGTTGACCAGCCGCTTGCCGCGATAGATCAGGCCTTCCTTGTAGAGCGAGACGAAGACTTCGAGGACGGCCTTGGACAGGCCTTCGTCCATCGTAAAGCGCTCGCGCGACCAGTCGCAGGAGGCGCCGAGGCGCTTCAGCTGGTTGAAGATCAGGCCGCCCGATTCTTCCTTCCACTCCCAGACCTTCTCGATGAAGGCTTCCCGGCCCATGTCGCGGCGCGAAACATTCTGGCCGTTTTCGGCCAGCTTGCGCTCGACGACCATCTGGGTGGCGATGCCGGCGTGGTCCATGCCCGGCTGCCACAGCACGTCCTTGCCGCGCATGCGCTCGAAGCGGACCATGATGTCCTGCAGCGTGTTGTTCAGCGCATGGCCCATATGCAGCGAACCGGTCACGTTCGGCGGCGGGATCACAATGGTGAAGGTGTCCTCGCCCGGCTTCGCGTTTGCGCCTGCACGAAACGCATCGGCGTCTTCCCAGGCTTTGGCGATCTTCGGTTCGACGGCGGCTGAATCATAGGTCTTTTCGAGCATTTTCCGACCGGATTTTTCGAGTTCTGGATGTGGCTTGGTAAATAGGACTGGCAAAACCAAGTCAATAAAAAAGGCCGCTCTTGCGAGCGGCCCATGATCCCCAAAGGGTGTTCTGTCAGCGTCGCGGACCGCGTGCGACGCGTTCGATTTCCTCCCGCACGAGGCGCTCCACCAGCGTCGGCAGATTGTCGTCGAGCCAATCCTTCAGCATCGGGCGCAGCATTTCCTCGGCCATTTCGTCGAGGGAACGGCGCGCGTGGCCATCAATCGCGGCGGCCAGATCGGAGAAGGAGCGCGAGACATGTTCGACGGTCGCGGCCGAAACGAGGGCCGTCAGATCGGAGCCGGCGGCCGCACGCGGCGCATCCTCGATCGCCGGTTCAGGCTTGGGTTCGGCGGCCAGATGCATGGCAATGGCATCGAAGGACGGTGCGCGCGGCTCTTCGCGGCGCATCTCGAGCCGAAGCTCCGGCATATCCCGGCGCTCGGGCTCAACGGCCGGCGCCCTGTTGACGGCAGCGGCTGCGGGCTGAGCCATGACGGCGGGCTGCGAATGGGCTGGCGCGGCGCTGAGCGGCGCCTCGTCTGCCGGCGCAGATGTCATCGGCTGCGGCCGCGCGACGGACGCTGGCGCCTGCTTGATCTCGACCGAAATCGAAGGGCGCAGTTGCGGGGCGCGCAGCTCGGCAAGCCGCGCCGTCATCAGCGGGCTTTCACCGCGCGGTTGCGGCATGTCAGGCTGGGTCATAGTGGGCTGCGCGGCAGGCGGGGCGACCGTCGGCGACGGCGAAACGGATACAGTCTGCTGGAGCGGACGCTCCGTGCGCTCGGAGGCCGAACGGACCCGGGCGGCGAGGTCTGCAAGCGAGACGCTGCGGGAGGCCTCCGGCTGCACCTGCGCTTCCACGCGCGGCGGTGCCGGAACGACAGGACCCGGATCATTGGCGGGCGTGAAGTCCAGGCTTTCATAGCCGAATTCGACCTCGGCCTCGCGCGCAGCCGAGGCAAGGGCGTTCACATCCCCCTCGTCACCGTCGCTGGCAAAGGTCTCGCCCGATGCCGGGTCGTTGCTTTCGATGATCCGGCGGATCGACGCCAGAATCTCTTCCATGGACGGTTCACGCGCTACGCTTGGCTGAGCCATACTAATCCCCGTTGTCCTCAAGATCATCGGCGACGATCTCGCCGCCAGCCGATTCGCGGTCACCCTAGGATACGCGCCTGCGGAAAAAAATCACGCCGGCGCCGGCAATTGCTGTGATGCACAGCTTTGTTGAGCCAAAATGCAAAAGGCCCGCGCGGGGCGGGCCTTCGACACATCCGGGAGAGAACCCTCAGAAGACGAATTCGGCCGCCTTGCGGAAGCCCGGCAGCGGCTTCACCGAGGTGTTGAAATATTCGGTGAAGGACACCGTGCCGCCAGCCTTGACGTAGAGACGGGCGCGCGCAGCATTGCCGTAGCCGACCACAGCCACCAGCCGGCCGCCTTCGCGCAACTGTGCAAGCAGCGCATCGGACATCTGCTCCACGGCGCCATTGACGAAGATCACGTCATACGGCGCTTCGGCCGGATAGCCAGCATCGAGCTTACCTGCGACGACGGCAACATTGTCATAGCCGAGAGAGGAGAGCTTTTCGGTCGCCCGCAGCACCAGCGCCTCATCCGATTCGACCGCAACGACCGAGCCGGCCAGCAGCGACAGAAGGGCTGCCGCATAACCGGCGCCGCAGCCGACCTCAAGAACGAGATCGTCCTTGGTGATCGCTGCCAGCTGCAGGAGCTTGGCCAGCGGCGACGGCTCCATAATGTAGCGGGCGGGATTGCCGTTCGCCGCCGGGGCCACCTGCATGTCCTCGTCGATATAGGCGAGCGGCTTCAGCTCGGCTGGAACGAATGCTTCGCGGGGCACCGAAAGAAAGGCCGTCAGCACCGAATGGGAGGTGACGTCCGTGGTCCTGATCTGGTTGTCCACCATCTTGGTGCGTGCTGCTGCGTAATCCATCATGTCCTGTCGCCCCATTTCGGCCGGTCGGGTTTTCCACCGTGTCTTAATTGCAGGGCGAGCGCCTTTCAAGTCACGGGCAGGCCTCGGGAACAGATTATCGCCGCAGGCCCCGCGCAACCGGCCGAAACAACATCAATCTTCGATCGTGTAGCTGCCGGTTTCGCAGAAATCGACCTTGTCGCGCAGATCGTAGAAGCTGTCGTCCTCGAAGACGATGCGGATCCTGTAGACACAGGCATCGGTGCCGTCATCAATGGTGAGCTGCCGCGACTTGCCGCCATAAAGCCCCTTCTTGCGCAACAGTTCGATGCTCCTGCCGCCGTCGGCCGGCGAAACATGCACCTGGACCACCATGTTCGGCGTCTTGTTCTCCAGCGTGAAGGACAGTGTCTCGGCCGAGGCGGCAAAGGGCGCGGCGACAAACATGGAGAGGGCGAGAAGAGAGGTGACGGCACGCATCTTGAGATTTCCCGATATGGACGATGTCCATGACCTGCGCCAGCGGGCGCCAAGGGACAAGCGGCGCTATCGGCCAGTTTCGGGCCTATCTGCGGCCTGGCAGAGATCGGCACAGAATTGGCCGAAGAGAAGGCGGCAATCGGGATATGCGCGTGACTGCCACGCATCGATCAACCGAATGCGCATGGTTCGTCAGTCTATTGTTTCAAGGAGAAAAATGGAGGCCTCGCCCGGAATCGAACCGGGGTGCAAGGATTTGCAGTCCTCTGCGTAACCACTCCGCCACGAGGCCGTCCGGTAGAAAAGAGCGTGTGGTGGCGCGGATTTAGACGCGATCTAAAAAAACCGCAAGAGGCATTTTCGGGAATCGCAGGTTTTTCGACAGGCAGCCGTTCCGGCCCCAGGGGCACGGCCACCGTCTGTCATCCGCTCACCCCCGCCGATCCAGCAGACGCGTCGCGGACATCGTGTCTGCCGCCTCCGCCAGTTTGGTCGGGTCCGTCACACCGGCCGTGTAGAGCCGGATCACCGCCTTGCCGACGGCTTCGCGGTGGCTGTCACGGTCGCGACCCGCGCTCGAAGCGCCGATGCCGCGCATTGCTTCTTCCATGACGCTGAAATCCTGTGGCGTGAGTATCATCGGGGTCTCCGCCAGCGGGAGAGTGATCATCCGTCCTCGCCTTCTTCTCCGGGAACGTTTGGGCAGGATCGCCGTTCGGTGTCGCCGGTTGGAGTGATTCTTCTACGCCGATTGCAGAAGAGAAGCATTTCACTAAGACATGTCGGGTGACATCAGCGTGCGGAATCACGCCCATGCGGCGGCCGGGCAGCCTTCCGGCGGCGCCACCATACGGCTGCGCGGCGACGGCGGCGGCGCACATAGGCGAGATCATGCGAGAGCACGATAAAGCCGAGCGGCACCATCCAGAAGCCGAGCACCGGCAGGAATCCCAAGAGCCCGCCACCGATCAGCGCCGAACCCGTCGCGATTCTGCCGGCCTTGGAGCGGGGTATGGGAATTTCATACCGGCCCAGCACCAGGCGGCCACGCGCCGTGTCGATGCGGTAACGTCGTTCTGCCAAGGTCTCGAACTCCTGCATTTGCAACGATCTGCGGTCTCTTTCCCCTCCCCACCAGATGGGTGATCCACACATAAAAACAAGCCGATGACATTTTTTTTGAAAAACCGCTTGGCAAACGGAGCGCGCATCAGTATTACCCCGCTCACACCGCGCCAAGCGGCTGTTCCCTGGTAGCTCAGCGGTAGAGCATTCGACTGTTAATCGACAGGTCGCCGGTTCGAATCCGGCCCGGGGAGCCATCTCTTTCTAAAAGGCCTGCGCGGAAACCCGCTGCAGGCCTTTTGTTTTTCGGAGGTCCGCCACCTCGGGCTGGCCCCTTGTCAGGGCGGGACCCAGCCTTGCCGAGGGACGAAAACGGCGCGGCGGATGGTCTGGAAAGACATGGTTGGCGGCCCGCGCGATAGCCATGCCCGAACCTCACCCCCGTCATGTCCAGCTCCCGACAGCGCTTGAAGCTCTGTCCCGAAATCACCCATCGCGCGGCGATCGACGGCTTATGGGAAACCCCTCCTTCACCTTTGGCTGCTATCTCCCTGATCAACAGACAGGCATGCAGGAGAAAAGGCTGATGTGGCTCCAGCTTCATGACGGGGATGGCTTCCCCCTCTTCGTGAACATGGACAATGTGGTGGATTTCCGCTGGTACGAGCGGGAGGGCTATACGTGTCTTCTGACCACCGCCCCCGTCGCCGAAAAACTGCATCGCCTCTATGTGCGCGAAAACGCCGAGAAGATCATGGCGCTGCTTCGCGCCGAACAGGAGCGCATGCGCGGCGGTAGTCGAGGCGCCTGAGGCGCTTCATATACTCGCGTCCCTGGCCTCCGATCTGGCAGCCCCTCCAACGCACCGCAGCGGATAAAAGCTGAACCAGGCGTGATCTTTCTGCCGGCGGCATACGTATGGCTTTGGCAAAGCCAATGACAAGAAGATTGCCATGCCCGCCGAGTCCAACCACCACCGTCCCAAAACCGTGCTTTTGTGGTTCCGCAAGGATCTGCGATTGTCCGACAACGCTGCGCTCGCCACCGCCGTGGACGAGGGCACGACAGTCATTCCGGTCTATATCCTGGAACCGTCCGAGGCCGGCACCGGCCCGCTCGGTGCGGCGCAAGCCTGGTGGCTGCATCACTCGCTTGCCTCGCTCGCCGCATCTCTCAAGGCAGGCGGCAGCGGCCTTGTCCTTCGTCGTGGACCAGCGGCCGAGGTGCTTGAGACCCTGATTGCAGAAACAGGCGCCGATGCCGTCTTCTGGAACCGCCGTTACGATCCGCCGGGCATTGCCATCGACAAGGCGATCAAGGCTGGCCTCACCGAACGCGGCATCACCGTGCGCAGCTTCGCCGGCCAGATCCTGCATGAACCGACCAAGCTGAAGACGGCTGCCGGCGGCAATTTCCGCGTCTACACGCCCTTCTGGAAGGCGCTGGACGGATCGGGCGAACCGGCGGAGCCGATCCCTGCCCCCAGCCGCGTTCCCGCGCCGGATGAATGGCCGAAGAGCGACACGCTCTCGGACTGGTCGCTCCTGCCCACAAAGCCTAATTGGGCGAAGGGTTTCGAGGCCGAATGGCAGCCCGGCGAAGAGGGCGCGCAGACGCGACTTGCGGATTTCGTCGCGACCGGCCTCAAGGGCTACCGCACCCGCCGCGACTTTCCCGGCGAAGCGTATGTGTCGAAACTCTCGCCGCATCTGGCGCTCGGCGAAATCTCGCCGGCCTCCGTCTGGCACGCGACCCGCGGCCTCTCGGACGACTACTCCGCCGAAGACTACATCCATTTCCGCAAGGAACTCGTCTGGCGCGATTTTTCCTATCACCTGCTCTTCCATTTCCCCGATCTCGCGACCCGGAACTGGAACGAGAAGTTCGATGCCTTTCCCTGGCACGACAATCCAGGGCTGCTCGACAAATGGAAAAAGGGCCAGACGGGCTATCCGATCGTCGATGCCGGCATGCGGCAGCTCTGGCAGACCGGCTGGATGCACAACCGCGTGCGCATGATCGTCGCTTCCTTCCTGATCAAGGACCTCCTCATCGACTGGCGCGAGGGCGAGCGCTGGTTCCGCGACACGCTCGTCGATGCCGACCCGGCGTCGAATGCCGCCAGCTGGCAATGGGTCGCCGGCTCCGGCGCCGACGCCGCCCCCTTCTTCCGCATCTTTAATCCGATCACCCAGGGCGAGAAATTCGACCCCGAAGGCCAATATGTCCGTCGCTTCGTGCCGGAACTGAAGGCCATGCCGGATAAGTTCATCCACAAGCCATGGGAGGCGCCGCTGCTGGTGCTGAAGGAGTCAGGCGTCAGCCTCGGCAAGACCTATCCCAAGCCGATCATCGATCACGGCAAGGCCAGGGATGCGGCGATGGCGGCGTTTCAGGGACTAAAGGGAGAGTAAGGGGCGTTCAAGCTTGAGAAGCGGTTGAGAATGTTAGCTTGATCAGCACCCTGCCAAACGTTAAATTGACCACATATAGTCATTTTCGGAGGTCCGCATGTCGAGCATGAGTATTGCCGATGCCAAGGCCGGGTTCGCCAGTTTGGTGGACGAAGCAGCCAACGGAGAATTCGTCACGATCACCCGACACGGCAAGCCGGCTGCCATGCTGGTCAGCGTCGAGGCCGGAGAGGCGGCGAAACGGGCGATGACAAAGCCCAGACCGAACTTCGGCGAGTTCCTGATGTCCTATCCCGGCCCCGCCGATCTCGATCGCAACCCATCCCCCATGCGGGATGCCGAGCTTGAGTAACGGCTTCCTGATCGACACCAACATCATGTCCCTCTTCTCGCCAGACCGGAAGCAGGCGCCATCCGAAGCCGTAGAAGTCTGGTTTCGGGAGCAGGGAGACGCAATCTATCTATCCATAATCACGCTGGCTGAAATCGAAAGGGGCTTGCGCTGTCTGCATCGTCGCGGCGGCCTCGAGCGGGCCAAGAGCTTGAGTGTCTGGCTCGACTCCATCACCGAAACCTTCGGCGACCGCATCCTGCCCGTCGACCCTGTCGTCGCCCGGATCGCCGGCGCACTCGACGATGCCGCAACGGCTAGCGGCCTGCATCCAGGGCTCGGGGACATCCTCGTGGCCGCGACCGCCAAGGCCTATGGGCTGACCGTGATCACCGCCAATCTGAAGCACTTTAGGCCTTTCGGCGTGGCCTGTGATTTTCCAGACGCCTTCAGAACCTAGCGCACCCCCGAACGCATTTTCCCTCCCCTCGCCCCACCGCGAAAAGCCATTCCTTGCCTTTGACGGCCCCGAGGCGGAAAAGATGGGCTCAATCCCGCGCCAGCCGTTTCGCCCGCATAATCTTGTCCAGAAGGACAAATTCGTGTGGTTTCCCGGTTTTCTTCCCCGCGCTTTTGGTTCTAGTGTCCGCGTCAGACAAAAAAGGCAGACATCATGGCATTCCACCCTTCCGTGCTCGAGGCGATCGGCAACACGCCCCTCATCCGGCTGAAAGGCGCCTCCCAGGCGACCGGCTGCACCATTCTCGGCAAGGCCGAGTTCCTCAATCCCGGCCAGTCGGTGAAGGATCGTGCGGCCCTCTTCATCATCCGTGACGCCGAGCGGCGCGGGCTGCTTCGCCCCGGCGGCGTGATCGTCGAGGGCACGGCCGGCAATACCGGCATCGGGCTGACGCTGGTTGCCAAGGCGCTTGGCTATCGCACCGTGATCGTCATCCCGGAGACCCAGAGCCAGGAAAAGAAGGACGCGCTGAAGCTGCTCGGCGCTGAGCTCGTCGAAGTGCCGGCAGTGCCCTACAAGAACCCGAACAACTATGTGAAGATCTCCGGCCGGCTTGCCGCCGAGCTTGCCAAGAGCGAGCCGAATGGTGCGATCTGGGCCAACCAGTTCGACAACACGGTCAACCGCGACGCCCATATCGCAACGACGGCGAAGGAAATCTTCGAGCAGACCGGCGGCGCTGTCGATGGCTTCATCTGCGCGGTCGGCTCGGGCGGCACGCTGGCCGGCACCGGGATCGGCCTTCGCAACATGAAGCCCGGCGTTAAGATCGGCATTGCCGATCCGGAAGGCGCAGCCCTTTTCGAATACTACAAGAACGGTGAGCTCAAATCCTCGGGATCCTCGATCACCGAGGGCATCGGCCAAGGCCGCATCACCGCGAACCTCGAAGGCTTCACGCCCGACTACGCCTACCAGATCCCGGATTCCGAAGCGCTCGACATCGTCTTCGATCTCGTCGAAAACGAGGGCCTCTGCCTCGGCGGTTCCTCCGGCATCAACATTGCCGGCGCCATTCGCCTGGCGAAGGATCTCGGTCCCGGCCACACGATCGTGACGATCCTCTGCGACTACGGCAACCGCTACCAGTCGAAGCTGTTCAACCCGGATTTCCTGCGTTCGAAGAACTTGCCAGTCCCGGCCTGGCTCGAAAAGCGCGCCACCTTCGACCTGCCCTTCGAGACTGTCTGATTTCCATTGAAAGCAATGCCATGAGCACCATCGCCCTCTACCGTGACGATTTTTATCTCTCGACGGCGGAGGCGGTGGTCACGGCGGTGCATGAGGATGGCACGGTCGAGCTCGACCAGACCTGCTTTTATGCCGCCTCCGGCGGCCAGCCGGGCGATACCGGCTTCTTCGAGCGCGAGGATGGCAGCCGTATTACGCTCGCCGAGAGCCGCCACGGGGCCACCAAGGACATCATCCTGCATCGACCGGCAGAGGGAGAGCCCCTGCCCTCCGTGGGCGAAAAGCTCGTCCTGCATGTCGACTGGCCGCGCCGCTATAAGCTGATGCGCATGCACACCGCCTGCCACCTGCTCTCCGTCGTCTGCTCCTATCCGATCACCGGGGCCGCCGTCGGCGAAGAGGAAAGCCGGGTCGATTTCGACATGTCGGAGACCATCGACAAGGATCAGGTGACGGCAGACCTGATGAAACTCGTGGGCGAAAACCACCCCGTCACTCTCCAGTGGATCACCGACGAGGAGCTCGCGGCCAATCCCGGCATCGTCAAGTCGAAGAATGTCCGCCCGCCCGTCGGCCTTGGTCGGGTCTCCCTCGTCTGCATCGGCGAGAACTCCGCCGTTGACAGCCAGCCCTGCGGGGGCACACATGTTTCGGAGACCCAGGAGGTCGGTGCGATTCATATCGCCAAGATCGAAAAGAAGGGCAAGGAGAACCGCCGGTTCCGCATTCGCTTTGGAGCCCCGGACGCTTCTGCCTGAGAAACGTTACGGGAGAAGTGCATGTCCGGTGAAAGAAGCCGTTTCGTCGTTTCGGCGGATTGGGTCGAAAAGAACCTCGGGGCGCCCGGATTCAAACTTGTCGATGCCTCCTGGTACCTGCCCGCACAGGGGCGCAACGGTGCCGTTGAATATGCCTCCGGCCATATCCCGGGTGCCGTCTTCTTCGATCAGGACGTGATTGCCGACACCACCACCGGCCTGCCGCATTCGCTGCCCTCGCCGTCCTTCTTCGCCCAGGCCGTCGGCCAGCTCGGCATCTCCGCCGAGGATACGATCGTCGTCTATGACGGCCCCGGCTTCTTCTCCGCACCGCGCGTCTGGTGGATGTTCCGTGTCATGGGCGCACGGCGCGTCTATGTGCTCGACGGCGGGATCGATAGCTGGAAGGCGGAGGGCCGCAGGCTCGAGACCGATCTTCCGGAACCGGCGCCCGTCACCTTCGAGGCGCAGTTCGACCGGGCGAAGATCACCTCATTCGACCAGATGTCGGCAATTGCCGACAATGGCGACAAGCAGATCGCCGATGCCCGCCCCGCCGGCCGCTTCACCGGCGAGGAGCCGGAACCGCGGGCCGGCATGCGCTCCGGCCATATGCCGGGTGCGCGCAGCGTGCCTGCGGCCTCGCTGTCGGAAAACGGTCGCCTGAAGGACCTCGCCACGCTGCGCTCGATCTTCACCGATGCCGGCATCGATCTCAACAATCCCGTCGTCACCAGCTGCGGCTCCGGTGTGACGGCGGCCGTGGTCACGCTGGCGCTCGAAAGCCTCGGGCATACCGACAATTCGCTCTATGACGGCTCCTGGTCGGAATGGGGCTCGAAGACGGATACGCCCGTCGTCACCGGCAAGGCCGAACCGTTGGGCTCGAAGACATCGGGACCGCTGACCGCCCATGTCACACGGCTCGAAATGACGGCGCCACCGAAGTCCAGCCTGCCCGTGCCGGTCAATATCCAGACGGCGATCATGCGCACGCACGAGATCCCGCTTCCGTTCTACCGCTTCCTGCATCGGCAGGTCGGCACCCGCTGGCACTGGTACGAGCGCCTGCGTCTGCCGGATGACCAGCTGAAAGCGATCATCCATGCCGAGAAGGTGTCGATCTCTGTTCTTTATGTGAATGGCGCGCCGGCTGGCTTCTACGAGCTGTCCCAGGAGAGCAATGATCTCGTGGAGCTCTCCTATTTCGGCCTTTTCGAACATGCGCTGGGCTTGGGCATTGGCAAGTGGTTCCTGCTGCAATGTCTCTATGCCGCCTGGGCGAGCAATCCGAAAGCGGTGACGGTCACCACCAATTCGCTCGACCATCCCCGCGCACTGCAGCTCTACCAGCAGTTCGGCTTCTCGCCCGTTGGAACCTACGAAGCTCTGGTCGATCCGATGACCGACCAGGAGCTTCTGGCGCTGATCAAGCGGGACGGCTGAACCGTCCCGCTCCGTTCGTCAATCTTTCAACTTCAGCTTCACCGAATTGGAGTTGGCCTCGGCTTCCGGGGTCTCGGACTCCGCCTGTTCGACATCCTCGTTGGCGGTGGCGTTCTGGTTGCCGAAATAGTTGACCATCAGGGCGGCGTGATAGGCGGCCATTTCGTAGCAATAGGTAATCTCGCGGTCGGCGGGATTCCAGAACGCGTTTTCCGTACCGCAGGTCTTGCCGGTCACCTTGATCCCATCCGGAATGTCGTAACCTTCGCCATAGGTCGCCTCGATCGACTCCAGGACCTGGTTCTCCTTCAGCAGGTCGGCGAATGGCTGCAGGTCGGCATTGTTTGCCGGCTCGTAGGTCACGGTGAACTTGGTCGTCTTCTTGTCGTCCTCATGCGCTTCCAAAAGTCCGAACCAGCTGTCGCGTGTCTTGGCGTATTCGTCGACGCATTCCTCGCGCCGCTCGGCCGGGAAGTCGAGCGAATCGATGAAGACCTTGAAATAGTCCGCATCGGCGCCGGCCATCATGCAGACGATCGAATAGGCGCGCTGGCGATCGAGCCCGTGGGTGTCAAGGAAATCGCTGTCATCCAGCGCGTCGCCATTGGCCTCGTCAATCAGGAACCAGCCGTCGGCTGCATCCTGCATGGCTGCCTTCAGTTCGTCATCCTCGCTTTCGAGCAACATGACGGACGACAAGGCATCCACGGCATCCTCCTCGCGCCCGAGGACGGGCAGTTCAAGTTCGGAAACCAGCATGTGGCCGGACTCGTGGAAGAGGATGAACAGGGCGTTGTTCACGATGAACCTCTGCCCTTCCTTGATCTGCTCCGGCGTCAGATCGTCTGCCTGCACGCCCGGTGCCGGCACGGCAAGCAAGGCCGCGAGCGATGCCAGGCCGATTGCAAAACAGGCTCTCAAAAAAGTCATCTGGAATGCCCCCGATCCCGATTCGTCCGGGCTCACAGTGCCTCAAGTCCGAGGCCCTTGAGAAATGCTTTTTTCGGGGAATTGCGGGCTTCCGCCTTGCGTTTTCCACCGGTGGGGCACCGCCGGATTTGCTCCAAAAATGGCCGCGTCTGCCCGCTGCACGCCCAATTGCAATTGCCAATTGCTCTGACACACTCCGGCCGTTGGGGGACGAGGGAGAATCAATGAAAAGACGTGCATTTCTGGGGGGTGTCTGCGCGACGCTCGCCATGACGAAGGTCGGCCTTGGGCAGGAGGGACCGAACGAGGCATTGATCATCCGCCGGTTGGATGCGGCACCGATCCGCCCGATCGCACCGCAAAACCGTGTGACACTGAGCGAGTTCAAGCGCCGTCCGGACCTGCGCCGCGCGGCCCCCTCAATCGACATCCAGGCGATCAATTTCGCCACCGGATCGGCGGAAATCCCGCGTTCGGAATATCGAAAGGTGCAACAGATTGCGCGTGCGATGGAACAGATCCTGAGGCGACGGCGCGGGGTCCGTTTCCTGATCGAAGGCCATACCGATGCCGTGGGAACGGCCATGTCGAACCAGATCCTTTCGGAGCGCCGGGCCGCGTCGCTGCGCATCGTGCTCGCCCGCGAATTCGGCATTCCGCCGCGCATGCTGGAAACGGTCGGCTACGGCGAGGACTTTCTCCTCGTTCCGACAGAGGCGCCGGACTGGCGCAATCGCCGCGTCACCCTGCGCCGGATCGACGATTTCATCCGTTGAGGCAGCTTCTGTTGCGGTCAGCCCCGCTCGTGCAGGAATCGGGTGGCACGGCGTGGCTCGTAGGCCGAAGGATGGGCATCGTTTCATCCGCACGGAGATCCTGCCATGCCCCCTCGAATTCGTTTCGTTGCCATGCCCGAGCGCGAGGCCTTCGCCTATCGCGCGGGCTCCCCTGATGCCTATGGGCTTGCCCCCGAACGTCGCGTCTCACCCGGCGGCTATCCCTGCCGCCACTGCCTGAGCGATATCGCAGAAGGCGAGGACTATTTGACGCTTGCCTATCGCCCCTTTCCGACATTGCAGCCCTATGCCGAGACCGGGCCGATCTTTCTTCACGCCGAACCCTGCCCGCGCTACGCCGCGTCCGACATGCTCCCACCCATGCTTGCCAGTCCGGATTACATCGTCCGTGGCTACGACACCGACGACCGGATCGTCTACGGCACGGGTGCCGTCACACCCACAGCCGAGATCGCAGACCGTGCAGCGCGACTGCTGGCCGATCCGGCGATCGCTTATGTGCACGTCCGGTCAGCCCGCAACAACTGCTACCAATGCCGGATCGAGCGCTGCGATGACGCCGCAATCGGATCCTGACCGCTTGCGCTTCGGATCAGGCCGGCGGCGCGCGTCCTACTTCCCGCAGCAACCAGTCTCTGAAGGCAACGACCTCGGGGCGGCGAAGGGCTGCAAAGGGGGAGACGAGATAGTAGGCGAAGGTCTGGTGGATGGTATGCGTGAAGGGAGCCACAAGCCGTCCAGCGCCAATCTCGCGCTCGACAAAGGCGTGACGAACGAGAGCGACCCCAAGGCCGGCCAGGGCCGCCTCGATGGCGCCATTGCCACCACTGAAGACGGCACCGCGCGCGCCATCAATGCCAGACGCCCCCATCTCGGACAGCCATTTGCGCCAGTCGTCGGTGTTTTCGTCATGCAACAGCGGGATGTCCGCCAGATCGGCGACCGTCTCGATGGTGCCAACGCGACGCACGAGTTCAGGACTGAGGACTGGCAAGAGAGCATCATTCATCCACAACACGCTGGACAGTCCGTCATAGCGTCCGGCACCGTGGCGAATGGCGAGGTCGATGCCGTCCCTCTCCAGGTCGAAGACGCGATTGGAGCTGTTGATCTGGATGTCGACATCCGGCATTTGGGCCTGAAAGGCGGACAACCGCGGCAACAGCCATTGGGCGGCAACGCTTGCGGTGCAGGTCACCGACAAGGTCGCCTTACGGCGTTGCGCCGTCACCTCCGCCGTCGCCTCGCGGATCAGCGCAAAGGCGGCCTGGATCCGGGCGGCATATGCTTTCCCTTCGGCGGTCAGCTCCAGAGCGCGCGGTCGACGCAGAAACAGCGGCAGGCCAAGTGCTGTTTCGAGTTCCCGGATCTGCAGGCTGACTGCGCCCGGCGTCACATGAAGCTCACCAGCCGCGCGGGTCATGCTCAGATGGCGCGCCGTCACCTCGAAGGCCCTGAGTGCGTTGAGAGATGGCATCGGAACCTTCACGGTTTAGCTTTCCTCAATCGTTGGAATAGAAATGGTCGTTTGCCGATCGCCCAGGTTTCCTGCGATAAGCCGAGAAACAGTGATGATCGCTCCGGCATCTGGAACAGGTCATTAAGTTTTTCACACATCGACAACGATACCACAAGGTCTGCTGGAGATTGGATATGACGACGCAAAGAAGCATGAATGGCCGCGACTGGGCCATGCTCACCGGTCTCTCCGTCATCTGGGGCGGCTCCTTCTTTTTCACCGGCATCGCCGTGAAGGAACTGCCGGCCTTCACCATTGTGGCTGCGCGGGTCGGACTTGCGGCGCTCGCCCTTCTCGCCGGTCTGAGGATCGCCGGCATCCCGATGCCGCGTGCCCCGAAGGTCTGGGCGGCTTTTTTCGGCATGGGGCTGATGAACAACATGATCCCCTTTTCGCTGATCGTCTGGGGTCAGGGACATATCGCGAGCGGTCTCGCGTCGATCCTCAATGCGACCACACCGCTTTTCGGGGTCGTCGTCGCGCATTTTTTGACCCGCGACGAGAAGATGAGCGGTGGACGGCTGGCGGGAACAATCGTGGGCTTTACAGGCGTCGCCCTGATGATCGGACCGTCAGCGCTCTCGGGCCTCGGTTCGCATCTTCTGGCCGAACTTGCCGTGCTCGGGGCAGCACTGTCCTATGCCTTCGCCGGCATCTATGGCCGTCGTTTCAAGGCCATGGGAATCAATCCCATCGTCACGGCGACAGGCCAGATCACCGCCTCAGCCGTGCTGATGATCCCGCTCGCCCTCCTGATCGACCGGCCCTGGACGCTCGCCATGCCAGGTGTTGCGACCATTGCCGCGCTCGTTGCGATTGCGCTGATCTCCACCGCCTTCGCCTATATCATCTTCTTCCGGATCCTGGCATCGGCCGGCGCGACCAATCTGATGCTGGTCACCTTCCTCATTCCGGTGAGCGCGATCCTGCTCGGCTGGCTGTTCCTCGGCGAGGTGCTGGCGATGCAACACTTCATTGGCATGGCGACAATCGTTACGGGCTTGGTGCTGATCGACGGTCGCCTACACCGCCGGCTCCTCGCCTCATCAACTGCGGGCTCCCTGCCCGGCTGATCAAAGGACGAAAAACGGGCCGGCCGATGGGAAGGCCGGCCCGGATCGGCCGCTACACGGTAAATTTGCGGCCCTGACGTAACGTAAGGTGACCGGAGAGTGCGACCTTACGCTACGTTCAAAACGGCTTCGGGCGCATGGGCCGGATAACCCAGCGCATCTGCCACAGGCTTGTTGGTGATGCGGCCCTTGTGCACGTTCAGCCCGTTGCGCAGATGCCTGTCCTCGGCGATGGCGCGCAGGCCGCGATCGGCGAGTGCCAGGCCATGCACCAGCGTCGCGTTGTTCAGCGCATGGGCCGAGGTGATCGGAACCGCACCGGGCATGTTCGCCACGCAATAGTGCACGACACCGTCGACCACATAGGTCGGATCGGAATGGGTCGTGGCATGGGAGGTCTCGAAGCAGCCGCCCTGGTCGATGGCAACGTCGACGACGACCGAACCCTTCTTCATGCCGGACAGCATTTCACGGGTGACGAGCTTCGGCGCGGCAGCGCCGGGGATGAGGACGGCCCCGATCACAAGATCGGCGGAGAAGCATTCCTGCTCCAGCGCGTCGATCGTCGAATACACCGTGTGGACACGGCCGTGGAAGATATCGTCGAGCTGGCGCAGACGCGGCAACGAGCGGTCGAGAATAGTGACATCGGCACCGAGACCGACGGCCATCTTGGCTGCATGGAGGCCGACCACGCCGCCACCGATCACGGTGACCTTGGCCGGAAGGACGCCGGGAACGCCGCCGAGCAGAATGCCGCGACCGCCATGGGCCTTCTGCAGCGCGGTTGCACCCGCCTGGATGGCAAGACGTCCAGCCACTTCCGACATCGGCGCGAGCAGCGGCAGGCCACCGCGCTCGTCGGTCACGGTCTCATAGGCAACAGCGGTAACGCCCGACTCGAGCAGGCCCTTGGTCTGCTCCGGATCCGGCGCGAGATGGAGATAGGTATAGAGGATCTGGCCTTCGCGCAGTTGCACCCATTCGGAGGGCTGCGGTTCCTTGACCTTGACGATCATGTCGGACTTTTCGAACACGTCCTTGGCAGAGGCCGCGATTTTCGCGCCAGCGGCGATATAGGCGTGGTCATCGGCGCCGATGCCGGCGCCTGCGCCCGTTTCGATCAGGACATCATGGCCATGTGCCACATATTCGCGGACCGCACCGGGGGTCAGACCGACACGATATTCATGGTTTTTGATTTCCTTCGGGCAACCGACACGCATACAGCGTTCCTCTCTTTTATCAGCGGCCGCAGCCGCTTCGTTTCAGATACGGAAATTCAAACACTGACGGCGCAAAATGTCCTTGCAAACTTGAGGCAGCAGAGAGAGACATTTCGCAGCTTCTTGCGTCTAGGCGGCCGGATACGGAGATTTCCACGAATGGCGGAACTGGATACCATCGATCGTGCCATTCTGAAGGCACTTCAGGAAAACGGCCGCATGACCAATGCGGAACTGGCCGAGAAGGTCGGCCTCTCGCCCTCGGCCTGTTCACGCCGCCACGACATGCTGGAGAAATCCGGCGTGATCAGCGGCTATCACGCGCGGCTTTCGCACAAGGCGATCGACTACAAGATGATGGTGATCGTCCACATCTCGCTGTCGGGTCAGTTCGCCAAAACGCTCACCGAATTCGAGGCGGCAGTGAAGCGCTGTCCCAACGTGCTCGTCTGCTACCTGATGTCCGGCGAATACGACTACATCCTCCGTGTCGCGGCCAAGGATCTCGAAGATTACGAGCGCATCCACCGCGACTGGCTGTCGGCGCTGCCGCATGTGGTGAAGATCAATTCGAGCTTTGCCCTGCGGGAGATTATCGAGCGCCCCAATGTGGGGCTTTGAAGCGCTCCACTCCCATAACCCGCACATTGGTGTCACCAGAATAAACCTGAAAATTCTAATGATTTGATTTAGCCGGTCCTTACGCGTGCGCTGTATGGTTGCGTCACTGCATTCAACAGGACAGAGCCATGAGCAACAATCTCGGAATGGATGTTCGCAAATCACCCCGCAGTCGGGTCCGGATGGACAGCAAGGTGCGGCATCTGCAGCAGGAGGCGGATGGCCGCGTCATCAACATCTCGCGAACCGGCCTCGCGCTCGAGCTCGCCAGCAAGCTGCATGCTGCCGCAGGCAGTTCGGTGGTCATCGTGAACGATGACATCGGCCTGCTCGAAGGCGTAGTCCGCTGGAACTATGGCGGGCGCCTCGGCATCATGTTCAAGCCGAACAGCAATTCGATCGCCAAGGTTTCCGCCTATTTCCGCAACTTCCACCAGGAAGTGCGGCCAGTGCTCAGCCGCTGAGGCTACCAACCCCCGCTATTAACGGTAAACACACCGTATAACCGGCAAAACACCCAAAATCTCCTAGGGACTTCGCTCGCATTCTAATGACCTTGGCCAGATGCCGTTAAGGCGTCTGGCCGAGGTTTCCTGCGTTTCTTTCAATCCATTTGACGGAGCGCAATTTAATGCTTGCTGCCAAACTCAACCCGGACGGGCGCCGAAGCCAACGCATACGGTGCCACATCCGTGGAACCCTCGAATTCGTCGGCCAGAAGTTCAACACCCGTATTATCGACATTTCCAGAACCGGCATGGCTCTTTACCTCGAGGGCTGGATCGAAGCGAAGCGCGGAGCGACCGTGACGGTCAGCTGTGCCGAACTCGGCCATATCGAATGCACGGTCCGCTGGTACCGCGCCGGCAAGATGGGCCTCGAATTCGAACAGACCACCAATGCTGTCGCTCAGATCACCGCCTATTTCCGCAATTTCCATCGCGATCCGCGCAATCTCGTCCCGAGATAGCAGGTGGATCATCAACGCCAACGTCTCACCCCTGTCATTTTACAGGTGCAAGCATCTTGAAAGCGACCTAACCTCTGTCGCTTTCAGCACGAGCTCATCGCCGGGAGACAGCACATGCCCTCATTGGTCGATCTTCACCCCTTCAGCCGCCGCTCCTTCCTGGGAGGTATTGCCGCCTCGGCCACACTGGTTGCGCTGCATCCCTACGCCGCGCGAGCCGGGGGCAATCAGGCGCATCTGAGACTGATGGAAACGACCGACATCCATGTCAATGTGATGCCCTACGACTACTACGCCGACAAACCCAATGACACGATGGGTCTCGCGCGCACCGCCTCGATCATCGATTCCATCCGAGCCGAGGCCGGCAATTCGATGCTGATCGACAATGGTGACTTCCTGCAGGGCAATCCGATGGGCGATTACATGGCCTATCAACAGGGTATGAAACCCGGCGACGTGCATCCGGTGATCAAGGCGATGAACGTGCTCGGATATGATTGCGGCACGCTCGGCAATCACGAGTTCAACTACGGCCTCGACTTCATGTTCAACACGCTGGCGGGGGCGACATTCCCCTTTGTCTGCGCCAACCTGACCAAGGGCCAGCTCGCCTCGGATCCGAAGCAGGATCCCCTTTACTTCAAGCCCTACCACATCATCGAAAAGCAGATCCGCGATGGTTCGGGTGCCACAAGCCCTGTTAAGGTCGGCTTCATCGGCTTCGTGCCGCCGCAGATCATGCTCTGGGATGCGAAGAACCTCGAAGGCAAGGCGATGACGCGCGACATCCTGCAGGCGGCGCGCGCCTGGGTGCCGCAGATGAAGGAGGACGGCGCCGATATCGTGATTGCGCTTTCCCATTCCGGCATTGACGGCCATGGCGAGAGCGAAGGCATGGAAAACGCCTCGCTCTATCTCGCTGGCGTCGAGGGGATCGACGCGATCTTCACCGGCCACCAGCACCTCGTCTTCCCCGGCCCGAAAGACTTCGAAAACGTTCCGGGTGCGGATGCCGCCAAGGGCACGCTGCTCGGCAAACCGGCCGTCATGGCCGGCTTCTGGGGCTCGCATATGGGCCTGATCGATCTGCTGCTCGAAAAGGACGGGTCGAGCTGGAAAATCGTCGACTTCACCTGCGAGGCACGGCCGATCTACCATCGTGACGACAATCGCAAGGTCGTGGCGGACGTGAAGGACAAGCCGGAGGTCGTCGCCTCGGTCGCTGCCGAGCATCAGGCGACGCTCGACTATGTGCGCACGCCAGTCGGCAAGACGTCGGCACCGCTCTACTCCTATTTCGCCCTGGTGGCCGATGATCCCTCGATCCAGATCGTCTCGATCGCCCAGTCCTGGTACATCCGGCAGATGCTGAAGGACGGGCCGCACAAGGACCTGCCCATTCTCTCTGCCGCCGCCCCGTTCAAGGCCGGCGGTCGCGGCGGCGCCGATTACTTCACCGATGTTCCCGCCGGTGATATCGCGATCAAGAATGTCGCCGATCTCTATCTCTATCCCAACACCATCCAGGCGGTCGCGATCACCGGCGAGCAGGTGAAGAACTGGCTCGAAATGTCGGCCGGCATCTTCAACCAGATCGAGAAGGGCGCGAAGGACGCTCCGCTGATCAATCCGAATTTCCCGTCCTACAATTACGACGTCATCGACGGCGTGACCTATCAGATCGATCTCACCAAGCCCGCGCGCTATGACAAGGATGGCGTTGTCGTGCATCCGGAATCGAGCCGCATCGTCAATCTGCAGTTCGAGGGCAAGCCGATCGATCCGGGCCAGACCTTTGCGGTCGCGACCAACAACTACCGCGCCGGCGGTGGCGGCAAATTCCCGGAGATCGCCGCCGACAAGGTAATCTTCGTCGGCCCCGACACCAACCGCGACATCATCGTCCGCTACATCGTCGAGCAGGGCACGATCAATCCGTCGGCCGACGGCAACTGGTCCTTCGCCCCGATCGGCGACACCACTGTTGTCTTCGAGACGGGCCCGAAGGCACGCGATCATCTGGCCGCGTTCAGCGGAGCGAAAATCGAGGATGCCGGCGACGGCGCCGAAGGGTTCGCGAAGTTCCGTCTGACGCTTTGAGGCCGCGCCGCCAAGGGCAGCTGAACGTCATGAAGGGAGTCGATTCAAATGCTTGAATCGATTTCCTAAACTGCTTGGGCAAGTGGCGGCGCCTGCAGATCGACCGGGCAGTTCGACAATCTCTCCTCAAACGCCCGGATCAGCCATGTGCCGGCAGGCCCGGGCGGATTGTCCGTGCGGCGAATGGCGTAGAGGTTGTAGGACCCCTGTTCATAGGCCGGCAGATCGAGTTGGACGATCCGACCGGCTTGCAGGTCCTCGTGGATGATCGAGGCCGGCAGGCCGCCCCAGCCCAGACCACCCTTGATCAGCTGATGTTTGGTCGCCATGTCGCTCACGCGCCACGTCTTGAAGGACAATACGTTGAAGTCGCGACCCGACGTCAGGTCGGATGCATCGCTGACGACGATCTGCGTCTCCTCCCGGACGTCCTGAAGCGAGAGCGTGCCCTTGTGTGCGGCCAGAGGATGATCGGCTGAGGCCGCAGGAAGCAGGAAATTGTGACCGATCCGATGGACGATCAGCGTATCGTCCTGGCGGGACAATGCCCCGCCGATGCCAATCGTGGCACGGCCACTCATCACCAGTTCCACCAGACGTCCCAGCTCCCCGATCTCCAGCCGCAGCGAAACCGAAGGGAACTGCCGCTGGAAATCGCGCAACACCGCCAACAACACAGGCGTCGGAACGAGAACGCTGACGGCGATCGACAACTCCGCTTCCAGACCCTGGCGCATGCTGCGAACCTTGGCGCGCATCACCTGCAGGTCGCCGACAATGCGCCGGGCATCGGTCAGCATGGCCCTGCCCTCGTCGGTCAGCCGCGGCTGACGCGTGCCGGTCCGGTCAAAGAGCGCCACGCCCAGCTGGCTTTCAAGATTGCCGATCGTGTAACTCACCACGGACTGGGCGCGGTTGAGGAGCCGCGCTGCGGCGGAAAAACTGCCGGCATCGGCAACGGCCAGAAAGACCTGCAGTTGGTCGAGGGTCGGGTTGGCATCCATGGCGGCGAGAACTCATCCATCCAGTTATTCGATATGACCGATCTAGATTATCACAGTTTCATCAATGCTTCCTCGGGTCTAGATGCATGGCTGGCCTGCTCCCAGGGCCCAGATCATTCGAGGAATTGCCCATGTCGTCCATCCTGCTCGTCACCTCCAGCCCGCGCGGCTCGGAATCCCTGTCCAACTCGATCGCTACGGAACTGGCAGAAAAGTTTGCCGCCTCCGAGGGCAACACGCTGGTGCGCCGCGACCTCGTCGAAACGCAGCTGGACCACGTCGACGGCGCGTTCACCGCCGCGATCCGCAAGTCGGCCGATGACCGTACCGCCGAAGAGGCCGAAGCCGTCGCCCTCTCCGACAAGCTCGTTGAAGAACTGATGGCTGCCGACACGATCGTCATCGGCACCGGCCTGATCAACTTCAACATCTACTCGTCGCTGAAGTCCTGGATCGACCACGTCGCCCGCGCCGGTCTCACCTTCACCTATACCGAGAACGGTCCGGTCGGCCTCGCCAAGGGCAAGAAGGCCTATCTCGTTCTGGCCGCCGGCGGCATCTATTCCTCCGGTCCGGGCGCCCCGATGAACCATGCTGAGCCTTACCTGAAGACGGTTCTGGGCTTCCTCGGCATCGAACTCGTCGAAACGATCTATGTCGAAGGCGTCGCCTACGGCCCGGAAGCCGCCGAAAAGGCCGTTGCCGCAGCGCAGGCTAAGGTTGCCGAACTGGCGCTCGCCGCCTGATCCACCGCCAGCAGAGCGCAAGAAGACCGGCGGCATCCCGCCGGTCTTTTCGTATTGCCGTTACGGCAAACGGTCTGTCAGGCCCGCATCGCGCGGACGGTATCGACGGCAGCCATGTCACCGGCATGACGCAACAGCCGGTCCCGATGGGCTGCAAGTTCCGCAATCCGGCGAAGCCCCTCGGCCGCCGGAGCCGCGATCTCCACGATGGCCTGTGCCGCGGGCAGCGGCCGTCCGAGCAGATAGCCCTGCAATTCGTCGCAGCCCGTTTCGCTCAGATGCATGGCCTGTTCGGCGGTTTCGACTCCTTCGGCCACCACCCGCATGCCGAGACCACGACCGAGATCAATGATCGATCGCACGATGGCATTGGACGCTTCTTCGGTACCGAGGGCTGCGACAAAACTGCGATCGATCTTGATCACATCGAAGGGATAACGGCTCAAATAGCTCAGCGACGAATAACCCGTGCCGAAATCATCGAGCGCAATGCGGAAGCCGCTGCGTTTGAGATGGTTCAGGATAAACAGGGCCCGTTCATCATCGTCGATCAGCACGCTTTCGGTGATCTCCAGTTCAAGCTTGTCCGGCGCGATACCCGAGGCCGCGACAATGCGGTCGAGATTGGCGAGGAAATCCGGGTGACGGAACTGGACGGGCGATACATTGACGCTCAGATGCAGACCGCGCGGGCAGATGTCCGCCAGACGGCAGGCTTCCTCCAGGACCCATTCCCCAAGCGGGATGATCTTGCCTGAGACCTCGGCCACCGGAATGAAATCGACGGGTGAGACCATGCCCCGCTCAGGGTGATTCCAGCGGACCAGCGCCTCATAGCCCACCACCTCGCCGTTGCGGGCCGCCACGCGCGGCTGTAGATAGAGTTCAAACTCTCTGCGCTCCAGACCGCGCTCGATGTCGGCCTCCAGGGCACGCCGTTTCTCGATCAGTTCATCCATACCTCTTCTGTAGATCCGAAACGTGCTGCGGCCGGATTTTTTGGCATGGTAAAGAGCGACGTCGGCACGACCGATCAGTTCCTCCAGCGTTCCGGCATGGTCCGGGCACAGCGCGCCGCCGACGCTGACGCCGCATTTGATCCGCTCGCCCTGCCCCGTGTCGAAGGGCTTGCGGAAGGCCTCAACGAGGCGACGGCTGAAATCCTCGATCTGGGCCTCGAAATGCCCGTTGGCGAGAATCACCGCGAATTCGTCCCCACCGAGGCGCGCCGCCATATCCTGTGGTCCCAACTCGCGGCTCAAGCGTCGCGCCGTTTCGCGGATCACCTCGTCTCCCGCCGGGTGGCCATAGAGATCGTTGACGTCCTTGAAATGGTCGAGGTCGACAAGCACCACGGCGCAACCCCAGCCACGATTGGCCCGGTCAACGTAATTTGCCAGGCTCTCGGTGAACAGGGCGCGGTTGGGCAGACCTGTGAGCGGGTCGTGCTGGCCGATGTGGCGGATACGTTCCTCCTGAGCCTTGCGCTCGCGCAGATCCACCAGGCAGCTGATCCGGATATTGCGCCCCCTGTATTCGATGTTGCGGCCACGCGCCTCGATCGGGATGACCGCGCCCGTCGTATGCAAAATGTTGAATTCCCGGGAGATGTCTCCGGACGGCGCCATGTCGGAGAGCAGCAGCTCGCGCCCTTCTTCATCAACGAGATCGAGGATTGACGTGCCGATCAGGTCCATGAGCGTACGGCCGGTCAAAGTCGACAACTGTTCATTGCCGTCGAGAATAATCCCTTGCTCATGCATGACGATCGCCTCGAATGTTGCATTGGCAATCGCCGTCACACGCTCGGATTCCTCCTGGTCCCGGATCTTCGAATTCTGATCACTGCGGTGGCGCTCTTCCTGTTCGATGTTGTCCATCAGGCGGTTGAACAGGAGCGTGAGTTTTTCCGCTTCATCGCCGGGGTCGACCGGCAGCCTGTCGTGCAGGTCCGCGTTGCCGGAGACCAGCTTTGACAGCGCATCCTCGACATGGCCGACGCCGAGGCGCGTGCCGTGTTCGGCGATGTTGAGGCCGAGATCCTCCACCTCCGCCGAGACACGGATGGGCGTAATCTTGTTGAGCCCCCAGAAGAAGGCATAACCGAGCCCGAAGGCCCAGTAGAAGTTGAGGGCCGAGCCGAAGAGCTGGATGTAGAGCTGGTCGAACCGGCCGCCGGTCGGCAGCCGCTCGACAGGGGCCAGAAGCGCAAGCGCGAGCGTCCCCGCAACGCCGGCGAAGGCATGGACGGAAATGGCGCCGACGGCGTCATCAACGCGCATCCGCTCTTCGATGAACTGGTTGCCATAGACAGCGACAGCCGATCCCAGTCCGCCGACCAGAAGCGCACCACCGGGGTCGAGCACGTGGCAGCCGGCGGTAACCGCAACGAGACCACCCAGCATACCGCACAGCGCCTTTTCGGGGATGACGACACCGTCCTGATAGACGCCGAGCGCGTAGCCGACACAGGTGCCCATGCCGCCCGCCAGCACCGTGTTGAGGATGATCGGTGCGACGTCGGCATTGGCAGCAAGCGTGGAGCCACCGTTGAAGCCGATCCAGCCGAAGAAAAGAATAAGCGCCCCGGTCGTTGCAAGCACCGGATTGTGCCCCGCCATGCGCACAGGCTTGCCTTCCGGAGTGAATCGACCTCTGCGTGGGCCGATCACCAGGCAGGCAGCCAGAGAAATCCATCCCCCGGTCGCATGGACGACCGTCGAACCCGCGAAGTCGACGAAACCCAGATTGGCGAGAAAGGCCCCGGAATTCGGGCCGAGCGCAGTGCCCCAGACCCAGTGGGCGAAGATCGGATAGATCAACGTGGAAAGCGCAATCGAGCCCCAGACATAGGCGGAGAGCTTCATGCGCTCGGCAACGGCTCCCGACACGATGGTCGCGGACGTGCCGCAGAACATCACCTGAAAGACGAAGAAGCCCGCCACCCAGCTGTCGAGATGGCCGAGCAGAAAGAAGTCGGAGGAAAATCCGACCGGAAGCCAGCCTGACGGTGCGAAGGCCAGCATGAAACCCACCGCCGCAAATCCCACCACGCCAAAAACGAAATCGAGAAGGTTCTTCTGGGCGACGTTGATCGAGTTCTTCGACCGAACCATGCCGGCCTCAAGAAGGAGGAAACCGACCTGCATCATCATGACCATGCCGGCGGCCGCCATAACCCAGGCCAGATCGGCTGCCCTCAGAGCGGCCTGAGCCTGGTCCTGAGCCACAGCCTGTCCTGCCGCGAAGAGCCCGACGATGCCAGATGAAATTCCGAGTAAATAACGGAAAGAAACAACAACCACTGAAATTACCCGCATCAGAATATCGGGGTGGATTGTTGCGACGCATCATTAACAATGCGTGAGCGGGATTGGCGCGCGTGAACGAAAAATCGGAAAAACAGCGTCAGACGCTGCGTTTTTCCGCGCCATCGCCAAAGAGAGCGGGACCATTCTGGTCGATGATCTGCTGGGCTTTGCGAAACGTGCCGTCGATTGCGTCGTCTCGGGATGTGAACACGTCGGCCCGGATGAAGCTGCGCTCGAGCAACCGACCGTCAATTTCCCGCTCAATCCGGCCTGCGAGACGATACTGGCTGCCCTCGGTGATCGGGGCGGCATGGATCAGGCAGTCCTTGTAGGTCTGCGGTTCGGCGGCCGGGGCTTGAGCGGCACCAGAGGAGCCGCCAGTGAAGATCGACAGGATGCGAGACAAAATGGACATAGATCGTCCCTAACACAGGCAACCGCAGAGCGGAAGTCACCGGACGACTTCCACGCCGCCGATCACCTGCTAAGCTCTTTCTGGGGATAGAGGGATCGGGGGAACCTTCAAGATGCGGATCGCCATGGGACTGTTGCTCGCCTTCGTTATCGTTGCCGCCATCATCTTGGCGACCATCCACCGCCGGCCGCCCGATCTCGCTCTCGAACGGGGAAAGGGACTGTCTGGCGACGTAAGCCTCGCTTCCCTCGAAACCTTCCTGCAATCCACGGAATCACGGGCCGGGCAAATCCGCGAGGGGCTGGCAAAGCAGATTGTCTGGGCCGACCCTGCCGGGCCTTCCAAGACGGCGATCTCTCTTGTCTATGTGCATGGCTTTTCGGCCTCGCCGGCTGAAATCCGCCCCCTCCCCGACCAGGTGGCAGAAGCGCTCGGTGCCAATCTTTTCTTCACACGCCTGGCAGGCCACGGCCTCGAAGATCCCGATGCCCTGGGACAAGCGACGATTGGTGACTGGGTTGCCGATCTAGAAGAGGCGCTCGCGATCGGTCGCCTGCTTGGCGATCGGGTCGTGGTGATCGCCACGTCGACGGGCGCGTCGCTCACCACTTGGGCCCTCGGGCGCCCGGGACTTGCGGACGGAATTGCCGCTGCAGTGCTGGTCTCCCCCAATTACGGTGTCCAGGCCTCCGGCAGTTTCCTGCTCACCGGCCCCTTTGCGGCAGAGATCGCCCATATGGTGATCGGCGCCCGGCGCGGCTTCGAGCCGGTCAATGCGCTGAACGCACACAACTGGACGACAGACTATCCTGTCGAGGCGCTGATTCCGATGGCGCAGGCCGTGCGGCTCGCCAGCTTCACCCCGGTGGAACAGATCAAAACCCCGGCCTTGTTCGTCTATTCGCCGCGCGACCTCGTCGTGCGCCCGGACCTGACCGATGCCGTCTTGGGCCGCTGGGGTGGGCCGCATGCGCGTTTCGATCCGGGCGAAACGGGCGACGCCAACAACCATGTGATCGCCGGCGACACCTATTCGCCCGGCACGACCGCGGCGGCGGCAGCCGAGGTCGTTGCCTGGCTCGACCGGCAAGGCATCGCCAGGTCGGCTCAGGTCAGATGATCAGATTGGCGAGGATCTCGTTGTCGGTGATGTCCTCGAACCCGAGGCCCGCCGTTTCGAAACGGGCGAACAGACCAGCGAAATTGTCGCGATGGCCCGTTTCGATGCCGATCAGGATCGAGCCGAAATTGCGGGCCGACTTCTTCAGATATTCGAAGCGGGCGATGTCGTCTTCCGGGCCGAGCAGGTTGAGGAAGTCCCGGAGCGCACCGGGGCGCTGCGGCAGGCGGAGGATGAAGTATTTCTTCAAGCCCGAATGACGCATGGCGCGCTCCTTGACGTCCGGCAGGCGATCGAAGTCGAAATTGCCGCCGGACACCACCGCCACAATGGTCTTCCCAGCGATCTCGTCGCGAGGAATGAGATCAAGCGCCGCCAGCGACAGGGCGCCTGCCGGCTCCAGCACGACGCCCTCGACATTCAGCATCTCGGTCATGGTCACGCAGATCGCATTTTCCGGCACGATCGCGACCTGCTCCGGGCGGAAATGCTTGAGGGCTGCGAAATTGTGGTCGCCGATGCGGGCGACGGCCGCTCCGTCGACGAAGTTGTCGACCTTGGCGAGCGTCACGACTTCTCCCGCTTCCAGGCTCCGGCGCAGGCTCGGGGCGCCTGCTGGCTCGCAGAAAACCATGGCGCCCCCGGGAAGCCGCTTGGCCAGATAGCCGGTCACGCCCGAGGACAAGCCGCCGCCGCCAACCGGCATCACGACGAGATCCGGCGTTACCCCGTCGGGCAGTTGCTGCACGATCTCGGCGGCAACGGTTGCCTGTCCCTCGATGATATCGGGGTGATCGAAGGGCGGCACCATGTAACCGCCGATCGCCTCGACATGGTCGCGCGCGGCCTGGTAGCACTGATCGAAGATGTCGCCGACGAGGCGAATGGTGATGAACTCGCCGCCGAAGGTGCGGGTCTTGTCGATCTTCTGCTGCGGCGTCGTCACCGGCATGAAGACCACGCCCTGCACGCCGAAATGGCGGCAGACATAGGCAAAACCCTGGGCATGGTTGCCCGCCGAAGCGCAGACGAAGGTCGTATCCTTCGGGCTGTCGGCGACGATCTTGCGCAGGAAGTTGAAGGCACCGCGGATCTTGTAAGAGCGTACCGGCGTCAGGTCCTCGCGCTTGAGATAGACGTCGGCCCCATAGCGCGCGCTCAGGTGATCGTTGTGCTGCAGAGGGGTTTCGGCAAAGAGCCCCCGCATGGCCTCCAGCGCGTCATCGACTTCCTTGGGCGTCACCGCGTCCCTCCGTTGAATTTTGGACTGCGTCCCGCTATGGCATAGACACCGGGCAGAGACAAAGTTTCTTTGCACTGCCAAACAACGGAAGACATTCCTTGAACGCCAACCTGTTCCGTTCCGTCGTCTATATCGCCGCGCTTTGCGGCCTCTACCTGTCGACGGCCATGCTGATTCCAGCCATGGTGGATCTGTATTACGGCTCCGACGACTGGTCGGTGTTCACAGTCTCCGCAGCGCTCGTCGGCGGCCTGTCGCTGACGGCCGCCATGGCCACGCGCGGACCACCGCCCGCCTTTACCAAACGCATGGGCTTCCTGCTGGTCAACGTGTTGTGGGCGGTGTTTTCCGTCGTCGGTGCCATCCCGCTCTACTTCTCGAACCTCGAGCTGACCTTCGCCCAGGCTCTGTTCGAAGCCATCTCCGGCATCACCACGACCGGCTCCACCGTCATTTCCGGCCTCGATACGATGTCGCGCGGCATCCTGATGTGGCGCGGCCTGCTCGCCTGGCTCGGCGGCATCGGCATCGTCGCGCTCGGGCTCTTCGTCCTGCCGTTCCTGCGTGTCGGTGGCGTCTCCTTCTTCAAGATGGAATCCTCCGATATCGGCGACAAACCCTTCGCGCGGATCGCAACCTTCACCCGCGCGTTCATGGCGGTCTATGTCGCCATCACGTTTGCCTGCATCGTGGCCTATGACGTCGCCGGCATGAGCCATTTCGACGCCATCGTGCATGCCTTCTCCACCGTCGCCACGGCCGGTTTCGGCAACCATGACAACTCGTTCGCCTATTTCGACAGTCTGACGATCCTGTGGATCTCGACGTTCTTCATGACGCTCTGCAGCCTTCCCTTCTCGATCCTCATCGTGCTCGTCGTGAAGGGCCGGCTGGACGCGCTGCGCGATCCGCAGATCCTCGTGTTCCTGGGCTATATCGTCGCCTTTGCGCTCGCCGCCGGCCTCTACAACCATCTGCGCAACGGCATCGCCCTGCCCGTCGCGCTTACCCACTCCTTCTTCAATTTTTCTTCGATCCTGTCGACGACCGGCTTTGCCAGCGAAGACTACACGCTCTGGGGACCTTTTGCCGTCGCCGCCGCCTTCTTTGCCACCTTCATGGGCGGCTGCTCGGGATCGACCGCCGGCGGCATCAAGGCCTATCGGTTCGTCATCCTCTTCAACATCATCGTCAGCGGTCTGAAGCGGCTGATCTACCCGAACGCCGTTTATTCCGTCCGCTACGGCAACCAGATCGTCGATGCGGACACCCAGCGCGCCGTGTTCCTCTTCTTCAGCGCCTATGTCTTCATCTGGGCCATCGGTTCGATGGCCATGGCGCTCGCCGGTTATGAATTCGCCACCGCAACCTCCTCGGTCATCACGGCGCTGTCGAATGTCGGCCCCGGCATCGGGCCGCTGATCGGGCCGGTCGGCAATTTCACCATGATGCATGACCCGGAACTGCTGATCCTGTCGCTCGCCATGCTGCTCGGGCGTCTTGAGGTCCTGACCATGCTGGTGCTGCTCGTGCCGATCTTCTGGAAGTCCTGAGACCGTCGGCGGATCCCTTGCGGGCCCAAGCTGCCGGTTCTGCTCACGGACGTGAGCGGAAGCGTGCGGTCTGGCGACGGGATGCTTGACGGCAGGGAGCGGATCTTTCCACACTCGCGACAAAGCCGGAAGGAGGACGAGAATCACATGGCTAGCACGTTCCGCGCGGGCCGCAGCCTGCTCCTTTGTCTCCGGCCGGCCCTGCTGGCCGTTGCCTTTCTCTCGGCCGTGTCCGGACCGACCGCTTCCAGCCTTCACGCCGGGCCCCTTCTCGACGCTGCGGCCGAAGCCGAGCGCAAGGCCGCGGCCGGAGATGCGGCCGGGGCCTTCGAGGCGATCCATGCCGGCATGGCCCGCTTCACGGCGAACCTGCCGCTCTCGGTGCCACGCGCGCTGTTCGTGACGGAAACGCCGACGGCTTACCGCGCCTACACGGCGAAGAAGGAACCGATCTTCGAAGCCGGCGAGCCGCTTCTCGCCTATGTCGAGGTGCTCGGCCTGCAATGGACGACGGTCGAGGGCGACCGCCACCAGGCGCATTTCACCGTCGATCTCGAACTCTCCGACGACAAGGGCAAGACGCTCGCCCTGCAAAAGGAGTTCGGCAACTTCACCTTCACCGCCCATTCGCCGGCACAGGAGGTCTACACCCACCTCACCCTCGACGTAGCAGGTGCGGCCCCCGGCACCTATGTCCTGCGCTACACGATCAACGACATCGCCGCCGAACGCTCGGTGCCCTTCGAACTGCCGTTTACGCTGGTGGAGAAAAAGACCTGACCGACAGGTTGGTGCGGACGGCGGGGATCGAACCCGCATGACCTGAGGCCGAGAGATTTTAAGTCTCTTGCGTCTACCAGTTTCGCCACGTCCGCGTGCGAACCTTTTCCGGATTTTATCGCCAAAAGACAAGCCCTTGATCGAAGGCTTTTTGACAGCCGGCCAGCGTGGGAGGCCTGTCGCGGGATGGCATTCGCCCGACCTCACGCACCCTTTCCGACGTGGGATGAGGAGCGGCGACAAGCGTCGAAACCGGAATCGGCCATGAGACCATTTTTGGCTCCATCCGCGAATGCGGGTGTAAATTACCCGCATATATGAATATATACCCATCATATTTTAGAGGACTTGAGCCAAATGACGATGGCGCGATCGGTTGCCTATATCGGTGACGCAGGATTGTTCCTGATTCTCAGCATCCGGGCATCCGCAGACTACCTGCTGGGCCATGAAACCGTTGGGGCTGCCAGCCTTTGGCTGGGGGATCTTTATCAGTCGGCGGCCCACGCGCTGGGAGACCATCGGATCCTCATCCAGTCTGTCGCCATCGTCGTGCTGATCACGATGTCGCTCGGCGGGCATTTTTCCATGGACAGGGACGCGAAACGCCGCCGCTGATCCGACAAACCGGACAGAGGTCCTGGATCAGCCCTTCTCGCCTTCCACGAATTCCACACCCAGTTCCCGGGGCGAACGCCATTTGACAGCGCAATCATGCGCCGTACCATCCTGGAAACGCAGGCGGAACCGGGCCGGAATGTCGGCCGTGTTCTCAAAGACCACCTTCGCACCGATGGGCGAGAGGTTGCGCACCATGCAGTCGAATGTGGAGTAACCGCCGGCCACGACCGCGCGGCCAGCCTTCAATGCCCGCAACCGGGGTTGGCGCCGCCGCTCCGTCTGTTGCATGATCTCATCCTCAGTCTCTTGAATGCTCAATGACCGCAGAATCGCATGGTGGACTGAACGAGCGCTGAAATCGAAGGATCGGATTTTAACGGTCGCAGCAAAAAGGGCGAAGCCGAAGCTCCGCCCTCTCGTGACATCCGTTGGCCGGAGATCAGGCCAGCTTGGCAGCGAGCTTTGCCACATGGGCGCCCTGGTAACGGGCGGCTTCCAGTTCGATTTCGGACGGCTGGCGCGAGCCGTCGCCGTCGGTGATGGTCGAGGCACCGTAAGGCGAGCCCCCCTTGACCTGCTCGACACCCATCTGGCCCTGGAAGGCATAGGGCAGGCCGGCATAGACCATGCCGTGGTGCAGGAAGGTCGGGATGAAGCCGAGGATGGTCGATTCCTGGCCGCCGTGCTGGGTCGCGGTCGAGGTGAACATCGAGCCGAGCTTGCCGGTCAGCTTGCCCTGGGCCCAGAGGCCGCCGGTCTGGTCCCAGAAATTGCGCATCTGCGAGGCAACGGTGCCGTAACGCGTGCCGGCGCCGACGATGATGGCGTCATACTGATCGAGTTCGTTCGGGCTTGCGATTTCTGCCTTCTGGTCGACCTTGTAATAGGAGGCCTTGGCGAGATCTTCCGGAACCAGTTCCGGAACGCGCTTGACGGTGACCTCGGCGCCAGCCGACTTTGCGCCTTCCGCAACGGCATAGGCCATCGTCTCGATGTGACCGTAAGCCGAATAATAGAGAACCAGTACCTTCGCCATGTCGTATCTCCCTTTGGACGTGCGGCCCCGCCGCGTGATGGATGTGCCACATTTAGCGCATTCCCTTCATTCGACCAGTCACACGCGCACGAACGCACTGTTCAATCAAAGATGCCCTTTACTTCTCTTCGCAGACACAAAACGGTAACCTCCCGACACCCTGCCTGCCCATTCCATAGGATGCATTCATGACTTCCACGATCAAGACCGCCGCCATGCTCGCCATCGGCGACGAACTTCTGTCCGGACGGACAAAGGACAAGAACATCGGCCATCTCGCCGATCTGCTGACGGTGGCCGGCATCGATCTGAAGGAAGTGCGCATCGTTGCCGACGAGGAGGATGCGATCGTCGAAGCCCTGAACGCGCTCCGGGCAAAATACACCTATGTCTTCACCTCCGGCGGCATTGGCCCGACCCATGACGACATCACGGCGGATGCCGTCTCGAAAGCCTTCGGCGTCGCCTGCCTGCATGATCCGGCGGCGATGAAGCTGCTCGCCGACATGTATGCCGGGCGGGGGCTGGAATTTACCGAAGCACGTCAGCGCATGGCGCGCATGCCCGAGGGAAGCCGTCACATCCCCAACCCGGTCTCGACCGCGCCCGGCTTCATTATTGGCAATGTGCATGTGATGGCCGGGGTGCCGCAGGTGTTCCAGGCGATGCTCGCCCATGTCGTCGCCTCGCTCCCCGCCGGACAGCGCGTCCTGTCGCGGTCCATCGCCTGCCCCTTCGGCGAAGGAGACATCGGAACCGCTCTCGGCGTGATCCAGAAGGCGCATCCGCAAACCTCCATCGGCTCCTATCCGCAGTTCGACGGCATCCGTTTTTCGACCGAGCTGATCGTGCGCGCCCGAGTCCAGGGTCTTCTGGATGCCGCCGCGGCGGATGTCGAGGCAATGATCGAAGCGATCCGGGCAGAGAAAGATGCGGCGGCGACCCGCGATCTGGGTACAGGCGAGGTTGCCTGACCCTTCGCGGCTTGCCGGGCGCGCCTTGACTGAGGTCAAGGCGGAACCGCGCGATGGAACCCATAGTTTACCTCGCGCGGACGCGATTTAAGGGCCGCAAGAGGAGACGATCATGGGTTACCGGACAGTTCTTGCCGTATTGGACACACCGAAAAACACCCGCCAGGTCACCGATTTCGCGGTGGCGCTGGCCAATCAGTTTCAGGGTCACGTGATCGGCGCTCACGCTGAAGCGGTCGCCATGGTGCCGCTGGTGGCGCCGATGGAAATCCCGGATCCGGTGACGGTGCAGGCGCTGCAGGACATGGCGCATCGGGAAACGGAAGCCGTCGAGACACTGTTTCTCGATGCGGCGCGGCGCGAGGGGATCTCGCATGAATGGCGCAGCTTCGTCACGTCCTCGGGCTTCAATTCTGCGGCGCTGATCGACAGCGCACGCTGCGCCGATCTGGTTGTCGCGGCGCAGGGCGAGACGGGGATGCTCTCCGAAAGCCGCTCGGAACTCGAGAGTTTCCTCTTTGAAAGCGGACGCCCGGTGCTGCTCATCCCGCATATCCTGACTGCGCCGAAACCGGTCCGCCGGGTCCTGATTGCCTGGAACGGATCCCGCGAGGCAGCACGCGCCACTTTCGATGCCATGCCGTTCCTGAAGGCCGCCGAAGAGGTCGAGATCTTTACCGTCGATGCCACGGACACTGCCGCGCAGTCGGCCGACATGGCCGGAGTCGAGATCGCAGCCACGCTGTCCCGCCACGGCATCAAAGTCTCCGTCACCAGCCAGCAGAAGAGCGGGCTTGATCCCGCCATCGCCATCGAAAACCGCCTGTCCGACAGTTCCATCGACCTTCTGGTCATGGGTGCCTACGGCAACAAGCGGTGGTGGGAAATGTTGTTTGGCGGCGTCACCCGCACCCTGCTCGACTCGATGACGGCACTGACGCTGCTCTCGCGATAAGGCATTGCTTGCGGCCCGGGTTCCAAGCCCTTGCCAGAGGCTCGGGATTCCCGCTATGAGCAAGATCAAAGACTGGGGTCTGCAAAGACCAGGTTTCGCGCGGTTCAGCCGCGCGAAACGCGTTTAGGGCGGGCCTTGAGGCAAGCCGGCGACGCGGATCCCGGTCAAAAGCGCCGAAGCGGCGCGGATCGAAACACCAAAGCCACCGGAGCCCTCCGCATGTCTCTTCCCGATAAAGCCTTTCCCGTCTCCTGGGATCAGTTCCACCGCGACGCCCGGGCGCTCGCCTGGCGTCTCGCCGGCATGAACCAGGAGTTCCGTGCGATCGTCTGCATCACCCGTGGCGGGCTCGTGCCGGCGGCCATCATCTCCCGCGAACTCAACATCCGCTTGATCGAAACGGTCTGCATCGCCTCCTACCACGACTACGTGAACCAGGGCGACATGAACGTCTTGAAGGGCGTGACCGCGGACCTCCTGACCAATGGCGGCGAAGGCGTCCTCGTCGTCGACGACCTGACCGACACCGGCAAGACCGCGCTCGAAGTGCGCGAAATGATGCCCAAGGCCCATTTCGCCTGCGTCTACGCCAAGCCGAAGGGCGTCCCCACCATCGATACCTTCGTCACCGAAGTGTCCCAGGACACCTGGATCTACTTCCCGTGGGACATGGGCTTCACCTACCAGGAGCCGATCGCCAAGGGTTCCAAGGGCTGAGCGACGCACAGCCGACACCGGAATATTTGAAGGCCGCCTTCTGGGCGGCCTTTTTCGTTTCGGACGCATGCGGTTTCGGTCCGCCGCAATCGAGCAGGAACCCGCAGGCGCTTCTTTTGCCGGGGAACAAAACACCACCGCCAGCCGTATCCCAAGCATGTCCCACCTCCAGACAGGCTGAGATCCCCAATGGCTGCTTTGCAATCCCCACCCGCCCCGTCGAATGCCTACCCGTTCTCGGCACTCTTCGTCCCCTTCCCGTTCGTCTGCTTCACCCTGACGCTCGTCACCGACATCCTCTACTGGCGAACCTCCCATCTGATGTGGAGCAACTTTTCCGACTGGCTGCTGTTCTTCGGCCTGGTCATGGGGGCGCTCGCCTTGATTGCCGGGTTGATCGACCTTGTCCGCCCGGCCACCCGGGCCCTGCGTCCTTCGCTTGCTGCGGTGCTCGCCTTTGTGGGCGTCCTGCTTCTGGCGCTCCTCAACAGCTTCATTCACGCCGGTGACGGCTGGACAGCCATCGTCCCGGCCGGGCTGATCGCCTCGGCAGTCACCCTGCTCGCAATGATCACCAGCGTCTACCTGAATGCCGGCACCCGCACCGCCAATGCCTGGAGGATCCCATGACCCCGTTTTCGACCCGCAAGCCCCTTCGCGCGGCGGCCCTCGCCTCCACCGCCGTGCTGGCCATCATCCTTACCGGCTGCAGCGACAGCGAGGACAACTTCGACATCTCCAGCCAGATCGGACCGGACCCGGTGCTGCCGGAACCCAGCCAGAGCCTTTTGCCCGACCTCAAGGTCGCCCCCGTCGTCGGCTGGGGCGAAGACGAAACGCCAACGGTCGCGGAGGGCTTCACCGTCACCGCCTATGCCCGCGACCTTTCGAACCCCCGCACGGTGCATACGCTGCCGAACGGCGACGTGCTCGTGGTGCAGAGCAAGGCACCGCCCGGTAAACCCGTCGAACGGCCCAAGGACGTCATTCGCGGCTTCATCATGAGCATCGCGTCGGGCGGTGGCGGTGAGGCGAAGCCCACCAACCTGATCACGCTGTTGCGTGACACCGACCGCGACGGGACGGTCGACGAACGCCACGACCTTCTCAAGGACTTGAACTCCCCCTTCGGCCTCGCCTTTGCCGACGACACACTCTATGTCGCGGCCGCCGATGCCGTGCTCGCCTATGACTATACGCTCGGCCAGAACGAAATCACCATGCCGCCACGTGTCGTGACGCCCCTCCCGGGCGGTCCGATCAACCATCACTGGACGAAAGATCTGGCGCTCAGCCCCGACGGTCGTTTCCTCTACGCCTCGGTCGGCTCCAACTCCAATGCCGGCGAACGGGGCCTCGAAGCCGAAAAGGGGCGCGCCGCGATCTGGCAGATCGACCGCGAAAGCGGCGCCTCGCGCGTCTATGCGTCCGGCCTGCGCAATCCGAACGGGCTCACCTTCAACCCGGAGAGCGGGGCGCTGTGGACCGTCGTCAACGAGCGCGACGAACTCGGGCCGAACCTCGTGCCCGACTACATGACCTCGGTGAAGGACCGCGCCTTCTACGGTTGGCCCTGGAGCTATTATGGCCAGCATGTCGACCCTCGCCTGCATCCGCCGCGCCCCGACATGGTCGCGCAAGCCATCAAGCCGGACTATGCCCTCTCAAGCCACGTCGCGGCGCTGGGCCTCACCTTCTCCTATGGCATGGGCATGCCGGGTCCATATGCCAACGGCGCCTTTGTCGGAAATCGCGGCAGTTGGAACCGGGATCATTTCAACGGGTACAAGGTGCTCTTCGTGCCCTTCGAAAACGGCAAACCTTCCGGACCGCCGCAGGACATCGTGACCGGCTTTCTGAATGGCGAGGAGGAGGCCCGCGGCCGACCGGTCGGCCTCGGCTTCGACGGTACGGGCGCGTTGCTCGTGGCAGACGATGCCGGCAACACGGTCTGGCGTGTCACCGCGGACGGCGCCACCCCGCCGGCCGAACCTCTGGGCACCGACCAGATGCCCGAGGGTTCGCCGGCCGCCACGGCCCTGCAGGGCGCAGCACCGGAGGCGGGCGCAGCCGGGGCAGCGGATGCGCCCACACCGGCAGCCGACCCTGCCGCTCCGTCTCCCGACGCGGGTGCGACCGGTGCTCCCGACGCCACGGCTCCGGCTCAGGATCCAGCCGTTGCGCCAACCCCGGCCCCACCGGTCGATCCGGGCAATGGCACACTCGCGCCGCCCTCCACCACACCATCGCAGACCGACGTGCCGGCGACCGCGCCTGAAGGCGCCGTCGAGGATGCCCAGCCGACGCCATCCACTGATGCGGCCCCTCCGACCCAGCCGTAAAGACCGCGATCTTCAGCGGAAACGACGAAGCCTCTCCGTCACCGGGGAGGCTTCGCGCATCAGAAGGTCTGCCTTCAGCCCGGCAGCCGCTTGTCGTACTCACCCTTGAGCTTCAACCACCCGTCCCAGAACGGCGCCGTCCGTCCACCGGCGATCCGTGCGACGAGGATGTCGAGATGCATGTGCCATCCGGCCCCGACCATCAGCAGGTTGGCGCGGTCGGAGATGCGTCTGTGGGTGACGGTCAGCAGCACCTCGTCGCCTTCGGGCCGGAGTTCGAAGCAGACCTCGCCACTCTCGCCCCAGGTGAAGACGAGCCGCTTGTCCTTCTGCACTTCGAGCACCCGGCTCTTCATGCGCATTTCCTCGCCGAACCCATCCGGCCGCAGTCCGGGCGGATCGGTCAGCTCGTCATTGCGCCAGACCAGTTCGAAGGCAGATCCCGCCTTCTGGTCCATGGCGCCCGAAGCCAGCCATTGCCGGCGCAGGTCGCTGTCGGTCAGGTAGCCCCAGATTCGCGAGGCGGGACCCGGCAACAGCCGCTCGATCACCAGCGTCTGCGGCTCGGCCAGTCGGCCATAGGCATTCACATCCAGTCTTTCCGTCATCGTCACTCTCCATCCTTGTCGTCGTTTCGGGAAGGTGCGGCGTCCTGCGCGCGCAGGATCCGCTCGAGGACATCCAGCCGGCCGGTCCAGAAGTGCTCGTAGGCGCTCAGCCACTGGTGGGCGCCGGCAAGCGGCCCCGGCTCCAGCCGGCAGAGATGGGTGCGTCCCCTCACCTCACGCCGGATCAGTCCGGCATTTTCCAAGACTTTCACATGCTTGGACGCCGCCGCCAGCGACATCGCAAACGGTTCGGCCAGTTCACCGACGCTGCGCTCCCCTTCGGAAAGGACAGCCAGCATGCGACGACGGGTCTGGTCGCCCAGCGCGTGAAAGATCGTATCGAGGGGATGTTCGCGTAATTCAACCATGTGGTTGAACATGCGCCGAGGCGAGAGGATTGTCAACCGATTGGTTGAACATGTCCCACAGTCAGAAGACGGCTCTTAAATGAAGAGAAGACCGGCGAGAACAAGGATGATGAAAACGCCGCCGAGGACGAGCGACCAGGCGGAAAGGACAAAGCCGGGCTTGGCACCGGAGTCTGACTGGGCGGAATAGTCCGTCCGCTGTTGTGGCACGCCGCCGCCCTCATCCGGTTCCATCGCCATGCCTAGTCCTCGTTTGGTTACCTCACACGGTAACCCTCCCGTCCGCCAAGGGTTCCCCTGTTCTTCTGCACTCGATCAGACGGAACCCCGCCCCTCCTCCTCCGTTTCCTTCCGCAGACAAGGAGAGGCTTTCATGAACACGCGATCGAAATTCCAGTTATTGGCCCGGGCCGGATATGGCGCGCGCGGCATTGTTTTCCTGATGGTGGCGGGGCTTGCGCTCTTCTCCAGTTTTGCCGGCGGCAAGGCGGATACGAAGTCGGCGCTTGAAACCATCCTGCAGCAGCCTTTCGGCCGGGTTTGGATTGCCCTGATCGGCATCGGTCTCGCCGGCTTCGTTGCCTGGCGTCTCGCCCAGTCCCTCGCCAATGCCGACGGGCAGGATGACGACATGAAGGGTTATGCGATCCGCGCAGCGCTCTTTGGCAGTGCGGTCACCTATGCCGGTCTTGCGCTCACAAGCCTCGGCATGGCCTTCCAGATGTCAGGCGGCGGCTCTTCCGGCGAAGAAGGCCTCGCTGCTTGGGTGATGGCGCAGCCGTTCGGGCGCTATCTCGCCGGGATCATCGGCATCGGCTTCGTCATCGGCGGGGTCATCACGGCGATGAAGGGTATCAAGCGCAAGTTCGGCCGCTATCTCGACCTCGATGCGGAGAAGAATTCGCCGGCTGTGCTGGTTTCCATCTACGGGCTCGTTGCCCGGGGTGCCGTCTTCGCCATCATCGGCGTCTTCTTCCTCTACGCCGCCTTTACCGTCGATCCGCAGCAAGCGGGGGGCATGGCCGATGCGCTGGCCTGGGTGCACGAACTACCGTTTGGCGGCATCATCTACGCGATCGTCGCGCTCGGCCTCGCCGCCTTCGGGATCTACAATTTCGTCGAGGCACGCTACCGGCGGATCAGCACACCGGCCGTGCATGATATGACCCGCCAGTTGCCGCTCGGGCGTTTCAACTGAGGCCGCGACCGACCGGTGGCGCGGACAGGCCTGCTTAGAGCAAGTCCTGAGAGGCCACGACGGTCAGACCGGGCTTGGCCGAACAGGCGGCTTCCAGCATGGCCCGGGCAATCGCCTCCGGTGGATTGGCTCGGGCAGAGCGGGGCAGCACCGGTTTCAACAGGGAAAGCACCCTGCCCGCCCACGCTTCGAGCGGGCGCGGTTCTGCCCTTGCCCCATCGATCAAGCCCGGGCGCACCAGCACGGTGCTCTCATAACCGAGGGCAGCGATATCGCGCTCCGTTTCGCCCTTGACCCTGCTGTAGAAGAAGACCGAGCTGACGTCTGCTCCTTTTGCCGAGTTGAGAACAAAGGTGCGCGCGCCGTTTGCCTTGGCCAGCCGTGCGATATCCAGCACATAGTCGTGGTCAACCGGCCGGAACCGTTCGCGCGATCCCGCCTGCTTCAACGTCGTGCCGAGCGCGCAGATGACGGCATCCGCAGCCCAGATCGACGGATCCTGCGGTAGCGCGCTGAAATCCACGATCGGGGCCGCCAGCCGGGGTCGTTCGGGAAGCGGTCGCCGGCTCGGTGCGATCACAGCGGTCACGCGCGGATCAGCGAGTGCCAGTTCCAGGACATGGCGGCCGACCAAACCGGTCGCTCCCAACAACAAGAGTTTCATGATCGCTCGCCTCCTCATTCATGCGATGCGGTTCACGCTCGCCATCCGGCAAACGACGGCCGATCTCGCGTCATACTGCCCCTTTCGCCACGCAAACGAAAGAAGCGCCGCATCGCTGCGGCGCTTCTCTTTTCGGTATTTATCGAATTAGCTGAGAAGCTCAGGCGGCCGTGCGGTAATTCGAGGAACCGGTTTGGCCTGCCTCCAGCTGGAAGCGGGCGAGCTGCGCCTGCAACTGGCGGGCTTCGCCAGCCAGAACCTGGCTCGCTGCCGTTGTTTCTTCCACCATGGCGGCGTTCTGCTGGGTCATCTGGTCCATGTGGTTGACCGAGGTGTTGATCTCGCCGAGTGCGGCCGACTGTTCTTCCGCCGCACGGGCAATCGTCACGACATGGTCGTTGACGCGGTTGACCAGGTCCTCGATCTCGCGCAGTGCATCGCCGGTCGACAGGACCAGCGAGACGCCGCCCTTCACCTCTTCGGCCGAGGTGTTGATGAGCGTCTTGATTTCCTTCGCCGCATTGGCGGAACGCTGGGCCAGTTCGCGAACTTCCTGGGCGACGACGGCGAAACCACGACCGGCCTCACCGGCTCGGGCAGCTTCAACGCCAGCGTTCAGCGCGAGCAGGTTGGTCTGGAAGGCGATCTCGTCGATGACGGAGATTATCTGGCTGATCTTGCTGGACGACTGCTCGATCCGGCCCATGGCGTCGATCGCGTTGCGGACGATATCGCCCGACTTGCCGGCGCTTTCCTTGGTCTCGCGGACCATGTGCGACGCTTCGTTGGCACGCTGGGTCGAGGTCTTGACCGTGGTGGTGATCTCCTCCAGCGCCGCTGCGGTCTCTTCGAGCGAGGCGGCCTGCTGTTCGGTGCGGCGGGCGAGCTGGTTGGCGGCTGACGACAGCTCGCCGGAGTTCCCGGTGATCGTGCCGGCAGCCGTCAGGATGTTCTGCATCGTCTGGCGCAGCACGGCCATGGTCTGGTTGACGTTGCCCTGGAGCTCGGCAAAGGCGCCCTGGAACTGGCCCTGCATCTCATGGGTGAGATCGGCATCGGCAAGGGCCGCAATCACGCGGCGGACTTCGGTAATGCCGCGATCGACATTCTCCACCAGTTCGTTGACCGATCCGGCGAAGCGCTGCAGGTCGGCATCGTCATAGGCCTTGGAGATGCGCTGCGAGAAGTCGCCGGCGGCAGCGGCGGCCACGATGACGCTGATCGAGGACTGCAGGTCCTTGCTCTGCGCCGTCAGCGCGGCCTCCTGGGCTTCCATGGCACGCATGTGTTCTTCGTTGATGCGGAAGACTTCGAGCGCACGGGCCATCTCGCCGATCTCGTCCTTTCGCTCGGTGCCCTGGATGCTGTCGGGACGGCGACCGGCGGCCATATCGGACATCACGGCCGTCAGGCGGCGGATCGGGTTGACGATGCCGCGGCGTGCAAGCACGAAGCTCACGGCGACGCCGGCGATGATGCAGACGGCTGCCGTTACGATCTGGACCAGCATCGTGAAGCTTGAGGCAGCCAGCGCGTTGTCACGCGAGGCCGTGAGCGTGGTGGCCGAGAGCGTGGAATATTCCTTCACCGCCGAGGTCACCACCTTCTGCGCGTCGAGCGCCTTGGCGAGCTCGGCCTTCATCACGGCCGGGTCCTTGCCGGCATCGGAGCCGGCGACCGCGACCATTTCGCGGATCTGGGTGAAATAGGCGTCGAGCGTGCCCTTGATCTTGTCGAGCAGCTGGCTCTCCGTCGGATTGGCGGTCGAGGCGATCTTTGGCAGACGCGCCAGCATCTCCGCGGAACGCTTGTCGGTTTCGGCCGCGAAATCCGCCGCCTTTTCGGGGGCCAGCGCCAGCTGATAGGTCATGCGGGAAATGGCGATGATGTCGACACGAAGGTCCATCGCCTCGCGAGCGACCTCCTCGCGGGCACCGGTGTCCTTCAGTGCAGCTCCCAGCGAGGACAGGCCCTGGGCACCGACGGCGGCGATGGCGGCGGCAGCCACACCCATCAGGACGACGACGAGGCTCACCTTCTTCAAAATGGATAGATTGGCGATCGACATGAACGAGACTCCACACGACCCGCCATCCTGGCAGGCGGCCTTCGCGGCCGGGCATGGAGTTCATTCCACACAGATCACGCGCTAAATTAGGAAGCACAAGTTTCAAATTCGTTGCGATTACCCTCTGAAATAAGAGGATTTGCTGCATCGCACTGTGACATCCCCCACGGCCCGATCACAGGCCGCGACAGATGTAATGCATTCCCCGTTTTGCCACCGTCATCCCCAGCTTTTACGGCCCCGATTCCCGGTCGTTTTGCCTGTGGACGGCGCATCCGGACACTATGGCTAGTGTGCCACCACCGGACAGAAAAATATTCGTGACGGAAGCTTGACACGCGAGACGCCCTGCGTCGTCGGCGATGGCCATGTCGGAAAGGCGAGACATTCCCGTGACTTCGGCCTTTTGCCCGTTATCCACAACAGCCCACCACAACATATAGCGTTAACATTTCCTTCACGGACCACCCCTTGACGGAATCAGTCACGTCGATGTTAATGGATCCTGTTGCGGCGGCGACTGGACCGGGCATTAACGAGGCCGGGTTTCATCAAACATTGTAGCGGCTTTCTTCGAGGTGGAACGGCGTTCTGACGACGCCGCCCGCGCTAGGATTTCTGTGCGATTTTTGACCGCCAAGCGGGGGTCTATGTCTGGCGGCAATAAACTGTTAATACTATATTTAGCGTTTGCAGCCACCATCACCACAAGATACAGGGTGCCGTAGTCTTCGGATGAATCACCTGACAGACGAACAAATCACCGGCTGCGCGGTTTGACGCGTGCAGACGGACGCCATTTTTCGCGCCGATTTCCGGCGCCCAAGATCGAGGGACACAGGCAGATGCGCATTGAACGTCGCTTCACCAAACCGGGACAGTCCGCCTATGCGGAGATCGAGTTCCGCAAGGCCATCAGCGAGATCAAGAACCCCGACGGCTCAATCGTATTTCGTCTTGCCGACATCGACGTCCCGGCTCAGTTCAGCCAGGTGGCGGCGGACATTCTCGCCCAGAAATATTTCCGCAAGGCCGGCGTGCCGAAGATCCTGAAGAAGGTTGAGGAAAACGACGTTCCTTCCTTCCTCTGGCGCTCGGTCGCGGACGAGAAGGCACTCGCTGCTCTGCCCGCGGAAGAGCGCTACGGCTCGGAAACCGATGCCCGCCAGGTCTTCGATCGCCTGGCCGGCACCTGGACCTATTGGGGCTGGAAGGGCAAGTACTTCTCGTCTGAAGAAGACGCTGCCGCCTTCAAGGACGAGCTCGCCTATATGCTCGCCACCCAGCGCGTCGCACCGAATTCCCCGCAGTGGTTCAACACCGGCCTTCACTGGGCCTATGGCATCGACGGTCCCGGCCAGGGCCATTTCTATGTCGACCCCTTCACCGGCAAGCTGGTCAAGTCCAAGTCGGCCTATGAGCATCCGCAGCCACATGCCTGCTTCATCCAGTCCGTCGAGGACGACCTGGTCAATGAAGGCGGCATCATGGACCTCTGGGTCCGCGAAGCCCGTCTCTTCAAGTATGGCTCCGGCACCGGCTCCAACTTCTCTTATCTCCGCGGCGAAGGCGAAAAGCTGTCCGGCGGCGGCCGCTCTTCCGGCCTCATGTCGTTCCTCAAGATCGGTGACCGCGCAGCCGGCGCAATCAAGTCGGGTGGCACGACCCGTCGTGCTGCCAAGATGGTCGTGGTCGACATCGACCATCCGGATATCGAAGCCTATATCGACTGGAAGGTGAAGGAAGAGCAGAAGGTTGCCGCTCTCGTCACCGGCTCCAAGATCGTCGCCAAGCATCTGAAGGCGATCATGAAGGCCTGCGTCAATTGCGAGGCCGACAACGGCGCCTGCTTCGACCCGAACGAGAACCCTGCCCTCAAGCGCGAAATCAAGGCCGCCAAGAAGGACCAGGTTCCGGAAAACTATATCAAGCGCGTCATCCAGTTCGCCCAGCAGGGCTACAAGGATCTCGAGTTCAAGACCTATGACACCGACTGGGATTCCGAAGCCTATCTCACGGTTTCGGGCCAGAACTCGAACAATTCCGTCTCGCTGAAGGACGACTTCCTGCGCTCGGTCGAAAATGACGGCGACTGGAACCTCACCGCCCGCAAGGACGGCAAGGTCATGAAGACGCTGAAGGCCCGCGACCTCTGGGAGAAGATCTCCTATGCCGCCTGGGCATCGGCCGATCCGGGCCTGCACTTCAACACGACGATGAACGACTGGCACACATGCCCGGCCGCCGGCCCGATCCGCGCGTCGAACCCGTGCTCGGAATACATGTTCCTCGACGACACGGCCTGCAACCTGGCTTCGCTCAACCTCCTGCAGTTCAAGGATGCCGAGACGAAGAAGATCAACATCGCCGACTACGAACACGCCGTCCGCCTCTGGACCGTCGTTCTCGAAGTCTCCGTGATGATGGCGCAGTTCCCGTCGCGCCAGATCGCCGAACTCTCCTACGAATACCGCACGCTCGGCCTCGGCTATGCGAACATCGGCGGCCTCTTGATGTCCTCCGGCATCCCTTATGACTCGGCCGAAGGCCGCGCCATCTGCGGTGCGCTGACCGCCATCATGACCGGCGTCTCCTATGCGACGTCAGCCGAAATGGCCTCGGAACTCGGCCCCTTCCCGGGCTTTGCACCGAACCGCGACAACATGCTGCGCGTCATCCGCAACCATCGCCGCGCCGCCCAGGGGCTGTCGGATGGCTATGAAGGCCTCTCGGTCAACCCGGTTCCGCTCGTCCATAGCGAGTGCACGGATCCGGCGCTGATCGCACATGCAACGGCTGCCTGGGACAAGGCACTCGAGCTCGGTGAAAAGCACGGCTACCGCAATGCTCAGGTCTCGGTCATCGCACCGACCGGCACCATCGGTCTCGTCATGGACTGCGACACGACCGGCATCGAGCCTGATTTCGCGCTCGTGAAGTTCAAGAAGCTCGCCGGTGGCGGCTACTTCAAGATCATCAACGCTGCCGTTCCGGAAGCGCTGCGCACCCTTGGCTACTCTGAGTCCCAGATCGCCGAAATCGACGCCTATGCCGTCGGCCATGGCAACCTGAACCAGGCCCCGGGCATCAACCCGTCCTCGCTCAAGGCCAAGGGTTTCACCGACGAGAAGATCGAAGCCGTCAACGGCGCGCTGAAGGCCGCCTTCGACATCAAGTTCGTCTTCAACCAGTGGACGCTCGGCGCCGACTTCCTCAAGGAAACCCTCAAGGTCTCCGACGAGCAGCTCGCCGACATGAGCTTCAACCTCTTGGAGCACATGGGCTTCTCGAAGAAGGACATCGAAGCCGCCAACATCCATGTCTGCGGTGCGATGACGCTCGAAGGCGCCCCCTTCCTCAAGAAGGAACACCTCGCCGTCTTCGATTGCGCCAATCCCTGCGGCAAGATCGGCAAGCGTTATCTCTCGGTGGAGAGCCATATCCGCATGATGGCGGCGGCCCAGCCGTTCATCTCGGGTGCGATCTCCAAGACGATCAACATGCCGAACGAAGCCACCGTCGAAGACTGCGGCGCCGCCTATATGCTGTCCTGGAAGCTGGCGCTGAAGGCCAACGCGCTCTATCGCGACGGCTCGAAGCTCAGCCAGCCGCTCAATGCCTCGCTGATCGAGGACGAGGACAATGAGGATGCGCTGGAAGACCTGATCCAGCAGCCGGCCGCCGCCCAGGCCGTCACCATCACCGAACGCATCGTCGAGCGCATCGTCGAGCGGGTGGTGCGCGAACAGGAAAAGCTGCCCACCCGCCGCAAGGGTTATACCCAGAAGGCAAAGATCGGTGGTCACACCATCTTCCTGCGCACCGGCGAATATGACGACGGCCGCCTCGGCGAAATCTTCCTTGACATGAACAAGGAAGGCTCGGCCCTTCGCGCCTTCATCAACAACTTCGCCATCTCCGTCTCGCTCGGCCTGCAATATGGCGTGCCGCTCGAGGAATATGTCGACGCCTTCACCTTCACCAAGTTCGAGCCGGCCGGCATGGTCACCGGCAACGACGCGATCAAGAATGCGACGTCGATCCTCGACTACGTCTTCCGCGAGCTTGCGATCTCCTATCTCGGTCGCAGCGATCTTGCCCATGTCGACACCTCCGACTTCTCCGCGACCGCACTTGGCCGTGGCGTCAAGGAAGGCAAGGCGGACGTCGTCTCCAAGGGCCTGACCCGCGGTTACAAGCCGACGCTCGTCTCCAGCCACATGCCGGCAGCCGCCGGCGCCGAGCCCAAGGGAGCAGCGACAGCCGCCCCCGCCAAGGCATCCTCCGTCACCGCCTTCTCCGCCGGCGCTACCGCCCGCAAGCTGGAAGTGACCACCGCCGTCGCAACGTCTGAAGTCGTGTCCTTCAAGCGCGACTACGAGGAACGGGCTGCCGAACTCGCGGAAGAGATCGCCGAAGAAAGCGTCTTCACCGACGCCGCAGCCGACGAGGCCGCGGCAGCCAAGGCCGAAGCCAAGAAGCTCGAGGCGTCGCGCCGCATGCGCTCCATCGCGCAAGGCTATACGGGCAACATGTGCTCGGAATGCCAGAATTTTACGATGGTGCGGAATGGGACGTGTGAGAAGTGCGATACGTGTGGCGCGACGAGTGGGTGCAGCTGAGAGAAAAACGTGGGATGAAAGTGTAGCGCGACACTAGGTTTGCCATTGCGACACTGAGATGACATTGGACAAACAATGTCGCCGCGAGAAACGAAGCTTCCCGGCCCCATTTGGGACCGGGAAAAGAAAGATCAAAGGCGTTGCCCGGCCCAAAAAGCTTGAGTAGAGGCCGCCTCAATCGACGACTGACCAGCCTCAAGATAAGGCGAGCAACCCAGGATCAGACCAATGCCGGACACTGAAAGGTGTCCGGATAGTACCAGCAAGAACAAAGGGTGAATGCATGGCTTTCAAAGGATTGTTCGTCGGCATCGATCGCTTCCGTTCGCCAGAAATCCGTGACCTGTCTTGCGCGGCCCGCGATGCCATCGCGCTCGAGGCGACGTTCGCCGATACCCTCGGAGGCGAAACAGTACTCCTGACTGACCAAGAGGCCACTCTCTCCAGGATCGAGACAGAGCTTGAAGCACTCACAGAGTGCGATGCTGACGACACCGTTGTAATTGCCTTCTCCGGACATGGCTCGGAGACACACGAATTGATCGTTCACGACACCAGTTACGAAAATATCGAAGCAACATCCCTCCCCCTTGACCGTCTCCAGGAATGGTTCTCGAAGATACCTGCTCGGCGCGTTATATTGATCCTCGACTGCTGCTTCTCTGGCGGCCTTGGTGCGAAGGTACTGCAGGTTCCAGCGATCCCGCGCAACCTCGCCTCGACGGAAACCTACCTCCAGAAGCTAGCTGGAAGGGGCCGTTTGATATTCACCGCTTCGGCAGCGACGGAAGAGGCGTGGGAGTTTTCCAGCCATGGCCACGGGCTCCTCACTTTTTACCTCCTGGAAGCGTTGCGCGGACCATCGGAGATCGTCGAGGCGGGAAGACTGTCGGTCTACCAGATGTTGGAATACGTGACCGCGCGAGTGAAGGCTGCAGCTCATCAGATCGGCAAGAGTCAGAACCCCGCAATGCGTGGCCAGATTGATGGCGGCCTTAGCTGGCCCATTTTCGTTCAAGGCGAACGCTTCGAGGCTGCTTTCCCATCCACTTCTCCTGTAGCCATCACTACGAGTATTCAGAGTCTGGCTGCACACGGTTTCGCTTCCGAGGTCCTCAACGCATGGGGGCAAGCCCTTCCATCGTTGAATTCACTTCAGGTGGAGGCGATCAACGAATACGGAATCCTTCAAGGCAAGCACCTTGTTGTCTCCGCCCCGACCTCGTCAGGCAAGACCATGATTGGAGAACTCGCAGCTCTCCGGCAGGTCATGGATAGGAAAAGGGCAATTTTCCTTCTTCCGCTGAAAGCACTGGTCGCAGACAAGCGCCGTCAGTTCGAGAAGGTCTATGGCGGCTTCGGTCTCCGTGTGCTTGAGGCGACAGGTGAGACTGACGATGTTTCACCGCTGATCCGCGGCAAGTATGACATCGCCCTACTGACCTATGAGAAGTTCGCGGCATTGGCGCTCGCATATCCGCATATTCTATCGCAAGCTGGCACCATCGTCGTCGACGAAGTCCAGATGATCGCCGATCAATCGCGCGGAGCCAATCTCGAATTCATCCTCACTCTGATCAGGATGCGCAGACGCGAAGGCATAGAACCACAGGTCATCGCTCTCTCGGCTGTGATTGGTGATACTGGCGGCTTGGAAATCTGGCTCGGTGGAAGGCTGCTTCGGCGGACTGAACGTCCCGTGCCGCTGCGTGAAGGAGTTTTGAGGTACGATGGATCGTTCCGCTATATAGATCCCTCCGACGGGACCGAGAAGATAGAGCAGAACGCGGTGGTCCGGATGGGATTGAAGGATTCAGCGCAGGATTGGATTATTCCGCTCGTCAAGAAACTGACGGCCGCAGGCGAGCACGTAATTGTCTTCCGCGAGACGAAGAGCGAATCGCGGAACGTCGGCAACTACTTGGCGGCCCGGCTCGGGCTGCCATCGGCAGACGAGGCTGTCAGGCGCATGCCGCGGCTGGACCCCTCGCAGGCGCACGGAGACCTCATCGCTGATCTTCAGCATGGCGTTGCTTTTCACAACGCCGATCTTCAGCCGATCGAGCGCCAGGTCATAGAGGAAGAGTTCCGCAGGGACGACTCCGGTTTGCTTGTCATCTCAGCGACGACGACGCTTGCGATGGGCGTGAACACTCCGGCCAACAGCGTCATAATTGCTGGCTTGGAGCATCCCGGTCAGGTCCCATACTCCGTGGCCGAGTACAAGAATCTGGTCGGACGCGCAGGCCGCCTGGGCTATGCCGATGAGGGCACCTCGTATCTGATGGCGCTCACTCCTCGCGACGAAGATCACCTGTGGCGCAGGTATGTCGTAGGCAGACCAGAAGATCTGTCGTCGCGGTTCGTTTCCAGCGGTACGGACCCTCGCTCGCTGATCGTACGGGTCATCGTCGCCTTGCCTCGTGGGGGCTCACCCGGCGTATCGAGTGACAACATCGTGTCGTTTCTGGAAAGCAGCTTCGGCGCGTACCTAGCAACGCGCCGGCACGATGGATGGCGCTGGTCCCATGACGAACTCTTGCGGGCGCTGGCCAGCCTCGAACGCTATGGTCTAGTAGAAAAAGACGCTGACGACCTCTACTCGCTCGCACCGTTAGGCCAGCTCGCTGGAGAAAGCGCAATCGAGGTCGGATCGATCGTACGCCTCGTTGGCGCGCTGACACCTCTATCGCCGTCGCAGATCACCGATCCGGTTCTTCTTACCGTCGTTCAAAATACCATCGAGCTGGACTCCGTGCATTTCCCCATAAACAAGAGGAGCATCCACAAGGAGCCACACACATGGCCTTCTCTACTCGGACAGCAGGATATCCCGTGGGACGTCATTAGCAGACTGAATACGGAGGCAGTGGACCAGCATAGCGCCACGCTGAGAGCCAAGAAGGCGATCGCTGCCCTTCTCTATGTCTCGGGTCAGCCGATGAGCGAGATCGAAATGACGATGGGTCAGCATGGAGGCGCTTTCGGAGGCTCAGCGGGTCCGATCCGAAGCGTGTCGTCTCGTACCGCAGATCTGATCGGCGTTGCTGCGAGGGTAGCCGAGATCCTGCATCCAGAACTCGACTTGTCGGAACGCGTACAGAATCTTACCGTTCGACTTACTTACGGAGTATCCGGCCCCGCTGTCGAACTCGCCCGTGATGCTGGAGCAAACCTGACGCGGGGCGACTACTGCGCGCTCGTCGACGCCGGACTGATTGCCATTTCGGACATGGAGGGTGTGGACGACGCTGCCATTCTTCGCGTCCTTGATAACGATGGGGAGAAGGTCGCGATTGTCAGGAATGCGATCCGGTCAGCAGCAGAACGCGTGTCGAAAGCGACGACGGCAGTACTACCTCGCATACCAAAATTTGTAGCTTAAGAGGTACAATGAACGAACTTCTTAAACTCCCATATGAGATCCAGATCGTGCTCGTTGCCGGATATCTCGGTTACAAGCTCTCGACGGCCACCAAGAAGGCAGAACATAAGACCGAGGACTTTCTCCTGCAGGTCCTCGTGTTCGGCACACTTGGACGCGTATTCTCGTATGTAGTCATATGGCTTCTGATTAAGCTTGGGCATTCGGTTCCCACCACGGTGATAGAAACCGACTACAAAAGCGTGGTCATGATAGGCGCTCTTGCGATCATCGGATCGGTGGCTTCAGCGCTTCTGTGGCGGCGCTACATCGAAAAGGGCGTGAAGGCTGCCATGTCCTTCTTGAACATCTACCACGACGACCACGAGACGTCCGCCTTCAGGTCGGTCACGTCGGCGAGGACGAGATGGAGTTTCGTTCAGGTTCATCTCAACAACGGGAAGATCCTAGAGAGCTGGCTAAAGTTGCCCGAACAGGCGGGTATCCCTACCAAACCAGTTATTCTCAACGATGACGGAATCGCGCTCTACGTGACCACGATTCATAGCGACGATGGTGAGAGCCACGACTGCGAGCAGGTTACATCTACGGGCGAGACAATTATAAGCTACATCCCGCGCTCAGAGATAAAGCAGATTGATATCGGCTGGAAAAAGTGATCAGCGCCGCGGTGGTGGTGGCCTGTCTCCCGAGCCAGTTGTAGCCGGCTGAACAGATCCTTGTTGTCCACCTTGACCACTAGTCTGTGGCTGGACCGTGGTTGTCCTCGGTGTGGAACTCTTTGTGCCGTGGTCGCTTCCGTTTCCGGACATGTTCGCTTCCATCTTCGTTGGAATTACTCGTGAATGCTTCCGATTTTACTGACTGCCCATGCACAGCCCTGCGTTCGAGCGGTCAGCGTCTCGGCGGTGGAGGCCGATCTCCTTCGCCAGTGGTAACAGGTTGCGCCGAAGTTTCGCCGGGTGACCGTTCCGGCTTTGCCGGGGATGTCGTGCGGGGAAGCGAGCTTCTGCTACCGTGATTGCTGTCATTGCTAGACATCAATAAAGTCCTCAAAGGGAAGTGTTCTTGGGTACGACGACACCACGCCGTCTACGCAATAAAGATAAGTACCCGAAAGCTGTCTAGCAAGGATATGGCCGCATCATCGTCGCCGCGTAGACGGGACACGCTTGTGGCGGTGATCGCGGCGCCTGTGCTCATTATCATCACAACACCGGAGGGCTCGCCCTCCGGGGGCGAACAGCTTGCGCTCGGGCCTCGAGCACCTCCCGCATCCAGTTTACCCATAGATGAACCGAAAGCTCTTTTCGATAATCCGGGCGTAGCGCGACAAGGAATTCGAACAGATCGTCTCTGGGTATTGAAGTTGCGGTGAATGGCCAGCAGCTTTCAAAAGGAGAACTGGACCATTGCATCAACTAGACTTTCCAAGCGCGAAGTAGCGAGCAGAGACGCCATGAGCCACGACAAGTGCACTGCTAGCACTGATATCTGCTAACCATCGACAGCATCGAACGAAAAAAGAACAGAATAACCCATCCTACGCCGATTGGGACCTTGATCCGGCTCAAAAACTGATGACATCATCAACCTATACGATCGGTATTTGAATAAATATGGATGAAGGTTGCATGAGCGGAACTGCGCATAAAAGAAATCTGGGCTATATCCCCGATCATGAGACAAAGGTCGACCTGCTCCGCAACGAGGCAATCGCGGCGACGGTCATCAATCTCATTTCGCGCAGCGACGAACGCCCCATTACCATCGGTGTTCACGGCTACTGGGGTGCCGGAAAGTCGTCTGTCTTGGAAATGATCGCCGCCCGGTTCCCCGATCAGGGGAAGGACACGCTGGTCATTCGCTATAACGGGTGGCAGTTCCAGGGGTTCGAGGATGCCAAGATCGCCCTGATCGAAGGCATCGTCCACGACCTGATCGAGAACCGTTCTCTCGCTACGAAGGCGGTTGAAGAGGTTCGAAACATCCTGAAGCGGATCGACTGGCTGAAGGTTGCCAAGCGCACGGGCGGTCTCGCCTTCAATCTTGCGACGGGGCTGCCATCGCCGGATCAGCTTTCGGACATCGTCGGCTTTGTCGGTTCCAAGCTGGGATCACCCACCGACGTGCTGTCCAAGGAAAACGCGGAAGCCGTCGTCGAGGAGGCCAAGGGATACTGGAAGGAGAAAGGCGAGTCTCCCTCTGTCCCTTCCGAGATTCGCGCCTTTCGAGCTGCCTTCCAGGATCTGATGAAGGCCGCGAAGATCAAGAAACTGGTCGTTCTCGTTGACGATCTTGATCGCTGCCTTCCCGAGACGGCCATCGAGACGCTGGAAGCGATCCGGCTCTTCGTCATGCTGCCGAACACCGCGTTCGTCATCGGGGCAGACGAGAACATGATCAAGTACGCCGTTACGAAACACTTCCCCAATCTTCCGGAAGGCGAAGTAGCCGCTGAATACCCGCGCGCCTATCTTGAAAAGCTTATCCAGGTTCCTTTCCGGATCCCGTCCATGGGGCACGCGGAGACCCGGACCTACCTGACCCTGCTGGTCGTCGGCTCGATCATCGGGGAGGCATCGGTAGGATTCGAGAAACTGCTGAAGACGGCTAGCGGTTACATGTCGCGGCCATGGGAGCAGAAATCGATCTCGGAATCCGATGTGCGGGAAGCGCTCGGCGATGCCTATGACGATCAGATAAGGGATGCGGTGCTCACCGTGCATCAGATCGCTCCAGTTCTCGCCACGGGCACAAACGGCAATCCCAGGCATGTAAAGCGTTTCGTCAACGCGCTGAACCTTCGGCTGCAGATCTCGGAAGCCAGAGGATTCGGCGATTCGATTGATCAGGCGGTGCTCGCGAAGATCATGCTCGCGGAATACTTCCTCCCTGAGACGATGTTCAATCTGATCGCGCGCGAAGTGGCCTCGTCCCTGGATGGCCGAAGCCCGAGCCTCGAAGAACTCGAGCGCGAGGTTCTCGACATTAAGGAGGAGACAGGCGAGGAAGAAGCGGGCGCGCCCACGCCACCGACCGCCACGGGCGATGTCCTCCAGTGGACAGCCGACACCAAGATCCGGCGCTGGGCTGAGACCCTCCCTGCTCTCGCCGATGTTGCTCTCAAGCCCTACCTCTTCGTCATCAACGACGTGAAGAACCACACGGCATCCGCTGCCTTGCTTGATCCTCACCTCCTCGAAATCGTCGTCAAGCTGAACGAAGGCACATTCTCCGCAAAGTCGATCAGCAAGGACTTGAAAGCCCTCAGCCCGACCGAGAGTGGAAAGGTGTTCGACGAGGCGCGCCTGAGACTGCTTGCGTCTCCTGACCTGATGACCAAGCCGCCGCTGTTCGAGGGTATCGTGACGTTCGTGGAATGCCTCCCGCACTTCGAGGGTCGATATCTCGATCTTCTGGATGAACTGCAGCCAGTGAAGATTTCCGGATGGATCTCGAGCGGGCATGATGGTGCGGTGAAGTCGGTCGCCGGGCAGGCGCGGCTGGTCGCGATTCTCGAAAAATGGAGCAAGTCGCAGAACCCAGCCCTCAAGATTTTCGCCAGCCAGGCCCACAAGTTGAAGGTGGCGAGATAATGGGCACATCGACCCCCTTCGGCGGCGGCAAAGGCAAGAACCCACTGCTCCCCTCATGGCTGGGCGGCGGTGGCGGTGGAGCCGCAGGTGGCAGCGCGGGAGGACAGTCAGTCACCCCTGCCGCGCAGTCGGCGGCCCCCTCCCCGAACAAGAATCGATATCGGGGCGGTCGCCGCCTTATGAATGGGGCTGCGAAGGCATCCTCCAGCGATGATAGGTCGCGTGGTTTCGCCAAGGCCGCCCGATCCTATGTCAAGACAGCATCCGGGGGGTCTCGGGGTGCGACCGCGCGTGCTGCACCGGATCGGCGCGCTGCCGCCAAGCTTGCATCATTCCTGCTCAGCGCTGGTGCCCAAGGCTCCGACATCCGACAGGAACTGCGGCGGCTGAACCTGGAGAGCCTCGCCAACCGCACAACCGAGGAGATCTTCTACGCGCTGGTCGACTACATCTGCGAACCCGGCGGGGATCTGGACGAAGCCTATGCGCGTGCGGCTTACATCGATGCCATGTGCGAAATTCCAGATGGCATGAAGGATCGCCTGGAACGTCCTGACGCGGAGACGATCAACTTCATTTTGGAGCGGTTCATCGCGAACACGGTGACGAAACGTATCGAGAACGCCATTGGCAACGACATGATAACCCTGCCGGAAACGGGCCTGTCTGCCCGCGAACTGCAGCGGCTGTTCCAGGACTGGGTATCTGGCCGAGTGAAGGATGCCATGGCGTCGATCGGCGGGGTCCTGCGCCAGGACCAGGTCCGGGCCCAGATCGATATGATCTACGAGGAAGCGCATGCGTCCTTTGGCAATTACGATGAGAAGGATGACGAACAGTGACCCGATATGTCCTTTCTCCGAAGCTCGGCACCCTCGACACCTTCACCCCTGCGCCGCGCGGCGATGAACGTATTCTGCAAATCGACATCCTCCGCCCGGATCTGAAGATCGGCCTATCAATCGACGACGCCATCACACAGATGAAGAGCGTGGACGCGGTCCCATCCATAGTGGGGCTTGAGGTCCTTCTCCTGTCAACGTTGGTGTATCTGGCCGATACGCGATTCAACAGAATTCAAACCAGCCAGGACGGTTGGACGAGAGAGATCGGTCTGCATCTCCCCGTTCACGACGTAGCTTTGTGGCAGGGTACGAAGGACACACTCGAGGCCATGCTGAGGTTCCTAACTGGCGACCTGTGGCACGTCGACTTCCGACCGTGGCCCGACAAAGTGGCTACGGGGCTCCCCGTTCAGGCAAGCCTTCTTGAGCCGAGCTTCAAGGGAATCTCACTCTTTTCCGGCGGCCTCGACAGCCTCATCGGAGCGATCGACCACCTGAGGGCCGGACGCGACAATGTGCTGTTCGTCAGCCACCGCGCGGATGGATCCATCAGCAAGCCACAGGCAGATCTGTTCGACCGAGTCAAAGAGCGCTTCGACAATCGGGGAGTAAAGCGCCTCGCATTCGGCAACCCGCGGATCGATGGGGGCTTTCAGGATATCAAGGGCGAGAACTCCACACGCGGACGATCGTTCCTGTTCATCGGACTCGCCGCATTCGCCGGATCTTCGTTGCGGGCGCCCTTCCCGATCATCGTGCCGGAGAACGGCCTGATATCTCTGAATGTCCCGCTTGATCCCACGCGCCTCGGCAGCAACAGCACCCGGACAACCCACCCTTACTATCTCCGGCGCTGGAACAACCTCCTGTCGAAGCTCGGAATCCTCGGCGACGTTCAGAACCCCTACTGGAAGAAGACCAAGGGCGAGATGATCGTCGAGTGCAAGGATATCGCCTTCCTGAAGCAGGTCGCTAACATCTCGCTGTCATGCGCCCATCCGGCCCATGATCGCTATCACGGCGGCGGAAAACCGCATTGCGGCCATTGCCTGCCTTGCATCATTCGCCGCGCGGCGTTTAAACGAGCTGAAGAGGTGCTCGGGCCTGATCCGACGCCGTACAGGACAGATGACCTGCCGAAGATGGAGTTCGACAGTACCAAAAAGACCGGGGAGCAGTTCCGCGGGTTCGAATTCGCGACAGCTATGCTCGCCGAGGACCCGGCGCGGGCCAGGGCCTACATCTACAAGACCGGACCGCTGTTCGAGGACACGGACAAGATCGATGACTATGCCGACCTGTATCTCAGGGGTATGACGGAAGTGGCGGAATTCTTGAAAGCCGAAGGCGTGACAACATACTCATCGAAGGCTGGGAATGGCTAAGCTGGTCGATTTCCATTGCCATCTCGATCTCTACCCGGACTTCGAAGCTCTCGTTAGGGAATGTGAGACGAGGGAGATCTATACCCTCGCCGTGACAACTACGCCTCGCGCCTGGTCGCGAAATCACGAACTTGCCTCGAAGACGAAGCATGTCAGGGCCGCCCTCGGCCTCCACCCCCAGCTCGTTCATAGCCATGGGTCGGACATCGTGATGTGGGAGAAGCTGCTCGACAAGAGCAGCTATGTTGGAGAGGTCGGACTGGATGCGAGTCCTCAGTATTACAAGTCGCTACCCGAGCAGAAACACGTCTTCGAGCGCATCCTGAAGGCGTGCTCCAAGCAGGGCGGGAAGGTGCTTTCAATCCACAGCATTCGCACGGCCTCGACTGTCCTGGATATGGCTAACGAGCACCTCGACCTGCGGAACAATACCATGGTTCTGCACTGGTTCACGGGCACTGCCGTCGAAGCCAGACGCGCCGTCGAGATGGGATGCTATTTCTCCATCAACGCCAGGATGCTTCGGAGTTCAAAATCAAACGCACTGCTGAAGGCCGTACCTCTTGAGCGGATTCTCACCGAGACGGACGGCCCCTTCACTGACGGCAAGGTTGGTCCTGCGAGGCCGGAAGACGCGATGACCTGCGTAGAAGGGCTGGCGGGGGCTTACGACCTCCCGGTCGCGGACATGCAGAAAGCGATCGTCAGGAACCTGCTCGCGATACTGCAGACAGTGACGAAATAGTCCGCGCCCAGATACGCCAGAGGATTGGCAAACATGGCTTCATTCACTCAGGCTCAACTAGAAGCCGTCGCCGACGCGCTGGGCGATACCGAAGACGGACTAACAGGGACGGAGATCGGCCACCTGCTGTCGATGACGGAGATCCGGGACACAGATCCTTCGATGACGAAAAGGAAGCGCCTTTTCAATGCGTTCGCCCACGATCAAAACAGAAGAGGCGATCGCACCCACATCATCGGGTTCATCAGGAAGGCCATGAAGCCTGCTCGCTACTCGAGAGAACCCCATCGCTTCGAGCCTATGCGTGCCAACCTAAACCGAGCACTTGCCTTCAGCGGCCTGGCTATCGACGATGCGGGGAGGTTGATGTCGACGACCGCTGCCGAAACGCTCACCGATGCCGCGCGCCGTGCACGCGAATTGCGCAAGGATCTGGTAACAAGAGGTGTGCATCCGGACGTGCTTCGTTTCTGTCGGGACGAACTCCTAGCTGACAACTACTTTCACGCCGTGCTCGAGGCGGTGAAGAGCGTCGCCGAGAAGGTCAGGCAGCGGACAGGGCTGACTGACGATGGTGGTGGCCTTGTGGATCTGGCCTTCTCAGGTTCGCCTCCCATGCTGGCGATCAACGACCTGCTTACGGAAAGCGAGAAGAGCGAGCAGAAGGGTTTCGCTAACCTGCTTAAAGGCACCTTCGGGATGTTCCGGAACACCACCGCCCACGCAGCCAGAGTCAACTGGGTCATGTCGAAGGAGGATGCAGAGGATCTCTTCTCGTTGGTTTCGCTGATCCATCGCAGGATCGACGCGGCGGTGATGCTGCCTCGGACGTGAGGACGATGACCGAGGGATTCGGTTCAGTTTTTCACCACGGTTCCTTTTCGCCTATGATTTCTGACGAGTTTCGCTCCACGCCAGTCGAATCCTTGGTTGGCGGCTACGGAGACCAAAAAGAAATTCATCACTACCACATGCATCTTCAGCCAGTCCCGGAAGTCGAGAGCAGCCCCTAACCAGAAGAAATCGGAGCGTGGCTTTTCTATATCTATGAGATGGAGCGCGAGCTCAGCTTATGAACTCGCTGCGTTTCTGTCTCCTTTTCCAGTCATCGCTTTTTTAGGCGAGGAGGAGGCCCCACTGCCGCTATACGGTGCCGAAACCGAACCAAAATCCGAGAACGAACCGACCTCCTCGATTCGCGGCTATGACATTCGCTTTTTCCACGCCAACTCGCACTTCACCGCTTAACTTGGCGGGGCGACTATGCCCTTGCCGGGCGGCTATCGGTAGTCGATAACTGGCGACCACCATTAATGCGAGTACTGCCTGTGCAGCGACCATTCATCTCAAAGTCGTTCAAGGAACTGGAAGAGATTTTCCGCAAGGCGGCGCGTGACAACGATCGCGAGTTCCTGCTCCTACTCGACCATGAGCTGACTTTCAGACAGAAGAACCAAAACACCCCTGCCCTGCAAAAAGAAGTCGCGCGAACGCTTGCAAAGGCTCCGGCTCCCCAAGGCGACCTGTTCGGTGCGGATCGTGCAGTTTCGCCCGCGCAGCAAAGCGGTGTGAGACGCACAGCGAATAAGCACACGCGCCCCACAAGCCGGAAGAAGTCAAAGTTCAAGCCGACCGATGAACAAGCCGCCGCGCTCGAATCTTTCCTCGTGGGAAAGTCTCTCAAGATCAACGCGTTTGCAGGATCTGGTAAGACTTCGACTCTTCAGCTTATTGCGAATGCCACGGGGCTCCGTGGTCAGTACCTTGCTTTCAACAAGAGCATCGTTGCGGACGCAGGCCAGAAGTTTCCGGATACCGTCGACTGCTCGACCTCGCACAGCTTGGCGTTTCGCGCAGCTCCATCCGGGTACAAGCGAGACATCGGCAAACTGACAAACAAATGCACAGCGAAGCAGCTCGTTGAACTGCTCGACATCAAGCGTCAGCGGTTTGGCGACAAGTACGCAATTACACCGGAATCTCAGGGCTACCTGTATCTCGAGACGATCAGGCGCTATTCGCAGAGTGCGGAAGACGACATTGGATTGCAGCACGTGCCGCTTCTTGGAGCCATCCGCGCCGCGCCCGAGGAAATAAAGCAAGAAGTCTCCGCTCTCGCACTTAAAGGCGCGCGGCATGTCTGGTCGCGTATGCTGTCAGAAGCGGATCCCCTCCCCTTGGGGCATGATGGATATCTCAAACTCTGGGGGCTTTCCCGACCGATCATTGCCGCTGACTACATCATGCTCGACGAGGCGCAGGACACGAACCCCGTAGTGCTAGACGTGCTCGAGCGGCAGCGGGCGCAACTAGTCTATGTCGGGGACCGGTACCAGCAGATCTACGAATGGCGGGGTGCGGTGAACGCCATGGAGGCGATTGCCACCGAGGCCAGCACGTATCTGACAACATCATTCCGGTTCGGTGATGCGATCGCGGATCTCGCAACCAAGATGCTTGTTAAGCTCGGCGAGCGGCAGCCCGTGAAGGGCAACTCGCTGATCAGCAGCAGAATCGGTCGGACCAATCCATCCGCAATCCTGGCGCGGACCAATGCCACCACTATTAGCGCGGTTATTGAAGCGCTCGACGATGGCCGAAAACCGCACCTGGTTGGCGACAAGACCGAACTCATGGAAATGCTGCGCGGCGTTCAAGCGCTCAAGGAAGGAGAGCCTTCGACTTGTCCTGTTTTCTTCGGCTTCAAGTCGTGGAACGAGGTCGTCGAGTTTGCCCGGACGGATGAAGGGGCGCATCTCGTCATGTTCGTGAACCTGGTAGAAAAACGCGGTGAGAAGCAGTTGATGTGGGCTTTGAACAGGACCGTCGAAGAGGAAAAGGCGGATTTGGTGATTTCCACGGCGCACAAGTCAAAGGGTCGCGAGTGGAAATCGGTGCGGCTGATGGATGACTTTCTTCGGAGCAGTCCGGCCGATGGCAAGACTGGGGCTCCCGATCCTGCTGAAATGCGACTCCTCTATGTCGCCTTGACAAGGGCGAAGGAGTCTCTGGAACTACCTGATCCCATCGTGCAGTTCGTCGAGCGTGGCATTACGCCAGAGCCTCAAAGAGTTCACCGAACAACCTCTAGCGCTTCCTTTGCCAGCAAACCGACTCCCCGATCGCCTGCTGCACGGTCGCCGGAACCACCGCAGCCAACAAGCCCACCTCGTTCTGAAACTACGATCGCCTCCCCAGCTCCGGCACGACCTGCTCGTTCGGGACTTTTAGGATGGCTATTTGGCAAGTGAATTGACTCCGTTGAAGGCTTTCCGTTTCCTCAGGCCACCTCGTCAGATAGCGTCCGGAAGCAGCTCCATTCCCTCGGTCACACTCGTCAGCATGGCGTTACGACGCGCTAAGGTTTCACGGTAGTCCTGCGCTTCGACATCTTTGAAAAAGGGTGCGCCAGGGGCCAGCTTCTTCACAGCCGCCTCAACCTCGTCAATCTTCACCCGGAAAAACTCTTTACGGAAGTTCTGGGCATTGACCCTAAAGCTCTCGAACTCACCGTGCAGAGCACGCTCCAGAGTCGGAGCATCATCACTGTATATGACCGCGTGGGTGTCGAATACGAAGGGTACGCTAGCATCCCCGAGTTCTCGCACGCGATCTGCGGGATCGAGCCTCCGCGTTAGGCCAATCTTCACCACGTCGTCGCCAAATGATCCGATATTGGAGATGATGTAGATGTACCCAGACCGCGTCTTCTCAGCCATCGCCTGCGCGCGCTCCACTCTTGCATGGGCTGCGGCAAGTTCCCCCTCAAGGACCCGTATCTGCTCCGAGAAGGCATCTAGCTGCGGCCCAGTGATTTTCGCTGCCTCCGCGCGCGCCTTGTCGAGTAGACGCTGATAGCGTGCTTCGTCTTCCTCCGCCTTCTCCATATCGCGAATGAGCTTCGCCTCCTCCTTGGCGGCACGGGCAGCTTCTGCGCGCTCCTCCTTTTCAACCTTCAGCTTCTCCCTGTACTCGTGGGTCAGGTAAAGCTCCTTGAGCTTCAACTTCAAATAGTCCGCGGTAATGAACACTTGGTTTGAAGCATTGAGGTTATCGATCTGCTCGGCGGCTTTCACCATCCGCTTCTCCATCGCGTTCGCGTTGTTCCAGCGAACGTTGGCGATGGCGGCTTCGCACTCATTGTTAAAGGCCCGGAGCGTGAGCTTGATATTCCTATTGGTCATTGTCTGGCCTTTGGCGGCGCTGCCATCAACCGACCAGTTTGCCTTGCAGATAACCGCGGCCTTTCCGGAAACCAAGCGCTTCTGGTCCTCACGGGTGGCCATAATAGCTACCTTATATTGCTCACTGTCTGTGAAATCGAAATGGGGCTCGTAGACACCCATCTCGGCGAAGGCGAGACGCTCGTCGAATACGGCCACCTCTCTGATCAAGCGATCATGGATTCCCTTCTTCTCCTTGTATGACAGCCGGAGAGCCGACAGCGCGGCCTCAACCCGGCCGACTTCCGTGCGCACCCGCTCCGCTTCGGAATCAATGTCGATGACATTGCGGAAACGCTCGGTCAGAGAGGTCAGTGATGACTTCAGCTTCTCATTCTCAGCGGTAATCTTTCCAAGCTGGGATGATGCTTCAGCGAGCTGCGGTTCAGCCCTCCGTGCTCTACGACGCCATTTCACGTAGAGAACTACGAAACAGATGCAAAGGATTGGCACAACGATCGTAAAGACGGCTGCAGCAGCGACTACACCAACCTGTTCACCTGTCATTTCCGATCTCCTGTCCAGACTAAATTCAACCTATCGGAGAACTCTCTGCTTGCAACCGCAAACTTAAGCGGCTCTACGGAGCAGGAATGACCTAGTCTGCGGACATGGGATGAGCTGATCTGCGCCTCGCTCAACGAGACGTGGACCACGTCCCGGTCAGCGGACCGCCCGGCACGGACAAGGATCCTTCGGGGAGCCCGAGCTCTCAAGACCTGAAGCGTGGCTTGCTGTATGTGCTTTCGGATCGCCGTCCTGAATACGCTTGTTGTTTTCTGTCAGCTTCGGGTCGTACCCAGTGCTAGCAGCCTATGGCGCGGCGAACGCGTCCGGCTCTCGTGCGACTAGGAAATTGCAGTTCTCGCGCATGGCCTCATGCACGGCCCTCAGGTTATCGGCAATGCTCGGAATATGGATGTCGTTGATCTCTCCTTGGACGACACGATTGCGCTCCCATAAAATACTGAGAATGAGCCCGGTTGCCAGTTCCTTGCTTCGCGGCCCGCGGAACATGAGACCATGGAGTCCTTCCGGAGAAATCTCGATGAAGGCCCCCTCAGAGAGTTCTTCAAAATTGATGTGGATCATGATGGCAGGCCCAACGGAAGGATCCACATGATATGGAGCATCGTCGAATGCAACGCGATCAGCCGCGCATCCTAGATATAGATCTGACATCCACTCCTGCGCATCGGGATCAAGCAGGATTCCCTCGAACCGTTTAAGGATCTCGATTGCGGCCGCCATCTCCAGGTCCGATGGCTCGAAGACGACTTGACCGTCTATGTTCTTGTTTAGCTCAAGGCGCATTTATCCCTCCGGCATCTGACAGCGAAAATCCTCGCCATTGCCGTAAATTGCCCATCCTAAGGGCCAGTTACTCCGTCGGTAGGATCCAGAGGTATCGGAAGTCTCGGTAAACAGCTCGCTAAGTCGCCGCATAGTGCGTTGGCCGCAGCAATCTCTTACTTTCGTATGAAGACCCCATTCACCGATCGATAACCGTTCGAAGCGGTATCCCTTTTTGGAAAGGATTCAGAGACTTCTCTCGTGCGACGACGCGCTACGAAGGAGTGTCAATTGATGCCAATGAACACGATGCATACGTTCGCTATCGGTGATGTCCACGGCTGTGCCGATTTGCTGGAAGCATTACTTGTCGAGATCAAGGATAAGGCGGAGCAAGAAGGATTCGACTATCGAGTGGTATTCCTTGGCGACGTAATTGATCGGGGCCCCGACAGCCGCCGAGCGATGGAGCTTGTAATCGAGACACTTTGTGACGTTCCCGAGTCGAAACTTATCCTGGGGAACCACGAGTCCTTGCTGCTGCGCGCAATCGAGGGCGACGATTTCGATGTGTACAGATGGGTCTCGCAGGGGGGAATGGAAGCTCTGCATTCGTATGGTTTCAGGGTCGGCGACAAAGTTACGCCAGAGGCAATTGCAAGCACAGTAGGCGAAGAACATCTAGCTTGCATGCGCACCGCCGAGCAATACGTGGAACTCGAAGAGCATATTCTTGTACATGCCGGGGTGCGGCCGGGGGTTCCTATGGAGCGCCAGAGCCATCACGACTTGATGTGGATCCGCGAAGGATTCCTGGACTACGTGGGGTCTTTTGGAAAGATTATCGTCCACGGTCACACCCCGACCAACTCGAGGAGTGTCGAAGTCTGGCCCAACCGTATCGCAGTCGACACACACGCTTATGAGCGTGCTCTTCTCTCCGCGGTTCACATCGATCCCACTGGAGCCATCACTACGCTTCAATCCGAGGCCTTCTTCACTTTGCAGGTGTTCGAGGAAGAGCCCCGCAGGATGACTTGGGAAGCTGTGTTGAGGAAGAAGGGCTTTGAACTGGAAATCGTAGATGGTTTCGCAAGGCCGGGCGCTCCGATCCTCGAAGTGCCGCCTCTAAGAACGGCTACAAGTATCTGAAGTGCAGTTGCGCATTGCTGTGTCGGCGCGACACGCCCCACTGCTCCTCGCTAAGGTGAGGAGTCATAAACGCTGATGCCGCTTCGGTTTCGCCGACAAAAACTTCAATAGCGCCGGGGGCTACCTTAGCATCAACAATGCTGCCCACACCCCGTGGAATCTTCCTTGCCATGTGTGGTCGTCAATTTCCCTTCCCTGACCGTTGCAGACCCCTCAAGTTCTACGGGAGATTAATCTTACTAATTTGTGGTAATGTCTACATGCGGCGAGATTGGGGGACTGTCATGAAACATGACGAGTTGATCGCTGACATGCTAGAGGCTGCTTTGAAGCTTGCAAAGGAAAGCAGGTACGAATTCCTATGCTATCTGATCGAAATGGCCGTGCTTCATCTCCGCAAGGATGGACAACAGAAGAGCGGGTGCAAGCCATCAGGCGGCTAGACGAAATCGCGCAGCGCCTGCAGAGCCTGATGGAGGTGGCTGATGACAACGGCCACACTCTGCTTGGCTATCTTATCAATATGGCCGAGGGCGAAGCACGCTATATTGCTGACGAACATCGCAAGCATCTTAAAAACTAGTCAGCAAGAGGAAGCAGGATCATGTCGGCGGCCGGAAGTGGTCTCTGCAGCTTCAGCGCTTCTTCCCACGATGCTGTCATCCAGATCTCGCGCTCTGCTTCGGTGGTGAGAATTACTGGCATCGCTTTCGGATGAATGGGGGCGACCACTTCATTCGGTTCACACGTCAAGAAACCAAACAGCTCGTGGGTGCCTGGCCGCGGCGTTTTCTGTGAGCCGCGGACACCATTCCACGTCGTCCAGATCCCGGCGAAAAAGCCCAGTGGCTTCTCCTCATTTAGCGCGAACCAGCGCTTTGTCTTCCTCGGCTTCGTATCTTCCCATTCGCAAAACGTTGTCCAGGGTACAAGGCAGCGGTGCTCGACACTCCGCCAAGGCTGCCAGTGTCTGGATTCGATATTGCGGATATTGGTGACACCCGTGTCCGGGTTCCCCTTGGTCACGAAACTTGGTGACGGCATTCCCCAAGTCAAAGCGGCAAGTTCGCGACCGCCGGGCGGATTGCGAATGACGGGTGCTGGGCGGTCTGGATAGACATTGATCGATGGCTCGAGATTACCGAGGATATCGTTCGCAACCCTGCCCAACGCGCGCATGGCTTCTTGGTTGGTGCTGATGTTGTAGAGATTGCACATGCCGTCCTCCGCTGGCCTCCACCATCCCAGGTTATCGATTTCGGATAGTTCGATCATTTCGCCCCGATGACAAGCACGGAAGCGAAGAGCGATGTCTCGGTCGGCGAAGCTGTGCAGCAGCCAGGTCGAATCTGCCTCAAGCGAGACCAGCCGCGTGTGTCCCACGCCCAACGCACTGGCTTCGTAAATGATCGGCAGGCGATCCTGAACGCTGCGGCTGTCAGGCCAGGGAATGATGACGTGGTGGGGAAAACGTGCGTTCAGAAGGGTCTTAGTCCAACGCTGTTTGCGGCTTGCCATGGCAACTCTCGTTCGCGCCCCCGCCAGGGTGTCAGGATTCGATTTTTCACCGTCTAAGGAGCCGCTCTCCATCGACGACGAATAGTTGACACTACATCAGGAGAATGAGAACATAAAGCGAACAAATGAGGTGAAACATGACCACCACGAGCACGAATGATGTCGTTGCGAATGCGCTTGCCGAGGTTGCCAAGGCGCGGGCTTGGAGGGAGAGAAATGAAGCGCAGAGGCGCCAGACTTTCAGCGGTATGGCCGTTCGCCAGTCGGTCTACGTGCTCGCTCGGAAGAAGCCGGAGGAGGAAGAGCCATGCAAGCAGTGAGCCCGTGTATGGAAGAGCAGCCTAACGAGGTCGAAAAGGTTCTTGAGCTGTTCGGTGGAGATGCGCGGAAAGCGCTTCACGCGGTCCTGAGCGATTGCCATCATTTGCATGAGCAATTGAGGTTGACCTCGGGTGCAATGAGCGTTGGGTTTACTAGGGGCTGGCTGCCAAAGGAGCGCGCTCCGGCAGAGGCGTAGACGAAGACTTGAGCGATGGGAGGGCGGCGTTTGAGTTCATCGGAGTCCGCCGCACACTGAGTTCAGATCCACATGAGAGGTGTCATTTGGGGCCGGGAGCGAACGGTCTGCTCGTTGCGCGCCCGTTGACTAAGCGGACTTCTCAACGCCAAAGGTCGGCCCCTTTCCTATGACGGAGTTAGACCTCTTTGCGACAAACGCGGCATCACGCCAGGCTGATGCGCCGACTGGTCCGAGCGCTTTCCACTGCCGCGTCGGCAAGCAGAAGTGCAAGTAGGCCATCTTCCCCGCTAGGCGAGATTAACGCTCCGCTTTCGACCGCGGCAATGAAGCTGGCGATTTCATGCGCGTAGGCTTCGGTGTAGCGGGTCATGAAGAAGTCGTGCAGCGGCGGGCGGGTGTAGCCTTCTGCAGTCGCCACCTCAATCGAGATCGGGCGCTGGTTTTCCGCACTGGCCGACCCCAATGAGCCATGCACTTCGATGCGCTGGTCATAGCCATATGTGGCACGTCTCGAATTCGAAATCAC
>UCMS01000028.1 GCA_900473805.1 Hyphomicrobiales bacterium | reverse complement strand
GCCGGAAAAGCCTGAGGAGGACGAGGAGCTGGAGGGCGGTGGGGTCGGGATGGTGGAGGCGATAGTCGAGGCCATGGAGGAGGAGAAGCCGCCGATGCGGTCTCCGAAATTGCCGTAGTTGCTGCCGTGGTACCAGCCGGGGCTGTAATTGGCGGCTGCGGCACCGGCGGCTGCTGTGGCCAGCCATGTTTCGAAGGCCTGCGACCAGGGCTTTTCGACGCCGAGCGCCACGGCATAGGGCAGAAGCTTTTCAAAATGGCTGGGCGACATGGTCGGCGCTCCGGCCATGTTCATGCGGTCCTTCTCGGCCAGCGTCAGATAGACGCGCAGGCCCTCGATGCCGTCCATCAGCTTGCGACCGAGCGGGGTCGGGGCGCCCATGATGTAGAAGAAGAGGAGGTTGACCAGGAGGATACCGCCGAAGGCGACGAGGACCGGGAACTGGTGGGTGGCTTCCAGATCCATCCACATCGAGATCAGCATCAGCGCCATGGTCGACAAAGCGACGAAGCCGATGAGCGCAAGCGCGACCACGGTGATGATCTTGCTGAACAGCGAGCGGCCCCGCCGGAACCCGTTGACCGGCCCGATGGTGAAGGTGCCGAAGAAGACGGAGAAGAAGGTCGGCACGAAGATCAGGGCATAGACGTCTTCACTGAGATCGCCGAAAATGAAGAGCGATGCGACCACGGCGATCGAGANNGGTGTTCCTTCTCGATCGCCTGACGGAAGCGATTGCCGACCGATTGCACCCGCTTGCCATTGGCCTTGTCGATCACCAGTGCGTCGCCGGCCGAGGGGATCTCGGCGATCAGCGACGCCTCGCCGGCCTGTAGCTTCCCTTCGATCGCCTTCTTGGTCCGCCGAATCGTGATGCTGCTGTCGAGATCGTCGAGTTCGACATAGCCACTTACCGCCAGGTTGAGTGCCGCGGCGGACAGAGCCGTCCAGCCGGCACCGGAAAAGCCGGTGTTGTCGATATAGTTGACGAGTGCCGGCGAAATGCCATCCGGCGCATCCCAGCGGGGTACCACGATGCCCTTCGGCGGATCGCGGCCGACGGCCAGCCAGGAGCGGAGATAATAGAGGAAGATCACGGCCAGCCCGCCGAAACCGATGATCGTGTTCAGGTTGTCACGGATGAACCACCAGGTGCTGTCCTCCGCCGAGGGGGCTGCGACAAGCCCCTTGTCGAAGGCCAGCACGATCGTCAGCCCCTCGCTTGGGCCGAGCGGCCGCGTGGTCTCAAACTCGACGCCGTTCGCCCCCGGGACTTCGCGCGCATTTTGCTCCTGCGAGCCTGACGGACCGGTGAAGAAGGTGGTCTTGGTCGGGAGAGCATTGTCGGGCAGCGTGACCGTCGCACCGGCGCGATCGATCGGGAACAACCACCCATTGCCAGTGACGTTCCAGTAGAGCTCGTCGTGGTCGTCGAAATAGCGGATCTGGCGGCCGGTGCGATAAGTGATGGTATAGGTGTATTCACCGGGACGCAGGAAGACGTCTGCAGAGCCGGTATAGATCCGGATGCCACCAGTGACGTTTTCCGTATGGTAATTCTCGGGGCGACCGTCCCGCTCCACCGAGATCAGTTCGAAATCGACCTTCTGGCGAAAGCCGCGCGCGTCCTGGGCGTAAAGCGGAAAATCGCGAAAAATGCCGCGCTTGATGTCATTGCCCTCGGCATTGACGGTGACCGTTTCCGTGACCTCCATCGAGGCGTCGGGAAGGACGGTGATGTCGGCGTGGTAATCGCGGATGACTTCCTCGGCCTGCGCGCCGCATGCCATCCAGAGAACAAGAAGGAAAGCGGAGCACAGGCGAAGGAGCATGTTCATTTCGGATCGTTCCTGACGAGGTCGACACCGAGCGAAGCGAGCGCATCCCAGTAGCCGGGATAGGTTTTGGCCACGCAGCCGGGGTCGAGAATGGTGATGTCGCGGATCTTCAGGCCCGCCAGCGCGAAGCTCATGGCAATGCGGTGATCGGCAAAGGTGTCAATCGCGGCCGGCAGCGACTGGCCAACAAGCGATGGATCGGAGAAGACGAGCAAGTCGTCGCCCTCTTCTTTCGCCAGGCCCTCGCGGATGTTGTTGAGGCCGGTGGAGACAGCGCGGATGCGGTCGCATTCCTTGACGCGCAGGTTCTCGATGCCGACGAAGCGCACCGGGGTCTCGTTGAAGGCAGCAAGCACGGCAATCGTCGGGATCGCATCCTGCATCTGGCTGCCGTCGATCACGGCGGGCATGTTGGGGAACTGGGCAATGACGTCATAGGCTTTGGCATCGGGCTGGGTGAAGGCGTCAGACGGCGTGCCGATGTCGATCCGGCCCTTGGTCAGCACTTCCGCGCCCCAGAGATAGGTGGCGGCAGAAGCATCCGGCTCGATGTGGAAATCGGTCGCGGTATAGCCCGTCGGCTGGATAACCCAGGACGATGGTGTCGGCTGCTCGACCTTGGCGCCGAAGGCGCGCATGGCCGACATCGTCAGGTCGATGTAACCGCGGGCGCCGATATCGGCACCGGCAAGCTCGATGGTGAACGGCTCGGAACCGCAGGCCGCGGCCATCTGGAGGGCGGAGACATACTGGCTCGACAGGCCGGCATCGATCACGACATGGTTCTTCTCGAAACGGCCGGTGGCGTCGATCGTGACAGGCGGGCACCCGGTCGGGCTTTCGATGGTGACGCCGAGCGATTTCAGCGCTTCGACCAGAGGCTTGATCGGGCGCTTGCGCATGTGCTCGTCGCCATCGACGACGTAGCGGCCGTGGCCCAGCGCCAGTGCGGCGGTCAGGAAGCGGGTGGCGGTGCCGGCATTGCCGAGGAAGAGCGGGGCGGATGGTGCCTTCAACTCGCTCGAGCTGGTGACGACGAAGGTGGTGGCATCCGGCTCCTCGACGGTCACGCCCATCTGGCGCAGCGCCTCGGCCATATAACGGGTGTCATCGCTTTTCAGCGCGCCGGTCAGGCGGCTCGTGCCCTTGGCCAGACCTGCCAGAAGCAAAGCGCGATTGGTGATGGATTTCGAACCCGGAGGGCTCACCTTGCCGGTCAGGGCATGGGCGGGCGGAAGGATGGTCACACTGTCAGTCGTCATCAATTCAGTCTCTCAAGCGCGTCCTTGTGTGGACGTCAGAACTTGACCGTCGGTACCGCACGGTCGGCCTCGTTGGCAATCTCGAAATAGGGTTTCTTCGAGAAGCCGAACTGGCCCGCGACGAGGTTGTTGGGGAAGCTCTCGACCTTGACGTTCAGATCGCGGGCCGCGCCATTGTAATAGCGGCGCGACATCTGGATCTCGCCCTCGACGGTTTCGAGCGATTTCTGCAGCTCGAGGAAGTTTTCGTTGGCCTTCAGGTCGGGATAGGCTTCGGCGAGCGCTATCACCTTGCCGAGGGCGGCACCCAGCAGGCCTTCCGCCTGGGCGCGGCCGGCGACGTCGCCTGCGGGCACAGCCTGGGCCTTGTTGCGCAGCTCGACCACGCTTTCCAGCGTGCCCTTCTCGTGGCCGGCATACCCCTTCACCGTCTCGATCAGGTTCGGGATGAGATCCGCGCGGCGCTTCAGCTGCACATCGATGCCCGACCAGGCTTCCTCGGCCATCTGCCGGGCTTTGACGAGGCCGTTGTAAACGAAGACAAGATAAAGGCCGATGGCGGCGATGATGGCCAGTAACGTGAACATGATGCGGAGGTCCCCTGCTGAAGTGGCCGCACGTTAGCCGTTTGCTTCTGGAAAGTCATGATGGAAGACGCAAGCGCCACACATGGTCGACATCGGCAGCAAAGAACACGATTCGCTCAAATTGCAGCGAAGACCGTTTGGTTCGGTTAATTCGGATGACCTAAAGTAAGTATCCGAGCAGCGATCAAGCGGGGCATGCACATGCCGCAGATGACGTGGAACGAGATGCCAGTCTGGGCTCTCCTGGCCGACCGGGATATCCTCCGCGCCGCCACACCCGAACGCCGCCTGACGGAGGTGCTGACAGACGTCTGCGTGATCATCACCACGATCGCTCCATTCGACCTTTCTCCGGGCTGTGCCGTCTATATCGCCGATGGCCAGCAGGACCGTCATCGCCTGCTGCACCAACATGCTGCGGACGATCTGTCGCTGCCGCTCGATATCTGCCCCGAGGAAGGTCTCCAACCCCTCGGCCATGGCAGACAGCGACCCGCTGTCTACGTCCTGCCAATCCAACACCCATCCGGTTCTCGAACCGGAACGGTGGTATTCTTCGGCCGGACGGCCAAACGGATGAGCCAGGAAAAGCTGGCCATCCTGCGCCTGCTTGCGGAGGAAATCGGGATCATCATCGCGCACCGCAACGGCTGTACCGGCACACTGCTCGACATGGTGGAGCTTTCTACAGACGAGATCTATGTCTTCGACCCGCAAAGCCTGCAGATCAATCGGGCCAATGCCACAGCGAGTGTCAGGACCGGGCATTCACTCCATGCCCTGTCGGAGATGACTCCAGCGGAGCTGAAAGCCGGGCTTACCGAGGCGGATTACAGATCGAAACTGGTGCCGTTGATGCTGGGGCGGACGCAGAAGATATCCTTCGACAGCATCCAGCGCCGACGCAACGGTACAGTCTATCCGGTGAAAGTGCATGTCTGGCGGATCAAGGGTCAGGAGGCGGATATCTTCGCCGAGGTGGCCATTGCCACGGCTGATCAGCGCAAGGCCTTCGGCCTGCTCGAGCAGGTGTTCGATGCCATTCCGGGCGGCATCGGCGTGTTCGACAACCGGTCCCGCCTCCTGATGGCGAACCGGCGGCTCTACGACCTCATGAACATTCCGCCCGAACTGTTTCCGCCCGGCTCCTCCTTCGAGGACATCCTGCGCTACAATGCCTGCCGCGGGGAATGGGGCGATGGTGACCACGAGGCGATGGTGCGCGAGCGCGTCGAGCAGGCGGAACTCGGCCTGCCCTACAGTTTCGAACGCGAACGGACGAGCGGCAAGGTGCTGGCGGTGCGCTCCGAACCGCTGTCGAATGGCGGCTACGTGCTGAGCTATACGGACATCACCGTGCGCAAGCGGGCGGAGAAGGACCTGATCCGCAATCGCGACGAGCTGGAAAAGACGGTTCGCCAGCGCACGGCCGAGATTGCTGCCCAGGCGGCGGCGCTGGAAGAAGCGCTGCAGCAGGAAAAGAACATCAATGCCATGCAGCGGCAGTTCGTCACCATGACCAGCCATGAATTCCGTACCCCGCTCGCGATCATCGACGGCGCCGCCCAGCGGTTGCTGCGCAAGAAGGGCGGGATCGACGCGGCCTTTCTCGGCGACAAGACCCAGCAGATCCGCTCGGCGGTGGCTCGTATGGTCGAACTCATGGAGAGTTTTCTGTCGGCCGGACGGATCGAGACCGGCAAGGCGGAGCTTTCGCTGGTCGACTGCGCGCTGCACAAGCTGATCGAACAGGCGATCAAGCGGCAGAAATTGTCTTCGCCACATCACCGCTTCGAAACCGATATCGAGGCCTTGCCGCCGATGATCCGCTGCGATGCGCTCGGGATTTCGCAAGTGATCACCAACCTGCTGTCGAACGCGATCAAATACGCGCCGCGCGCACCCGATATCCTGATCCGCGGCTGGGAAGAGGAAGGCTTCGTCTTCCTCTCGGTCAAGGACGAAGGCGTCGGGATCGATGCCGAGGATATCGACAAGCTCTTTCAACCCTATTTCCGCGCCCGCACCTCGACCGGCATCGCCGGTACGGGAATCGGGCTGTCACTCGTCAAGCAAATCGTCACGCTGCATGACGGCGACATCTTCGTCGAGAGCCAGCGCGGCAAGGGCACGACGTTCACTCTCGTCCTACCGGTCAAGGGACCGGCCAGGGCAATCGAAACCGAGGCGGCAGCGGAGGTTCATGCCGCATGATCCCCGATGGGGAGAAGAGGAGGACACAATGATCACGGTACTCTGCGTCGAAGACGAAAGAGACGTTCGCGAACTGATTGTCGAGGAACTGGAGGATGCCGGCATCCGGGTGCTGCAGGCGGAAAACGGCAAGGAAGGGCTGGACAGGATCCTCAAGGACCGACCGGACATCGTCATCTCCGACATTACCATGCCCGAGATGGACGGCATCTCCATGCTCGGCGAATTGCAGATCAACCATCCGCAATTTTCGAACATGCCCTTTGTCTTCCTGACCGCGTTGGCCGACCGGGAAAAGATGATCGAGGGCTTAGGTGCCGGCGCTGAAAGCTACCTCACCAAGCCGATCGATTTCGACGTGCTGATGGCGAAGATCCACGGCCTAGTGGTCAGGATCGAGAACCGGGTGGCGGCGGGGCTGGAATTTTAGGGGGAGACGATTCGGCCTAGGTCGGGATCAGATAGGCTTACGACGTGGAGGCCATGAATAACCTCACCAATTCTGTCGAACCTGAGTTTTATCAGATCGAGGAATTGGTGGTCCTGATGTTCGTAAGCCCGCCACAAGGCATAAGCGACCATATCGGCGTATTGAACGAGGCGCGTTGCCTTCGAATCGACGAAGAACGGCACGTCTACAAGGTTGCGTAGTTTGCCCCAGCGATGCCCGTGGGTACGAAAATTCAGAGCCAACGCCTGAAGGCGGGTCTCTTTGGTGGACTCATCCATGATGATGATCCCACGCTGGGTATTGCTTCGGCGATGCATTCGCCCGAGGAAGCGATCGAAACGGCTGCAGAGCTGCTCGAAGCAATACTCCATGACGTCTTCGTCCTGCATTGCCGCCTTTTCGACGACGATTCCAAATAGCGCCCATTGCCCTTTGAGACTTTCCGAAGTCTTCAAAGCGTCGCAAAGGTAGGAGCGACGAACCTCTCTGGAGCCGAGGCGGCGCCAGCGGTTACGGCCAGACTGCATCTCGTTGGCATGGAACTCCAAATGACGCGGCTCTTCGGGCAAGATGGAAGCCGCTAAGTCGTTCATAAGAACATCAAGGTGATAAACCTGCCGCTCGAATACGGCTATGCCCGCAAGAACGAAGTGCTTTTCGTTCCTGTTCGGTATCGAACCCGCATCATCGACATAGAGTAGATACATGAAGGCGGCCGAGTGAAACCAGGGTTTCAGTGAACTGCACAGGCAGCTCTCTCGACCGCGCTCTACATATAGTAGAAAATCGCACGAAAGTCAATTTCACGCAATGCGTGCATACGTTACGCAGCCCGGCCGAAATTAACCCCACCGGCATCGGTCAGAAGAAACGCCTCGCCACAGCTCTTTGCCAGCGCGCGGACGCGGCCGATATAGGCCTGGCGTTCGGTGACTGAGATGACGCCGCGGGCGTCGAGCAGGTTGAAGATGTGGGACGCCTTGATGCACTGGTCGTAGGCCGGGAAGACGCATTTGTGCAGGCGCTGGTTTTCCGTGTCCGAGGGGGCGCCGGCGGCGAGGATCGCTTGGCATTCCTTCTCGGCATCGATGAAATGGCGATGCAGCATCTCGGTGTTGGCGAATTCGAAGTTGTGGCGGGAATATTCCTGCTCGGCCTGCAGGAAGACGTCGCCGTAGGAGATCTTCTCTTCACCTTCGCGGCCGTTGAAGTTCAGGTCATAGACGTTGTCGACACCCTGGACATACATGGCCAGACGCTCGAGTCCGTAGGTCAGCTCACCCGAAACCGGCGAGCAGTCGATGCCGCAGACGGCCTGGAAATAGGTGAACTGCGAGACTTCCATGCCATCGCACCAGCATTCCCAGCCGAGGCCCCAGGCGCCGAGTGTGGGGCTCTCCCAATCGTCCTCGACGAAGCGGATGTCATGCAGCAGCGGATCCAGCCCGATTGCCTTCAGCGAGCCGAGATAGAGTTCCTGCAGGTTGGACGGGTTCGGCTTCAGGATGACCTGATACTGGTAGTAATGCTGCAGGCGGTTCGGGTTTTCACCATAGCGGCCATCCGAGGGACGGCGGGACGGCTGGACGTAAGCGGCGCGCCAGGGCTTGGGGCCAAGCGCGCGCAGTGTCGTTGCCGGATGGAAGGTGCCGGCACCGACTTCCATGTCGTAGGGCTGAAGCACCGCGCAGCCCTTGTCCGCCCAATAGGCATGCAGCGTCAGGATCAGCGCCTGGAAGGAGCGCTTCGGGTCCATGTGCGGGGCAAGGGGCGTGTTCATCGGGCTATCCATCGGCTTGGCTCATGTTGCGGCCCGTCTGGTGCCATGAGCGGACCGAAGGGTCAAGCGTCTCGGCAAGCGGATCACGGATGCGGGGATTGCTCAGTGCTCGAGGTCGTCGGCATTGTGCAGCTTGCCAACCAGGGAGAAGGTCACACCGTCCGGATTGAACCGGATCGCCGCCTGGCCCTGGAAGAGATCGGAGACGACGCGTTCCGTCAGTCTCGAGCCGAAGCCGCGTCGCGCGGGTTCGGTGACGGGAGGTCCGCCGCTTTCCCGCCAGTCGAAGGTGAAGCCGTTCTCGGGCTGCTTGTCCCAGGTGATCACGACACGGCCTTCCGGTCGGGACAGTGCGCCGTATTTGGTGGCATTGGTCGCCAGTTCGTGGATCGCAAGCGAAAGACCGAGCGCCTGCTGGGCGGAGAGATAGACTTGCGGACCCGTGATCGTGATCCGGTCGTCGCCGTCGACATGGGGGGCGACGGCCGTTTTCGCGATCGCGGTGATTTCGGCGGCCGTCACGCTCATCCCCGTCAACACGTCCTGCGCCTTGGCCAGCGTCTGGATCCGCGCCCCGATCGTGGTGGCGGCCTCCGATATGGACGGAGCATTGCGCAGGCTCTGGCTGATGATCGACTGGACCATGGCCAGCGTGTTCTTCATGCGATGGGCGAGCTCGCGGTTGAGAAGCTTCAGCTCCTCTTCATGCTGCTCACGCTGATCGAGATGCCTCTGCGCCTCGAGATAGGCCTCCTCCAAAGCCTTTCGGCCGACCACAGAGGCCGTTGTCTCCGTAACCACGTTCAAGAGACCGGCAATCTGCGCGTTGTCGTCGTAAAGGGGGCTGTAGGAAAAGGTCCAATAGCTTTCTGACGGTGCACCATTGCGATGGACCTGCAGCGGCAGGTTTTCCATCCAGGTTCCCTCGCCTGCCTGCGCGCGCTTCACGAAGGGCTCCACTCCCTCCCAGACATCAGCCCAATATTGACGAATTGGCTGTCCGAGAGGACTGGTTTCCCGGCCTTCAATCATAGGAAGATAGGAGTCGTTATGAAACTGCAGAAGGTCCTCGCCCCACCAGAAGCACATCGGTTGGCGTGTCGTCAGAACGAGGCGCAGGGTCGTCAGCAGGGATAGAGGCCACGAAGACATTGGCCCAAGGCATGTCTTGCCCCAATCGAAAGAGCGGATCTCTTCCGCCATCTGGCCCGTCACGCCGTCCAGCTGCGTCGTGTAGCTCATGGGACTCCAACTTCGGATGCCTGCGAACGCAATATTCGCGATCCTGCAATGACTTAGGTTATCTTTTCCGCGGTGACAATGAAAACCTGCTCAGCCGCTCATCCGCCTGCATGGCCTGATCAGTCGTCGTCGTCGGGACGTCGGGGGCGGTATTCGCCTGTTTCCGGATCCTGGATCAGGGTTCCGATTGCCTGGTTTTCACGCTCTTTTTCCTCGGCACGGGATCTGGCGGCCAGCTTTTCGGCATCAGCCACGAAGCGGCGGTAGAGCAGCCAGGCGCCACCGACCAGGATCGTCAAAAATATCAGCTGCGCCATGTCCCCTCGCCTGTCAGCCGCCGCACCCCGCTCCGGTTAGAGACCGTAGCGGCCCCATAGTGCCTTTTCTTCGAGCGTCTCGGCAAGACCGGCAACCGCCTGTGCGGCGATCTGATCCGTCGACCCGAAGGCGCCGATGCCTGGGGCGCGGCGACCGAAGAGCCCCTTCGGCGCGCCGATGAGTTCGAGGCGGGCATCCTTGCCGTAGCGCGTCTTGATCTCCTCGCGCATGCCGCCGAGGCGATCGACGAGGCCGAGCTCCAGGCCCTTGCGGCCGGTCCAGAACAGACCGGAAAACAGTGTCGGATCATCCGCGAGATGGCTGCCACGGCGGGCCTTGACCATGTCGATGAAGATCTCGTGGATCTCGAGCTGCAGGGTCTTCAGATATTCGATGTCGCTTTCCTTTTCCGGCTGGAAAGGATCGAGGATTACCTTGTTCTCGCCAGCGGTGTAGACGCGGCGTTCGACGCCGATCTTCTTCAGGAGCTCGGGAAAGCCGAAACCGCCGGAGACGACGCCGATCGAGCCGACGATGGAGGTGGCGTCCGCAATGATCTCGTCGCCGGCGATCGCGATCATGTAGCCGCCGGAGGCTGCAACATCCTCGACGAAGACCAGGACACGCTTGTTCTTTTCCTCGGCCAGCGCGCGGATGCGGTCATAGATCATGCGCGACTGGACGGGAGAACCGCCGGGGGAATTGATCGACAGCGCCACGGCCGGGCTATCCTTCATGGCGAAGGCCTTTTCCAGCTGGCCGGCGATGGAGGACAGGTTGAGCGCCGGGCGGAAGCGCGAACCACCGCTCATGATCGGGCCATGCAGCCGGACAACCGGAATGACGGTGCCCTTCTTCTGGAAGCGCTTGGGAACCAGCCGTTTCAGAAAGTCTGCCATGGTCGCGTTTCAACTCCTCACGATCTTCAATATCGAGAGGAGATGTAAGATGCGCCGGCGCAAACACAATGGCGTGCCTGGAAAAATCAGTGTTTTCAACGCAGCCGCGGGTAACCGGCGCGCCCGTTGTTGAGATCGTCGACGAAGGGTGCAAAGGCATGGCTTTGCGGATCGTCATGCATCAGAAGCGGTGCGCGCAGCTGCAGGCGGGCGCGGGAGCCCTTGATCGCGGTCACCAGAATGCGGGTGGCATTTTCGCCCTCGCGCGGATGGATCGCCGTGATCTCGATGCCGCCGAAACGCTTCCCGCAGGCGGCAATGATTTCGGCGATCGACTGGGGTCGTGCAATCAGCGAGAGCTGGCCGCCCGGGATCATAATGGCGCCTGCGGTCCGGATCCAGCTTTCAAACAGGTTCTCGGTCATCGCATGGGCTTCCGCCTTCAAGGCATCCGGCGTCTTGCGATCACCGGGATCGTTGAAAGGCGGGTTCATGATGACGTGGTGGAAGCTGTCATCGGCGAGGCCGGCGGCGACACGGGCGCGGCCGGTCAGGGTGACATCGGCCTCCAGGACTTCGGCGCGCCCGGCAAGGTCGGTGTTTTCTGCGAGTGCCAGGCTCTTGCGGGCGTAAGCAGCCATATCGGGAGAGCGCTCGACCAGAGTCACCGAGGCGTTTGGCAGACGGACCGCGACGGCAAGGCCTGCGGCTCCTGCGCCAGCGCCGAGATCGGCCACACGGACTTTACGATCACCAACGACAAGGGACGCGAGCAGCATGGCATCCATGCCGGCCCGATGGCCGCGACCGACGGGCTGGACGAGATGGAAGCGGCCACGATGGAAAGCGTCCACCGTTTCCTGCACTGGCTGCTCGCTCAAGGGCTCTGTGCCTGCCGCCATGGCGACCTCAGTCCTCACGGTCGCGCAGTTCTGCGCCCAGGCCCGCATCGGTCAGAATGCGGCGCGCCTGGTCGACACAGTCGGAATCCACCAGCAGGCGGCGCTGCAACATGCCGAGCGATCCTTCCAGAATGCTCATGGATTGATCGGCGATCATCGTGGCGATCCCGGCGTCGCGCATCAGGCTTTCGGCAAAGGAGAGCAGGACGACGTCATTGCTGCGAATGATCTCATGCATAGATTTCAGAACTCACTGTTAACAGGTAAAACCCGCGTTACGCCCCGGACCGAGGCAATTCGCCCCTTGCCGTGGCCCTCCCGGCTTTTTATGGTCGGCGACCAAACTGAACAGGAGTCCGGTGCGTTGGGCGTAGTCATACCGCTTGAGGAAAGCAAAAACAAACAGGCATCCGTCAAGCCTCTGGTAGACCTGACGAAAAGCGGCATGGAGCGCGTCAACCAGCTGATCCTGTCCAAGGCCGGCTCCGACGTACAGATGATCCCGGAAGTCGCCAATCACCTGATTTCGTCCGGCGGCAAGCGCCTTCGGCCGATGCTGACGCTCGCGACGGCCGCCATGTTCGGCTACGAGGGCGATCACCACATCAAGCTCGCGACCTCGGTCGAATTCATGCATACGGCGACGCTGCTGCATGACGACGTGGTCGACGAAAGCGATCTGCGTCGGGGCAAGTCCACCGCCCGCACGATCTGGGGTAACCAGGCCAGCGTGCTCGTCGGCGACTTCCTGCTTGGCCAGGCTTTCCGAATGATGGTCGAGGTCGGCTCGCTGGATGCGCTCGATGTTCTCTCGACGGCTGCCTGCGTGATTGCCGAAGGCGAAGTGCTGCAGCTCTCCGTCGCCAAGAACATGGAAACGACGGAAGACGATTATCTGGCCGTCATCCGCGCCAAGACGGCCGCGCTTTTTGCAGCCGCCGCAGAGGTGGGCCCCATCGTTGCGGGGACCGACAAGGCGACGCGCAGCGCACTCAAATCCTACGGCATGAACCTGGGGCTCGCGTTCCAGCTGGTCGACGACGTGCTGGATTATGGTGGCAAGGCTGCCGAAACCGGCAAGAATGTCGGCGACGATTTCCGCGAGGGCAAGATCACGCTGCCGGTCATCCTCTCCTATCGACGGGGGACGGCTGCGGAACGCGACTTCTGGAAAGAATCGATCGAAGGCGGGCAGAACGACGACGTCAGGCTCGAAAAGGCCCTTGGCCTGATCGGCAAATACGGCGCGCTCAACGACACGATCCAGCGGGCGCAGCATTACGGCAAGATCGCGCGTGACGCGCTGGCGCCGCTGCCGAACTCGCCGTGGAAGGATGCGCTGAACGACGTGATCGATTTCTGCATTTCCCGCGTCAATTGACGCAGACCTGTGGATCGCCTTGCGGGGCTGCTTCAAAAAAGCCATTCTGTGCGTGAATCATTGCGTGTCGTCCGAGTGGGCGAGACTGCTCTTCACCGGTTCCTGAAAGGCTCGTTCATGCGGCAAAGCCCCGCCCTTCGCATCCTCGCCGGCACTGCACTGGCGCTGCTCCTCGGCGTTTCATTCTCGCAGGCGGCCTCGTCTTCGAAGGCTTCAGCCCCTGAGAGCACGGAAAGCTTCGATTACGGAACCGTCGATTCCTTTGCAGGTGCCTTTCTCGCCGCACGCACGGCAGAGGCCGATCGCGACTACCCGAATGCCATCCAGTTCTACAAAAAGGCCCTGGACTTCTCTCCGAACGAGCTGGAACTGCAGCAGCGTCTGATGATCGCCCTGTTCATGAACGGCGATTTCGACGAGGGCGCAAAGCTCGCCAAGTTGCTCGAGAAGGATCCGGCCGTTGAACGGGTGACCTCGGTCGCCTTGAGCTTCCAGGCGATCCGCGACGGCCATTACGAAAAGGCGATGAAATCGCTGAAATATGAAGGTCCTAACGATCTCGATCGACTGATGAACGAGTTGCTGATCGCCTGGACGAAGGTCGGCGGAGACAAGGGCAAGGACGCCCTGAAACAGCTGCAGGATCTCAAAGGACCGAGCTGGTACGGCATTTTCAAGAGTTACAATATCGGCGCCATCGCGAGCGTCATCGGCGACGAGGACACCGCCCGCAAGGCCTTCACCGAAACCGTCATCGACAAGAATGGCGGTGCGACGGCACCCGACACCTATGCCCGTGCCGTCATGGCGCTTGCCACGCTCGAAGCCAATGCCGGCAACAAGCAGAAGGCGCTCGATGCGCTTTCGGCCGGCGACGAACTGATCACCAATTTTGCGCCCTTCAAGGCGCTGCGTGACGAGATCGAGGCCGGGCGAAAGCCGAAGCCGGTCGTCGAGACGGCTGCTCAGGGGGCTGCAGGCATCCTGTTTTCCATCGGCGGCGCGCTGAACCGCGATGGCGCGGAAGACACTGTCATGCTTTACCTGCAGTTTGCGCGGGCGCTGGACAAGGACGCGGCAGACACGCTGATCCTGCTCGGCGGCATCGCGGAAAAGGCTGGTCAGCCGGACAAGGCGATCGAGTTCTACCGCCAGGTGCCCGAGACCTCACCGATGCGCCGGATCTCCGAATTGCAGCTTGGCCTGACACTGGCTGAAACCGGTAAAGTGGAAGAGGCCCGCACTCATCTGCAGAAGCTGATCGCTTCCGATCCGAAGGATGTGCGCAGTTATCTCGCCTATGGCAGCGTCTTGTCCGATGCCAAGGATTACGCGGCCATGGCTGCGAATTACGACAAGGCGGTTGAGGTCATCGGCCCCGCACCGACACGCAACCACTGGTCGGTCTTCTTCCAGCGCGGGATTGCCTATGAGCGCCTGAAGAAGTGGGACAAGGCGGAGCCGGATTTCCACAAGGCGCTGGAGCTCAACCCCGATCAGCCGCAGGTGCTGAACTATCTCGGCTATTCCTGGGTCGACATGAACCGCAATCTCCAGGAAGGCCTGGAGATGATCAAGAAGGCCGTGGAGCTTCGCCCGGATGACGGTTACATCGTCGATTCGCTCGGCTGGGCCTATTACCGGATGGGCCGTTTCGACGAAGCGGTGACCGAGCTGGAGCGCGCCATCGAGCTGAAAGCGGGCGACGCCACGATCAATGATCATCTGGGTGACGCCTATTGGCGCGTCGGCCGCAAACTCGAGGCCACATTCCAGTGGAAGCGGGCGCTGGCGTCCGAACCTGAAGAGTCCCAGGTTCCGGCGATCCAGGCGAAGATCGAAAAGGGGCTGCCCCCGATCGAGGCCGATGCCGCCAAGGTCAATGCCGAGCCGGCGACCGAGCCCAAGAAAGACGACAAGAAGACCTGATGCCGATGACGGCTGTTAAGGCGACATTGCCGGAGAGGGTCGAAGAGACCGCTCCGGCCAAGATCAATCTTGCCCTGCATGTCACCGGCCAGCGCGCGGACGGTTATCATCTGATCGATAGCCTCGTGACCTTCGCCGAGGATGGTGACGAGCTGCGCTTCGTTGCGGCTGACGTTGACAGCCTGACGCTTTCGGGGCGTTTCGGGCCTGTGCTTTCGCTAGACCCCGCAGGGGCTGACGGCAATCTGGTGCTGCGCGCCCGCGACCTGCTGCGGCTTGCCCTCGACGAAACCGGACAGAGCCACGGCCCGGTTGCAATCACGCTCGACAAGAATCTGCCGATTGCCTCGGGCATCGGTGGCGGTTCGGCGGATGCTGCAGCCACACTTCGGGGGTTGATGCGGCTGTGGCAAGCAGAACTGCCCGATGATACGCTGCAGGCGATCGCCCTCAAACTCGGCGCCGATGTGCCGATGTGTCTCCAATCGCGGCCGCTCAGGGCGCGTGGCATTGGTGAGGCGCTGGAAGCGGTCGCCCTCCCCTCCTTCCCGATCGTGCTCGTCAACCCGATGCTGCCTGTCTCCACCCGGGAGATCTTTCGACGGCTTTCGCGGCGGGACAATCCGGCAATTGGTTCTTTGCCGTCCGCTGATGGCGCGGGTGGCTGGTTCGGCGGCCTTGGCGAGCTTCGCAACGATCTTCAAAAGCCCGCAGAGGGTCTCGTTCAGGAGATCGCCGAGGCCTGCGATTATCTCCGTCAGAGCCTGGCCGGCTTCGTGCGCATGTCGGGCTCCGGCGCCACCTGCTTCGGCCTTTACGACAGCGAGCCTGCGGCACTTCGCGCGGCGCTCGCCCTGTCCAGCTTCCGTCCCGACTGGTATGTCTTGCTCAGCCATACGATCGCTGGAGAGCTTTCATGAGCCGGATTGACGAAAGCCGCCCCTTCATTCCCGTCGGCATCGCCGTCTTGACCGTTTCCGACACGCGAACCGCCGCCGACGATCGATCCGGCGATACGCTGGCGGCTCGAATTGCCGAGGCCGGGCACCGCCTGGTGGCGCGAGCGATCGTCAAGGACGACAAGGCGGCGATTTTTGAACAGGTGCAGGGTTGGACGACGGACCCCGAGATCGACGTGGTTATCACCACCGGTGGCACGGGCTTTACTGGAAGGGACGTCACGCCGGAAGCACTGGAGCCGCTCTTCGAAAAGAAGATGGACGGGTTCTCCGAGGTTTTTCATCGCATTTCCTACGACAAGATCGGAACCTCGACCATTCAGTCGCGAGCAACGGGTGGCGTGGCGAACGCCACCTTCATCTTCGTGCTCCCCGGCTCGCCCGGTGCCTGCAAGGATGCCTGGGACGGGATCATCAGGCTGCAACTCGATTACCGCCACATGCCCTGCAATTTCGTGGAAATCATGCCGCGACTGGACGAACACCTGAAGCGGGGAAGCTGAGACTGCTGCCGATCAACGGCGGGCCTCCCGCGCGACCCAAGAGGGGATGATCTCGCTCGCCAGCCGCCGGGCTTTGTGACCCCTCGCGAGTTGCAGCAGATCCGTCTGCGAATCGACGACGGCCAATGCCTGGCGCTTGGGGATCAGCAAACCGGTTTCCAGCGGCGGGCGGCTGCGCGTGATCCGGCGGTAGAACGGCAGCCTGTAGGTTCTAGACTCGGAAAAACGCGCCGGCACGCCGTTCAGAGCCACATATTCCGCCACCTCATCGACCCAGCCCGGACCGAGGCGCGCACCTGGTTCGACCAGAAGCAACCATTCGCCACGCGCCTTGGCAAGCACGTCCTTCATGTCCCATTGCTGATAAAAGCGGCAGCCTGCGGCATCCGCAACCGTGGAAGAACCGTCCTGCGAACCGTGATCCAGCACCACCACATCGCTGACCAACCCCTCGACAGCACCAGCCACCAGCACCGACAGCGTCTGTGCAAGTTCCGGTTCCTGATCGCGGCATTCCATGATGACTGTCAGCATTGCCTACATCTATCGCATTGCACAAAGTTTTGCCACTGACAGATTTATGAAGTTTGTTCTTGCATTGTTCTCATTTGTGGCTTAGGAATAAAGTCATTGAACGGGCCGGCGAAGCCCGTGAGGAGCAAACATGAACGAGCTGTCTCTTGTGAGCCAGGCTGCCTTTCAGCCCGGCAATACGGCAGATATTGCCGATGCAGTCATGGGCGCATCCGGCCTGCGGATCGACATCGATCGCCGGCGTGGACGAGCAGCCGGCATCAATCCGTCCGGGCGGTTCGAAAAGCTCGAGCGCGTGGCCTTCGACGACGGCTGGCAGATGCTGGAGGAGATGCCTCCGTTCAAGACCGAGGTGCAGGTTGAAAAGCCGCGCACTGTCATCACCCGCAACGACTCCCCAGACATTCCCTTCGACCGCTCGATCAATCCCTATCGCGGCTGCGAGCACGGCTGCATCTATTGCTTTGCCCGGCCGACGCACAGCTACATGGGCCTGTCGGCCGGCCTCGACTTTGAGGCCAAGCTCTTTGCCAAGCCGGATGCACCGCGGCTTCTGGAACGGGAACTGTCGAAGCCCGGCTACAAGGTGAAGCCGATCGCCATCGGCACGAATACGGATCCCTATCAGCCGATCGAGCGGGAATGGCGGATCATGCGCCAGATCCTGGAGGTCCTCGACAAGGCCAATCATCCGGTGGTGATCGTGACCAAGTCGGCGCTGATCCTGCGTGATATCGACATCTTGAAGTCGATGGCGGAGCGGGGTCTGGTGAAGGTCGGCATTTCCGTGACCACGCTCGATCGCAAGCTCGCCCGGACCATGGAGCCGCGCGCCTCGACGCCTGCAAAGCGCCTGGAGGCGATCAGGACACTTTCGGAAGCCGGCATTCCCGTGGCCATCATGATGGCGCCCGTCATTCCAGCGCTGAACGACCACGAGATCGAACGGATCCTCGACAGCGGCAAGGCTGCTGGTGCGTCCGAGGCGAGTTACGTGCTGTTGCGCCTGCCGCTCGAAGTGAGCCCGCTGTTTCGCGACTGGCTGCTGCAGCACTATCCGGACCGCTATCGCCACGTGATGTCGCTGGTGCGCTCCATGCGGGATGGCAAGGATTACGATGCCGAATTCGGTAAGCGGATGAAGGGTGCCGGTCCCTATGCCTGGCAGATCAGCCGCCGCTTCGAGATGGCAACAAAGCGGCTCGGGCTTCTTCGCCGCAGCCTGCATCTGCGCGAGGATCTTTTTCTGTCGCCGAACAGCGACGGGGTTCAGCTTTCCCTGCTCTGATAGGGCGTATCGTTTGAGATTCCGGTGCGGTTGTCCGCCGCCTCGCACCGGATGTGGTCCCTGGTAAGCCGCCCCTGAGGTCGTCAATGGCCGAAGGGACCGGGGACTTGCAGGAGGTCGGGTGCGCGTGCGATTTCTGCCGCATGAAAACGCGCACGCCACCCGATTCTCCTGGCCTTTTTCCCGACCTGCCGCTGGTCCCGGATTTCTCCCTGGAGAGCCGGGCCAAACGGCGAGGCTCCTGGCCTGTCGCCGGCACGGACGAGGCCGGACGCGGGCCTCTGGCAGGCCCCGTCGTGGCGGCGGCGGTCATTCTCGACCCCAAGCACATTCCGGCGGGACTGAACGACTCCAAGAAGCTCTCCACCCGCCAGCGCGAGGCTCTCTATGAGGAGATTATCGCCACGGCGACCGTATCCATTGCTTCATCGTCGCCCCGTCGGATCGACCTGATCGACATTCGCAAGGCGAGCCTTGATGCCATGCGCCGTGCCGTGGCCGGCCTTTGCCTCGAGGCACGGCATGTGCTGACCGACGGTCGCGACGTGCCACCCGGCCTCGGCTGTTCCGGCGAGGCGGTGGTGAAGGGAGATGCGCGTTCGGTGTCGATTGCCGCCGCTTCGATCCTTGCCAAGGTGATGCGCGACCGGATGATGGTTCGGGCGGGGCTGGTCTATCCCGATTACGGCTTCGATCTGCATGCCGGCTACGGGACAGACCGCCATCGCAGCGCAATCGTCGCGCACGGTCCCTGCCCTTTGCATCGGATGAGTTTCCGGCCGCTGAAACCTGGTCCAGATACCGAACTCGCCCCTGCACCCGCGCTCTAGACGGATGGAGTCAGCGACCGCAGACTTCGAACAAAGCCGAACCGGCCGAGGCCGCGCCATCGAGGGGAAGTTCCGTCACGTCCTGGTCCACGGCGACTGTCAGCGTTTTTCCGGCGGTGAGAAGCGCAAGGAGATCGGCGCCCTTGGGCAACTCGCCTTCGAGGATGAAGAGATCGTCCATTTCCAGCCGGGTGCCTGTCGTCTTGAGCGACAGCGCCTGTTTCTCCGTCTTTAGCGTCAACTCGTAGGTGCCTCCATCCACCGGCTGCTCGGGTTCATGGGGATAGACAAGGCGGATGGGTGTTCCGGCCTTCTCGCAAGCCAGTGAGAGCAGGACGTGATCGCTTTCTGCCAGGCCATAAGCAAGCGACGCCGCCCCCTCGCCGCTCCAGCCAAGCCATGAGAGCTTCTCATTAGCCCATACCGCCTTAAGCGTTGTCAGGCCAACAAGCGCGGCCACGGCCGCAAACGTACCAAGAGAACGCAATGCCATGCCGGTGCCTCCAAACGAAAAACACCCCGATCGGTGACCGATCGGGGCGTTTAAAATCTTCGGCGCTTGTGACGCCGCCCGAACTCAGTTCAGGCGCGACTTTACCTCACCGAGCGAGGCTTTGAACAGCGCCTGCTGCACGCTATCGTCGGCCTTCTTCGCCAGGACCTTCTCGGCCGCAGCAACCGCGAGATCGACTGCTGCCGACCGTACGGCGTTGACGGCTTCGGTTTCGGCCTGCTTGATCTTCTGCTCAGAGAGCGCATTGCGACGGGCGATGAACTCTTCCGTCTTCTGCTTGGCTTCGGCAGCGAGCGCTGTTGCTTCGCGTTCTGCAGCGGCGACGATGCTTGCTGCTTCCGCTTCGGCTTCCTTGCGCTTGCGCTGGTATTCGGCCAGAAGATGCTGGGCCTCTTCGCGCAGGCGCTTGGCTTCCGCCAATTCGGCGGAGATCTTGTCAGCGCGCTCGTCGAGTGCCTTCGCCATCATGCCCGGCACCTTGAGATAGGCGAGCAGGGCGAGGAAGATGATCAGGCCGACGAGGGCGTAGAAAGTTGCGTCGAGATGCATGCTCGTCACGCTCCCTGCTTGGCGACGCCGGAGACGGCGGCCTTGATGTCAGCGGCAGTTGCCTTGGAACCAATCAGTTCTTCGACGATCGACCCGACAGTATCGATGGCAATGGTGTCGACTTCGGCGAATGCCTTGGCCTTGATCTCGGCGATCCGCGTTTCGGCGGCGGCGATCTTGGCGTTCAGGTCGGCTTCGACCTTGGCGCGCTCGGCATCAGCCTTTGCCTTGGCTTCATCGCGGGCGACGGAAGCGATCTGGCCGGCTTTCGCCTTGGCTGCGCTCAGTTCGCGCTCATATGTTTCGATGGCAGCGTCGGCTTCGGACTTCAGACGAGCGGCCTCGTCGAGATCCTGCGCAATACGGTCGTGGCGCGTCTCGAGAATGCTGCCGACACGCGGGACGATGACCTTCTGCATGAGCATGTAGAAGAGGCCGAACGTAATGACCAGCCACAGAAGCTGCGATGCAAAGGTGCTGGTATCGAACGGTCCGAAGACTGCCTTGCCGTGACCTTCGTCATGGGCAACGCCGGTTTCCGTGTGAAGCTGGCCTTCTGCCGGGACTTCCTCAGCAAAGGCGGGGGTCACAAACATGCTCACCTCCAGGTGTAGGCTCAAATGCGCGAGATCACGGCTGCCGGTTTGGCGCGCCGTGATCCCAGACTGTAGTCGCTATTAGACGACGAACAGGAGAAGGAGAGCTACGAGCAGCGAGAAGATGCCCAGAGCTTCCGTAACGGCGAAGCCGAATACCAGACGGCCGAACTGGCTGTCAGCGGCAGACGGGTTGCGCAGGGCGCCCGACAGGTAGCTGCCGAAGATGTTGCCGAGGCCGAGAGCCGTGCCGGCCATGCCAAAGCAAGCCAGACCTGCGCCGATGAACTTTGCTGCTTCCGCTTCCATGAATGAACTCCTTCGAGATGGTTGTTTGCGGCTATTGACTGGCGCGAGAGGCGCCGATGTCGGTGATCCTTAGTGCCCGCCGGGGTGTATTGCGTCATTGAGGTACATGCAAGTCAGCACCGCAAAAACATAGGCCTGGAGGAAGGCGACGAGGAACTCGAGACCCGTCAGGGCGACGGTCATGAGGAGGGGCAGGATAGCGCCACCAACGCCGAGCGCACCGAGCGCGCTGAGCGAGGTTACGAAGCCTGCGAAAACCTTGAGCGTGATGTGTCCAGCCAGCATGTTGGCGAAGAGACGCACGGAGAGCGAAATCGGACGCGAGAGGAACGAGATCACTTCGATGGCGACAACCAGCGGCAGGAGCGCGCCGGGAACACCGCTCGGCACGAAGACCTTGAGGAAGTGAAGGCCGTGCTTGTAGAAGCCATAGACGAGAACCGTGCCGATCACGAAGAGCGCGAGGGCAAAGGTTACGATGATCTGGCTGGTAATGGTGAAGAAGTAGGGCACCATACCGAGCAGGTTCGCCGTCAGAACGAACATGAAGAGCGAGAAGACCATCGGGAAGAACTTCATCCCGTGACTTCCGGCGCCTTCGCGCAGCATGGAGGCAATAAATTCGTAGGACATCTCGGCGACCGACTGCATGCGCGTCGGGATCAAGCCGCGATTGGAGGTGGAGAAGTAGAGGAAACCTGCGGCTGCGGCTACAGTGGCAACCATGAACAGCGACGCATTGGTAAACGAAAGATCAACTCCGCCGATTTCGATCGGCACAATCTTCTGAACCAGGAACTGATGAGTAGGATCGTTCGACACGTTCTGCTCTTTCGCTTTTGCCGCCGGAGCGGGCATTCTCTTCCGGCGCGGACCGACTAGCGGTCCTTGCCCTTGTTTTCCAAATCCATCTTCCGCTCGACGGGATTTGGCGTCGCCACCATTCCGACCGTGCGCAAGACGTTCAACACACCGGCACAAAAACCCAGGAGAAGCATGACGATCATGCCCCAGGGGGACGTGCCCACAAAGTGGTCGAAAAGATAGCCCAGGATCGCACCGACGATCACGGCCGAGATGAACTCGCTCGAGATCTTCATCGCCATTCCGTAACCCTTTCGGGTTTCTTCGGCGCGGATCTCGTCCCGTTCCTCAGCCCTGTCCGCGACGCCTCGCTGTGCGAGTTCGGCGGCCAGTCGTCGACGACGTTCGTCCAGACCTTCTTCCCGGTTATCCGTCATGATCCTCTACGTCCGCTCCGTCTTCGATGGGCCGTTTGCGCCCGAATTGAATGCAGAAACGGCCGGAGACATACCCTTCTGGCCCGCTTTGAAGTCGGCCGCACCATAATTTTGAGGCCCCATATAGTCAAGGCATAGAAGGGGCAAGTTACACCACAAATTAACCCCGAAAAATCATAGACTTAAGTGTAATGCGGCGTTTCCCGTCGGATGACAAGTGGCAAATCGTGTCACTTGGCCGCGGCACAGGGCGAGAATCCCCCGCATCCGGCCAGAGGGAAGTCGGAGCCCGCCGGGCCCGAACCCGTGGCATGCCGACCGACAGCGAAGTATGCTAAATGGATGTCGTCGAGGCCCGGATGCGGAGGACGATTTCATGATACGGTTCGTGACACGCATCCTGCTGTCCCTTGTGGCAGGCTGGTGGATCGGCACATATATCGGCTGGACCTATTGGCCCGAGAGCAACCTCGGTCCGCTGATCCCTATCCTTATCGCGGTCCCGTCCCTCTATCTCGCATCGTTCCTGGCCGTCCCCCTGCTCAGCGGATGGCTCGACCGGCTGCGCTGATGGCGTCAGCTCCACCCGCCGCCATAGGTGCGGTAGAAGATGTGCTTGCCGATTTTCTCCACCCGCTTCATCGTCGGGCCCCAGGCCGGGCGCACATAGGTGGCGTGGTAATGGGTTGCCGAGCCGACATCCTTAAACCAGATCTTGCCGGCGGTGACCGCCATGGCAATTTCCTTCGCGATCTTCCAGTGGCGCGGCGAAGTGACGATGTCGGGGATCCGGTCACAGGCGAAGGAGAACTGGCAGCGGTTGCGCCAGTCTTCGTTCTGGTAAACGACGCCACAGATGGTGTCCGGATAGTGTGGATTGCGGACACGGTTGAGGATGACCTGTGCGACGGCGGCCTGGCCCTTCACGGATTCTCCACGCGCCTCAAAATAAATGCCTTCGGCGAGGCATTTCTGCTCCTTCGCCGAGAAGACACCTGCTGGCAGGGGCGTCGCAGCCCAAGCGTGATCCTGCGGACCGATCTCTGGCACGAAGCGCCCGGCGTTCTCGTCCTTGTTCGTCAGGATCGAATCGAATGGCGAGACGCTGGCGTAATCCGGTGCGGGCGGCGCATAGGCGGTAGCCAGCACATCCGGCGTGGTATTGGTCACGAGATCGGCAATCATTGCCGGGAGAGCGGGATCAACCGCGGGGGTCTCACGCTTGAAGTAGAAGCTCGCGAGTTCGACCGGTTTCGTCTTGCCGTCCTTCTGTGTGAAAGCGGCAGGCGCATTGACCTTCGGATCGAAGAGGAAGCTGGTCCGTTGCAGGATGGAGCCGGCGGAAAAAGCGCGTGGCGGCAGCATCGGCTCGACGGCAACCACCCTGCCCTTCTTCAAGTCCCTGGTGACGCGCATTTCGTCAGGCAAGGCATCCGGATCGGCCTTGCCACCGTCAAATGCGATGCGGCGGCCGTCAGGGAGGACGAGGCCGGCACCGGCCTGCAGGCCATCGGACTGCTCCCCGGGGAATGAGAGGCTCGCTTCATGAATGGACCCTGCCGGCGAGGCCGTGAGCACCATACGCCAATTGCTGGCGCCGCGATCGAGGCCTGCCAGCATACCCGCCATATCGGCCTGGGCGGCGACGGTTGGGAAGATCAGCCAGGATGCGAGGCCGAACACCAGGGGAGAGGTCCAGGTCTCCAAACGGGACAGGACCTTCTTCGAAGGACGGGACGAGAGACGCAAGGCCAGACTCCAACACTACGCGGAAGCGACGGGAAATACATTAGCAAACTATCTCTCGTTAACCTTGATGGATGGTTAACGCCTCGCAACGACGCTTCGAAACGGAAGCGTACACACGCAAAAAGCCGCCGGGCATCCCGACGGCTTTTGTGCTGCAGTCTATGAGACCAGGGGGTCAGATGATCACGTGGGACCCCAATTCCACCACACGGTTCGCCGGCAGGCGGAAGTAATCGGAGGGGTCGGCGGCGAGATCGGCCAGCGCGATGTAGAGCCGGTCCTGCCAGTGTGGCATGCCCATGGCATTGCCCGGCACCAGCTTGCGACGACCGAGATAGAAGGACGTCGACATGATATCGAACTTCAGTCCCCCGCGGCGCAGGCTTGCCAATGTCTTCGACACGTTTTGCGTCTCCATGAAACCGAAACGGATTTCGACGCGAGAAAAGCGTTCCGACAGTTCCTCGACCTCGAAACGCTGGTCCTCCGCAACGCGCGGGCGGCCGAGCGTGCGGATGGTCAGGATGATGTTGCGCTCGTGGATGACGTGGTTGTGTTTCAGATTGTGCATGAGGGCGGCCGGCGCCCGCGTGGGATCGCTGGTCAGGAAGATTGCGGTCCCGGTCACACAGGCAGGGCCATGATCCCCCTTCTTCTCGATCATACCGATGAAGGATTCCAGGGGAATATCGTCGCGTCGGGTCTTCTGGAAGATGATCGCGGTGCCGCGACGCCAGGTCCACATGACGATGGTGAAACCGGCCGCAAAGAGCACGGGCACATAGCCGCCATCATGGATCTTGAGGAGGTTCGCGCCGAGGAAGACAAACTCCAGAACGAGCAAGGGCGTGAGCACGGCCACAGCCAGCGGCAAGCTCCAGTTCCACTTCTTGCGAACGAACTCGAACGCCATGATCGTCGTGACAACCATCGCACCTGTTACCGAGATGCCGTAGGCGGTGGCAAGCGCCTCGGAACTTTCGAAGAGCAGAACCAGGGCCACGACACCGATGAGCAGCAGCGTGTTGACGGACGGCAGATAGATCTGGCCGGTCTGCGTCTCAGAGGTGAAGAGGATCTGCATGCGCGGCAGGAAGCCGAGATGGATTGCCTGGCGCACGAGAGAGAAGGCGCCGGTAATGACGGCCTGACTGGCGATGATGGTCGCAAATGTGGCCAGGATGACGATCGGCAGGAGTGCCCAGGAGGGGAACATCAGAAAGAAGGGATCGGAAGCGGCCTCCGGGTTGTGGAGCACCAGCGCGCCCTGGCCCAGATAGTTCAGGACCAAAGCCGGAAAGACCAGGACGAACCACGCCCATTGGATCGGACGTCGGCCAAAATGCCCGAGGTCTGCGTAAAGGGCTTCCGCACCGGTAACCGTAAGGAAGACGGCACCAAGGACGATGACGCCAAGAAATCCTTCGCGCAGCAAGAAGCTGATCGCATACCAGGGATTGAAAGCGGCGAAGATGGCCGGATCGTCAAAGATGTGAATGATGCCCCCGGCTGCCATCACCAGGAACCAAAGGGCCGTTATCGGACCGAAAAACCGTGCAACGGCCCCGGTGCCCCGGGACTGCACGGCAAACAGACCGACGAGGATGGCGATCGAAATGGGCAGAATGAACTCCGCCATGCTCGGCGCCACGAGCTTCAGGCCTTCCACGGCGGAAAGGACGGACAGAGCCGGCGTGATCATGGAATCGCCCAGAAACAGTGCCGCTCCGATCAAACCGAGCACCATCAGAATCTTGCCATGCCCGTTGGCGGTCTTCGACAGCAGTGCGAGAAGAGAGAGCGTGCCGCCCTCCCCGTCATTGTCGGCGCGCAGCAGGAAAAGAACGTATTTCAAGGTCACGATGATGGTCAGAGCCCAGATCATCAGTGAAATGAGGCCGATGATCTCAACGCGAGTGATGCCGTCGGCGCCGATTGGTTTCAATGCCTCGCGAAAGGCGTAAAGGGGGCTGGTGCCGATATCGCCGTAGACGACGCCGACGGAGCCGACCGCGAGCAAGAACAGGCTGCGCACATCCTTGGGGCCAGTCGCGGACTGGTTATCGCTGTGTTGCATGAGACTACAGGCTCGTCAGAGCCAGCCTTTCCAACGGAAAAACAAGAAGGGTATCACTGCCGATATCAGCATGGCGACGAGCGCCATGGGATAACCGAAGCCCCATTCGAGCTCCGGCATCAGGCGGAAGTTCATGCCATAGATCGAGGCGACGAGCGTCGGCGGCAGGAAGACGACCGATGCAATCGAAAAGATCTTGATGATGGCGTTCTGCTCGACGCTGATCAGGCCAAGCGAGGCGTCGAGCATGAATGTAATGTTGTTGCCGACAAATGCCGCATGCTCGCCCAGCGACTGGATGTCGCGGGCGACAATGCTGCAGAGTTCGGCTGCAAGCGCGTCCGAGCGGACAACCGACTGGGAACTGAGGAAGGTCACCAGACGGGACAGGGAGACCAGACTGTCGCGCACCTTGCTGACCAGCTGGTGGTGCGCGGCAATGTCGAGAAGCTTGTCTTCCAGAAAACGAGGCGGGCGTCGCTTGGCCGTCTTGCGATCGACAAAGACGGATACCGACAGGCTATCAAGGCGGGCAGCCAGCGTTTCGAGAATTTCGGCCGTACGATCGGCGACCGTTTCCAGCAGACTGCCGAGCAAGGTTGCTCCGGACTTGCACTGGTCATTCAGCCTGAGCAGGCTCGCGCTGAACAGGGCGAAGGACTTCGGCTCGGCATAACGGATGGTGATCAACCGATTGTCGTGCAGGATGAAGGCGATGTCGGTGAGTTGCGGCAGGGCCGTGTCAGCCTTGTAGATCAACGACGCCGTCATATAGACCGCTTCATTCTCGACATAGAGCCGGCTGGAAGGCTCAATATCCTTCAGTTCTTCGCGCGTCGGCAGCGGTATGCCGATCGCCTGCTCGACAGCATGTTCTTCTTCGACGCTCGGGCTGACGAGGTCGATCCAGATGATGTCGGAGGTAATTTGGTTTCTGGCAGAGTCGGGGCCGAATGTTACGGCACTTCCGTCTGTTCTATAGGCCCTGATCAAGGACAGGTCGCTCTCATCGCACGCCTCGGATGACTGTGGGCGGACACAATCACAGTCCGCAGAGAAAGCCAAGACGAATCATGACGGCGGAAATGCAGTCTTTGCACAGCTGCTGCGCAAAAACGTCACATCCCCGCCGCTTTTCGGCTCCTATTCGAATACGATCGTGGGCGCTGCCCGACCGGAGCGCGCCTTCACCTCGGCCCAAACCTTCTCAGCGATGGATCGATACACGTTGGCCTGCGGCCCCTCCGGCTCTGCGACCACGATGGGCGTGCCGTCGTCGGAATGTTCGCGGATCGAGATGGTGAGCGGCACCTCGCCAAGGAAGGGTACGCCGATCTTTTCGGCTTCGGCCCGCGCGCCGCCATGTCCGAAGATGTCGTAGCGATTGCCCGTATCCGGCGCGATGAAATAGCTCATGTTTTCGACGATGCCGAGCACCGGAACCTCGACCTTGTTGAACATGTTGAGGCCCTTGCGGGCATCGATTAGGGCCAGATCCTGCGGCGTGGACACGACGACCGCGCCCGAGAGGGGCACCTGCTGCGCCATGGTCAGCTGAGCGTCGCCGGTACCAGGCGGCATATCGACCACGAGAACGTCGAGATCGCCCCAGGCGACTTCGCGCAGCATCTGCATCAGTGCGGACTGCACCATCGGGCCGCGCCAGATCATGGCGGTCCCCTCGTCGACCAGGAAGCCCATGGACATCACCTTGATGCCGAAATTCTCCATGGGAACGATAATGCGGTTCTCGATCTGCTGAGGGCGACCGGTGATGCCGAGAAGACGCGGCATCGACGGGCCGTAGACATCGGCGTCGAGAATGCCGACGCGCAGACCATTGGCCTTGAGCGCCAGAGCCAGGTTAACAGCCGTCGTCGACTTACCAACTCCGCCCTTGCCGGATGCGACCGCGATAATCGCTTCGATGCCGGGAACGCCCGCCTTCGAGCGCTGCGGGCCGGACGGCGCCGGGGCATGACCGTGGGAATGGGCGGGTGCCGCTGCGGACGGGCGCGGCGGCGGTGGTGCCGCCCCTTGCTTGCGTTCGGCGGTGAGGCTGACGACAGCACCCTTGACGCCCGGAAGTGCCTTCACGGTTCGCTCTGCCGCCTGACGCAGAGGCTCGAGCTCCTGGGCGCGCTCCGCCGGTACGTTGATCGAGAAATAGACCTTGCCATCGGAGATGAAGATGTCTGAAACCATCTTCAGCTCAACGATGCTGCGATCGAGATCCGGGCCACGAACGCGGCCGAGTGCTTCCAGAACCACATCGCGCGTCAATTCGACCATCACTATCCTCTTTCGGCTTCACCAGTGCTGCGGCACCAATACTGGAGAGCCGCGGCTTCGCCAACCGCTAATGCGGCGGACACCCTGCGACAGATTTTCGGCTGAACAGGGATCGCGCAAAAAGGAAAGCCGCCGGCAGGGGGATGAGCACCCTGCGGCGGCTTGTCCTTGCAGCACCCTTGCCGGGCGGCTTGCAGCGTCCCCTCTGGACTGTCTGATAAAATGCAGGAAGCGTGCCAATCCGAAAAAGGTGCATACAGCCCCCGGATTAGGAGAGAATCAGGGCAAATGACCGGTAAACAGGGCGCGCAGCTGCCAGCAAACTAGGCTTCCGCAAAAGATGCGCCCAAAAAAGCGACAGGGTCAGGCTTTACTTGATCAGGCCGAGGCGCAGCGCTTTGGCCACCGCCTGGGTGCGGTTGACCGCATCGAGCTTCTTGGTCGCGCGGTTGAGATAGTGATTGATGGTATGTTCGGACAGCGTCAGGATCTCTGCGATTTCGACACTGGTTTTGCCGGCAGCCGTCCAGTTCAGGCAGTCCAGCTCTCGTTCGGTCAGCATATCGCTGTTGCGGCTATCCATCTCCCGGATTTCCGCCAGCCGGTTGAAGACATGGACCGACAGGTAGGTCAGTTCCATCATCTCCGTCGTTGTAAAGGGTTCGCGGTCGCCGTTGAAAGCAACCGCACCGCGCGCGCCGCTTGCATCATGGACGGGGAAATAGGCCCCGCGGTTCATCCGAAAGCGGCAAAACAGGGTTTTTGCCAGTTCCGTCGAGCGCGGATCCCTGACGAAGCTGGTGTCGTCCATATCGTAGCGAAAGGGGATTGAGGCGCGACGCAGATGGGCGAGAACAGGGCTATCGGAGAGAAGGGAAACCTGGTCAAACTCGCTGAGGAGATCGGAAGGCCAGTTGGTGATGATCGAACTGCTGCTCAGATCCCTTGCTGTGGAGCCAGGCATGTTGAGCACCATGAAGCAGCGCGAGCCGAACATCTCCGTGGCCCGCTTCATGAAGCGAAACACATCGAATTGGGTCTTGAAGGACTTGACCTCGGTCACCAGGCCTTCGATGCGTTCAACTGCGGGCGGATCCAGATCTGTCATGGGAGCGTTTTCTTCGCGGCCGGATTCGCCGTCACGAGAAATCCAAACTTGGTCGATGAATACGTCAACTGTTTTCCAAACCTGAGGTTGTTCGAGAGACGGCGGCATCATCCACGATTTAAGCCATTTGCGCCAACCCCATTCCTTGGGCAATTCGACACGATATGGAAGAATACCCAGGGAGAACAGAAGTGAGCTTCCACGCGAATCTCAACCCCATTAGGTAGCAGACCATAGACTTCTAACCGCCAGAGGGTCCAGAGACCCTGTGTATTTTACCGTAAACCCCTGTCGCAAATCAGTGAAATGCCGACAGGTCCGCAAAGACAACGAGGAGAATGACGTGATCCAGACCGAAAGCTTCAAGGGTAAGGTGTTGGTGGCTGACCAGATGGAACTGGGAGAAGGCCCGACCTACGACCCTCTGTCCGGCTCGCTCTTCTGGTTCGACATTCTGGGCAAGACGCTGTGCGAGTTGACCGTAGAGACGGGCGCTGTCGTCAAACACGCGCTTCCCTTCCTCGGCAGCGTGCTCGCCGTGATCGACGAGAACCGGCAGTTGATCGCTTCAGACCAGGGGCTTTTCCTGCGCGAGCGCTCGTCCGGCCGGCTCTCAGCCTACGCCGCAATCGAGGACAAGCCGCAGAACCGGTCGAATGACGGGCGCGTTCATCCGAGCGGCGCGCTGTGGATCGGAACGATGAGCAAAACGGCCGATACCGGCGCGGGGGCCATCTATCATGTGGCGGGAACGCAGGTGACCAAGCTGTTCGAGGCTGTCAGCATTCCGAACGGCATCTGCTTCTCGCCGGACGGCGCTGTGGGCTATTTCAACGATTCGAAGGTCAACCACATGATGCGCGTGGACCTGAACCCAGCAACCGGCATGCCGACAGGGGCACCGAGCGTGTTCATCGACCAGTCCACCCGTAACGGGGTGATCGACGGATCGGTGGTCGATCTGGACGGCACCATCTGGAACTCCAACTGGGATGGTGGCGCTGTCGACCGCTACGCGCCGGACGGCCGGCAGATCGCCCGTTACGAAATCCCGACACGCCGCCCAACCTGCCCCGCCTTCTTCGGCGCTGGCTTCGACCGCCTCGCGGTTACGTCTTGCTGGGAAGGTTTGACCGATGGCGAACGGGCAGAAGATGTGCATGCCGGCAAGCTCTTCGAGCTTGGCGTGGCGGTCAAAGGCAAGCCGGAGCCCTTCTTCAAGCTTTGATGACATCGACATCCGGTGCGTCCAACCGGCGCACCGGTACACTTTCCCGGTTTTCTTAGCTTCCTTCCGTTGTTCTTCGAGCCTGCGTCAACGGAGCGCGGCCGAACCTTCGAACACCGCAATTGTTCCCATGGATGATCAAAAATAAACCGGGGAACGAAGACGACCGCCAGACATTTTCCTCCCGAACCGACGCAGCCCCGGGGCACCGGCCCAAGGGTAGCGTTAGTCGCAAGACCATCTCAGAGGAAAGGTAGGTCCACCATGAAAAAGACCCTTACGACGATCGCCGCAGCCATGCTGCTCGGCTCCACCGCCATGGCCCCGGTCGCTTTCGCCCAGGACGCCACGGGCACGACCACCACGACGCCTCCGGCCGCAACCGGCACTGCTCCCGTATCGCCTGACGCCACTGGCGGCGCGACCGACGCAACCGGTGCAACGGGCACGATGGCTCCGAACACTGCCGATGCAGGAACCAGCGCCTCCGGTTCGGCCACTTATCTGACCGAGCAGGCTGAAAACCAGATCAGCGTCAACGACTTCATGGGCCAGGCCATCTATACGGCCGACAACCAGTCGATCGGTGACATCAACGACCTGCTGGTGCAGAATGACGGCGGCGTTGTCGCTGCAGTCGTCGGCGTCGGTGGCTTCCTCGGTATCGGCGAAAAGAATGTCGCCATTCCGTTCGACAAGATCACCATCACCCGCGAAGGCGGTGAAGGCCAGACCTCGACAGAACAGGCAGCGGATGCTGATATCCGTCTGACCACCACGGAAACGGCCGACAGCCTCCGCAACGCACCGGAATTCCGCACTCTGGAAGACCAGGCTTCGGACGCCAACACTGCTGCCACGACCGAGGGCACGACGGGCACCGGCATGCCGGCAGACGACACGACCACGTCGTCGACCAAGAACTAATCTGAGCCATCAGCTCAAAGGTGTGAAAGGCGGCGCTTCGGCGTCGCCTTTTCGCGTTGCGGTCAGAGCAGACTGCAATAGCGCAAGGCGTCATAGATCGCCGCGTGGATGTTGCGGCTTTCCACAGCGTCACCGATGCGAAAGATGTCGAAACTCGCGGCTTCATCCTTCACCGGCAGCGGATTTCGCCGGGCGATGAGTGCTGCATAATCCACCGTTCCGCGGTTTCGCGATCGCGGCTTCAGTTCAAGGTAGAGGTCCGCATTGGCCATCGTGCCATGTTCCACGACCACCTGCGCGACGCGCCTTTCGACCCGGACATCCGAAAAGTCGGAGCCGAGCGTGGCCACGAGACCGTTGCCCTCACGGCGGACACCCGTCAGCCTTGTGTTGATCGTGACGCGGACATTCTTCTCCGCAAAAGTTTTTGCATAAGGCACATGATTCATGCCGCCCATTTCGGGCGCGAAGAACCGCTCCGGGGAGACAACCTCTAGGTCTGCGCCGGCAGTGGCGATCACTTCCGCGGCGCTCATGCCCTGGTGGCCGCCATTGTCGTCGAACAAGAGCACCGGGCCTTCCGGCTTCACGGCTCCGGCAAGGATATCCCAGCTCGACACCACCAGATCATCGCCTGTTTCCAGTTCCGGCGACTGGGCGATGCCGCCGGTCGCGATCACGACGAGATCCGGTTCGAAGGCGAGCACATCATCTGCGCCGGCATAGGTGTCATAATGGATGGTGACACCGAGACGGTCGAGTTCTGCAAGACGCCAGTCGACGATGCCGACCATTTCTTTGCGACGCGGGTTGCGGGTCATGAGATTGACCTGACCGCCGGCCTTGCCCGAGGCTTCCAGAACGTCGACCATGTGACCACGTTCAGCCAGCACCCGAGCGGCTTCCAGCCCGGCCGGTCCGGCGCCCACGACCACAGCCTTGCGAGACGTCTCGGCTTTCGGAAGGTGATGGGGGATCAGCGCCTCGCGGCTCGTCGCCGCATTGTGGATGCAGAGCGCTTCGCCGCCTTCGTAGATGCGGTCCAGACAGTAGGTGGCACCGACGCAGGGACGGATCTCGGCTTCGCGGCCCTCGATGATCTTTCTGACGATGTGCGGGTCGGCAATGTGAGCGCGGGTCATGCCGACCATGTCGAGTTTGCCTTCGGCAATCGCATGGCGGGCGGTCGCGACATCGGCGATGCGGGCGGCGTGGAAAACCGGGAACTTCGTGGCCGCTCGAACATCGCCGGCGAAATCGAGATGCGGCGAAGCGGCCATGCCCTGGATCGGGATGACGTCGTTCAGCGACGCATCGTGCTCGATATGGCCCCTGATAATGTTGAGGAAATCGATCTTGCCGCCGGATGCGAAACGCTTGGCGATCTCGACGCCCTCGTCGCGGGAGAGGCCCTTATCCCAGTCCTCGTCGGCAACCATCCGGATGCCGACAATGAAGTCGGGGCCGACGGCCTTGCGGACGGCATCGATCACCAAGTTGGAGAAGCGCATGCGGTTGTCGAGCGAACCGCCAAACTCATCGTCTCGCCGGTTGGTGGCCGGCGACCAGAAGCTGTCCATCAGGTGGCCATAGGCTTCGAATTCGATGCCATCGAGACCGGCTTCCTGCATGCGGGCGGCGGCGGTCGCGTAATCGGCAACGATGCGCTCGATGTCCCAATCCTCGATTTCCTTGGGGAAGTGGCGATGCGCCGGCTCCCGGATCGGAGACGGGGCGAGGACCGGCAGCCAATCGCCCTTGTTCCAATTGGTACGGCGGCCGAGATGGGTGAGCTGGATCATCACGGCGCAGCCGTGCTCGTGACAGTCGTCGGTCAGACGCTTCAGATGCGGGACAATCTCGTCCTTCCAGGCGAGCAGATTGCCGAAGGCGGGCGGGCTGTCGCGACTGACGCTGGCAGAACCCGCCGTCATCGTAAGCGCGATGCCGCCCTTCGCCTTTTCGACATGGTAGAGGCGGTAACGCTCCGTCGGCATGCCGGCTTCTGAATAGGCCGGTTCGTGCGCCGTCGACATGATGCGGTTCTTCAGGGTCAGATGTTTCAGCTGGAAGGGCTGGAGGAGCGGATCCCGGCTTTCAGTCATGCGTCATTGCGTCCTATTCAGTACCAGGCATCCGGCTTGGCGCGCTTCGTTCGCTCAACATAATCCTGAAGCGCCTCGTCGATGGCGATGTCCAAAGGCGGCGCTTCGTATTCGGCGAGCGTCTTCTTCCATTTTGCATTGGCGCGCGTCGCCATATCCGTGGAGCCGGCTTCCGACCATTTCTCGAAGGGCTCGTTGTCCGACAAGGCCGAGTCCCAGAAGGCGGTCTGATAGTTGCGCATGGTGTGAGCGGAGCCGAGGAAATGGCTGCCCGGACCGACCTCCTCGAAGGCATCCATGGCGAGCGTGTTGTCATCGACGACAACGCCGGCGAGATAGGAATGCAGCGCGCCGCAGAAGTCCGTGTCCATGACAAACTTCTCGTAGGACATGGCGAGCAGGCCATCGACGAAGCCGGCCGAATGCAGGATGAAATTGGCGCCGCAATGCACGGCCGACATCATCGACATGACGCCTTCCTGCATCGCCTGGGCGTCCGGCAGCTTGGAATTGGAGAAATTGCCGGCACAGCGCAGCGGGAGCTTCAGCCGGCGCGCAAGCTGGCCGACCACCATGGAACCGATCGCCGGTTCCGGCGTGCCGAAGGTTGGGGAGCCGGAGCGGAGTGACATGGAGGAGAGGAAGTTGCCGAATATGACCGGCGCGCCCTTGCGCTCCAGCTGAGTCAGCGCACAGCCGGCCATGGTTTCGGCCAGCGACTGGGCGATAGCGCCAGCACTGGTGACCGGGCCCATGGCGCCGCCGAGAATGAAGGGCACGATAACCGCCGCCTGGTTGGCACGGGCATAGGCACGCAAGGCCTTTGTCATGGTGCCGTCCCAAACCAACGGAGAGTTTACGTTGACGTTGCCGAGGATGACGCAGTTCCGGTCAACGAAATCGGCACCGAACAGGATGCGGGCCATCTCGATCGATTCCTCGGCACGCTCCTCCGCCGTCACCGAACCCATGAAGGCGCGGTCGGAATATTTGATGTGGCTGTAGACCATGTCGAGGTGGCGCTTGTTGACGGGCACGTCGACGGGTTCGCAAATCGTGCCGCCGGAATGGTGCAGCCAGGGCGAGGACTGGGCGAGCTTGATGAGATTGCCGAAGTCCTCGATCGTGCCGTAGCGACGCCCCTTGTCGAGGTCCATGACGAAGGGCGAGCCATAGGCCGGCGAGAAGACGACCGCATTGCCGCCGATCTCCACATTGTTCGCGGGGTTGCGGGCATATTGGGTGAAGGTAGAGGGCGCCGAGGCGAGGATTTCGCGCAGCATGCCCTTGGGAAAGCGCACACGCAGGCCGTCGATTTCGGCACCCGCCTTGCGCCAGAGGTCGAGCGCTGCGGGGTCGTCGCGGAATTCGATGCCGATCTCAGCGAGAATTCGGTCGGCCACGGCCTCGATGCGGAGAAGGTTCTCCTCCGAGAGAATATCGTAGGTCGGGATGTTGCGGCGGATGAAAGGGACCTTCAGCGCGAACTGCGACCCTGTGCTGCGCCGCGCGGGTCTGCTTCGCCTGCCGCCTGCTGCTTCCGTCACTGTGTCCATGTGCCCTGCCCTCGCTTTTGTCGCAGGGTAAAGCAGCACTAATTACCTGTGACGCTGGAAAATTCCTCGCGATGCAATAAGCTGAGCTTATGACAACCTATCGCCACCTGATCCCGTCGGCCAATGCGCTCATCGTCTTCGAGGCGGCTGGACGGCACGAGAATTTCACCCGGGCCGCGAGCGAACTCGGCATGTCGCAGGTTGCGGTTTCCTATGCCATCCGCGGGCTGGAACAGCAGCTCGGGGTCGCGCTGTTCGAACGCCAGCATCGGGCCGCCCGGCTGACGGAGGTCGGCGAACGCTTTCACGCGGATGTTTCGGCCGGGCTGTCGCGCATCGGCCGCGCGGCGGAGGATATTCGCAGCAAGGGCCGCGAGGTGAATGTCACGCTTGCCGCCTCCACCGCTTTTGCCTCGATGTGGATGCTACCACGCCTTACCGCCCTACGTGAGGACCTGCCGGATATCGATTTGCGCATCCAGACCAGCGTCCGGGATCTTGACCTTGAGGAAGAGGCCATTCCGCTCGGGGTGCGCGGCGGCAAGGCTGAGGACTGGCCGCATTACCACTCGGCACTGCTGGCGCCCGAGGTCATTACGGCCGTGGCAAGCCCCGCCTTCGTCGAGGCAAACGGCATGCCCGAGACCCCGGCGGCCCTCACCCGCCATCCGTTGATCTGGCTGGAAGAACCCGTGCGCCAGGCCTGCAGCTGGCCCGAATGGTTTGCCTCGGCCGGCATCGACTACAAGCCGGCCAGCCGGCGGCTGGCGATCAACGACTACGTCCTGGTGATCCAGGCAGTGCTGGCCGGCCAGGGGATTGCGCTGGGTTGGACACATCTCGTGCGGCAATTGGTGGCGCAGGGTCAGTTGGTGGAAGTCGGCGGCCACGCACTTCGCACAGAGCTTGCCTTTCATGTCGTCTGGCCGCGTTCGCGCGAACTTAGCGGCGCGGCCACACGCGTGCGCAACTGGCTGCTCGAACAGGCCTGATCCAATTTCGCCCGGTCAGGCCGAGGCGCGATCGATCAGAGCGAATTCATGATGGTTTTCGGCAAGGTAGCGCAACGTGGCAGCCGCGTCGGCAGGGCGGCCGAAATGATAGCCCTGTCCCATGCCGCAGCCGAGTTCCCGCAGCTTCTGTGCTTCTGCTTCCGTCTCGATCCCTTCGGCAACCACCTCGAGGTCGAGGCCCTCGCACATGGTGATGATGGCCTTGATGATGTGCTCGGAGGTGCGGTCCGTGGTGATGGCGGAAACGAAGGCGCGGTCGATCTTCACCTTGTCGAAGGTGAAATCACGCAAACGTCCGAGGCTCGACTGGCCGGTGCCGAAGTCGTCGAGCGAAATGCGGATGCCGGCGTCCTTGAGGTCCTTGATGATCCGTCGAGCGGTATCGGCCGAGGTCATCACCGCCGTCTCGGTGATCTCCATCTCCAGCCGACGCGGGTCGAAGCCGACGCTGTTGAGGATCGACAACGTGTTGTGGGAGGTGCGCAGGTCCATCAGTTGGACCGAGGACAGATTGAATGACAGGAAGAGATCGCGCGGCCAGGCCAGCGTCGCCTCTGCCGCCTTGCGCAACAGGGTTTCCGACAGGGTATCGATGAAGCCGCGCTCTTCGGCGAGCGGCACGAAGACGGCGGGAGAGACGAAACCGAGATCTGGGTCGATCCAGCGGGCGAGTGCCTCGAAGCCGACGACGCGGTTGTCGCGAAGCCGAACGATCGGCTGAAAATGCACATCAACGGTGTCGTTGATGATGGCATTGCGCAGCGCCTGTTCGAGCTGCGTCGCGCGCTTCATTTCCTGGGCGATCTCGCGGGAATACACAGTGACCTGGCCACGGCCGCGACGCTTGGAGCGATAAAGCGCGGTCTCGGCGCTCTTCATGAGTTCTTCGAACTCCTCGCCGGCGAAGGGATAGACGGCAAAGCCGAGCGAGGCGGAAAGGCGGACGTTGCGATCGCCGAGATCGTAGGGGGCGGAGAGCACGTCCTTGATCAGTTGGCCGGCACGTTCGGCACCGGTGCGCTCGAAGACCAGCGGCAGGACGATGGCGAATTCGTCGCCGTCGTGACGGGTGACCGTCGCGCCATCGGGAACGCAGGCCCTCAGGCGGTGGGCGACCTGGCAGAGAATCTCGTCACCGGACGCCTGGCCGAAAAGGTCATTGATGGGCTTGAAGCCGTCGAGATTGACGATGCCGACGGTGAAGGGAGCAGGATCGGCGGCGCGATCGGCGGCCAGCTGGCGGATCTTGTCTGCAAGGCGGTTGCGGTTGCCCAATCCGGTCAGATGATCGGTGTAGGCCATGCGCTGCAGTTCTTTCTGGTTGTGCTGCTCAATGGCAGTGCCAGCGGGACCCATTCATTCTTCCTGCTACGGTTCCTTCCACAGCCGGGATAATGGATCTAAAGCATTAATATAATAATAGCGACGGACACTTGCAGGCAGTCGCGGCGAGCCAGTCAGCCGTTCGTCGCGCGTGCCATCTGGGGTACGAGGCGAATGAGAGCCTGCTCCACGACGTCAGGGCTCAGCGGCTTCAGGATCACATCGTTCATGCCGGACGCGTAGCAGGCTTCCCGGTCACGGTCGAAGGCCTGGGCAAGCACACCGATGATCGGGGTTGCCTCCGGACCATCGCCGGCCACGTCGCGGATACGGCGTGCCGCCTCGAATCCGTTGATACCAGGCAGCGTCACGTCCATCAGGATCACCGCCGGGTTGAGTTCGGCCCACAGTCGCACGACCTCCTCTCCGTCGTCGCAAACATGGTAGGCATAACCTAGCCCTTCGAGGATCTGCGAGAAGACGATCTGGTTGATCTCGTTGTCCTCGGCCACCAGTACCAGAGAGGATTTTGCCGGCGTGGTGATGGCGGGCTGTTCTAGGACCTCCGGGAACCCCGAGTCCTTTTCGGTGCTGATCTCCCAGTCGTCGACCGGCTCCGGCCTGGCCCTCAGCGCTGCCAGACGTTCCAGGACGATGAAAGCGAGTTCGGCGGCAACGTCGGTCTCGGCCAGGCTGGCATAATCGACTTCCGCCGACTGAAGGATCTCCAGGCATCGCGGGTCGGCATTGACATCGACGATGGCAAGATCGATGGCCACGCCAACCGACCGGGCAGCCGAAAGAAAGGCGTCGAGCTCCTCTTCGCCGCGCACACAGCAGCTGTCCAGGCCGAGGAGTTCGAGAATGTCGAGAGCGCTCGCCTCGAAGCGTCGATCGTCGGAGACGATGAGCGCCTTTCGCCCGGCCAGGCTGCGGTCGGCGCGAACGAGCCGTGCGGGGGAAGCAGACGAGGACTGTTCGGGCGCGGGCGTGGCGGCGACCGGGATAACCCCGGTTGCCCCAACCTCCCCGAGGCTTGCGACCACGAAGTAGCGGCCCGGTTTGCCGACGCGCTGGACATGCACGAGGATCGGCCGCGGCGGATCGCCGTAAAGCCGCATGGACTGGGTGATGGAGGCGGTCAGCCCGCTCTCCATGACGTCACGCGAGACCGCCTGAAGATTTGCGGCGAGTTCGGCATCGAAGATGCGACCGAGATCGGCGCCCAGCGCATTGTCGGCGCCGATCGACAGCGCCGAACAGAAGACCTTGTTGACAGCCACGAGTTGCAGGTTCCGGTCCTGGACGAAAACCGGGTGCGCGAGATTGTCGAGAATTTCCTCGGTCAGTTGCACCCGCTCGACATCGGCACGCCACTGCTCTTCGCGGCGCTTCTGTTCGCTGATATCCGTCATGATGCAGAAGCCGTAGCCGGACGGAAGACGGCGCTTGGAATAGCGTATCCAACGTTTGCCGTCTTCTGTCGCCTGGATCTCGTGGCGCTCCTTCCAGTGGGCGGCAATCTGGCGGGTCAGCCATTCCTCACGGCTGAGAGCCGCCATCTCGGATTCGCCGGCACGCAGACCCAGATCATAGGCTGCGCCGAGCAAGTGGCGCAGGCGATTTCCGCGTTGGAAATGTTGGGGTGGCAGGGGCAGAAAGGTTGAGACAGAGCGGCTGGCAAAGATCAGCGCATCGTTGCGGTCATAGATCAGAAAGGCGGCCTGAAAGGCATCGGACACCGCATCCATCAGCGCAAGATCGAGCGAGGCCTCGGGCGATGGCGCATCCGGACCCTGGTGTCCCTTTCTGTCGCCGGGGGCCGGTGGATACTCGCTCACACTGCTGCCTCTGAGACCATTGCCGCGGATGCGACAAGCCTGAATTCCTGCTGAAGATAGGCGATGAACATGCCGGTCGTGTTCGATGGGCGAGGAATCCTGCAAAGGACATACCGGCTGTGTCCTTCTTCCTCTAGCCCGCAGACCTGCTCTAACATCGCAGATCATTGGTCAAACTAGAATCATTCCGTTAAAACCGGCTTAATGATGGGGGCAGTCACAGCAGAGGGCGATTTGGCCTTTCCCGCCGACCGCGAATCCGGGAAAATGGCGGCATGATCATCAAGCAGCTCTCCGAAACCTTGATCAACCAGATTGCCGCCGGCGAGGTCATCGAACGTCCCGCCAGCGCTGCCAAGGAACTGATCGAAAATGCGATCGACGCGGGTGCCACCCGGATCGAGGTGGCGACCGCCGGCGGCGGCAAGACGCTGCTGCGCGTCATCGACAACGGCTGCGGCATGGGACCGGACGACCTTGCGCTCGCCATTCGCCGGCATTGCACGTCGAAGCTCAGCGACACGCTGTTCGACATCCGCTCGCTCGGCTTCCGAGGCGAGGCGCTTCCTTCGATAGGCTCCGTGGCCAAACTGACGATCACCAGTCGGCCGCATGGCGCCGGCAGCGGCGCGGAGATATCGGTCACCGGCGGCAAAGTCGGCGAAGTGCGCCCTGCCGCTGCCAATCCAGGCACGACCGTGGAGGTGCGCGACCTGTTCTTCGCCACACCCGCGCGTCTGAAATTCATGAAAACGGAAAAGGCAGAGGCCGGTGCCATTACCGAGATCGTCAAGCGCATGGCGATCGCCTTTCCGGCCATCCGCTTTGTGCTTTCGGGCACGGACCGGTCGCTCCTCGAGTTCCCGGCCACCGGGGACGACCATCTGGCGCGCATCGCGCAAGTGCTGGGTGCGGATTTTCGCGACAATGCGATCGAACTCGATGCCGCGCGCGAGGATGTGCAGCTCACCGGCTTTGCCGGCGTGCCGACCTTCAACAGAGGCAATTCCGCCCACCAATACGCCTTCGTCAACGGGCGCCCGGTGCAGGACAAGCAGATCCTCTCGGCCATCCGCGGCGCCTATGCGGAAACCATCCCGCAGGGGCGATATCCGGTCGCCGTTCTTTCGCTGACACTTGATCCGGCACTGGTCGACGTCAATGTGCATCCGGCTAAATCGGACGTGCGCTTCCGCGATCCCGGCCTGGTGCGCGGACTGATCGTGGGCGCCATCCGCCAGTCCCTGCAGCGGGAGGGTGATCGGGCATCGACGACGGGGGCCGGCGGCATGCTGCGGGCGTTTCGTCCCGGATTTTCGCCGCAAGCGTCGCAGGGCTGGTCGGCGGCGGCATCGCCAAGCAGGCCTTTGCAGATTGCCCCTTCGAGTTTCGGCGGCGGTTTCGGTTCGGCGGCATCTGCATCGGCTTTTGCACCGGCCCGCAGCGGTTTCTCCGAGGCGGCCCAGGTTGCTTTCGACAGCCTCTCCGTTCCGACCGCGCGCAGCGAGCCGGTCCAGGCTCCCTCACCCGCCCAGGTCGAGACGATCGCCAGCTATCCGCTCGGCGCCGCCCGCGCACAGGTGCATGCCAATTACATCGTGGCGCAGACATCGGACGGGCTCGTGATCGTCGACCAGCATGCCGCCCATGAACGGCTTGTCTTCGAACAGATGCGAAAGGCCCTGACCGGTCGCCGGCTTCCCTCGCAGGGGCTGCTGATCCCCGAAATCGTCGATCTGCCGGAAGAGGATTGCGACCGGCTGATGACCCATGCCGAGGGGCTGGAGCAGCTGGGTCTTGCCATCGAGCGTTTCGGCCCTGGCGCCATTGCCGTCCGGGAGACCCCCGCAATGCTGGGGGAAATGGATACGGCCGGCCTGGTGCGTGACCTTGCCGACGAGATCGCGGAATGGGACACGGCCGACCGGTTGAATGCCAAGCTGGAGCATGTCGCAGCGACCATGGCATGCCACGGCTCGGTGCGATCCGGACGACAGCTCAGGGTCGAGGAGATGAATGCCCTGCTGCGGCAAATGGAGCAGACACCGGGCTCGGGCCAGTGCAATCACGGGCGACCGACCTATGTCGAGCTCAAGCTTTCGGATATAGAGCGCCTGTTCGGCCGCAGTTGAGTTCCGGGCGAAACGAAAATGCCCTTTAAATGAGGGGGAGGCCGCTGTATTGCAGTTTCGTGACACGCGGCGCAGGAGAAGAGTGATGAACCGTTTTGAAGGCAGCGGCAACCGCGAGGCCAAGCTCCGCTATCTCGATGCCGATTTCCAGATCCTGACACCCGGCACCTTCGTGACCTGCGCCATCAGCGGCAGGCCCGTACTAATCGACGAGTTGCGCTATTGGAGCGTCGCCCGCCAGGAGGCCTATGCCGACGCTGCGGCATCGCTTGAAGCCGAAAAGCGTGCAGGCGCCCTGCCCACTCAAAACCGCTAGGCTTCTATAGACGCCACAAGCCTGCGACGGCGGCAATTGGCAATGGCCGCCTCGATAATCCGGTCGGGCGCCTTCGGGTCGTCGAAGACCATGTCGACATCCACCACATGCGAAAGCTGCGACAGCTCGGCACTCCGGCCATGGCCACCGGCGAGGCGGACGTGATCCTTGGCGGTCGTGACGAGTTGCAGGTCCTGTCTGGTAGCACGCTCGAGCAGGTCGGATATTTCGTCGTCGGCCAGATGATGGTGGTCGGGAAACCCTTGGCGGTCGACAATGACGGCACCCATTCCTTCCAGGGTGCGATAGAACTTCGCCGGATCGGCAATGCCTGCATAGGCCAGTACAGACTTCCCCTTCAAGGCGTGCTCTTGCGCCGGCAAAACCTCAGCGACCATAACGGGCTTGCCGCTGCGGGCCGCCTGGCGGACCAGCTTGTCGGCGGCGTCTCCCTTGCCGACCTTCAGGATGGCGTCGAGATGGCTCATCTGTACGCCGATCGGTGCGCGCACCGGGCCTGACGGAACGGTGCGACCGTTGCCGATGCCACGCATGCTGTCGATGACGATCAGTGCATAATCGACCTTCAGACGGGCACTCTGGAACCCGTCATCCATGATGACGAGGTCCACGCCTTCGGCAACCAGCCGGTCGGCGCCAGCAACGCGGCGACGGGAAATGACGGTCAACGCTTCACGAGCGAGCAGCAGGGGTTCATCGCCAACAGCGGTCGAGCGATGGTGATGCGGATCGACGACGGTCGTGACATCGAGCGAGCCGCCATAGCCGCGGCTGAGGAAACCGGGTTTGAGACCCTTGGCTTTGGCCGCTCTGGCAATCGCGATGGCCGTTGGGGTCTTGCCGGCACCGCCCACGGTGAAATTGCCGACACAGATGACTGGCACAGGCAGCGCGTGCCGGCGGCGGTGGCGCATCAGAGCGGCCGCGATCCGGCCATAGACGAAGGAGACGGGAGCAAGGCTTCGCGCCTGCCATCCGATCGACGTCCACCAGAAGGGCGGTGCTTCCGAAACCATCCTCATCCCTGCCTTGGCAGCGGGCATCCATCCACGCCCTCTTGCGCGCAACAAGAACCATTGCGGCAGGAAATGGTCAAGCGCCTGCAATCCAAAAGGGTGTCTGCGTATCAGCCGAGCACGGCCTCAAGTGCCGTGATGTCGGCGAGCACGGCATCGGCATGCGCAGTCAGCGTCTCGCGCGAGCCAGTGCCAGAGAGGACACCCACCTTCAGACCGGCCCCGGCATTGATGCCCATGTGCAGGTCATGATTGTTGTCTCCGACGACGGCGACCTGGACCGGGGCAAGGCCAGTTGCGGCACAAAAGCCGAGCACCATACCCGCATGGGGCTTGCTGCCATGACCGCTGTCGTATCCCGCGATGAAATCGAGATAGGGCAGGATGCCGAACCGTTCGGCGGCGATGCGGATCGATCGCTCATTGTCGCTCGACGCGATGCCCAGCCTCAGGCCCCGCCCGTGCAGGCGGGCAAAGAGCGGCTCAAGCTCGGTGATCGGAACGGAGAGGAGCGCTGCCTCGGCGAAACAATCATCAATGCCAGGCACGAGGGCTTCAAGCGGCACGACGGCGCCGGCTGCGATCATACCCTCGGCGATCTCGCGGGTATTGCCGGAGGCAAACAGACTGTCCGGTACGATGGCACCGGTGACCGGATCCATGCCGCAGGCCTCAAGCAGGCGGTCGGCAAGACCCTGATCGCCCCCAGCCGCGATGAGAGCGACCTTGCGGTTTACCGGCCCCCAGCTCGCATCGAAATCGAGAAGCGTGCCGTCCTTGTCGAACAGGATGCCGGCGATCTTGGCTTTGTCGTTCATCGTGTCCCCCGAGGCTATTTTCAGCTCTGGCTCGCGCCGCGCGGCTCCAGCTTTGCCTTGACCGAAAGCGGGCTAATATAGGGCTCGAGCCCCTTCAAAGTCGCCGTCAGTGCGCCCCGCATTTCCTGGACGCTTTCGTGACCGGCATCGATCATCTTCAGCCGTGCCACGTCGTTGTTGAGCAAGAAATGCACGGCCTTTGCCAGCATTTCGGCATCGCGCACAATGCGGGCCGAGCCCTTGCGAACGAGGCGCTGATAGCTCTCCCGGAAATTGCTGACATGCGGACCGGACAGGATGGCACAGCCGAGCAAGGCCGGTTCCAGCGGGTTCTGGCCGCCGTCACCCGAGAGAGAACGGCCGACGAAGGCAATCTCGGTCAGACGGAGATAGAGGCCCATTTCGCCGATGGTATCCCCGAGAAAAACGTCGGTCTCCGCCGTGATGGCGTCGCCGCGCGTGCGCCGGGCAACCGTGAGACCCTTCTCGACCAGCATCGCCTCGATCTCGTCGCTGCGCTCTGGATGACGTGGCACGAGCACGGTCAGGAGGCCGGTATGGGCCTTCAGCGCCCTCTGCACCATGGCGGCGATCTTCTCCTCGCCCTCGAAGGTGGAGATGGCGGCCCAGGTCTTTCGGCCTGCGATCTGGCGCCGGTACTGATCCACGACGGTCTCGTCGCCGGGAGGCGCATCGCTGTCGACCTTGATGTTACCGGACACAATCACCGGCCAGGCGCCAAGATCCCTGAAACGTTCGGCATCGACGTCCGACTGGGCAATCACCAGCGCGAGTTTGCCGAACAGGGCTTCGGCGACCGACTTGTAGCGCTGCCAGCGATCGAAGGAGCGATCGGACATGCGTGCGTTAACCAGGATCTGCGGAATATGGCGCCGGTGCAATTCCGAGAGCGTGGTGGGCCAGATTTCCGATTCGACGCCAATCACAGCATCCGGCTGCCAGTAGTCCAGGAAACGCCGGACGGCGGGGCGGAAGTCGAGCGGCACATATTGATGGATGACGATGTCGCCCACCCGGCTCTCGGCGACAGCGGCGGAGGTGACCGTGCCGGTGGTCAGCAAGACATGGATGTCGCGGCGACGCAGTTCCCGCATCAGCGGAATGACGGCGGTGGTTTCGCCGACACTTGCGGCGTGGATCCAGACAAGCGGACCGAAGGGGCGTTCCAGGCTCGCATGGCCGAGACGTTCGCCACGGCGGCTGCGGTCTTCCTTGCCCTTGGCCGCGCGATAGGCGAGCAAAGGCGCGGTCAGCGGATAAACGGCCGCCCCCAACCACCCGTAGGACTTTACCGCAAACGATGCCAGGGCCTCGCTCAGCGTCATCGGATCAACCTGCTCATCTTGATCGACAATACCATTTGGCCCTTTCCGGAGGCGGGCAACGCAATATCAGAGAGATGCAAGAAGACTGAGTTCAAAACGTGACCCTTGCGGATCCTGCGGAGCGGCGGCTGGGAAGACCGCCCGACGTCCGCTTACTTTTCCGTCGGATTGAGCAGCCGGTGCATGTGAACGATGAAATACCGCATATGTGCATTGTCGACGGTCGCCTGCGCCTTGCCTTTCCAGGCCACGAGAGCGCTCGCGTAATCGGGGAAAATGCCGACGATGTCCAGCGCGTCGAGATCGCGGAACTGGACGTCTTCCAGGTTCGACAGTTCGCCGCCAAAAACCAGGTGGAGGAGCTGCTTGTTCTGGCTGGAATCCGTCATGTTTACCGTCTTTTTCCGTTGGTCTTCTGTCGCACATTCATCTGCGCGATTTCGCCGGAAAGGTCAACTCCGGGGAAGTTGGGTAAGGTTCTTCAGCAAACCGGGAAGAATATCCACAGAGGCCGCACAAAGCACCGGATGGGTAACGTCGGCACGGTTGTAGACGAGCCTCCGTCCCTCGAGATCGGTCAAGGCGCCGCCTGCGCGCGACAGGATGAGGTCAGCGGCGGCCAGATCCCAGTCATGCGATCTCGGTTTGACCAGCGTACCGTCGATGCGGCCATCGGCAACAAGGGCCAGACGGTAGGCCAGCGACGGAATGTGATCGACACGTTCGACGCGCGGGCGCAGGTTCCGGTCGATGCCGGCCACCATGTCCTGAGCAGAGGCGATCCTCAGGCGGCCATCCGGACCCGGGGTGGAGACGGCAATTTTGACGCCGTTCAGATGGGCCTTGCCGGCAGCGGTCGCGGTAAACTCCTCGTCAAGCGCCGGTGCAACGAGCACACCTGCGACAGGGACACCCTTGTGGACCACGGCGACGCTGACGCACCAGGTCTTCTTGCCGGCGAGAAACGCCCTTGTCCCGTCGATGGGGTCGACGACAAACACCGTGTCACGGGCGAGCCGGTCCGGATCGTCATCCGTCTCTTCCGAGAGCCAACCATAGGCGGGCCGCGCCTGCCGCAAGATCCCCTCGAGAACACGATTTGCTGCATAATCGGCGGCACTGACCGGGGACATGCCCTCGTTCTTCCACCAGACTTCTGGAGACTGGCCGAAATGGGAAAGCGCCACCTGCCCGGCCTCCCGGGCTGCCTCGCTGATCAGCCGGAGATCGGCGTCCCAGTCCGCGGTCCGATCCTCTCCAGACGGTGTGCGGGAGACACTGCCCTCAGAGGCCGGCAAGGGTCATGCCTTCGATGGCGAGTGTCGGCGCGGCGACACCGAATTTGCGGTCGATGTCGTCGGCGACCGTGATCCGCATGAACATGTCCTTGAGATTGGACGCGATCGTGATCTCGGACACCGGGTAGGTCAACTCGCCGTTCTCGATCCAGAAGCCGCTCGCACCCCGGCTGTATTCGCCGGTGATCATGTCGACGCCCTGGCCGATCATGTCGGTCACATAGAGGCCCGTGCCGACATTGCGGATCAGCTCCGCCGGGGAGATGTCGCCCGGCTCCAGCGCGAGGTTGGTCGAGGAGGGCGACACGGCGGTCCCGCCGCGCACGCCACGACCATTGGTCTTCAGGCCCAGCTCGCGGGCAGCCGAGGACGACAGGAACCAATGCTTGAGCACGCCGTCCTCGATCATGGTGAGCGGCTCACCGAGAATGCCTTCACCGTCAAAGGGACGCGACGAGGAGCCGCGCACCTTCAGCGGATCGTCTGTGATGTTGAGACCGGCCTTCAAGACCTGCTGGCCCATTTTGTCGCGCAGGAAGGATGTCTTGCGAGCGACGGAGGCACCGTTGATGGCCCCGGCAATGGTGCCGACGAACCCACGCGCGACGCGAGGGTCGAAGACGACGGTGAGGTTGGAGGCGGTCGGCACTTGGCGCGGGTTCAGGCGGCGGATGGCGCGTTCGGCGGCACGGCGGCCGATCTCTTCCGGGCTGTCGAGCTCGGCGAAATAGAGGCGGCTGTCGAAATCGTGGTCGCGCTCCATCTTCGTGCCCTCCCCGGCAATGACGCCGACGGAGCGGGAAAAGCGCGAGCCTGCATAGCTGCCGGAGAAGCCGTGCGAGGTGACGAGTACCAGGCCGCCCATGCCGGCGGAGGCGCCAGCGCCGAGCGAGTTGCTGACGCCGCTGACGGAGCGCGCTGCCTCTTCCATGGCAAGCGCGCTTTCGCGCAGACTGTCGCTGGAGACCTCGGTCGGATCATAAAGTTCGAGATCGGCGATGGTGCGGGCGAGATCGCTCTCGTCCGCGAGACCGGCAAAGGGATCTTCTGGCGAGACCCTCGCCATGGCCACGGCGCGCTCTGCCAAGGCGGTCAGGTCGAAGCCCGGATTGGCCGAGACGCTGGCGACCTGGCGCCCGATGAAAACCCGCAGCGAAAAATCGTCGCTTTCGGAGGCCTCGGTGGACTCGACCTTGCCGAGACGAACGCTGACGCCCTTGGAGCGCGAGCGGACAACCACGGCATCCGCCTTCTCGGCGCCGGCTTTCAACGCCAATTGTACCAGTTGTTCTGCGCGGTCGAGGAGATTGGCGGAATCGATTTCATGGGGCATGGCTTGGCCTTTCCTTCCCGCTCCATTTATTGTGCCTTAGAAAGGGCATCAAGTGCGGTTCGGGCTTTTCCCGTTCACGAGCCCGACATAGTCCCTATACCATTCTGTCCGTCTGCGGACCCATGAGGAGTTTGACACTTGGCCAGCGCCACCGAAGCCCTGTTCGCCCAACCCCTGCTCCTGCTCGGAGGCGCTGTGATTGCCGCGCCGATTTTCCGTAAGCTCGGGCTCGGAACCGTTCTTGGTTATCTTGCCGCCGGCGTGGTCATCGGGCCGGTCCTGCACCTGATCGGTGGCTCAGGCGAGATCCTGGCAGTGGCCGAGCTCGGTGTCGTTCTGCTGCTCTTCATCATCGGGCTCGAGCTGAAGCCAACCCGGCTCTGGCATATGCGACGCGATATCTTCGGGCTTGGAACCAGTCAGGTGGTGCTGACCGGCCTCATGCTGAGCGGGATCGTCATGGCGTCGGGCCTGCTCGACTGGCGGGGTGCACTGGTCGCGGGCTTCGGTCTTGCCCTTTCCTCTACCGCCTTTGCGCTGCAGCTCCTCGAAGACTATGGCGACATGAACAGTCGCTATGGCCAGCGTTCCTTCTCGATCCTCCTCTTTCAGGATCTCGCCATCGTGCCGCTGTTGGCCATGGTCAGCGTTCTGGGGACGCCCAGCGGCGAGGTCCAGCAATCACCCTGGCTGGAGGTCGCCGTTGCCATCGGGGCGGTCATCGCCATGATCATGGCCGGGCGCTACCTCCTGACGCCTCTCTTTCAGATCATCGCACGGACCGGCGCGCGCGAAGTCATGATCGCGGCCGCTCTCTTTGTCGTTCTGGGGTCGGCCTTCGTGATGCAGCTCGCCGGGCTGTCCATGGCCATGGGTGCATTCCTCGCCGGTGTCATGTTGGCGGAATCGTCTTACCGGCACGAACTTGAGGCCGATATCGAGCCGTTCCGCGGCCTGCTGCTCGCGCTGTTCTTCATCGCCGTCGGTCTCTCGATGGAGCTGCAGGTGATCCTCGACAACCTGCTCCTGATCGTCATCGCTGTGCCGGTGCTGATGGCGATCAAGGCGGTGTCGCTCTACGTGATCTGCCGGATAGCGGGATCTCCGCACCGCGACGCGCTTCGGATCGGCCTGCTCCTGCCACAGGGCGGCGAATTCGGCTTCGTGCTGTTCACGACGGCGGCTGCGGCCGGCGTGCTCAGCAACGCACAGTCTTCCCTCCTGATCTCGATCGTCACGCTCTCCATGGCGCTGACCCCGCTTTCGGCGCTGCTCGGGCAGCGTCTGCTGGCACGGGACAAGACCGAACACGAAGAACTGGAGGAGGATTTCGAGGGTGCCGGATCCGACGTGCTGATGATCGGCTTCTCGCGCTTCGGCCAGATCGTCGCGCAGATCCTTTTGGCCAGCGGACGCGACGTGACGATCATCGATGACAGTGCCGACCGCGTCCGGCAGGCGGCGGCCTTCGGTTTTCGCATCTATTTCGGCGACGGCACACGGCTCGACGTGTTGCGGGCAGCCGGGATCGAACGGGCGAAGATCGTTGCCGTGTGTACGCACAAGAAAGAGACTACCAACAAAATCGTGGAACTGATCCAGTCGGAATGCCCCGATATGCGGATCTACGCCCGCTCCTACGATCGCGTGCACAGCATCGAACTGCGCGGCCGCGATGTCGAATACGAGCTGCGCGAAACCCTCGAATCGGGCCTGCTATTCGGTCGCCGGACATTGGAGGGGCTCGGCGTCTCCGAGGACGACGCCTATAAGATCGGCGAGGACATTCGTCGCCGTGACGAGGAACGGCTGAAGCTGCAGGCGCAGGAGGGTATCCTTGCAGGTCGCGACCTCATGCACAACCGACCGGTCAAGCCGGAGCCGCTGGTCAAGCCCAAACGTCAGGTACAAAGCGTCGACGCTGACGATACGGTGGCGGCGGAGTAGAAACTCAACGACGGATAAAATCCTCGATCCGCTCCGAGAGGTCCCGCTTCAGCGGTTCCTTCAGGCGGTCTGCGGCCTCGAGGATCTGCCGGGCCTTGAAGAAATCGAGGACACGGAAGCCATTGACATCAGGTCGGAGGTAGATGTCCGGCTGGCAGAGCTTCATCTTCAACGCCACATGCGACTGCATCATCAGTTGCGAGGCGCCGAAGAGGCTGTCGATGCGGTTCGGAACGAGCGAGCCGTCGCCTTCCGGGGCGCCGATCACATCGATCGCGACCAATAGCTCAGTCTCGCCGGCGAGGTGGTCATAAGGCACAGGATTGAAGATGCCGCCATCGATCATCAAGCGACCATCGATCACGACGGGGGCGAACAGCGCCGGGATCGCGGCGGAGGCCGCCAGAGCCTCGTAGAGATCACCCTGCGCGCAGATCAATTCGCTCTGGCCATAGTAATCCGTGGCGACCACTTTCAGCGGAAGACCGAGGGCATCGAAGGTCTCGGGGATGTCGGGGGGCAGGAAGGTGCGCAGGATGCGGCGAAGGTTGAACTGGCCCAGCCGAAATCCGCCGAGCGCACGGATGCTGGCCGGCCGCAGCCCCCAGAACATGTTCAGGACACGCGCCCGGTTGTCGGCGAGATCGAGCACATATTCACGAATATCGCGCCCGCTCATGCCGGCCGCGTAGCCGGCACCGATGATCGCGCCCATCGAGGAGCCGGCGATCAGCGAGGGGCGGATGCCCAGTTCATCGAAGACCTCGAGCACCGAAATATGGGAGAACCCCCGTGCGCCACCGGCCCCGAGCGCAAGGCCGATGGACGGAACGGCCTTCTGGCCGGAAGAGGGGATGGGTGTTTCGGCGATCTGATCCATGAGGCGGGCCTGCTCTCTAGAGAGTGTCAGACCGGCCTATAGGAAAAGAAGTACATTTTCGTGTCACCGAAGGTGCGCTGTTCGATGAAGTTGAAAACCGGGTCGACGGCAATTTCAACATCTGCGCGTTCCTCCAGGATCGCGAGCGCGCCCGGCGCCAGCCAGCCACCCAGATGGGCTGCGGCAAGCGCCTTTTCGCCGAGCCCCTTGCCATAGGGCGGATCGGCGAACACGATGTCGAAGGCCTCGATATTGTTCGAGGGGCCAAGGTCGGTCGCGTCGCGTCTTAGAATACGGGCGCGGCCGTGCAGTCCCAGGGCCTCGATGTTTTCCCAGAGAAGACCGCGACCTTCGACACTGTTTTCGACGAAGAGGGCCGACTTGCAGCCGCGCGACAAGGCCTCGATGCCGACGGCCCCGGTGCCGGCAAAGAGATCGAGGATGCGGGTGCCATCAAGCACGCCCGGATGGGCGTGCGAGAGAATGTTGAACAGGCTTTCGCGCGTCCGGTCGACGGTCGGCCGGATGTCATTGGATTTAGGCGTGGCCAGGTTACGGCCGCGAAATTCTCCGCCAACGATGCGCATGAGGCCTTACCTCTTGCCCTTGGGCGCGCCGCGACCGGCACCGCCGGGCTTGCCACCGGGACCGCCGGAGCGCGGGCCGCCTGGCGGGCGACCGCCCGGCTTGCCGCCAAAGCTCTTGCCCGCCGGTTTGCCACCTGGCTTGCCGAAGGATTTTCCGGCTGGCTTGTCGCCATAGGCGCGGCCTGCCGGCTTGTCACCGAAGGCCTTCGGACCACGGGGCTTGTCGCCAAAGGGTTTTGCGCCGCGGGGCTTGTCGCCAAACGGGCGTTCGCCGCGCGGGCGATCTTCGCCCGAACGCTCGGCGCGGGCCGGGCGGTCGCCAAAGTCACGACGCGGTCCCCGATCCTCGCCATCGCGACGCGGCGGACGATCCCCGAAGTCTCGACGCGGACCGCGGTCTGCACCTTCACGACGCGGGCCGCGGTCGTCGCCATCGCGGCGAGGCGCGCGAGCACCAAAGCCTGAACCGCCACGCTTGTCGTCACGGCCACCATCGCGGAAGCCGGCCTTCTTGTCCGGTCCGTCGGCGCGGATCCATTCGCCCTCGTCGTCATGGGCGCGGCTGACCACGACGCGCGGTCCTGCACGGTCGTCAAAACGATCCACGGGACGTTCCGGCCGGTTATCCGGCTTGCGACGGGCAGCGGCAGCCGCTGCCTTTTCACCGAGCGGGCGGGCGCCGGGCGCCATCCAGACATTGGCCGTGCGGCTCTTGGCGGCCGCCGGTGCACGCTTCGGCTTGTCGTCGAACTTGTTGTCGGCGAATTTCTTGTCGCCAAACTTCTTATCGCCGAATTTCTTGTCGCCGAACTTTTTGCCGCTGTCGCTGCGGCTCGTGTCGAGACGCTCGAGCGCGCGCTCGCGGCGGTCGTTTTTGTCCAGCTTGTCCGGGCGGCGGCCTGCGGGACGTTCTTCACGCCCCCAATCCGCCTTTGCCGCACGGGCAGGCTTTCTGGCGGCCGTGTCTTCGTCATCTTCGACTTCCACACCGCCATGGCTGTAGACAGGGGCGTCGAAATTGGCCTTGGATTCCTCGATCAGACGCGGTCCGAGCTGGTCGCGCAGCATGCGGCCGCGCACTTCCTGGACCTGGCCCTCGGGCAAATCGCCGAGCTGGAACGGACCGTAGGAGATGCGGATCAGGCGGTTGACCTCGAGGCCGAGCGCGCCAAGCACGTTCTTGATCTCGCGGTTCTTGCCTTCGCGCAGACCCATCGTGATCCAGACATTGTGGCCCTGCTTGCGGTCGAGCGTCGCGTCGATCGCGCCATAGAGCACGCCGTCGACGGCGATGCCTTCCTTCAGCGCATCGAGCGCCGGCTGATCGACCTCGCCATAGGCGCGCACGCGGTAGCGGCGCAGCCAGCCGGTGGTCGGCAGTTCGAGCACGCGGGCGAGACCACCGTCATTGGTGAGCAGCAGCAGGCCCTCGGTGTTGATGTCGAGGCGGCCGATGGACATGACGCGCGGCAGGTCTTCCGGCAGGTTTTCGAACACCGTCGGGCGGCCTTCCGGATCGGAATTGGTCGTCACCAGACCGGCCGGCTTGTGGTAGAGCCAGAGGCGTGTGCGTTCGATGCCGCGGATCGGCTGGCCGTCGACCTCGATCTTGTCGGCAAGCGTTGCGTTGACGACGGGCGTATCGAGCAGCTTGCCGTTGAGGACGACGCGGCCTTCCATGATCATGCGCTCGATGTCACGGCGCGAGGCGACACCCGCGCGGGCGAGAAGCTTGGAAATACGCTCGGGCTTCATCGTCTCGTCAGATGCCGGGGCTTCCGCGCGCGGTGCGCGGGCGGGCTTTGCCGCCGGCTTGTCTGCGAAGGTGCCAGCCGGTTTCGTGGCGGGCTTTCTGGTTTGCGGCTTGCCGCTGCGGTCGGAGGACTTCGCCCCCGGACGCCTGGACTTGTCTTTGAATGTCATTTGCTGTTTGCCTGTGGTTTGGGCTGTCGTATCAGGTCACGCGGCTCTGGTTAAGTGGAAAGTTCAGGCATGGCGCAGACAAACGGCTTCATGGACGCCGCCTTCGCGGAGGCACTGGCCGCCGGCGAACGCGGCGAAGTGCCGATCGGCGCCGTCGTCGTGCGTGACGGTCAGATCATCGGACGGGGCGGCAACGAGACGCGCGCCGCAAACGACGTGACGGCGCATGCGGAAATTTTGGCGATCCGGCGGGCAGCCGCCGCTGTCGGCGATGAGCGCCTGATCGAAGCGGATCTCTATGTGACGCTCGAGCCCTGCACCATGTGCGCCGCGGCGATATCCTTTGCCCGCATCCGCCGGCTTTATTACGCTGCACGCGACATCAAGGGTGGCGCAGTGGAAAGCGGTGTCCGCTTCTATGCGCAACCGACCTGCCACCACGCACCGGAAGTCTATTCCGGCATTCGGGAGACGGAGGCCAGCGCGATGCTGCGAGGCTTCTTTGAGGCAAGGAGAGAGGCATGATACTCATCGCCCCCCTTCTCTCACTCATCGCGATGACCCTGATCGCTGCCTGGGGTCACCGGAATATTGCCCCGGAAAGACCTTATCTGCCGATGCAGTGGTCGACAAAAGGAGTGGTGACACGGCAGGCGCCGCGGATCGTGGCGGTTTCGGCGATCCCCGCCGCCATCGCTGTCGCAATGGCTCTCGTGGCCTATGTCTCGCGCAACAATCCCGGCGACCGGAACATGGCACTGATCTGGATTTCGATCATCGGTCCGGGAATCGAGGCCTTTTATCTGGCTTTGCTGGCGCGGGTGATCGACACGGACGAATGATCGCCCGGAGGCAACCGTTTCACGGGCCGGTGGCAAAGGCCTTCAGCGTCTCGCCGCTCAGGCGGTAACGGATCCATTCGTTTTGCGGTTCGGCCCCGATCGCGTCATAGACGCGGATTGCCGGTTCGTTCCAGTCGAGCACGCTCCATTCGAAGCGGCCGCATCCTTTATCGACGGCGACTTTGGCAAGGTGCTTCAAGAGAAGCTTACCGGCGCCGGAGCCGCGATAGTCCGGGGAGACATAGAGATCCTCGAGGTAAAGACCGTTCTTCGCCTGCCAAGTGGAATAGCTGTAGAACCAGACAGCAAAGCCGGCCGGTTTGCCGTTCGCCTCGAGGACTACGGCTTCGGTGACGGAGCCCTGACCAAAGATCGACGCACGGATCGTCTCTTCCGTCGCCTCCACCTCGTGGCCAGCCTTTTCATAAACGGCGAGTTCGGTGATGAAGCCAAGGATCGTTGCGGCATCGTCTGGAGTGGCCGGCCGAATGGTGAAAGACATCAAAGACCTCAAAGAAAAAAGGCAGGTCGTTTCCGCCCTGCCCTGATCGAATTCAAAAAAGAGCCACTTACTGGAAGGGCATCCACCACGAGCTGTTCTGCTGCGCGGCCTTGGCCATCTTCTTGCGGCGCTTTTCCTTCTTGGCTTCCGGCTCGCCAAGATCGGTGAGGGTCGCTTCGTCCGCCTGGCGATACACCGACGGCGGATCGGACAAGAGGCGGCGCTGGTCGAGATAGGCACCCTTCTGCAGCTTGCGGGCCTCGCGGAAGGCCTGCCACTTCTGGGTTTCCGTCATCGTGCCCGAGGTGCCGTAGCCAGCGAGCAGAGGCGACCGGTAACGCGGGTTGTCGGCATTGGCGTCGGCTTCCGCGACAAGGCGTTCACGCGCTTCTTCCGGGGATTCGACCCAATTCGGATTGTTTTCGCGGTTGGCGACCGAAGGCTGCGGAGGCACGAGGGCCGCCGTCTGGGTACCGCCCGGAGGCAGGACCAGATCGGGACGGGGGTTGTATTTGGTGCCCTTGTTGGCCGCTTCGCGCGGCGCGATCGACACAGCCGAGCCGACGTCGTCTACCAACTGCTCCATCGCGGTCTTGTCGGTCCCGTAAGTGGGGCTACCCACGCAGCCTGAAAGACCTGCGGTGACCCCGAAAAGACCAACCAGACCGAGGCCAACTCTGAACAGATATGCCGAATTCATGAATGCCTACCAGCCTCGCCGCAGTTCATCTGTGCCGCCGAATACTATCTCTCCCACCGCTGCCGGGGGATTTCGGCCAATTTCAGGCAGTTTTACCGGATGACCCACGAAAGCGCAAATCATCCGGTAATATTTCCTCAGTTCAGCGCCGCAAGCTCGCGCAGCGCCTGGGCGTCGCGGGCCGAGACGTCCGGATAATCCGGATCGGAGCCGACATCCTTGGTGATCTTCCAGGAGCGGGCGCATTTCGTGCCTTCGGCGAGCTTCGGTTCGACGGCGACCTTGGTGCCATCGTCGAGACGGAAGGCTTCCGTCGGGCCTTCGCCTGCCACCACCTGGATATCCGAGGTGATGCAGATCTCGGCGAAGTCGAGACCGTCCAGCGCCTTCAAGAGCTCGGCATCGGCGACATGGACGACCGGGGCAGCTTCCAGCGAAGAACCGATGCGCTTTTCCTTGCGCTCGATTTCGAGCGCGCCGGTGACGGCGCGGCGGACGGTACGGACCTTCTTCCACTTCTCGGCGACCGCCTCGTTCGACCAGTCGGCCGGGATCACCGGGAACTGCTCGAGATGCACCGACTCGGCCTTCGGATCGCGCGACAGCCAGGCCTCTTCCGTGGTGAAGGGCATCATCGGCGCGAACCACAGGACCAGGCAATCGAAGAGCTTGCGGATGACGAAGAGAGCCGAACGACGCTTCAGGCTGGACGGGGCGTCGCAGTAGAGCGTGTCCTTGCGGATGTCGAAGTAGAAGGCCGAGAGTTCGACATTGGCGAAGTCCGAGAGCGCGCGGACGATGCGCTTGAAGTCGAATTCGTCGTAAGACTTGCGGACCAGCTGGTCGAGTTCGGCCAGGCGGTGCAGCATCAGCTTTTCGAGCTCCGGCAGGTCGGCATAGGCGATCTCCTCGCCCTTGTCATGGGCGAGCGTGCCGAGCATCCAGCGGATCGTGTTGCGGATCTTGCGGTAAGCGTCGATGTTGGTCTGGATGATCGTCTTGCCGAGGCGCTGGTCTTCGGCATAGTCGGTCGACATGACCCAGAGGCGCAGAATGTCTGCGCCGGATTCCTTCATGACGTCCTGCGGCGTCACCGTATTGCCGAGCGACTTCGACATCTTGCGGCCGTCTTCGGCCATGGTGAAGCCATGGGTGATGACGGCGTTGTAGGGCGCGCGGCCGCGGGTGGCGCAGCTTTCGAGCAGCGAGGAATGGAACCAGCCGCGATGCTGGTCAGAGCCTTCGAGATAGACATCGGCCGGCCACTTGAGATCCGGGCGATCTTCCAGCGTGAAGGTGTGGGTCGAGCCTGAATCGAACCAGACGTCGAGGATGTCGGTGACCATCTGCCACTTCTCGCCATCATGCTCGCCGGCGAGGAAGCGGTCCTTGGCACCTTCGGCGAACCAGGCGTCTGCCCCTTCCTTCTCGAAGGCCTCGAGGATGCGGGCGTTGACCTTCTCATCCTTCAGCACATTGCCTTCGGCATCGGCGAAGACGCAGATCGGCACGCCCCAGGCGCGCTGGCGCGAGAGAACCCAGTCCGGGCGCTGCTCGATCATCGCACGCAGGCGGTTCTGGCCGCCGGCGGGGACAAAGCGGGTCTGGTCGATGGCCGAGAGCGCGCGCGTGCGCAGCGTCGTGCCGTCGGAGAGGTCCTTGTCCATATACACGAACCATTGCGGCGTGTTGCGGAAGATCACCGGCTTCTTGGAGCGCCAGGAATGCGGGTAATCATGCTTGATGCGGCCGCGGGCAAACAGGTTGTTCGCCGCGATCAGCGCCTCGATCACGCGCTTGTTGGCATCGCCCTTCTTGCCGTTGTCATCGATGACACGCGCCGCACCGCCTTCCGCTGACGGGCCGAAGCCCGGGGCTTCTTCGGTGTAAAAACCGGCGTCGTCGACGGTGAAGGGGATCTTTGTCGAAATGCCGCGGGCTTCCAGCTCGCGCGACTGCGCCATCCAGGCGTCAAAGTCCTCACGACCATGGCCGGGGGCGGTGTGGACGAAGCCGGTACCGGCATCGTCGGTGACATGGTCGCCATCGAGCATGGGGACGTCGAAGGTGTAACCGAGGTCGGCCAGCGGATGGGCGCAGGTGATGGCGGCGAGTTCGGCAGCGGTCACGTCGCGAACCAGTTTGAAGGTAACCTTGGCCTTGGTCGCAGCGTCTTCGGCGAGGCGTTTGGCGAAGATCAGCTTTTCGCCCGGCTGCGGACCGAAGTCGTTGGTGGCTTCGGTGATCTCGTAGAGGGCGTATTCGATCTTCGAGGAGTAGGAGATCGCGCGGTTGCCCGGGATGGTCCAGGGGGTGGTTGTCCAGATGACGACGGAGGCCCCAAGAAGATCAGACTTCCCGGAATCTCTTTCGACCTCGACCATAAGAACCGGGAACTTCACCCAGATCGTGTCGCTCTCGACCTCGGCATATTCCACTTCGGCTTCCGCAAGTGCCGTGCGCTCGACGACCGACCACATGATCGGCTTCGATCCGCGATAGAGCTGGCCGGACATGGCGATCTTCAGGAGTTCGCCGGCGATGCGGGCTTCCGAATGGAAGGCCATGGTGGTGTAGGGATTGTCGAAGTCGCCCTCGATGCCGAGGCGGCGGAATTCTTCGGCCTGGATGTTGATCCAGCCTTGCGCGAACTCACGGCATTCCTTGCGGAATTCGTTGACCGGGACCTCGTTCTTGTCCTTGCCCTTTTCGCGATACTTTTCCTCGATCTTCCACTCGATCGGCAGGCCGTGGCAGTCCCAGCCGGGCACATAGTTGGAGTCGAAGCCGCGCATCTGGAAGGAGCGGGTGATGACGTCCTTCAGCACCTTGTTCAGCGCATGGCCGATATGGATGTTGCCGTTGGCATAGGGCGGGCCGTCATGCAGGACGAATTTCTCGCGGCCGGCGGCGGAGGCGCGCAGCTTCTTGTAAAGACCCATCTCTTTCCACTTCGCCGCCATTTCCGGCTCCTTCTGGGGAAGGCCGGCGCGCATCGGGAATTCGGTCTCGGGCAGATAGAGGGTCTTGGAATAATCGATCTTCTCAGGGGTATCGGTCATGGATCAGCCATCGGATGGGGCGACGTAAACGGTCGCGGAATTATGTCATGGATTGGCGGCAAGCGGGCGCGGGGCTTCTAACCCAACGCCAAAAACCCGGACCTTCCCGCAGCTCTTCAAGCCGCCGGGAGGGCCGGGCCAATAATTCGAATGATCCGGGCCGCCGAAAGATACGTCATGTCGCCGCGTTCTTTAGGGGTTTTTCGTTCCGAAAGGAAGGGGCAAGATGGAGCGCCGTGCGTGGCCCCCTACTCGCTGCTCTCCTTCTCGACGACCGCACGAAGGGCGTCGTTGATGCGATCCTGCCAGCCGGGACCGTCTTTCTGGAAGTGTTCGAGGATTGCGCTGTCGAGCTTGATTGAGACCAGTTCCTTCACCTGCGGCGGCGCGCGGCGCTCGACCACCGGGGCTGCGGGCTTCTTTGCAGGCTTGAAAAGAGCCTCGGCGGCATCCTTCGGATTGGCGGGTCTGCGCGGCGTCGTGGCCATGGGCTGCCTTTCGGGGTGTCTCTAGTGATTTGCTGGCCGCACTAGGCGACAAGACGCCGGATGCGTCAAGTTGCGCGGATGTCCTCCAGGCGGGTCTACCGGTCAGGCGGACAGGCGGGCATTCTCGCTCACGTCATCCAGCATCGACGCTTCTGGATAGTGTGCGGGAGGCTCGTCCTTCAGGGGCGCCGGATCCTGGAGGATAACGCGATTGCGGCCCTGCGCCTTGGCCGCGTAGAGACCGGCATCGGCCAGCGCCATCCAGGCATCCAAGCTGCGTGCCGGCGTTTCCGTCACCACCAGACCGCAGGAGAGCGTGAGCCGGAAGCGATGATGATCGGAGCGGATGTCCTCGGTCGAGACCGCCAGGCGCACCGCCTCGAGGATGCCGCAAGCAGTTGCGCCGTTCTGGCGGGGGAGACAAATGCCGAATTCCTCGCCGCCAAGGCGACCGAAGAGCGCATCTGGCGGCAGGAGCCTCGCGGCACGTTCGGCAAACTGCACGAGCGCATCATCGCCGCCCTTGTGACCGTAGGTGTCGTTGATCCGTTTGAAGTGATCAAGATCGAGGACCGCGATGGCGGTGCCGGGCTGTGCGGCCACTCGTGTCGCCTCATGCAAAAACATGCGGCGGTTGACGAGCCCGGTAAGGTGGTCGCGCTCGGCCAGTTGTCGCTGGACTTCGCCGCTGCGCTCGAGCTTCAGCACCATGGCCATCAAGAAGGCGAGGAGATTGAAGACGAGAAGCAGCATGCTGGTATAGGTCAGCCATTCGGAGATCGGGGTCGTTCCCTCGAAGCGGATGGGATAGAGGATGGGGAACGGCGCAATCACCAGGCTCGCCAGTGCATAGACCGCGTAGACCGCCGCCGCCAGGCGACCTGATGGCAGAGCTTCGCCCGGCTTGCCGCGCCAGAGATCCAGCGCGCCAAGGGCCAGGTTGGCTGCCGATCCCAGATAGACGAGGGAAACACGCACCGGTGTGGGATCCTCCAGCATCTCGGCAAGGACCATGCCGATGCAGACAATGATCGCGATGCCGAACGCCTGCCAATATCTGTAGGGCTGTCCGAAGAATTCCTTGAAACCGAGGCGGATCAGGCCGGTCCGCGCGACATAGATGACGCCGCCGATATAGGCCATGATGTTGTAGGGAACGTGTTCCGTGAGGCTCGAACAAATCGTGCCGACCACCATGAACCAAGCCGCCAGGGCCCAGAAGGTGATCTCCTTCTGGTGTGGATTGCGCACCCACGCAATGGTGGCGACGACCAACACAGCGAGGTTGATTACCGCATTGTAGGTGAGGACAGTCACCACGTCTAACATCGGATCAGCACACTTTCGAGAACGGGTGCTGACACTAAATCATGATATCTCGATATTAATGATTAACCGGCCGAGGTGAGAGTTTGCGGGCGCGGACAGGGGTGAGGCGCAAGGGAACGCCCCCTGCCGGGACATCGACCTGACGCGCCTCAGCCGACCCTACTGGCGGCATCGGCGAAGAAATCGGCCTTTGCCAGGCGCCGGGCGATCAGGATGCCGACCAGCAGGGCCGCAACGAAGATCGCCGCCGAGGCGTGGCCGAGGCCGAGTGCGGGGATCGACGCACCCGGACAGAAGCCGGCGATGCCCCAGCCGATGCCGAAGACGGCGGAGCCGCCGATCAGCTTCGCGTCGATTGCACTGGCTTTCGGGAGACGGAAGGTCGCATCGAAGAGGGGCTTCTGCCGGCTGCGGAAGAGGAATGCGTAGCCGGGGCCGGCAACAGACAGCGCGCCGGCCATGACAAAGGCGAGGCTCGGATCGAAGGTACCAGCGAGGTCGAAGAAGTTGAGGACCTTGGCGGGGTTTGCCATGCCGGAGAGGACGATGCCGGTCCCGAAAAGGGCGCCGATGAAGAAGACGACGAGGAACCGCATCAGATCGAAACCTCGAAGACGTGGCGGATGAGGAAGACAGTGACGACCGCGAAAGCCATGAAGGTAGCGGTGGCTGCAATCGAACGGCGCGACAGGCGGGCCATGCCGCAGATGCCATGGCCCGAGGTGCAGCCGGAGCCGAAGGTGACGCCGATGCCGGCGATAAGGCCGCCGATGACCAGGGCGGTGGTGGAGACCGGTACCGAATATTCGACTTCATAGCCGCCGACCGACAGCGCAAGCGGCGCCAGGATCGCGCCAGCGAGGAAAGCAAGTTTCCAGGACCAGTCGGCACCGAGCGGTGGCAGAATGCCGCCGATGATCGCGGTCATGCCGGCGATCCGGCCCCAGGTCAGCATCAGCAGGATTGCCGAGAGGCCGATCAGCAGGCCGCCGGCAAAAGACATCAAGGGGGTGAAATCGGTCAAGTCCATCTCCAGCGTCGCCCGTCGGGTCACGGGCTCATCTTACATATGGGCATGCATATGTGACGCTGAGCGGCTCGGCAACTCACATCGACGACGGCGGAGTGTGACCTCAGAACGCAATCGCCGCGTCGAGGTCGCTATTCGGCTTCACGCCGGAGAGCAGCGCCCTCGCCTCCTCCACATCCTTGTGGATCTGGGCAACGAGCGGATCCAGCCCATCAAATTTCCACTCGTCGCGCAGAAAGCCGAAGAGCGAGACGGAGCCGATTTCGCCGTAGAGATCGCCGGAGAAGTCGAAGATAAAGGTTTCGAGCCAGGGATCGCCATTGCTGGTGACCGTCGGGCGGTAGCCGAAACTTGCGACGCCGTCGCGGATGATACCGTCGGGGCGGCGGAAGCGGACGGCATAGATGCCGGGGCGTAAGGTCGCCTCAGGGGGCAAATGCATGTTGGCGGTCGGAAATCCCAGCGTGCGGCCGAGCTGCTGGCCTTTCATGACCTCCGCCTCGACCGTGTAGCGATAGCCGAGCAGACCGGCGGCCTGCGCCACATCCCCTTCAGCGATCAGGCCACGAATGCGGCTCGATGAAATGACGTCGGCGCCTTCATCACGGAAAGCATCGACGAGGCTGACGCCAAAGCCGTGGCGGCTGCCGGCCTGCATCAGGAAGGCCGGGCCACCTTCCCGGCCCTTGCCGAAATGGAAGTCGAAGCCGGTGACGACCTCCTTCGCATCCAGCCAGTCGCGCAGGATGGTGACGACAAAATCCTCCGCGGAGCGCTGCGAGAATTCCCGGTCGAAGGGATATTCGATGACCGAGTGAAAACCCATGGCCTGAAGGATGCGGGCGCGCAAGGATGGCGGGGTGAGCCGGAAGACCGGCTTGTCCGGATTGAAAACGGTGCGCGGATGGGGCTCGAAGGTCAGGACCAGCGCGGGAACGCCGAGCGCCTCGGCGCGCTCCAAGGCACGGTTCAATACCGCCTGATGACCGCGATGCACCCCGTCGAAATTGCCGATGGCAACGACGCCACCGCGCAGCGCTGCGGGCAGCGGTTCCTTCTTTTCATTGCGGTGAAAGATGGTCATCTCAGCATGCGCCTCATGCCAGCCTGTGCATCCAATATTGCGGCGCGACCTTTTCGCGATCGAGGAAGACGTGCAGCTTGCCCTCGTCGGTCAGGCCGTTTGCCGTGTAATCGGCAGCGTGGATGCCGCCGGAGATATAGAGAAGGTCGAGACCAGCATCGACGGCACCCTTGACGTCGGTCGGCATGCCGTCGCCGATGGCGAGTACGCGGGCCTTGTCGAAGTCGCCGCGGGCTTCGCGGGCGGCGGCGAGCGTTGCCTCGTATATTGGCGTATGCGGCTTGCCGGCAATGCGGGTCTCGCCACCGAGTGCGGTGTAGAAGGCGGCAACAGCGCCGGCGCAGGGGATGATGCGGTGGCCGCGCTCGACGACCAGATCCGGATTTGCGCAGATCATCGGCACCTTGCGGGACACGAAATCGGAGAGCATGTCGCGATAGTCTTCCGGCTTTTCGACCTCGTCATCGAAGAAGCCGGTGCAGACGACGCAGTCGGCCTCATCCTTCGAGACCACTTCGACATCGAGACCGTCGAAGAGCGGCAGGTCGCGTTCGGGACCGAGCAGGAAGACCTTCTTGGGGCCGGCAGCAATCAGGGTGCGGGTCACGTCGCCCGAGGTGACGATCCGGTCATAGGCGGTGTCGACCACGCCGATGGCGCGCAACTGCGGGATGACGCCGATCGCGGGCCGCGGGGAGTTGGTGATCAGCACCACCGTCAGGCCTTTTTCCCGGGCTGCCGTCAGCGCTTCGCCGGCGAGCGGGAAGGCATCGATGCCGTTGTGCAGCACGCCCCAGACATCGCAGAGAATGACGTCGTAAGCGTCGGTCACGTCGCCAAGGGTGGAAATGCTGCGGGTCATCGTCTGTCCTGACTGCTGAATGTGTGTCCGGTGACATGGCAAAGGACGGGCGGCAAGGCAAGGGGCAAGCGTCGTGGAGATCGAAATTGCCGCGGCCCTTCGCACCGGTTCAGAGCAGGAAACGCGCTGCGAGGCCCAACGCCCCTGAGGCGAGAAGCGTCTTGCCGATGCCGAGGTGGAAGCGGAAGATCATCACGGCAGAGAGGACAGCAATGACCAGCGCCTGCCAGTCGAGGCTCGACCAGACGGGCTGCGGCACGGAGAACGTGAGCGGACCGAGGGCCGCGAGTACGACCGGTTCGACCTGTGTGAAGATCACATGCAGGGAGAACCACACCGCAAGGTTCAGGATGACGCCGACCACGGCGGCGGTGATGGCGGACAGTGCCGCGCCGAGGAGGCGGTTGCCGCGCAGCCTCTCGATATAGGGGGCGCCGGCGAAGATCCAGATGAAGCTCGGAATGAAGGTCGCCCAGGCGGCGATGACGCCACCGAGGAGGCCACCGAGCAGCGGATCGAGCGCCCCGCTCTGCCGGAAGCCGGCGAGGAAGCCGACATAGGAGAGGACGAGGACCAGAGGTCCGGGCGTCGTTTCGGCGAGCGCCAGGCCATTGAGCATTTCACCGGGTTTCAGCCAGGCATAGTGATCGACCGCGACCTGGGCGACATAGGCGAGCACGGCATAGGCGCCGCCGAAGGTGACGAGCGCCATCCTAGAGAAGAAGCTCTGGACTTCAGGAAGCGCGGTTTCGGGCAGCAGGAGCCAGAGAAGCGGCAAGGGTGCGAGCCAGACGGCGATCCAGAACAGAAGCGTTGCGATTTGGCTGAGCAGAGGCGGACGGGCACGAAGCTCCTGCGAGATCTCCGCCGCCGCAGACGGCGCGCCGCGCGCATGGATGAGGCCGATCAGGGCTGCCGCAAGCACGACGAGCGGGAACGGCACGGAGAAGAGGAAGAGCGCGAGAAAGGCAGCGGCAGCCAGCCAGCGGTGGAAACCGCTCTTCAGGGCCCGCTTGCCGATGCGGATCACGGCTTCGACGACGATCGCCAAAACGGCCGCCTTCAGGCCGAAGAACAGGCCGGCGACAAGGCTCGTGTCCTGGTACAGCGCATAGAGTGTCGAAAGTCCGAGGATAACCGCAAGGCCGGGCAGCACGAAGAGAAGGCCTGCGACTATCCCGCCGCGCACGCCATGCAGCAGCCAGCCGATATAGGTGGCCAGCTGCTGCGCTTCCGGTCCTGGCAGCAGCATGCAGTAATTCAGGGCATGGAGATAACGGGCCTCATCGATCCAGCGCTTTTCGTCGACGCAGATCTTGTGCATCAAAGCGATCTGCGCGGCTGGGCCGCCAAAGGAGAGGACGCCGATCCGGGCAAAGGCGGATACGAGTTCTGAAAATGTCGGAGATGCAGGGCGATCGATCGGAACCTGGGTGTCGTGAATGTCGGTGGACTTCGCCGGCATGCACACTCCTTTTTCCCACACGTCCTTTTTTCACGCGCGCGCTTGACTCATCGGAGGGCTGTTCTTATCTCAGCCTCGCTGGCACTCCCTAACGGAGAGTGCTAACAAAATCCGATGTGGTCCCGTCCGGGATCGCGAATGTCATTTGATCGAGGGATTAGACAATGGCAAGCACCAATTTCCGTCCTCTGCACGATCGCGTTGTCGTCAAGCGCGTCGAGTCCGAAGAAAAGACCAAGGGCGGCATCATCATTCCCGACACCGCCAAGGAAAAGCCGGCTGAAGGCGAAGTCATCGCTGTTGGCCCGGGCGCCCGCGACGAAAGCGGCAAGCAGGTTGCTCTCGACGTCAAGGTCGGCGACCGCGTTCTGTTCGGCAAGTGGTCCGGCACCGAGGTCAAGCTCGACGGCGTCGACCTGCTGATCATGAAGGAAGCCGACATCATGGGCATCATCGGCTGATCTCAGCCCGATACCCACCTTCCTTTTTAACCAATTCACCAATGGGCTAGACGCCCGGGAGTTTGAACATGGCTGCTAAAGAAATCAAGTTTGGCCGCACCGCGCGCGAAAAGATGCTGCATGGCGTCGACATCCTCGCTGACGCCGTGAAGGTAACGCTCGGCCCGAAGGGTCGTAACGTCATCATCGACAAGTCCTTCGGCGCTCCGCGCATCACCAAGGACGGTGTATCGGTCGCCAAGGAAATCGAACTGGAAGATAAGTTCGAGAACATGGGCGCCCAGATGGTCCGCGAAGTTGCTTCGAAGACCAACGACATCGCCGGTGACGGCACCACGACCGCAACCGTTCTTGCCCAGGCCATCGTTCGCGAAGGCGCCAAGGCCGTTGCTGCCGGCATGAACCCGATGGACCTGAAGCGCGGTATCGACCTCGCCGTTTCGGAAGTCGTCAAGGATCTCCAGGCCAAGGCAAAGAAGATCTCCACCTCGGCTGAAGTTGCCCAGGTCGGCACGATCTCAGCAAACGGCGACACGCAGGTCGGTAACGACATCGCTGAAGCCATGCAGAAGGTCGGCAACGAAGGCGTCATCACCGTCGAAGAAGCCAAGACCGCCGAAACCGAACTCGAAGTCGTCGAAGGCATGCAGTTCGACCGCGGCTACCTGTCGCCCTACTTCGTGACGAACCCGGAAAAGATGGTCGCCGACCTCGAAGACGCGTTCATCCTGCTGCACGAGAAGAAGCTCTCGAACCTCCAGGCCATGCTGCCGGTTCTGGAAGCCGTCGTTCAGACCGGCAAGCCGCTCGTCATCATCGCTGAAGACGTCGAAGGCGAAGCTCTTGCTACGCTCGTCGTCAACAAGCTGCGTGGCGGCCTGAAGATCGCCGCCGTCAAGGCACCTGGCTTCGGCGACCGCCGCAAGGCCATGCTGGAAGACATCGCGATCCTGACCGGTGGTACCGTGATTTCGGAAGACCTCGGCATCAAGCTCGAGTCTGTCACCCTCGACATGCTCGGCCGCGCCAAGAAGGTTTCCATCACCAAGGAAAACACCACGATCGTCGATGGTAACGGCCAGAAGTCGGACATCGAAGGCCGCGTTGCCCAGATCAAGGCGCAGATCGAAGAAACCACTTCGGACTACGACCGCGAGAAGCTCCAGGAGCGTCTGGCCAAGCTCGCCGGTGGCGTTGCTGTCATCCGCGTCGGCGGCTCGACCGAAATCGAAGTCAAGGAGCGCAAGGACCGCATCGACGACGCTCTGAACGCAACGCGCGCCGCCGTTCAGGAAGGCATCGTACCGGGCGGTGGTACTGCTCTCCTGCGTTCTTCCACGAAGATCACCGTCAAGGGCGTCAACGACGACCAGGAAGCCGGCATCAACATCGTTCGCCGCGCTCTCCAGGCTCTGGTTCGCCAGATCGCCACGAACGCTGGTGACGAAGCTTCGATCATCGTCGGCAAGATCCTCGACAAGAACGAAGAAAACTTCGGCTACAACGCCCAGACCGGCGAATTCGGCGACATGATCGCCATGGGTATCGTCGATCCGGTCAAGGTCGTTCGCACCGCCCTGCAGAACGCAGCTTCGGTTGCTTCGCTGCTCATCACCACCGAAGCCATGATCGCCGAGCTCCCGAAGAAGGAAGCTGCTGGCGGCATGCCGGGCGGCATGGGCGGCATGGGTGGAATGGACATGATGTAAGACCTTCGGGTCCGACATCTGAGCCATCCGGTTCAGTCTTTGAGAAGGGCGGCCCTCGGGTCGCCCTTTTTCGTATGCGAGTGGAGGTGGCGCGGGATGTCCGCGAGTAAATCCTAAAATGATCATGCAACCATTCGTCGCAGGTGTTGACAGTATCTGTGCGAATGAGAATAGCTACCGAGCCGGCTGATTTCTTGTCGAAGCAAACAAAACTCCCGGAATTGCGGAATATCTTTATTTTAGTTTTTTCTAATTTTATTGACGATACCGTCGTCCTTTATGGGTTGATTGTAGGTCAGAGCGAATGTGAGGCGTTTTCATCTACATAGTTTCATGGTATCTAGCCGGTTAATTTGCAGGGTAAAATGCGCTGCAGGTGAACGGGTGTTGGCCTCCCTCTCGAGGTAGGCTCTTTGGTGTGAGCTTTTGTTCACATGGCGCCCGAAGGATTTCCCGGATGGACCGGGCGCAGGTGGGGGCTCCTGCGGATCGAAGGCGTGCGGCTTATCGGAGTGGCACGTCCCGACTTTATAAGAGACCGGCGTCGGCCGGTGGGGAGCTTGGAGGTTGTGCCTGGCGGGGCATGGCATCCTGCATGTTGGGCCTGTGGGCTCGAATCTGGGGACTACCTTGTTCAAAATTGCAAATGCAGATCTCGCAACAAGCTTTGCGGCGGGCGACACAGAGGGCGACCGGTTCTTCGGTCAAGGCGCGTGCCGGTTCGGCCTGTCGGAAGACTGGACAGGAGACCTGACGAATGGGCTCCTGACGCTGGGGAACCGTGCCCGGCACCTTCATGGGCTGGACAACCATGAATGCGGCCTTCTGACAGTCATGCGTTGTTACGATCCCGCCGATCGTGGCCATATCCTGAGGCTGTTCGAGCAGGCGGCAACCGAACCGTCGCGCTTCTGTTATTCGACGACCATCGTCTCTGCCAGCAATCAGCGCCAGCCGGTGTTCTGCATCGGCGAATCTACCGGTTTCGAGGGCAGTCGCGGCAAGATGGTTGGGCTTTTCATATTTCCCCGTTTCCAGCTTCCGACCGCAGCCACTGTCACTCCCACCTGAGCGGATGGCATGGCGAAGCAGAGTGCTCGTTTCATTTTTGTGAACGAACAGTCAAATGTCGTCAACCTATCCGCAAAGGGAAAAAACGGGCATCTAGGCTTCACATTCTGGAGCCCACAGGGGTGAGGTTTCAGTTGCAACCCAATGGAGCCTGCAATGTCTTCCGCCAACAATGCCCTTCTCGTTCTCGTCCGTGTTCTCCTCTCCTTTATGTTCATCATGTCGGGCTACGGCAAGCTCGCCGATCCGGCTGGCACTGCCGGCATGATCACTGGTGCCGGCCTGCCCGCGGCCGATCTCCTGGCCTATGCCGCCGGCCTTTATGAGCTGGTTGCCGGTCTCTTCATCCTCGTCGGCTTCCAGACCAAGGCAACCGCCTGGACCGTCGCTCTCTTCTGCGTCTTCACTGGTCTCGTCTTCCACACCGGCACCGTTGCCATCGAAGGCTGGCCGGAAGGCGCTCTCGGCTGGATCAACACGCTGAACCAGATCATGGTCATGAAGAACCTGACGCTGGCCGGCGGTTACATCGCGCTTGCCATCGTCGGTGCCGGCGCCTACTCGATCGACGCCCGTCGCGGTTCGGCCTCTGCCGTCACCGCCTGATCCTTGCCCCACAAGGCAAAAGGAAACCCGCCGGAGCAATCCGGCGGGTTTTTTCGTATCTGTGATTTCCACTTAAGACTGTCGCGCCAGCCAGACCGTTGCACCGCCGCATGCCGGATCTTCGACCACATGCTTGAGCACGGTGAACCCGTTCTCGGCCAGCAGGGAGCGGTACTCATCAGGATCGAGGCTCGCGTGATACATCGGCTCGCCCTCGAACTCGCCGAGGGCCACGCCGGCCGCGGGCCCCGATGTGAACATCAGCGTAGCGCCGCTTGCGGCATGTGATGCGAAGCGCGGGAACATCGCCCGCTGCGCCTCGGGCGTCAGATGGAAGAAGCTGTGCCAGGCGATGATCGCATGAAATGTCCGCCCCAGCGCCAGATCCCGCATATCGCCGACATGAAAATCATGTGCCGGGAACCGTTCGCGGCAGAGGCGGATCAGAGGTTCGGAGACGTCGAGCCCGGTGACGACGAAACCCCGATCGATCAGGTCCGCCGCGATGGGTTCGCCGGAGCCACATCCAATGTCGAGCACATGGGCACCGGGAGACAACGGCGCGAGAAGGAGGTCCAGCCAGGGACGCTCAAAACCGTTCTTGCCGCGCCCGCGATCAAAGGCTTCCGCGTGACGGGCATACAAACCGGGAATGGCATCCGCGTGTGACATGGGGCCCTCAGAGGACGCTGCGCACAGCCTCGACGATCCGACCGATCATGGGATTGCCGTCATGCTCCGGCTTTCTTGCTCGCACGAGGCAGGCCTCGGATCGCAGGATCACGCCATCCGACAGCACCTTCAGGTGGTTGGCGCGGAGCGTCGAGCCGGTCGACGTGATGTCGACGATGATGTCGGCTTGCCCTGCAGCCGGGGCGCCTTCGGTGGCGCCCAGGCTCTCGACGATGCGATAGAGCTGGATGCCGTGGCTGCCGGAAAAATGCTGCTGAGTCAGGCGCCAGTATTTGGTGGCGATGGCGAGGCGGCGGCCGTGGCGGGTGCGGAATTCGGCGGCGACATCGCCGAGATCGGCCATTGTGTCGACGTCATACCAGACCTCGGGAACGGCGACGACGACATCGGCATGGCCGAAGCCGAGGCGAACCGCGATCTCAACGCGGGCGTCTGCTTCCGCCAGGCCCTCGCGGATCAGGTCCTCGCCGGTGACGCCGAAATCGACCGTGCCATTGCCGATCTCCCGCGAAATCTCGGAGGCCGAGAGATAGGCGATCTCGACATCGTCGAAACCTTCGACGCGGCCGCGATAGGAGCGGTCATTACCGACGGCGACGATCTTCATGCCAGCCTTCTCGAAGATGGCGGAGGCATCGTCCTTCATGCGGCCCTTGGAGGGCAGACCGATGGTAATGGTCATGACGCGCTCCTCTCGGTCTCAATTCGATCCAGCCAGAGCGAGAAGCCAACGGCCGGAATATGCGTCTCTGCACCGAGCAGGGTCAGCAGCCGGTCGAAACGACCGCCACCGGCGAGCACGGCGAGCTTGCCCTCGACAGCCACTTCGAAGACGAGGCCGGTGTAATAATCCAGCGGACGGCCGAAGGCGGCGCGGTAGGTGATGCGGGTGAGATCCGTGCCGATATTGGCGAGGGCTGCCACGCGCTCGTCGAAACGGCTGAGTGCTGCCCCAAGCTTCAAGCCGGCGGCATCGGCAAAGCCGGCAAGGGCGGCCGAGGCATCGGTGAGCGGCAGCTCGAGCGAGAGGAATTCGCGCAGAAGAAGAAGGGCCGCGCCATCGAGGCGGGTCTCGGAGAGCTCCAGCTTTTCCTTCAGGCGGCGGGCGATCTCGGCAGGGGTGCGGCTCGCATTGGTGAGATAGCCGGTTTCCTGCATGGTCGCGTCGATATGCGCGATCAGGGCCTCCTGGTCACCCTTTGCCAGCAGGGCAGAAACCTCCGGCGCCAGACCTGGCACCGGTGTCGGCGTGGCGAGCGTGCGCAGGAGCTGGTCGATCTGGAGCGGGTTGCCGAAGGCCTGGATCAGGCGCTTCTGCCAGCCGGCGGGCAGGCCGAGCGCCTTGACGACGGCTTCGAAAACGGACTGGTCGCCGAGGGTGACGGAAAGCAGCTTGGTCGGCAACAGGCGGGTGAGGATCGCCACGCTATCGGCAATCGCCCGGGCGTCGGCTGCGGCAGTGGCGATATCACCGAGATCCTCGATGCCGGCCTGGTAGAATTCCTGCGGACCTTCGCGGCGCTGGCGGAAGACTTCACCGAGATAGGCGTAGCGCTTCGGCGTGCCGGTCGCGGTTTCGATATGGCGCAGACAGACGGGAATGGTGAATTCCGGACGCAGGCACAGGCTTTCGCCGCGTTCGTTCTCGGTCAAGAAGATGCGCCGGCGCAGGTCCTCGCCCGCCATGTCGAGGAAGGGGGCGGCTGGCTGGATCACGGGTGTATCGACGCGGGTGGTGCCGCGTGATGTGAATTCCTGCAGGATGGTGCCGGCGAAATCCGGCATGTCGGTCAGGGGCATGTGATTGAACCTGCAATTGGGAAGGAAGTCCCCCTCTGGGCTGCCGCCCATCTCCCCCACAAGGGGGGAGAAGATTTGGGGCGAGCGCCGGCCCTACCCACCAGGCTCGCAGATGAGGCAACCCCGGGCGCAAGCGGCATGCGCCGGCCGGCTCCCTCCCCCTTGTGGGGAGGGTTGGGGAGGGGCAAAGCCACGAACTCAAACATCAAACACCCTTCGCCCGACGGCGATCTTCCGCCTGAGCCGCCAGGATCTCCTTGACCTTGGCGACGAGGTCCACCTCGGCCACGACTTCCTGGGCGACGCGCGCCTCGCGCCATTCGGCGTTGTCGGTGATCTCGCCGGAGAGGCGCTTGCCCTCGATCAGGTCCTTGATCTGGACGACGCCTTGCGCGCGTTCGTCGCCGCCCTGGATGATGGCGATCGGCGCGCCGCGGCGGTCGGCATATTTCAGCTGGTTGCCGAACTTCTTCCAGTTGCCCTGGTACATTTCGGCGCGAATGCCTTCGGCGCGAAGCTGTTGCGTGAAGCGCTGGTAGCGGCCCATGCTCTCGACATCGCCATCCATGACGGTGACGAGGACCGGACCTGGAACTTCGTCCTGGCCGAGCTTGCCGAGGTTCTTCAGCGCCGTCATCAGGCGCGAGACGCCGATCGAGAAGCCCGTGGCCGGGACCGGCTGACCCATGAAGCGCGAGACGAGGCCATCATAACGCCCGCCGCCGCCGACCGAGCCGAAGACGACTTTTTCGCCCTTCTCGTTGGTAACGTCGAAGGTGAGTTCGGCTTCGTAGACGGGGCCGGTGTAGTATTCGAGGCCGCGGATGATAGTCGTATTGATTGCAATCCGATCTGGGCCATAGCCTGCTTGCTCAAACAGGCTCAGCATGGTTTCAAGCTCTTGAATACCATCTGCACCACTTGGCGTCTGCCCCACTGATAGCCTTGCGGCCTCAATGGAATTCCAAGAATTGTCGACCCAGAGTATATCGTCTTCGTTCGAAGGACGACCGACAAGCGGACGCACTGAGCTCCTCGATTGATCGACAGGGACCATCGTTGAGCCAGCAAGAAATGGAACAATTTTGTCGATTTGGGCTGCAGCAAGGCCCGCGCCCTTCGTAAAGTCGCCGCTATCGTCCTTGCGCCCAGCCCCAAGCAACTCAAGAACACCTTTGGTCCCGAACTTGTCATGCTTGTCCAGCGCTCGCAAAACCGTCAGTTTCTGCAGCGGATCTTCGACTCCGATGGCCTCCATGACGCCGTCCAGAACCTTGCGGTTGTTGACCCGGATGACATAGTCGCCGCGCTTGATGCCGAGGGCTTCCAGCGTGTCGGCCATCATCATGCACATTTCGGCATCGGACTGGACGCCCGGCGCGCCGACGGTGTCGGCGTCGAACTGCATGAACTGGCGGAAGCGGCCCGGGCCGGGCTTTTCGTTGCGGAAGACGTAGCCTGCGCGATAGGTGCGGAACGGCAGCTGAATTTCCTGGAAGTTCTCCGCAACATGACGGGCCATCGGCGCCGTCAGGTCGTAGCGCAGCGACATCCACTGCTCGTCATCGTCCTGCAGCGAAAAGACGCCTTCGTTCGGGCGGTCCGAGTCGGGCAGGAATTTGCCGAGCGCATCGGTGTATTCGAAAAGCGGCGTCTCGATCGGGTCGAAGCCGTAGCGCTCATAGACCTCGCGGATGGTCTCCATCATCTGGTTGGCAGCGCGGATGTCGGCAGCCTCGCGATCGACGAAGCCGCGCGGCAGGCGGGCCTTCAGCTTCTGGGGCTTCTTGTTCTTCTCGCTCATGATGACAACCAGAATTTTCGTTTCAAAAAGGTGCCGGTGTCTTAGAGGATCAAGGATTTGGCGGCAAGGGCGAAGGCAGGCGGCGCGGAGGGCGAATGCTGGAAAATGGGTGTGTTTGGTGGTAAGTTTACACGCGAAACAGAGGTTGGACCGATGAACAAGCGCGTCACGCTCGAGATGCCGGAAGAAATGCATCAGTTGGTGGTCAAATATGCCGCAGAAGCCGGCGCGGCGCCGGATGCCTATCTGCTCGAAATGATCGAGGAGCAGCTGGAGGACGCCTACTTCCTGCGGCGAGCGCAGGAAGTCATGGAAGCGCGTGCGCGCGGCGAAAGCCGCACATATACTTGGGAAGAAATGGAGCGCGAGCTTGGCGTGGACGATTGAGTTCGACGACAAGGCGATCAAGCAGCTCAAGAAGATGGGCAATGCCGAGTCTCGGCGCATCAGGAGCTATCTCCACACACGCATCAAACCCCTTGATGATCCCAGGCAGAAAGGCCGCCCACTGCAAGGACCAGAGTTTAATGGTCTCTGGCGCTACAAGGTTGGCGACTACCGCATCATCTGCGATATCCAGGACGGCAAACTCATCGTGCTCGTGGTCGAGATCGGCCATCGTAGCTCCGTCTATCGGTAAGACATGATCCTCGAAGCCCTGAATTATGCCGCGACCTGGCCGCTGACCTCGGCTGGCCATCGCCCGTTCATCCGCTCCTCCGTCAATCTCTGGGCGCGGGCCAATCGCTGCCGTGCCGCCTGGACCGAGCATGAGCAGCGGACGAAGGCGGCCATTCTAGAGGCTGCGGAGGGATGTCGGCAGAAGCGGACGGTGGTGGTGCTGGGCTCGGGACTGCTGCGCGACGTGCCAATTGCCGAGCTTTCGCAGCTCTTCGATACAGTGGTGCTGGTCGATCTCGTGCATCTGGCCAATGTGCGGAGCTGGCTGAAGGTCAAGGGTCTCAAGAATGTACGGCTGATCGAGCGGGATCTTTCAGGGATTGAGGCTCTGCTTGCCGGCGAGGTTTTGGAGCCTCTGTCATTTCTCCGGCAGGTGCCCTATCTCGATCTCGTGGTCTCGGCCAACCTGCTCTCACAGATCGGGATCGGTGTCGCGCGGCGGCTCGGTGGGCAGCCGGCGGAAGACGACAGGATGCGCCAGGTGGTCGCGGCGCATGTCGAGGGGCTGGCTGACCTGCCGGCGAAGACCTGCCTTGTCACCGATGTCAGCTATACGGTCATCGACCGAAACGGTGTTGAGCACGAGACCCACGACCTCCTGCATGGCATCAATCTCGGCTCATCTTCGGCTCACTGGGACTGGCCGGTGATCCCCTTCGGTGAAGAGAGCCGGGACTATCGGATCGTGCATCACGTTGTCGCGCGCTGAGCGTCATTCTTGCTTCCGGCTGCCTTGCTTTCGGCGGAATGGCGGCCCATCTTCAAGCCATGACATCGCTCGTCCGCCTCCTGCTGCTCGTCGCGGCCCTTGCTTACGGCGCCATGCCCATGACCGGCATGTCGGCCATGGCAAAGCCCGTGGCGCCTGCGATGGATGGTGGTAGCGGGATGGTGCACAACCCTGCCCCGGTTGCAGATGTGATGGCGGATATCGATTGTCCACATTTGAGCTCACCAATGACCGGTGCCGACACTGATCCCGGCTCCGACCAACCCGCCAAACCTCTGAAGATGACCTCGCATTGCGCGGCCTGCCTTACGCTTCCTGCAGAGGCGGTCTTTGCCGATAGCGGCACACCGGCGCGTGCCGCCGAGGCTTCCGCCCGTCTGCCAAGGTTCGTGTCGCAATTGACGGCACCTGCGACGCCTCCTCCCCGCGCCTGATCCGATGAAATTTCGCGGCCCGTGGCCGCGACTATCCAACATCGATCAGCACAGGAGATTTCAATGCTGAAGACCATCTTTATTGCGGCGTCGCTGACGACCGCGCTTATCACCACATCCACCTTCGCCCAGGACAACACCCATCAGGGACACGACATGTCCTCCATGGGCGAAATGATGGATGACAGCCCGTCGTCCAAGGCCTTCGCCGAGGCCAATGCCAAAATGCACAAGGACATGGCCGTGCCGCTCACGGGCAATGCCGATGTCGATTTCGTCCGGGGCATGATCCCGCATCATCAGGGCGCAATCGACATGGCGAAGATCGTGCTCGAACATGGCAAGGATCCGGAAATCCGCAAGCTGGCAGAGGACGTGATCAAGGCCCAGGAGGGTGAGATCGCCATGATGAAGGAATGGCTGGAAAAGAACGGCCAATAAGCTCCTTCTCAGAGCACGCAAACGGTGATGGCGTCTTCGGACGCCATTGCTTTGCCCGAGAGACGGATTAGTCTGCCCCTCCTGATCGATAAGGAGGCGTCATGTCGAACCGCCCTGTCTCCGTGATCGGCTTCGATGCCGATGACACGCTCTGGCAGAACGAGCAGTATTACAAACTGACGGAAAGCCATTTCCGCGACCTGCTCGCCGACTATGCCGAAGGAGATCACGTCTCGGACCGCTTGCTGGAGGCGGAGAAGCGCAACCTCGCCCATTACGGCTTCGGCATCAAAGGCTTTACCCTCTCGATGATCGAGACGGCGCTCGAAATCACCGAGGGGCGAGCGCCCTCCTCCGTCATCAGCGAGATCCTGGCGATCGGTCGCGACCTCCTGACCCACCCGGTCGAATGCCTGCCGCATGCCCGCGATGCGCTGGAGGCGCTGGCTGGCAGGTATTTCCTCGTGCTGATCACCAAGGGCGACCTCTTCGATCAGGAGCGCAAACTGGCGCAATCAGGCCTCGGCGACTATTTCGACGCAGTCGAGATCGTCTCCGACAAGACGGCCACCACCTATCGGCGGATTTTTGGCAAACATGGCGAGGGACCGGAGCGGTCGATGATGATCGGCAATTCGCTGAAATCCGATGTGGTGCCGGCGATCGCCGCCGGGGCATGGGGGGTCTTCGTGCCGCATGAACTCACCTGGGTGCTGGAGCATGTCGAAAAGCCCGCGGAGGCGCCGCGATTCCGCGAGATCCCGGATCTCGGGCATGTGCCTGAGCTTGTCGCCAACCTTCAGCATTGAGGCCCCATGCGCTCCTTCGACGAAATCTATGCGCTCGCGGTTGCCCGCAAGGGTGAGGCCGGTGTCCTGGAGAGCCTGCAGCATCCGAAGCCGCAGACCGAGATCGCGGGCATGGCGGATAATCGCTTTCTGGCGCTGATGACCAAATGCATCTTCCAGTCCGGCTTCAACTGGAAGGTGGTTGAGGCGATGTGGCCGGGTTTCGAAGCGGCCTTCGGGGGCTTCGATATCGGGCATTGCGCGATGCTGCATGACGAGGATTTCGCGCGGCTCGTCTCCGATACGCGGATCGTGCGGCATGGGCCGAAGATAAAGGCGGTGCAGGAGAATGCGGTCTTCCTGTCGGAGATCGCGCGCGAACACGGTTCGGCCGGCGCCTTCTTTGCAGGCTGGCCGACGGACAATTATATCGGCCTCCTCGACGTTCTGCAGAAGAAGGGTTCGCGGCTCGGTGGCAACACGGGCCAATACTTCCTGCGCTTTGCCGGGGTCGACAGCTTCATCCTCTCGCAAAGCGTGGTGAACCGGCTGATCGCCGAGAGCGTGGTCGACAAGGCGCCGACATCGGCGAAAGACAAGGCGGCGGTGCAGGCGGCCTTCAACGCATGGCGGGCGCAATCCGGACGGTCGCTCACCGAGATCAGCCGGATCCTTGCGGTCAGCATCGACTGACGGTCAGGGACGAACCAGCCGGGCGCGCAGTTCTTCCGTCGGCGCACGGCAGCAGCAGCCTTCAATATGGTCGTTGACGAGGCCCATGGCCTGCATGAACGCATAGACGGTGGTAGGGCCGACAAAGGTCCAGCCGCGCTTCTTCAGGTCCTTCGACAGACGGATCGAGGTGGGCGATGTCGGGTTGGCCTTGAGCGTCTCATAGTCCATGCGCGGCGGGCGCTCGGAAGCGTCGGGTTCGTAACTCCAGAAGTAGCGAGAGAGCGAACCGAACTCGATCTCCAGATCCACCGCCCGGCGGGCATTGTTGATCGTCGAGACGATCTTGCCGCGATGGCGGATGATGCCGGCATCGGCGAGGCATCGGGCGATATCCTCTTCGCCAAAGCGGGCGACCTGATGGAAGTCGAAGCCGGCAAAGGCTGCGCGGAAGTTCTCACGCTTGCGCAGGATCGTCAGCCAGGACAGGCCGGACTGGAAGCCCTCGAGGCAGATCTTCTCGAAGAGGCGGATATCATCCGTGACAGGACGGCCCCATTCCTCGTCATGATAGCGCCGGTAGTCCTCAAGACCGCCATGCCAGAAGCAGCGGTCGAGACCGTCCTCTCCCCGGATCAAGCCTTCTGCCACATGCTCCATAAGATTCTCCCGCGCGATTTCAGCTCGTTTACCATTTGTTCACGATTTTTCCAAACTGCTCGCTAACCCTGACAGAAGGTTTACAAGCGAGATCGCATTTTCATGAATGCGTCTTTACCAATTCGCGGGCGGCACTCTGGCACGATCCAACTGAACCGGGCGGGCTTTGCGCCCGCCGCTGTCTTCGGTCCCAAGTTGCGAGTTGTCCGATGTTGAAGAAATCCGTCCTGCTGGCCGTGATCGCCAGCCTGCCCTTCGCCTTTTCCGCCACGGCCAATGACCGTTACCAGACCCGACCGCCGGTCATGGTGAGCCCCGACCTGCAAGCGGCCTGGGTTCTGCAACTCGGCGGCGTGCCAGTGCAGACGCGGGGCTATGCCACACGGCCTACCGTCAATGCCGGACGGCAGATGGTGCCGGTCTATCGCCAGCAGGTCATGCAGGCGCAGCCGGCCCGTCAGCGTCCGCTTGTGCAACAGCGTCGTGTGCTCTTCGGACAGCAGCCGACCGTTCAACCGGTTGCAATGCGGCCGAACAAGCCCGTGCGCACGCAGATCGAGCCGCAGTTCCTGCCCCAGATGGTCGCATACCAGACAACCGAAAAGCCGGGCACCATCGTCATCGATACCCGCGAGCGCTTCCTCTATCTCGTGATGGCCGACGGCATGGCCAAGCGTTACGGCGTCGGCGTCGGAAAACCGGGCTTCGAATGGGCCGGCACGCACAAGGTGACCGCCAAGCGCGAATGGCCGACATGGAACCCGCCGAAAGAGATGATCGCCCGCGAGGCGGCCAAGGGTCACTATCTTCCGGCCAGCATGGAAGGCGGGCCGGAAAATCCGCTCGGCGCCCGGGCTCTCTATCTCGGCTCGACCCTTTACCGCATCCACGGCACCAATGCGCCATGGTCGATCGGCAGCGGCGTCTCCTCCGGCTGCATCCGCATGCGCAACGAGGATGTAACCGACCTCTACGAGCGGGTTAAGGTCGGCACCAAGGTCATTGTGATCTAAAGCACTCCCGACATCACAAGCCTTGCAGAGGGCCTTGCATTAGAAAAGGAAGCGGATAGGCTCCAACCCCAGTATTTCCAGGGGACGAACCATGCTTGATTCCATCACGACCCGCGTTGCCGCGACCTTGATCGCGGCGACCTTCCTGCTTCCCATGCCGGCGAGCGCCATCAGCCTCAACCGAGTCCAGACGACCAGTGACGTCACGCTGGTGGCGCAACAAAAGACCGTTGCCGAAAAGTTCAAGCGCAAGGTCGTCCGGCTGACGACCGACGAGAAGCCCGGCACGATCATCATCGATACCAACAACAAGTTCCTCTATTTCGTCGAAGGCAACAACCGCGCGACCCGTTACGGCGTCGGTGTCGGGCGCGACGGTTTTGGCTGGTCCGGTATCGTGAAGATCGGCCGCAAGTCGGAATGGCCGGAATGGCGCCCGCCTGCAGAAATGCGCCGCCGCGAAGCCGCCAAGGGCCATATCCTGCCGGTCGTGCAGGAAGGCGGCCCGGACAATCCGCTTGGCGCCCGCGCCATGTATCTCTACAAGGGCGGCCGCGACACGATCTTCCGCATCCACGGCACCAACCAGCCCTGGACGATCGGTCTCAACATGTCGTCCGGCTGCATCCGCATGATGAACAAGGATGTGGAGCACCTCTACGATCGCGCCGAAATCGGTGCCAAGGTGATCGTGGTGGGCCCCGGCAACAAGCAGGGCGACGTCTCCTTCGACGACAAGGGCATCGACATCCTGCGCACGATCTTCGGCGGCTGAAAGCAACCGACCGTCAGACCACTGCCTCGGCCGCGCCAAAAGCGCGGCCGTTTCCTTGTCATCGTCCTGTCGTCTCGGCGAGGCAGTCTTCGGCAGACGGCGTGGCTGAGAAACCCCGCCGGTATCCACCGCGGGGACTTCTTGATGACATTGCGTGCACTTTCGCTGGCGGTTGCCGGCGTCGTTCTTTCTGCCTTCGCATCTGCCGCACAGGCCGAAATGGCCATCTCTGTCTATAGCGGCTTTCAGACGGCGCCCCACAGCGACATTGATGTTTCCGATGGCGCCGATTTCCGCGCCGGCTGGGAGGGCAGATCCTTCCAGAGCCCGCCCTATTACGGGGTGCGCGGCACCTGGTGGATGGATGGACTGGGCAAGCCCAATCTCGGCGTTGCGGTCGATTTCAGCCATGCCAAGGTTTATGCCGATGATGAAACGCTCGCCTCGTCCGGCTGGTCGCATTTCGAATTTTCCGACGGCTTGAACCTTCTCACGCTGAATGCGCTCTATCGCATGCCCATCGAAGGCACCAAGTTCGTGCCTTACGTCGGCGCGGGTGCGGGCGTGAACATCCCGCATGTCGAGGTGACGCGTGGTTCGGGCAGGACTTTCGAATATCAGCTCGGCGGTGCCACGCTGCAGGCCCAGGCGGGTGTCGCCTATGAATTCACCCGGAACTGGTCTGCGTTCCTCGAATACAAGGGCAACTATTCCTGGGTCGACGTCGACATCGATTCCGGGGCGACGCTGAAGACCAAGATCCTCACCAATGCGGTCAATCTCGGCGTGAGCTACAAGTTCTGAGCAGACGGAGGGGCTGAGACGTTACCCCTTGATCGCACAGAAAATCGGCGTCTCGTGATCGAAGAGAATGTCACCCTCCACGCGGCTGCCCGGCGCGAGTTGCTGGACAGCAAGACGATAACGGCCCTTGTAGCTGGAGGCGCTGTCGGTCTGGCGGGTGGTCAGGATCGACATCGTGATGCGGTAGACGGGCGATTTCGGGGGCGAGAAGGCCTGCATGCTGAAACGGAGGTCGTGCTTGTCGGTCCAGTACTGGCGTAGCATGTCGGAGTTCAGATCGAGACGGCGGAATTCCGTCGGGACAGCCTTGTCCCGGACCCCGGCAATGCCGCGAAAATGGATGAGTTGCTGCTCGTCCTTCTTGCTGAAGCCCGTCTCCAGGGAAACACTGACCGCCGCATCGGACGCGGCGCAATAAACGCGTTCGGCAGCTATGGTCGGCATTGCCCAAGAACACAGGACGAGCAAGGCGAGCGGCAGGTGTTTTTTTCCCATGGTCGGCGCCCGAATGAACCATCCTGGCACAGGTATAACAGCCTTTGCTTAACAAAGCATTCCGCCGGTCTGCCCTCAAACCGAAGTTTAGCGATCGAGGGATTTGGGACGCGGACCGCCATAGGCCCAGTTGAGAAGCTCGACCGTATGCACAACTGGGATGCCGGTGGCGGAGCCGATCTGGGTCATGCAGCCGATGTTGCCCGCGGCGATGATGTCGGGCTTCGTGGACAGGATGTTCTTGACCTTGCGGGCCTTGAGCCGCGCCGAAATCTCCGGCTGCATGATGTTGTAGGTGCCGGCAGAGCCGCAGCAGAGATGGCCTTCCGGCGGATCCTTGACCGCGAAGCCTGCCGACTTCAGGAGCAGTTTCGGTGCCATCACCACCTTCTGCCCGTGCTGCAGGGAGCAGGCGGAATGATAGGCGACGGTCAGCCCCTTGCTCTCGGAGATCGGCAGATCGAGGGTAGAGAGATATTCGGTGACGTCCTTTGCAAGTGCAGAGACCTTGGCCGCTTTTTCTGCATAGGCCGGATCGAGACGCAGCATGTGGCCGTAGTCCTTGATCGTCGTGCCGCAGCCCGAGGTCGTGACGATGATCGCGTCGAGGCCGCCCTCTTCGATGGCACGGGTCCAGACATCGACATTGCGGCGGGCGCTGTCGAGCGCCTGCTCCTCGCGGCCCATATGGTGGACGAGCGCGCCGCAGCAGCCCTCGCCCTGGGGTACGACGACCTCGACACCGAGGCGGGTGAGAAGCGAGATCGCCGCTTCGTTGATGCCGGGATCAAGGACAGGCTGGGCGCAACCGGTCAGGATGGCGACGCGGCCCCGGCGGGCAACTGACGCAGCATGGGTGGCGGGTTTTGCGAAGTCCGACGCTGGCGCGACCTTGGAAGGGGCGAGCCTCAACATGGCGGCCATGGGCTTGAGCGACTTGACCTGATCGAAGAGGCCGGCGAAGGGCCGGCCGAGGGCGGCGAGCTTAAGCGCCAGGCGGAAGCGGCCCGGATAGGGCAGTACCATCGCCAGCATGTTGCGCGTCAGCCGATTCATCAGCGGCCGGCGATAGGTCTTTTCGATATGGATGCGGGCGTGATCGACCAGATGCATGTAGTCGACGCCGGAGGGACAGGTCGTGGTGCAGGCGAGACAGGAGAGACAGCGGTCGATATGGGTGACGACCTGCTCATCCGCCGGGCGGCCGTTTTCCAGCATGTCCTTGATCAGGTAGATGCGGCCGCGCGGACTGTCCAGCTCGTTGCCGAGGGTCACATAGGTCGGACAGGTGGCGGTGCAGAAGCCGCAATGAACGCATTTGCGCAGGATGCTTTCGGCTTCCGCGACATGGGGATCGGCGAGCTGTTCGGCGGTGAAATTGGTCTGCACGCGTTTCCTCCAGAGGAGCGGCCCGCTGGCCGCTCCTTTATACTTGAGCTCAAATCCACCAGCTGGTGGGGCGGGCAATCGGTTCGCCGGCAGAGGCCTTCTGCAGACCGATGACGCAGCGGACGACGAGCCAGATGGCGACGGCGAAGATCAGGATGACGCCGATGAATGCGACCATGAGGATGCTCGCGATCAAGGCATACAGCAGGCCAATCCAGAAGGTCCGGATGGCATAGGTGTAATGCGTATCGACCCAGCCCGGCCCCTTGCCGCGGTTCACATAGGCCATGATCAGCCCGATGATGCCGGTGATGCCGACCACGAAGCTGACGAGATAGAGGGCATAGACCACCTGAACATTGAGGCGGCCGGGAGAGAACCAACCCTCCCCACCAGAGGTCGCAGGCGGCTGGAAATTGGGATCAGTCATGACAAACTCCTTCACATCATCAGGCCGGGATTGAAGATCCCGTGTGGGTCGAGTTTTGCCCTGACTCGAGCGGAAAGCAAAGCGACAGCGGGCGATTGCGGTTCGAAAGCCGTGACTTCGGCGCGGACCAGCGGTGCGGCCCTGACGAGCGTCGCATGGCCGCCGCCGAGCGTGCGGATGCCATGGCGCAAGACATCGGCTTCCGCATCAGCCTCCATGCGCATCCAGACGAGACCGCCCTGCCAGTCGTAATAGGCATCGATGCCGGCGCGCAGTCGCAAGCCGGCGACGAGCTTCCAGGCTTCCGATGGCGCCATGGACACACGCCACAGCGGACGCGCCGTGCCGTCGGCATAGGGCAGGACGTCACGGATTTCGCGCCACAGCGTTTTCGAATCCGCATCATCGAGGCGGCTGACCGGGCCGAAGCCTGCCATGGCCACCGCCAGCTTTTCGGCGCGCACGGCAACGGAGGCCTCGAGGCCTTCCAGGCGCATGACGGTGGCGGCACCTTCGGGCAGCTTGCCGCCGATGAAGCGACCACGCACGCTTTCCGGCAGATGGGCGGCGCCGGAGACTTCGACGGAGAGCGACATGGCGGCGGCGAGCGCCTGCATCGCCTGCTCGTCCTCGAGGCCGGAAAGGACAAGGGTGGTCGAGGTCTTCGCCACCGGCAGGACCTTGAAGGTGACTTCGGTGAGGAAGCCGAGCGTGCCGTGGGAGCCGGCGAGCAGCTTGACGAGATCGAGCCCCGTGACGTTCTTCATCACCTTGCCGCCAGCCTTCACCACATCGCCGGCCCCATTGACGAAGCGGACACCGAGCAGATGGTCGCGGGCAGCCCCTGCCGTGAAGCGGCGGGGACCCGAGCTGTTGACGGCGAAGAGGCCACCGATTGTGGGCGCGCCTGACGTGCCCATGGCACCACGATGGTCGACGGGTTCGAAGGCCATGCCCTGCCCGTTTGCGGCCAGCGCTGCCTCGATCTCGGCAACGGGGGTGCCTGCACGGGCGGTGATGACCATTTCGGCGGGGTTGTATTCGACAATACCGGTGAGGCCCGCAGAGGAGAGCGTGGAGTCGGCGCTCACGGCGTTGCCGACGCCCGCCCGGGTGCCGCCGCCGCGGATCTTGAGCGGGGTTCTGCTGGCGGCATGCTCGCGGATGAGTTCGGCGGCTTCGGCTTCGGTGGCGGGGGTCAGCATGAGGTGGATTCCGAAGTCATTGAAAAGCCCCTCATCCCTGGCGCAAATTTTGCGCCTGACCTGCCGGCACCGTCTCCCCGTGAACGGGGAGACGGCCGGGTGCGTTGACGTCTCCGTCCCCTCTCCCCGCCTGCGGGGAGAGGGTCAGGGTGAGGGGCGAATTTGTCCTGAAAACGATCCATCATCCCCTCCCCTCCAGCGGAAAGACCTTGGAGGGATTGAGGATCCAGCCCTCGTCAAAGGCCGAGCGTACTGCCATCTGCTGATCGAGATCGACCTGGGTGAACTGGTGGCGCATCAGATCGCGTTTCTCGATGCCGACGCCATGCTCGCCGGTGAGGCAGCCGCCGGCGTCGACGCAGAGCTTGAGGATTTCCATGCCGGCGGCTTCCGCCCTGGCGGCGTCTTCAGGATCGTTGATGTTGTAGAGGATCAGCGGGTGCATGTTGCCGTCGCCGGCGTGGAAGACATTGGCGACGCGCAACCCGTAGCGATCGATGATTTCGGAGGTCTTGCGCAGCACGTAAGCGAGCTGGCTGAGCGGCACGGTGCCGTCCATGCAGATGTAGTCAGCGATGCGGCCGGTGGCGCCGAAGGCGGATTTGCGGCCTTTCCAGATGAGCGCCGCTTCCGTTGCCGTCTGGCTTTCGCGCACGGTCTTTACGCCATGGCGCTTGGCGATCTCGACGATCGAGGCGAGCATGGCGTCCATCTCGGCCTCGGAGCCCTCGACCTCGACAATCAGCAGCGCCTCCACATCGAGCGGATAGCCGGCCTTGGCGAAGGCCTCGCAGATCTCGATCGCCGGCTTGTCCATGAATTCGATGGCAACGGGGATAATGCCGGCGCCGATGACATCAGCCACGCAGGAGCCAGCAGCCTCGGCGCTGTCGAAGCCGAAGAGCACGGGGCGCGCGCCTTCGGGCTTGGCGAGCAGGCGGACGGTGGCTTCGGTGACCACGCCGAGCTGACCCTCGGAACCGCAGACGAGACCGAGCAGGTCGTAGCCTTCGGCATCGAGGTGCTTGCCGCCAAGTTCGACAATGGTGCCGTCGACCAGCACCATTTTCACGCCGAGCAGGTTGTTGGTGGTGACGCCGTATTTCAGACAGTGGGCGCCGCCGGAATTCATGGCGATGTTGCCGCCGATGGTACAGGCGAGCTGCGAGCTCGGGTCGGGGGCGTAGAAATAGCCATCAGCGCCGACGGCATCGGAGATGGCGAGGTTGGTGACACCGGCTTGAACGGTAGCGGTGCGGTTCTGATAATCGATGTCGAGGATGCGTGTCATGGCGGACAGGCCGAGAACGACGGCATCTTCCTGCGGGATTGCACCGCCTGAGAGCGAGGTACCGGCGCCACGCGGAACGACGGGGATGCCATAGCGGTGGCAGTATTTCATCACGGCCGCGACCTGGGCTGTCGTCTCAGGCAGGACGACGGCGAGTGGGCGGCGGCGATAGGCGATGAAGCCGTCGGTTTCGAAAGGCACCAGCGCGGTTTCTTCGGCCACGAGGCGACCGGCGGGCACGAGTTCCTTGAGGTCGGCCAGGATCTCGGCGCGGCGCGACAGGACCTGCGCTCTCGGCGGCAAAAAGGCGATGGCCTCACTCATGATGGTCTCCTCCCGACATGCACCGATCCTAGCGACAGGAGGCCTTTCGCTCAACTGGTCCAATTTTCTTACCACTAGGGCTTTCGCAGGGCAAATGCTATGCACTTATGACCAAATCGGAAACAGTGGCGGCTACTCATGACCAATCTTGGCGATCTCGAAGTCTTCGTCCGCGTCATCGCTGCCGGCAGCATGTCGACGGCGGCGCGCGATCTGGGGCTTTCGCCTGCCGTTGTCTCCAAACGCATCAAGCGGCTGGAGGACAAGCTCGGCACGCGGCTCCTGCAGCGTACGACGCGGCAGATATCGCTGACAGAGGCGGGCCAAGGCTTTCACGAGCGGGTGCTGACCGTGCTGGGCGGGCTGGAAGAGGCCGAAGCCTTCGCGTCAGGACGCTCTTCGGAGGTCAATGGGACCTTGAAGATCTCGGCCTCGACCTCCTTCGGTCGCATGCATGTCGCGCCGCACTTGAAGCCCTTCATGGAGGCGCATCCGGATCTGGCGATCCATCTGGTGCTGTCGGACGAGTTCACCGACATTGTCGGCGGCGGCTTCGATCTTGCGATCCGCATTGCCGAACTCAACGACTCCTCGCTGGTTGCACGCAGGCTCGCCCCGGTGCGCCGCGTACTCTGCGCATCGCCTGACTATCTTGCCGTGCATGGGACGCCCGAGACCCTGGAGGACCTGAAGAAACATCGCTGCCTGCCGGCCCATAACCACGACTCCTGGCGGCTGGAAGGGCCAAGCGGGCCGGTGACCCTCAGACCGGAGGGCATGCTGATCACCAATTCCAGCGAGGTCATCCGCGAGGCCGTGATCGCCGGCCTCGGCATTGCGCTGCGCTCCACCTGGGATGTCGGCGCGGAGCTGAAGAGCGGCAAGCTCGTGCAGGTGCTGCCGCAGTATGAAAGCTCGCGCAATGTAGCGCTGTCTGCGGTTTATCCGAGCCGCCAGTTCTTACCCGCCAAGGTGCGACTGTTCATCGATTATCTGGCGGAGTTGTATGGGCCGGTACCCTATTGGGAGCGCTAGGACTGCGCCGACAGTCCACCCGGTACCGAACTCCAGAAGCCGTATTTCTTCGAATGATTGCGCTTTAGCTCCGCCAGAAACGCGGCATGGGTCGAGAGACCGTGGCCTTCGGGCAGGTTCGGCATCAGACGCGCGAGCTCGCCGACGTAGCGCCCGGCATGGGGATAGGCCATGCCGATACCGCGACGGAGGATGTCTTCGACCAGCACACGGTAGAGCACGACGGCGGCCAGCGGCTCTTTGGCGGCAAGCGCTTCGGCGGCGGGGGCGAGGTCGTCGTAATGGCGGCCTTCCCAGTCATGGCGGTGGCGCAGGACATGGGCGGCGGCGAGATCGAGGCGCGGCCAGGCGAGGAAAAAATCGAGGGCGAGATAGATGTCCTCATGCTCCTTCGCCAGCGCCAAGGCACGATCGAGTTCATCGAACTCGGCAAAGTCGTCGAGCCTCGACAGATATAGCTTCAGTACGGATGGATCGAGAGTCTCGGCAAACTCGCGCCAGCGCAGTTCCTGAGCGTCCTCGCGGCGCTTGAGCCTTTCGAGAATCTCGGCCTCCAGCAGGCGGCGTTCATGGGCGCCATAGTCCGGACCGACGGAGGCGAGCACGCCGTTGACCGGGATGAGGCGCACACCGCGCGGGCGCTCGCGCACCCATTCCAGCGCATCCTCGTGACGTCCGGCCTGGTGCAGCATGCTGGCCACGGCGAGCGTGTCGCGGCGGTTGTCCGGCTTCTGGCGCTCCAGTGAGAGGAAATCGTCGATGTCACCCTGATGAAGAGCGAGCGATTGCAGGAGATCGAGCGCGCCGAGCTTCAAGGGTTCGGAGGGCAGGACCTCCGCCAGCACCTTGCGCCACGCCTTCGCTGCCGGCCTCGAGACCACGCCGGTCAGCGCGCGCAGGAAACCGGTGTGTTCGCCGTAGCGGTCGCGCAACCGCAGGCGTTCCAGATGCGGCACGAGCAGCGGCTGCTCTTCTGCGCCGACAGTCTTGATGAGATCAAGGGCGGCGAGCTCGGTATCGTCGAAGACCTTCCAAAGCCGGGCATTGTCGGTCGCCATGCGGGCGGAAACGGGAAAACGGAGACCAAGGAAGCGCAGGATACGCTCAGCGGCGGCCTGAGGATCGGCAGCGCCGAGTTCGGAGAGAATGTTGCGGGCAAGGGCTGCGAATTCACCGGCGAGGTCACGGGCGCGTGCCCTGTTGATGCGGGTGGTCGACTGATCGATCGCGTCGAGGCGCTTGTCAATCAGCCGCGCCATCTCGTCCGGACCAGTCTCGCCCGCGAGCGCCGTCTGCAGCCGGGCCTTCAGCGCCTTGTTGGCGGCGGACTCCTCCAGGAGAATATCGACCAGTTTCTCGAGCCCAAGGCCTGATAGCCCTTTCTTGTCGAGTTTTGCCTTGGTCTGTCTTGCCATTCTGCCTTCATCCACTTCTGCTGGCTTTATATCGAACGGACGCTGACGCTCGGCAAGGACAAATGCGCCATGCATAAGATGTCACCTCACTGCAGCCTTGATGTAGTACCGCTTCGTGGTATCATCGCCCAATGAAAAAGAAGCATCGAGCGACGCTGGAGCAGATCTTCGCCCGGCCCGTCAGCGGCACGATCCGCTGGCCGGACATAGAAGCGCTGTTTGCGGCACTCGGTGCGGAGATCAGCGAGCGGGAGGGTTCGCGCGTCGGCGTGTTTCTGTTCGGTCAGGTCAGGGTTTTTCATCGGCCGCATCCGACACCGGAGACCGACAAGGGTGCGGTGGCCAGCATCCGCAAATGGCTGGAAGAAAATGGAGTGACTCCATGAACAATGTCATCGACATCGAAGGTCACAAGGCGGTTGTATCGCTCGATCCGGAACTCGGTCTTCTGCGCGGGGAGTTTCTGGGGCTGAATGGCGGCGCAGATTTCTATGGCGAAAGCATCGAGACGCTGCGCAAGGAGGGTGCGACTTCGCTCTCCGTCTTTCTGGAAATGTGCGCTGAGAAAGGTGTCGAGCCTTACCGCCAGTTCTCCGGTAAATTCAACCTGCGGCTCGATCCGAAACTGCACGAAGCGGCCGTCATTGCGGCGCGCGCCGAAGACAAGAGCCTCAACGAGTGGATCGCCGACGTCATTGCCGAGGCCGTGGAGCGGTGATCAGCCGTCCCGTTCGTGGCTCCTACGGATCCTCCTTACCACCCACCAGACGCCGAGCACGGCGAGCGGCACCGAAAGGCCGGTGATGATGGCGGGGTCGAAGGGCAGGACATCGTGGGGCACGGCCTTTACGGCATAACCGACGAGGCCGACGACATAATAGGAGATGGCGGCGACCGAGAGACCTTCGACTGTCTGCTGCAGGCGAAGCTGCATTTCGGCGCGGCTGTTCATGGCGGTGAGGAGGTCGGAGTTCTGTCGCTCCAGTTCGACATCGATCCAGGAGCGGACAAGGGCGGTGGCGCGCGAGAGTTTTCGCGAGAGGTTGGCTTGGCGTTCCTCGATCGACTGGCAGGTCCGCATGGCGGGCGCCAGACGCCGCTCGAGGAAGGCGCCCAGGGTTTCGTGGCCGGGCACGGGCGTTTCGTCGAGCGTCTTGATGCGCTCGCGCACGATGCCGTCATAGGCGCGGCTCGCGCCGAAACGGTAAAGGCTCAAGGCTGCATTGGCTTCAAGCTCGGCGGCCAGGCGCGTGAGTTCGGACAGCATCTCGTCGGACTCGTCGCGGGCATGCGCCTTCATCCGCTGCGTGACAGCGGTCAGACCGTCCTCGATGCGGCGGATCTCGGGCGAGAGCGTCTGGGCGAGCGGCAGGCCGAGCATGGCCATGGTGCGATAGGTCTCGATGTCGAGCAGGCGCTGGACGACGGCGCCGCGTCCCGCTTCCGTCATGCCTCTGTCAATGACGAGGATCTGGGTGAGGCCGTGACCATCCTGGCGGAAGTCGGTGAGCACGGCTGCCTGGCCGTTTTTGAGCTCGCTGTAGCAGAGGCTTGCCGGATCAAAAACCGCCTTTGCATCTGCGATTTCAGGGCCATCGGTCCGCAGTTCGAGGCGGATACCCGAGATCAGCGGACCGGGTGCCGTGAACCCGTCGCCAAACGGATGAATCGGCACATCACCGCCGAAGGTTTCGGGAAGGGGACCGTCCCAGAACCAGGTGGAGAATTCCGTATGCCGCTCCCAGCGCAGGGTCCCCTGCCCCCAGGCCAGTGCATGATGGCGCGCATGCTTGTCAGGCGGTGCGACACCGCGCGCGCGCGACAATTCGGAGATCGCTGCATGATGAACTGCCGCGCCGCCGTCCATCATGAAAGCCAACTGAAAGATCACTCGGCCGGATTTCACCAATGCGTAGGGTCGCGCGTGGATTTCGCCAAGCGCCACAGCGCGCTCCGCTGCCATCGGAAATGCGAAATCACCCTTTGCCACGTCGTCCGTCTCCCTTGCCCATTGTCAAGCTAACAGCGCAGTCGCATCGGAGCAAAGGCGCAATCGTCACAGGGCGCGGTCGATCCGCAGATTTGTTGCGGGTCACGCGCAACTCAACTGGCCAAATTATTTGACCAATCTGCGGGCCGCTTGGTAAGTCTGGCCTCAAGGAGACCGATGTGAGCGATAACGACGAGACACTCTTTTCCGGCGTTCCCCACAGCCGGACGGCGGATGAAGTGGTGCAGCAGATCGAGCAGCTCATCCTCGACGGCGTACTGCGTGACGGCGACCGGCTGCCGGGCGAACGGGAGCTTGCACAATCGCTTGATGTCTCGCGGCCGATCCTGCGCGAAGCCCTGAAGGAGCTCGAGACGCGCGGACTGCTGATCAGTCATCATGGCGGGGGCACCTATGTCGCCGACATCATCGGGCAGGTTTTTTCGAAACCGGTGACCGATCTCATTTCCCGGCATGCCCGTGCCACCCGGGACTATCTCGAATACCGCCGCGAGCTGGAAGGACTGACCGCCGAACTCGCGGCGAAGCGGGCCACGGACGCCGACAAAGCGCTTCTCGCGCGGATCATCGCAGACATGCGGAAAGCGCATGAAGACGGCAAGGCCGAGGCCGAGCTTGCAGCCGATGTCGAGTTTCACAACGCTGTTGGCGAAGCTGCCCATAACATCATTCTCCTTCACACGATGCGCGCCTGTTACCGGCTGCTGTCGGAGGGCATCTTCTTCAACCGGAAAGCCGTCTTCTCGTTGCCGGACGCCCGGGAGCGGCTGCTGGAGCAGCATGTGGCGATCCACGCGGCGATCGAAGCAGGCAAACCCTTGGCCGCCAAAGAGGCGGCACAGGCGCATATCGATTTTGTCATGCAGGCCGCCGCGGAAAGCGCGCGCTCCGACGAGTGGGACAGAATTGCGAAATTGCGCCTCATCCGGCGGGATGGCAGCCAAGTCGCGGGGCGTGGAACTCGGGCATCCAAGGACCACGGAAGCGATTGATGCCGTTGCGGCAGATTGGTCTCCGAGAATTTTAATCCTCAAAGATGGAACATTACCCGGCTCTTCGGGTTTACTTTCTTCTTTCCAGGAACGAAATTTTCAAAGCGGAGACCATGGCACCGACATCGGACGTATTGGACACACCGCGCATCGCGCTCATCTCCACGCATGGCTATGTTGCTGCCCAGCCACCGCTCGGCGCCGCGGATACCGGCGGACAGGTGGTCTATGTGCTGGAACTAGCCAAGAAGCTCGGGCAACTCGGCCACAAGGTGGACATCTATACCCGACGCTTCGAGGAGCAGCCGGAGTTCGATACTGTCGACGATAATGTGCGGGTTATCCGCATCCCCTGTGGCGGCCCGGACTTTATCCCGAAGGAATATCTGCATCGCCATCTGGGCGAATGGAATGAAAAGGCGCTGCGTTACATCAAACGCGAAGGCCTGACCTACCTCTTCATCAACAGCCACTATTGGGATGCCGGTGTAGCCGGCCAGCGGTTGTCGGAAGCGCTCGGCGTGCCGCATATCCATACACCGCACTCGCTCGGGCTCTGGAAGAAGCGGCAGATGGAGACCGACTATCCGGAGAGAGCCGACAAGTTCGAACAGGAATTCAATTTCAAGGAACGCATTCAGCACGAGTTGATCGTTTATCGCAGCTGCCAACTGGTGATCGCGACAACCCCCATCCAGCTCGACATGCTGACGGCAGACTACGGCTTGCCGCAGAACCGCGTGCACATGATACCGCCCGGCTATGACGATAATCGTTTCTACCCCGTCTCGGAATCGTCCCGGCAGATGGTGCGCCAGCGCTTCGGTTTCGAAGGACGCACCGTCCTGGCACTGGGGCGGCTTGCGACCAACAAGGGCTACGACCTTCTCATCGACGCGTTCTCTGTTCTGGCGCAGCGCGTACCGGACGCCCGGCTGCGGCTGGCACTCGGCGGAGAAAGCCTCGATGCGCAGGAAGAGGCCATTCTCACCCAGCTGAAGCAACAGGTTGCCGATCTCGGGATTGTCGACAAGGTGGAATTTACCGGCTTCATACCGGATGAAGACCTGCCCGACATGTACCGCGCCGCTGATCTTTTCGTGCTGTCCAGCCGGTACGAACCGTTCGGCATGACCGCGATCGAGGCGATGGCGAGCGGCACCCCAACGATCGTCACCATCCATGGCGGGCTGTTCCGGGCGATCAGCTACGGTCGTCACGCGCTTTATGCCGATCCGTTCGACAAGGAAGATCTGGGCATCACCATGATGAAACCGCTCAAGCATGCGCGGCTTTATGGCCGGCTGTCACGGATGGGCGCTCACAAGGCGCGCAGCCTTTTCACCTGGACCGGGATCGCGCAGCAACTCGTCGCTCTTGTCGAAGGGCGTCCGGTGGCGCAAGCTCTGGAAGAAAGCGACTGGGCTGAACCATGGAACGACGGGGATTGAAACCGGTACGCCTCTTTTCTTCGGACCTCGACGGCACGCTCGCCGGGGATCGCGAAGCGTCGCGCGCCTTTGCCCGGCTGTGGCAATCCCTGCCCGATGGCGAGCGACCGATCCTCGTCTACAACAGCGGCCGGCTGATCGAAGACATTCTGTCATTTACCAGCGATGAGGGACTGCCGCCCGCGGACTTCCTGATTGGCGGCGTGGGCACCATGCTGCACAGCCAGAGCCATTCGCAACTGGTCGAGACCTACCGGAACCTGATTGCCGATGGTTTCGATGTCGATCTGATCGAGGCTGATCTCGTGATGATGGAACGGCTTACGCGGCAGCCGGCGCATTATCAGCACGACTACAAATCGAGCTGGTACCTGCATGATGCAACGGCAGAGGAGATCCTGGAACTGGAGCGGCTTCTGCTCGGTTCGGGACACAAGGCGCGTATCGTCTATTCCAGCAACCGTGACCTGGATGTGGTCCCCGACACCGCCGACAAAGGTAAGGCGCTTTCCTGGCTTTGCCGCGAACTGGGGATCGAGCTGGACGAGGTTGTCGTGGCAGGTGACACGGGGAATGACCGGGCGATGTTCGAACTCGAAGGCGTTCGGGGTATTCTGCCCGGCAACGCACTTCCTGAACTCGCCAGCTTCGCGCAGGCGAATGAGAGCATGGTTCGAACCGAGGGCACGGCGGCTTGGGGCGTGATCGAGGGGTTGCGCAAACTCGGTGTTTTCGCGCCACCTTGATTGGCCGGAGATCGTGTCAAGGCGAGGTCCGGGCAACGGATGTCGCATTGACGGGAACACTCTTCGACTACACCTGATAGTGGGCGCGAAACATTCCTTCAAAATAGACCGGAAGCCCGCAATACTCGTCGCGTTCCGCAGGCATTTTGGCGTATTCTTATATAAACGAATCGAGGCAACCGTTCATTGGGTATCATCGGCCGCATCACCTCCGACCTGAAGCTCATGCTGCAGCGCCCGCCGCGGCAGCAATTCGCTGCGATCTGCCATCGACGCAAGAAGAAGAGTGGAGAGCTCGAGGTGCTGCTGATCACGAGCCGGGATACGGGCCGCTGGGTCATCCCCAAGGGGTGGCACATGCCGGGCAAGCAGCCTCATGCCATTGCCGAACGTGAAGCTTATGAGGAGGCCGGCATCAAGGGAAAGGCGGGTCCCGAACCGTTCGGCTTCTACACCTACATGAAGCGCATGCGCGGTGGGAACAAGGTGGCGACCCGGGTTCAGGTTCATGCGCTTGAGGTGAAGAGCCTGCTCAAGGACTTTCCGGAGAAGGGCACGAGGCGGCTCGAATGGGTGAGCTGCGAAGAAGCCGCGAACCGGGTGGACGAACCGGAGTTGAAGGCTCTGTTCCTCGCCTTCGGCAAGCAGGCTGCCGCTCAGGCCGAAATCCCGGGCAAAATCACTGCAAATGTCGCCTGAGCGGGCTGTAACAATACTGTCATATTGAATGTCGCTCCCTTTGCCGCTAGGCGTTCGGGATCGAAGCGAAGCGTGCCCGCCAGCACCGAAAACGTTTCACATCATTCTGACACCATGCCACGTATGAGGAACCGGAAGGGAGCCTCTTCCGGAAAGCTTATGCCATGGGTAAATCGACGCCGAAGCTCGTAAAGCCGACACTCGACAAGGATCTGGACAAGATCGCTTATGTGGAAGAGGCCTCGCAGCATGTTTCGCGGGGGCTTGCACCTTACGGTCTCGCCCTGATCTTCCTTCTTCTGGCTGCAATCGTGGCAGCGGCTGCAGCAACCGACCGTCCGGGCACGGCCGTGGTCATGGCCGCAGCGGCGCTCGCCGCCTATATGGCAATGAACATCGGCGCCAACGATGTGACCAACAATGTCGGCCCTGCGGTCGGAGCCCGGGTGATCAGCATGGGGGCGGCGCTTTCGATGGCGGTCGTCTTCGAAATCGCGGGCGCTATGATCGCCGGCGACCAGGTGGTCGCCACCATTTCGCAAGGGATCATTTCCCCCGCGACCAGCCTCACAGCCAATGCCTATATCTGGGCGATGATGGCGGCGCTTCTGTCCGCTGGTCTCTGGGTCAACTTCGCAACCTGGGTCAATGCCCCCGTCTCCACCACCCATTCCATCGTCGGCGGTGTCTTGGGTGCCGGCGCGGCGGCAGCGGGGCTTGGATCGCTCAACTGGGGCATCGTGGCCGGCATCACCGCAAGCTGGGTCGTTTCCCCGCTTCTTGGCGGCGTCATTGCGGCGCTCGTATTGGCCTTCATCAAGGAATTCATCATCTATCGCGAGGACAAGATCGCCTCGGCGATGCGGTGGGTGCCCGTTCTCATCGCCGTCATGACGGCGACCTTCGCCACCTATATCAGCATCGAAGGGCTGAACCGGATCACGCCGATCTCTCTGCCTGCCGCGCTTGCAATCGGCGTCGTCTGCGGACTTTTGGTCTGGCTTGCGGTGAGGCCGGTGGTGCGCCGGCAGGCCGCCGGTCTGGAAAATCGAAACCAATCGCTGCGCAAGCTTTTCCGCCTACCGCTGATCTGCGCTGCCGCGCTCTTGTCCTTTGCCCATGGTGCCAACGACGTCGCCAACGCGATCGGCCCCTTGACGGGCATCGTTTCTGCAACATTTGCCGATGGCGGGATCGGGGGCGGAGCCCCGCAATTCTGGGTCCTGTCCATCGGTGCGCTCGGCATCTCCCTGGGCATCCTGCTTTTCGGGCCGCGACTGATCCGCATTGTCGGTCAGGAGATTACCAAGCTGAACCCGATGCGGGCGTATTGCGTGTCGCTTTCGACCGCAACGACCGTGATCCTCGCCTCGGCGCTCGGCTTTCCTGTCAGTTCGACCCATATCGCAGTCGGGGCCGTGTTCGGGGTGGGTTTCTTTCGCGAATGGTATACCCGCCACTCGAAACGGCGCGTGGAATATATGCGTGCCAAGGCAGAACGCTGGGACGTCGAGCCCAAAGCGGAGCGCAATCCGGAGGAAATCCGCCGTCGCTATCTCGTGCGCCGCTCGCATTTCATGACGATCGTCGCGGCCTGGGTGATCACCGTTCCAGCCTCCGCCGGACTTGCAGCGGCGCTGTATTGGGTTATGTCTCACCTCGTTCTTTGATCCCGGAGAAGAGACTTCCATGCGTGCCAATTACCGGATGCAGCGGCTCTACGTGACCGCTGACCTCGCACAGAACCTGGCCATCGAGGCGACGGCTGAGCAGTTCAACTATCTCGCCAATGTGCTGCGCTTCGAAGAAGGGGCCGAGCTTCTCGTCTTCAACGGCCGGCATGGCGAGTGGCGGGCAACCATCCATTTTCCCTCGCGCAAGAAGCTTCTGATCACACCTCTCGAAGAGACACGCCCGCAACCGGCGGATTGTGACCTGCATTTCCTGTTTGCGCCGCTCAAGGTCGGCCGGATGGACTACCTGATCCAGAAGGCGGTCGAGATGGGAGCGGGTATTCTGCAGCCGGTCATGACCCAGCATGTGCAAGGCAAAATCGGCAGCATCGAGCGGCTTCAGGCCAATGCCGTGGAAGCGGCCGAGCAATGCGGGATCCTCGCCATTCCCCACGTCGTCGAGCCGAAGAAACTCCGCGATCTCCTCGACCGCTGGTCGCCGGATCGGCGGATCATCTATTGCGACGAAGACAGCGCGACGCAAAATCCCCTGCCCTCCCTCTCGCGCATTGAGGAGAAATCGCTCGCGCTGCTGGTCGGCCCCGAGGGGGGATTTTCCGAAGAAGAACGGACGCTTCTGCGCTCCCTTCCCTTCGTGACGGCCATTCCGCTCGGTCCGCGCATCCTGAGAGCCGACACGGCCGCCGTCGCCGCCATGGCTGTTGTGCAGGCCGCGATCGGTGACTGGCGGTGAGGCTTTTCAGCCGCTTCCTCCATTCCAGTTTTTTGAGCCGTGCTTGAGAGAATTTCACTTGCGCGGCATATAAATCCGGTTCAATCAGCCTGTCGAATGGGCGTTCTCGCCCGGTGACGACGCCTCACTAAGGTAGCATTCATGGCCCGTGACACGACCGACCAGACGCCTCTCGGCACTCTCGACGACATGGCTGGCTATATGGCCGCGGGTGCCAAACCAAAGGAGCAGTTCCGGATCGGGACCGAGCACGAAAAGTTCGCGTTCTTCCGCGCGGACAACAGCCCGGTGCCCTATTTCGGCGATGCCAGCATTTCCGCCCTTTTGAAGGGGATGCAGGAAAAGCTCGGCTGGGAGCCGATCATGGACGGCGAGAACATCATCGGGCTCGGCGAACAGCATGGCATGGGCGCGATCTCGATCGAGCCCGGCGGACAGTTCGAATTGTCGGGCGCGCCGGTCGAGACACTTCACCAGACATGCAAGGAATCCAACCAGCACCTGGCGGTCCTGCGGGATATCGCGGAGCCGATGGGCATCCGGTTTCTGGGACTTGGCGGCAGCCCGAAATGGACGCTTGCCGAGACGCCACGGATGCCGAAATCTCGCTACGACATCATGACGCGCTACATGCCAAAGGTCGGCACCAAGGGGCTCGACATGATGTACCGGACCTGCACCATCCAGGTGAACCTCGACTTTTCGTCAGAAGCGGACATGCGCCAGAAGATGCGCGTGTCGATGAAGCTGCAGTCTCTGGCGACCGCGCTCTTCGCCTCCTCGCCGTTTACCGAAGGCAAGCCGAACGGCCTGCTCTCCTGGCGTGGCGACATCTGGCGCGACACCGACAACCAGCGCGCCGGTGTGCTGCCCTTCACCTTCTCCAAGGATTTCTCCTTCGGCGATTATGTACGCTGGGCGATCGATGCACCGATGTATTTCATCGTGCGGGACGGCCGCTATCATGACTGTACCCACATCACGTTCCGCCAGTTCATGGATGGAGCCCTCAAGGGCGAAATCGCCGATTGGGAACCGCAACTCGGCGACTGGACGAACCACCTTTCGACCCTCTTCCCCGATGTTCGGCTGAAGCGCTTCCTTGAGATGCGTGGCGCCGATGGTGGCCCCTGGCGGCGCATCTGTGCACTGCCGGCATTCTGGGTCGGCCTGCTCTATGACGACGCGTCGCTTGCGGCCGCCGATGCCGCCACGGCCGACTGGACCGTGGAAGACGTCATCGCCATGCGCGACAGCGTGCCGGCCAAGGGGCTGAAGGCGACAGTGGCCGGGCGCGCCCTGCTCGACGTGGCGCGTGACATGGTCTCCATCTCCCGCCAGGGCCTCAAGTCCCGCGGACGGATCAACGGCGACGGGCAGGACGAGAGCATCTTCCTGAACACGCTGGACGAGGTTCTGGCCAAGGGCACGACTTTGGCCGACGACCTGCTTAGCCTCTATCACGGGCGATGGAACGGCTCGGTCGAGCCCGTCTTCGACGAATACCAGTACTGATACGCCGCACGATCGGACCGACGAGCGACGCTGGGCAAAACCGTAGAAACCGGTTTGCGCAGGGTTTTTTCCGTCTATAGTGCGGACGACATCCGCGCACATTTCGGGAGAAGAGGTCCATGCTGCCATTGTTCGACATGATGCTCCAGGCACAGAACGGCAGGGCGATGGAGGCCATGGCGCGGCAGTTCGGGTTGGCGCAGGAACAGGCGGCCAAGGCCATCGCCGCGCTCACGCCCGCCTTTGCCTCCGGCTTCAAGCGAAACACCTCCAATCCCTATGACTTCTCCGCCCTCATTTCGGCGATGAGTTCCGGCAACTATGCCAAGTATTTCGAGGACATGAGCTCAGCCTTCACGCCGCAGGGTATAGCCGATGGCAATCAGGTGCTGCAGCAGCTGTTCGGCTCCAAGGAGGTGTCCCGGGCGATCGCGGCGCAGGCGGCGCAGTTGACCGGCATCGGTCAGGACATCCTGAAGCAGATGATGCCCGTGATGGCCGACACCATGATGGGAGGCCTGTTCAAGCAGGCGACAGGGCAGTTTGGCGGCTCGACCGCTTTTGCGACATCGCCGATGGCGACCATGATGCAGCAATGGCTGGAAAGCACCGGGCTGCAGCCGAAGCCGCAGCCCCAGGCCGACTCGATGTTCGACAATCCCTTCACCCGCGCCTTCCAGGAGATGATGGGCGGCCAAAAGAAGCCGGAACCCCAGGCCCAGACCAATCCGTTCCTGGTCAACCCCTTCGCCAAGGCTTTCCAGGACATGGCTGCCGCCTATACGGGGCAGACGCCCGCCCAACCGGAAGCTCCGAGGCCTGAGGCCCCGAAGGCGCCCGAAAAGGAGCTACAGGAGGGTTTCTCCGCCATGGTCAACACCATGTTCGACAGCGGGCTGGAAGTGCAGAAAAGCTATCAGAAGAGCATGGAGCAGATCTTCGAGACCTATCTGAGCGCGTCCAAGCGCGAGGCTGCGACCTCGGACGAACCGCCGGAGCCCGAAGACAGGACCTGAGCCGGGCTTACCGCTGCAGAGCAAACGAAAACGGCGCGGTCTCCCGCGCCGTTTTCGTATGGTCTTTGGCTGACAGGTCAGAATTCTTCCCAGTCCGAATCCGACTTCTTGTCCTTGGCCTGGCTGAGCTTGGCGCCGAGGCCAATCGAGATCTTGTCCATGAGCGAGCGGGCCGGTGAGGCCACGGCGCGGTTACCGGCTTCTGCCGGAGCGACCTTTGGTTTGGCTGCGGGGCGAGCCGGAGCAACCGGAGCCACCGATGGCCCCGCGCCGACTGGCGGCGTCTTGCGGGTAAAGCCGGTGTCTCGCTGATCGGCGAAACGATTCTGAACAGACGCGGCCCCCGCCTCGACCGTGAACTGGCCGACGAGATCCGACAGCATTCCCGCATCGCGCGTCAGGCCCGCCATTTCGGCATTGGTCTGCTCTGCAGCCCGGGCATTGTGCTGGGTCACATCTTCCATGCGACCGACAGCGGCATTGATTTCGTTGAGGCTCGCCGACTGCTGCTTCGAGGTCGAGGCGATGGAATGGATGTGATCGCCGATCTGGACGACCTGCCCTGCGATTGCCGACAGGACCGAACCGGTCTCGCGGACGAGGCCGACACCGTTCGACACTTCCTCGCCGGATTTGGTGATCAGGGCCTTGATGTCCTTGGCGGCGGTTGCCGAGCGTTGTGCGAGTTCGCGGACTTCCTGCGCGACGACGGCAAAGCCCTTGCCGGCTTCCCCCGCGCGCGCGGCTTCGACCCCGGCGTTGAGCGCCAGGAGATTGGTCTGGAAGGCGATTTCGTCGATGACATTGATGATCTTGGAGATCTCGCTCGACGCATTCTCAATGCGCTGCATGGCATCGACCGCGCCGCCGACGATTTCGCCGGAACGATCCGAATTGGCGCGCGCCTCGATCGCCAGGCGGGATGCGTTCTCCGCCCGTTCGGACGAATGACGGATCGCATCCATGATCTGGCGAATAGCGGCCGAGGTTTCGACCAGGGCTGCAGCCTGTTGTTCGGTTCGGCTGCTCAGATCGGCCGTTGACGAGCTGACGGCACTGCTCTTGCGATTGATCTCCGCGACATTGCCGTGAACCGCAGCGACGGTGCCCGACAGACGTTCCAGCGAAGCGTTGAAATCGAGTCGAAGACGATCGAGATTGCCGGTCAGCGGCTTGTGGATGGTGGCGGTCAGGTCCCCGTTGGCGAGACGCTGCAGGGCATTTCCAAGCACGTCGATCGCCTCGCTCAGCTCTGCCTGGGCGGCCGCGCGCTCGGCTTCGCGGGCCTGGCGTTCTGTCTCGGTTGCTGTCCGGCGGCTCTCGTTTTCCGTTTCAAGTTCGCGCTTGTCGATCTCTGCCTGACGGAAAACCGCGACCGAACGCACCATGTCTCCAATCTCGTCGGAGCGTTCAAGGCCCTTGAGTTCGATGTTCGTGTCGCCGTCCGCGAGGCGGCGCATGGAGCCGACAAGCTCGGATATCGGACGCGTAAGCGTGCGGGAGAACAGAAGACCAATCACGGAGCCGGCAAGAACCAGGACGGCACCGAAGCCGATCGACTTCATGCCGGCCGAGAGGAGCTCTGCCCATACTTCTTCCTCGCCGATCAGCGCGACGACCGACCAGCTGACATCACCGAACTGCAGGGGAACGGTTGCCGCATAGCTGTTGAGACCGCGATAGCCATCAATCGTGCCGGTGGCATCCTGAGCGGATTGCGCCGCCGTCACGAGCGGCGATGCGATGCTGACTTTCAGCGTGTCGTCTCCCGAGGTGCGTGTGCTGTCGGACACCAGGAAGCCGGCCTTGTCGACCAGCAGCGTTTCACCCGTGTCACCGAGACCGCGGGTATTGGAGAAGATCGCGTTGATCTGGTCGTTTGGAAGCTGATAGGCGAGAACGCCGACCTTGCGATCGTTCATGATGATGGGAACGGCAACGAAAGCAGCGGGCGCTCCGGCGGACGGTGCGTAAGATTCGAAATCCGAATTGGCAAAGGCATTCGGATCCTCGCCCTTCATGGCTTTCTGGAACACCTTGGCAAGGCCGGTATCCTTGTAAGGCCCCGTCACCAGATTGGTGCCGAAATCCGTTTCCTTCATCACCGTGTAGACGACATTGCCGTCTTCATCGATGAGGAAGATATCGTAATAGCCCTGCGCCTGTTTGTGCGTGAGGAAGGCCGGATGGCTCTGGCGGTGGGCCCGATCGTAATTGTCCTTCTTGGCCGTTTCGAGCTTGAACTTTTCACCGATCGGGTTGGGATTTTCATCGATGTAACGGCGATGGAGTTCGGTGGCGGGATCGTCGCCCAACTTTGCCCAGGCGCTGGTAATGCCGACAAGCGCCTGCTGCGTCGTCATGTTGGACGCCGTCTGCTGCGCATCAAGCCGAATGCCATCCAGAAAACGCCGAGTCTCGTTCCGGCGGCCATCCGCCGTTGCCTCCAGCTTCTGGAAAACCTGCTGGTCCAGGATCCGGCTCTGCTGGACCAGACCGATCGCGACGGACGCGCTCAGGATGGCCAGGGCAAAGAGGGTCGCAGCGACCGGCAGTTTCGTCGAAATGCGCATGAAGGATCTCCATGAGAGTAACGCGATCAAGCCGTTTCATGGCTGACACACGCCCGTTAGCAAGTGGTTACTCGCAGCCTGTTTCCTTTCTCATTTCACAATACACTTCGTTATTTTAGCGTTTACAAAAAAGCCCGGTCCGGATTTTCACCGGGACCGGGCAAAAGGCAGGGCTATTGGCTGTCACCCTGCGGGGATAAAGTCGTCTCACCCGGCCTTGCGACCGCGCAACGCCTGTTCGGACCGGCGACGGGCAAGCCGTGTCAACTGCTGCGAAGGATCGTCAGCCAGGCCATGCTCTTTCAACACCCGGACGACGTCGGAGCGGCTGAGGCCGACATCGTTGAGCAGGCGATCGTCGAGATCGGCGAGGTTGTTGGCAGCAAGACGATTACGGAGCGCCGTCCAAACGTTGCGGAGCCAGACGCCTGCATGGGCCATACGCGTGGGGCGCGCGGTCTCTGACAATGCAAGATCCAGATCAAGAATACGTTCGGTCGTGCGCATGGTTTTCGTCCTTTCGACAGGCACGAGGAGACAGGCCCCGATCGCGACAGCGACGAGGCAATGAGGGCTGGAGTGGATCGATTGGCCTCAATCGGCCGGCGGGGAATGCAGCACCAGAATGTCGAAATGATATTGATCAGTCCAACGAATGTTTCTAATGATAAGTATCAACCGCTCTGATGGGTACTGTCCATGTCGGCTCCTCTCGATATCGATCAATTGCAAACCTTCATCGCCATCGTGGATACGGGCAGTTTCACCAAGGCTGCGGGGCGTGTTTTCAAGACGCAGTCAGCCGTTTCGATGCAGATGCGGAGGCTGGAGGAGCGGGTCGGCAAGCAGCTGTTCATCAAGGACGGACGCGGCAACCGGTTGACGGCCGACGGAGACAAGCTGCTGAATTATGCAAGGCGCATCATCCGGCTCAATTCGGAAGCGATCGCGGCCTTTGACGACAATCGTCTGGAAGGCACACTTCGCATCGGCACCCCGGACGACTACGCGGACCGCTACATGCCGGAAATCATCGGTCGGTTCGCCAAGACGCATCCCAATGTCGAACTCTATATCGTTTGCGAACCCTCTGTGGATCTGGCCGAGAAAATGGGCCGGGGCGAACTCGACATCGCGCTTGTCACCCACAACCCTCTGCTGCGGCAGTCGGACGTGGTGCGCACGGAGCCGCTCTGCTGGGTGGGGTCTGCCAACCACCCGCTCAAGGACGATGCGCCCGTGCCCCTCGCCGTTGGTCGACGGGACTGCCAGTGGAGACAAATGGCCTGCTCGGCGCTCGATGCCGATGGGCGCGACTACCAGATCCTGTTCACCAGCTGGTCGTCGACAGTCGTGGCAGCCGCCGTGCTGGCGGGCATGGCGGTATCCATCTTGCCGGAATCGGCATTGAGAACAGGCATGAAGGTGCTGACCGCCAGCGATGGTTTTCCGCCGTTGCCGCCCGTACAGATCGGCCTTATGAAGCGGCCCGGCTTCTCGATCTCGCTGCTCAACGCGATCACGGATCACATCACGGCCTGCCTGGATAACATTACGCCAGCAAAGGTCGAAGATGACATGGACGGCGAGCCCAAGACCTTTTCTCGCTATTATCCGCGCCTCAAGGCCGGGAACATGATCCCCGGCTGGTAACCGAGAGCGTCAGGAAGAGAAGAGAGAGTTGCGCACGATCTGATGCCAGCGCTCGAGATAGAGCTTGGCCGCTTCGGGGTTCTGGCTCGTCGCGAAACGGATCACATCTCCGCTCGTGATGATGAACAGCTTGAGCGTGACGCGCATCTTGCCGAAGTCCTCGGCCGGGATCAGCTGGGAAAGGTCCTTGAGGAACAGTCCGATCAGATGCTCGTGATAATCGTTTGACAGGTGGTTCAGATCCTTGTCGGTCTGGATCGCCTGCCAGATCGACATGAAGATCGGGCGGTCACGGAACAAGGTGTGCAGTTCGAACAGGGCATCGGCACCGCGTTGCGCCGCGTCCTCGAGAGAATTCACGCCCGCGAATATCTGGCTGACACGGTCTTCGATTTCCATGGACAACCGGTCATGGAGGGCCTTGAGAATGGCCGCCTTCTGCGGAAAAAACTGGTAGAGCGATCCGATCGGAATGCCCGCACGCTGCGCAATCTCGCTCATCGTGACGCTGGCGACATCCTTCTCCAGGACAAGGCTCATGGCAGAGTCGAGTATGGCCTCAAGCCTTTGGACGCTGCGTTCTTGCTGCGGCAACTTGCGCAAAGCGAGGCGCAGCACCGAAGTCCGGTCTATCATCGACTTTCGACCGACCCATCATCTGTCGGCTCCCTTGACAATCTGCAAGAGCAATAGGGCGAGCCGGTCTCCAAGTGGTTAATGGCGCGTTGGTTTTCCCCAGCCCGATCTCTTAACACAAAAAAGGTCGCAAATGGAGATCAAGTGACCGCCCGCAGGTGGCGTTCGCGGGCCAGATCGAAGATCTGAATGCCGTCCCTGGGGCGACCGCGGTGGCGCCATTTGGGATGATCGAGTGTGTAACTTGCATCGTCGTAACCTGCCTTCCAATGCTCCTCAATGGAACGGCGCGAGAACTCCACATCCATGGCATGAGTGGCATGGGTGGCGCGGCGGTGGATCAGGTGAACGATCGTGACATCGTATTCCTGGCCGATCGAACGCAGCACCTTCGCGTCCTCATCGTCGCGGAATTCGGGAGGCAGTTTGTCCAGCAGGCGTTTCGCGGCGCGGCGAACTGTCTGGCGGCGGGCGAACTCGTCCGTGTTCATGCGGGTTCGACTGGAATAGCGGATCTCCTTCACCCGGCTTTCGACCTCGAACTGGTCGCGCGGCATCTCACCGCGAGCATTGAACAGGTCCACCTGGAAGATCTCCAGGTCGCGCGTCGCATCGCTGACATTCAGCACATGCTGCAGCGGCGTGTTGGAAACGAGGCCGCCGTCCCAGTAGGCGCGTCCATCTATCTCCACCGGCGCAAACCCCGGCGGCAAGGCGCCCGAGGCGGCTATGTGGCGGACATCGAGACGGGTCTGGCGGTTGTCGAAATAGGCGAAATTGCCGGTTCTGATCTCAACCGCACCGAGACTGAGCCGCGTTTGATTGTCGTTGAGCAAATCAAAATCGACAAGACGTTGCAGCGTCTTCAGCAAAGGCTCCGTGTCGTAATAGCTGACGCGGGTATCGGGATTTGTCAGCAGCTGCTGCGGGGTCCACAGACGCGGCGAAAAGAAGCCGGGCACGCCGAACATCGTTGCGGCCATCGCGGCCGCATCGTTCTGCATCCGACGCAGCATATTGTCCTCGGCGGTCCAGCCAAAATCGAGACCGCCAGAAACCGTGTTCCAGAATTCCCGCAAATGGGCGATGCGCCTCTCGCGGGGACTGCCGGCAATGATGGCAGCGTTCACGGCACCAATCGAGATGCCCGCCAGCCAATCGGGTTCGAGCTCGCGCTCATGCATGGCCTCGTAAGCGCCCGCCTGGTAGGCTCCGAGTGCTCCGCCGCCCTGAAAAACGAAAATGCGATCGGTCTCGGAATTGGTAACGGCGTCTGACATGGCTTGGTCCCGGCTATTGCTGCAACGCAATAGATAATGGGCAAAGCCTCGGGAAACCAGTGGTGAACGGGTGATGCTCTGTTCACGTTTGAGACGGCCATTCGCGACATTCACCCCAAAAGTAATTCGACGGCAAATAACGTTTCGACCTATGCTGGGCCGCAATCACGACTTCTACAGAGGACCTCGCCCGCATGCCGCTGCCGACTTTTCGCTTTCGCTCTGCCCTGCTCGCCCTCATTCTTTTGACGAGTGTCGTTCCTAATATCGGAAGCGCCGATGCCCGTGCCGACGAGGCCGAGACCGACCGGCAGATCGAGAATCTGCTCGGTGACGCCGCCGACTACAAGGAATTGTTCTACGCCTTCCAGAGCGCGGTGGTGGAGGGCAAGGCTGAGATCGTGGCGAGCCTCATTTCCTATCCGATCACCATCAGCATTGGCGGAGAGGACGGCACCTTCGAGGACGAGGAGCAGTTGCTGGAGAGCTACAACGACATCTTCACGGACAAGATCGTCAACATCGTGCGGAATCAGGACTATGGCAGTGCCTTCGTCAACAGCGAAGGCTTGATGTTCGGCGATGGCGAAGTCTGGATCGGCGGGGTCTGCGAGGACAGCGCCTGCAGCAGCAGCCAGCCACGCGTCATCACCATCCAATCCGTAGACTGATCGGGAACAGTAAAAAATCGAGCGGCGCGGAGGAACCGCGCCGCTCGATGTCTGGGAAGCGTCGTCTCAATCAGGCTGCGAGATCTAGGACGATACGACCGTCGATCTTGCCCTGCTCCATCCGGTGGAAGATGTCGTTGATGTTTTCGAGCTTGTCCCAGCTGAAATGCGAGGCCACCTTGCCTTCGCCGGCGAACTGCAGGCTTTCCTCCAGATCCTGGCGAGTGCCGACGATGGAACCGCGCACCGTGATGCGTTTGAGGACCGTCTCGAAGACCGGCAGCGAGATGAAGCCCGGTGGCAGGCCGACAAGCGACATGGTGCCCTTGGAGCGCAGGAAGCCATAGGCCTGTTCCATGGCCTTCGGCGAGACTGCGGTAACCAGCGCGCCGTGAACGCCGCCTGTCGCCTTCTGGACCTGCTCGATGGCATCTGCGGCCTTGCCGTTGACGACGATGTCGGCACCGAGATCCTTCGCGAGCTTCAGCTTGTCATCAAATATGTCGGCTGCGACCACATGCATGCCCATGGCCTTGGCATATTGCACCGCCATGTGACCCAAGCCGCCGATGCCCGAGACGACCACCCACTCACCGGGCTTGACCTCGGTTTCCTTGAGGCCCTTGTAGACCGTCACACCGGCGCAGAGGACCGGGGCCGCCGGGCCAAATTCGAGATTATCCGGAAGACGGCCGACGAAGTCAGGGTCTGCGAGACCGTATTGAGCAAAGGTACCGTTGACCGAATAGCCCGTGTTCTGCTGGCTGCCGCAGAGTGTTTCCCAGCCGGTCCGGCAGGGCGAGCAGCAGCCGCAGGCGGTGTGCAGCCACGGAACACCGACGCGGTCGCCTTCCTTGATGCGGGACACTCCGGCACCGAGCTTGGCGACGTAACCCACACCTTCGTGGCCGGGAATGAAGGGCGGATTGGGCTTGACCGGCCAATCCCCGTTGGCGGCATGGAGGTCGGTGTGGCAGACGCCTGTCGCCTCGTATTTCACCAGGATCTGGCCGGGGCCTGGATCCGGGATTGCCATTTCCTCGATTACCAGCGGCTTGCCGAACTCGCGGACCACCGCAGCCTTCATTGTCGATGCCATGTCGCTCTCCCGTCGTTCTTCCGTGACCATCCCCCGGTGCTCGACCGGCGGGTATGGACAAAGGTTATGCGCGGGATGGCTGCTTCCGGTTGATCGGCATCAAACGGACGCAGATTTCATCGGATTGTCATACTGCGCCTGTTCGGAGAGACGCAGACCGTCGATCTTGCAGGGGTGGCCCCCACATCAACTGCCAGGCTCCACAGCGTATCGGAAAACGAGCAGGTCAGCTGGTCGCCATCCAGAGGACCAGCCAGGACCAGAGGAGGAAGAGCGCCGCGAAGCCGACCATGAAGGACAGACGGCGCAGGGGGAGATTGCCGGTGAGATGCATCGCAGCCTGAACGTAGCGCGCTGCAACGAATAGCCAGGCGAGGAGAACCGCGACGATATTGTCGGCTTCTGTGATGAAGAGCAGGACGGAGACGGCATAGAAGAGAACCGGCAGCTCGAACTGATTGGCGATTGCCCGGTTCACGACCCTGCTCTCCTCCGGCTCCGCATGGTTTTCGCGGAAGGCAATGCGCTCGATCTTTCCTTCGCGCACCACGGCGGCGCGGCGGACGACAAGCAAGGCATACAGGCAAAAGACGAGGAAGGCATGCGCGACGAGGGGCCAGAACATTTCAAAACCGGTCATGGGAAATCACGTCCTCAAATATCTTGGAATGCGGGGATCACGGTCTGGCCGCCGACTTCGGACCGACGGCCAGCCGCAGCACGAGAATGCCGGAAATGACGAGCGCTGCAAATTTCAGGCGCGTCAGCCAGGAGATGGCCTCCGCCAGAAGGCTTACGCTCCCCGGAGCCGGCATGGCAGGCGGAAACAGCATGAGGCTCAGGATGTTTTCGACATAGTCGGCAACACCGTAGATCAGGGGGAAAGCCGTCAGTATCGGCAGCAGACGCTCGGCCGGGCGCCCGTAGAGCTCCGCACCGGGTGCGACCCGTCTCATCAGCAGGAAGAGAAAGATGCTGAGGACCGCCGGCAGCAGCAGGTCTGGGCCGAGATGCATGGTACGCAGGAGTTCCGCTGCTTCGGCTCTCGTTTCGAGAAGCGACTTCAGAGCAAGGAGCCCCTCCCCCGAACTGTCGATATCGAGATCGGGCATGGCCCGTCCGCCGGTAATTTCGGCGAACGGTCTGACAAAGCCGAGATGCATCCACGCCAGCAACCCGGCCGACAGGATGCCGCTTGCCCAGGGCAACGGCGCCTGATGCGGCCCGGGCAATCCGCCGAACATCAGGCCGCGCCTGGGTAGTTCGGGCTTTCGCGGGTGATGGTCACGCCGTGCGGGTGGCTTTCGCGCAGGCCAGCGCCGGAAATGCGCACGAAGGTCGCCTTTTCCTGGAATTCCTTGATGTCCTTGCCGCCGACATAACCCATGGCAGCCTTAAGACCACCCGCCAGCTGGTGCAAAACGGCGGAGACCGGTCCCTTGTAGGGAACCTGACCTTCGATGCCTTCGGGCACGAGCTTCAGCGTGTCACGCACTTCCGCCTGGAAGTAGCGGTCGGCCGAGCCGCGCGCCATGGCGCCGACAGAGCCCATGCCGCGATAGGCCTTGAAGGAGCGGCCCTGGTAGAGATAGACCTCGCCCGGGCTTTCGTCGGTGCCGGCGAGCAGAGAGCCGACCATGACGGCAGACGCGCCGGCGGCGATTGCCTTGGCCACATCACCGGAGAACTTCAGGCCACCATCGGCGATAACGGGGATGTCGAGCTTGTTGGCTTCCTCGACGGCGGCCATGACGGCTGCGAGCTGCGGCACGCCGACGCCGGCGACGACACGCGTGGTGCAGATCGAGCCGGGGCCGATGCCGACCTTGACGCAATCGGCGCCGGCATCGATGAGCGCCTTGGTGCCCTCGCCGGTCGCCACGTTGCCGGCGATGATGCGGATGGCGTTCGACATCTTCTTCACATGGGCGACGGCATCCAGGACCTTCTGGCTGTGGCCATGGGCCGTGTCGACGACGATCACGTCGCAGCCCGCGTCGATCAGGCGCTCGGCGCGCTCGACGCCGTCGTCACCGGTGGAGATGGCGGCCGCGACGCGCAGACGGCCTTGAGCATCCTTTGCCGCATTCGGGTTGAGCTGCGACTTCTCGATGTCCTTGACGGTGATCAGACCGACGCAGCGTCCTTCGTTGTCGATGACGAGCAGTTTTTCGATGCGGTGCGCATGCAGAAGGCGCTTTGCTTCCTGCTGATCGACACCATCCTTGACCGTCACGAGGTTCTCGCGGGTCATCAGTTCGTAGATCTTCTGGTTCGGGTCGGAAGCGAAGCGCACGTCGCGGTTTGTCAGAATGCCGACGAGGCGGCCGGGACGGCTCGAACCTTCGACAACCGGTATACCGGAAATACCGTGAGCGCCCATCAACGCCTTGGCTTCGGCAAGCGTCGCATCCGGGCCGATGGTCACGGGATTGACGACCATGCCGCTTTCGAACTTCTTTACCTGACGGACCTCTTCGGCCTGTTCGACCGGGGTCAGGTTGCGGTGAATGACGCCAATGCCGCCGGACTGGGCCATGGCGATGGCGAGCCGGCTTTCGGTGACCGTGTCCATGGCGGAAGAGAGAATCGGCAGGGAGAGCTCGATGTCCCGTGCGATCCGGGTTGCGATATTCGTCTGACCCGGCATCACGACCGAGTGTCCCGGCTGCAGGAGGACGTCGTCGAAGGTGAGCGCTTCTGCGCCGGTTGCCGACATTACGATGCGTGCCATTGCCAATTCCTTCGTTTGAATAGGCAGAATCCGCCCGGAAAACGGGAATCCCCGTTCGGTCGCTTCTGCATGAAATGCTTGGAAGTTGGCGAGGGCTGGTAACACGTTCATGACAGGAAGGGAATAGCAAAACCTGCAAGGCTGATGCGCGATGAGAGCTTTCGGGTGCTGGTCGTGACGAAGCAACGAAAATTAAATCTTCCTAATAAACAGATCATCAAATCCGGCATGCTATCAGACAGCGTCCCTCGGAGGAGCGCGGGAGAAAGACGGAGGCGATCCCATGGCAAGCGGTGAGAGCATCAGGAGCGGGAAGGAAAGACGGGACCCGGATCTCCAGAAGGACATTCCTTTCGACAGGATCTGCGCGCGCAGGGGCGCCCTCATGGCGCAATGGGCGACGACCGTGCTCGACCCCGAAGATGCGCAGAGCTATGCAAACGAACTTGCGAGAATGGCGACGACCGGCGACGCCGAGTTGTTGAGCCGGATCAAGGACGATTTCCAGGCAGCCGGCATCGAGATCATGGACGAGGTGCTTCAGGACCGGATGATATCGCTGTTGCGCAGTGCCGCTGCGGAACTGCGGCGCTTGGAACCGCATCCCGGCGCCGGCAGCAAACCTGATTTGCCGGACTGAATTTCGGCGACTGGCCCGCACGAGGCTTTCGTGCAGGCCGAGCCGCGGACGGCGACCGTCAAATGTCGAACTGATAGGCCTTCGGTACGAAGCGATAACCTTCGTCGATCTTTTCCACATAACCGACGGCCGGGAACGGCATGTGATAGCCGAGGAAGGCGGTCTTGTCGGTGGCCAGCATGTCGAAGACCTTCTTTCGGGTCGCCGCTGCCGCTGCCTTGTCCATGTCGAAGCGCACTTCCCAGTCCGGGCGCTGCAGCGAGAGCACGAAGTGATTGGCCGTGTCGGCGGTCAACACGAGCTGGCGGCCTTCCGATTCCAGACGATAGATCATGTGGCCCGGGGAGTGGCCGAAAGCCGCCATGCCGGTGATGCCGGAGACTACCTCGCCGCCGTCACCGATGAAGGTGGTCTTCTCGGCCAGCGGCTTGACGTTGGTGAGAACCCCCTTCTGGCCATTTTCCGCCGGCGTGCCGGCGCGGGCAGGATCGACCCAGAAATCATATTCCGCCTGACCGGTGACGTATCGCGCGTTGGGGAATGCGGGCTGGCCGCCTTCCATGAGCCCGCCAATGTGGTCGCCGTGCATGTGTGTCAGGACGACAACGGTGACGTCTTCACGCTTGTAGCCGGCGGCGGTCAGACCTTCGGCAAGACGCCCGAGACCGTTGGCTCGACCACCTTCACCCAGGCCGGTATCGAAAAGGATCACATCAGAACCGGTGTTGACCAGCACGGGGGCAAAGCTGTTGACGAAATTGTCCGGCGGCAGAAAGTTGGCTTCGAGCAGAGCTCCGACCACTTCAGGCGACTGGTTGGTGCCGAATGTCTCCTGCGGCTTGCCGGAGGGACGGGCGCCGTCCTTGACGACGAGAACCTCAAACTTGCCGAGGTTGAAACGATGCGTTTCTGGGGGCATGGCGTGATCGATGCTCATGGATGTGTCAGCGTTCGTTTGCTGCGCCACGGCGGCGCGTGTCATGATCATCGGGGAGGCGAGCGCGAAACCGGCGCCGCCCAATATCATTCTTCTCTTCATCGAAATCATGGAAATCTCCTCAGCGACAAGTCCTCTCCCCGGAAGCAGGGTCACAACCCGAAATAGGCAGGGTGATGCCGGAGGAAAGTTCCCTCACACCAACGTGAAGCCTTCTGCCGTGTGACGGGCGAATTGCAGGTGTTGTCTAGAACGCGCGGCATGGCAAAAGGGTTTCACCCTGGGTCTGGACGCGCTATGAGGCCACAGCTGCCGAACCGCTCGACGGCCACTCCGGAATGCCCATGAACCGCATTACGCCCCTGATCCTCGCCGTCGCCCTGTTCATGGAGCAGATGGACTCCACGGTAATCGCCACCGCGCTTCCGACCATTGCGGCCGATCTCGGTGTCGGTCCGATCACGCTGAAGCTCGCCCTTACCGCTTATATGGTGGCGCTCGCCATCTTCATCCCGGTGAGCGGCTGGATGGCAGATCGGTTCGGGGCCAAGCGAATCTTCCGGGCGGCAATCATCGTCTTCATGATCGGCTCGCTGCTCTGCGCAATGGCCGATTCCTTGTTCTTCTTCGTGGCCTCCCGGTTCCTGCAGGGCATGGGCGGAGCGATGATGACGCCCGTGGGGCGCCTCGTCCTGCTGCGCACCACCAAGAAATCCGAGCTCGTGTCGGCCATGGCGCTTCTCACCATCCCCGGCCTGTTGGGCCCGATCACCGGACCGCCGGTGGGTGGCTTCATCACCACCTTCTTCAGCTGGCACTGGATCTTCCTGATCAACATTCCGATCGGACTTCTGGGTCTCGTCCTCTCCAGCCGCTACCTGCCGGAGATCGAGCCGATCGAAACAGCGGCGATCGACTGGCGTGGTTTTGCCCTGAGTTCGGGGGCGGCATCCGGCCTCGTCTTCGGTCTTTCCGTCTTGAGCCTGCCAGCCCTGCCGATCGCTGTCGGCGCAACCGCGACGCTTGCCGGCATTGTTTGCCTCACCCTCTATGTGCTGCACGCGCGGCGCCATCCTGCCCCGCTGCTCGACCTCACGCTGTTTGCCAACAGGAGTTTTCGCGCCGCCATCATCGGGGGCACGGTTTTCCGTATCGCGGCCGGCGCCACGCCGTTTCTTCTGCCGCTGATGCTGCAGCTCGGCTTCGGCATGAGCGCCTTCCAGTCGGGCATGACGACCTTTATTGCGGCTGTCGGGGCGATCTCGACCAAGTTCATTGCGCGTCGCGCCTTCGCCGCCGCCGGCTTTCGCAACCTGCTCATCGCAGCCGGCATCGGCGGGGCGATCACGACGGCGGCGAACAGCGTTTTTACGCCAGCAACGCCCATTGCGCTGATCATGACCATGTTGCTGATCGGCGGTTTCTGCCGCTCGTTCTTCTTCACCGGCGTCAACACGCTGGGTTACGCCGAGATCGAGGACCGACAGGCGTCGCAGGCGACGTCACTGACTTCGGTCCTGCAGCAGGTGAGCCTGGCGCTCGGTGTGGCAACGGCAGCCGCCATTCTTGAGGCCAGCACGCGCGTGACCGGCGAGACGCTGTCGCTCGGCGATTTCCATCTGGCCTTCGCCGTGGTCGCGGGTCTGTCGGTGTTCGCTGTCCTGCCGTTCTTCGCCCTTTCGCGCGATGTGGGCTCGGCCGTGTCAGGCTATCGCCGGACGCCGGAGGACAAGACGATCAGCGTGAAGTGACCTGGCGGCTTCATCACTCCGGGCGTTCGCACAGGGCCGAAAGCTTGTTTCCATCGGGATCGCGGACATAACAGGCGTAAAAATTCGGATGGAAGATGCGGATGCCCGGTGCACCGTCATCGGTGCCGCCATGGGCAAGCGCCGCGGCGTAAAACGCATCGACCGCCGCCCGTGATGATGCCTCGAAGGCCGGCATGGAACCATTGCCGACGGTTGCCGGACGGCGATCGAAGGGATGCGTGATCCAGAACCGGCAGCGGCTGTCGCCGGCCAAAGCATATCCGGCTTCGGTGTCGTCGATCTCCCGCCGCTCGATGCCAAGGGTTGCCAGAACCGCATCGTAAAAGCTGACTGCGCGGGGCAGATCGTTGATGCCGATGGTGATGTAGGTGAACATGCCCGTCCCCCCTCAGCCCTGATCCAGATCTTCGCTTTCTGGAACATCCTCGCGCGGGTCACGCACAAAGCCGTCTTCGTCAAGCTCGACGACTCCCGGGCCTCTTCTGCCCTTGAAGCCCTTGGCGAGCAGGAACATTTCCACCGATTCCTGGCGCGACGACGCCGGTTTGATATGCATGACCTGGCGGAAGTTCTGCTTCAGCATGGTGAGCAGGTCCTTCTCCGTACCGCCCTGGAAGGTCTTGGCAAGGAAGTGTCCCCCTTCGGCGAGAACCTCCACCGCAAAGTGCGCGGCCACTTCGCAAAGATGCATCGTGCGCAGATGATCCGTTTTCTGGTGGCCGGTCGTGGGGGCGGCCATGTCCGAAATCACCAGGTTCGGCGTGCCGCCAACGGCCTCGATCAGCTGGCGGGGCGCATCCGGATCGAGAAAGTCGAGCTGCAGGATTTTCACACCGGGAAGCGGTGCCATTTCGAGGAAGTCGATGGCTGCGACCCGGATGTCCTCATCGGTCGAATCGGTCACCTTGGCGGCGATCTGCGACCAACTGCCGGGGGCGGCTCCCAGATCGATGATGCGGGTCGCACCCTTCAGGATCTGGTGCTTCTCGTCGATCTCCAAGAGTTTGAAAGCGGCACGCGCGCGGTAACCCTCAAGCTTGGCACGCTGGACATAGGGGTCGTTGATGTGGCGCTCGATCCAGCGTCTGGACGAGGCCTTCAGCTTGCCCTTTTTGACCTTCTGGCCGAGTTTGCGGCCGGTCCGGTTGCCGGCAATGGGTGGCTTTGCCATGGTCAGCGTTCCCTTGGAGACTGTGGAGGCGTCTGATGTGCTGTCGGGACACGGCGGCTTCGACCGCGACGCCAGACGCCGTCATCGGCCATCATATCGGTCAAAAGGCCTTCGCGCAGGCCGCGATCGGCGACCCGCATGCGGCTCGACGGCCAGCGGCGGCGGATCGCTTCGAGGATCGCGCAGCCGGCGAGCACCAGATCGGCGCGATCGGGGCCGATGCACGGATTGGCCGCACGGCCGGCATAGTCCCAGGACAGGAGTTTCGCCTGCATCGCCGTGACTTCCGCATCGGTCAGCCAGAGGCCGTCGACCTTTCGGCGATCATAGCGCGGTAGATCGAGATGGACGCCGGCCAAAGTCGTGACCGTGCCTGAGGTACCGATCAGGTGGAAATCCTCCGGCATGCCATCCGACCCGATAACGAGATCCGGGCATTCGAAGCGGGCCAGCATGCCGCCCACTTCCGCCGTCATCGCCTCGAAGATTTCGGGTGTCACGTCACGGCCACCATGGCGCTCGGACAAGGTCACCACACCGACGGGAAGCGAGGTCCAGTGCGTGATGTGGTTCGCGAGCCGGCTGGACCTGTTGTCGGCGATGCGGATCACCGCAATTTCCGAAGAGCCGCCGCCGATATCAAAGAGCACCACCGACCTCGCCTCGCGTCCGACGAGAGACGAGCAGCCGGAGACGGCGAGCCGCGCTTCGGTTTCGCGGTTGATGATTTCGAGTTTCAGGCCGGTTTCCGCCGTCACCCGCTCGAGGAAGAGTTCGCCATTCTCCGCCGCACGGCAGGCTTCCGTGGCAATCAGGCGCATACGCCTGATCTCACGACCGGCGAGTTTGGAGGCGCAGATGCGAAGCGCGTCGACGGCGCGGTCCATGGCATCCTGCGACAAGCGACCCGTAGCGCCGAGGCCTTCACCGAGCCGCACGATGCGGGAGAAGGCATCGACGACCCGGAACTGACCGGGTCGTGTCGGCTGGGCGATCAGCAGGCGGCAATTGTTGGTGCCGAGATCGAGTGCGGCATACAGATCGTCGGAGGCAAACTCCCAATTGCCGCGCGGCCGATCGACCACAGGCGCCTGTGCGGGGCGATGGCTGCCCGATTTGGTCGGAGCGGGTTTGGCCAACGCGGTAGTATCGGCGGCACGCGTCTTGTGGGCGACAGAGGGCGGCTCGGAGCCCGCCAGGGGGCGCACATGGCCGGGCTTTTGCGCCGAACCGCGTCTGTTGCGATGGCGACGCCCCTTGCGTCCCGCTGGCTGATCGCCACGGGCCGAAACCGGTGCACCATTCGGCACGGCACCTGACTGGCGCGAGCGCTCACCCTGCGGTTCCGCGGATCCGTGCGGCGCGTGCTGCGCCGCTCCAGGGGCCATAGCGTTCCCGGAAGATCGGGCTGACTGCGCGGGCAAGCCGCCAGCGGCTTCACCCGCCCTGCGGTCGGCGGACCGCATGACAGCCGCTCCACTATCTCCATGGCTGTGATCATGCGCAGGCGAGGCACCTGCGGTTTTTCCGCGCCTGCGCCGCTTTCTCTTGCGGATGGGGCCATCCGCAATCACCGTTTCGGAACGTCGCTCAGGGACCGGCGCTGCCGCCGATCCTGCCGAAGCAGAAGCATCGAGACCGTATGGAGCCGGTCCCGTCTTCTTGCCCTTGCCGCGCCGGCGGTGAGACCCGCCCTTGCGCCTGCCCGTCGACGCCCCCTCGCTTTTCGGCTGTCCGCCGCGATTGGGGTCTGTCACTGAAGTTATCCACTGAACCGCGCAAGGCGCCGAAATCGACACATGCCGCTGGTTTCATCATTCGTTTCGTTGACCAAAGCATATCAGCGCAAGCCATTTGCGCCAAACGGTTTTTCTGAACCTCTGGCCACGGCGCGCATGCCCCCTTCGCCTCGGCCACATCGGAGCGCATGCCGCCGGCCGACAAAGCTTTCAACTTCGATGATTTTTTTGCGATTTGGGTCTTTGCAACGCAGAAGCTTTTGTCTATAAGCCCGCTCACCGATCGCCGACGCGATACCCTGGTGGGGAATAGTTCAACGGTAGAACGACGGACTCTGACTCCGTTAATCTTGGTTCGAATCCAGGTTCCCCAGCCAATTCCCCCAAAAAAACCTTGATTCTGATGTTTTTCCGTCGTGCCGGATCCCGTTTTGGAATCATCGGCGACCTGATACCCATGCCGAATTCGGCACGGAGTGACTTTCGGACACTGATATAAGGTGTTTTCGTCATGGCCGTTCTAGACGGGTCACGAAATAGGCTGGGGACCCTCCAGCGATGTCCGGTGTGCGGCCGAAGCCGAACCGTCAGATTCGACCCCTGTCTGCGAAAAGCAGCCTCTTCGCGCGGCATTGACCGCTCAATTCATCACCGCCTTTGTCGGACATGCCTTGGTGAGCAACCATCAGATCGACCTGCTTTCGTGACGCCCAGCCAATCAACTCAACTCATGATCACAAAATCCTTGCCCGATCGGCTGTCGGGAGCTAGCGGCGCGTCTGTCAGGATGAGGATGGCGCCGGGATGCAGGACCTTTTGCATGGTGGCGACGAAAGGCGGATCGGCCGAGATACGGGAGATAATGCCAGAGGCCGCGCTGACCGTGCCCGCATCTTCGTCCGAGTTCGCGAATGCGATCCAGCGCATGCCTTGAGCGGCCTGATCGAGACTGTCCAACAGGAAGACATGGCTGCCGAGCTTGTCCCTGCCGCTGACGGTGATCTGGCCTTCCGCGCGGATCTCAGAATTCTCCACCAAGAGGGCACGTCCGTCATAGGTTGACATGATCACCGAAACCACCGGCTGCTTGCTCAGGTCCGTCCAGTCCGTGGGGCGCTGCTTGCCGTGGAGTGCCGCGACGGCGCCCTCGAACTCCCGGGCCGCATAGGCGCCGAGCACCATGCCCGGATGCGTGATGTCGTAGGAGTCGGTGGCAGCGCCTGAGATGATCACCGGTGTGCCGAGATGGGTGATGCCGAACAGGCGCTCCGAAAACTCCATGGGCAGGCGCACGCAGCCGTGCGAGGCCGGATAGCCCGGCAGATTGCCGGCATGGAGCGCGATGCCGGACCAAGTGAGCCGGTTCATGTTCGGCATCGGTGCATCGTCATAGGTGCTGGACTTGTGGTGCTTGTCTTTCTGCAGAACCACGAACACGCCGGTCGGCGTCTCATGACCCGGCTTTCCGGTCGAGCAGGTGGAAACCGCGATGCGGATGCCGTTGCGGTAAACGTGGACGCGCTGCTCCGGCAGGGATACGACGATCGCGACCGGCCCCGTCCGCTGCCGCTCGGGATGCCAGGTGAATTCGCCGGGTTTCAGGGCAGCGACCTCCTTCATCACCTCCGCCGCCAGGAGTGCGACGGGACTGCCTAGCAGCGTGACCGCCGAAATCCCCTTCATAAAGAGACGCCGGCCCTCCTCTGTCTTCCTCATGGTCGATCTCTCGTTCACAATTTCGAGGTGAGAGACCATTTCAGGGCCAAGTTCGGGTGTCCAATGAGTTTCTCTCTTGTATTTTAAATATTCCTCATGGAACGTTAGTTTCAGGCGCATCCACTCTTGCTTGTTGCGGGGTGCGGAGCGCCGGACATGGAGCTTGTTGCCGCCTCAAGGATCACGTGATGGATTTCAGGCATAACCTCAGGGCCTTGCACACGTTCGAAACGGTCTCCCGTCATCTCTCCGTCGCAGCGGCAGCGGAGGAACTCGGAGTGACCCAAAGTGCCGTCAGCCACCAGTTGCGTTTGCTGGGAGAGATCGTCGGAGAACGGCTGTTTCAGAAAAATGGCCGGGGCATTGCCTTAACGGATGCCGGCCGAGACCTCGCGCGACGACTGCAGCCCGCTTTCGCCGAAATCGACCGCTCGCTGGCCGAGGCCATCGGCGGCACTCGCGATCGGGTGCGGCTTGCGATCTGCAGCAGTTTTGCCCAGGCCTGGCTCGTGCCGAGGCTCCATTCTTTCTATCAGGCCCATCCGGATATCGATCTGCAGATCCTGATGTATGCGCAGGATCCCGAGCTTTCCGATGCCTCGGGCGATGCCTTCGTGACAACGCTGCCGAGGGATCGCGGCTACCATGCACAGCTGCTCTGGCCGGAAAATCTCGTTCCTATCGTCTCCTCGTCAGTCGCGGCACGAAAGAAGGGATTCCGCTACATCACCACCGAGTTGCAGCCCGGCAAGATCGGAAGCGACTGGCAGGCCTATGCCCGTTGTACCGGAAGAGCCGATCTCCTGCCGCTCGACTGCCGATGGCTGTTTGCCTCGCATTACGTGATCGCGCTCGACATGGTGCGTCGGGATCTCGGCGCAGCACTGGTTCCGGACTTCCTCGCACAGACCGATCTGGAGGCGGGACAGCTGACACTTCTCGACCCGGCGACGCTCCCGACACACGAGGACTACCACCTCTGCATCAAGGAGAGCCGCCGTACTGAGCCTGCTCTGGACGCGTTGATGCGCTGGTTCAGGCAGGAGCTCGGGAAATCCCAGCGCTGCGCGCAGAAGGAGACTTTGAAACTGGTGCAACCATGAGACCTTCTCATATTAGACTAATTTAATTCACTGGTTCGCAAGCTTACACCATGCCAGTCTGAAGACATCGGAAGGTTGCAAGACAGCCATCCTAGGCTTTGCCAGCGGGAGATGTCCGATGCGTCGGTGGCGTGCGTTTTCAGGTGCAGTGATTGCGGCGGTGCTTCTTGTCGTCGCCGATGCGGGGCCGCAAACGGCGGTCGCGCAAGAGCGGAATGTCCGCGTTGAATTCGGCCGAGGCCAGAGTTCGACAGTCATCCGTGGCACGGTCCGTGGCTATGAAGGCGCCAATTACCGGGTCAACGTGCGAGGCGGCCAGCGTCTCGCCGTCACAATGGACAGCTCCAACGGCAGCAACTACTTTAATATCCTCGGCCCCGGCGGTGGCGACGCGCTGTTCAACGGGTCGATCTCGGGCGATTTCGCCGACATCATCGTTCCCGACAGCGGCGACTATGTCATCCAGGTCTACCTGATGCGCAATGCCGCGCGCCGCAACGAGCAGGCGCGATTTACGCTCAGGATCGAAGTGACCGGCGGCAGACCAATCGCCCCGCCCCAGCCGGACTTTGCCGATGGGCTCTCGGGCGGCCCCGACTTCTTTCAAGTGGCCGGCATCTCACCGGGCGATGCGCTCAACATCAGAACGCGACCCTCGGCGCAGAGCCCGATCGTCACCCGGGTGGTCAATGGCGAGATCCTACGCAACGGCGGATGCCGCATGACCGGCCAGACGCGCTGGTGCCGCGTTTCGCGCCCCGATGGCAGCGCATCCGGCTGGGCGGCCGGTCGGTTTCTGATCGAAGCGAGCAACTGAGCTCCTTGCGAGCGGCGAAGGCAGACACAACGACAAAAAAGGGGGAAAAGGCATGAAGACGTTCCTGGTCACCACCAGCATGATCTGCATCGCAGCCGCAGTCCTGTCCGGCTGCACCTCGGACGGCAGCTCGCAAATGCCGCCGATGGCGTCGACCCAGCCCCTGATGGACGAGAGCGTTCCGCCAGCGGCCCGCAGTGCCTGTCTGGCTGCCGTATCGAACACCACCAACAACGGCGATGTGCAGATCACGGAGATGATCTTCTCGGAAGCCAATTCGCAGGTGACCGTTGGAGTCGGTCCGACGCGAGCCCCCTGGCGCTGCCTCGTTTCCAACAGCGGCGTGGTCGCGAACGTGATGTCGCTGACGAACGAAGGTTCGCTCTAGTCGAACCGATGACGGTGCCGGCCTTCCGGCACCGGTCTTCCGCGCAAATGGTGGCAAAGGCCACCTGATGGCATTTGTCATGCTCGACCGTAGAGGGAACTCCATGCTGCGCCTGACTTCGCTTGCCTTTCTTTGTTTGTCGACATCCGTCGCCGCGCAAGCTGCCGACAAAACGCCGGTTCCGGAAATCGGGCCTGACCAACTGTCGTTCTCAATCACTAACATGGATCCCTCCGTGGATCCGGGGACGGACTTCTATCGCTATGCCGCAGGCGGCTGGCTCGACCGCGTTGAGCGGCCGGCCGATCGTGTCAGCATCGACACCTTCGACTTCATGGGTCGAAGGCTGACTGCACAGATGCAGAACCTGATGGCAGAGGCCGGCGAAAAATCGGTGACAGCAGAAAAAGGCAGCCCGCTGCAGCAGGTCGGCGCCTTCTACAACGCCTACATGGACACCTCAGCGCTTGACGCGAAAGGCATCACGCCGATCGAGCCGGAACTGGCGCGGATCGACGCCATTACCGGGATGGACGACCTCGCCACCTATCTCGGACGCTACATCACGGTCGCCGGTGAGGTGGCTCTGATCGGCCTCGTTCCGTCGACCGACCAGGCCGACACGACGAAGATGACCCTCTTCCTCGTCGAGGGATCCCTGATCTTCAAACAGGAAAACCTCTACGATGCCCCGCCGGGCTCGGAACTCGACCTGGCGCTCCGCGCCAACCTGAGGCAGGTACTCGAAACCGCCGGCTATGACGCAGCCCGCGCCACGGCGGTGGTCGACATGATCGCCGCTCTCGAACGGGAGCTGCATTCGGCCACATTGACGCCCGTCGAGGCCATGAACCCCGCCAACAGCTATCAGCCGAAAAGCTTCAAGGAGTTGCAGGCGCAGATGCCCACCCTTGATCTCAGCAAAATGCTGACCGCTGTTGACGTCGCGCCACCGGACACGATTGTCCTCACCCAGCCGCGCTATCTGGCCGCGCTTGAAAAGATGCTCAAGGACCGTCCGATCGGGGACATCAAGGATTATCTGAAGGTCAGGGTGATCAACCACTTCAAGCCGTATCTCGGCACCCGCTTCGATGCGACCTCAAAGGCATGGAACAGGATCGTCTACGGCATCGATCGGCTTCCGCCCCGGTCGGAGCTGGTGCAATCGGCCCTGCAGTCCAATCTCGGCCATCCGGTTTCACGCCTGTATGTCGAGCGCCACTTCACCGAGGAAACCAAGGCGAAAGCCCAGGACATGGTGGAGCGCGTCCACCAGACCTTCCAGAACCGCATGCAGACGAGAGACTGGCTGGCACCGGAGACCAAGAAAGCTGCCCTCGAGAAGCTGGAGAAGCTCTCCTACAAGATCGGCTATCCGGAGACCTGGATCGACTATGGCTCGGTGGACATCCGCGTGGACGACCTCGTCGGCAATATCATGCGGCTCACCGCCCTCGATGCGGGCCGCAGCTATGCCAAGCTCGGCCAACCCGCCGTAAGTGAGGACTTTTCCGACAGCCGCACGACGCTGCCTGTGATCATCAATGCCGGCTATAGCATGTCAAAGAATGGCTTCGAAGTTCCGGCGGCGATCCTTCAACCGGCCGCCTTCGAGGCGGAAAAGGACGCCGCCACCTATTTCTGCCGCATCGGTGCCGTGCTCGGCCACGAGATGACCCATGGCTTCGACAGCCGCGGTCGGCTTTACGATGCGAAGGGCAATTTGAAAGACTGGTGGAAGCCTGAGGATGCTGCGGCCTTCGAAAAGGAAGCGCAGAAGCTCATCGAGCAGGCCGGCACCTATGAGGTACTGCCGGGGCTGAAGCTCAACGGCGCGCTCAGCGTCGGCGAAAACATGGCCGATGTCGGCGGCATCAACTTCGCTTACGAGGCGCTGCAGGACTATATCGCGGAGCATCCGGAAGCGAACGTCAGCATTGATGGTCTCACCCCGACACAGCGCTGCTTCATTTCATGGGCGCAGTTCTGGGCGATGAAGGTGACCGATCAGGCGATCCGCAGCGTCTTCATGAGCAACGCCCATCCGCCAGGCTTCTATCGCGCGACCGCCGCACTCAAGCATGTCGATGCCTTCTACGACGCCTTCGACATCCGTGAGGGCGACAAGGAATGGCTACCGCCGGGACGGCGCGTGAGGGCCTGGTGAACCTGCCGTCAGATCTTGAAGCAAACGAGCGCAAAGGAGAATGACCATGAAACGTATCATCGCAATTCTGGCTGCCACGACTTTCTGTCTGCAGGCGACAATCCAGCCAGTTGAAGCTGGTATGAGTGACAAGGACAAGGCCGCAGCTGCAGCAGCGGCAATCGCCATTCTCGGTATCGCGGCACTCGCGCACAACAAGCACCATTATCAGGAAGGTTATGAGCCCGGCAGCGGCGAGGAGATGGCCGAATTCGAGCGCGGCTATCGCGACGGCGTTCACGGCTATCCATACTGGGAGGGCAATCGCACACGCGGTTATGCCGAGGGCTACCAGGCCGGTGATCGCGAGCGCGAAAACTCGATGGCGCATCGCATGCAACCGGTCGCTGAACGGGCGCCCCCGATGGCGTATCAGGGCTGTGCCGATATCGTCGCGCGGAACTTTGCCGTCGGCATGCACCAGGTGCATTTCACCAAGGCTCGCTCTCCTGGAAAGCATGAGTGGCAGATCGAGGCCGCCGTCGGTCGCCAGTACATGACCTGCACGATGCGGGACACCGGCGAACTGATCGATCTCAGAGGTGGGCGTCTCTGACACTTCCTCGCGGGTTCTCCGCGTAGAAGCAGCGACGCGCCCCATTCATTGAACGCGTGGACAAAGAGGGGTTTGCGATGGACTACACCGGCATCTTGGCACTGATCTCCTTCCTGACTGGCAATGCCGAGGAAGGTTTCGCCGATTTGAAAGCGGGCACTGCAGGAAGCGCGCCGATCACCCAGATCGTCTGCCCCCGCCCGCTTCCCGTCGACGAGATCGAAGGTAAGACCGTCTTCTGTGGACGGGTGCAGGTCCCGGAGGACCATTCAAAGCCTGATGGCAAGAAGATCAGCCTCGATTTCGCGATCCTGAAGTCGCATTCGATCTATCCCGAAGCCGATCCGCTCGTTTACCTCCAGGGTGGCCCCGGCGCCAGCGCCATGGTCCAGATCCCGCTTCTTGCCCGAGCATTCGAACCCTGGCGCAAGACGCGCGACGTGGTCTTCTGGGACCAGCGGTCGGCCGGTCTCTCGGGTCAATCGGTGAAGTGTTTCAATGCGCTGGCCTCCAACGCGGCGAAAATCGCCAAGAAGGAATACACGACCACTGCCATCGACGGATCGAACGAGAACAACAACACCATCGCAGATTGCCTGCGGGAAATCGAAGCCGCCGGCATCGACATCTCCAAATACAACACCACCGAAAACGCCAAGGACGTCTCAACGATCATCAAGGCGCTCGGCTATACGAGCTACAACATGTATGGCGTGTCCTACGGCACAAAGCTTGCCCTGGAGACCATGCGGGTCGCGCCCGAAGGCATTCGTGCCGTGATCATCGACGGCGTGGCGCCGTCCTGGGTGAAACTCTACGACACCTTCGCGCAGAAGGTCAGCGAGCCGATCGAACACGTGGTCGAACAGTGCAAGGCCGATGAGACCTGCAACGCCACCTTCCCCAACCTGGACAAGGTGATCATAGAGACGCTGCATGCCGCCAAGGCCGGCAAGGTCATCCACCAGGGCAAGCCGGTGGAGCCAAAGACGATTTTCCGCCCCTTCGAGGAGCGCAACGCGAAATACGGCAACCTGTCGATGACGCCTTACCTTCCGGCCTTCATCTACGAGCTTCATCGCGGCAAGGAGATGCCGACCGTCGACCTGCTGGTCGGTCGCAACTTCGTTATGCCGATGCCGGGCGATGACGACGTCGCCAAGGCGTCCGCGACGCTGCCGAAGGCCCAGCGCACCCTGATCGGCACCTTGGCCGACAATGCGGTGATTTCGGCCAGGCTAGACCGCTCGAACCAGAGCATCATGGAACAGTTGCGCGACGAGATCGACACGGAACGGAACTATGGCCGCGTCGCCATCCTGTTCGATACCGAGCTGGAGAAAGCGCTGATTGCCGCACGCGGGAGCGATGATGCCAAGGCTGCCAGCATGGTCGCCGACTATGCCGCGCTGCAGAACATAAATCCGTCCAAGGAAGCGCTTGTCACCTTCGTTAAAACCCATACCAGCGGCGAGGCCTCAACCCGGCTGACAGCCCTGATCGACAGCATGAGCGAGGCGGAAGTCGCCGGCTACTTCGCCATCATCCAGCGGGATATCGCCAAATCGGAAGAGGCGTTCTTCGGAGACCTCTACCTCTTCAACTATGCCTGCCAGGAAGACCTGCCCTTCAACAGTTTCGAGGGTTACCAGGCGTTCACGGCCGCCCAGAAATACCCCTATATCGGCGATGACGCCGACGATGCGGCGCGCTTCGTCTTCGGGTCCTGCATTCCGTTCAAGAAGGTTCAGCGCGACAATTGGCAGGTCCCGGTCAAGAGCGACATTCCGACACTCTCGATCGGCAGCCTCTATGACAGCCAGACACCGGCAAGCTGGGCCAAAGTCGCGACCGAACAAATCAGTAACGCCCAAGTCTTCATGATCCCCGAGGCCGGCCATGGCGCCCTGCTCTACCAGCCCTGCGTGGCCGATATGGGTGTGGCCTTCATCAACCAGCCTGGTCGCAAGCTGTCGAATGGTTGCGCGGAGAGCATCAAGATCGAGTGGCATATCCCAGACTGGGCAAAGGCAGCAAAGTGAGGTCAGCCATTTGGTCCACCAAGAACAGACCAAAAATTTGGGGGATGCAACAGCGGGTCCTCAGCCACTCTGGCTGCGGATCCTGCAGTTTCCGCTGATACGCATCGTGGTGCTCGCTCCGGTGCTGTTCGTATTGATGGGCATCAGCAACGGCTTCTGGGGCGGGCAGTTTGCCGACCGTCCGCTGCTTGCGATCGGAAGTGCTGCTGTGATGGCAGCTCTTGCGATCGTCGTTTATGCAACATTCGTCCGCTTCATCGAACGACGCCCTGTCAGCGAATTGGCGCGAGTACCGCTGGCGCGCGAACTCAGCCTTGGACTTTTGGGCGGCGCCGGTCTCTATACGCTGTGCGTGCTGATCCTGATGGCGCTCGGCGTTTATCGCGTTGATGGGATCAACCACGTAATCCTTGTTCTGCCCTCCATCGCGATGGCGATCAGCTCCAGCGTCTTCGAGGAACTGCTGCATCGGGGCGTGATCTTCCGCAACGTCGAGGAACTCGCTGGCAGCTGGATTGCGCTCCTGGTCTCGGCCCTGATCTTCGGGCTGCGCCACCTCGGCAATCCGGATGCGAGCCTCTTGGGCGCGCTGGCGATCACCGTCGAGGCCGGTCTGTTACTCGCCGCGCTCTTTATCCTCACCCGCCGCCTTTGGCTCAGCATCGGTTTCCACATGGGCTGGAACTTCGTGCAAAGCGGTATCTATTCGGGCTCCGTCTCCGGTGCCTTCGAACAGTCCGGTCTATTCAAGGCGACACTCGAAGGACCGGAGTTCCTGACAGGCCGCAGTTTCGGCATGGAGGGTAGTGTGGTTGCCTTCAGCCTCTGCACGGCCATGGGCCTGGTGGTGCTCTACAGGGCGGCCAGGGGCGGCCATTTCGTACCATCGAGGCTCGGGTCCAGGTGAGTTCGGTGCAGACTGTGGCGCAAGTTGATGACTATGAGTGGGATCTGAACTTTCAGAGAGGCATATCGACATGAACTTCGCAAACGGGCCTGCCCGCCTCTCCTTCAGTCTGATCGTCTACATGATCTGGGCCGCGATCACGATATACGGCGGGATCTGGCTCAGCGGCGGACAGAAACAGTCGCTCATCGAAGGGCTGTCGCGAGGACCGCTCTGGAATGTCGTCGTCGCCTTTCTCTTCCTGGTCGCCGTCATCCTGATCGCCGGATGGCGCGACCTGAAGTTTGTGGCTCCGAAGCCGATGAGTTCGCTTAGGATCATGTGGCTGCCGGCACTCTATATTGTGGCGTTCCTCGGCCTCGCTGCGGCCATCGGATTGCCCCCCATCGGTCTGATGCTGATGATCCTTGTGAGCACTATGTTCGTCGGACTGTCGGAGGAGACGATGTTTCGCGGCATCCTGTTTCAAGCGTTGCGCACGCGCTTAAAGCTCTGGCCCGCGATGATCTGGACCTCAGTGCTCTTCGGCTCTGTTCATATCCTCAACGCGCTGACCACGGGGGAACTGCTGAACGCCATGCTGCAGGCTTTCACCGCGACCCTCAGTGGTTTCGCCTTCATGGCCATTCTCGTACGCACCGGATCGATCTGGCCGGCGATCATCTATCACGCGCTTTGGGATTTCGGGACATTCTCGATCTCTGCCGGGCAGCAATCGGGCGGTGACATTCCTACAGACGATATCGGAAGCTGGGCGTTCCTGCTGCCCGTTGTGCTGGTGCTTCCCAATTTTCTCTACGGAGTCTACCTCTTGAGGAATGTCCGAAACGAGGATGTCCTGAGTACCGACTAGCGGTGCGACAATTTAAGGCTGCAGGGGGCCTCATCAGACCTTTGCAGTCCGTGGCTTCGCTGCTGTCCTCGATATTGTCAGTCTCTCTGACGAGGTCGCCGCTGGCCATCAAAAGAGCGGAGTCCGTATTTCCCTGCTGTCATGAGGCTCTGCTTGAGTGCGCTTCCATCGATCATTGGATGCCTGCAGTTAAAGGCCGAAAACTCACAAAATCAAATGGCTTGCCTCAGTTTCGGCTCGGCGTTCCCGAGCGGAAATAATTGCCGCTATCCCGCCATGTTGACGTCGGCCCAAAGCCAGGGCACAAAGATGGCATCCACGGTCGCTCGCGGCAGAAAAACAGAGGGAAATCAAAGGCAACTTTGTTAAACCTTTGAAATCATGTGAGAATCCAGGTTCTCCAGGCAGGCCATTTTAGGTCGGTTTTCCGCACAAAATCATCAACTATTTCTCACAGAAAAAAGCGACGCCTTCTCAACAACTTGAGCCATCCTGGCTGCTGTTCGCCAGGGCATCCGTCGTACTGAAACGGGTCTCGAAAAAACTGGCTGGGGACCCGCAAGCAATTTCCGGAAAGGGGCCGGGAGCGGACTGTCTGCTGCTGGCGGACGCACGCTACAAGCGGACGCATCGATTTCAAACGGAGTGGCCAACGCCCTGAGGCAGGGCTTCGCCTTCCGCTTGTCCAGCACATCGCCTGATGCCGTTATCGCCTTTTTTGCTGATACTTTTGCCCAATGACGCCATGGATATCGTTTGAACAAACAATATCAAGCGAACCAGTTAGCAAGTCCCGCGAGCAATGATCCGTCAAAGCCGTGTGGCGCGAGGAGCGAAATGCCGGCAGGCTCTCCACTCAGTAACGGCCATGGCATCGTGATCTGTGGACAACCGGAAAGGCCCGAGATGCAGAGCAACTCGATGGAGCGAGCCCGAAAGGAGGCGAAACGCTCTTGCGTATCATCGCGTCGGGGCGGAACCATTGGCAGGGTCGGCATCACGAGGACGGCGTCGTGCACTGTCTCCTCGAAGGCCTTGCGGAAGCGGGCACGCTGCGAGACCGCTGCAGTGTACATGTCGTCCGAAATCTCTCGTCCTGAAATCAGTCGCTGCGCAATATCCGGAGCCAGCGTCTGCCGGGCATGCTCGAACAGGACCTGGTTGGTCTGCCAAGCTTCTTTCTGCAATATCGTGGTGAAACAGCGTGCGAGATCTGAAAACCCGGTTGCAGACAACGAAGCTCGTGTGACGACCGGAGCCTCAAGCCTTCTGACCGCGGCCCAGAAAGCGTCGGCGATATCCTGATCACACAGCGACACGAGGTCATCCACGACCAGGATTGTCGATGGTGCGCGTGTATCGTGGACACCGAGGGACTGCATCACCCGCCGCAGAGTGGCAAAGTCGCGGGTGAATAGGCCGGGTACGTCAAAGCCCGGTGCAAGCGGACGGACACCGGTCGGGTCCAGCAGGCCAAAGCTCGGGCGCCAACCGAACAACCCGTTTGCCGTGGCGGGCAATCGGATGGAACCGGACGTGTCGGTCCCGAGGCCAATGTCCGCAAGCCCGGCAGCAACCGCGACCGCCGACCCGGAAGAGGATCCCCCGGGAATGAGGTCGGGATACAAAGGATTGATCGGCATCCCAAAATGCAGGTTGTTGCCGATCAGCGAATAAGCGAGTTCGTCGGTATGGGTCTTGCCGGCAAATATCCCACCGAGATCGAGCAAGCGGCGCACGAGTGGCGCCGTCTGTTCCTTGATACCGGAGGCTGCGAGAAGATACGGGTTTCCGGCCCCAGTGGGATAGCCCTCAACATCGAACAAGTCCTTCACACCAAGCCGCAAACCTTCCAATGGCCCCGTTGCGGCGTTCGCAACGGGCGCCTGCGGATAGGGGAGAAATGCATTGGTGCGATGCTGCATGGATCAGATCTTCAAATGCTGGAGCACGCGTTCGCGCGTGCCGGGGCCGTTCTGATCCTGATCGTCGATGGCGCCAAGCTTTAGCACAGCCCAACGATCAGCGATTGAGAGCGCGAAATCGAGGTTCTGTTCCACGAGAATGATGGTCGTTCCGTTATCATCTCGCTCATGGGCGAGGACCTCGCCAATCTTCGAGACGACCGAGGGCTGCAAACCCTCAGAGATCTCGTCGATGAAGAACAGGCTGGGCTTGAGCATCAGCGCGCGAGAGAGGATCAGCATCTTCTGTTCACCACCGGACAGCGTTCCGGCCTTTTGCTGCATTCTTTCCTTCAGAAAAGGGAAGTAACCGAAGACACGCTCAAGCGCCGGCTTTAGCTCCCGGTCGCTTTTCAGCGCCAGTCGCAGGTTGTCACGGATCGAAAGATCCTGGAACAACGGCTGCTCCTGCGGTGCATAACCGATCCCGGCTGCGATCAGTTCGGCGGTGCTTCGCCCATTGATCAGCTTGCCGTCGACGCTCACCTCGCCTTCGGTTGGTCTGATCAGGCCCAAGATCGACTTCAGAAGGGTCGTCTTTCCCATCCCGTTCTTGCCCATCAGAGCGAAGATTTCGCCTGATTGGATCAAGAGGGTGACGCCGTTAACGATGCTGACGGTGCCGTAGCCGCTGCGCAGGCCCAAGAGTTCGAGTTTGACGATCTCACGCATGGGCGCCTCCCGAGTAAATGGTACGGACAGTCTCCGACTGCACGACGTCTTCGACCGTGCCATCGAGAACCAGCTTGCCCTGGTGCAGAACTACAATGCGGCTCGAAATTTCGCGGACGAAGTCGAGGTCGTGTTCGACGAGAATTGCAGCGAAGCCCAGGTCCGCAGTCAGGCGTTTGAGGACCGCACCGATGGTCATGCGTTCTGCCTTGCTGAGGCCCGCCGTCGGCTCATCCAGCAGGATTAGGCGCGGCTCCAGGGCTACGACCATAGCTAGTTCCAGCGCCTGGCGCTGTCCGTGAGACAGGAGGGATACATGCCGGTCTGCCATGTCGGTCAACCCGGTCAGACGCAGGATTTCGATCGCGGCGGCGGGAAGATCGATTGCATCAGGGCTTTGCGTCAAAGCAGGTCTCTCGTGGCCCATTCGCACCATGCGCAGACATTCGGCCACGGTCATGCTGTCGAATACACTCGCCACCTGAAACTTGCGCCCTACGCCGAGCGCCACGACTTTCTGCGGTGGCAGACCGGCAATATCCCTGCCCCCTATTTCGACGCGACCTTCGATCGCTTCCGTTCCATCGGAAAGGCAGCGCATGAGCGTCGTCTTGCCTGCCCCATTTGGACCAACCACACTGACAAGCTCGCCTGGGCGAACGGTAAAGTCGATGCCCTTCAGCACGGAGAGTGCTCCAAAGGATTTGCCGAGCCCGGTAACGGAAACAATGGGGGCACTCATGGTCAGCGCACCCACAAGGGTCGCTGACGGAAGGGCATCAAGACGACGTTTGCGTCCACCTCGTCCGAAACGCGCCGTCACAAGAGAGGCCAGGCCACCCGGCAACAGGATGATCATTACCACGAACAAGCCCCCGACAACGAGTTGCCAAAGGAATGGCAGCTCGCCGGACAAATTGGCACTCAGATAGTCGATGCCAATCGCGCCCAGCAGGGGGCCGAAGATCGTGCCGCGACCGCCGAGAGCCGTCCAGACGACCAGTTCCGTGCCGAACACGAAACCGCTGTTTTCAGGAGCCACGACACCGGAGGCATTGGCGAAGAGAAAGCCTGCCAGCCCCGCCACGCCAGCGAGAACAGCCATCAGGGCGATCTTGATCCGGGCCGGGCTGATCCCGAGATAGGCGACACGCGTCTCGTTGTCGCGGATGGCAACCAGAAGACGACCCGCATCCGAGCGCACGAACACGAAAGCGGCCACGGCAAGCACGAGGAGACAGACCCCCGTCAGCCGGAAGAAGCCAGCAAGCCCGAGCGGCAGTGTCTGGTAACCGACCATACCGCTCGACGAGCCGGTCCATACGCCACCAGAGTAGATGAGTTGGGTAATGACGATCGGCACCACGAGGGAGATCACGGTCGCATAGAGGGGCGTCGAGCCGTGATAGAAGGACAGCCAGCCGACGGCGAGTCCTAGCACGAGTGGAACGAGAACGGCAGCCACGAGCGCCAGCACAAAGAGGGAGGGGCTCGCGCCGATATGGGTCAGGACCATGGCGGTGGCATAGGCCCCGACACCGAAGAAGGCTGCCTGCCCGAAGGTGAGAATACCGGTGTAGCCCCAGAGCAGATCGACAGTGATGGCGAGCATTGCGTAGATCATCGACCGTGTCAGCACGTTTAGGCTGAAGCGATCAAGGACCAGAGGACCGAAGATGACGAGCAACAATGCGCAAAGTGCGAGGGCTGCCATCAGGGCCAGCCGGATTTTGTGTTTGTCAGGCACGGGCAAATCCCTTCGGACGGATGCGCAGCACGATGGCGCAGAGCAAAGCGACGGTGATTCCGCCAAGGACAGGGCTTAAGAATATGGAGACGAGCACCTGCGCTGCCCCGAAAAGCAGGCAAGCGGCGGCAAGCGCTCCAAAGGACGTGCCAGCGACCATGACCAGCATGAAGGCGCCCGTCAGCCAGGCAACCCCCATATTGGGATCAACGCTGGTCAACGGCGCCAAAAGCACGCCCGCCAGTGCTGCGAGGCCCGTCCCGATCATGAAGGTCACCAATCGGATCCTAGTCGTGTCCATGCCAAGTGCACGCGCCAAGTTCTCGTTCATGATGACAGCTTGGGCCGAAAGACCGAGCCGGGTCCCCTCAAGCAGAAAGGCAAAGCCGAGGCCGATCGCAAGCGCCGCCACAACGGCAAACAGACGGTAAAGCGAGTAACTCGTGCCGAGGACGTCGAGCGTCCCTGGCAGCAAAGCCGGCGTGAAATGCACATCGCGTCCGAACCAGAGGGTGATCAACTGCCCGACAACGATCCCTAAGCCCCATGTGGCCAGAATGGCATCCAAGGGACGACGGTAGAGTGGGCGGACGATAAAGCGTTCGGCCAGGGCCCCGAGAACGGCGCCGGACAAAAAGGCCAGGACGGCGGCCAACCAAGGATTCAAGCCCAATTGATTGGCCACGACCGCGCAGTAAGCTCCGATCGTCAGCCATGCCCCATGGGCAAAGTTGATGATCTTCAGCACACCGAAAATGGTCAGCAGGCCGGATGCGACGATGAAGAGGATCGCCGCCGTGCTGATGATATCGAGGAAAAGTGTCATGCGTGTCATCCCAGGATCGAAGGTGGGGCTTTCGCCCCACCTTGCCAGCAATCAGAGGTTCGGGCACTGCTCGCCGGGATCAACGTCCTTGTAGCTATCGACCACCTTGACGCTGCCATCATCCTGAACCTGGCCCAGATACATGGTCAGCGGCGCGTGATGCTGCTTGCTCATGGAAATGGTGCCGCGCGGACCGGTAAAGGAGACACCCGGCAGCGCTTCCAGCACGGACGCCGTTTCGGTCGAACCGGCTTTTTCGACCGCTGCCTTGTAAAGATAGATCGCTTCGTATTGGGGTACTGAAAGGTCATTCGGGGTGCGAAGATCGGAGCCGAACTTCTTTTCCATGGCCGCCAGGAAGGCCTTGTTCTCCGGGCTGTCGATGCTGGTGACATAGGATGCGGAAAGGAAGATGCCGCTCGCTTCCGCTCCCATGCTCTTTGCAGTGCCTTCGTCAACGGCCAGGTTGCCATAGGGCAGACTGACGCCGGAGGAGCGAAGCTGCTTGGTCAGTGTCACGTTGGGCGCGCCGCCGGCGGTCGAGGTAATGATGGCATCGGCACCGGAGGCCTTGAGCTTGGAGATGACGGCCGTCCAGTCACTGCCGTCCATCGGCAGATATTCTTCGCCGACGACCGATGCACCGGATTTCTCGATGTAGGCGCGGGCGAATTCCAGCATGCCCCGACCGAAGGCGTAGTCGGAACCGATCAGGAAGAACTTCTTAGCGCCCTGCTTACCAGTGAAATTGTCGACCAGCGGCGGCACCTGCTGTTCCGGCACCCAAGCGTTGACGAAGAGATTGGGATTGCACGACTTGCCCTCGTAGAATGAGGTGTAGATGTACGGCACATCACCCTTAGTGACGATCGGCAGGCCGGCGTTGCGTGCGGCGCTGGTTTCCATAGAGATGAGGACGTCCACCTCCTTCTGGAAAACCAGACTATCGAACGCCTTCTGCGCGCCGGCAGCGCCAGACGCATCGTCGGCGATTTCAAGTTCGAGTGGCCGGCCGAGGACGCCGCCATTGGCATTGATTTCCTCGACCGCCAGTTCGGCGGCCTGAACGACCGAAGGCGCGACCACGCTGTTGGCACCGGACAGCCCGACCGGGACGCCGATCTTGATCGGATCTGCTGCGTAAGACGCCGTTGCGAAAGCGACGGAGGCGAGAGCGAGCATCATGGTTCTGCGTATCATTGTGTTCCCCTTTTTCTTTGGTGGTCGTAATTTCGCACTCAGCGATAGACATCCGTCCGGCGGTCGCCGAGCAGATGATTGAAACTGTTGAGGGCGCGGCTGCGCGGCGCACTCGACAGGTCGATTTGGGCAAGCAGGATCTCTTCGCGGTCTGCGCTGGCCGGGCCGACAAGCGGCCAGCCTTCCGGCCCGACAATCAGGCTCCGCCCGATGAAGGGCTGGCCACGCTCGGTGCCGATACGGTCCGCGCAGACGATGTGAACGCCATTGGAATGGGCTGCCGCCTTGGTCAGGATGTTCGACATCGTGTCGGTCTGGCTTTCCGAGCCGGGCATGGGAACCCAGTTGGTCGGCACGCAGATGAGCTCGGCACCATTGAGCGCGAGCTGGCGGAATACTTCCGGGAACCACCCATCGTAGCAGATCGCGATTCCAACCTTGCCGATCCCAATGTCGAAGACCGGCAGCCCCAGATTGCCCGGCGCAAAATACCGGTTCTCCTCGTTCCATAGATGGAGCTTGCGATATTTGCCCAGATAGCCTTCCGGCCCGGTGAGGATCGCGGAATTGTAAAAGAAGTCGCCATCGCGCTCAGCCAGACCGCACACGATATGAACGACGAGATCACGGGAAAGCGAAGCAAGAAAACGTGCGCTTGTGCCACCCGGAACCGTTTCCGCAAGGGTGGAAAGCTCGGTCGTGCTTTGGAACACGTAACCCGTATCGGCCAGTTCCGGAAGGACGACCAGATCGGCGCCTTCGCTCACCGCTCGACGAACCATCCTATCGATGGCAGCAAGATTGAAAGCTCGATCGCCAATGCGCGGCTCGAACTGGATCGCTGCCACTGTCAAATTTCGTGACGTCAGAACCGGATCGGTCAAGTCATTCTCCAAACGCAAAAAACCTCCGGCACGGAACTCAATCCGTGAACCAGAGGCTGCTTAGCCATGATGTTGAAGCGGCAACCTTGCCGCAGAGCGATCTTGCTCGCTGCCAAAGCTTCCATGGAAGCAAACGCAAGTCAAGACGCAAAATTGAGCAGATTTGGGCGCTGTCCAAACCTTGGGCACAAGGGCCCTACGGGCCCTAAGCGAGACCGAGTTAAGTCTCGGTCGTCTTGTGCCCCGTCGAACCCGGCAGAGGCAGACCGAAGCTGCGCATGGTTTCATGTGCGGCAACGATCGATTCGGCGACCTGGGCCATGGGAACGCGCTTCGCAGTCGCCTGATCACGCAACAACTTGTAGGCGGTATCCTCATCTAGACCGTTCATCGCGCGCAAGGCCGCGACGGCCTTCTCCACGAGCCGGCGTCCCTTCAACGTCTCCTCGAGTTTCTGCACCTTTCCGACCAAGCGCTTCTCATAGCTGTGACGATAGCGAGCCAAGGCAAACTGGGTGAGGATCCCCAGCGGTCGCAATGGTTTGGAAATGACGCCATGGGCGTCCAGGTCTATGATCGCCTGCAAAGCCGTGGGACTTTCATAGGTCAGGATCGCGATGATCGCCGGCTGCTGTGCCTCGCTGATTTGGACCGCGTGCTCGACAGACGTATCCTCTATATGCAGGAACAGGGTGTCGATGTCAGGCGGCAGGCTTGCAGGCAGGGGCCAGATTGCCCGCACCTCGCAACCGAGTCGGCGAAGATGAGAGACCAAAACATCGCCGTCTTCGTCACGCGGGTGAACAACCAGAACGCGAGCTCGCCGTAGGTCTTGAATGATCCTGTTGGGGCCTGCCATCTCAAACCTCCAACCATGCATCTTCGAAGCGGGATGCCGTGAGATAAGGATCGGGCCTGATCGGTCCGGGCGCCTGCCACGCGATATCGAACAAGCCGTCCTCACGGGCAATGCCGATCCGCGGATGCAGCCAGAGGTGACGTGTATCGCTGTCGAAACTGACACGACCTTCCGGGGCCATGAAGTCCTCCATCAGGACCTCTTCGGAAATGCGGTGGGTCTCAAGCGAGCCGGCGCGTTTGAGCGCCCGCGCAAAAAGGTGGACCTGCGTGTAAGCCGGCTGCGACCAAACGCTGGTGGTCACGTCGCTGCCGAAGCGGCTCTTATAGGCCTCGACGAAACGACTGTTTGCCTCGCCTTCAACTGTCTGGAAGTAGGTCGCGGAAAGAATGTGCCCGGTGCAGAGGTTCGCACCAATCTCGCGGATCTCGGTCTCGGCCATGGTCAGACTGGCGATCGGTGTGCGACGGCGGTCGAATCCCGCCTCGGCATACATCCGATAAAATTGCTGGGCGGGCCTGCCGATCACGGTGGAAAAGATCGCATCCGGCTTCAGTCGCGTGATGTCCGAGAGCACCTGTTGCAGAACGTCGTCGCCGGCATGCAGCGGAATGTAGCGTTCACCGACAACCTGCCCACCCTTGGATTCGACGATGTCGCGCATCACCCGGTTGGATTCGCGAGGATAGATATAGTCGACACCGACGAAATAGATGCGCTGGCCGTAATTGCGCAAAAGAAATTCCGCCAACGCAAAGGTGTTCTGGTTCAACGTGGCGCCCGTATAGACAACGTTTTCCGAATACTCGAAGCCTTCATACATCGAGGGATAGAACAGCAGGCCATTGTGACGCTCGACTATCGGAAGCACCGCCTTGCGGCTCGCCGACGTCGAGCAGCCGAAGATGATGTTGACATCGTCCTCTGCCAGAAGGCGGCGGGCGAGACTGCGATAGGCACTGTTGTCTCCACCGGGGTCGTAGGCGATTGGCTGTATCGGCCGTCCAAGCACGCCCCCCGCAGCATTGATTTCTTCAACCGCCAATGCGGTTCCCAGGAAATGCTCCGTCTCCGTCACCGTGGTGACACCGCTGCGGGAAAAGAGAACGCCCACGCGCCATTCGCTGTTTGACATATCCAAGCCCCCACCCGGTTCACTGGTCGCGACACCTATAGAGCGGAGCGCTCTTGCGATTTCAAGCAGCGGTATCGCTTCGGCGCGTTCGTTGGTCTTGCACGGGCCTTGCTGGCTTCAAAAGAGCGACCACCGTTCGTGGATGCCGGACGGCCTCAAAGTCTCGTGGCGCCATCACGGCTGCGCACAGCACGACTACGGGATCGCAGGCGCCTGCCAGACTCGCGCGGCAGCGTAGCTGTGTCCGCTTTCGGACGGGAGGGGGGGGGATGCCGACATCTATGACTGAAATGGAGGCGCGTAGC
>UCMS01000047.1 GCA_900473805.1 Hyphomicrobiales bacterium | reverse complement strand
TCGGGATCGGCCATCAGCCTTGTCATCGGTAACAAGTACCAGAAGGGCGATATCCGCCGCGTCGAGCAGATGGTGCGTGGCATCCTGATGGGCGAGACGGTGGCTTGCCCGGCGCTCGGCGACATCGCCCGCAACATCTGCCTGCAATGGCAGGCCAAACCCTATGCCCCGACGTCCTCGCTGCGCGCGTCGATGTATCGCGCCTGCCGCGACAACTGCCCTCATAGCCGGATCACACAGACACAAGGAGATGACGATGCTGTCTGACAGTCTCAGGGAATTGCGCGAGCGCATCAACTCGAACGGCATGCCACAGGACACAGCCGGCGTGATGCTGGCGCTGCGGGCCTACGAGATGGAGGCCCGGAACATGGAGGAGCGGATCGAGATGGTCTCGGGCCGTCCACATGCACCGCTCTACGGCCAGCTTATGTCGGGTCCGACGATCGAGATCTCCGGCACCCAGCCCGCCCACCATCCCTGACTTTCAACGCGCTCATGAACCGCCCTTCAAGGCCGCTTCACGCCCACGATCAACAAGGACCGACCACAATGGATGCAGTCATTCTGGAAGAGAAGCCCGACGAGGGCATTTACATGATGAACGGCCGGCCGTTCATGACGGATACCAAGGGACGTTCTGTGCCGCTTGCCAATGTCGCGCCTGCGGACAAGCTGGAAGACGAGACTGTGCGGAAGATCATCCGCTTCGCCCGTGACCTCAGCGCCCAGATCGCCCGGTTCCGTGACCACACCGTCGCCGACCTCAACAGCTTCGACGCTCTGCTTGCCCAGGAATACGGCGTCTTCAAGGGTGGCCGGAAGGGCAACCGCACCTATCAGACGTTCGACGGACTGATGAAGGTGCAGGTGCAGGTGGCCGACCAGATCGATTTCGGCCCCCAGCTACAGATCGCCAAGACGCTGATCGACGAATGCCTGAACGAATGGTCGGCCGACAGCCGGCCGGAGATCCAGGCGGTGGTTACGCGCGCGTTCAACACCGACAAGGAAGGACAGATCAACAAGACCGAGCTGTTCATGTTGTTGCGCCTGGACATCCCCGACCAGCGCTGGACCCGCGCCATGGATGCTATCCGCGATTCCATACGGGTGACCGGCTCGAAGCAATATGTGCGGTTTCATGTTCGCGAGACGATCGAGGGCACCTGGATGCCCATAACGATCGATCTGGCCAAGGCGTGAGGGCGGGATGATGACGAAGAAGTCGCGAACGGAAAAGCGCTCCCGATCTGGCGCTCAGACCGAATGCCCGATCTGCAAAAAGATGCTGCGCGGCGCGAAGGGAATGAAGATGCACATGGACGAACGGCACGCCGGTGAAGGCCAAAAGGCCAAGGCAGGTGCGTGATGAGCGAGTTCGAAATCGATACTGACGACGCGATCGCGATCGGCACCAAAGTGGCGGAGATGGCTGAACGCGTCCGCAAGTTCGATCAGATGATCCCCGGCGCTCAGGCGAAGTGGTTTTTCGAAGCTGACGATGTGCGGTTCAGGGTCTTGGTAAGTGTCGACCATTCTGCAGAAGCTTCCGAAAAGGCAGGTGCGTGATGGCCGGAAAGATCTCCATCGTCGGCCAGATTGCCGAAATCGACCGCGAAATCGCTCTTCGCCGGCAGGTGTACCCGAAGCGGGTTCACGAAGGAAAAATGCGCCAGGAAGAAGCAACCATGCTGATGGACCGCATCCATGCCGTCCGCGAGACGCTGGTGTTTTGCCA
>UCMS01000044.1 GCA_900473805.1 Hyphomicrobiales bacterium | reverse complement strand
CGATTCATTCGATCTCAGTTCGATTTAGATCGTGTCCCGCCGAGTGGTGTAGCTGGGTGATAGCGAAGCCGCTCGCGAGCGCACTCTCCAATGTGCTGTAGGGAGCGGGCGGCTTAGCGGTGGTCACCAGTGTTTTCCGGTAGGGTCGGGTTGCTTAGAGCCAACCTGAAGGACACCACCGATGACCGACGACATGATGAACCTGCGCTCACTCGTTGAGAAGAGCGCCGACGCCGATTTGCTGCGCGAGATGATCGGCTTTGCCGCCGAGAAACTTATGGCGCTGGAGGTCGGCACGAAGACCGGCGCGGGCTATGGCGAGAAGAATGGCTTCCGAATGGCCCAGCGTAACGGCTATCGCGACCGGGACTGGGAGACACGTGCGGGAACCGTCGAGCTTCGCATTCCAAAGCTTCGCACGGGCAGCTATTTCCCGAGCTTCCTGGAGCCGCGCCGCATGGCGGAGAAAGCCCTCACGGCCGTGATCCAGGAAGCCTATATCCAGGGCGTTTCGACCCGCTCAGTCGATGACCTGGTCAAGGCCATGGGCATGAGTGGCATCTCCAAAAGTCAGGTATCCCGGCTCTGCGAAGAGATCGACGACAAGGTGAAGGCCTTCCTCGACAGGCCCATCGAAGGGGAATGGCCCTATCTGTGGATCGATGCGACCTATCTCAAGGTTCGGCGCGGTGGCCGGATCGTCTCTGTCGCCGTCATCATCGCGGTGGGCGTCAACACCGATGGCCGACGGGAAGTGCTCGGCATGGAGATCGGCACATCCGAGGCTGAAGCAATCTGGACTGAGTTTCTTCGCAAGCTGACCAGGCGGGGACTGCGCGGCGTCAAGCTCGCCGTCTCCGATGCGCATGAGGGCATCAAGGCCGCCGTATCGAAGGTACTCTCTGCCACTTGGCAGCGCTGCAGGGTTCACTTCATGCGCAATGCGCTCGCCCATGCGGGAAAGAGCGGACGCCGGGTTGTCTCCGCCTTCATCGCCACAGCCTTTGCCCAGGACACGCCGGAGGCGGCAAGCGCCCAGTGGCGCAATGTCGCCGACCAGATCAGGCCGAAGGTTCCGAAGCTTGCAACCCTTATGGACAGCGCCGAGCAGGACGTGCTCGCCTACATGACCTTTCCCAGGCAGCACTGGACCAAGCTTCACAGCACCAACCCGATCGAGCGATTGAACGGCGAGATCAAGCGACGCACAGAGGTCGTCGGCATCTTCCCCAACGACGACGCCATCGTCAGACTGGTCGGTGCATTGCTCCTAGAACAGAACGATGAATGGGCCGTCCAACGATCCCGTTACATGACCCTTGAGACTATCGCCACGATGAGCGATGATCCGCTCATCAGCCTGCCAGCCGCAAGCTGATCAATTCCCGGCTATGTCCGGAAGGCACGGCGACCGCCGAAGCTACACCACTCCATGGGACACGATCC
>UCMS01000027.1 GCA_900473805.1 Hyphomicrobiales bacterium | reverse complement strand
CCGATGAAGCCGGCGACGAAGGTCGTAGAGGTCGAGTGGTGCGCCGACCTGCTGGACCACGCCGCCGTGCATGGCGACGATCCGGTCGGCGAGCGTCATCGCCTCGATCTGGTCGTGCGTCACATAGATCGAAGTCGCACCAAGTTCCTTGTGCAGCTTCTTGATCTCGGCCCGCATCTGTTCGCGCAGGCGCGCGTCCAGGTTGGACAACGGCTCGTCAAAAAGGAAGGCCTTGGGCTGGCGGACGATGGCGCGGCCCATGGCGACGCGCTGGCGTTGGCCGCCGGAAAGAGCCTTGGGGCGGCGCTGCAAGAGGGCGTCGAGCCCGAGTTTCGAGGAGGCGCCGGCGACGATGTCGGTAATCATCTCCTTCTTCGTTTTCCGGAGCCGCAGGCTGTAGCTCATGTTGTCGGCCACCGTCATATGCGGATAAAGCGCATAGGACTGGAACACCATGGCGATGTCGCGATCCTTCGGTGGCAGGTCATTGACTCGCCGACCCTCGATCGAAATTTCGCCCGATGTCACGTCTTCGAGGCCGGCGATCATGCGCAGGAGCGTGGACTTGCCGCAGCCGGAGGGGCCAACCAGGACAATGAACTCGCCGTCGCGAATGGTGAGGTCGACGCCATGCAGCACCGGGAAATGGCCGTAGCTCTTGCGGATGGCGGAGATATCGATGGAAGCCATAGGGTAAGACCTTTCAGCCTTTGACCGCGCCGGCCGTCAGGCCCTGCACGAGATAGCGCTGGATGAGGAGGAAGAAGAGGCAGGCCGGGATGAGGGCCAGCACGCCGGCTGCCATCATCTGCCCGAAATTAACCGAGAATTTCGACACGAAGGACAACAGGCCGACGGGGAAGGTGGCGGCGTCATTGCCCGAGATCAGCATCAGGGCGAAGAGCAGTTCCGACCAGGCTGCGGTGAAGACGAAGCCGAGCGTGGCGGCGATTCCAGGCAGGGTCAGCGGCAGGATGATCTGGCGGAAGGCGACGAACTGCGTGGCGCCATCGATCATCGCCGCTTCCTCGAGATCCTTCGGAATGCCGTCGAAGAAGGACTGCATCAGGAAGGTGGCGAAGGGCACGTTGAAGGCGGAATAGACGACGACGAGGCCGGTCAGGCTGTTCGTCAGCCCGAGCGGCGAGAGGATCTTGAAGATCGGGGCGACCAGCATGACCAGCGGAAACATCTGGGTCAAAAGCATCAGCGCCACGATCCAGTATTTGGCGCGGAAATTGAAGCGGGACAGAGCGTAACCGGAGAGCGAGGCGATGATCGTGACGACGAAGGCGGTAGACCCGGCAACGACAAGGCTGTTCTTGAAGAAGGTCGGGAACGCACTGTGGGAAATCACGTAAGTGAAATGCTCGAAGGTCGTGCGCGACGGCCACATCCGGACGCCTTCGCTGTAGAGGAGGTCATTGGGTGTGACCGCGACTTTCAGCAGCCAGTAGAGCGGGAAGAGGGCGACGACGATGTAGGCGAGGATCGCCAGTCGATGCGCGACAGTCAGGGCGATGCGGGACGGCCTCATCTGCTCAATCCTTGTTCAACAGCGACTGCCGGAGCAGCACGATCAGCATGGAATAGGCGAGCAGCAGGACGAGCAGCACCAGCGCAATGGCCGATGCATAGCCGAAATCGAGCCGCTTGAAGGCCTGGGTGAAGATGTAGGAGGCGACGATCTGTGTCCGGTCGGCCGGACCGCCATTGGTCATGACAATGATCAAATCAGCGAAGTTCGAGATCCAGACGGTGCGCAGGAGAACGGTGATCGCGATGGTCGGCGCCAGGAAGGGAAGCGTGATCGACCAGAAACGCTGTACGGGTCCTGCGCCATCGATCGCGGCTGCTTCGTAGAGATCGCGCGGAATGGCCTGGAGCGCTGCGAGCAGCGTGATGGCGAAGAAGGGGATGCCCCACCAGACATTGGCGACGATCGGCCCCCACATGGCAAGGTCCGGATCTGACAGGATGTTGTTGGGTTCGGACAGAATGCCCATGGCAAAGAGCCAGTGGGGCAAGGGGCCGATGACGGGGTTGAAGAGCCATGCCCAGTTGAGGCCGGCTAGGAAACTCGGCACGGCCCAAGGCAGGAAGACGAGAGCCTGGGCGAGACCCCGGCCATAGAAGGGCTTGTCGAGCAGAAGGGCGAGGATGAGCCCGAAGGTGAATTGCAGCGCAACCGATGCCCCCGTCCACCAAAGCGTGTTCTTCAGCGCCCGATAGAAATCCGCGTCTTGGCCCAGCGCTCGAAAATGGTCGAGGCCGATGAAGCCACCGGAAAAGGGGTTCAGCAGTTGGATGTCGCGGAAGGCATAGGAGATGCCGAGCACCAGCGGCACCAGCATGACCGCAACGATCAGGATCAGCGCCGGCGCACTGTAGAGATAGGGATCCGACGCATCGGCAATCCGCTTAAGGAGCGTCCGCCGATCGCCCCGAGCTTGGGTCGATGTCATCGTTCAGGTTTTCCTGCGGTTAGGCTGCAACCGATCGGGCGAAGGCACTGGCCTCCGCCCGATCGTGAATGGCTTACTTCTTGGCCAGATGCTTCTGCTGAGCCTTGGTCAGGTAATCCGCCCACTGGTCGGCGAGTTCCTGCGGGGTGATGTCGCCGAGCAGCGCCTGCTGCGAGGTCTTGATCACGAGCGAATCCTTGAAGAAGGCAAATTCTTCCAGATGCGTGGGCATCACGGTCGGGACGGCATCCTTGTCGGAAAGCTCTTCAAACCAGCCCTTGAACTGCGGGCTCGCATAGAAGGGGTCGTTCTCGGCGGACTTCAGCGCCGGAAGCGCACCGGTTCGCTTGTTCCAGGCAATGTTGCCTTCCTTGCCTTCGAGCGTGGCGATCAGCTTCCAGGCGAGATCCTTGTTGGCGCTTGCCGACATCATCGACCAGCCGGCATAACCGATGGTCGGGAAGGTCTTGCCGTCGGGGCCCTTCGGCATGGTCATGACGCCGTAGTCGTCTTCGCCCATGTGTTCGGCAATCGCGATCAGGGCATCCGGATCCTGGTCGAGGAAGGCGCAGGTGCCGCTGTAGAAGCCGGCAACGATCTCGTTGAAGCCCCAGTTGACCGAATCCTTCGGCGCGTAGCCGTTCTTGTAGAGATCGATCAGCCAGGTGAGGCCCTTGACCCAGCCTTCGGAATTGAAGGTGGAGGTGCCGTCTTCGGTGAAGAAGGCGTTCGAGCCGGCCATCGAGGCGCCGAACATGACCCAGCCGTTCAACCCACCCGGTCCGCCACGCAGGCAGTAGCCGTATTTGCCCGGCAGGGCCGAAACCTTCTTGGAGGCCTGGGCAAAGTCTTCCATGGTCTTCGGCGGTTCGGAAACGCCAGCCTCGGCGAGCAGTTTCTTGTTGTAGAACATCGCCCGGAGATAGAAGCCGTAAGGCAGCATATAGGCTGTGTCCTTGACGTCGCGGCCGAGCTCGAGCGCGCGGTCAGAGAGATCAGCCGTCTGGTCCCAGGTCTTCAGATAGGGCTCGAGGCTCTCGACAATGCCATTGTTGGCGTAGAGCGACAGCCAGGTATCGGGCATTTCCATGACGTCAGGAATTTCGCCAGCCGAGACCATGGTGGCGAATTTCTGGAAAGCTTCGCCCCAGGGCAGCGAGATGATTTCCACCTTGGTGCCGGGATTTTCCGTTTCGAACTTGGAGACGATCGATTTCAGGGTTTCAGTACGTTCGGGGCTCGTGATGACTTCCACGAGCTTGAGCGTGGTGTCGGCCAGGGCCGTCCCCGCCATCAGGGCGCTCATTAAGGCTGCTGTCAAAAGAGTTTTCATTATACAGTTCCTCCACTGCTTTTTGGGTTGGTTCGACAGGGCTCAGGGCTGTTTGGCGGCGGCGATGGCCGTCTCCAGATCCCTCCACAAGACCTCGGTTCCCTCGAGGCCGACATGGAGGCGCACGGACCGCGGGTTCATGCCGAAGGCATGCGCGGAATTCGGTTGAGCTTTCTGCTGCAGCACCACTTCGCCTGGCACCACGAGACTTTCGTGGCCACCCCAGCTGACGCCGAGTTTGAAGAGTTGCAGCTGGTCGCAGAAGGCCCTGATATCGACGCCTTCGCGGAAGACGAAGGAGAAGAGGCCAGATGTGCCGGAAAGGCCCGGCGGTAATTGGTTGGCGAGACCCGGATGGTTGACCTGCTCGACCACGTCGAGCGCCTTTAGTCGGCGGGCGATGTCGAGTGCAGAGGCCTCATGCGCCTTCATCCGGATCGGAAGCGTCCTCAAGCCGCGGATCAGCAGCCAGGCATCGAAGGGCGACATCTTTCCGCCGAGATAGGGAAGTGCCTCGCCACGGATGCGATCGATCAGCATCTTCGATCCGGTGACGACGCCGGCGACGACATCGCTATGGCCGCCGAGATATTTCGAGGCCGAATGCAGGACGATATCGACTCCGAGTGACAGAGGCTGCTGGAAGATCGGGCTCGCCCAGCTGTTGTCGATCACGCTGACGGCGCCGTGTTTCCTGGCAATGGCCGCAAGGCCCGCGACGTCATGCGGTTCCATGATCCAGCTCGTCGGGCTTTCGAGATACAGCAGCTTGGCGCCGGCCATAGCCGCGTCCACCGCATCGAGATCGGTCCCGTCGACATAGGTCACCTCCACCTTCATCCGCTTCAAAAGCGTGCCGAACAAACGGAAAGCATCGGGATAGAGATGGCGGACCGCGACGATGCGATCGCCAGGCTCGACGAAGGTGATGACGGCGGACGAGATCGCGGCCATGCCGCTGCCGAAACCGAGCGCATCCTCGCCGCCTTCGAGCTTGGCCAGCATCTCCTCGAAGTGACGTACCGTCGGGTTGAGGCCACGGGAGTAAACCGGGCGATGGCGCTCGCCGCGATAGGTGGCGACCATCTCGTCATAAGTCTCAAACGTGAACAGAGACGTCTGCACGATTGGCGGCACAACCGCCTCGAAGGCGTTTGTCTCGTCATGAGCGACGATGAGAGAGGCGAGCTCGAACGGGTCTGAGCCGTTGATCATTTGGACATTTCCTTGATGTCTTCCTCGACGATGTCGAGGATCTTGATGGTCTCGCGCCGTGCCGCCTCGGTGTCCTGGGCGACGATCGCGTTGAACAGGGTACGGTGATAGGGGAAGGACCGGCGGGCGAAGTCCGGCCGGTCAAAGGGCGTGTCCCAGAAACTCTCGAAAGCCTCGCGCATCTGCTCGAGCAGCTGGCGGAAGAGTGGATTGTGCGTGGCATCGTAGATGGCGAGGTGAAAGACAAGGTCTTCCTTGCCGGCGGTGCCTTTTTCCAGATGCACCCGCTCCATCTCGACCAGGGCTTCGCTGATGCGACGAAGGTCCTCTTTCGTGCGACGGCGGGCGGCGGCCATGCAGGCCTCGCATTCGATGCCGCGGCGAACTTCCAGGGTCTGTAGCAGCGCGTCGCGCAGGCTGCCCATATTGACCGAAAGCGGCATGTGGATCGTGGCCGAGGTGATCGGCTTCAAAAGATAGGTGCCGCTGCCCTTGCGGGTTTCCATCACGCCGAGAGCCTGGAATTGTCGGATCACTTCACGGATCGTCGAGCGCCCGACGCCGAGCGCCGCCATCAGCTCCCGTTCTGCGGGCAGCCGATCACCTGCCACCAGGGCCGACTGCTGGATGTAGGCCGCAAGCGACTCGGTCACCTGGCGACCGCGATCGGCGGGAGGAAGGGGGGCGAGGGTGGATTTCATCATCGTCTCAAATTGGTCTGACATCATATCAATCAGCCGTTCCTCTGATTGTCAACTCATGGGCGGCTTACTTGTGCGGATCTCTCGATGAGTCTTGGGAACCCGCGCTGGTCATCAACGTGCCCGAGGAGGGGCGCCGCGCGCTGTGATGTTGATTGTGTGCGGGGATATGTCGGCCCGCGAGCGGCTTCACTTGTGGAGTACCTAAGGGGCGTATGGCGTGCTGATAATAATATTTTCTATTCATTAGTAATATTATTATTGACTCGCAGAAGGCCTCCGTTGTTAATGGCGGAAAATGAAGTCCAAGCCTTATTGGGCAACCCGGTATCCGGCGAAGAGACCAAAATTCACGCGGGGCCTCGCGGCCATCGGTCGAGAAATCCTGTCGCCATCCCGATTCGTGAAGCAGGCTCGAAACCGGTCGCCATCATTGCCGCCCGCTCGACCGGCGATGCCTGAGAGCACGGGTCTTCGCGGTGCCGCTGGACGACTTTCTATCTTCGAGACCGACGGCCTGGTCGGCTCGAACCTGATCTTGGCCCCACCTTCAGGCGGGTTTCCCGCAGTTTGAGGCGTCGCGGACCGGGGTGCTGCCAAAGGGAGGAGGCCCGGCGGCGGTGACGTGAGACGCACATTGGGTGGCGTCTGCCAAAACAGGTGCCGGGGAGGCGCCGAGGAGGAGGAGGAACATGAAACCAAAGGCGTTATTTTTTGCAACGACAGCGTCCATGCTGTTGAGCGCGACCATGTCGTTCGCCGGCCCCGAAGTCGTGTCGGGTCCAGGCGCTGAACCAGGGTGTTTTGCACCTTGGAGTGCGGACACAAAATACATGCAGTGGCCAAAGAAGGATGGCCCCTACAAGGTCGCCATCGTCAACGGATTCGTCGGCAACACATGGCGTATCCAGATGATCAAGACGGCCAAGGCCTATGCCGAGGATCCGGCAGTGAAGGACAAGATTGCCGAGTTCAAGGTCGTTTCCACCGGAACGGACGCGCCGGCCCAGTTGGGCGCCATCGAGGACTTCATCAACCAGGGCTACGATGCCATCGTCACCATCGCGGTTGCACCCGACGGTTTTGACCGTGTGATTCGGCTTGCCGACAAGAACAATGTCGTGCTGGTTCCCTTCGACAATGTTCTCGATACCGACAAGGTCATGCAGGTCAACGAAGACCAGCTCAAGATGGGCCAGATGTGGGGACAGTTCGCCCTCGATGAGCTTCACGCCAAGGGCGTGAAGGAAGGCAAGATTCTCGAGGTCCGTGGTTTGCCGGGAAACTCGGTGGATCGTGACCGTTCGATCGGTATCAACGAGGTCTTCACGAAGGACGGCGGCAAGTGGGAAATGGTCTCCGTTGTCGGCAACTGGGACGACGGCACAACCCAGAAGGTTGTCGCAGATGCGATTGCCGTTCACGGCCAGTTTGACGCGGTCGTCGGCCAAGGCGGGTCCAACGGCGTCATCCAGGCGTTGAAGGATGCTGGACATCCCTGGGTGCCTGTTGCCGGCGAATCCGAGAATGGTTTCCGTAAAGCGATTGCCGAGCACTCCACAGATGGCCTGAAGGGCATTTCCATCGGCCAGTCTCCTGGCCTCGTGGCAATCGCCATGAAGGCGGCGATTTCGGCGCTTGAGGGTAACGTCATGCCCCAGCTGATCTCTGTGCCGCTGCCGGTCGCGACCTACAAGGAACTGAAGGACGGCGAGAACTACTGGTCCAATCTTCCGGACAATTTCTTTACCGTCAACGAGTTCCCGCCCTGCGGCGTGAACATCTCGGGTCCCGCGATCATGGCGCAAGACGAGTCCGACACGAAATAATTACCGGAACGACATGAACCATGCCGGCACCGCCCGGCATGGTTTGATCCGGATTTCTCGTCGACCCGCGGGATCGCCGGAGGATCGATTTATCGCAAGGCGGACCGGGAGGAGCAGAAATCGTGAATGACACGACCCGTAGCGGCGGCTCGATTATCGAGCTGCGCGGCATATCAAAGTCCTTCTCGGGCGCCAAAGCACTCGACAATGTCGATTTTTCCTGCCGCAGCGGAAGCACCCATGCCATCCTCGGCGAGAACGGTGCCGGCAAGTCGACATTGATCAAGATCATGTCCGGGGTGCTCCAGCCCGACAGGGGCGCAATCTATCTGAACGGCCAGGAGGTCCGGTTTCGCTCGCCCGCACAGGCGGCAGAGTCCGGGATTGTCTGCATCTTTCAGGAGCTTTCCCTGATGCCGGACCTGACCGTAGCGGACAATATCTCAATCTCCGCTCCGCCGCGCCGGTTTGGCCTGATCGACGGACGCGAGCAAAGGCGCCGTGCCGAAGCGCTTCTTGCGCGCATCAGATGCGAGGATGTCGACCCGGACGCGCTCGTGCGCGAACTTTCTCTTTCACGGCGCCAGATGGTGGAAATCGCCAAGGCACTGGGCATGAAACCCAAGGTGCTGATCCTGGACGAAGCCACGTCGGCGCTGACGAGCCGCGATGTGGAGACCGTTTACGGATTGCTCGGTGACTTGAAGACCGAAAACGTCGCATCGCTGTTCATCTCTCACCGCATGCATGAGGTCGATAGGCTCTGTGACAAGCTCTCTGTTTTCAGGAATGGCAGTCACGTCGATACCTTCGCAAAGGGAGAGCGCTCCTCCGCCGAGATCGTGCGGATGATGATCGGGCGTGACGTTGAGGCGCATTTCCCGCCAAAGCCGGAAGCGCGCCGGGCGGCCCCCTTTTTCGAGATCGACAACCTGTCATGGGAAAACCGGCTGAAGGGCGTCACGCTGAGGATAGGCAAGGGGGAAATCGTCGGGCTTGGTGGGCTGGACGGACAGGGGCAGAAGGAACTGCTGCTGGCGCTCTTTGGTGTTTTGAGAGGTGTCGGCGGGCGTGTGAAGGCCGATGGCGCGAACATCTCACCCTCTTCGCCGCATGATGCCAAAACCGGAAAAACACGAATAGCCCTTGTCCCTGAAGACCGTAAGACGGAGGGACTGATGCTGCCGATGTCTATAGCCGACAATTTGCTTGCGGCGTCATTCGACAGGGTTTGCCGAGGTTTTTTCATCGACAAAGGCAAAGAACAGGCGGCCGTCGCAGATGGCATCCGCAAGCTTCAAATCAAGATCAACACGCCAGCCGACGCCGTAGCGACGCTCTCGGGCGGCAATCAGCAGAAGGTCGTCATCGCCAAATGGCTGATGACCGAACCGGACGTCATTCTTTTGAACGACCCAACCCGAGGCATCGATGTCGGGACAAAACAAGAGATCTACAAACTGATGCGCGAACTGGCCGATGAGGGCAGGGCGATCTTGTTCTATTCAACGGATTACGCCGAATTGATCGGTTGCTGCGATCGTATCGCCATCATGTATGACGGCGCAATCACGACAGAACTCAGCGGCGAGGCGATCAACGAAGAAGCGATCATTGCGGCGTCGCTCAATATCAGCACGCACGTGGCGGCATGAGGCAAGCCATGGGAAATGTCGTGAGGACCCTTGCTGTCAGCTTCCGCCAAAACCGTGCCTTCTACGGCGCGCTTGCGTTGCTGCTGGTCATTTATCTGATCTATCATGGTCTTCATCCACGCGGATTTTCATCGGCCGTGCTGATTCAGAATGCCAACGAGACCGTCGCCATTGCGTTTCTCGCCATGGCGCAGACCGTGCCCGTCCTGCTTGGCGGTTTGGATCTGAGCGTCGGTGCGGTGATGACGCTGACCGCCTGCATTGCATCCGAATTGGTCAACGGGTCGCCCGCCGAAATCCTCTTCGGCGTGGCCACCACGCTGCTCGCCGGCACGGCCTTCGGTTTGATGAACGGTGTCATCGTCGTCTATGGTCGGCTGCAGCCGATCATCGTGACGCTGGCGACCGGCGCCGTTGCCATCGGGCTCGCCCTTTTCATCCGTCCCAAACCCGGCGGCGAGATCGATCCCGACTTGAACTGGGCAGTCACCAACAGTCTCTGGGACCTGGTCGATACGTACCAGCTGTTTGATCCGGACGCTGCATGGTTTGTCCCCTTCGGATGGATACCAACGCCATTTGTCGTGCTGATTTCGATGGCCTGCCTCGTGTGGATACCGTTTCGCAAGTCCGTCACCGGGCGGACTGTCTATGCCATCGGCTCGGCGGAGGGGGCGGCCTACATGTCCGGCCTGCCGATCAACCGAGCCAAGATTGTTGCCTTTGCTCTCGCAGGCTTCTTTGCCGCTTGCGGTGGGCTCTATCTCGCAGTCCAAACCTCATCGGGCAATGCTGATGTGATGCAGGCCGGTGCTTACACGCTCAATTCCATCGCCGCCGTCGTGCTTGGCGGTACATCGCTGCTGGGGGGCGTCGGCGGTGCCATAGCCTCGCTGGTCGGTGCCTGCATCCTGCGCGTCATTTCCTTCTATTTCCGCATCGTTTCCATTGATCCGCTCCTGCAGCCGCTGATCGAAGGGGTCGTGCTTCTAGCTGCCGTCAGTCTGGGGGCGCTACGCACGCTGCGGGTCAAGAACAACCTGGACCTCTTTCGTTAGGTGATGGGATGACCAATTTTTTTTTCAACATTCGTCCCGAAAACAGACCGATCGTCATCTCGTCGCTCTTTATTCTGGTGATCCTGCTGATCGGTACGGGCTACACGCTGAGTGTGCAGGGCACGGCGCCGCTTCTGTCGCCCAATTACCTGTTGCAGCAATTGCAGACCGGGTCGTTCCTCGGCATCGTCGCCGCAGGGATGATGATGGTCATTCTGCTCGGGCATATCGACCTTTCTGTTCCCTGGACGTTGACCGCCTCTGCCATGATGGCGGCAAGCGTCGGGGGAGATATGGCCCTGCCAACCGGCCTTGCAGTCGGGCTGATGGTCGGTCTCGTCAACGGGTTCGGGGTGGCCTATCTGCGCATTCCCTCGATGATCTTCACACTCGGCGTCGATTCGGTGCTGCGTGGCCTCATGGTCGCCCATACGGGCGGATTCGCGCCCCAGGATCAGGCAACGCCGTTGATGCGCTTTCTCGCGGCCGACGACATTCTGGGCATTCCGGTGGCAATTTTCGTCTGGGCCTCCGTTTCGATTTGCATCGCCGGTATCCTGGCCCGCACGAGCTTCGGACGCTCGATCTATGCAACCGGCAACCGGGAAGGCGCGGCCTATCTGTCCGGCATTCGCACCCGCCGTATCATCGTCGGTGCCTTCATGATCTCCGGCCTCTGCGCAGCGGTCGCCGGCGTGCTTCTGGCCGGGTATTCGGCCAAGGCCTATCAGGGCATGGGGATGCCTTATCTCCTGCCGGCGATTGCTGCGGTCGTTTTGGGCGGCACCCGCATTCTCGGCGGACAGGGTCGCTACACCGGCACGCTTGTTGGCGTGGTGTTGATTGTCCTGTTGAACTCAGTGCTGTCCATTATGCAGATGCCCGAGGCTGGCCGACAGATCATCTACGGCGCAGTGATCATCAGCATGCTGCTCGCCTATGGTCGCAGCGCAAAGATAAGGTCATGACCGTGCCGGCGGTCAGTACAACCCTTTAGATAATGCCGACGCCCATTTTGCGGGCAGTTTTGCTCCAAATGTATGCACCAATACGCGGTTGCTGGCAGCAGCGCTGCCCATTTGTTCGTTTTTTCCATTTGGCACGCCATTTGCATTTTTCCAGTCGAGTTAGCCGCTAGGGTTCCGGCGCCGTCAGGCGTGGCTGGTCCGAGAGCGGCTCCCGATGGAGAGACATCCCATCGGGTGCACGGCGGGACAAAAGCCCGGGAGACCTCGTAAGCCAAGGGATTGGCGGAGCGATGGTCCATGCCGATCCCTTTTTGAAGATGCAAAAGGGGAATTTCTACATGCAGACTGTCAAGACACTCCTGTCCATCACGGCGCTGGCCGGCGCGCTCGCTTTCAGCCAGATGACACCGGTCGAAGCCGCGCCGAAGAAGGACTTCAAGGTCGCATGGTCGATCTATGTCGGCTGGATGCCCTGGGGCTATGCCAATGACACTGGCATCGTGAAGAAGTGGGCCGACAAATACGGCATCAACATCGAGGTCACGCAGTTCAACGACTACGTGGAATCGATGAACCAGTATACCGCCGGAGCCTTCGACGCGGTGACCCTCACCAACATGGATGGCCTGTCGATCCCGGCCGCTGGTGGCGTCGACACGACCGCCGTCATCGTCGGCGACTTCTCGAATGGCAACGACGCTCTGATCCTGAAGGGCAAGGACAAGCTGGAGGATGTGAAGGGCCAGAACGTCAATCTCGTCGAGTTCTCGGTCTCGCACTATCTGCTCGCCCGCGCGCTCGAAAGCATCGGCTCCTCCGAGCGGGATGTGAAGGTGGTCAACACCTCGGATGCCGACATGGTCGCCGCCTACCAGACGCCTGACGTGACCGCTGTCGTGACCTGGAACCCGCTGGTCTCAACGATCCTGGGAGACGCCTCCGCGAAAAAGGTCTTCGACAGCTCGCAGATCCCGGGCGAGATCATCGACCTGATGGTCGCCAATACCGATGTGCTGAAGGACAATCCGGACTTCGGCAAGGCGCTGGCTGGCATCTGGTACGACACCATGGCCGTCATGACCGCCGATACCGAAGAGGGCAAGGCAGCCCGCACCGCGATGGGTGCGGCATCGGGAACAGACCTCGCCGGCTTCGAGGCACAGATGGCCGCCACCAAGCTCTTCGATAAGCCGACCGATGCCGTGGCCTTCACAGCGTCCCCGGAACTTCCGAAGACCACGGACCTCGTTCGCAACTTCCTTTTCGAAAAGGGCCTTCTCGGGAGTGGCGCTCCCTCTGCAGACGTCATCGGGATCGAGATGCCGGATGGGTCTGTTCTCGGTGACAAGGAGAACGTCAAGTTCCGCTTCACCACCACCTACATGGACGCTGCCGCCAAGGGTGCGCTCTGAGGCCATGATCGCTGCCCGGAGGATGATGTCCTCCGGGCGGCGTCTGCCTCCCTGAAACCCTGGAGTGGTCGATGCGCTGGATCAATGCTCATCCCGGAAATGGCGCGCGCCTGACGCTCGTGCTCTTGCCCTTCGTACTGGTGCTTGGCGCCTACATGATCGGCTCGGCCGAACGGCTGGCTGACAACCCGAATGACAAGCTGCTGCCCGGTTTCGCGGCCCTGTGGGACGGGATCAATCGGATGGCGTTCACGCCGGATGTGCGAACCGGCGAATATCTTCTCTGGTCCGACACCTGGGCGAGCCTCTGGCGGCTCTCCGTCGGGCTGGGCATTGCCACAGCGATCGCACTCCTGCTGGGTCTGGTGATTGGCATCCTGCCCTATGCGCGGGCAGCGCTTTCGCCATTTGTCGGCGCGATCTCCATGGTCCCGCCGCTGGCCCTTCTGCCGATCCTCTTTATCGTCATGGGGCTCGGCGAGGCCTCCAAGATCGCGCTGATCGTCATCGGCGTCGCGCCGATCATGGTCCGTGACCTGGCGCTCACCGCCATCTCCTTGCCGCGTGAAATGATCGTCAAGGCCGAAACACTGTCGGCCTCCTCCTGGCAGATTGCGCTGCGTGTGGTGCTGCCGCAGATCCTGCCGCGCCTGATCACCACGCTCCGCCTGCAGCTTGGCCCTGCCTGGCTCTTCCTGATCGCGGCCGAAGCGATCTCCTCCGACAGCGGCCTTGGCTACCGCATCTTCCTCGTCCGCCGCTATCTCTCGATGGACGTCATCTTCCCTTATGTCTTGTGGATCACGCTGCTTGCGATCCTCACCGACATCCTGCTCGATCGCCTGCGCATCGCCGTCTTCCCCTGGTCCGAACTGGAGAAGGGTAAATGAGCGCGCTCTCCATCAAAAACCTCTGGAAGGAATATGGCGACCAGATCGTGCTGGAGAATGTCTCGATCGAGATTGAATCCAGAGCCTTCGTCGCGTTGGTCGGCCCGTCCGGTTGCGGCAAGTCCACCTTCCTGCGCCTGCTGCTCGGCCAGGAGCGCCAGACCAAGGGTGAGATCCTGCTCGATGGTCTGGCCTTGCCGAAGGAGCCGGGGCCGGACCGCGGCGTCGTCTTCCAGCGCTACTCGGTCTTCCCGCATCTGACCGTTCTCGCCAATGTCATGCTCGGCAAGGAGTTGAAAGCCTCCCGCTTCGCCGCCCGGCTGTTCGGTGCCGCGAAGCGGGCGGTTGAGGACGAGGCCCGCGCGATGATCGCGGCGGTCGGGCTTGCCGGTTCCGAGGACAAGTACCCGGCCCAGCTCTCCGGCGGCATGCAGCAGCGCTTGGCGCTCGCCCAAGCGCTGATCATGCGGCCCAAGGTTCTGCTGCTCGACGAACCCTTCGGCGCGCTCGATCCCGGCATTCGGGCTGAAATCCACACGCTGATGAAGACGCTCTGGCACGAAGCGCCGATGACCGTGGTCATGGTCACCCATGACATGCGCGAGGCCTTCACGCTTGCGACCCGCGTCGTTGCCTTCGAGCGCCCCCGCGACCGCCCGGAGGAAAAGCTCCGCTACGGCGCGACGATCACCCGCGACATCGCCATCTGGCCGCCCCGCAAGGCGGGCGAGGCCTCCCTCATTCGCCCCGACCGGGACGGCCCGGTCTCTTCAAAGGGTCAATAGCCGGGACGACCCGGCCAACGAAACCACTGGAGATGACAATGCATATCCGACGTTCCCCCGAAGAGATCGCCGCCAACCGGGCGCGCTACGAGGAGCATCAGAAGAAGGGGCTGGAATTCGCACCGAAGGCGCTGCCGGGCAAGAGCGAGAAGCCCGCGCCCGCCATCGCTGCTGAAAAGATCGTGCACCAGGAAAACCTGCCCGGCGGCTGGTACTGGTGGACCCGCGTCAAGGCCAATGAGACGCTGCGCATCGCGCTCGACGACGGTTTTTCGACCGTATCGGTCGTCGCCTGGAACGCCGAGGACCCGACCGAGCGCATGAACCTGCCTGATACCGTCAAGGTGCAGTGGACCACCGGGCTTGGAAAGGGGCGTGTCATCTTCTCCGACATGGGCAAGGTCATGTTCTCGATCACCGAGGATAGCTCCGGCGCCCATGACGTGTTGATGGGCGGCTCGACAGCCGCATCGAACGCGAAGAAATATGCCGGCCAGAACGGTCCAGCACTGCGCAACACCCGCGACAACTTTGTGCTTGTTGCCACCAAGGCCGGCCTCGACAAGCGCGACATTCCGGCGGCTCTCGCCCTTTTCGCACCCGTCCGCGTCGATGGCGATGGCAAATTCGAATGGAAACCCGATCTCGTTGAAGATGGCGACTATGTCGATTTGCGTGCCGAGATGGACATGATCGTCGGCTTCTCGAATTGCCCGCATCCGCTCGATCCAAACCCGGTCTACACCCCCAATCCCGTCAGCATCCTCAGGATCGCGGCCCTTGAGCCAGCGGCGGATGATCTGTGCCGGACCGCGACTGCAGAAGCTGTCAGGGGCTTCGAAAACAACGCTTTTGCGGCCCTGTGAGAGGAGAGGCGACCATGACCAGTTTTATCCAGACCTCTCCCGCCCGCACGCTCTCCAACACCACGCAGGATCACTACATCGCAGCCGAAGCACCCTTCTCGACCTTCATCAAGAAGGGCCAGGTGGTCCGCATCGAGGACACCTATGGCCAGCAGGCCGTCGATACGCTCTTCTACAACGCCCATGATTTCTCCGAGCGCTATTCGAGCCAGGACACCATGCGCGAGCAGGGTGCTGCCTACATCTCCACCGGCACCAAGGTGATCTCCAACGAAGGCCGGGTGATGCTGACGGTTACCGCCGACAGCTGCGGCCGGCACGATACCTCTGCCGGCGCCTGCTCCTGCGAGAGCAACACGGTCCGCTTCGGCCACTATACGAAGTACCTGCATGCCTGCCGCGACAACTTCGTCATCGAGGTTTCCAAACATGGCATGAGCAAGCGCGACGTCGTGCCGAACATCAACTTCTTCATGAACGTGCCGATCGAACCGTCAGGCGAAATGACCATCGTCGACGGCATTTCCGCCCCCGGCGACTATGTCGAGCTGAAGGCGGAGATGGACGTGCTGCTCGTCATCTCCAATTGCCCGCAGATCAACAACCCCTGCAACGGCTTCGATCCGACCCCGATCCGGGTGCTCGTCTGGGACGACGAGGCGGCCTGATGTTCAAGAAGGTTCTTATTGCCAATCGCGGCGAAATCGCCGTGCGCGTCATCAAGACGCTTCAGAAGATGGGGATCGCAAGCGTTGCGGTCTATTCCGATGCCGACCGCTTTTCGAAGGCCGTGCTGATGGCCGACGAGGCGGTGCGCCTCGGCCCCGCACCCGCCAGCGAAAGCTATCTCAACGTCGACGCCGTGATTGCCGCCTGCCGTCAGACGGGTGCGCAAGCCGTGCATCCCGGCTATGGCTTCCTGTCGGAGAACATCGGCTTTGCCGAACGGCTGAAGGCGGAAGGCATCACCTTCATCGGCCCGACGCCGGACAATATCTCCGCCTTTGGCCTGAAGCACACGGCCCGCGAACTTGCCAAGGCGAGCGGCGTGCCGCTCTTGCCCGGCTCCGGCCTGCTCGACAGCCGGGAAGAGGCGCTCTCCGCAGCGGAGCAGATTGGCTATCCGGTAATGCTGAAATCGACAGCCGGCGGCGGCGGGATCGGCATGCAGCTCTGCGACAATGCGGAGGCGCTTGCCGCAGCCTTCGACACGGTCCAGCGCACGGCAAAATCCAGCTTCGGCGACGCCCGCGTCTATCTCGAACGCTTCGTCTCCAAGGCCCGTCATGTCGAGGTGCAGATCTTCGGCGACGGCAAGGGGAGGGTGATTGCGCTCGGTGAACGCGACTGCTCGCTCCAGCGCCGGAACCAGAAGGTCATCGAAGAAACGCCGGCACCTGGTCTGTCCGATGCCGTGCGCCAGCGCCTGCACGCCGCTGCCGTGTCGCTCGGCCAGCAGGTCGCTTACGCCTCCGCCGGCACGGTCGAATTCATCTATGATCCCGCCCGCGAAGAATTCTACTTCCTCGAGGTGAACACCCGACTGCAGGTCGAACATCCGGTCACGGAAGCCGTCTTCGGTTTGGATCTGGTCGAATGGATGATCCGACAGGCCGCTGGCGAAGACGTGCTGACGGGCAGGCAAAACCTCGTGCCAAGGGGCGCGGCGATCGAGGCGCGCGTCTATGCCGAAATGCCCCATGCCGGCTTCCGTCCGAGTGCCGGCCTGCTGACGGAAGTGGTCTTCCCCGAGGGCGTCCGTGTCGACGGCTGGGTGGAAACAGGGACCGAGGTTACACCCTTCTACGATCCCATGCTCGCCAAGGTGATTGTGTCGGGAGCGGATCGGGATACGGCCATTGCGGCGCTCTCCTCCGCGCTCGAAAAAACCTCGCTTGCCGGCATCGAGACCAACCTCGAGTACCTCAAGGCCATCGCCGCCTCCGACCTGTTCCGCAGCGGTGATGTTGCGACCACGGCGTTGAAGGATTTTGCCTTCGTGCCCGATGTCGTCGAGGTTATCGCCCCCGGTGCGCAGTCGAGCCTGCAGGAACTGCCCGGCCGCCTCGGCCTCTGGCATGTCGGCGTGCCGCCCTCGGGCCCGATGGACGAACGCTCCTTCCGCCATGCCAACCGGCTGGTCGGCAACCACGATCATACGGCGGCCCTTGAGCTCACCGTCTCCGGGCCGGTGCTGAAAGTCTTCTCCGATACCGTGATCGCGCTCGCCGGCGCGGTGATGCCGATGAAGCTCGACGGCGTCGAGCTGCCCCATGATCAGGCGGTCCAGGTCAAGGCCGGCCAGACACTGGCCATTGGTAGCATCGCCGGTGCCGGTCAGCGCGCCTATCTGGCGGTCTCCGGCGGCTTCGATGCCCCCTTGGTCATGGGCTCCCGCGCCACCTTCGGCCTCGGCCAATTCGGCGGCAACGCCACCGGTACGCTTCGCGCAGGCCATGTCTTGCGCCTGGCCCGCCGGAACCAGACCAATGTCCTGCCGGCAACGGAACCGGCGGAACTGACCCGCGAATGGTCTGTCGGTGTGCTCTACGGTCCGCATGGCGCGCCCGACTTTTTCCTCGAGGAAGACATCGAGACACTCTTCTCGACACCTTACGAGGTGCATTTCAACTCGGCGCGCACAGGTGTCCGCCTGATCGGCCCGGCCCCCAAATGGGCGCGCACCGATGGCGGCGAGGCGGGGCTTCACCCCTCCAACCTGCATGATAACGCCTATGCGATCGGCGCCATCGATTTCACCGGCGACATGCCGATCATCCTCGGCCCCGACGGCCCAAGCCTCGGCGGCTTCGTCTGCCCGGCGGTGATTGCCCGCGACGAGCAGTGGAAGATGGGTCAGTTCAAGCCGGGGGATAAGATCCGGTTTCATGCCGTGGCGCGCGCAAGCGATCCGCTGGCGGGACCGACAGTGAAGCGCATATCAGAAGCAGCCGGGTCGGCAGTCATCGGAGCGACAGAGGCGGGCACCGTTCCCGTCGTCTATCGCCGCCAGGGCGATGACAATCTGCTGGTCGAATACGGCCCGATGCAACTCGATATCGGCATTCGCATGCGCGTCCATCTGCTGATGCAGGCAGTGAAAGAGGCAAGACTTCAGGGCCTGATTGATCTGACGCCCGGCATCCGCTCGCTGCAGATCCATTATGACAGCACCACGCTGTCGCGGTCGAAACTCTTGGCCGCACTGGCCGAGATCGAGAAAAGCCTGCCTCCGGTCTCCGCCGTCAGGGTGCCGAGCCGGACCGTCTGGCTGCCGCTCTCCTGGAACGATCCGGATGCGGAACTGGCCATGCGCAAGTATCAGGAACTCGTGCGTCCTAACGCCCCCTGGTGCCCGTCCAACATCGAGTTCATCCGCCGCATTAACGGGCTTCCCGACGAGCAGGCGGTGAAGGACACGATCTTCAACGCCTCCTATCTCGTGATGGGCCTCGGCGATGTCTATCTCGGCGCGCCGGTCGCAACCCCCATCGATCCCCGCCATCGACTGGTGACGACCAAGTACAATCCGGCCCGCACCTGGACGCCTGAAAACGCCGTCGGCATCGGCGGCGCCTATATGTGCATCTACGGCATGGAAGGGCCGGGGGGCTATCAGCTCTTCGGCCGCACGATTCAGGTCTGGAACACCTGGCGGCAGACGGACGTCTTTGCCAGGGACAAGCCCTGGCTGCTCGACTTCTTCGACCAGATCCGCTTCTTCCCCGTCTCCCACGAAGAACTGACGGAAGCCCGCGCCGCCTTCCCGCATGGCGGCTATCCGATCCGCATCGAGGAGGGCACCTTCTCCTTCGCCGACTACGAGGCGGAGATGGCCCGCAATGCAGAGAGCATCGGCGCCTTCAAGCAGGGACAGCAGGCGGCCTTCGAGGCGGAGCGAAAGCGCTGGAAGGATGAGGGGCTCGATAGTTTCCAGGTGGATGAAGGAGCCGGCCCCGGCCTTCACGGCGATATTCCGGAAGGCTGCTTCGGGGTGGAAAGTGCCGTACCCGGCAATGTCTGGAAACTGCTGGTCGAGGAAGGCCAGTCGGTGCAGGCAGGCGATACGCTTGCCATCATCGAGTCGATGAAAATGGAAATCACCGTCACCGCCCATGCTGCCGGCCGCGTCCGGGATCTGCGTGCCGGGCCGGGTCGCAACGTCAAGGCCGGCGATGTCCTGGTCATCCTGGAGGATCTGTAATGCTGCCGACTATTCTTGATCTCGCTTCACTGAAGGCCGCCTATGCCAGCGGGCTCACCCCGCTCGACCTCGTCGAGGAGGTGATCGCCCGCCGCAAGGCCTCCGACGATCCGGCGGTCTTCATCACGCAGACGCCGGACGATGATTTGCGGGCATCCGCAAGGGCCCTGGTGGAGCGCGCGCCGGAGCCGAACAGTCTGCCGCTCTGGGGCGTGCCCTTTGCTGTGAAGGACAATATCGATGTCTCCGGCCTGCCGACCACCGCAGCCTGCCCGGCCTTCGCCTACCAGCCGGAGAAGGACGCAACAGTCGTTGCAAGACTGAAGGCTGCGGGTGCCCTCGTCATCGGCAAGACCAATCTCGACCAGTTCGCCACCGGCCTCAACGGCACGCGGTCTCCTTATGGTGCGCCGCGCTCCGTCTTCGATAAGGCCTATGTCTCCGGCGGCTCCTCCTCCGGTTCGGCGGTCACGGTCGCGGCGGGTCTCGCAAGCTTTGCGCTCGGCACCGATACCGCAGGTTCCGGACGCGTGCCCGCCGCCTTCAACAACCTTGTCGGCATCAAGCCGACCCCCGGCCTCGTGCCGAATGTCGGCGTCGTGCCGGCCTGCCGCAGTGTCGATGTCGTTACGGTCTTTGCTGCAACCGTTGGCGATGGTGTCGCGATCCGCAAGGTGATGGATGGCTATGACGCCGGTGATCCCTATTCCCGCAAGGCCTCGCCAGTCGCCCTGGCGGGTTCAGGCCTGCGCATCGGTGTGCTCGACGGTGCCGAGCGCGAATTCTTCGGAAACAAGGCGGTGGAGGCGCTCTACGATCAGGCAATCGAGCGGGCAAAATCGCTTGGCGCAACCATCGTCCCCTTCGACTACGCGCCGTTCCGCCAGGCCGCCGAACTGCTCTACAACGGCCCCTGGGTCGCCGAGCGTCTCGCGGCGGTGAAGGACTTCATCGGCACGAATGCCGAGGATTTCGATCCGACGGTGCGGACCATCATCGAAGGCGCGAAGGCTTACGACGCGGTCGCGGCTTTCGAGGGCCAGTACAAGCTCGGCCATCTGCGCCAGAAGGCACTTGTCGAATGGGAGAAGCTCGACGTCCTCATGCTGCCGACCTCGCCGACCACCTATACGGTCGAGGCGATGCTCGCAGACCCGATCGTCAAGAACAGCCATTTCGGTCGCTATACCAACTTCGCCAATCTCTTCGGCTATGCGGCGATTGCCGTGCCGGGCGGCTTCGGCTCGGATGGTCTGCCCAGCGGCGTGACCTTCTTCGGCCCCTCCTTTACTGACGATGCCCTGGCCCCCTTTGCTGACGCCATGCACCGCGCCGCCCAGTCCGGCATGGGCAAGGACAAGACCGTGAACCTGCCGGAAGCCTCCAAGGTGGCCGAACCGGACGACGGCCTTGTCACCATCATGGTCGTCGGCGCGCATCTGACCGGCATGCAGCTGAACCACGAGCTGACAGGTCCCGGCGGCAAGCTGGTGAAGACCTGCCGCACGGCCGGCGACTACCGCCTCTTCGTCCTGCCGAATACCACGCCGCCCAAGCCGGGCCTGATCCGCGAGCCGGGCTTCGCCGGCAAGGGACTGGAGGTGGAAGTCTGGAAGGTCACGCCCGCTGCCTTCGGTCGCTTCGTTCAGAACATCCCCGCACCCCTCGGCATCGGCAAGGTCACGCTCGACGACGGGTCCCAAGTGTCCGGCTTCCTCTGCGAGCCCTATGCCATAGAGGGCGCGCAGGAAGTCACGGATCTCGGCGGCTGGCGCGCCTATATCGCGTCGCGTAGGGGGTGACACTCACACCGGCAGGACCACGTCTTCCCCGATTTCCTTGCTGCCTGCTGAGAGGCAGGTGGCAAGGCGGTCGAGGTCGGCGGGCTGCAACATGGCGGCGCCAGCTCGAATGGCATCCTGCCAACCTGCACCGCGTTCCCATGCTTCCGTGTAGGCCAGCGCCAAATCCGAGGTTCTCCGGGTCTGTTGCAAGGCCTCGAACAGAAGGGCGGCTTGCCGGATATCCTTGTCGCGTTTGATGGCGTTTTGCCCGTCGGCACGTCGGCGCGTTGCGACGATCAGTTTGTGGACGGCAAAACGCGCAGGATCGGGAACTGTTACGGCGATGCCGTTCTTGTGTAGCATGACCGTCCGGACCGGATCACGAATAAGAAAGTCGAGGAAACGGAGAGGATCGGCACTTGCTCCACCGAGGGCGGGCATACGAGCGGGGCGGTCTGAATGTTCGTCAGACCCCCGATGGGACGTCAGAAACTCCACCCGATAGCCGCTGGCAGTCTGGAAGGCCGATGATGCCGTCGGTCCGCCACGATGCGGAATTGGACGGAAGGTTGGATCCACCGATTGCAGAAGCTCGATCATAGGCGGAAGACTGTCTTCGACTTCGTGGCTGATGGCATAGTCTTGGGCGATGTCGGCGTCGCCGGTAAGAACAGCGGCCATCGGTAGCCTAACGCCGAGCAGACCGGCATAGGTTTGAAAGGCAATCGTGCCGACGAGGACGCCACGGAGGCGAAACAGACCTCCTCTTGCCAAAGTCTCGACGATATCTCCCGAAAGCGCATCCGGCGCAGTCATGCCTCCCTCTCGGGTCAGCGTAGAGACCATGCGCCGGCGTGCGCGCAGATCGTCCTTCTGCAATCTGTGCGTTTCCGCACGCATCGAGATTTCCGGATCCAGCGCTGGCCCGACATAGCGTCTCGTCTTGCCGCCTTTGCCATCGGGAATGTCGAAATACCAGTATTGCCGATCATCGACTGTCACACGTTGAAAACGGCCTTCAGGCGGAAAGTCTGCCGTCCAGGCGGCATCGAGGACCCTCTGACCCAGTTCGGCAAGCATCGTTTGGTAGACGAGATCGATGGGTTTCATGGTGGAGCGCCCCTGTTTCATCCTCAACTATACCTTTTTTGTGAAAAGGTATAGTGTTGCAAAAACCCATTATGGACTTGCCGGGGGGGCTGCTCCCGCTCAGCCGCTTTCCCCTTCAATCAAGGTCATCGGCCAGAGGCGCCGGCGGGTTGCATCGGGATAGTGCTGCGCGAAATCGGGCATTGTGGCGAGCAGACTTTCGGCAAGCGCAATGCCGAGGGCCCTGAGATCGGGCCTGAAGCAGGTCATCACCGGATGAAGGAACTGCGCCTGGGGGCTATACTGGCCGATGACCGCGATGTCCCGACCAGGCGTCAAGCCCGCTTCCTGCAGGCCGCGATAGAAGCCCACGACGGTCGCTTCGTTAAGGAGGATGATCGCGGTTGGACGCTCGCGTGATTTCATCACCTGCTGGGCGACCTGATAACCGCCGGGCTCGTTCGGTCCTGATCGGTAGACATGCGCGGGCTGAAGCTCCAGCCCGTGGCGGGCCAGCACGAGCCGGCAGTGGTCCTCGAAGACATGCCCGAGGTTGATATCGCCATGCGGGCGACTAATGGCTATATGCCGGTGGCCAGCGGCAACCAGACGGGCCAGGGCATCCTCTGCCATGCCCTCGAAGTCGAGATCGTACCAGGGTTGACCGACATCCGTCTGGCTTCGTCCCAGTGTGATGAAGGGGATTTTTGCCCTGTTCAGCAGTTCGAAGCGGGGATCCTGAAAACGGGTGGCCGACAGGATGATGCCATCAGCGAAACCCCGCGCGACGATGCGTTTCAGATAATCGTCCGGATCTTCCTCCGATGAGCAGAGGAGGGCGACGAGATCGAGTTTGTGGCGCGCCAAGACAGTTTGCACGCCGTCAAATACCCGCATGAAGAAGGTGTCGCCCTGGCCGGTGATGTCGTGGCCGGTCTGGATCATGAATCCGATAATGCCCGTCGCGCCCTTGCGGAGCGAACGGCCGGCCTGGTTGGCGACATAGCCGAGTTTTTCTGCCGCCTCAAGCACGCGCCTGCGGGTCTCCTCGTTGACATCGGGCTTGCCATTCAGGGCGCGCGAGACCGTGCCTATGGAGATGTCGAGATGTTCCGCCAGTTGCCGGATGCCCTTCATGATCCCCTCCGAAGACACGCGTCGTAATCGTTTACGAAATCTCTATTGACACATGCATCGTCTCGTTCATAGTGTCGTAAACGTTTACGGGATGACTGGAGGAGGAGCTCCATGCATCCCTTGGGAGGGTGACAGTGACAACACGGGCCGTTTTGTGCGGGTGCGGAGCTATGGCCAGAGGTTGGCTGCGCGCGCTGCAGTCGACTCCAGAACTGCAGCAGGCCGTTGAGATCGTCGGTCTGGTCGATCTCGACCTGCCGGTGGCCAAGGCGCTGGCGTCTGAATTCAATCTCGGTCCCGTGGTGATTGATGCCGATCTCTCGACCGTTATCACCCGCACCGAAGCCGATATCGTGTTCGACGTCGTGGTGCCGTCAGCCCGTTTCGCGGTTGTTTCGACCGCCTTGCGGCTCGGTTGCCATGTCTTGTCCGAAAAACCGCTCGCCGCCTCCATGAAGGAGGCGAAGGCTCTGCTCGCGCTGGCTGCCGAGACGGGGCGCATTCATGCCGTCGTCCAGAACCGTCGCTTCATTTCCGGCATTCGTCGTTTGCGTCGTGCCGTCGAAGATGGGTTGATCGGCGCGTTGACCGGCATCCATTGCGATTTCTTCATTGGTCCGCATTTCGGCGGGTTTCGCGAAGCGATGGACAATGTTCTCCTGCTCGATATGGCCATCCACACCTTCGATGCGGCCCGTTTCGTGTCAGGCAGGCAGCCTCTCTCCGTCTATTGCGTCGAGACCAACCCGTCCGGCTCCTGGTATGCGCACGGGGCTTCGGCCAATGCGATTTTCAAGCTGTCGGGTGATGCCGTCTTCACCTACAGAGGCTCCTGGTGCGCGGAGGGCCGCCGCACGAGCTGGGAAAGCGCCTGGCGGCTGGTTGGCTCGAAAGGCATGTTGACCTGGGACGGTGAAGACGCCTTCGAGGCCACGGTTGCCGGCAAGGATGAGGGCCTGCTGCGGGGGCATCACGTTCTGTCCATTCCGGCAGCACCTGACGAAGACCAGACGCATGGCCATCGCAGCGTTCTGGTCGATTTCCTCGATGCCGTGAACACGGGCCGGCGGCCGGAAACGGTTAGCGACGACAACATCAAGAGCCTGTCCATGGTGTTCGGTGCGATCGAAAGCGCCCGGACAGGACTTCCCGTCAGCATTTCAGTTGAAGGACATTGAGCCCGTGAGCAATCCCGCAAAATCCATTCGTATTGGTACCATGGTCAGCGCCAGCAGCGGCAAGGCAGACGAGCGGATCGGCCAGATCGCCGATCTGGGCTTTGAAAGTTTCGAACCCTTTTTCTGGCAGACGACCAATGGCCAGGATCTCGCTGACCTCGGCAAGCGCTGCGTCGAGGCGATCGGCGATCGCGATATCAGCATCTCGACATTGGGCATGTTCGGCAATCCGCTCGAAGAGACGGATATGGACCTTCAGACCCTGCAGGGATGGAAGGACTGCATCGACAACGCCCACCATTTTGGAGCGACCTGCGTTGCCGGCTTCACCGGCCGCATTCGCAACAAACCGCTGACCGACAGCCTGCCGCGCTACCGCGAGATCTGGAGCGAACTGGCCAAACGAGCCGCCGACAAGGGTGTCAAGATCGCCTTCGAAAACTGCGCCATGGACGGCAACTGGCAGACCGGCGACTGGAATATCGCCCACAATCCGGATGCCTGGGAGTTGATCTTCAACGAGACGCCGGACGAGCATATCGGGCTCGAATGGGAACCCTGCCACCAGATGGTCTATCTGATCGATCCGATCCCGCAGATCCGCAAATGGGCGCACAAGTTCTTCCACGTGCATGGCAAGGACGCGACGATCCGCTGGGACGTGATCCGCGAACACGGCGTTTTCGGCAAGCACCCCTTTGTCTTCATGCGCACGCCGGGCTTCGGCGACACCAACTGGACGGATGTGATTTCCGAGCTGCGGCTCGCGGGCTGGTCCGGATCGATCGACATCGAAGGGTGGCATGACCCGGTCTACCGCAATGCGCTGGAGATGACCGGACAGGTCCACGCCCTCAACTATCTGAAGAATTGCCGCGGTGGAGACTTCGTCATCGACCCGCAATGAAGACTGCCGGCAGGCTTGGAGGAAGCCGGTCGGAATGATGGTCCAACACAAGGAGGAGAGCATGTCTATTCGGAAGAGCCTAATGGCGGGCGCATTGGCGCTTGCCTCCGTATCCGGGCTTGCCCTGGCAGCCCATGCGCAGGAAGAAGTCACCATCACGATCTGGAGCCTGGACAAGCCGGAACAGCCGGCCTTCAACCTGGCCAAGGAGTTTGACGAGAAAGAGCCCGGCATCAAGGTGGAGTACCGTCTGATCCAGTTCGACGACGTGGTCAGCGAAGCCATGCGCGCCTATTCCACCGGTCAGGCGCCCGACATCATCGCGATCGACAATCCCGACCACGCGCTTTTTGCCTCGCGCGGTGCTTTCCTCGAACTGACGGACCGGATCGCCAAATCTGAGGTCATCAAGCCCGAGAACTACTTCGCAGGCCCGCTGAATTCCGTCACCTGGGACGGCAAGCTTTTCGGCGTACCGAAGGCGACCAACACGATTGCGCTCTACTACAATGCTGACATGTTCAAGGAGAAGGGGCTCGATCCGGACAAGCCGCCGCAGACCTGGGCCGAGCTCATCGACGCGGCACGCAAGCTGACCGACCCCTCGAAGAATGTCTACGGTCTCGCTTTCTCAGCGAAAGCGAGCGAGGAGGGGACCTTCCAGTTCCTGCCCTGGGCGCAAATGGGTGGCGGCAGTTATGAGAAGATCAACGCCGACGGTGCGGTCAAGGCGCTGGAAGCGTGGAAAACCATCATGGACGAAAAGCTGGCTTCGCCAGACAGCCTGACGCGCGGCCAGTGGGACTCCACCGGCACCTTCAACTCGGGCAATGCCGCCATGGCGATCTCCGGTCCGTGGGAACTGAACCGCATGTCGGACGAAGCCAAGTTCGATTGGCGCGTTGCGCTTCTGCCCGTGCCGGAAGCCGGCGCCGAACGGTCTTCTGCCATGGGCGATTTCAACTGGGCGATCTTCGCCAATTCAAAGCATCCAGACGAAGCCTTCAAGGCGCTCGAATATTTTGCCTCGCAGGATGACAAGATGTTCGAGAAATACGGCCAGTTGCCGGCTCGCTCCGACATCACCTTGCCGGCGACCGGCAACGCGAAGAAGGATTCCGCGCTGAAGGTCTTCCAGGAGCAGCTGCAATACGCGAAGGCACGCGGCCCCCATCCGGAATGGCCGAAGATTTCCAAGGCAATCCAGGACGCGATCCAGGCGGCGCTGACCGGCCAGATGACGCCGAAGGACGCGCTCGATCAGGCGGCTGAGACGATCAGTGCCGTGACCGGCTAAGTGATCCGCCGGCGGGGTGGGCTTCTATGCCTTCACGTCGTCGGCGCGGTGAACCTCCCGGAGGGCCGTTCTCGTTTCCCCAATCGCGGGGACGGCCCGACCGGAGCTGCAAGTGCCCGTGCGGAGACACAGATGCGTAAGATCCTATCCAGCCTCATTGACGGGCGCGGCTTCGACATCGGCCTCGTCGCCTTTCCGCTCGGCTTTCTTCTTTTAATGTCCGGCCTGCCACTTCTCTACAACGTGCTGATGAGCTTCCAGGAAGTGGACATGTTTTCGCTGGGGACCCTGTTTCGTCCCTTCGTGGGTTTCAAAAACTATGTGACCCTGTTTTCCCAACGCGAGACCTGGCCGATCTTTGCCAATACCGCGATTTTTGTCGTTGCGTCGATCGCTGGGCAATTTGTCATCGGGTTTGGGCTGGCGCTGTTCTTCTGGACGAATTTCCCAGGTGCCTCGTGGTTGCGGGGGTTGTTTCTCGTCTCCTGGGTCATGCCAGGCCTTGTCGTCGGCGCCATCTGGAACTGGATCCTGTCGGGCGATTTTGGTGTCTTCAATTATTTTCTGCGCGAAACAGGTCTGATCGCGTCGAACATCTTCTGGCGCTCCGACCCGCATTATTCGCTCTGGGCGGTCATCATCGCGAATATCTGGCTCGGCACGTCCTTCAACATGATCTTGCTCTCGGTTGGTCTCTCCGGGATCCCGAAGGATCTCTATGAGGCGGCCGAACTCGACGGTGCCAATGTGTGGCAGCGCTTCTTCACGATCACGCTGCCGATGATGCGCTCGACCATTGGAGCGATCGTCTCGCTCGGCCTGATCTTCACTCTGCAGCAGTTCGATCTCTTCGCCGCCATCACCTCGGGTGGGCCGAACAATTCGTCGAATGTGGCGCAATACTGGGCCTGGGACCTGTCCTTCCGGCAATACGACTTTGCACGGGGCGCGACCATCTCCGTGATCATGATCGTCTTTGTCATGCTGGCTTCGGTGGTCTACGTCCGCTCGACCCGACAGGAGATCCGCGGATGAGCGAGACGGCACGCAACCGCCTGATGCTTGCGATCGCGATTGTGCTCGCTGCGATCTATCTGTTCCCGCTCTACTGGATGTACATCACCACGGTGAAGACCGGTTCGGCCATGTTTGCCACCCCGCCGATCTTCTGGCCGAGCGACCCCCAATGGGCCGCGTTTCCCTATGTATGGGAAAGCCGCAACATGGCGCGCTATCTGTGGAATTCACTGATCATCGCATTCGGGGCCGTAACCCTGATCACCGTGCTTGGCACGGGCTGTGCCTATGTGCTCGCCCGCTACCGCAACGGCTGGATCGATGTCGGACTCTTTCTGATCCTGATGCTACAGGTTCTTCCGGCATCCTTGATGATCACGCCGATTTTCGTCGGGTTTTCCCAGATCGGCATGCTCGAATATCCGCGCCTCGCGGTGATCATTGCGATCGCTGCCAAAAGCATGCCCTTCTTCGTTGTACTCGTTCGCGCCACCTTCATGAGCGTTCCGATGGAGCTGGAGGAGGCGGCGCTCGTCGACGGAAACTCGCGCGTCGGCGCCTTCTTCCACATCGTCCTGCCCCTCGCGCGCAACGGCATTCTCGTATCTGCCATCCTGATTTTCATGCAGGCCTTCGGCGAGTTCGTCTATTCGAAGTCGATCATCCAGGCCGCAGAGTTTCAACCCGCGAGTGTCGGGCTGAATTCCTTCATGGGACCAAATACCAATGAGTGGAACAACATCATGGCCTTCGCCACGATCTATGTGACGCCCATCCTCGCCGTCTTTGTCCTCCTGCAACGCCGGATCGTCTCCGGTCTGACCTCCGGAGCCCTCAAATGAGCCACCAGATCGAACTCTCGGGCGTCAACAAATACTACGGCGCCTATCACGCGCTGCGCGATATTGATCTCAAGATCAGGAAGGGGTCGTTCGTGGCCCTGGTCGGCCCATCCGGCTGCGGCAAGTCCACTCTTTTGCGCTCGCTGGCGGGATTGGAGAGCATTTCCACAGGCGATCTGGTGATCGCGGGAGAGCGGATGAACAATGTGCCGCCGCGCAAGCGCGATCTGGCGATGGTCTTCCAGTCCTATGCGCTTTACCCTCATATGACCGTCGAACAGAACCTCACCTATTCCCTTCGTATCCGCGGCGTCAAAAAGGCAGTGGCGAAGCGGGCTGCGGAGGAGGTCGCGGCTACGACGGGACTGTCGAACCTCCTTCACCGCTATCCGCGCGAGTTGTCGGGCGGTCAACGCCAGCGGGTGGCCATGAGTCGGGCCATCATCCGCAATCCCAAGGCTTTTCTCTTTGACGAGCCCCTGTCCAACCTTGATGCCGCACTGCGGGTCCATATGCGCAAGGAGATCCGCAGTCTGCACGACCGACTGGGAGCGACCTCTGTCTATGTCACGCATGACCAGATCGAGGCTATGACCATGGCCGATCACGTCGTGGTCATGCGTCATGGCGTCATCGAGCAGCAGGGTGCACCGCTGGATCTCTATGATCGTCCCGTCAATAAATTCGTGGCGGGCTTCATCGGCTCGCCGGCGATGAACTTCATACCCGCAACGCCGGGCCCGAACGGACGCTCCCTGACGCTTGATCTCGGCATGCCGCAGATCGTTGCGCTCGATCGGGCCGTTCCCCAGGTCGGCAAGCTGACGGTCGGTCTGCGCCCCGAACACCTGCGCATCGTCGCCGATCAAGAGGCGATGGTGCGACTGCCGGTCGGGGTGGTCGAAAGTACCGGGTCAACCACCTACATCACCTCTGCCACGGTGCCGGAAATCACTGTGGTGGTCGGTGAACGCCAGGCTCTGAGCCACGGGCAGATGATCGGCCTTTCCTTCGACCCGCGTCATCTCCATCTGTTCGACCAGGAGAGCGAACGGCGGATCGAGACGACGGACGCTTAAACCGGCGTCTCCAAATTTTCGCGGCTGTTGCATGCGACGGCGAAGGCGGGCCCAAACTCTGGTTCAGGCCCCGATCCGATCAGCGAGATGCATCACTTCGAGTGCAGATTTGGCCACCATGTCCGCGCCGATGGCGTGGAAGGCAAATGGATTCTTCATCACCGCTGGCCCGCCCAGCGCGATCTTCATGGCGCTGAGAGCGCGATTGGACTGGATGCGACGGACAGCCTCGGCACATTGGTCGACTTCGTCGATCCGGCCGACGGAGATCCCCAGCAAGGCGTAGGACGAGTTGGAAAGCCGCATATAGAGGCTGTCGTCGAGTTCGAGATCGGCGCCCCCGTCTACATCCCATCCCATGTCCCGGAAACAGGAGGCGACGATCGATACACCGATTGTATGCATGGCGCCCTGTGTGCGCGCCAGAAGAACGCGCCGCGACCTCTGCCGGTCGCGAATGGTTTGACTGCGATTCTGGGAGAGGTGATTGACGATCATGCCAAGCCGGGTGGATGCCACAGCGACCTGGATGAAATCGGTTTCGTCATGACACCACAGGCGGCCCAAATGGGCCGCGACGGGCGAAAAAAGGTGGATTGCCAGCGTATGCATCGGAATGTCGCTGCGCTGAAGCTCCTCAATGATTTCGCGATGGCCGCGTGGATCTGCCTGGATCAGCGCTGCCGACAGCGCGCCGCGATAGGTGATCGCCTTGTCGGTTCCCGGGAGTTGGCGAGCCTTGGGGTCGAGTTCCGGGTGCAGGTGAAAATCGACGTCCGAAGGCACACCTTCGCCGGGCAGGTCCGTCACGAATTCCTTGTGAGCGGCCCCGACGAGTTTGGGAACCGCACCTCTGATGGCATTTTCGAGAATGCGTTGCTCAAGGCTCGAAAGCCTCGGATCGCCTGTGTTGTGAACTGGCTTGCCGTCGTTTTTGTGGGGAGGATCGCCGGTCCCTTTCGGCGGCCCCCCGAATTTGTCACCCGCCATGTTACCCTCCCGGTCATCGGCTTGGGCGGATCCGCTCATCCCGCCGAGATACTATCTCATTCCTTCGCCGTCGCCAAACTCATCGTAGTCGTATACGTCCGCCAGCGTCCTGTGGTTTAGTTTCACCGGTCCTCCGCTCGATGCAGACGAACGGGTAGCTCCTGCTGGCCGGCCCGTGCAGCGCGCCGGATGTCGGCGGGGGCACGGACTGGATGAATGCCCGCACGCGCCGTAGCGGCGATGTGGCGAGCCGTGAGTTTCGCCTCCTCATACATGTCCTCAGGGCTGGCCTGGGCGATGAATGTGTCCGGCAAGGTCAGCGTACGGATCGCGCAACGACCGTCGAGCAGGCCGCGGTTGGCGAGATGATGTAGGACGAGCGCTCCGAAACCGCCCGTCGATCCCTCTTCCACGGTGACCAGCATGGTGTGACCATCGACAAGATCGGCAAGCAGAGCCGTATCAAGGGGTTTGGCGAAGCGGGCATCGGCAACGGTGACCGAATAACCCTCCAGCGCGAGAAGCCGGCGTGCCTTGAGACATTCCGCCAGACGTGTTCCGAAGGACAGCAGGGCGATCTGGTTACCCTGCTCGATGATCCGGCCTTTCCCGATCGGTAGGACTTTGCCCTTTGCCGGCAAGGCGACGCCTAAGCCTTCGCCACGCGGAAACCGGAAGGCGATGGGCCCATGATCATGGGCGGCCGCAGTCGCTACCATATGGACCAATTCCGCCTCGTCGCTGGCGGCCATGACGGTGAAGCCGGGCAGATTTGCCAGATAAGCAATATCGAAGGCACCCGCATGGGTCGGTCCGTCAGCGCCGACAAGCCCTGCGCGGTCTATCGCGAAACGCACCGGCAGTTGCTGCAGCGCCACATCATGGACGATCTGGTCGAAGGCGCGCTGCAGAAAGGTGGAATAGATGGCACAGAAGGGTTTCAGGCCGCTGGCCGCGAGGCCGGCGGCAAAGGTGACCGCGTGCTGTTCGGCGATGCCGACATCGAAGGCGCGATCGGGATAGGCCGCCGCGAAACGATCGACGCCGGTGCCCGTCGCCATGGCCGCCGTGATGGCGACGATGCGCCGGTCGTCTTTCGCTTCCGTAACCAGCGCATCCGCAAAGACCTTGGTGTAACTCGGCGCCTTGGCCGCAGTCTTTTCCTGGGTCCCGGTTGCAATGTCGAACGGATTGACGCCGTGATATTTGTCGACCGCCCGCTCCGCTGGCTCATAGCCGGCACCTTTGCGCGTGCGCACATGAAGAAGGATTGGGCCGCTGGGTTCGAACTTGAGTGTGCCGAGGACCGACATGAGGGCGGTGAGGTCGTGCCCGTCGACGGGGCCGCGATAGTCGAAGCCGAAGTTCCGGAACAGGTTGCCGAAAACGGCGTCCTTCCCACTGCGAATATCGGCGAGGTGACCGCTCAGTGCGCCTGTCGACGCCGAGATCGACATGTCGTTGTCGTTGAGGATCACGATGAGGGGACGGCCGGACCTCCCCGCATTGTTGAGGGCCTCGAAAGCCATGCCCGCCGACATCGCTCCGTCACCGATGATGCACACGACATGCCCGCCTTCGTCCTTCAGGTCACGGGCGGTCGCGAAGCCGAGACCGGCCGAAATCGAGGTTGAGGAATGGGCCGCGCCGAAGGGGTCGAACGGACTTTCGGCCCGACGGGTGAAGCCGGAGAGGCCATTCTTCTTGCGCAGGCTCGACATCCGATCACGCCGCCCGGTCAGTATCTTGTGTGGGTAACACTGATGGCTGACGTCCCAGATGATGGTGTCAACAGGCGCATCGAAGGTGGCGTGCAGTGCAACGGTCAGCTCGATGACGCCGAGGCTGGAACCGAGATGTCCGCCGGTTTGCGAAACGACGCGCAGGGTCTCCTCGCGGAGCTCTTTGGCCAGACGACAAAGCTGTTCCCCATCCATGCGCTTCAGGTCGTCCGGAGATCTCACCTGGTCGAGCAAAGGGGTGGCGACGTCATTCGCACAAGTCAAGCCCACTGCGCTCTCCTCCCACGCATGTGGCCATTTCTTCGCGGCTTGGTGCTTTCGAGATTGCCGATCCGGCAAGAGCGGAAGTGACTGCCTGAGAATGGTCCGACCGGGCTATATTCGGAGAAGATCGGCGATATGTAAACTTTTTTTTACACTTGGCCTGAAAATTCCGCCGGAATTCTCATTCCGGCGGAACTTAAGCGCTGGCTTACTGTGCTGTGCTGAAAGTTTTCACATAGGCGATGACGTTGGCGACGTCCTTCGCATCCTTGAGCCCAGCAAAGGCCATCTTGGTTCCCTTCACGACACCACGGGGGTCAGCGAGATAGGTCGTCAGGAGGGCTTCGTCCCAGACTTTGCCGGCACCGAAATCGGTCATGGCCTTCGAGTATTTGAAGCCTGCCGCCGTGCCCGGTTGCCGGCCGATCACGCCCTGCAGCGATGGCCCGACCTTGTGTTTGTCACTGTCGACGTTGTGACAGACTGCACACTTTTTGAAGACGGTTTCGCCGGCCGCCGCGTCACCCTCCTGCGCGAAGGCGTTGCTGGACAGAAGAAGGGCTGCGGCTGAGCATGCGGCTACGATAATCCTCGACATTGGTATCCTCCCATGGCATCGCGGATGAAAATCATATGTATTGCTGGCATGAATGCGATCATCGGCTTGTATGTGGCGGATGATCGGTCTCGCATCGTCGTGCAGTCTACAGAACCGCCACGGCGGTCGTCGCTTTTGATAATACGTACATAAACCGGGAGCCGGATCATGGCCGCAGTCGCCTTTATTGTCATCGTGCTTGCCGCGGCCTCGAGCGGCGCGCTTTTCAAGCCCGGTGCATGGTATGAGACCCTGAGCAAACCCCGCTGGACGCCGCCGAAATGGGCCTTTCCCGTCGTGTGGTCCATTCTTTACGTGCTGATCGGTTATGCCGGCTGGCTTGTCTGGACCGCCGGGGGCGGCTGGTCGTTGCCGATGGTTTTCTGGGGCTTGCAGATCGTGGCGAATGCTCTCTGGTCCTTCTTCTTTTTCGGCATCAGACGTATGGACATTGCCTTGATCGATGTCGCGATCCTGTGGTTGGCGATTGCTTTTTTCATTCTCAGCGCCTGGTCGGTCGCCCCACTCGCATCTCTGCTCTTTCTGCCCTATCTGGCCTGGGTTACGGCCGCTGCCAGCCTCAATCATTCCGTTCGGCGCCTCAATCCGGAGGCCTGAGCGGAAATCCTCGCCCGAAGATCCAGCAGAAATGCGATCAGCGAGACGCCGAGGAGACCGGCCAGCAACACGATCGGTCCCTGCCGCATGGCGACGCCGAAGGCGGCGAGCAGAGCGGTGCCGGAGACTGCATTGGGAAGAAGCGCACGCAGTGTGGCCGCAGGTGCCGGAGTGCGCGCCGCAGCCATCACCGTTATCGTCCACAGGATGGATATCGCGAACACGCTGATCCATCCGGAGGTGAAGAGGGTCGCGAACCACGCGGTCATCGCTGCCCCGCCGGAATGCCGAAGAGCTGGGCGAGGTCCTTCGCAAAGACACGCAAATGCGCCAGCGGATCGCGACGAACCAGCTTTTTGTTCAGATAGGATTCCCAGGTCAGCCGCTGCACGTCGGGATCGGCACACATCGCGACGAATTTTTCACGCAGCCGATCGTTGCGATACCAGATTGTCTGCATGATGCCGAGAATGAAGAAGACGCGCCCATGCGCATGCATGAATGTCCTGCGTGCGTCCGCAAGGGGTTTGCCGCTGTTCGAGGCAAGGGAGCGATGCATGGCATCGGCAGCCAGCCGCCCGCAGAGCATGGCGTAGTAGATGCCTTCTCCGGAGGATGGCGCCACCGTGCCGGCGGCGTCGCCCGCCAGAAGAACGTTGCGGCCATTGTCCCATCGCCGCATCGGCTTCAGCGGCAGAGGCGCTCCCTCACGCCTGATGACCCGACAGTCGCCAAGACCCGCCGATTGGCGAAGTCTTGCCGTCGCTTCGCGGATCCCATGTCCTTTCACCGCCGTGCCGCTTCCGATGCTGATGTGCTTTCCGTGTGGAAAGACCCATCCGTAGAAATCCGGTGAAATCCTGCCGTCATAGATGACGTCGCAGCGATCGGCGCGGAAACCGTCCGGAATGTCATCCACCGGCGTCTCGACGATCTCATGATATGCAAAGACATAGGGCGGCCTTCGGGATGAGGGGAACATAAGACGCCGGACGGCGGAATTGGCGCCGTCCGCACCGATCACCCGTCGGACGACGATGTCTGTCACCGGCTTGTTGCTCGCTTCGGCCCCTGTCGGCTGCAAGGTCAGCGCGAGTTCCCCATTTGCGCCTTCGGTGATCGTCTCGAGTTTTGCGGTTAGGAGTTCGGCGCCTGCATCGACCGCACGCAGGCGCAGATAGGGGTCGAAGCCGGCACGATCGACCATGCCGACGTAACCGATGTCCCCAATGGTCATGTCGATCGTTCGCCCCGAGGGGGCGATGATACGGGCAGCATTGGCGCGTGCCACCAACTGGTTCTCCGGGATGCCGAAATCGGCGAGGGCGCGGGAGGGAATGGCACCGCCGCAGGGTTTGATGCGATTGCCGGGGTCAATGAGCGCGACGCCGTAGCCCATCGCGCCCAGTCTCTCGGCTGCCATGGCCCCGCACGGTCCACCGCCGATGACGGCGACATCATAGCTCTTTCGCATGCGCTACTCCCTGCCGGGGTGCCGGCGGTCCGGGTTCATTCTCCGGGTATCAAGGCGGTCTTGTCTGTTGGCTGCGGGAGCGTGGTGCCCGCCCGTCCGATACGGGTGGCGACGAGGGCCGAGATCAAGAAGAGGCTCGCTTCCATCGAAAAGACCCCGGCAAACGCTTCCGGATCGCTGGTCGTCAGCCATCGGCCGAGGTCGAGAACGATGGTGCCAAGGACGCCGCCGAGGCCGAAGGCGATGGCCTGTGCCGCGCCCCAAATGCCCATTCGCATGCCGTAATTCGACGTCCGACCACGCCCGGCGAGGATCATCATCGTGCCGACGGCAGCAACCGCAAAGGCGCCGTTGGTGGCACCGAGCAGAAAGATGTTGATCTGCAGCGGCCAATGGGGTGCGGCCTGGGTCGAGAGGGCAAGGGCGGCAAGGGAAAGCGCGGAGCCGAAGCAGCCGCCGGTAATGAAGTGGCGTGGTAGGTCCGGATGGCGTTTGCCGAACAGCGCGCCGGAAATCCCGACCACGATCATCCCCAGCAACACCCCGCCATGCTGTGTGCCGGAGAGGCCAGTGGTCTCCCCCGGGGTCATCCCGAAAAGGAGCCCTGCATAAGGTTCGAGAATGAGATCCTGCGTCGAGAAGGCCAGCATGGACAGGAAGATGAAGACTGTGAACAGCCGGGCCTCGCGGTCATCAAGCACGTCCTGCAGGCTCTCGCGAAAGGTCGGGGCAGATGCTCGGGGCTGTGTTGCCGAGAGATCGACCGTTGGCCGGGCCTCCATGCCCGCCACACCGATCAGTCCAAGGAACCAGGCGATCAGACCCGTTCCGGCGGTGATCGCGATCAGGCGTTCGTGCGAATAGGGATCGAGCTGCCGACCGACGACAACAGAGGTGACGATGATGCCCACGATCATCAACATCCAGGTGATGGTGGCGGCCGCCGCACGCCGTTCGACGGCCGTTTTCATGGCGATCAATGCCAGGAGGGATGTGCCCGCCGCGCCGATGCCGACGCCAATCAGCAAATAGGCGACAATGGCAAAGGCGATGCCGGCAACGAAGGATTGCTCGAAAAGCAAGGTGGTCGCCGAGGCTCCGGTGCCAGCACAGGCAAGGAGGGCAAGGCCACCTATGATCCAAGCCGTTCGTGACCTGCCGGTATCGGACTTATGACCCCAGACAGGCCGCGAAATCTGTACACCGTAGTGGAGACCCACCAGCAGGCCGGGGATTACGGCTGCGAGACCCAGTTCGACGATCATCACCCGGTTGAGCGTCGAGGTGGTGAGGACGACGATCGCGCCGAGCGACGCCTGAACGAGGCCCAGCCGGACGATGTCGAACCAGCCAAGCCCTGGCGCTGACGGGCTCCGTTTGGCAGTTGCGATGATGGACTTTCCCACGACACCTCTCCTAGCCGTTGACGAAGCCTACAAGCGGGGGCGCGCGCAGAGCGATGGCGGCAGCCATCATCCCGATGACGTAGAGCCCGACGCCCACCGCAGAATACCAGACGGCCCTCCCTTGCGGATCCCGCAGGAAGCGCAGCATGGAAAGCCCCTGCAGAGCGAGGACAACGGCCACGAACGCGCCACCGGCCCAGAGTCCCTGCCACGCCAGGAGCAGGGTGACGGCGAGTTGGGCTCCCGCCATGACCAGGCAGGCAATGCGGGCCGCATTGTCCGGCCCATGCAGGACCGGCAGACTGGAGACGCCCATCTCACGGTCCCCCCGGATCGACTTGAAATCGTTGAGGGTCAGGATGCCATGAGCGCCGAGCCCGTAAAGCAACGCAACGAGGACGACGACCGTGGAGGGGGCATGGCCAAGGGCAGCTGTTGCCGCCGTGATCCACGGCAAAGTCTCATAGCTGATACCCACGACGCCATTGCCGACCCAGCCGTTCTGCTTCAAACGGAAAGGCGGCGCACTGTAGGCCCAGGCCAGCACCAGACCGACAAGTGCCGCAATGAATACGAGGGGGCCGAGCATCGCCGCGACCGCCATCGAGAGCGCCGACATTGCGATTGCGACGATCAGGCCCCACTGTCCCGGCATTCGGCCTGAAGGAATGACACGATCGGGTTCATTGATCGCATCGACATGCCGATCGAACCAGTCGTTGACGGCCTGACTGGTGCCGCAGAGCAGGGGCCCGGCAAGAAGGATGCCGATCGCGATCGGGAGCCATCGGTCGCCGATATCTGCGCCTGAGGCCACAGCACCACAGGCATAGGCCCACATCGGTGGGAACCATGTGATCGGCTTCAACAACTGCACTACCGCCCCAGGGGACGGGTAGGAGGCTGCCGGAACATGGGATGGGATCTGGGCCATGAGGTGAGGCTAAGCCGCACCCAAAGATGTGTCAACTTAAATTGACAGTTGCCGTGTTTAGCTCGCCGGTTCGCTGCCGGGTCTGTAGTCCTCAAGACCGTGCCGTCGAAGCTTGATGTATAGGCTCTGACGCGACAGGCCGAGGATTTCTGCCGCATAGGCCCGGTTGTTGTTGGTCTGGTCGAGCGCGGCTTCGATGCAGATCTTTTCGATTACATCCAGCGACTCGCGGATCAAATCTTTCAGGGGCACCTTGCCGACGAGCGCAGAAAAGCCCTCTGCCTGATCCGATACGCCTGGAGAGGGAATGGTCAGCCGCTCGCCGCTTGCAGCCTGTGGTACGACGACCAGCTGCACGGTGCTGTTTGCCGCATTCAGCCGGGCGGAAACACTGACCGCGCTTTCCGCCGAGAGATTATCCGTCAGGGTCGAGCTGAAGCCTCGGACGCAGGGTTCATCCAGAAGGCGTGCATAGAGGACACGAATGTCGATCGACGCACCGCTGAACCAGGACGCGACATTGCGCCCGAGAACCTGCGTCATCGAAGGAGCATGAATGAGGTCGAGAAACAGGGTATTGGCTGCGAGAACGACCCCGTCGGTATCAGTCTGCACGACCGCTTCCGGCAGATCTGCAAGGCCTACGGCGGCAAGGCCTGCGGGTTTTTCCGCACGCTGGCGCTTGCTTTCGACATCGTGTTCGGCGGGCCAGAGTGCGAGAAGAACATTGGTGATGCCGTTTTCGCGGTAGGAGCGAAGCGTCATCGAGATCGACAGGCCCTTCGCGATGACGATGCTATCGATATGGACAGGGTTAGGGCTGTGGCGGGCTTCGCTGATTGCATCGCCGAGCCGATCCCGGTCAGGCTTGCCAAAGAGGTCGCGGATCGATTTTCCCGACAGCGGCGCGGCGCTGGTGGATAGCAGCGAAGCCGCCGCTGGATTTGCATCGAGGATCGTCCGGCGTTCGCCATCCAGCATGACATAGGCAACCGTTGCGACCTTGAAGGCCGTGCGATACCGGGTCTCGGCTTCCTTCAATTCGCGGTAGTCTGCTTCCAGCTCCAGTTGCGTCTGCACAAGACGCTGCTGGTCGTTCATCTGCTGGCGTAGCTCCCGCCCCACGACGATCGTGTAGGCAAAGTCCTTGGCGCTATAGGCGGAATAGACGACGGGAAGATCCGGCTTGCCGGCGCATTTGTGGTTGACCTGATAGCCGCGCACAGGATGATGGCCAGCGCCGGCCGACAACATCGAGTCAATCTTCTGCACGGATTCGATTGTGACGCAGTCCTGCAGTCGCTTTCCGACGATCTTCGCCAAACCATAGTCTGCCAGATCGTGCCCGGCGAGATAGACCTGGGAGATGATTGCGTTATGATCAATCAGCATCACGACATCGGCGCCGAGGCTGACGAGCGAACCGATGGAATCCAGGTCGAGGGTCTTCAGCAGGCTGTCCGCGACTGCGAAGCCATCCGTACCGCTATGACCGTTCAGTGGCTTCATGGAGTGAGCCAATCGATTCCGCTGGGTGTAACCACTGCCGTTCGGCCTGCGGCGCGCGCCTGCTGGCTGATTCTTTCTAATTCATAGTAACTGTCGCAGATCTTGACGGCGGAGTAAACGCTGTCACAGATGCAGTCAATCCCCAATCCTACAAGAAAATCAACGGAATCCAGCGCTGCGGCGCCGCCAACGAGGAGGGGCAGGCGAGCCTCGCCCCGCAGCTTGCGCAGATCCTGAACGAGGGTCTTGAACTCGCCGGCAAGCCGGATGTTGCTCCAGCCGATGCAGGCGACGTCTGCCCCTTCAAGGGCGCGTCCGAGTGCCGGCATTTTCGTGGAGGCCGGATCCAGCACCTGGCTTGCCCAGCCGAGGCTTTCGAACAGCAGGCCGATCAGGTGCGGCATCAGTGTGTGCTGCTCGCCGAGCGGCGTCAGGACCAGGGCTGCAGGTGCTTCGCTGCTCCGTTCGGCATCGCGCAGCTCAAGCGAAAGGGATGTCGCAAGTTCCTGGAGGCGCGCCGCTCCGATCGTGACGTCGATGAAGTCGCATTCGTCCGACACCCATTCCCGGCCCAGCTGGCGCGCCACCGTCTCCAAAAACAGCACCTTCACATAGTGCGGCCGTCCGGGCGGCAATTCGTGTTCCAGGAAGGCGCGAAGAGAGGCAAGACGCGTGCGGGGATTGAGAATGAGAAAACGGAACTCTGCGAGCGCCTTCTCGTAGAGGCGATCGTGCTCCAGACCCCGGTCGTAACGCGCCGACAGCTTCTCGGCCGTCATTGAAGCCACCGTCCCCTCGATCAGGCGCCGGAGTTTTTCTCCGTCGCTCTGGGTTAGGTATGCTCTCTTGCCTTCTGCGGCAAGTCTCATGAAGGGCTTCAGGCCCTCGCAGCGCGAAGGTTTTGCGCCTTTTGGCCTGTCATTTTCACGGTGAACCGATCCATCCATCATCTCGCGCCGTGCCCCCCGCCCGCGAAAACGACCCAATGCGGCGTCGGGCGGAGACATCTTGGTCCGTCGGACGAGCCAGAGGAGAATGAACCGATAATTCATTTCTGTAAATCGAAATATACGTCAATCTAAGTTGACACTTTGATTGTTCGAGGCGTAGTCTTTGCCTTAATCCCGATCAGCCTGGGGAGGGGATGGGAGAAGGGATGACTGCCATGCGCATATCCGAACCATCGGCATCAGGCCGCGCCCTCTACACTGCGGAGGAACGTCGCAGGCGCGACGAGAGTGTGTGGACGCTGGTGCAGGGTATCCTCGCTCCCGTACAGTTCCTCGTCTTTCTCGTTAGCCTCGGCCTCATCCTGCGTTTTCTCGCGACAGGGGAAGGACTTGTCGCTGCCCAGGTCTCGATCGTCATCAAGACGCTGACGCTTTACGCCATCATGATCACCGGCTCGATCTGGGAGAAGGTCGTCTTCGGGCGCTATCTTTTCGCCCGCCCGTTCTTCTGGGAAGACGTCTTTTCGATCCTGGTGCTGGCGCTGCACACCGCCTATCTCGTGGCGCTCTTCACCGGCGCGCTTGATGCCGGTTCGCTGATGGCGCTCGCGCTTGCCGCCTATGTCACCTATGTCATCAATGCCGGACAGTTTCTCTGGAAGCTGCGTCTGGCCCGTCTGGATCAGGCTGCCAGGGCGGGATCATCCGTGACGCTTGGTAACGGTTCCTCGCTTTCGGGGAGCGCGTCATGAACCAGCCGCTCGTCGCCTGCGATACGCCCTCTGTCACGATCCGTCAGCGCGGCCAGCACGAGGTCTTCTGCGGCCTGACATCGATCATCTGGCTGCACCGCAAGGTGCAGGACGCTTTTTTCCTGGTGGTCGGGTCGCGCACATGCGCGCATCTCATCCAGTCGGCTGCCGGCGTGATGATCTTCTCCGAGCCGCGTTTTGCAACGGCGATCATGGAGGAGCGCGATCTCGCCGGCATGGTCGACATGCATGACGAGCTCGACCGCGAAGTCGCCCGCCTGCTGGAACGCCGTCCGGACATCCGCATGCTGGTGCTGGTCGGCTCCTGTCCGTCCGAGGTCATCAAATTCGATCTCAACCGCGCCGCCGAACGGCTCGACCGCAAATATGGCTCGAGACCACGGGTGCTCTGCTATTCCGGCAGCGGGATCGAAACGACCTTCACGCAGGGCGAAGACAATTTCCTTGCGGCGCTTGTGCGCGATCAATCGACCCATGGGGCGAGCGACAAGGTCGCGAAGCTCGTCGTTGCCGGCTCCATCGCCGATGTGGTCGAAGACCAGTTTGCCCGCCTTTTCGACGAGATGGGCCTTGAGGATGTCGTCTTCCTGCCCGGCCGCAGCAGCGAGCGTCTGCCGAAGATCGGTCCGAACACGCGCTTCATCCTGGCCCAACCTTATCTGGGTGCCACGGCCTCAGCACTCGAAAGCTTGGGAGCTGCCCGCATCAATGCGCTCTTCCCGCTTGGCGAAGAAGGCACGACCGCCTGGCTGAAGGCAATTGCCGACACGCTCGGCGTTTCTCCGGCCCGGTTTGCCACCTTGACCGAGGCGCCGCGCCGGCGTGCCCGCGAGGCAACCGCCCATTATCGGCCCATGCTCGAAGGCAAGCGGATCTTCCTCTTCCCCGACAGCCAGATGGAGCCATCGCTCGCCCGCTATCTCAGCCGCGAGCTGGATGCCGAGATCATCGAAGTCGGCAGCCCCTATCTGCACCGCGAACACGTCGCCGGCGAGCTCGCCATGCTGCCGCCCGGTGTCTCGATTTCGGAAGGTCAGGATGTCGAAATCCAGATCGACCGCTGTCGTGCTGCCAAGCCCGATCTCGTCGTCTGCGGCATGGGCCTTGCCAATCCCTTCGAGGCGGAAGGCATCGTCACCAAGTGGTCGATCGAGTTCGCCTTCACGCCGATCCAGGGCTATGAGCAGGCCGGCGATCTCGCCGAACTCTTTGCCCGTCCGCTGACGCGCAAGGCGATGATTGCGGGCGACCGGTCCAGCAGCCGGAGGGGCGCATCATGAAACTCACCATGTGGACCTATGAAGGACCGCCGCATGTGGGTGCCATGCGGATCGCCGCATCGATGCAGGGCGTGCATTATGTGCTGCATGCGCCGCAGGGCGACACCTATGCCGACCTGCTTTTTACCATGATCGAGCGACGCCCTTCGCGTCCGCCGGTCACCTACACGACCTTCCAGGCAAGGGATCTCGCAGGCTCCACGGCCGATGTGTTCAAGACCGCCTGCCGCGATGCCATCACCCGCTTCCAGCCTGATGCGCTTCTGGTTGGCGCCTCCTGCACGGCCGAACTCCTACAGGACGATCCGGCGGGTCTGGCGCGGACGCTGGATGTGCGGATCCCCGTCGTGCCTCTGGAACTGCCGTCCTATCAGAAGAAGGAAGCCTGGGGGGCGGCAGAAACCTTTTATCGGCTGGTGCGCAGCTGTACCGGCAGCAAGGTGCGCCCGGCGCATGTCGCGCCCAATAGCTGCAACATTCTCGGCCCCTCCGCCCTCGGCTTCCGCAACCGCGACGACGTCACGGAAATTTGCCGCTTGCTTGCAGCAAATGGCATTGACGTGCGGGTCGTGGCGCCTCTTGGGGCAACCGTGGCCGATCTCGCCCGCCTGCCGGACGCTGCCTTCAACATCGTGCTCTATCCCGAGATCGGCGAGAGCACGGCACGCTACCTCAAGAAGCAGTTCGGCATGCCTTTCGTCTCGACCGTTCCGATCGGCGTTGGCGCAACGCGGACCTTCCTTGCGGAAGTGCGCGCGCTTGCCGGTCTTTCGAATGACGGGCCCGTCGGAGAGGCAGAGGATCGCGCCACCTGGTATGCGCGCTCGGTCGACAGCAATTACCTCACCAACAAGCGTGTCTTTGTTTTCGGCGACGCGACCCACGCCATTGCGGCTGCGCGCATCGCTGCCCGGGAACTCGGCTTCAAGGTTTGCGGCCTTGGCACCTATATGCGCGAGTTTGCCCGTGAAGTGCGCGAGGCCGCTGAAGAATTCGGTATCGAGGCCCTGATCACCGACGACCATCTCGATGTCGAGCAAGCGATCATCGATGCCCGTCCGGAGCTGGTTCTGGGAACGCAGATGGAGCGGCACATTGCAAAGCGGCTGCGGGTTCCCTGCGCCGTCATTTCCGCGCCCGTCCATGTCCAGGATTTCCCGGCCCGCTATTCGCCGCAGATGGGCTTTGAGGGTGCGAATGTCATCTTCGACAGCTGGGTCCACCCGCTGATGATGGGTCTCGAGGAGCATCTCCTGCAGATGTTCCGGGACGATTTCGAGTTCAACGATCAAGCTCAGGCCTCGCATCTACATGCCCATGCGCCTTCGGCAAAGCCGGCGGCTGCGGATGACGAGGCCGATGGCGAGACGTTGGTCATGGCCGAGGCGCCTGCGGACGACGTCGTCTGGACCCCGGATGCCGAGCGCGAACTGAAGAAAGTGCCCTTCTTCGTGCGCGGCAAGGCCCGCCGCAACACCGAACTTTTCGCCGCCCGCAAGGGTATCCGCCCGATCACCGTGGAGACGCTGTATGACGCGAAAGCCCATTTCGCCCGCTGACAGCACCCCGGTCCGGGTGGTGTTCGTGACGCTCGACAATCACATTGTCGCAGCCGTTGATGATGCGCGCCGCAGCCTCGCCCAGGACCTGCCCGGTCTGACGCTTTCCGTCCATGCCGCGACCGACTGGAACGACAATCCAGCCAGCCTCGAAGCCTGCCGTGCGGCCATCCTTGCCGGCGATATCATCATTGTTTCGATGATCTTCGTCGAAGAGCATGTGCGCGCCATCGCCGACGTGCTCGAAGCGCGGCATCGCGAGTGTGACGCCATGGTCTGCTGCATGTCGGCCGGCACGGTCATGAAATACACGACCATGGGTCGTTTCAAGATGAGCGAAGAGCAGAAGGGCCCGCTGGCACTCTTAAAGAAGCTGCGCGGCAAAAGCTCGCGTGGCGGCAAGGATAGCGGCCGCACCGCCGGCGAGCGTCAGCTTGCCATGCTGCGTCGCCTGCCGCAGCTCCTCCGTTTCATCCCCGGCACGGCGCAGGATGTGCGCAACTACTTCCTGACGCTGCAATATCGCATCGCAGCCTCGGACGAAAACATCGCCAACATGGTGCGCCTGCTGGTCGGCAAATATGCCAAGGGTGAGCGCAAGGGGCTTCAGGGCCGGGTGACCGTGGGCGATCCCGTGGAATATCCCGACATGGGTCTCTATCATCCGCGCCTGAAGCCAAGGGTGGCAACCCAGCTTTCGGCCTTGCCGTTCAAGCCCGGCGCTCGTGGGACGATCGGCTTGCTCCTGATGCGGACCTATATCCTCTCCGGCGATACCGGCCATTACGACCGTGTCATCCGCGAGCTGGAAACCCGCGGCTTCAACGTGGTCCCGGTCTTCTGCAGCGGTCTCGACATGCGCGGCGCAATCGAGCGCTACATGATGGGCGGCGCAACGGGCGTGAAGGTCGATGCGCTCTGCTCGCTCACGGGTTTCTCGCTTGTCGGTGGCCCGGCCTATAGCGATGCGAGCGCTGCGGCTGCGCTCTTGCAGACGCTCGACGTTCCCTATTTCTCGGCCTTCGTCACCGAATTCCAGACGCGTGAGGCCTGGGCGCAGTCGGGCCAGGGCCTGACGCCGATCGAAACCACGCTGATGGTCGCGATCCCGGAACTCGATGGTGCGATCGGCTCCATGGTCTTCGGCGGACGCTCCGATGGTGCCGCCAAGGCCAAGGCCTGCATCTGCTCGCGCCAGCTCGATGCCTGCCCCTCGGGCCGCGCCTGCATGCAGCCGGATGAGGAGCGCGTGACGCTGCTTGCCGACCGTCTGGCGGCGATGGTGGATCTGCGCCGGGCAGCCCGCGCCGAACGCCGCCTTGCGGTCACGATCTTCAACTTCCCGCCGAACAGCGGCAGCATCGGCACCGCCGCCTTCCTTTCTGTCTTCGAAAGCCTGTTCGAGACGATGACGCGGCTGAAAGCCGAGGGTTACGATGTCGACGTGCCCGAGGATGCCGAGGCGCTCAGGCTTGCGGTCCTCGAAGGCAATGCCGCGCTTTATGGTGCCGAGGCCAATGTGCATACTGTGGTTTCTGTCGATGACCACGTGCGTGGCGAGAGGCATCTCGCCGACATCGAAGCGCAATGGGGACCGGCGCCTGGCCGGGTGCTGAGCAATGGCCGTGGCCTCTTCGTTCTTGGTCGCCAGTTCGGCAAGCTGCTCGTCGCGATCCAGCCGCCCTTCGGCTATGAGGGCGATCCGATGCGGCTGCTCTTCGAGGGCGGCTTTGCCCCGAACCACGCCTTCGCGACCTTCTACCGTTACCTCCGCGAAACCTGGAAGGCCGATGCCGTCCTGCATTTCGGCACGCATGGCGCGCTCGAATTCATGCCTGGCAAGCAGGTCGGACTGTCGGCAAGCTGCTGGCCGGATCGTCTTCTCGGCGCTCTGCCGAATTTCTATCTCTATGCGGCCAACAATCCGTCCGAAGGATCGATTGCCAAGCGCCGTTCGGCTGCGACACTCATCTCCTATCTCACGCCGCCGATCACCCATGCCGGTCTTTACAAGGGCCTGAGCGAACTGAAGGCGAGCCTCGACCGTTACCGGCAGGCTGCACCTGATGCGCTTGTCGAGCGCGAACGTCTGTTTGAACTGATCCAGGTGCAGGCGGCGCAGCTTGAGCTTGGTCGCGACAGCCTGGCCCAAACCCAGGCCGAGGTCATCCAGTCGCTCGTGGCTGAAATGACCGAGCTTGAATATGCGCTGATCCCGCATGGTCTGCATGTTGCCGGTCGTGGCATGGGACGCGACGAGCGGCTCGACATGCTGGAGCATGTCGGCGCCGGCATGCCCGCCGTTGTCAGCCATGCTGATCGGCAGGCACTGGTTCTTGCGATTGCCGATGGCGATGATCTCGCCGTCGCACAGGCGGAAAAGGCTGGTTCGCCGGACCTGAAGGAGAGCATCGCACGCCTCAAGGCGATGAATAGCGAGCTTGTCAGCAATCGCGAACTCGATGGCCTCGTGCTGGCGCTCGATGCGCGCTACGTGCCGCCGTCGCCGTCGGGTGACCTGCTGCGCACACCCGAGCTTCTGCCTACCGGCCGCAACATTCACGGCTTCGATCCCTTCGGTATCCCGAGCGCCTTTGCCGTTCAGGATGGTGAACGCCAGGCCGCACGGGTGTTGGAGCGCTACATGCAGGCTGATGGTCGCCTGCCGGAAACGGTCGCCGTTGTGCTCTGGGGCACGGACAATCTGAAGACCGGCGGGGCGCCGCTTGCCCAGGCCATGGCGCTGATGGGTGCAAGGCCAAGGCTTGATGCCTATAACCGCGTCTGCGGTGCCGTGCTGATCCCGCTCCAGGAGCTGAAGCGTCCGCGCATCGATGCGGTCATGACGCTGTCGGGCATCTTCCGCGATCTTCTGCCGATCCAGGCCAGCATGCTGGCCGAGGCGAGCTATCTGGCCGCGACGGCGGATGAGCCGGTCGAGATGAACTTCATCCGTAAGCACGCGCTTTCCTATTGCGAGAGCCATGGCTGCGATCTCGAGGCTGCCGCCTACAGGGTCTTCTCCAATGCCGACGGAGCCTATGGCGCGAACGTCAACATGCTGATCTCGTCGTCTGCCTGGGACGATGACGCCGAAATCGCGCAGACCTACAGCAATCGCAAGAGCTTCGCGATCAACCACAAGGGCAAGACGAGCCATCAGGCCGATGTGCTCGACAGCATGCTCGAACATGTCGACATGGCCTATCAGAACCTCGATTCGGTCGAGATCGGCATCACCACGATCGAGCATTACTTCGACACGCTTGGTGGCCTGACTAAGGCGGTCTCGAAAGCCAAGGGCGGCGCGACGCTGCCGGTCTTCATTTCCGACCAGACGCAGGGCGAAGGCCGTGTGCGCACGCTGGGCGAACAGGTGGCGCTTGAAACCCGCACTCGCACGCTGAACCCGAAATGGTTCGAAGGCATGCTGAAGCATGGCTATGAGGGCGTGCGCCATATCGAGGCGCAGGTCACCAACACGCTCGGCTGGTCGGCAACGACCGGCGGCGTTGACCCTTGGGTCTATCAGCAGATCACCGAAACCTTCGTGCTTGATGACGCCATGCGCCAGCGGCTGGCGACGCTCAATCCTGCCGCCACCGCACGGGTCGCCAACCGGCTGATCGAGGCGCATGAGCGCAATTACTGGCAGCCGGATGAAGAAACGCTCGCCGCGCTGAAAGCGGCCGGTGAAGAATTGGAAGACCGTCTCGAGGGACTGGTCAGGGAGGCTGCCCAATGAACATCTACACCCATGGCAAGATCGCTGAACGTGAGGCGCGCATCGCCGAAAAGCTCCGGGAGAGGGCCGATGGCGAGGGAAGCGTGCAGGTCCATCTCGACCCGACCATGGAAATCGACGGCGCCAAGGTCTTCGCCATCTATGGCAAGGGCGGGATCGGCAAATCGACGACCTCGTCCAACCTGTCGGTCGCCTTCTCCATGCTCGGCAAGCGCGTGCTGCAGATCGGCTGCGACCCGAAGCATGATTCCACCTTCACGCTGACCAAGAGCCTGATCCCGACGGTCATCGACGTTCTGGAAAAGGTCGATTTTCATTCCGAGGAACTCCGCCCGGAAGACTATATGGTCGAGGGCTATAACGGCGTGCAGTGCATCGAGGCGGGTGGTCCGCCTGCCGGTACCGGTTGCGGCGGTTATGTCGTCGGCCAGACGGTGAAGCTGCTCAAGGAGCATCATCTGCTCGACGACACCGATGTGGTGATCTTCGATGTTCTCGGCGACGTGGTCTGCGGTGGCTTTGCCTCGCCGCTGCAACATGCCGAGCGTGCGGTCATCGTTGCCGCCAATGACTTCGATTCCATCTTCGCGATGAACCGGATCGTTGCCGCCATCAAGGCGAAGTCGAAGAACTACGACGTCAGGCTTGGCGGCGTGATCGCCAACCGTTCGCGCGAGACAGACCAGATCGACCGCTACAATGAGGCGATCGGCCTCAAGCGCCTCGCCCATGTGCCCGACAGTGACCATGTGCGGCTCAGCCGGTTGAAGAAGAGCACGCTGTTCGAAATGGGTGACAGGCCGGAGATTTTGGGCATCCAGAAGGAATACATGCAGCTTGCCGAGCGGCTCTGGGCGGGCACGCCGGCGCTCGAAGCCGAACCGATGAAGGACCGGGAAATCTTTGAATTTCTCGGCTTCGAGTGAGGTTGCCATGAGCCAGGCCGACTACATCAGACGCACCGGGGAAATCGAACATTACTTCGATCGCACCGCGCTCGATGCCTGGAAGCGTCTGACCGGCGATCAGCCGGTGAGCGGCATCCGCGCCACGGTCCGTAAGGGTCGTGAAGAAATGCGCGGCACGCTAGCGTCGTGGCTGCCGCAGGACCTCACCGGCTGGCGGATCCTCGATGCGGGCTGCGGCTCGGGCGTCCTCTCCTTCGAGCTCATCGCACGCGGTGCAGACGTCGTCGGCATCGATCTCTCGGCGCAGATGATCGCCCATGCCCGCCAGCGATCGCATGACCTCGAAACCTCGCATGGTCGATTCAAGGGGTCTGTCACCTTCCACAGCGGCGACATGCTCGATCCGCGCCACGGTCGCTTCGATGCTGTTGTCGCGATGGATGTGCTGATCCATTACCGCCCGGCAGATGCCGTGCGCGTTCTTCATACCCTGGCCGAGCGCACCTCACGGCAGATGATTTTCACGCTGGCGCCTGGATCGCGCCTGCTGCGGGCCATGCTGGCTGCCGGCAAGGTTTTCCCGCGCGGCAATCGCGCACCGGCGATCTATCCGGTCGATCCGTCACGGCTGGTCGCTGAAATGCTGCATCATCCCGAGTTTTCCCACTGGCAGGCCGGCCGCAGCCACAAGGTCGGCGTCGGTTTCTACACTTCGCAGGCCATGGAGGTGATCCGGTCATGACGATCGCTGCCGCCAACGCCAAGATGATCGCGTTCTGGCAAAGGGTAGGAACGCGCTTCATGCCGTTTGCGGATGCGGCGACGGCTGAGATGCCCTTGTCCCGCCTGTTGCGGCTGGCGCTGTTTCAGGTCTCTGCCGGTTGTGTGCTCGTTCTCCTGACCGGGACCTTGAACCGTGTCCTGATCGTCGAGCTCGGCGTTTCCGTTGCGCTTGTTTCAGCCGTGGTCGCCATTCCGGTTCTGGCCGCCCCTTTGCGTCTTCTCTTCGGCTTCCGCTCGGATACCTACAAGTCCGTGCTCGGCTGGCGGCGCGTGCCCTATGTCTGGCTCGGAAGTCTGCTGCAGTTCGGTGGGCTTGCCATCATGCCCTTTGCCCTGCTTCTCCTGCAGTCGCAGACCGTCGGACCCGAATGGGCGGGGGCTGCGGGTGCAAGCCTTGCCTTCATCCTCACCGGTTTCGGCATGCATATGTCGCAGACGGCGGGTCTTGCGCTCGCCAGCGATCTCGTGCCTGAGGAAAAACGTCCGCGGGTCGTGGCACTTCTCTATTTCATGCTGCTGACGGGCATGATCGGCGCGTCCACCTTCTATAGTTTCTTCCTTGTCGATTTCTCGCCGAAGCTTCTGATTCAGGTCATCCAGGGCACGGCCCTTCTGACCATCGTGATCAATGTCATCGCGATCTGGAAGCAGGAGCCGCGCGACGTGCGCCGGACGGCTGTCGACCGTGACCTGTCGAGCTTCTTCGATGCGCTTGACGATTACCGCAGTGCCCCCGGCGTGATGCGGTTGTTGCTTGCCGTTGCCATCGGTTCTGCCGCCTTCTCGATGCAGGATATCCTACTAGAGCCCTATGGCGGCGAGATCCTGGGGCTCTCGGTCGGTGAAACAACGCGTCTGACCGGGCTTTGGGCCTTCGGCACGATGATCGGCTTTGCCTGGGCAGCCCATAGCCTGCAGCATGGCGCACAGATGTATCGGATTGCTGCGCGCGGCCTCTTGATCGGGATCTCAGCCTTCTCCGCCGTCATCTTTGCGGAGCCTCTTCAAATCAACGCGCTCTTCCATCTCGGCGCCTTCGGCATCGGTCTCGGGGGCGGGCTCTTTGCCGTCGGGACGATGCTGGCGGCGATGGGCATCGCCGAGCGTTCCGACAGCGGCCTCGTGGTCGGTGCCTGGGGTGCCGTGCAGGCGACCGCCATCGGGGCGGCCATGCTGGCGGGCGGCGTGATCAAGAACACGATCAATGCCTTGGCGCTGAACGGCTCGCTGGGCGAGGCCATGATGACGCCGGCTGCCGGTTATCTCGTCGTCTACAGCTTTGAAATCATTCTCCTCTTCCTGTGCCTGGCGGTTCTCGGTCCGCTGACCGGCCGGCGCTACCAGAGGGATTATCTGCAGGACATGCGTTTTGGATTGGCGGAACTGCCCGGCTGAGGCCGGCGGAAACGCTCTACACTGGAGGGTCTGATATGACCGGGTCGCTGGTTGGAAATATCGATGTCGCACAGGTGGTGCTTTATGCGTTCTGGATCTTCTTCGCGGGCCTGATTTGGTATCTGCGCCAGGAAGATCGTCGTGAGGGTTATCCGCTCGAAGAGGATGTCACGGGCCGCTACAACAAGAGCCCCTGGCTCTTCGTGCCGCCGAAGAAGACCTTCGTGCTGCCGCATGGTCAGGGGATCAAGCAGGTCCCGGATCTGAAGCGCGACACCCGCACCTTTTCCAGCCGCCGCATTGCTCCGGCCCCTGGCTATCCGTCGGAGCCGGTCGGCAATCCGCTGCTCGCCGGCATCGGTCCGGGTTCCTGGGCGGAGCGTTCTGACAAGCCTGATGTGACGGCCCATGGGGATGCCCGCATCGTGCCGCTGCGCGTCGCCGAAGGCTTCGGGATCGCCGAAGGTGCCATGGATCCGCGCGGTCTGGCCGTTCTCGGCTGCGACAAGCAGGTGGCGGGTATGGTCAAGGATGTCTGGGTCGACCGTGCGGAACACCTGATCCGCTACTACGAGGTCGAGCTTGCTGGCGGCGCACGCTCCGTGCTGCTGCCGAACAATTTCGTCGTCTTCCAGACAGGGCGCGGGAATGTCCGGCATCTCTATGTGCATGCCGTCACTGCCGCCCAGTTTGCCGATGTCCCGGCAACGGCCCGTCCCGAACTCGTGACCCTGCTCGAGGAAGACAAGATCGCCGCCTATTTCGGCGCCGGTCTCCTTTATGCGGATCGCCTGCGTCAGGAGCCGCTGCTGTGAGCCAGTTCGTCATCAGAGAACATGAAATCGAGCCACTGCCGGGGCTTCCCGGCGTGCCGCCGGTTGGCGAGGTTATCCTCTGGCAGGGGCGGCCGTCTTCGGCTCTCGTTGCCCGGCATCTTCTGAAGATCCGCTGGATCGTCGGCTATTTTCTGATCCTGGCGAGCTGGGCTGTCGTGGCCGGCTGGAATGACGGGCAGCCGGCGGGCGGCATCCTTTTCTCGGTTTCCGTGCTCACGGCACTGGCCGGTGTGCTCATCGGCATGATCGAGCTGTTTGCCTGGGCGGTCGAGAAGACCACGCTTTATACGATCACCACCGAGCGCGTCGTGATGCGCTTCGGCGTCGCGATCTCGATGACGCTCAACCTACCGTTTCGCCAGATCGACAGCGTTGCGCTCGCCAAGATCGGTGAGAAGGCCGGGGTCATAGCGATTGCCCTTCTGCCGGGTCAGCGTCTGTCCTGGCTCATCCAGTGGCCGCATGTGCGCGGTTTCCGCTTCTCGAAGCCGGAGCCCAGCCTGATCTGCTTGGCAGACGCGGAGAAAGTCGCAGGCGTGTTGTCGGCCGCGGTCGGTCAGTATCGCGGTGCCCGTGCCGAACAGCCGCGGATCATCGTTGAGGAAACGACGGGACGCGCCCTGCCGCCCTCCGTCGTCGCCGCGGAATAGGGAGCGCGTCATGGGATCGGCCTCGCATCTCGGCTACTGGGCGGACCGCAAGGGCAAGACGCCGAACCGGCTGCCGCGCGGCCTGTTCTTCGGTCTGGTCGGTCTGCTCGCCTTTACGGCCGGTGCGATCGTCTTCGGCCAGACGACGGGGCTCGGTCTTGTCAAGCAACAGCTCGGTGCGCCGGTCGCCATCCGTGACCTGATGATTACACGCAGCACCTCGGACTTTGTCGTCGTCACGGACGTCGCGACGCGCCGGGAGATCGCAAGCTACGGGCCCCAGGCCGGCGGCTTTGTCCGAGGATCGCTGCGGGCGTTCGAACGCATGCGTCAGGTGGCCAAGGTGCCGTTTGAGACGCCTTACCGCCTGATCAAATGGGAGGCCGGTGCCGTCAGCCTGTCGGACATCGGTACCGGTGAACGGATCTATCTGGATGCCTTCGGCCCCGACAACGTGGCCGCATTCGAAGCCCTTCTGGGCTCACAGGGAGGAGAAAGCCAATGAACCCGGTCTTTGCCTTGATGCGACGGAAGGAGACGGTCGATTGTACCGTCGAGATCAACAACACCTTCGAGGCGCTTGGCGCGCATCTTAGGTTCGACAATGGCGTGGTGGTGCATCCCGGTGACGAGGTGCAGGTGCATGGCGCGCCGGTCCAGATCCCCTATGGCTCCAGCCAGAACTTTCGCCGCAAGGCGACGATCACCCGGGCGGGTGCGCTGGAACGGGCCTGGATCCGTGCGACCGGCGATCTCGACATGATGGAATTGTGCGAATTCAGCTTCACCGAGAGGGCATTGTCATGAACAATCACGTTTCGCCTGCTGATCTTTCCGATCACGAGCCGACCGTCGAGGAGCGCATGGCCGGGGTCAACGACACGACCCGCAGCGCGCTCGTCTCGACCATGCTGACACCGCGTTTCTACACCACCGATTTCGACGAGATGGACAAGATCAATGTCGAGCCGGTCCGCGCCGAATGGGATGTGTTGATCGCGCAGATGAAGAGCGATCCGAACCGCGGCCACTTCAAGCGCAACGAAGACTGGGACGACATCGATATCGATGCGCTGCCTGAGGACCTTCGCGAGGAATTCATCGACTTCCTCGTCTCGTCGCTGACGTCGGAATTCTCAGGCTGCGTGCTCTACAAGGAGATGAAGCGTCGCGGCAAGAACCAGGAGATCTGCGAGCTCTTCGGCTATATGAGCCGCGACGAATCCCGCCATGCCGGCTTTATCAACGATGCGCTGAAGGATTTCGGCATCGGCGTGAACATGGGCTTTCTCGCCAAGGCGAAGAAGTACACCTTTTTCAAGCCGAAGTTCATCTACTACGCGACCTATCTTTCCGAGAAGATCGGCTATGCCCGCTACATCACCATCTTCCGGCATCTCGAAAAGCATCCCGAGCAGCGCTTCCACCCGATCTTCAAGTGGTTCCGCCAGTGGTGCAATGACGAGTTCTCCCACGGCGAGGCTTTCTCGCTGATCATCCGCTCCGACAAGCGGCTGATGGAGGGGCTGAACAAGTACTGGATCAAGTTCTTCCTGCTGGCCGTCTTCGCCACCATGTATGTGCGCGATCACATGCGGCCAGCCTTCCACAAGGGGCTTGGCGTCGATATCGACGATTACGACATGAAGGTCTTCCGGTTGACGAGCGAGATCTCGCGCCAGTGCTTCCCGCTCGTGCTCGATCTCGACAATCCGGCCCTGCATGAAGGCTTCCGCCGGATGGAGCGGATCAACCGCAAGGTGATGGCAGCCGACGCGAAGGGCGGCCTCACGGGCAAGATCGCCAGGGGCTTCTGGTCGGCCGCTGCTGCCGTCAATTTTGTCAGGATGTATGCGATCCCGACGAAGTCGAACACAATTCCCGCCACCTCGCGCTTGCAACCGGTCTGGTGAGGAGATCGCCATGACCCTGACCCACCCGCTCGCCGTCGTACTCGTCGCCATCTCGGTATGGTGGCTTTCGACCGGGCTGGTGCTGGCCATGGTCAACCGGTCCGACGGACCGCGGGGCAGGGGGCTCATATTGATGGCGCTGATGACGCTGGTCGGCGCCTTCGGCTTCATCCTCATGCTTCGGGGCGCGCAGGAACCGACTGTGCTCGGTTCCTATGTCGGCTTCTTCGGTGCACTGCTCGTCTGGGCTTGGCATGAGGCCGCTTTCCTGACAGGGATACTGACAGGGCGTCGGACCGGCGAATGCCCACCCGGACTGACCGGCTTCCGCCGCTTCCGAGCCGCGTGGGAGGCGGTGAGCGATCACGAGATCGCCATTCTGGTGACGGCGATTGCGCTGTGGCTTGCGCTCGATGGCTCCGCCAATCTCTTTGGGCTTGCCGCCTTTGGGCTGCTCTGGGGCATGCGGATTTCCGCCAAGTTGGTGATCTTTCTCGGTGCCCCGCATGCCGTCAGTGAGTTGATGCCGAAGGGCATCCGGCACCTCAAAAGCTATTTCAAGACCGATCGGATGACGCCGCTGTTTCCGATCTTCCTGGCTATTGCAGCCGGCCTTTTTGCCGTCCTGGTGGTCGGGGCGAACCGGGCGACCCAGGCCCATTCGGTTGTCGGCCACACGCTGCTCGCCACCTTCATGGCGCTTGCCATCGTCGAACATCTCGTTCTCGTTCTTCCCGTTTCTGACACGGCGCTGTGGCGCTGGGCCATGGCGCGGCAGGACCGGGGCAATCTTGCCATTCGCCCTGCGGCGGATGGCGTCTCCGCACTCAAGGAAAGTGGGCCGGTGTCCGGGCCGCACTCTTCCTGGACAACACTTGGACAAGACACGATCGGGAAGAGGAAAGACTGATGGATGTTTTCCAGCACATGGAAGAGGCGCTCGCCGGCCTCCACACCGCCGGCAATTACCGCGTTTTCGCGGACCTCGAGCGTCACTGCTCGGCCTTTCCGAAAGCCGCATTCCACAATGCCGATGGATCAGTGCGGGACGTCACCGTCTGGTGCTCGAACGACTATCTCGGCATGGGGCAGAACCCACTCGTCACCGACCGGATGATCGAGGTCGTGCGCAAGTGCGGCGCCGGTGCCGGCGGTACGCGCAACATTTCCGGCACGAACCACTATCACGTCCTGCTCGAGCGCGAACTCGCCGATCTGCATGGCAAGGAAGGCGCGCTGATCTTCACCTCCGGCTATGTGTCGAACTGGGCGGCCCTCGGGACGCTGCTTGCCAAGATCCCGGGCATCATTTGCTATTCGGACTCGCTCAATCATGCGTCGATGATCGAAGGCATCCGGCATTCGCGCTGCATCAAGCGCCAGTTCCGCCACAACGACTACAAGCATCTGCGCGAGCTGATGGCGGCGGACGATCCGGCAGCGCCGAAGCTCATTGCCTTCGAGAGCGTCTATTCGATGGATGGTGACATCTCGCCGATCAAGGAGATCTGCGATGTTGCCGACCAGTTTGGCGCAATGACCTATCTCGACGAGGTTCATGCCGTGGGCATGTACGGTCCGCGCGGTGGTGGGGTTGCCGAACGCGAAGGCCTGATGGATCGGCTGACCGTCATCGAGGGTACGCTCGGCAAGGCCTTCGGCGTCATGGGTGGCTACATCACCGGCCCGGCCGTTCTGGTCGATTTTGTCCGCTCCTTCGCCTCCGGCTTCATCTTCACGACAGCAATCCCGCCGGCGCTGGCGGCAGGCGCCACTGCGTCGATCCGCCATCTCAAGGAAAGCCCCTTCGAGCGCCATATGCATCAGGCGACGGTCGCCAAGGTGAGGCGTGCGCTCGACGTGCGAGGGATTCCGCATATGCAGAACCCGAGCCATATCGTGCCGGTCATGGTTGGCAATGCGGCGAAGTGCAAATGGATCTCGGACGTGCTGCTCGACGATTTCGGCATCTATGTGCAGCCGATCAACTATCCGACGGTTGCCGTCGGCAAGGAAAGGCTCAGGATCACGCCGACGCCGCTGCACACGGACGCGGATATCGAGCATCTCGCAGAGGCGCTCTGTTCGCTCTGGTCGAAGTGTGCGCTGGCCAGGGCGGTTGCCTAAGCCGAGCAAAGACCGTATCGGCAGGCCGCAAGGAACTCGTTTGGACGCTGACAGGATGACGGACAGCATTTACATTCCGGCGGTTGCCGGTGACGGATCGCTTTATCCGATCGAAAAGATGCAGGCGCATCTCGACGGACAACTGCATCTTGCCGTCTCGGTCTTCATCTTTGACGGTGACCTGCTGCTGATCCAGAAGCGCGCATCGAGCAAGTATCATTGCGCCGGTCTCTGGGCCAATACCTGCTGTACGCATCCGCATTGGGACGAAACGGTCGAGGATTGCGCTGAGCGTCGCCTCACCGAGGAGCTCGGCTTCACCATGCCGCTCACCCGCCATCAGACCGTCGAATACGCGGCCGATGTCGGCGAAGGTCTCAAGGAGCACGAGCGCGTGACGCTTTTCAGCGCCCAGGCTGACAGCCGGACGCTCAAGGTTGCGCCCGTCGAGGGCGAGGTCGAGGCCGTTCGCTGGATTTCCCCTCGAGATCTGATGCGGGAGGTGCGCGAGCGCCCGCAGGACTTCACGCCGTGGTTCCGCATCTATCTGCAGCGCTTCCCGGGCCTGAGCTTCGCCGAAGCGGCCTGATTTTCCCTTACTTTCCGCCTTTTTTCGAACATGACCGGTGGCTGTGTCGCAGCCGTCGGGCTTGGCCTGTGAGGAAGGGGTCTCGGACGACCGGCAACCGGCAGGTATGCTTTCGCTTGAACCAGTCGGCCACGGCAAAAAAGAAGGGGAGCCCGTGAGCTCCCCTTCCCATTGCGGCCTGCCTTGGGAGGCCGTCAGTCGTTGGCGGTCTGGCTCGCCTCCGGCAGGACGACGGCTGCCGTCTCGGAGGTTGGCTTGGTCTGCAGTGCACTGCTCTGGCCGGCCGGGGCCATGCGCTGCGTCGTGCCGGGCTGGTAGGTCGTGAAGTCCGGGACGTCGGTCGGCCCCTTCTTCGCCAGGGAGTCGACGTAATCCTGCAGCATCGAGACGCCGTAGAGCGGCTTCTGTACGCCGGCATGGCAGGTTGCGCAGCCGACCTTGAAGACATCGCCTTCCGGTCCCTTGCGGGTGTCCGGGAAGACCGGTGTGAGGCCAACCATATAGTTGGCGTTGATATCACGCACCATGCGGATGCCGTGCCAGGCGGTCACGCGCTGCGGCGGGCTTTCATCCCAGGCGTTGAAGGCTCTGGAGTTGTGGCAGGTGGTGCAGTTCACGCCGAGCGACTCGGACATATGCATCATCAGGGACCAGGTCGCCTCGGTTTCCTTGGTGCCGGCAAGGTTTGTGCCGGTCGGCAGGGCGGTCGTTGAGTGGACGCGGATCTGCTTGGCGTCGAGCAGGTAGTCCTTCAACACATTCTGCGGCAGCGAGGAATTGCCGCCAAACTTGGCGACGACGTTCTGTCCCTGACGGTTCTGTGTCATGCCACCGGCCGGCTTCGGCTCGAGATCCTCGTACCAGTAGTTGGCGGGGATCGCCTGGCCGCGGTGACAGGTGTAGCAGGTAGCGCCGACCTGGCCCACATGGGCGCTCCAATCGACGTTGATCGCCTGCGTCATCTGGATCATGCGGCGGGCAACGACCTTCTGATAGATCTCGTCCGATGCGAGATTTTCCGGGTTGTGGCAGTAGTTGCACCCGGCCTCCGGCGCGATCCACTCGGTGATCGAGGCCATGAACTGGTTGAACTGATCGTCCGAGAGATCGCCGAGAACCTGAACGTTCTCGTAGAGATCCTTGGCCTTGTCACCGGCCGGGTCGGCCTGCCAAGGCGCTGGCGGCACGACGTTCGCCGCCTTCAGCACTTCCTGCTTTTCGACATCGCGGTGGATGTACATGCCCGTGCCGCGATAGCCGATCTGCGTGGTCTCGACCGGCGGCGCGTCCCAGCCGGCGCCGACGAAGCTTGCGATCGTCAGCAGGGAGCCGGCGGATACGGCGAAGGGAATCCAGAGTTTCATCGTCCTTCTCCTTAAAGCGCCGGGTCGACGACACCGGGATAGCCCGGCAGCGGGGAGACGATCCCGTGATTGATGCCCCAGAGGTACCAGTTGTCGACGACGGTGCCTGTGAGCAGGATGCCGATACCACCGGTGATGGGCGTGAGGATCGCAAACCACCAGGCCCAGCGGTGGACGGATTCCATGGTGGCGTTGAAGCCCATGGTCCAGCGCCAAAAGAGGGCCGCGCGTTCAGAGGCTGTGCCGCGATCGGTGATCTGTTCCAGCTCGCGCTCGCCGCCATATTTGCCGACGGCCAGGATCGTCGCGCCGTGCATCGCAAAAAGCAGGACCGAGCCATAGAGGAAGACGATCGAGAGGCAGTGGAAGGGATTGTAGTAGAGATTGCCGTAGCGGATCGAGAAGGCGGCCGTCCAGTCGAGATGCGGGAAGATGCCGAAGGGAACGGCTTCCGAGAAGTTCCCCATCAGCAGTGGGCGGATGAAGCCCAGCACCAGGAAGAGCCAGATCGCAGCGGCGAAGGCCCAGGCGACATGGGTGCCCATTTCGAGCTGGCGGGCCCGGCGATAGACGCGCGCCCACCACAGAAGGATCGACGTTGTCAGGAAGAAGCCGGCGATCAGCCACCAGCCGCCTTCCGCCAGGGGCGGCAGGACTTTCAGGCCATATTTCGCCGGTGGCGGCTCAAGCCCCAGCCAGAAGAGCTGCCGGACGAACTGGATCGGATCCCAGCCCACGGAGGCCAGCATGTTGAGGCCGATGATCTCGAAGGCAATGAAGCCAAAGACCAGCGACAATGTGCCGAGATAGCCGAGGTAGATCGGGCCGATCTGGGCGTTGCCGATCATCCCAAACAGGCGGACGAGAAACGGCTTCCCGGCGCGCGGGCTGTCGCCTGCGGGTAGCGGCATGCCTTCTTCCAGCGGACCGCTGACCTGTATGGGCGTGATGATGTTTTGATACTGCGCTAAGAACATGGTCCGGTCCCCCTCAGTTCCAGATCGGCAGCTGAAGCCACCAGTTCCACCATTGCGGCCAGCCCTGATTCCAGAACGGCCCGCTGATGACGATGCAGACGGCGCTCCAGAAGCCCGCGTTCAGCGCCAGGATCAGGCCGAGGCGGTGGATGCCCAGCGTGCCGATCGAGTAACCGATGATGTCGCGGAAGAAGGTGTCTTCATATTCCGGTGTCTTCACCTCGGCCTGTTTGCCGGCTTCGGTGATCGACGGGCCCGGATTGGCGGCCGAAAGGATGAGGCCACCATGCATGGACAGCGCAAGGGTCGTGGTGAAGAAGAAGGTCACCGCGATCATGTGCGCGGGATTGTAGTGGAAGTGCAGGTATTGGTAGCCGACGTTCGACACCCAATCGAGGTGGCTGAAGATGCCGTAGGGAAAGCCATGGCCCCAGGCGCCCAGCAGCAACGGACGGAAAACGACGAGCGTCGTATAGGCAAAAATCGCGAAGGAAAAGGCGAAGGGCACGTGGTAGCCCATGCCGAGCTTGCGGCAGATTTCCACTTCGCGCAGGGCCCAGGAAATGAAGGCGCCGAGCGCGCAGACGGTCACGATCTGCCAAAGCCCGCCTTCCTTCAGCGGTGCGAGTGCCAGGCCGTAGGAAAGATCGGGTGGAGCAATCGAAATGCGCCAGATGTTCCAGGTCGGACCAATGGCCGCGCCGTAGATCAGCAGGGCCGTTCCGAGGATCGCGAAGAAGGCCGTGGTGACGCCGAAGAAGCCCACATAGAAGGGGCCTACCCAGAAATCGAAGAGATCGCCTCCGAGCAGCGTCCCGCCTCGTACGCGATATTTGCGTTCAAAACTCAGCAGCGCCATGTTCGTTTCCTCCAGAGGTAATCAGCCAGGCGGCGATGTCGGGTCGTGCAGGATTGGCGGCGGGCGAAACCTTGTGGGCTGCGCCCGCTGCCGGTTCTGGGTTCAGCCGATCAGCCTGAGATCCACACCTTCAGTGAGGGAATGCTCGATGGAACTGGTCGTGAGGGGCTTGCCCTCCAGCCAGTTGAAGCGTTCCGTGCTCAGCAGGATGAAGTGGATCAGGATGGCGAGGGTGAAAAGGAACACAGACAGTGCGACCAGCGCCTTGCGCGGATCGAACATAAGCCAGATTCTCCACATATCACGCCTCCTCAGGCCAACATCGGCAGAAGCGTGAGAGCCGTCTGGTGAATGCTCTCGAGAGAGCTATAACCTTCCGGCCCCGGGATCCAGGGACGCCACATCCAGACCAAGATATGCGCGACGATGGCAATCGCCGTGAATATCATGAAGCCTTGGATGAAGAATCCATGGACCTCGCGCGCTTCGCTTTCGGTCAGACCCGAAAGTGAAACATTTGATGTCTCAGCCATCAAATTCACCTCCTAGTCTCGAACACCGCGGCGCCCCCGCGGCGGGGTTTCGGAAGGCCGTTTGACGGACCTGCCGGGTTCTGCCGGTGTCGAGAACACCGGCAAAGGAATCGGGCTACGCGTGGAAGGCGTAGCCGGCAGCTGCATAGGCCGCAGAGCGGGCCTCGGCGAAAACGGATTGTGCCGGTCGCTCGCCGGTATCCTCGGCATGGCCTGCAAGCCGGGACGTGACCGCGGCGAACAGGCACAGCGGATAAAGGAGCAGGTAGAGACGCCGCATGTTCTGGCGCTCGGACTGGCGGTCGCGGGTTCGACGCATGTCCTGATCGGATCGGGTTGCAGTGATCATGGCTTCACCTCCAATGGTCCCTCGAAAGGGTCTCGTTCCGGCACTCATGCGAAGGCTCCCTCGAGACGGGCGGCCTTCTCCACATGCTGACGGGTGACTTCGTGCTCATCATCCCGACGCGCTTCGCGTTCCGCCGCTTCCCTGAGCCGCTTGGCGGCGGAGATGCGGACGAGCACGGGCTCGTTGCCGATGAATGTTTCAAGCGAGGCCTGGGCATCGGACTGCCAGGCCATTTCGCTGCGTGGACGGGCGGTCGTCGCCTCGATCGCGTCGAGCTCGCCGGCGCGGGGCAGGATGTCGAACAGCATATCGAAAAGCGCGTTGCAGACTTCCTGGATCAGCCAGGCAGCACCGGAATAGCCCATGACCGGCGTGCCGGGATGGCGGCGGACGATGGCGCCTGGATAGGACAGCTGCACGAACTTGCCGCGGGCCCCGCGTTCAGCCATGTACATGCGCTCGTTGAACGAGCCGAACATGATCATCGGCGGCTTCTTGGCGGTAAGTTCCGCGACCTCGATATTGTCCGTCTTCGAGCCAGCCTTGCGCGGGATCGCGAAGTTGCAGGGCAGTCCCATTTCTTCCTCAAGGAAGTTTCGAATGCCGCGCACATAGGTCTCGTTGGCGACGATCGCGAAGCTTGCGGTGGCGAAGAAGTCCTGGGTGACCGAGCGCCAGAGATCCCAGAGCGGCTTCAGCGTCGTGTGCTTTTCCTTCAGGATGAAGGGTTCCGGATCGAGACCCAGCATGCCGCCCAGTTCACGCAGGAAGGCGGTCGTCGAATGAATGCCGATCGGGGCCTGCAGATAGGGGCGGTCGAGCGCCTCGCAGAGCAGGCGGCCGAATTCGCGGTACAGGCAGATATTGGCATCGGCGTCGGCAAGCTTGCGCACATCTTCGAGATGGCTGCCCAAGGGGAAGACCATGTTGATCTCGGCGCCCAGTCCTTCGACCAGACGGCGGATTTCGGCGAGATCCGAAGGCATGTTGTAGGTGCCGTAGATTGGGCCGATGATGTTGACACGGGGCTTCGCGCCTTCCGGTCGGCGGCGCGGTGCCGGCACCTTGCCGCCCTTCGGACCGAATTCCGTCCAGAGCCATTTCAGCGCCCGATCGGCGCTCTGCCACTGGTCTTCATCGATCGTGCGCGGCAGGAAGCGGACGATGTTGGAGCCTTCAGGCGTCACGCCACCGCCGATCATTTCCGCGATCGAGCCGGTGACGACAACGGCCGGCAGGTCGGGATCGAGCGCCAGGCGCGCCCGCTTCATGGCGCCTTCGGTGCCGTGCTGGCCCAGTTCGTCTTCCGACAGGCCGGAGACGACGATCGGCAGCTCGTGCGGGGGCAGGGCGTCGGTATAGTGGAGGACCGAGGTGACGGGCAGGTTCTCGCAGCCCACCGGGCCGTCGATGATTACCTGGAGGCCCTTGATCGCGGTGAAGGCATAGACGCTGCCCCAGTAACCGCCGGCTCTGTCGTGGTCGAGGATCAGCATCCGACGCTCTCCCCATTGTCGACAGCGTTGCGGGACTGCTTGACCTTGGCCGCGAACTTCTTGCGATAGGCGCTGCGGTCTTCCGGCACGGTTTCCCAGATGCCGGCACCATCGCCGGAGCCGACACCTTCGAAGAAGGCGTTCATGGCGAGGAAGCGGTCCTTGTTGCCGATGGCGGCGTTGATGACGGCGGGCAGCGAAGCCACACCTGCCGGACCCATCAGGGGACGGGCGGAGATCAGATTGGTGAAATAGAGGGCGGGGGTGGCGCTCTCCTTCGCCTTCTGCACGACAGGGGTCGTCCCAATGGCGAGATCCGGCTTGAATTCCTGGAAGGCCGCGAGGTCCTGCTCCAGCGAGGCGCGGAAACGCAGTTCCACGCCATGGGCCGCCAGCCAGTCGGCATCCTCGCTGTTGTAAGGCGTTTTCGGACAGGCCGTGCCGACGTAACGCAAATCTGCGCCGAGTTCGACCAGAAGGCGGGCGACCAGAAGTTCGGAACCCTCATAGCCCGACAGCGTGATGCGACCCTTGATCTTGTGATCGGCGAGGGCCGCCTTTATCGCGCCGCGCATGGCATTGCGGCTGATATTGGTCTTCGCCTCTGGAACGTTGCAGTTGTCGCCGATCGCCTTCAACCAGGCATCCGTTCCGTCGACACCGACGGGTGCCGAGCCGACGACCGGGCGGCCGGCAGCCTGGAATTCGCGGATGCTCGCCGTGTAGAAGGGATGGATCGCGGCCACAGCGGCGCAGTCGAGAGCGGAATAGAGCTCGCGCCATTCTCGGACGGGAACGGTCGGGCCAGCCGCCAGGCCCATGGGCTCCAGCATGCCGCCGATGACGACCGGATCGACGGGGAACATTTCGCCGAGCAGCGTGACCGTCGGCCTGTCCTTCAACCCGCCACGCGGGCGCTGGACCGGTCCTTCACCGATTTCCTGGCGGGCATAGGCGAGCATGGCGCCCGACAGCACATCCTTGGCTTCCGCGTGAGTCGGGACCCCGAAGCCTGGAACATCGATGCCAACAATACGCACGCCGTCGATCTCGCGCGGCAACATTTTGAGCGGCACGCCCGAGGCGGTGGGGACACAGAGGTTGGTGACCACGACGGCATCGAATTTCTCCGGATCCGCCATCTGATGCACGGCCTCGACGATGTCCTCGTAGAGCTTGCCGGTGACCAAAGTCTCCGAACTGAAGGGCACATAACCGACCGAGCGCTTGGCGCCGTAGAAATGCGAGGTGAAGGTGAGGCCGTAAACGCAGCAGGCCGAACCCGAGAGGATCGTGCCGACACGGCGCATACGCAGGCCGACGCGGAGCGAGCCGAAGGCCGGGCACATGGATTGCGGCTGGTCGTGCGGACCCTTGGGATAGTCCGCCTCGAAGCGATCCATCAGTTCGCCCTGGCCGGCGGCGCGAGCCGCAGCCTTGGAAAGCTCGACGCCGCCATGGCAGCCGATGCCGGACGGATCTGCGGCCACGCCGTCTGCAAGGACGGCGGTGTCGCTGCCAAGGGGAGAGGTCCCGCTGGCGTCGTCCGGCTCGAATTCCTTGCGCAGGTCATCCATTGTCTTCACCCGATCTCACACGTTGTCGTAGACGACTTCCAGCGATGGCCGTTTCAGCGCACCCGAGGCGCACATGTCTTCCGGCAAGGCTGGCTGGAGTTTGTAATCGGCACCTGTTTCGCTCGCGTCGAAGAGGCCAAGCAGGCCATCTTGGTCGAGCGGTCGGGGGAGGACCGGGGGAGCTTCGGCAAGATTGATGGAGAGCGCTTCGAACAACGGTCCCCACTGCGAGTCATGGGTGCCGATGATCTGGTAATTCGCGCTCTTGCGGCGGATGTCGTCGTCCTGCGGGATCGAGGCCAGAACAGGGATGCCGACGGCCTCGGCAAAGGCCTGGGCTTCGCCCGTGCCGTCGTCCTTGTTGATGACCAGACCCGCGACGCCGACATTGCCGCCGAGATTGCGGAAGTATTTCACCGCAGAGCAGACATTGTTGGCGACGTAGAGCGACTGCAGGTCGTTCGACCCGACGACGACGACTTTCTGGCACATGTCGCGGGCAATCGGCAGGCCGAAGCCGCCGCAGACCACGTCGCCGAGGAAGTCCAGCAGGACATAGTCGAAATCCCAGTCGTGGAAGCCGAGCTTCTCGAGGGTTTCGAAGCCGTGGATGATGCCGCGCCCGCCGCAACCGCGGCCGACTTCCGGTCCGCCGAGCTCCATGGCGAAGACGCCGTCACGCTTGAAGCAGACGTCGGAAATCGACACTTCCTGGCCGGCTTCCTTGCGGCGCGAGGCAGTCTGGATGATGGTCGGGCAGGCGCGGCCACCGAAGAGCAACGAGGTCGTATCGCTCTTCGGATCGCAGCCGATGAGAAGCACCTTCTTGCCGAGCTGGGCCAGCATGTAGGAGAGGTTGGCGAGCGTGAAGCTCTTGCCGATGCCGCCCTTACCGTAGATCGCGATGATCTGAGTTTCCTTGGTGACCTTGCCCGTGGCCGGCGCATCGGGTTCGATGCCGGCTTCTTCGCGGAGGTTTTCCTGCAGGCGCTCCAGTCCGTCCTGTGCCAGGTCGAGGCTCATGCGGCATTCCTCCAGTCGATGATCATTTTCAGGCAGTCGGGGTCGTTGAACGCCGTCCGGTATGCGAAAGCCGCATCGGACGGCTGAGAATGGTGCGTGATCAGGCCACCGAGGGAGAGGCGTCCTGCCTCGACAAGGGTGAGGACCGCCTGAACGTCGGCGGGTGTGAACTCGGCGGCGATGAAGATCGACGCTTCCTTCATGAAGGCGGCTGGAAAAGCGAAATCGACACGCTCGCCATAGAAGCCGGCCAGAACGAGATCGCCGCGGCGGGCGAGCCGTCCGATTGCCTTGTCGATGACCGTGGCATCGCCGCTGGCATCGATGATCACGTCGTGGCGCAGGTCGCGCTCAGCGTCGGGAGATCCGACTACATAGCCCTTCGCACCGGCGCGCCGGGCGTCACGTGTTTCCCAGACGATCGGTGGCGGATTGCCGGTGGCGAGAATGATGCGGGCGATCAGGCGTCCGAGGACGCCGTGGCCAATGACGAGGGATGCAGCGCGGGCCGAGCGACAGACCGCGTGATGGGCGGTTGCGGCCAGAGCCAGCAGGGCTCCATCTTCCATCTGTTCAAAATGGGTCTGCACCGTGCGGGCGCCGGGTACGACGAGCAGCGAAGCGCTGGCACCGAACAATCCGGCAGCATCCGTGTAGCAGTTTGCACCGGGGACGAAGACCTGGTCGCCGATTGATCGACCTGACGCAGGGCCGGCTTCGACCACCACACCCACCGTCTCGTAGCCCGGGACGAGCGGATAACGCATGCCCGGGAAGGCCGGCATGGTGCCTTCGTAAAGCATCTTCTCTGTTCCGCTGGATACGCCGCTGAAGCGCGACTCGACCACCACGTCCGATGCCTCGGGCGTATTCAGCGCCAAATGCCTGACGGCGAGCGTTCCTGGTTGTTCGAAGACGATGGCTGCACTGCGCATTATCGTGCCCTCCCCGGACACGGGATGCCTTCTGCTCCCATTGTCATCTTAAGATTACGTTACAAAGTGTCAATCTATATTTACACAAGCGGACGCGGCGAACAGGATTGGGTCATCGCGTTGCGATCACGAGACCGACCAATAGGGGATTGACGCTGGTGACAGCTTCGAAGTTGCGAAAGCCGCTGCGGGCCAGAAGTCCTGCAATTTCGGAGGCGGTTCGGCAGCGCCCGGACCCCATCGCAGCGAAATAGGTTGTGAAATAGATGGCGGCCAGTTTGGCGCCCTCACTGTCGCCAGCCATGGCTTCCGCGATGATGAGCCTTGTCCCAGGTTCCAGATGTCGGTGCAGATTGCGAAGAATCGTCAAGACGCGGTCGTCATCGTGGTCGCACAGGATACGCACGAGCGTCACGCAATCATGGCCGGTCGGAATGACATCTGTGGCAAAGTCGCCTGGATGAAGTCGGCAACGGGCTGTCAGCCCGCGTCCGTCCAGATGGCGGCCCGCCAACTCGGTCACCGCCGGCAGATCGAAAAGTGCGAGTTCGGTCGATCGATGCCGCTCGGCGAGGGCGCAGAGAAATGCTCCTTCGCCGCCGCCGATATCAAGAACAGATCGATATTGCCCGAAATCATGCGAGGCCAAGATGCAGTCGGCGAGCATAGCCTGGCTCTCGCGCATCAGGGCGGAATAGGGTGCCACCGCCGCGTTTTCAATCGCGGCAAGATCGCCGCGCCGGACATATGCCCAGTAGCGGTGCAGTTCGCCTTGACCACGATCACCACGCCAGAAGGCGCCTGCGTCGGCGATGTCGCGGTAAAGCATATCATGATGCCGGATCATCTCACGCAGCCCGCGGTCAACGGCAAGGACCGTTCCTGTATCCGAAAGCATCCAGAGATCGGGGGCGCCGTGGATGACGAGGTCCAGCCGCTCCGCTTGGGCCAACAATTGGCCGAGAGTATCAGCCGACACACCGCATTGCGTGGCCAAAGCCGTCGTTGACAGCGCCTTTCCGTCGAGCGCTTCGAAAATGCCGAGGTGAATACAGGCGGAGAGGATCTGCGTGTGCACGAATCCGGTGGTCAGGCGGAAGAGTTTGTTCGCCTTTCTATTGCCGATCATGCGCAGGAGCGGCAATCGGGCGAGGAAGGAGCGAAATCGCGGCGAGGCGATCTGGCGATTTCGCCAAAGTCGAGCTGTGATCGCCAAAGACTGCATCATGCTGAATGGACGCAGGCGCGTAGCAGCCTCTTCAGCGGCGGTGGGCTGGGCCGTGAAGCCTTTTCCGCCGGTATCCATCACCCTATGCTGCGCTGGTGGCGAGCGTCTTCGGCATCAGACGGGTCGCTTCGCTGCGGATCATGGCGCGAAAAGCCTCCGCGCCCGGACAGTCCGGAACGCTGTCAACCGCTTCCATCACCAAATGCTTGAGACGCGTAAGGGCAGCATCAAGGCCAATGCTCGCGACGAGGTTCGGCTTGCCGTTGCGGCTGTCCTGACCGGCGGGTTTGCCGGCGTCGGATTGACCGACGGCATCATAGAGATCGTCAGCGACCTGATAGGCCGCGCCGAGGGCGTCTGCGAGAACCAGCCATTCCCTGGGATTTCCACCCGAAGCGATGGCGCCGGTGGATACGGCGCCGCTGAACAACGAGGCGGTTTTGGCGCGATGATAGGCAGTGATGTTGATGTCGGGCTCGCTTTCCCAGGCCTGTCCTGCCACGAGTCCGTAAGGCGTGCCCACCGCATTGGCGATGGTCGCGATCAGGGGGGCGGTCAGGTTCGGCGTCTGTTGCGTCTCTCGGGCGACCGTCTCGAAGGCGGCGATGATCAGGCCGTCTCCGACCAGAAGCGCGATCTCCTCGCCGAATTGCGCATGCACGCTGGCCACGCCGCGTCGGGTCGCTGCGTTGTCGAAACACGGCATATCGTCATGCACAAGCGAGGCGCAATGAAGGAGTTCGATCGCGACTGCGGCACTGTCTGCGGCGAGAGGTTGCCGATCGCCACAGGCCGCAGCAACGGCAAGGCACAGGCGTGGCCTTATGCGTGCGCCGCCGGGAAACAGCGCGTGCTTCATCGCCTTCGCCAGGAGGGGCGGACATCCGTTTGCGGTTGCGTAACGCAGGCTGCGCTGCAAACCGGTTTCGATGCGCTCGGGAAAATCCATCAGGCTCACCTCCGGACAAGGGTGATTGTAAATTAATCGCAACTCTGTAATGTGTAAACAAAGATTGACAGATTGCTACTGTAAGTCAACTGGCCACGGAGAGGATCATGGTCGCCCCGGCTGACGACACGGTTGTGGTGGTTGGCGCTGGCATCGGGGGGCTGGCGGCTGCCATCCGGCTGGCCGCTGCCGGGTATCGCGTCCTGGTCTGTGAAGCGCAGCCCGAGGCGGGGGGCAAGATGCGGCGGGTTGACGTCGGCGGTCGGGGTTTCGACGCCGGCCCAACCGTCCTGACCATGAAATGGGTCTTCGACGCGCTCTTTGCAGCGGCCGGTCGATCGATCGATGACGAACTGGTGCTGACAAGGTGCTCGGTGATTGCCCGACACTATTGGCGCGGAGGCGCCAGCCTCGATCTCCACGCCGACCAGGAAGAAAGCATCCGCGCCATTGCCGATTTCGCCGGGCGGCGCGAAGCGGAAGGCTACCGCCGCTTTGCAGCGGACAGCCGTCGGACATTCGAGGTGCTGAAAGACAGCTTCATTGATGCCAGCAGACCCAATCCGGTTTCTCTGTCGCGCCGCATTGCCCGCCCCTCGGATCTCCTGGCTATCAGGCCGTTTTCAACGCTCTGGTCGGCTCTTGGCAGCTATTTTTCAGATCTGCGGCTTCGTCAGCTCTTCGGTCGCTATGCCACCTATTGTGGGTCGTCACCCTATCTGTCACCGGCCACGCTGATGCTCGTCGCCCATGTCGAGCAGATGGGTGTCTGGATGGTGGACGGCGGCATTCGCGCGCTCGCCGAACGGTTGAGCGCGATTGCGGTCGGGCTGGGCGTGGAATTTCGGTACGGAGACCCCGTCGGCGAAATTCAGATGGACCCGTCGCGTCGTTGCGTCGCCGGTCTTCTGACCCGGGCAGGACGCAACGTGAAGACCCGGCAGATCATCTTCAACGGTGACGTTGCCATGCTCCCGCGACTGATCGGCATTGCGCCTCCCGATCCGGTCAAGGCCAGGATGCAGCGCTCGCTCTCCGCGCTCGTTTCATGCCGTCTCGCAAAACCGGTAGGGGTGCCGCTTGCTTATCACACGGTGTTCTTCTCCGACGATTATCAGGAAGAGTTCGAAGCAATTTTCAAGCGTCGCGAAGCACCTGTAGACCCGACCGTCTATCTCTGCGCGCAGGATAGGGATGCGCAGGGTCGGCCGCCGCTGTCGCATGGCGGGCAAGAGCGCATCTATGCCCTGATGAATCTGCCGGCGGACGGCGACCGTCGACGTTTCGGTGAAAGTGAGGCCGGTGCATGTCTGAAGACCATGGAACGACGACTGGCGCTGAACGGTCTGACGATTTCGGGCGATCCGGTCCTGTCGAGCATCACGACACCCGATCGTTTTGCGCACCTCTATCCGGGCACGGGCGGGGCCCTCTACGGGATGGCCTCACACGGATGGATGGCATCCTTCGCCCGACCGGGCTCGCAAGGTCCAGTGCCGGGGCTATATCTGGCGGGCGGCAGTGTCCATCCGGGTCCGGGGCTCCCGATGGCGGCGCTTTCGGGGAAGCTCGCGGCAGAACGGTTGATGGTGGACCGGCCTTTGACCAGACGGTTGGCCCCGGTGGCTATCGCTGGTGGTATGTCGATGGAACCAGCGACTGCGGGCGTTTCGCCTTCACCGTGATCGCCTTTGTCGGTTCGGTCTTCTCGCCCTACTACCACTGGGCGGGTCGCAAGGACCCGGAGAACCACGTTGCCTTCAATGTCGCGCTCTATGGTCCGTCGGGTCATGCCTGGGCGATGACCGAGCGTTCGGTTCGACATCTGCATCGAAACAGATCGTCTCTGGCGATCGGTGCAAGCGTCATGCGCTTCGATGGGGCAGAGTTCGTGATTTCCTTCGACGAGATGTTTCTGCCATGGCCGAGGCAACGGCTGCTGCCTGAGCGCATGCACGGCGAGATCCGGCTCACACCCGATTTCCTGGCAAACCATAGCTATCGGCTCGATGAAGCTGGCCTGCATGCCTGGCAACCGGTCGCACCGGGCGGACGGGTGAGCCTTTCCTGCGAGGCATTGCCCGGCGGCGGCTGGGAGGGAGATGGCTACCACGACATGAATTTCGGCACGCGCGCCCTCGAGCTTGACTTCCACGGCTGGGACTGGGCGCGGGGTAAGACGCAGGATGGCCGAACCGTGGTTCTCTACGACGCGATATTGGCCACGGGCAAAAACCATCGTTTTGGGCTTGTCTACTCGGCAAGCGGGGAGCATGTGGCGTTCCGCCCACCCCAAAGTCAAGCGCTGACGCGGGGCTTCTGGGGCGTGGGGGGTGGCATTGCTTGTGACGAGGCCGCCAAGCCGGTTCTGCGCAACAAATTGGAAGACACGCCGTTCTATCGGCGGTCCCTGGTCGACACCACGATGTTCGGCTATCGGCTCACCATGATGCACGAGACCCTGGATTGTCGGCGGCTCGCATCTCCTCTCGTCAGGCTGATGCTTCCTTTTCGCATGCCGCGCCGGAGCTAGTTTTCGTCTGGCGCGTTGTCGGTCAACTGCCGTGCTCCACGCTCACGCTCTCGCGCCGCGGCTCTGGCCTTTTCCTTCTTCAGGTCGCGCATCTGCCAGACGTAGAAGGCAATTGCGAGACTAAAGACGAAGATGGCTTCGATGATGCCGAAATAGCTCTCAAGCAAGGCTCGCCACCTTTTCTCGCGCAGTCTTCCGGCGTTTCAACGTATCAGCACGGGCCTCTCCATGCAGCCTGAGCAGAATATTCGCGACCCGCCCGATGGTCGTCTCCGCGTCGGTTGCGGCACTTGCCGACGTCGCCGCGTATTGGCGCGGCACGACGCTCAGCGCCACAAGCGCGCGGGCAGCAGGTTCTGTACCCGCATGCAGATCGCGCACCGTGGACGCTGTCCAACGGCTGTCTTCCCGTCGGGCCTTGACCATCAGGCGAAGCTTTGTGGACAGTTCCGTCCGCGCGCGTCGACTGACGCTGTCATAGCCGTTGGCGGCGATGCCCGACCCGATCGCCTCATAGACGAGCGCTGCCGTGCGGATCGCATGGCGGCACGGCTTGGGCAGGCTTGAAATGCCGGCGTGACCCAGCCGATAGTGGCGGGTGGCTTCATCGAGCAGTCTTTTCACGACACGGCCGATAGCCGGTGAAAACCTCGGATCGCGCAGAAAGGCATCGGCATCGACGCCCTGTTCATCGAGCCAGTCGACGGGCAGATAGAGCCGGCCGTTTCGTGCGTCTTCCCCCACATCCCTGGCGATGTTGGTGAGCTGCATGGCAATCCCGAGGTCGACAGCACGGGCGAGCGCGGCGCGATCGCTCACCCCCATCACCGACGCCATCATCAGCCCGACGCTCGCCGCCACGCAGGTTGCATAGGCCTTCACATCGTCGATGGTCGCATGGCGGCGTCCTTCGAGATCCATGGCAAAGCCGTCGAGAAGTGCCTCCACGACTGGTTTGGCGATCGCGTAATCATGCACGATACGGGCAAAGGCTCGGTCGCAGGCAATCGGTTCAGGGGTGCCCTCGTAGATGAGATCGAGACGCTCGCGCAGGCGCAACAGCGCCGGCATGCCGCTCCGGGGGGCGTCGATCATGTCGTCGGAATGCCGGCAGAAGGCGTAGAGCGCACGGGCGGCCGTACGGGTGCGTGCGGGGAGAAGCAAAGAAGCGAGATGAAAGGATTTCGAACCCCGCCGAATTGCAGCCGAGCAGGCCTTGTGGTCTTCGAAGTCGCCGGAAAAGCCGTAGTTCAGCAGGATCGGCCGACGAGTGAGGGGGCGGGCGAAGGTTCCATCCGAGAGGCTTGGCTCCGAAGTGCTCATGGGCGGTCGTGCCTTTCGCTTCTATGCTGATGACCGGCAAAGAGAGTGGCCGGATCGGGAACGAGATCGGCAACGATCCGCGCCGACGACACGACGCCCGGCAACCCTGCGCCGGGATGCGTGCCCGCGCCGCAGAGGAAGAGGTTGTCGAGCTCCTCGCTTCTGTTATGGGGTCTAAACCAGGCGCTCTGAAAGAGCTTCGGCTCGAATGCAAAGGCCGCCCCTTGCCAGGACAACAGACGCTCGCGAAAGTCGAGCGGGGTCGCGATGCGGGAGGTGACGATGTGCCGGGAGAGGCCGGGCAGCATCGTCGCCTCGAGCCGCCTTTCAATCTTCCGGCGATAGCGTTCGGCAGTCTCGTTCCAGTCGGTCCCGCTTTTGAGGTTGGGGACCGGGCTCAGCACGTAAAATGCATCGCAACTCTGCGGCGCAAGCGACGGGTCGCTCGCCGTCGGCCTGTGCAGATAAAGGCTGAAATCCTCGGCGAGACGGTGCGTGCGAAAGATGTCGTCCAGCAGTCCCCGGTATCGCGGGCCAAAGATCATCGTGTGGTGCAGCACGTCGTCGTAGCGTCTGTTCGTGCCGAAATACCAGACAAATAGGCTCATCGAATAATCGGCGCGGTCGAGCTTGGCATCGGTCCAGCGTCGCCGGGGATGATCTTTGAGAAGCTTGCCATAGGTGGTGGCGGGATCGGCATTGGAGACGACGATATCCGCGGCGATCCGCTCGCCTGAAGCCAGTCGTACGGACGTCGCCCGCCGTCCCTCCGTCTCGATCGCGGTGACCGTCTGTTTCAGGCGGATGACCCCGCCGTTGCGTGTGACCAGGGAAGCGATCCCCCGCACGAGGGCATTCGTGCCTCCGATCGCGTGATGGACGCCGTATTTTCCTTCCAGATGGGCGATCAGGCAATAGAAGGACGTGGCCGAGAAGGGATTGCCGCCGATCAGCAGCGGATGAAAGGAGAAGAGCGTGCGCAGCTTGTCGCTTTTGAAATGCCTGGAAACGACCGAATACACCGAGCGGTATCCGCCAAGGCGAACAAGGCCGGCGAGTGTCTTCGCGGTAAAGAGAAGGCTGTGGAAGGGTTTGTGCGCCAATTCTTCGAAGGCGACCTCATAGATACGCCGGCTTTCTTCGAGAAAGCTCCGGTAACCCGCGACGTCGCCCGGTTCGATCCGGGCGATCTGGGCTTCCATGGCCTCGCGGTCTCCGGAATAATCGAAGACCGTCCCGTCGTCGAAGCGCACCCGGTAAAAAGGGCTGTTGGGTCTCAGCTCGACATCGTCGCTCAAACGGCCGCCGCAATCGCGCCAGAGGTTTTCGAAGAGCCAGGGAGCGGTGATAATGGTCGGGCCCGCATCGAACGTGAAGCCGTCCTGCCGATAGGCGTAGGCCCGGCCGCCCGGTTCGTCCAGGGGATCGACAATGGTGACGCGATAACCTTTCGCGCCGAGCAGGGCGCCCGTCGAGAGACCGCCCACGCCAGCCCCAATCACAACGGCATGGGGTCGTTGGTCGATGACATTCGATGTCAGGAAGCGGCTGGCGACATTCATGCGGCGTCCGCTCCGTCCGGTTTCTGCTGGCTCAGGGTCTCGTTCAGCCAGTGCACGACGTCCGTGGCGCGGCATTCATGCAGGAGGTGACCGCCCGTGTCGGTCAGGATCAGCCGGCTGCCTGTCGCCTGGCGCGCAGCATGGGCGGAGTTCTCGATCGGCACCATCGGATCATCTTTTGCCGCGATCAGCGTCATCGGGAAGGGCAGCCGCTGCAGGACGGCATCGAAGCGGGAGAGATCCCACGCGGCCATCATGCCCAGTGCGCCGCGAACATGGGAGGGCGAAGCGAGCAGCATGCGATAGATGGCCCTGCCCCGTTCATCGATCGGCGAGCCGGTTGCAGTCAGCAGATTGCCGCCGAGCGGTGTCACGCGAGACATCAGCGAGAACATGGAGGCCGAAAGGGGATTGGCGAAGAGCGCCTTGGCAAGCGGCGAGAACAGCGCATTGCCGCGGATCGGCAGGAATGCGCCGTTGATGCCGACGACATGGCGCGGCAAGGCTGAAGACGTGCCAGCAGCAAGCGTGACGGCAATCGCTGCACCGGCTGAGTGTCCCACGATCATGGCTGGGCAGCGATCCAGACGGGACAGCAGTTCCGTCAGGGCCTGCACCATGCCGGGAAGCGACAGATCTGCCTCCTCTCGTGAACGCGTAAAACCATGGCCGGGCAGGTCTGGTGCAACCACGCGAAAGCGCGTCGAGAGTTGCGGTAGGACATGGCGCCAGGAATGCGACGCGGCTCCGGTGCCGTGCAGAAGCAGAATGACGGGAGCGCCCTCCGGCCCCGATATCTGGACGTGCCAGTGGCAGGACGCGGTCTCGATGAATTGACTTGCGCTGCGGTTCGGCCAGTCAAGGCCATAGATCTCCCAGTCCAGCCTGTCACGTCCGAAGCTCATGTCCGGGCCTCCCGCATGGAGTTGTCAACCAGAGCCGACATGCGGCCCGCATCGGCCTTGCGCAATACGTGCAGGTCGGCGCCCAGCATGTTGGCGAGATGGGTGACACTTTCTCGGGGGCGCCGGGCGATGTCGACGCAGATGGTTCTGACATCCCTCGCCTTGCAGGTTGCGGCGAGGCGCATGAGCTCTTCGGTTGCCAGCGCCCGGTCGGGGGTGCCGTCAAGGGCTATGTTGCCGCTGCCGTCGGTCAGGAGAACCAACACCGGGCTGCTGCCTCGTCTCTCGACGGAAAGGGCAAGTTCTAAACCTGCTTGAAGGCCTGCGGCCAGGGGCGTCGGGCCGCCACCGGGAAGGGCCGAGAGCTTGCGTTTGGCGGCCGTGAGCGAGCGCGTCGGAGGTAGCAAGAGATCTGCGCCCGTACCCCGGAAGGCGATCAGGGCGACTTCGTCGCGACGCACGTAGCAGCGTGCCAACAGCTGTTCGACCGCGCCTTTGGCCTCGCCAAACCGCTCCAGTGCCGTGGAGCCAGAGGCATCAACAACGAAAATGGCGGTCGAAGGCGCGGCATGACGCAGCCGAACATAACGGAAATCGTCCCGGATGACGAAGGCACGTGGCGTCGTGACTTCTGCGGCGGACGTGATGCCGGTTATGCTGGCGGCAAGGCGCTGGGACGCACGGATCCGCTGAAAGGGCGCTGCCGCGCGCAGCGTGGCGATGATATCCGGTCGTGCCTCGGGGTGCGGTGGCACAAGACCGATGCCGAAGGGACGGCCACGACGGGTGTTCTTGCGCAGTCCACCAGATTTTCCGGCTGCCCCGGCATTGCGGTTCGGACGCTGGGTGATCGACAGCCAGGGATCGGCCGAAAGCACGCCGGCGCCAATGGCGGCGAGTATTTCCGTCAGGGCGTCGAGATGAACCGGGCCGCCTCTATCGGCCTCTTGATCCCTGTTCAACGCCTCGTTCGTATTGGATGCGGCATCCTGCCGATCCGGTTCAGCTATCGGCTCCGGGGCCGACTCCTCTGTCGTCCTTGGTGAAGCGTCCGCCTGAGGTGCAAGATGCAAACCGAGACAGAGCCGAAGGGCAGTCAGGACGTCACGCTCTTCGGCCGTGTTGCGCCCATCGTGGCAGGCGAGCAATCGTGTGATGCGGGTGAGATGCGCGAGACTGCGCGAGGACCCGTGCCCGGTGATCCGGGTGAGTAAGGCAAGCCCTCTTAGCAGCCGGTCGTCGATTGTGACATCGCGCCAGGCCTTGCTCGCACAGGGTGGTCCGCCTTCGGTGCGGACCTCGTCGGTCACATGATGCCAGCCGATACCGTCGAGATCGATGCGCAGTGCCAGACGGTCCGCGAGCGCTGCGCAGAGCGGCGCTTCGTCATCGAGCGATTCGTCGATGGCGATCAGGAGGAAATTGTCTTGTTCGGCGGCATCCATGGCATTTGCCACCATGGCAGCGAGCGAGGCATCAAGCCGTTCGGCCATCGGGATGAGCAGGATGCCACCCCGCGCACGTTCCAGAAGCCCGGCCTGGCGAAAGAGGCGCCCTCTGGCGGCGGTTGCCGCGAGGTCCACGCCCCCGGTGAGATTGGTAGCGGAGGCCCCGGGCGGCAGACGATAGACGGCGGCACCGAGATGATCCTGAAGTCGGGAAACGATGACATCGCGGACGCCGCCTGATCTTGCCTTGAGCCAGAGGCCGCCGGTCGCCGCGCCACCCAGAGAGAGAAGTTCGATCGCCAGCCGAGCATCGGCCCACAGCGCTGCACCCCTCTGGTCGAGGGCTGCGTCATAGGCGTCGTGAGGGCCGAGTTCAGCCATGGGCGTGATGGCCGCTGGCGGTCTCCCCGATTGTCGCCAGGGCGCGCTCTACCCTTGGGGCCGAACCGGCATCATCGAGCGGGTCGCGACGAAGGCGATGGCAGAGTACCATCGGTGCGATTTCCGCAACGTCGTCCCAGTTGACCGCGAGACGTCCTGCGAGCGCGGCGGCAGCCCGGCTTGCGCGCATCAGCGTGAGTTCTCCGCGCATTCCGTCGATGCCGAGCCGCAGACAAAGTTGCGACATGCGCATGACCACGTGATCTGGGATCTCGACCTGGCGGTGGATCTTGCTTGCCGCGACCACGCGACGGCCAACCGCAGCATCTTTCCTAGCCCAGAGCTTGCAGAAGCCGGCCGGGTCTGTCTCGTAGGCGTCACGCCGGCGGATCACCTCGATGCGTTGGTCGAGATCGTCGATCGTGCGGACATCGACCGAAAGTCCGAAGCGATCGAGCAATTGCGGCCGAAGGTCACCTTCCTCCGGGTTGCCGCTCCCGACCAGCACGAAGCGTGCGGCATGGCGGATGCTCAGGCCCTCGCGCTCGACGACGTTGATGCCGGAGGCCGCTGCATCGAGGAGGAGGTCGACCAGATGGTCCTCCAGCAGATTGATTTCATCGATGTACAGAAACCCCCTGTTGGCGGCCGCCAAGAGCCCGGGTTCGAAGTGTTTTTCGCCAGCCACCAGGGCCTTTTCGATGTCCAGCGCGCCGCAGACCCGGTCTTCGGTGGCGCCAAGCGGCAGGTCGACCATCGGTGCGCGACGTTTGACGATCGGTGGTTTCGATCCGGCGACCGGATTACAGACCGTGCAAGCCCTTTGTGGCTCGGCGGGATGGCAGTTGTAGCGACAGCCTTCCCGTGTTTCGATCACGGGCAGAAGCTCCGTCAGCGCTCTGACAGCTGTCGATTTGCCCGTGCCGCGATCGCCGAAAATAAGCACGCCGCCGAGCAGCGGCTCGACCGCCGCCATCAGAAGAGCCTTCTTCATCTCATCCTGAGCGACGATGGCGGAGAATGGAAATGGATGGGCCATGGGTCCCGCCTCACAGTGAGTGTAAAAATTAGTTTACACTTTTTGCCGTCTGATTGAAGAGGGGAGGCGCGAAATTCTGCCGCTTTATGTTTGCGTGTTTTTGTCGTCGGGGATGCATAACCTGCGGGGAAGGTGTGGTTTCAGTGCTTGACCTCAATCGTCAGCGCGACACATGTCATGCATGACAGACCCTATTGCGATCGATCCCGAATACCTCACGAGCCAGCTGAAAGCGCTGTTGGCGATCTCGAGCCCGACCGGATTCACCGATGAAGCGGTGCGCTATACGGCGCGGGAACTGGAAAAGCTGGGATTGGATGTGAAGCTGACGCGCCGCGGCGCAATTCGGGCATTGAGGGAAGGCACGGCCCGACGGCCCGCACGGGGCATCGTCTCCCATCTCGACACGCTGGGCGCACAGGTTAAGGGGCTCAAGGAGAATGGGCGGCTGGAACTCGTGTCGATCGGCCATTGGTCTGCCCGTTTCGCCGAAGGAGCACGTGTCTCCGTCTTCTCATCCAAAGGCACCTATCGCGGAACGATTCTGCCGCTGAAAGCCTCCGGGCATACGTTCAACGAGGAAGTGGATACGCAGCCATCGGGGTGGCCATATGTGGAGCTTCGGGTCGATGCCCTCTCCCGTCATCGCCACGATCTCGTGCAACTCGGTATCGACGTCGGCGATATCGTCGCCATCGATCCGCAGCCTGAATTTCTCGAAAACGGCTTCATCGTTTCGCGTCACCTCGACGACAAGGCAGGCGTTGCGATCATGCTGGCCGCGCTCGAAGCCATGCAGCGCCAACAACTCGTCACGCCGGTCGATACCTATTGGCTGTTCACCATCGGTGAGGAGGTGGGCGTCGGAGCTTCTGCAGCCCTGGTGCCGGAGATCGCCTCGCTGGTCGCGATCGACAACGGGACGAGCGCGCCGGGGCAGGCTTCGCAGGAATTCGGCGTGACGCTCGCAATGGCCGACCAGACGGGCCCGTTCGACTATCACCTCTCGAAGAAGTTGCACCATATCTGCCGCGATCAGGGCATTCCCGTGCAAAAGGACGTCTTTCGCTACTATCGCTCGGATGCAGCCTCTGCGGTCGAGGCGGGCCATGACGTTCGAACCGCACTCATCACCTTTGGGGTGGACGCGTCCCACGGCTACGAGCGGATCCACCTGCACGCCCTGATGTCGAACGCCAAGCTTGCCGTGCACTATGCAACGAGCGAAGTGCAGATCGAGCGGGACGCAGAGGAAATATCCGGCCTGCGCGGCTTTACACGGCAGGCGGTGGCCGAGGCCGAGCAGGATCTGGAGGCGACCCAAGACATCGAACAGGCGCCCATTTGACCCCGCTGTGCCGCCGGCTTCAGGGTCGTTGGGCGCCGGTCGTTGCCGTGTAGATCGAGTAGAGCGATTTTGTCGCCGTGATGAACAGGCGATTTCGGCGTGGGCCACCAAAGGCGAGGTTTGAAACGACCTGAGGTACGAGAATCTTGCCGAGCAACGTGCCATCCGGGGCGAAGCAATGCACCCCGTCTGCAGCGCTCGACCAGACATTTCCCGCCATATCGACGCGCATGCCGTCCGGCACGCCCTTGTCTATCGTTGCGAATACGCGACCCTTCGAGAGCGATCGGCCGCCCTCCGCAACGTCGAAGACGAGGATGTGCCGAGGAGCTTCCGGCGCATGGCTTGCGCCGGAATCGGCGACATAAAGACGTCGCTCGTCCGGGGAGAAGGCAAGGCCGTTCGGCTGCAGGAAATCGCTGGCCATGACCGACAATGAACCGGTCCCTGGGTCGAGCCGCCAGATGCTGCGGCTCTCCTGCTCTTCGTCCGCCTTGTATCCCTCATAGTCCGACATGATCCCGTAGGACGGATCGCTGAACCAGACGCTTCCATCGGAGTGGACGACGACGTCGTTGGGCGAGTTCAGCCGCTTGCCGTCATGCCTGTCGGCGAGCACGGTGATCGTGCCGTCCACCTCTGTGCGCGTGACCCGGCGCCCCCCATGTTCGCAGGAAACGAGCCGGCCCTGGCGGTCACGCGTGTGGCCATTGGCGAAATTGGACGGGCTGCGGAAGACCGAGACGCCGCCGCCTTCGACCCACCGCAGGATACGCTGGTTCGGTATGTCGGAAAACAGGAGATGGCCGGCATCGTCGAACCAGACGGGGCCTTCTGCCCAGCGGCAGCCGGAATAGAGCTCCTCGAGCTCGGCGCTGATGACGAAGAGATCGCGGAAACGCGGATCGTGGATCTCATACACGGGGTTGTCAGCCATGGGCGTGTCCTGCGGGTTCTATCGTTTGTCGAGCGAACGGGCGCTCGGCAGCATGATGACGGCGATGATGATGAGGCCGGTGAGGATAAGCCGGATCCCCGCCCCGAAGCCATAGGTGTTGAGCATGGAGACGACCAGGAACATGAAGAGCGACGCCCCCCAGATGCCCGGCACGTTGGAATTGCCGCCTGCGACGGCGGTGCCGCCGATGACTACGACGGCAATCGACATCAGCAGGTATTCCGAGCCCATGTTGAGGGCTGCCCCGCCCGAGAAGCTGGCCAGCAGATAGCCGCAAACGGCGGCGAGCACTGCGCACAGGACGTAGGTGACGAAGCGGGTGCCATCGATCGGGATGCCGGTCATGCGGGCCGCCCTGATGCTCTGGCCGATGGCGGCGATCCACCGACCGTAGACGGTCTTGTTCAAAACGAACCAGACGATCAGGGACAACAGGAAGGCGACAATGGCAACGTTGGGCACTCCAAGCGTCGATGCGGTGGTGAAATCGGCCAGCGCCGAGGGCGGTTTGACGCGCAGGCCGCGATTGGTCCAGATTGCGGTCGACTGGATGATGAAGCTCATCGACAGTGTTGCGATGATCGGTGGGATACGCAGGAGCTTGATCAGCGCGTAATTGCCGATGCCGATGACAATCCCGACCAGAACGGCAACCAGGAGGCCGACGAGGATCGTGCCGTTGTCGACATTCATCACCTTGAGCGCGACCGTGCCTGCAAGGGTCATGTTGGCAGGCACGGAGAGATCGATATTGCCGGGGCCCAGCGTGATGACCAGCATCTGACCGAGCCCGACGAGGATCGAAAACGCAGCGAATGTCAGCGCGGCCTGGGCAAGGCCCAGTGTGCTTGCTCCGCCGGTAAACAGAACGGTCGTGACGAAGACCAGCGCAGCGGCGACGAAGGACCAGATCCATGGACGTTTCATCAGGGCCGTCATGACTTTACCCTCCGGCCTTCGAAGCGGTTGAGTGCCAGTCGCAAGGTCAGAACCAGAATGAGGATCGCACCTTGTGCGCCGATCTGCCAGTCCGGGGAGATCCTGAGGAAGGACAGGAACGACCCGGCAAGCGTCAATGTGAGCGCTCCGATGACCGCCCCGATCGGCGACACACGCCCGCCAACGAATTCACCACCGCCGAGGATGACGCCGGCGATCGACAGGAGCGTGTAGCGCAAGGCGATGTTGGCATCGGCCGAGGTCGTGAGACCGACCAGCGAGATGCCCGACAGTACGGCAAACAATCCGGCCAGGGCATAGATGGAAGCGCGGGCGCCGATGATCGACCAGCCGGCGCGTTCCACAGAGCGCGCATTGCCGCCGACACCGCGCAACACGACACCGAAAGAGGATCGCATGATCAGGTAGTGGCTGACCACCGCGATGAGGACGCTGGCGACGATCGCCATCGGCACCAAAGGCGGGCGCGAGGTCATGATGGCCCGGATCCAGGTGGGGGCCGAGCCGCCGGGTGCCGGCAGGATTAGGACGGCAAGTCCACCCCAGACAAAGCTCATGCCGAGCGTGACGACGATCGACGGCAGATCACGCACATGGATAAGAACGCCGATGACGGCATAGACGCCGATGGCACCTGCGAGGATCGCGAGACCCAGCAGCGGCGTATCGTTGAGGAAGGTGGCCGCAACGCATGCCGCGAAGCTGACGAAGGTGCCCATCGAGAGATCAAGGTCGTTGATGGTCATGACCAGCATCTGGGCGATGGTGGCGAGCGCGATCGGGACTGCGAGATTGAACAGGAGGTTGAGCCCTGTATAGCTCATGGCGCGCGGCTGAAGATAAAAGACCGCTGCGAGCAGGACCGCGAGCGAGAGCGCGGGGATCAGCAGGCGGATGCTGTCGGCAGAAAGGTGAGCCTTCATGCCGCCGCCTCCTTGAAGGATGCAGACAAAATGTTTTCCTCCGAGACCTCGTCACCGGCGAGTTCGGCGACGATGGCACCGTTGTTGAAGACATAGACGCGGTCGCAAAGGCAGACCTCGTCCATCTCGGTGGAATACCAGATGAAGGTTCTGCCGTTCTCGGCCTCGCTTCTCAGGATGGCGTAAACTTCCTGTTTGGTGCCGAAGTCGACGCCGCGCATGGGATCGTCCATGAGTACGATCGGCGCGCGGCTCGAAAGCGCGCGGGCGAAGAGGGCCTTTTGCTGGTTTCCGCCGGACAAAGACAAAATGCCGTTCTCCATGTCGGGCGTGCGGATTCCAATGCGCTCTTTCCAGGCTTGGCCCAGCGCCCGTTCTCTTTCCTCATCAAGTTTTCCAAGACGTGTCAGATCGGGCAAGACGCCGATGCTGAAATTTTTCAGGATGCTCCAAAGCGTGAAGGTGCCGTTGACGGCCCGATCGCCCGCGACGAAGGCGACTTCAGGATCTTTGGACCGCAGCCAATTGCCGTTTCGGGCGTTGAACAGATTGATCAGCATCTCAGTCTGGCCATGACCACCGAGGCCGGCAAAGCCAATGATTTCGCCGCGATGCGCTTGGAACGGCAGTCCCACGCCGCGCGCCGACGCCGCCGTCATGACGGGCGCGCCGATTCGGGCCGTTGTCGACATGCGCGCCTGCCGTGCCTTCACGACGCTGCCCATGGCCTCGATCAGGCCGTGTTCCGAGAAGTCCGCCGCCGGACGTTCGGCGACCACCTTGCCGTCCTTCATGACGACGATGCGGCTCGCAATCGACAGGATCTCGCTGAGGATATGGGAAATGAAGACCACTGCGCCGCCGGCCGTGACAAATCGGCGGACGTAAGTCAGCAGTTGCTCGGCCAGCCGGGCGTCGAGTGAGGATGTCGGTTCATCGAGAATAACCAGGCGGACCGGATTGCCGATCTCGCAGAAGGTGATGGCGATCTCAACCATCTGCCGCTCGGCAATCGTCAGGTTGCCGACCTGTTCGGAGGCGTCGATCGCATGACCCGGAAAAATCTCGTTCAGCTTTTTCGCGATGATGTCGGCGCCCCGCTTTCGCCAGCCGAAACCGGAAAGCCCGCGATGCATGACGCGGGTGTTTTCGACGACGGTCAGGTTTGGGCAGAGCGACAACTCCTGAAACACGCAGCGGATGCCAGCCTCGCGCGCGGCGTTGATGCCCTGGCCGGTCGAACTGCCGAAGGCGACCGCGCCGTGATGCGGGGTGAGCCCGCCATTGATGACGTTGACGATGGTGGATTTGCCGGCGCCATTATGCCCGACGAGTCCGATGCATTCCCCCGCTCGTATTGTCAGAGTGACGCCGTCCAGGGCTCGGACAGCGCCATAGTGCACCTTGGCATCCGTGACGCTGACGACGGTCGCCGCTGCCTCGTTCGCATTCATGTCTTTCATCCAATTCGCAATCGCTCAGCGCCCCAGCGCGGGCCACCTGTCCCGTTCCGCCCGGCAACGAGGCCGGACGGATCGGGGGAGGGTCGATTAAGGCCAAATGTTACTTGGCCGAAGCGATGACCTTCTGGGCGTCTTCGAGCGAGTACTCGACATTAGCGACGCCGCCGGCCTGGGTGTTGGCAAGATTGGCTTCCAGGTTGTCCTGGTCGATGCGCAGGAAGGGAACGACGAGGTCCTTCTTCACTTCCTTGCCGTCGAGGATCTGCTGGGCGACCCAGAAGGCGAGCGTCGAGACACCAGGCGCAATCGAGACTGACATGGTCTCATAGCCGTTGGCGTCCTTCTGTTCCTTCCACCACTTCAACTCGTCTTCGCGGTTACCCATGACGATGACGGGCATTTTGCGATTGGCGGCAGCAATCGCCTGGGCCGCACCGTAGCCGTCGCCACCCTGGGTCACGACGCCGACGATATCGGGCAGGCTCGGCAGAATGCCGGCCACGGCCTTCTGCGCGACGTCCTGAGCCCAGTCGCCATGCACGGAGCCGACGATCTTGAACTGCGGGAACTGTTCGACGCCGGCATGAATACCGGCCGAGATTTCGTCATCAACGAAGACACCGGCAAGGCCGCGGATCTCGAGCAGATTGCCGCCTTCAGGCAGCTTGCCCGAGAGATACTCCACCTGGCTGCGGCCCATCTCCTTGAAGTCGACAGCGATGCGCCAGGCGCAGGGTTCGGTGACGATGCCGTCGAACGAAACGACTGTGATGCCGGCATCGCAGGCTTCCTTGACGGCGCCGTTGAGCGCGGTCGGCGAGGCAGCATTGATGACGATCGCGTCATAACCCTGCAGGATCATGTTCTGGATCTGGGCGGCCTGTTCGGTGGCCTGGTTTTCGGCAGTCGTGAAGGCGTCTGCTGCGGCGACCGTTCCGGCCTTCACAGCTTCGCCGGTGACCTTTTCCCAGCTGGTCAGCATGGCCTGGCGCCAGGAATTTCCGGCATAGTTGTTGGACAAGGCGATCTTCTTGCCCGAGGTATCGGCAAGGGCCGTCATCGGTGTCGCAGCGACGCACAAAGCGGCGGTCGCCAGAAGAATTCTGGTGGCTCTCATCATCTCACTCCCTGTTGCCCGGTCTCGTCGGACCGGTTTCCTCCTGTCGGCCAAGCTGTGGCTCCGGCCGACCTCCCTATCGAGTTTCCTCCCCTCGACACCCTCAAGATGGATTAGATCAGGGGATGTGTATAGGGCGACGGTGGCAGCGCATGTGCGGGATTTACGAAATAAGGTGCGGGATCTCGCAGGACGCGCGCTATACCTCTCTGTGTTATAGAAGGTGTGGTGCCTGGAGGAGCAGGCGCCATGGGAGGACGACCGATGCTCAACCTTGCGCCCTCGGCGCTGCTCGACCACTATCTCGGGATTTCCCGACTTCTGGCAGGGCAATTGGATTTCCGCTCCGCGATCAAGGCGGTGGGCGTCGAGGTGTCCCATATCGTGCCGCATGACCATCTGGATGTCTGCATCATGATGGTGAACGGCCTCTACCACACGGCTTATGAGACCGGGCTCGACACCTTCTGGGGACAGGCGGCGCCTGCACCCGTGACCAGCAGTCCCATCCGCACCTTGCTGTGGGGCGAAATCGATTTTTTTCTGACTCCGGATGCGCAGCAGGAAAGCCGCTACTACAGCGATACCCCTTTTACCCAGCCTATCTTCGAACACAATTTGCGCAGCCGCATCCATGTGCCGTTGAAGGTCGGGGGGCAGGTGATCGGTGCGCTCAGCTGCTCCTCGCATCAGGTCGATTTCTATACCGCGGGCGACGTCAAGAATGCCCAGTCGATCGCCGATCTGCTCTCGCCTTATTTCTTTGCGCTGCGCGCTGCCGACCAGGCAAAACAGTCGGCAATCGTGGAGGCCGAGGCGCGGGCTCGGGAAGAAGGCCTACGGCTCGGGGCCCTCAGCCTGACCGAAGCGCTGGAGCGGGAACGTCAGCGCATTGGTATGGACCTGCACGACCAGACGCTTGCCGATCTTACCCGTCTGTCGCGCCGTCTCGACAGGTTGATCCAGGAGCGCGACCTGAATGGCGAGGCATTGGAGCCGATTGCCCGAAGCCTGCAACACTGCATGCAAGACCTGCGCGAAATCATCGAGGAGGCAAAACCTTCTGTCCTGCAGCTCTTCGGTTTTGCCCATGCGGTGGAAAACCATCTCGATCGGGCGGTGCGCGACCAGGGTTCACAGATCGAATGCGACCTTGCCGACGAGACAGACGGCTTGATCGACATAGTCGACCAGACGGTGCGCATCGCGCTCTTCCGCATCGTGCAGGAAGCAATCAACAACGCCGTGCGCCATGCGCAGGCGAGCGCGATCGCCGTGCGCCTGCGCAACACTGCAACAACGCTTGTCATCGAGGTCAGTGACGACGGTCATGGCATCCCACGCAAGGAGCGCCGATCCGGCGGCGGCATCGACAACATGACGACGAGGGCCCGCCTGATCTCGGCCAAGTTTACGCTGGGGCCGAATCGCGACGGCCGCGGCACGACCGTGCGTTTGCAATTGCCCTTGGCCCAAGGTCGGCGCAAATCCGCAGGAGACACACAATGAAGGTCCTGATCGTCGAAGACGACCCGCTGCATCGCTCATATCTTCTGGAAGCCGTTTGCGCGGCTTTGCCGGAATGCAAGACGGTCATCGAGGCCGAAAATGGTGCAGACGGCGAGCGGCTCGCCCGCGATCACAAGTCTGCCCATGTGGTGATGGACCTGCAGATGAACGCCAGGAACGGCATCGAGGCGGCCCGTACCATCTGGAAGGAGCGGCCGGATACCCGAATCCTGTTCTGGTCGAACTATTCCGACGAAGCCTATGTGCGGGGTGTCTCCCGCATCGTGCCCGATGGTGCAGCCTATGGATATGTGCTGAAATCGGCGTCGGACGAACGGCTTAAACTGGCTTTGCGCTCTATCTTCGTCGAGGCGCAATGCGTCATAGATCGTGAAGTCCGCGGCATGCAGCAGAAGAGCCTCGGTCAGGTGAAGGGCTTCAGCGACAGCGAATACGAAATCCTGGTCGACATTGCGCTCGGTTTGACAGATCGCACTATTGCGCGCCGGCGAGGCCTGTCGCTCCGCAGCGTCCAGAACCGCCTGCAATCGCTTTACGAAAAGCTCGACGTCTACCAGATGACGCCGGATGAAGGCGAGGAGGGGCGCTTCAACCTGCGTGCCCGCGCGGTCACTGTCGCGCTCTTGCGCAAGCTCCTGAATTACAGTGCACTGGAGCGCGCAGAGGCAGAACTCAGTGACTGGCTGCGGTCACACTAGGCTTGCAGAGCCTCAGGAGATGTCACCCCAGTCGGGTTGCCACACGACGCCTTCGGTCAGCTCGACATAAATCGGAGCTTCACCACCGCTGTGGGTTTCGGCGAGGCGCAAGGCAGCCTCCGGCTCCATTTCCTCCCCCGGAAATATGGTGTCGTCGATCGCGGGATCGGTGATTTTGCGAACATAGCCGCGAACCTGCTCGCCGGAGGTGTAGAGTTTGACGACGATCGAGTCGGGTATCGGGTTCTGGTACCGGTGGAAACGCATCAAGATCCTCCTTTGCTGTTGCCACTGTCGGTGACAATCGTCTGGCCCCACCGATGTTCCCTCGGCGGCAAACGGCTGGGCGCCCGGGTGTGGCCGTTAAGATTTCGTTAACCAAAAACCGCTTGACGCGACTCAGGTGATCCGCGAGGCTTTTACGGGCAAGAGGCGATAATGAGCCTGATTGCCGTAACTGACGTCACATTCTGTTAGTCCCTCGCAATTGCGTATTTCCATCGCCGCGAGAATCGCAGATGTCATAGACTGTCTGCCCGGCTTGCCCGTATTGCGCCATGATGGCGGCATTCTCGGTCGAGCAGGCTGAAAGAACGGAGAGGACCGATGGGTCAGCCATCGATCAACGCACATTTGGAAGAGGCCATGCCGTTGCGCCCTGCCGACGAGACCATCGCGGAAGACGCTCAGGCGCTGTCTGCGCAACTGCAGGCCATGCGGGAGCGTTTGTTTGCGCCTTCCTCGCAGAAAACACTGCGCAGCTTTACCTCGGGTGAAGCCGCGCGCCTGATCGGTGTGTCGGACGGTTATTTGCGGCAGCTTTCGCTGGCCGGAGATGGCCCGCAGCCGGTCGTCGGAAGCGGCGGTCGTCGCTTCTATTCCTTGAAGGACATTAATGCTCTTCGCCATTTCCTCGCCGATCAGGCTCGTGCCAAGGGCAATGACACCAAGGCGCGCTCCTATGTGAAGTGGCGGGACCCTGCGCGCGGCGAGCATCTACAGGTTATCTCTGTCACCAACTTCAAAGGCGGTTCCGGCAAGACGACGTCGTCCGTTCATCTGGCGCAGCACCTTGCGCTGACCGGTCACAGGGTTCTGGCGGTTGACCTCGATCCCCAGGCCTCCCTTTCGGCGATGTTCGGTTATCAACCGGAATTGGATCTGTCCGGCAACGACACCATCTACGGCGCGATCCGGTACGATGCCGAAGCTCGGCCTTTGCGGGAGATCATCCGGTCGACCTATTTCGACGGGCTCGATCTTGTCCCCGGCAATCTGGAACTGCAGGAATTCGAGCATGTGACGCCTCAGGCGCTCGCCGGGCGCAAGCCGGGCGATACGCAGGGACTGTTCTTCGCCCGGGTTCAGGCTGCGCTCGCAAGTGTCGCGGACGATTACGACGTCGTCGTCATCGATTGCCCGCCGCAGCTCGGTTACCTGACGCTGTCGGCCCTTTGTGCCTCCACTTCGGTCGTCGTTACCGTGCATCCGCAGATGCTCGATGTCGCATCGATGAGCCAGTTCCTGTTCATGACCTCTGACCTTCTGTCGGTTGTGCGCGAAGCCGGCGGTCAGCTTAATTTCGACTTCCTGCGTTATCTCGTGACGCGCTTCGAGCCGCATGACGGGCCACAGACCCAGATCGTCGGTTTCCTGAGATCGCTCTTCGGCGAGCGCGTCTTGACGGCGCCGATGCTGAAATCGACCGCGGTGTCCGATGCCGGCCTGACCAAGCAGACGCTCTATGAGGTGGGTCGGGAGAATTTCTCACGCGGCACCTATGACCGGGCCATGGAAGCGCTCGATGCCGTCAACAGTGAAATCGAGGCTCTGGTCCACACGGCATGGGGGCGGACGACATGACGGGCCGCGACCGCAAGAATTCGATCAAGGCACTGTTCGGCGACGCCATCATACCGCCGGCCGCCGCCAATCCGGTAGCCGGGGCCCCGCCCGCGGCTTCCTCACTTCAGAGGGCGCCGGAAGTCAAATCGATAGCTATTCCGGCTCCAGCGACCAAGCCTTCAACACCTGTTGCTCCCGCCAATGCGGACGCTGGCGTATCGCCCTTGCGCGCTGCATCCGGTGCCGTGAAGGCCATGGGGTTGTCGCTCAACACGATCGCCCGAGAAGCGGAAGAGGTGCGCCATCTGCGCCAGGCTCTGGAAGAGGGCGAGCGCGTCTTGTCGCTTCCGACGAGCCGCATCGAGGCGTCCTTCGTTTCCGACCGCCTGACGGCCGGCGAGGTGGATGATCCGCAATTTGCCGAACTCGTCGAGAGCATGCGGGAAAGCGGTCAGCAGGTGCCGATCCTGGTGCGGCCTCACCCCTCCGAGGACGGCCGTTTCCAGGTGGCCTATGGCCATCGTCGCCTGCGTGCTGCCTCAGCTCTCGGGATCGAGGTCAAGGCACTGGTTCGGAGCCTGACCGACGACCAGTTGATCCTTGCCCAAGGCAAGGAAAATGCCGAGCGGCGCAATCTGTCCTTCATCGAACGCGCGGTTTTTGCCCGCACGCTGGTGAGCCGCGGCTTCGACCGTCGGCTGATCGGCGAGGCGCTTGCAGTCCAGAAATCGGAACTGTCGCGCCTTCTCCAGGTGGCCGAGGGTATTCCCGAGACGGTGATCCGCGCGATCGGTCCTGCGCCGAAGGCAGGCCGTGAGCGGTGGATGAAGCTCATGGAGATTTTCGGCGCCAAGGCTTCCTCCGAAACGGCTGCGGACGAGATCAGCCAAGCTATTTTTCGGGAATCGGACACCGACCGGCGGTTCGAGCTACTGCTTGCGCGGCTGACGCAACCCGCGGCAGTGCGAGGCGAGAAGGCCGAACCCGTCGAATTGCTGGCGCCTGGAGGCCGTGTTTTTGCCGGTTACAAACGTCAGGGACGTATTGTCCGGATCGATTTTGCCAAGGATGTCGACGAGGCCTTCCTCGATGCTCTCTCCGAGCATGTGAAGCGGGCCTATGCGGAACATCTGAAGACCAAAAGTTGAGAATGACGGCAGGCTCAGACTGCCCGTTTCGGCATAGCTTTTCGGACTGATTCGGCCCTCTCGCAGGCCGCTCGTCCACCAGACACACGCGAAACCAGGAAAGGAAGCGCGGAGACAAGAAAAAAGGCCCCCAAAACGTGACCGTTTCGGAAGCCCTCTCGTATGTAGCAATCTGAGAGAATCACTTCCACCAGGCAAAGTCAAGAGTCGGCGGCATCATTGTCGGATCCGAGACACTTGCTCTGCGCCTAACGCTTCGTTCAAAGGGCCCGTCTTGCCTCTTCACGAGAGGACCGGATCATGATGGACAGGCTTGCGACGACGCCATTCGGCGGCGGCAGGATGTCTGCGCGGCTGTTTGCCCGCCAGGCTTCCGTCTCCGAGAGGCAGGAGAAACTGCGCGCCGGCGACGGCGGCAACGATACGGGTGGCGGCGACAAATGGCAGTTGCTGCGGGCGCTTACCGAAGCGCGCGCCCATTTCGGCCTGAGCGACCGGGCGATCGGCTTGCTCGAGGCTCTGGTGAGCTTCACCACCGATCGCATGCTCGACGGTTCGAAACAGATCATCGTCTTCCCGTCCAACCGCGAACTCTCGATCCGCGCCCGTGGTATGGCCCCGGCCACCATCCGCAGGCATCTGACGGCGCTGGTCGAGGCCGGACTGATCTTTCGCCGCGATAGTGCCAACGGCAAACGTTACTGCGTGAGAGACGATCACGGCATGGTCGACGAGGCCTTTGGCTTCGACCTGGCGCCCCTGGCCCTGAAAGCTGCCGAGATCCATGCGGCCGCGGAGGCTGTGCGCAGCGAGGCGAAGGCCCTGCGCTTGCTGCGGACCGAGGTGACCCTGCATCTGAGGGATATCTCCAAGATCCTCACGGCCGCAATTGAAGAGGCAAGGATGGGTGATTGGGCGGTGCTCGTTGCCGAGTTTCAGGAGATGTCTTTTGGCAGCCTCCCGCGCCGACCGGATGCCGCAGCGCTTACGGCGTTGCGGGCACGCCTTACTGCATTCCGGACAAAGGTGGAAAACGCTTATCTATCAAGCCTTTCAGAAGAAGAAATGAGCGGCAATGACCTTCAATCCGAGCGCCATATTCAGAATTCAAACACAGACCTACCATTTGAATTAAACGGCAAAAGAGAATTAGAAGGGGCGGAGCCGGGGGGCGATCGAGGCGAGGGCGAAGCGAATGCGGACAAGGTGCCGGAAAAGAGGGTGGCGATCAGCCTGGAGCGGATGCGGAAGGTCTGCCCGCAAATCGGCGATTATGCGCAAGGCGGCCTGAAAAACTGGCAGGATCTCATTCGTGCCGCCGATCTCGTTCGCTCTATGCTGGGCGTCTCTCCTGATGCCTGGGCCAAGGCCCGGAAGGCGATGGGCGAACAGGCCGCTGCCATTGTCGTGGCGATCATGCTGGAACGTGTCGAAGATATCCGTTCGCCGGGTGGTTATCTGCGCGACCTGACGCGCAAGGCCGAACGGTCAGCCTTCAGTATCTATCCGATGCTGCAGGCGCTGGAACGGCAGCGGGAGTGAGGACTGCGCATGGCAGAGCAGGAAAATTCTCAGACAGCAGGCCCTTTCGCAACGACAACCGAAGGCGGCGGGAGGGCGGATAGCGAAGCGCCGACGGTGCGGATGCTGTCCTGGGCGAAAAACTCGGCGGCCTATCGGCTGGCGCGGCGAATGATGAGCGAGCGAGAGCTGGCCGATGCAATCCGGCGCAAGGCGAAAACCAAATTCGAGGATGTTACGAACGAACAACTGAACGCTCTGGCAGAGCACGCGGTTGCGTTCGGCCGGGGCATGAAGGCGCTGGATGATGAAAATTACGCGCAGGTTCGTTCCGCCTCGGCGGCCAGAAGCGGCAAATCGAGCCGGGCCGTCGCCCGCAAACTGGCTGAGAAGGGGATCGAGCGCGGTATCATCGAGACCACCGTCGCCGACATGGATGAATTGCGGGCAGCCGTCGTTTACGCCCGCAAGAAAGCCTTCGGTCCGTTCCAGCGGACCGAACTCGGCCCGGATGAAACGCGACGGAGCAAGGAACTCGCCTCTTTCGCCCGCCAGGGGTTTGGTTTCGATCTCGCCAGACGGGTCCTGCTCATGGAGCGAGACGAGGCCGAAGAGATCCTGATGCGCCCCGCCTGAGCTTTTGACGTCCTGAGAGCGCGCTCGAGACTTCAATCCTTGGCGCGCTGGAGCATCCCGAACAGGTCGCGTGGATCATCCGGATCCGCAATCAGATCGACCGGCTGATAGAATCGCGTGCCCTGCACGCGTTCCCTGACGTAGCGCAGAGCGGAAAAATCCTCGATGGCAAAGCCGACGCTATCGAACAGCGTGATCTGCCTCTGATCGCGACGACCGGGCGATTCGCCGGTGATCACCTGCCAGAGTTCTGTAACGGGATAATCCGCCGGCATCTGCTGGATCTCCCCTTCGATCCGCGTTTGAGGAGGATACTCCACGAAGGTCTCGACCCGTTCAAGGATGTCCCGATGCAATTCGGTCTTTCCCGGGCAGTCGCCACCGATGGCATTAATGTGTACGCCGGCGCCGACCATGTTGTCCGACAGGATCGTGGCGTTCTGCTTGTCGGCAGTGCAGGTGGTGATGATCTGGGCGCCCTCGACAGCCGATTGTGCGGTGTCGCATGCAGTCAGATGCAGGCCGGATCCAGCGAGGTTGCGCATGGTCTTTTCGGTCGCGCGTGGGTCGATGTCATAGAGCCGCAGATGGGTGAGGCCGAGCACGGCCTTCATGGCCAGCGCCTGGAATTCGGCCTGGGCGCCATTGCCGATCATCGCCATTGTCGTCGCGCCCTTGGGGGCCAGGTGACGGGCGGCCATGGCCGAGGTGGCAGCTGTCCGCAGCGCCGTCAGGAGGGTCATTTCGGTGAGGAGAACCGGATAGCCCGTTTCGACTTCGGCCAGCAGACCGAATGCGGTCACGGTTTGCAGCCCCTGCGCCATGTTCTTCGGGTGGCCGTTGACATACTTGAACGAATAGATCTCGCCATCGGATGTCGGCATCAACTCGATCACGCCTTCACGCGAGTGGGACGCGACACGTGGCGTCTTGTCGAACAGTGGCCAGCGGCGAAAATCCGCCTCAATGACGTCGGTCAGTTCTGTCAGAACCCGCTCGATTCCGATGTGGTGGACGAGACGCATCATGTTCTCGACGCTGACGAAGGGGACGAGGGCTTTTTCCGAAGGGGCGGGGGCTGTCATGCATCACCATGCGAGAGGGTTCATGGCGCAGCAGTCTAAGAACAATCCGAGTTGAACGTAACGCCGATATTCTGTCGATATGATCTGCCGCTTGAGCAGTTTGCGACATCGTATTTGTCAATATGACGGATCTTATTCGCTCCAGGGTGGAAGCGCGAGTGCGGGGAGCGCTCTCTTCTTCGCCGGTGTCTTCAATAATCGGAGAAATGCCCTGCGGAGACAGGGACACAGGTTGAAACGAAGTGTTCGATACGGCCCCAGCGTGATCTCGCAGGCGACTGAAAACAACTTCGAAGAGCATTGAAGCAAGCCTTACCGTGCCTCCACCGACGTTTCCCCAGCTCTGCTACAATTTGATTAAAATACCGAAATTCATGGCTTTTTAGCTTTGTGAATTAACTGTTCTTTCAATAATGGTCGCTGAATGCATAACCGGCTATGCCTGCAGGGTTAAGAAAGCGTTGCACTGTCCCCCGGGTCGCGATTTAACTGCGATCAACTTGTTAAGGGGTGAGTTACCATGTCCATCGAAGATCCGCGCCTGTCTAACTTTGACAACAATTCTTCTGCTGATGAATTTGATGCTGCGGTAGAGCAGCACCTCGGATATGTTCATGATGACACCCGCAGCGTCGAGGTGGCTCAGGCCACCACGCCGGATGCGAATGGTGATGGCTCGAAAACGGATCGCCTGCCGACGCAAACAGCAGCCGCGTCGATCCCCACGGAAGTCGTCCCGGATCAGAACAATGTCGTGACCCTTCCGGTCGGCGTGTCGATCGACGACATCCGGCTCGAAGGCGGCAACCTCGTGCTCGTCCAAGCCGACGGCACCGAGATCGTGATTGTCGGGGGCGCTGCCAACATCCCGACCTTCGTCATCGGTGAGGTTGAGCTGCCGCAGCAGGCGCTCTTCGCCGCTCTCGAAGGCAGCGACATCAACGTTGCCCAGGGCCCGGACGGCTCCTATTCGGCCTCGGCCGGTTCGCCGAGCAATGGCGGCGACTTCGACGACAGCCCGATCAACAACGGTCCGGAGCAGTTTGCTCTTGCGGGCCTGCTGGGCAATACAGATCTCCCTGACGCTGCGCCCGAGGGCAGCCAGGAAGGTATCGACGGTCAGCCGATCGCCCCGGATCTGGGCGTCAGCGTCGCCTTCGACGAGGCAGTCATTGCTGACGATGTTAAGGGCAACGAGACCACGGGCGGACAGCTCGTCTTCGATCCCGGCCCGAATTTTGGCACCGTCAGCGGTGTCACCTGGACGGGAGCTGGAAATGTCGCTGAGGGCGTAAGTGGCAATTCCACATCGACTCCGGTCGGACTGACGTCCAACGGCCATCCCGTGCAGTTCGAGTTCGGCGCACCGGGTGGGCCTACGGAGCTTAGCTTCGTTGCTCTCCGTGCCTTCATCGTCGTCGACGGGAAGGAATCCACCGTCTTCACGATCACAATCGACGATCGTACTTCCGGCGAATTCACCTTCAAGCTCGAGCAGCCGCTTGACCATCCCGATGGCGGCGAGAGCAGCGTCGATGACCTGCTGCGGCTCAACTTCGAGTATACCGTCACGGACCTCGACAACGACAGCGACACCGGCAGCTTCAGCATCGATATCGCGGACGATGCTCCGACCTTCATGACGGGGGGCGAGTCCGAGGGCGAAGAACTGCGCTTTGACGGCATCGAAATCGGTACCGTCTCGGAAGACTATTTGGAGGGCGGAAACCAGGACACGGAAAATCCGGATGGGACCTCCACCACCGTTTCCCGCGAACTCGGCATCGACTGGGGCGCCGACGACGATTTCAAAGCAGAAAACCTGAGCACGGAAGCGACCGACGATCCGATCGGCCGCACGCTGAGCTTCTCCGGTTTGGACGAAAACTCGACCTCTGAAGAGATCACCGATGTTATCACCGACCTCGCCGGCCTGAGCGCCGATGGCATCGAACTCACCTACCGGATCGAAAAGACCGTCTATGAAAACACGAACGTCTGGAATGGCGGCTACATTCTGATCGCCGAAAAGGCGATCGAACGCAACGAGGCCAAGGTGGTGCTCGAAGGTGAAGGCTCGTTCAAAAGCGAGACAGTGTTCACCATCACGCTCGATGCCACCGCCGACCATGGCAGTTATACCTTCGAGTTGCTCGGCAATCTTGATCATCTGCCCCAGCTGGGCGGTAGCCCCGAGCCCGAGGGCAACGACCTTCGTACGACAGCCGAAGGCCCGGTCGACGTCGACATTCTGACCTTCGACATTCCGTTCACCGCAACGGATGCCGACGGCGACAGCATTGAGGGCAGCTTCACGGTTGACATCCTCGATGACGAGCCGGTGATTGATCTGGAGGCCGACCCGCTGACGCTGACGGTCGACGAGGACGACATCGATACATCGACCTCTCTCGGGACCTCGCCGGAGGACGGCGCCGAAAAGGATCTCTCCTACACGGGCGAACCAGGTGTTGGCGGCGGTGGTCCGGCCAACGCGGTTGCTGGCAATCTGGCGGATCTCGTCAAGATCGGGGCGGATACGAATATCAGCTTCTCGACGATTTCCGTTGAGGAGATGCGGACCTATCTCGAAGATCTCAAACTCACATCGAACGGCAAGCCGCTGGGCTTCGATCTCGATGAAGCCGGCAAGATCGTCGGTTTCGTCAACAGCCAGGCACCGGGTCAGGCTATTCCCGGCGAGGACTACAACTCCGGCGCCGACCGCCTGGTGTTCAAATTCGAACTCAATCCCGACGGAAGCTTCAAGTTCTCGCTCTACGATCAGCTGGATCACAAGGGACCGGCAGAGGGTCTGGCAGACCAGAACACGCTGACGATCGACTTCGGCGCGGTTCTGCAGGTCAACGACGGCGACAATGACGGCATCGAGTTGACGGATCTGGTCAAGATCAACGTGACCGACGACGTTCCTGTTATCAAGGGCAACGCCACCGCGCTGTCCCTGACCGTTGACGAAGACGACATCCAGACCGGTACCTCGACCGGCAACGCGCCGAACGACGGAGACGGCAAAGACTCCTCGTTCACCGGCACGCCGGGCGTCGACACTGGCGGTCCTGCGAACGCGACCTCGAAGGGCAACCTTGCAGACCTGGTCAAGGTCGGTGCGGACGAGAAGGTCAGCTTCTCGCTGATCTCGACCGCCGAGATGCGCGGCTATCTGGAAGGTCTCAAACTCACATCGAACGGCAAGCCGCTGGGCTTCGATCTCGATGAAGCCGGCAAGATCGTCGGTTTCGTCAACAGCCAGGCACCGGGCCAGGCTGTTCCGGGACAGGACTACAACTCTGGTGACGACCGCCTCGTCTTCGAGTTCAAACTCAACCCCAACGGCACGTTCAGCTTCTCCCTCTACGACCAGCTGGATCATGAAAAGCCAGCCATTGCCGGCACTGCTGTAGAAAACACCCTGACGATCGACTTCGGTGCTGTGGTTGTGGCGAAGGACTTTGATGGCGACGCCGTCAAGCTGACGGACCTGGTGAAGGTGAACATCACGGACGACGTTCCGGAGGTGAAGGTCGGCGCGACGGCTGTCACCGTGACGGTTGACGAAGACGACATCCAGACCGGTACCTCGACCGGCAACGCGCCGAACGACGGCGACGGCACGGACTTCTCCTTCACTGGAACGCCCGGCGTCAACACGGGTGGCCCTGCGAACGCGACGTCGAAGGGTAACCTGGCAGACCTCGTGAAGGTCGGCGCGGACGAGAAGGTGAGCTTCTCGCTGATCTCGACCGCTGATATGCGAACCTATCTGCAAGGTTTGAAGCTGACATCCAATGGCAAGCCGATCGGCTTCGACCTGGATGAGGCCGGCAAGATCGTCGGTTTCGTGAACAAGGAAGGCCAGCCTTCCCCGGGCCAGGACTACAACTCTGGTGACGATCGCCTTGTCTTCGAGTTCAAGCTCAATCCTGACGGCACATTCACCTTCTCGCTTTACGACCAGCTGGACCATGCAAAGCCTGCAGTTCCGGGCACTGCCTTTGAAAACACCCTGACCATCGACTTCGGCGCCGTTGTTCAGGCCTCCGATAACGACGGCGACAGCGTGAAGCTGACGAACCTGGTCAAGGTGAACGTGACCGACGACATTCCGGAGGTGAAGCTTGGCGCAACGCCGGTCACCGTTACGGTTGATGAAGACGATATCCGGACGAACACGTCCACCGGCACCTCGCCGAACGACGGCAATAGCAAGGATTTCTCGTATACCGGGTCGCCGAGCGACAACGGCATGGGTCCCGCAAACGCGACATCAACGGTCAATCTCTCGACCCTCGTGAAGGTCGGCGCGGACGAGAAAGTGAGCTTCTCGCTGATCTCGACCGCTGATATGCGAAACTATCTGCAAGGCCTTAAGCTGACATCCAATGGCAAGCCGCTCGGTTTCGACCTGGATGAGGCCGGCAAGATCGTCGGTTTCGTCAACAAGGAAGGCCAGCCTTCTCCGGGTCAGGACTACAACTCCGGCGATGATCGCCTTGTCTTCGAGTTCACCCTGAACCCCGACGGCACCTTCAAGTTCTCGCTCCACGACCAACTGGATCATGTGGCGCCTGCAGTTCCGGGCACTGCCGATGAGAACACGCTCATCATCGATTTCGGTGCGGTTCTGCAGGCGACCGACAATGACGGTGACAGCGTCAAGCTGACCGACCTGGTCAAGGTGAACATCAAGGATGACGTTCCGGTCGTGAAGACCGGCGCGACGCCGGTCACCGTTACGGTGGACGAAGACGATATCCGCACGAACACCTCGACAGGCACCTCGCCGAACGACGGCAATAGCAAGGACTTCTCGTATACCGGCTCGCCGAGCGACAACACGACCGGCCCCGCGAATGCGACCTCTGTCGTCAACCTCTCTAGCCTCGTGACGGTCGGCGCGGACGAAAATGTCAGTTTCTCGCTGATCTCGAAGGCGGATATGAGGAGCTATCTCCAGAGCCTCAATCTGACATCGGAGGGCAAGCCGCTCGGTTTCGACCTGGACCAGTCCGGCAAGATCATCGGCTTCGTCAATGCCCCGGGCGGTGACGTCCCGGGTCAGAAATATGACAGCGTCGATCGTCTGGTCTTCGAGTTCAAGCTGAACCCGAACGGCACGGTCACGTTCTCGCTCTACGACCAGTTGGACCATGTGTCCGGCGAAGTTAAGCTGGACTCGCTGACCATCGATTTCGGCGCCGTTCTTCAGGCAACGGACAAGGATGGCGACAGCGTCAAGCTGACGGGCTTGGTCAATGTCAATGTGACCGACGATAATCCGGAGACTGGCTCCAATCCGACGGTCGTTGTCGAAGACGACGATCTGTTCAAGGGGATAGATGGCGGAACTGGTGACGATGACGCCCCGCAGAACGTCAACGGCATCCTCGCGCACAAGTTCGGCGCCGACGGCGGCTCGATTGCCTGGGTTGCTGGTTCTACCACCACCGATGGCGGTGCGAGTGGTTTCACCTATTCGACGACCAACAACGGCACGCTGCTGATCAAGCAGGATGGCACGACGGTCATCACGGTTTCGCTGAATGCCTCGACCGGCCAGTACACGGTGACGCAGGTTGCGCCGCTGATGCATGCGAACGGTGACAACGAGAACAACCAGACCTTCACGCTGACCTACAAGGTCACCGACGGCGACAAGGACACCGCCACCGGCACGCTGACCATCAATGTCGACGACGACATGCCGAAGGTGTCGAACAACGTCCTCACGGTGACGGTCGACGAAGACGATATCGCGAGTGTGCTTTCCTGGGGCAATCACCCGAATGACGGCGCAGGTGACGGTTCGACGACCGAAGGCCCCTTCATGGCAGAAGCTGCGACGACCCGCGGCTCGGCCGCCGATGTGGTCGCGTTCGGTGCGGATGGTGCCAAGATCGGAGGCGGCTTCTCGTTTGCCTCGGACGCGCTTTCGACGATGACGAACGTCGGCCTGTCGTCCAAGGGCGTGGCCCTGGCCTACACCTATGTTGGCGGCGCTCTGGTTGCCTACGCCAACACACCGGTAGTCGGCGGCGCCGGTTTTGACGTTGGCGACCGCGTGGTCTTCACGCTGACGCTGGACAAGTCGACGGGTGAGTTCGTCTATCGCCAGTATGACCAGCTCGACCATGTCGACGGTGGCAAGGAGAACACCGCTCTGAAGGTTCCGGGCGGCTCGATTGCCGGCATCGACATCGGTGCGATCATCGACGCGACCGACCGGGATGGTGATACCGTGCCTCTCGATGGCAAGATCATCGTCAAGGTTGTCGACGACATGCCGGAAGTTTCGATCTGGACGGATCAGACGACGCGCGTCGACGAAACGGCGGGCAACAATGACAATCTGACGGACCCGATGTCCGTGTTCCTGGCGTCGCAGCTGTTCTCTTCTGTTGGTTCCAGGGGTAGCGATCTTGACATGCCGGTCCGCTATGCGCGGGACAATGTCGTCGATTTCTCGATCAATGGTGGTGCCGACGACACGGGTCTGCCGGGCACGGTCAATGCGTCGCTCACGCTGCAGATCGACAATGCAAACTCCGGTCTGTTTACGACGGATGGAAAGGCGATCACGCTTTCGAAGGAAGGCGAACTGGTCGTGGGCCGAATTCCGGATGGCACGGCTGCCTTCGCGATCCATATCGACAGCACGGGCCATGTCACGGTTGCGCAGTATCTGTCCCTGCAGCACTCGCTGTCGGGCACCGATCCGGATGACGACCTCAACCTGTCCGGCAAGATCTCGGCCGTGCTGACAGTCACCGACTACGACAAGGACACGGTGATCGAGACGGTCAAGATCGGTAGCAAGATCTTCTTCGATGACGATGGTCCCTCCGTTGGCACCAACCCCAATGTCGCTCTCGACGACGAAAACCTGGCGAACGGCATTTCGGGCGGCACAAATGACGACGGCGCACCAAAGAACGTACATGGTTTCCTGTCCCACGACTTCGGTGCTGATGGCGGTTCTATTGCCTGGGTGGTCGGTTCGACGACATCGACCGGTGGTGCGGCCAATCTCACCTATGAACCGGGTGAGAACGGCGCGCTGCTGATCAAGCAGAACGGCACGACGATCATCACGGTGGCCTTGAACGCATCCACCGGTGAATACACGGTGACGCAGGTCGCGCCGCTGATGCATGCCGATGGCAACAACGAGAACAACCAGAAATTCACACTGACCTACAAGGTCACCGATGGCGACAATGACAGCGTCAACGGAAAGCTTGTCATCAATGTCGACGACGACATGCCGAAGGTTCGCGCTGTTCCGCCGATCGAGCATGCCGCAACGGAACTGGTTTCCGTCACCGGGACGCTGTCGACCCAGGTCGGCTTCGGGGCCGATGGCATGGGCAAGTACACCGTCGAGAAGGACAATCTGTCCACATCTCTGACATCGCTCAAGTCGAACGGCTCAAGCCTCACCTTTAGCGTGGTCGGCGATACGCTTTACGCCAAGGTCGGCAACGATACGATCTTCACCTTCACGGTGAACCCGCAGACCGGTGCCTATAGCTTCGTCCAGACGGGTCCGATCGACCATGTCGGCCAGGTGCCGAGCTTCGGCAACTACATCTCCGTGCCGGCCGTCAGCGGTCCGAAGATCCATTTTGTTGGGGATCTCACCAATGGTCAGGATATCGTCCGGATCACCAACTCAGGGAGCACTTCGGTCACCTGGGGCGTCGATACCGACAATAATGGGCAGCCGAACTTCACGGTCAACATTCCGAAGAACACCACCTTCTATCTGAACGTCGGCAATCTGCCCGACAACACGAAGGTCGAGCTTCTTGGGGCTGGCGGTGGCAGCGTCAAAACCGTCGTCAACCCGGGCCATGGCCACTTCACCGGCGTGCCGGTGGATGGCCTCACGCTCGATCTTTCGACTGCAGTCACGGTCGAAGACGCCGACGGCGACAAGGTTGCGCTTTCCGGCCAGCTGAACATCACCATCACGGACTCCGTTCCGTCCTTCGTCGGCCAGGCCCTGGTGCAGGTCGCTGAAGACGGCGACAAGAACGAAGCCGGCTCCACCGGCGTCAACTGGGGTGCCGACAACGGCGCCAACCGCTCGCTCGCTCTGGGCTCTGGTGTCGTGGTGAAGGATCAGGACGGCGTTACCGTCGAACTGAAATCCAACACCCAGGCCGTCAACGTCGCCCTGGTGGGTGCCGTTCTGGTCGGTTACCTCGGCAATACCGCGCCGACCGTGGCAAACCTCGCCTCTAACACCAATGTCGTCTTCACCGTCTCGGTCGACAAGACCACCGGCGAATACGCATTCGACCTGAAGCAGCCGCTCGACCATACTTCGCCCACGGGTGGCAAGCAGTATCTCGACCTGTCCTTCGAGGTCACCGCCAAGGACGGCGACAACGATACGGCAAGCGGCTCGGTGACCGTGCGCGTCGATGCGGCCGGCACGATCGGCTCGATCAACTACGGCAACCTCGACACCGGCGTTTTCGTCAACCTGAGCGAAACCTCCGTGACCCGCAACGGCCAGACGGTTGCCGCGGACACGGCAACCGATCGCACCGGAGCCCATGTCGTGGGTGTCGATGCCATGGCAGGCGTCAACGAAGCCTATGGCAGCAAGGCGGCCGACATCCTGGTGGGTGGCGAAGAAGCCAATGTGCTGAAGGGCAATGAAGGCGACGATGTTCTGATTGGCGGCAAGGGTAGTGACACCCTTGATGGCGGAGCAGATAACGATACGCTAATCGTCTCGGCCGATATTGATGTCGTGACCGGATATGGTCCGCGCGCCTTCACCAAGGGTGACGGTTCGATCGAAGGAGTCGCGATCAATGGCCGCTCGGGCGAAGGCGACACTCTCATCGGTGGCACGGGCTTCGATACCGTTCGTTTCGAGCCTGCGTCAGGCGCTAATGGCTTCGTATTCGACCGGGCCAATGCGAACCTTGGACTCTCTGGCGTCGAGAAGTTTGTCGGCTCTGACGGCGATGACATTATCCTCCTGCCAAAGAGCTACACGACCTCCGACACCACGCTGATCGAAATCGATGGCGGCAAGGGCAACGACATTCTGCAGGGCTCCGACGCGCAAGGTGACAAGATCACCGGCGGTGAGGGCAATGATCGGATTTCGGGTCTCGGCGGCAACGACGACATCAGCGGCGGAAATGGCAACGATGAGATCTGGGGCGGCGACGGCAATGACCTGATCCGCGGCGATTGGGGCCAGGACACTATCTCCGGTGGAGCTGGCACTGACACCATCTATGGGGGTGGCGACAACGACTCGATTTATGGTGGTGCGGGCGATGACCGCATCTTGGGTGGCGAAGGCAACGACACCATCATCCACACCGTGGGTGACGGCAACGACACCGTCGATGGCGGCACGGAAACCGGGGTTTCCAACCCTGACTACGACGTGCTGAAGATCAATGGCGACGGGACTGCGCGCAGCTTCACGTTGGGTCTGGCGCCGGTTGGAACCGAGATCACGCCGGCTACCGACAAGGCTGACATCGAGGTTACCTATAGCGGTCCGAATGCCGGTTCCGTCCGTGCGGACGAAATCGAGCGGGTGACCTTCAACCTCGGCTCCGCCGGCGACACTGTCACGCTGAATAGCGTGTCCGGTTCGGCGATCCAGCCGACGACCGTGGTCATCAACGGCGGTGCCGGCGACGACACCATCGACCTGACCAACTTCGCCGGCAGCAAGGCCGAGATCGTCGACAACAACGGCGGCGCAGACAAGGTCAAGCTGGCCGGTGTGTGGACGGACTATGTCTTCACGCAGTACGAGGATGTCTTCACGATCCACAAGGACGGTGCGCCAATCGCCACCGTCAAGGGTATCGAACGTGTCCAGTTCACGGGCAAGGATGGCGTGCCCGGATACAGCATGTCGATCGACAAGGTGGTCAATCTTGCGCCGAACGGTGTCGAAGACAATGGCTCCGTCAAGGAAGCAGGTGGCATCGACAACGCTACGCCTGGCATCAGTGAAGCGACCGGTAACGTTCTGGCCAATGACAAGGACGGCAATTTCGACGAGAATCTCAATATCGTCGACAAGCTTTCCGTGACGAAGGTCGGCGATACCGTGATCGATGCCGATGGCGAGAAGATCATCGGCACCTACGGTGACCTCGTCATCAAGTCCGACGGTTCTTATACCTACACGCTGGTCGATGACCGTGCAGCGACACAGGGCCTCAAGGCTGGTCAGGTCGAATTCGAGACCTTCAGCTACACGCTCGCCGACAAGCAGAACCAGCCCGGAACGGGAACCCTGAAGATCGAGGTAACCGGGGCTAACGACACGCCGGTGATTGCCGGGGTTGTCTCCGGCAGCATCACCGAGAGCGGTGACCTGCAGGGTATCAACGAGGCAGGTCGCACGGGTGGTCTTGAACCGACGGATGCTCCCTCTGCGCAGCTGGCTCTCGCTCTGGCATCTCTGCTCACCAACCCGGCCAACCTCGAAGCCGTACTCGCCATGGCGAAGGGTGAACTCGGTGGCAATACCGCGAAGGCAATCGCCACGGTCTGGGATTACCTGGACGACATCTATTCGTCGGCCGGCCCCAACCAGCCGAACGTCAACGAAGCGTTCACGCGTCTCGGCGTCGAATATGCCGAATACGTCCAGGGCGGCGGTCAGCCGCTCGTCGATGTGACCGCCAAGTTCACGGCGGACAGCAACAACAATGGCCAGCCGGACCGGGTCCAGAGCCTGCATGACAACCTGCTCGGCAATCTGGGCGACGCAGCACTGAAACAGCGCTACGTCGACGGGACCGTCAAGTACAACGAGATGAAGGCCCTGGTGGTCTCCACCGACGCAGACCTTCTCGACCGTCCTTACCATGACGGTGGCGAAGCAAGCTCGGCAGCCTCGGCAGCCTCGAAGGCTTGGGATGCTGCAAACGGTTATGACGCATCGATCTCCGGCCAGTTGACAGTGACCGACCCGGATCTCGGGGAATCCCATGTCTGGTCCTTGAACAGCAACCCGGCCGGTCTCTTCGGCACCTTCGCCCTGAATTCCGCGGGTGAGTGGACCTACACGCTCGACAATGCCTCGTCGGCAACGCAGGCCCTGAAGCAGGGTGAATCTCGCACCGAGACTTTCTCGGTCTCGGTAACCGACGCGAGCGGTGCCGTGGACGTTCAGGACATCACGATCACGATCGTCGGCGCCAATGATGCGCCGGTGATCACCCAGTCGACTGCCGTACCCTACCTCGCGCAGGGACTGTCTGGGTTCGTGGAGGCCGATGACGCACCCGATGGGAAGTTCGAGCCTACGGTCGACCTCGATACGACGATCGCGGGTCTTATTGGTCCCGGCATGAACATGGGAACGATCCTGACGGCGGTGCAGACCGAGCTCGGTTCAGGGGCGACCAAGGCCATGGCGATTGCGCAGGTCTGGGATTATGTCGATGACAATTTCAGCTACTACAACAACCTGATCAACGAGGTGGGGGCCAAGCTCGGGATCGAGTATGCCAAGTATCTGAATGCAGGTGGAGCGCCGCTCCTCAACGTTGTCGCGAAGTATGCTGCGGATGACGGGGATGCAGGGTCCGAACCGAACCGGTTGCAGAGCCTGCATGACAACCTGCTCGGCAACCTGAACAACGCAGGTCTGACGGACAAGCTGCTCGGTGCTGGTCAGGGGTCCAACCCGAATCCTGCGCCTGCCGTTTACCAGGAAATCGTCGCGCTTCTGCATGCAAGCGGCCTTTCCGATCTTCTGGACCGTCCTGTCTTCAGCGGCACGGAAGGCTCGGTGAATACGTCGCTCGCCTGGGATCAGGCGCACGGCTACGTCTCGGGAGCATCCGGCCAGATCCTGGCGACCGATGTCGACCAGCCGGCAGGGACACCGCTTGCCTGGTCGGGCGACAAGGTCGGAACCTATGGTGACTTCAAGATCGACCCGGCGACGGGCAAGTGGATCTACGAAGTCGACCACACTCGTCCGGAGACCAAGGCGCTGACCGAAGGTCAGACTGTCGTGGAGACGTTTACCGTGACGGTGACCGACGAGTTCGGCGGGATCGATACCGTCCCCGTCAAGGTTACCGTTGTTGGAACGAATGATGCGTCGGTCATCACGGGGGATGCCTCTGGAACGGTCACCGAAGACGCTGTTGGCGGCAAGGTCGAGACCTACAACGAGAACTTCTCGTCGTCTGGTAGCGTGAATGGCTGGACCAATGGCGCGCTTGTAAACATCGCTGGATACGGCCAGTATCTCACGGAAAGCGTGAATAACACCAACTCGCAGTCCATATCGAAGGTAATACAGGTTCCGGCCGGCAACGCACCAACGGTCATCGAGTTTGATTTCCTCAGCGTGCGGACATGGGATGCCCTGGAGAAAATTCAGGTTTACCTGGATGGTGGTAAGGCATTGGAATTTTACCCGAATTCGGGCCTGAATGCCGCGAGCCCGACGAGTGGAACTTTTGTGATCGGCGGAATTCAGGGGGCCTACACAATTGCGGCGCCGACCAATCTTCCGGCATCCGAGGGCCGAATTTATCACATAACCCTCACAGGTACAGGCTTCGGCAGCACCGTCACGCTTGGCTTTGGGGACACCCTGAACCAAGAGTTTACCGACGAAAGCTTCGGTATCGACAACATCGTTGTCCACGCGACAAGCCCGTCGGGCCTGGTGACCAGTGGCGATCTGAATGCTGTCGACGTCGACGGCCCGAATGATAGCTGGGTTGCTGTCGGAGCTGGTGGCACAACTGCGAATGGCTACGGCACATTCTCGATCGATGCCACGGGTCACTGGACCTACACATTGAACAATGGCCATGCAGCGGTGAACGCTCTGCCGGCGGGCCAGACCCTGAGCGATAGCTTCACGGTGAAGACTGTCGATGGTACCGAGCAGGTCGTGTCGATCACGATCAATGGGGCGAATGATGCGCCTGTCATCACGTCAGGGGCATCGGCGTCCATTGATGAAAATAGCCCGACATCCACCGTCGTTTACACGGCGAGTGCGACGGACGTGGACAGCTCGTCAATCAGCTACTCCTTGACTGGGGATGATGCTGCCAAGTTCAAGATCGACCCGAACACGGGCGTGGTCACGTTCATCTTGTCGCCTGATTATGAGGCGCCGACTGACCAGGGGAGCAACAACGTCTATAACTTCACCGTCGTGGCATCTGACGGGACGGCGCAGTCGAGCAAGGACGTCTCGGTCACGGTCAACAATGTCGATGAAGTTGTTAACCAGACGCCGACCGATATCCTCTGGACCGCTGTCGAACCAAATTCCTCGTTCCCGAAGGACGGCGAGGTACTCGGCAGTCTTTCAGTTACCGACCCGGATAATACTGGAGGTTACAAATACACGCTCCTCAGCGGCTCGAGCGCTGGCTTCACCGTCAGTGCCGCGGGTGAGGTGAAGGCCACCGACGATTTGGACCAAAACACGACCTACATCCTTAACGTCCAGGTTGAAGACGGCCTCGGAGGCGTCCGTACAGAAACCTTCAACGTGATCACCGGAGACGGTAGTAACGAAACTCTGCCCACGGGTGGATCAGGTGCCGTCATATTGGCGGGCGACGACATCCTGTACGGCGACGGCGGCAAAGATACGATCTACGGCGGCGAGGGCGACGACACTCTGTTCGGTCACTCTTCGGAGGATGTTCTGTACGGAGGAGGCGGTAGAGATGCGCTCTACGGTGGTACAAGCAACGATATTCTGTACGGCGACGAGACAGATCGGGTTCTTGACGGTGGAAGTGGCAACAACACTCTTCGGGTTGATGGTAGCTTCACAAGTGCAAATGACGCACAGATTACCAACATTAAGACTGTGGAAATGCTGTCGTCCGGTATCCTGAACCTGTCAAAACAGACAGAAGAAATTGATGTCAAGGGAACGACTGGCGCGGATGAAATCACAGTGTCTGCGGGAGGCGGAACGGTAGCTACGGGTTCCGGCGCCGACAAGGTGATCATCAATGGCGGAAGTTCCGCAGCAGATTGGAGCATCGATCTCGGTTCGGATAGCAGTGCGGACAGGGTTGTCTTCAAGAACAGCGCGATCAATAGCGGCGAAAACACCGTTGCGACGGTAACTCGTTTTGACGTCGCCAAGGATAAGATAACCATTGACGTCGGCGGTTTCAGCGCAGTCGACGGTACATTCCAAGAGATCAAAGCGAACAACACCAATGTTAACACAGGTGCTAAGATTATCGCCCTTGTGTACGCCGATGGTGTTCAGTCGTCCCTTGGAAGTGATGGTAACGAAGGAGATATCGAAAATCTGATCGCGAAAGCGACCAATGATTTCCCAGGTCTTGGTGTGTACACCTTTATCGTTTACTCCAGCAAAGACACTGACAAAGCGGATGCAGGAATTTACAGCGTCAGAATTTATGACGACACAAATCCTGCCGCCGCGGGTGGTATGAACATTGAGCACGTGATGACGTTGGTCGATGTCGGATACGGTAAGTTGACAGCCAATAACTTCACTTCTCTTGCCGACCCCCTCGTCCTCGACCTCGACCACAACGGCTTCGCCTTCTCGTCCATCGACACCGGTGTCACGTTCGACATCAATGCCGATGGTCACAAGGACCAGATTGCCTGGACCAGCGACGACGGCGTTCTCGCCTATGACGTCAATGGCGACGGCAAGATCGACGACGGGTCGGAGATCTTCACGCCGAACTTCAACGGCGGCACCTTCGCCAGCGGTGTGGCGGCACTCGCCTCGCTGGATGGCAATGGTGACGGCAAGATCGACGGCAGCGACGATGCCTTCTCGAAGCTGAAGGTCTGGATCGATGCCAACAACAACGGCATCAGCGACGATGGCGAGTTGTCGAGCCTTGCCGATCACCACGTGGCGAGCATCTCGCTCACCACGGATACGACAGGCGGGACGGAAGACGGGCAGACGATCCTCGGCGAAGGCTCCTTCACCTTCGACGATGGCTCGACCGGCAACTTCGTCGAAGTCGGTTTCGACACGATCTTCGGCTCGGACATGTCCGAGGCCCTGGCCGTGATCGGCACGGATGGCGATGACGTCCTGCATGGCGGCATGGGTCAGGTCTTCCTGACCGGTGGTGCGGGTGCTGATACCTTCGTCTTCGACGAGACGGCGCTCCACGACATCGATGTGGCGGACGTGATCACCGACTACTCGTCCGCTGAGGGCGACCAGCTCGATGTCTCGGCCCTTCTCGACAGCCTCTTGGGCGAGCAGGCCACGGCGGAAACGGCAGCATCAAGCCTGAAGGCAACGGTTGCCGACGGCAATACCACCGTGAGCGTCCAGATCGGTGAAGAAAGCTGGAAGGATATCGCCGTCCTACAGAACCACACCACGGCCGTGAAGGTTCTCTTCGACGACCAGCACTCGGTCACGGTCACCCACCACGACTGATGCATGAAACGGTAATGGAACAAAACAAAGGGGCGCCCATCGGGCGCCCCTTTATGTATGTTTCGTGTTTATCCGTTCCGAACTACTTCGCTGATTCTGCAAAGAGACTCAGGTTCTGCACATCAATCCACAGAGGATCCTTCCGTCTGGACGCAATTCCCTGTGGCTGATGGGAGACATGCCCTATTTTTCTCCAGACAGCGTTAATTCACAGCGCTGCTGTGATCACGGTGGTTGCAAGAGGTCGGGAAATTTTTTTCCGAAGTTTTATTTTTCACAGCGCTTCAATGGGACGAAGTCGAGCCCTGTAGAGCAGAAACGTTTAATCTTGGCCGAGAATTCAAGTGCTGCGTGTCAACAGATCAAAATTGGGTGCATCTTTCGGGCGGGCGGATTAGACTTCACAGCCTGAGATCCTCCGGTATATAAGAAGTGCTAATTGAATTTGGGCAGGGGCACTAAATTGTTTACCAAAAATAGACTGTTCGCGGCCTTGTACACGTCTGCGGCACTGGCAGTGGTGTCCTGGACCCCCGCAAGCGCGATGTCGCTGCAAGAGGCCATCCAGAAGGCGCTCACCACGAACCCGCAGATCTCTCAGGCTGTCAAAAACCGTGAGGCGGTCGAATTCGAACTGCGTCAGGCGCGTGGCCTCTATCTGCCTTCGATCGATCTCGAAGCCGGCGTGGGAAAGCGCCGCCTCTCGAACGAAGGCACGGGAACGCTGACGCAGGACTATGAAACCTTCAACTCCTCGGATGTCGGCCTGACCGTCACGCAGCGTCTGCTCGATGGCGGTGCGCGCCGCGCGCAGGTCGATGCGCAGGCGTCGCGTGTCGATGGTGCCTCGTTCCGCGTGCTGGAGCGCTCGGAGACGGTAGCCCTTCAGGTGGCGCAGGATTACCTTGAGTATATCCTGCAGACCAAGATCGTCGGCATTGCCAAGCAGAACGTCGATTTCCACCAGGGGATCCTGGGCGACATCAATCAGGGTATTGCCGGTGGCGCTCTGACGGATGTGGACAGCGTCCAGGGTCGCGAGCGTCTTGAGGCGGCCAAGGCCCGCCTGCGCGAGGCGCAGGAAGAACTCGAAGCGACCAAAATCCGCTTCCTTCAGACCGTTGGTGAGCCGATCGCCAATGCCAAGATGCCGGGTTCGCTGGGGAAGGCTCTGCCGCGTTCGCTGCAGGATGCAATCGAGCTTGCCAAGACCAACAACCCCCGCATCTTCTCGGCCCGAGCCGATATCGATGCGGCGGATGCAGCCGTGCGTGGCGCGCGCTCGAACTATGCTCCGACGCTTGACCTCGAAGGCCGGGCCAGCGTCGGCAACGACATCAGTGGCAGCCAGGGCAACACCAACGATCTCGAGGTTCGGCTGGTTGCCCGTTGGAACCTCTATCGCGGTGGCATCGATCAGGCCCGCGAGCAGGAGCAGATCCGCCGGGCCAGCGAACAGCGCTATGCGTCCGACCAGGTTCATAGGGAGATCGAGGAATCGGTGCGCTCGGCCTGGAACGAGCGCAGCAGCCGCGGCGAGCTCTCGCAGATCCTTGCATCGCAGTCGTCGCAGAACGCCAAGCTCGTGTCGTCCTATGGCGAACAGTTCAAGATCGGTCAGCGCTCGCTGCTCGACGTGCTGGATGCGCAGAACACGCGCTTCAATACCAGCATCGTCGCCGAGACGGCACGCTTTGCAGCGCTTTTCGCAGAATACAAGATCCTGGCCGCAACCGGCTCTCTGCTGAAGGTGATGGGTGGCAAGCCCGTGGCCCAGACGGAAGCCTATGCGCGCAACGAATTTTCCGTGAAGACGTCGGCGGATGGAGCCTATGTCGAGCGGGATCCGCGGCAAAAGGCGGGTGTGCCGATGGACCTCCTGGCGCCGCTCCAGTAACCGTCCATCCGATTGGATGAAATGCTCAATACCTTTAGGGAACCGGCGGGCACTCGTGCCCGCCAAAGCTTTCGTGCTTCATTCAAGGCTGTGGCCGGATATTATGGCCGGCCCAGCTCCGATACCGTTTTGTTTTCGGGGCTTCCCGATGAAATCGTCGAGTCCCTGGACATCGATGATGTAGAGCATGTGGCCGAACGCATCGGTCTGCAGGTCATGCGTGTCGCCGAGCGGGCTGTCCGAGAGGGCGACTTCGACTGTCCGGCCATCGTTGTCCTGAAGGATGGGGGCACGTTGCCTCTGCTGGAAGTCTCCGCTTCCGGCGATTATACCCTCGATGTCGCCGGCGGTCCCTTGGCGAGCCGCCTCAGTCGGGACGAACTCCTGGCGCTCGAACCGGAGTTTGCATTCGGCTTCACGCTGTTTTATCGCAATGACAGCGATGACGCATTGGTCGGCACGGCAGACGAGATCGAGAAGCGCCATTGGCTGGTGCGGGCCCTGACGCCCTATTGGAAAACCTACGTCCGCGTGGTGATCGCCGCGCTGTTCATCAATCTGATCGCTCTCGGTTCGCCGCTTTTTACCATGAACGTCTATGATCGGGTGTTGCCGAACAAGGCGATCCCGACACTTTGGGTGCTCGCGGTGGGCATATTGCTCGCCTATCTCTTCGATTATCTGCTGAAGACGGCACGGGCCGCCCTGATCGATCATGCCGGGCGCAGTGCCGACCTGCGTCTCTCGCAGATGATTTTCGACAAGGTGCTGAACACCACGCTGGCGTCGCGGCCGCTGTCGACGGGCGAATATGCCAATCGCGTGATGCAATACGAATTCGTCCGCGAATTCTTCACGTCGAACACCATCGGGCTGGTGATCGATACGGCCTTCGTCTTCATCTTCCTGATCGTGATCTATCTGATTTCGGGTTGGCTGGCGATCATCCCGGCCGTGGCGCTTGTGCTGTCTGTCATAATCGGACTGCGGGCCCAGGCCCAAATCGGCCATCGCATGGCGGCTGCCTCCAACGAAGCGTCCAAGCGTCAGTCTCTCCTGGTCGAGACGATCTCGACCATCGAAACTTTGAAGAGCCTGCGTGCGGAAGCGACCATGCTGCGTCGCTGGCAGGAACTGATGAAGCATTCGAGCCGCACCAGCGAAGACATCAAGCATGTCTCGACCAACGCAATCAACCTGACGGCGCTCATCCAGCAGATCGTTGGCGTATTGATCGTGATCGCGGGAACCTATGAATTTTCCGAGGGCCGCCTGGCGATGGGCGCAATCGTTGCGACCGTCATGCTGGCCAGCCGGGCCGGCGCGCCGCTCGGCCAGATCGCCATGACCCTCGCCCGTTTTCGTCAGGCGACCCTGTCCCTGCGCATCCTCGATCAGGTCATGGATCAACCCGAAGATCGCCCGTCCACGGTGGGCTTCGTCAACCGCGAGATCAAGCAGGGCGGCTTCTCGTTCCAGAATGTGTCGTTCAATTATCCCGGTTCCGATCACCCGGTCATCAGCCAACTCAATCTGACGGTCCAGCCCGGAGAACGGGTCGGCATCATCGGCCGTATCGGCTCTGGCAAGACGACACTCGGGCGTCTGTTGGACGGGCTCTTCGTCCCGACCGACGGGCGCGTCCTGATCGACGGTGTCGACATTCGCCAATATCACATGTCCGAAGTGCGGTCTGCCGTTGCGGTTGCCGGCCAGTCTTCGGATCTCTTCTCCGGCACGGTGAAGGAAAACCTGCTGATCGGCCGCGCCGACGCGACGGATGAGGAACTGCTCGAGGTGGCGCGCATGACCGGCGTGGAAGAGTTCGTCTCTCGCCACCCGCGCGGTTTCGACATGCCCGTCGGCGAACGCGGAACGAATTTGTCCAGCGGCCAGAAGCAGGCGATGACCATCGCCCGCCTCCTGCTGACGAAGCCGAAGATCGTTTTCCTCGATGAGCCCTCCGGCGCAATGGACCTTGCGAGCGAGCGGCACCTGATCAACCGTCTGTCCAGTGCCTTCGATCGCAATACCACGCTTCTGATTGCCACCCACCGCTTCACGATGCTTGATCTTGTCGATCGTCTGATCGTTCTGGACAAGGGCCGCGTGGTCGCCGACGGACCGAAGAAAACGGTGATCGAAGCGATGCAGAAGAAGGCTGCGGTGAAGCCATGAGCAGAGCGGTCGTCGACACGCCTCCTTTTTTTGCCCGCACGATCGTCTCGCTCGTAGCGCTTTTGATCGTGGTCTTTCTCGCGTGGGCGGCGTTTGCCGAGATTGACGAGCTCGCCAGAGGGGAAGGCAAGGTCATTCCGGTCTCCAAGACCCAGATCGTGCAATCCTCGGAAGCCGGGATTGTGCAGACCATCGCCGTCCAGTTGGGGCAGGTGGTGCGCAAGGGCGAGCTCATCGTCCAGCTAAACAACACCACCACCGAGTCCTCTCTCGGCGAGGCCAAGGCCAAGGCCCGCGCTCTTGGTGCCAAGGTGGCACGCCTGGCACTCGAAGAGGTTGGAAACTACGACGTCGATTTCATCTGCCCCGAGGACGTGAAGGCGGTGGCCAGCAAGGTCTGCGAAAACGAGCAGAGCCTGTTTGCCGCCAACAAGGCGAGCTATCTGAACAAGCTTGGTGTCCTGCAGGAGCGCGTCCGCCAGCGCGAGAATGAGTTGAGCGAAGCGCAGGCTAACATTGCGCGCCTGCAGCAGAATATCGAAGCCGCGACCCGGCAGTACGATCTCATGAGCCCCCTTGCCAAGAAAGGTCTCGTTGCGCAGACACAGTTGATCACGGTCGAGCGGGAACTGACCGATCAGCGCGGGCAGGTCAATGTCTATACCGAAAGCCTGGAGCGTCTGCGTGGCGCGGTGGAGGAGGCCAAGCTGCAGGTCGATGAACTGGCGCTGCAATTGCGTCAGCAGGCGCTGACCGAAAAGGCACAAACCCTGGCGGAGCTCTCCGTCATCGACGAGACGATACGCGGTGCATCCGACCGCGTCGACCGCACCGATATCCGCTCCCCTGTTGATGGCATCGTCAACACGCTCGAAGTGAACACCATCGGTGCTTATGTCGATCCGGGCACGGTGGTTGCCGGCATTGTGCCAACGGCGGACGTCCTTCTCATCGAGGCGAAGATCTCACCGCGGGATGTCGCCTTCATCCGCAGAGGTCAGAAGGCGATCGTCAAGATTACGGCCTATGACTTCTCGATCTTCGGCGGCCTGGAAGGCGAGGTGACCAACATCTCCGCCGACAGTATCGTCGAGAAGGAGAAAGGCGAGACTTTCTATCTCGTTCAGGTGAAGACAGACCAGTCGGAATTGAAGCGGAACGGCAAGGCCTATCCGATCATTCCGGGCATGGTTGCGTCGGTGGAAATCATGACCGGTCGCAAGACCATTCTCAGCTACCTGATGAAGCCCATCAACAAGGCGCAATCCGTCGCCCTGACCGAGCGGTGAAGCATGTCGTCCTCCGACCGGACATTGCTTCAGGCGGATAGGATCGAGCTTCCCGGTCAGACGCTGTTCCAGATCGATGATGGGGATGCGGAACCGAAGTTCCGTGCCATCATCGGACGCGGCGGCGTGCGACGCGGCATCCGTCTGGAATCGGTTTATTGGGAAGGTCTGTCCTGGCTTCTTACTGGATCACGCCAATCGATGGGGGAGGTCGTTGAGCAGGCGGCCGAGCAAGTCGGCGACGGCGGCAATCTGGCCTCCATGCTGAGGGTCGTCGCCTTTCGCTGGATGTGGCGCCGTCTAGCTGCCGCCGAATCCTCCTATTCCATCGAGAATCTCGGCGTTCTCCTTCACGCCTCTCCGTCGCCAGCCATCGTGCTGACCCGGGATAAGAAGATCCAGTTGTTCAACGAGCCCTTCGTGGCGATGTTGAAACAGCGGCTATTGCTCGGCAATGTCGCCCAGATGTCCTCAGGCTTCCGGTTCGTTCTCGACACCCATGTCGACGAGGCCATCGACAATCTTGTGGCGACCCGCAGGATGCTCACCACCGGGTTCACCGCCAGTTGCGCCGGCAAACAGCTGACCGGGCAGATCAATTTGGCACTCGCCCCGGTCCATTCCAAGCAGATGCTGGTCGGATATATCGTAAGGAATTGATGGTCGGGATCGGCCCCGATGAGCCTGATCCCTCGGGACAGTCAGAGTTCGCCACCTTCGCCGGGGGCAATGCCATCAAAGCTCTTCATGGCAAGGGCCTTGCCCTTGGTCTTCATTCCGTGCAGGAAGCCGCGTCCGTTGGAGATCGAAAACAGCGGCATATAGTCCGGTAGCTGCGCATCCGTGAGGATCTGTTCGCGCATGTTGTCGAGGATGTAATGACGCCCCTGCACCTCGACCGACAGAACCGCATGGTAGAAATGCCGTTTGGTGTCGTAGAGGATGACCACGGTCATATCATTGAGCGGAATGCCTTCGCTGGCCAGCACCGCCATTTTCAGGAGCGCGTAGTCCTCACAGTCGCCGGCGCCGAGCTTGAGCGTTTCGGAAGGAGCTGCCCAGCGGTCGAGCTTGCCGTGCACATCGATATCCTTGCGGTACTGGATACGGCGGTTGATATCGCTATTGACGAGGTTGAGCTTGTCACGGATCGAGGACATGCCGCTGCCAGCTGCCGTCTTTTGGACCAATGCTCTGACCTGCTGGCAGTTTTCCGCGCCGCAGTCGAGGACAGAACCCTCGGCGATTTCCGCAAAGGTCGGGGCGGCCTTCTTCAATGCGCCCAGCTTCTTGAAGGGGATCGCAACCGAGTGAAAAACGTCTTCAGCCGTCTGCCGTGGCGCGACCAGCGGTTGCCTGCTGCGCGGGATCGTGACGGTGCTGGTGGTCAGGCTGCGATCAACGAGTGACGCGGCAACGCTGCCGGTCCAGATGGCGTTTGACCAAACCGCCGAGGCGACTTGCCACCCTGCCGCAATGCCCTGAACAACAAGTCCGCCCATGGGGATCGGCATAGGCGCCATGTCCTGGACCAACGTCGTTGTCTTGGCCGGAAAGGAAGGAAGGTCGATCGTCAGCGGCGTTGCGTTGACATTGACCGATACCATCGCCGCAAATGCGAAGGTCGAGACTGCGAGAATTTTCTTTTTCTTGTTGATCATCGCTTTTCTCCGATATTGCTCGAAGAATACGGCGATCAACTCAATTATTCGTTCCGATACTTGGCTTATTTACTTTGAAGACGCGAGGATATATTTTCGTAAAATCTTTTGGATTGCCGCGATATTCTATTAACCATGCGGGTATGGCCCGGCGAGGCATGGGCTGCACACACGGAACTGTTTGGCGTGACTTCGCCCCGGCGCGGATATGTGCCCAGATATGGGACAGTGGCGCTCTTGCTTTGCCGCGCGCCTGTGCTTACGGTTCCATCAGGGTTGGGAGCAAAAGTCGTCAAGAACATGAGTGGATCGGCAACACCGGGGCGCATCGGGGCACGTGCTGGGGTCGTGGCACTTGTGGGTCTTTTGCTTGGCGCATGCCAGACGGACGACCTCGTGCCGAAGGAAGGCGCAAACGCCGGCTCGGCCCAGGGCACAGTTTCGGCCGATAGCGGCCTTTACAATCAAACCCTCGGTGCCGGTGCCACACCCATCGGATACATTGGTGTCAGACGTCTGGATCAGCCAAGCCGCCAGGCCGATAATGAAACGCGCGACGGGGCGGCACTCGCGGTCAATTCCCTGGGCAGCGACGTCATCAAACTGACGATGGTGGAGACGACGGAAAAACCGGACTCCATCGAGATGGCGGCGAAGTCGCTTGCTCTGAATGGAGCTGCGCTGATCATCACCACGGCGCGTGGAGCCGAGCTTGACGTGATCCAGAAAGGCCTTGCCGGCCGCCCAGTGCCGGTGGTCGCGTTACAGACCAATGAGGCGACACTGCCGCCATATGTCTACGCGTTCGTGTCGAGCCCGGTCGACAGCCTGATCGAGGCCGCGTCCTTTGCCATGGCGGAAGGAGGGCGTCATGCCGTGATCCTCGCCTCGTCTCCGGCCGAGAAGATCCAAGCCGAGCGCGTGGCGGCGCAGATCAAGGCTTTCGGCGGCAAAGCCGAGCCGATCATTGAACTCACCGGTGGAACCGTTCCGCCGAAATCGCTGCCCTCCTGGAGCAAGGCAGACATGGTCGTGCTGATGCCGGGCCTCAAGGCTCCCGGCGAGGTGCTGAAGAAGACCGATTCCGTCAAGCCGCCGGCGCCCGGTCGCCGGCTGGTGGCCAGCACCACGCTCACACCGAGCGACCTTGCCGATCCAAAGCTGACGGGGACAATCGTCTGTCGCTACGACCAGAATATCCAGGCCCGGATCGGCAGCCGATACATGCAGAGCTACGGCATGCCGGCTTCGGCCAATGCCGGTTACGGCTTTGATGCCACTGCCATGGCCATCGGACTGGTCAGTCGCTGGGGGAACACGGCCTTCGCCCCCGAGCGGATGATGGCGCCGGAAGGCTTTTCCGGTTCGCTCGGCGTGTTCCGGCTTGAAGAGGGCGGTAAGGTTCGCCGCAACTGCGACATCTTCAAGGTCTCGAAAGGCTCCTACGTGTTCTTCCAACGCGCGCCTGCAACGCTCTGATCACTTCAGTTTGAGCCATGCAAAGCCTGCAAGGCGTCTCGTTCCGTTGCAGAGAAGTCCGTCTCGTCTTATTTATTGGAAAAGTCCAATAAAAGCGGCTGACGATCAACGCGCTGGTGCAAGGGGGAAATCATGGAGTTCGCAGGCAATCGCGATACCGTTGTGCGCCATCGACCCGCCCTCAGGCTACTCCATTGGCTTGTGGCGGCGCTGGTTCTCGCCACCTGGCCGCTTGGCCTGATGATTGGTTTCGTCAAGGATGACGTCAAGCTCGACTTCTATCTCGTGCACGAAAGCCTTGGTTTCCTCGTCTTGTGGGTCATGCTGCTGCGTGTCGGGGTTCGGTTGACCGGTGCGGCTCCTCCCGTCGAGGGGCCGGCCCTGGAAAGGGCAGCAGCCGGCACGGTGCACGGTCTCCTGTATCTTTTTCTGATCTTGATGCCGGTCAGTGGTTTCCTGGCGACCAATGCGCATGGCTTTCCGCTGCAGTGGTTCGGTCTCTTCAAGGTCTGGAGCCCTTTGGGCAAGGCTCCTGATATCGCCTGGACACTTTCCGCCATTCACGAATGGAGCGCATGGATCCTTTTGCTCCTCTTTGCGTTGCACCTCGGTGCCGCACTCTTTCATCATATCCTGCGTCGCGACGGCACGCTGTATCGTATCCTCTGACCGCCGGGACGTGCCCTTATGCGCAAGATCGACATGGCCGACCAGATCTGGGCAAGGCTTTTGGCCATGCGGGGTGGACGGACAGGCGTTACAGCAGCGGAGGAGAGTGACCCCATCGTTGCGCTTTATGGCCCGATCGCATCGGCGTCGGGCAGTTTCGTGCTGGCCCAGGTCGGCCAGTCCCTGGATGGCCGCGTCGCAACCCCTGCTGGAGACGCCCGGGATATCTCGGGACCGGACGGCATCGCGCATCTGCATCGCTGTCGTGCGCTCGTTGAGGCGGTGATCGTGGGAGTAGGGACGGTCAAGGCCGACAATCCCCGTCTGTCCGTGCGGGCCGTGAAGGGACCGAACCCGGTGCGGGTGGTCGTGGACTGTCGCGCCCAACTGACCGGAGACGAGAAGCTGTTTCACGATGGCGGTGCGCCCGTGATCCTCATCCAGGGGCATGATGCTCCACCCATTTCTTATGCTGCTGAGGTTCTGCGGGTGAGACGCACGGAGCAGGGTCTCGATCCACAGGCGATGCTCGATGCTCTCAGCGAGCGCGGACTGAACCGCATTCTCGTCGAAGGTGGTGCCCGCACCATCGCACGCTTCATTGATGCCGGCCTGGTCGATCGCCTGCATGTGGCGATCGCACCGTTGATCATTGGGTCCGGCCCGGCCGGGATCAGCCTGCCGCCGATCGACCAACTCTCCAGCGCACATCGCCCCCCGGCCAGGGTCTACAGCCTTGGCAGCGATATCCTGTTCGATTGCGAATTGCGTCAGGCGGCCTCGTCAGCCGGGATGAATGGCCAGAAGATCCGTATGGCCGACCACGCATGAACTGTTGTCCGCGTTGACCGCAGACAAGCGGAAGGCGAGCCAATCCTGAAGATCGTTTGAGCTGACGGCACCGATCTCCATGACCGGTCTTTCCATGCCTCGCAGCAGTTCTGCCTGCAGGTCCTGTTGATCGGCACCGAGACGCCAGGGGCTGCTGCGGGTTGTCACTTGGTATCCCGCAGCCTCCAGTGACAGGCGCAGGTGCTCTGTGGCGTCCGGTCCAAGCGCCGGTCCAAAACCCTTGTCCAGCCTCTGGTGACGGTTGAAGCTGTCGACAACGGACCGGTCGAGCGGATGAGCGATTGTCCACTCCATGACGCCGTCGTAATTCAGCGATGCATAAAGCCCAGTCCTATTTCCCGTCAGGCGGTCGAGAAAACGGCTGCAAAAATCGGCCGAACAGAGATCGAACAGCGCCGATGCCGTGACAACAGACACGCCATCGAGCGGCAGGGCAGTGAGATCGTTCAGATCGTGCTGGCGCAACGTCACGGCTGCAGAGGATCCGATGCGACGAGCCGCTTCCTCAAGAAGAAGCGGATCATAGTCCAGCAGCTGCCAGCGGGTGTCTTGCGGCACCAGCGAAGAGAGCGTCCGATACGTCGATCCGGTCCCGCAGCCGATGTCGAGCAGCGAAGGCGGGGGATGACCCTCCGCCAGATGCCGGCAGAGCATGTCGACGAGCGATTTGGCTCTTGCGTGGCGATCGGCGGGTTCGCGTAGCGCCAGCCAGTTTTTATCGAATCCACTCATTTCAACTCCTGCAAACGGCTGGAAAGCGTCGCCGCCGTCTCGTCCCAGCTGGGCAAACATTCGCCGGCCTTGGCTGCCCCTTCCGCCTTGGCGGTGCGGGTCGGGGTTTGGGTGAGCAGAGACCGCAACGCATTGGCAAAGGCGTCGACATCATCGACCGGAACCAGAAAGCCCGCCGTATCGGGAACGACCTCTGGGACCGCACCCGCCGCGCATGCGACGATCGGCAACCCATGCGACAGCGCTTCCGCAAAAACCATGCCGTAACCCTCGTAACGGCTGGCCAGGGCGAAGATATCCGCCTGCATCATCGCGGCCCGGCCGTCTTCGACCTCGCCCACGAGCGAGACGCGTTGGCCAAGGTCAAGAGACGTGACCAACCGTTGGAGCTCCTCAGCCGTGTTCGGGTCGAGATCGCGGCTGCCTATGATCCTCGCCGTCCATGAAAAGGGTTCGATCTGTTTCAACGCACGGATCAGGATGTCGTGACCCTTCCTGCGCGTCAGTGTCCCGACCGAGAGGATGACGGGCGGGTCGCCTTTTCGCGGGGCCAGACCATGTTTCTCGGTGCCGGGCAGGGCAACGGTCAGGTCCGTGGACGAGACGCCATAATTCTGAACGAGTTCCCGGCCCGTCATTGGCGATGTCACGACGATGTGCCGGGCAAAAGACAAAGCGGTTCGTTCGCTCTCCCGCAACCGCTTGGCCTCCTCCTCGGTTATCCCGGTTTCGAGGGCAAGCGGGTGGTGCACGAGTGCAGCAATCCGCAGGCGTGTCGCATGCTGCGCGGCCCAGCGGTCGAGGACTCCGTAGGCCAGACCGTCCACTAGGACCAGAGCACCGTCCGGAAGGGCGGATAGGCGCAGTTCTGCCTCTTCTAGAGCTTGGGCTGACGGGGCCGGAAATCCGTCGCCCAAAGGAAGGAGGGTCACGCGCCAGCCCTGAGATCGTAGGCACGCGACAATCCGGCGGTCATAGCCATAACCCCCGGTCTTCAACTCCAGATCGCCGGGATAGGCGAAGATGAGCTCGAGGCTCAAAGATCCGCCTCATACCAACCACGCGCCGCGTGCGACTCGTGCAAGGTCACCTTGAGCCGGCATATGCGTCCGCTTCCGGGCCCGAGCCGTTTGTCGGCAACCGCGGAGGAAAGCTCGTCGAAAATATGCTTGGCAATAACTTCCGTCGTGCTCACCTTGCCCTTGAAGACGGCGAGTTCATCAAGGTTCTGATAGTTGAGCGGCTTCAGTACCTCTGCCAGGACCGTTGTGGCCGCACCGATGTCGACGGCGAGCCCGTCTTCATCGACATCCTTGGTGAAAAAAGCGGCGTCGACGACGAAAGTGGCCCCGTGCATACCCTGGGCCGGTCCGAACACCGGGCGCGGCAGGCTGTGGGCGATCATGATATGGTCTCGAACTTCAACAGCAAACATAAGCTCTCTTTTCTTCAGTAACGGATACGGTGGCAGAGTGTGTCCGGTTTGGACAGGATACGCGCATAGGCGGCGGGCAGTTCAGAAAAAGGTGTCTCGCCTGAGATCAGGGCGTCGAGACGCACGTCGAGCAAAAGGTCCAGGGCCTTTGCAAGACGGCGTGCATAGGTCCAGCGGGGTCGGTGCGAGGCCGGCAAATTGCCGACCTGGGAACTGACCAGTGAGAGCCGTTGCGCGTGGAAGGCGCCGCCGAGCGGAAGCGTGATCGTGCGGTCCCCATACCAGCTCGCCTCAACGATCCGCGCTTCCAGTCCGGCGATGCCGAAGGCGGTCTCGAGCACATCCGGCGAGGCCGTTGCATTGACGATCACGTCGTATTCGCCGGCGAGAGCGGCAGACATAGCGAAATCGAGACCGAGGGCGGCGGCGAGGGGGGCCCGACCCGTTTGGCGGTCTACGAGAACTGTCTCGGTACCGGCGATTCTCGACGACAGATAGGCGACCAAAGTACCGACGACGCCCGCTCCGAACACGGCAACCCGGTCGCCGGGTTGTATCCTGGCATCCCAGACGATGTTGAGGGCCGTTTCCATGTTGGCCGCAAGCACCGCGCGGCGCGCTGGCAATGCGAGAGGCAGGACGGTGACGCGGTCGGCCGGCACGACGAAAAAGTCCTGATGCGGGTGAAGGCAAAACACTTCCCGTTCCAGGAGTTCAGGCGGGCCTGCGACGACGACGCCGACCGCGCAATACCCATATTTGACGGGGAAGGGGAAGCTGCCTTGCATGCCCGGTCCGCGCATCCTTTCGAACTCCGTTTCGGGCACACGACCTTCGAAGACCAGCGATTCCGTCCCCCGGCTGATGCCGCTGTAAAGTGTGCGAACCAGAACATCTCCAGGACCGGGAAGGGGTATGATTTCGGCGCGAAGGTCACAGCGTCCCGCAGCTTCTATCCAAAGCGCGCGGGAAGTTACCGGTTGCGACACGCTTTGTTCATCGACCTGGCTCTTCACTTGTTCCCCCATACTGCCCATTTATGTTCCGCGGCTCAGGAACGTATGGCTTCAACGCGCATTTGGTTCCTTGAGGACAATCAAATTTTATTTATGGCGGGTCCGCAATCCGCCGACAGGGGTTCGGCGTAGTGGAACCACTGTCTCAGGGAGAGTAACATCATGTCGAAGTCCAGCCAGGCCGCCTTCCAGTTCTCCACGCCGGAAATCGAAGTTGAACGGGCCGTGTCCGAGCTCCGTTACGGTCGTCCAGTGCTGTTGAATGAGGGAAAGCGGCGGCTTGCAACCCTTGCGCTGGATAGCGTTGCGCCGTCGGTTTACGACCAGTTCGCCGCCGTGACCGACGACCGCCATTCCCTTCTGCTGACGGCGCCGCGCGCATCGCGGCTCGGCCTTCGGACGACCGGCGATGTGCTGGCGCCCCTGTCCGGCGTCTCCTTCGACCAGGCTTCGCGACTGGCTTATGCACTGGGCGCCGATGGTCCGCGCTCCTGGCAGCCGGCCGATATGCTGGCTTCCGGCTCGGCAGAACTAGCCCGCCTGGCACTGCTGTTGCCCGCAATGGTCGTGGCGGATGTGACCGAGATGGCCGACCGGTTTGCCGGCTGCTGCGAACTGTCTGCTTCTCGCCTGAAGGGTGCGGATCTTGCTCGCCAGCGCTTCGATCAGGTGGTTCGAACCCGCGTCCCCTTGAAGGATCTGGGCGATGCCGATTTCGTCGTCTTCCGTGGCGGCCTAGCCCAGAAGGATCAGGTCGCCATCGTCGTCGGCAAGCCCGATGTGACGAAAACGGTTCCAATCCGGATTCACTCGTCCTGCATTACTGGTGATCTCTGCGGTTCACTGAAATGCGATTGCGGCGATCAGCTGCGCAATGGCCTGGCCCTGCTGAAGAATGCAGGCGGCGGTGTACTCCTCTATCTTGACCAGGAGGGGCGCGGCACGGGCATTGGCGCGAAGATGCGCGCCTATGGTTATCAGCATCTCGGCCTTGATACGATCGATGCCGATGCTGAACTCGGTTTGCGCGAGGATCATCGTCGTTACGAAGCGGCCGTCGCCATGCTGCAGCATCTGAAGATCGATCGGGTCGCCGTTTACACCAACAATCCGACGAAGATCGAAGGTTTGCGCATGGGCGGCATCGACGTCGAGGCGCAGGCTGCAGTCACCGGCCGTGTCACTGCAGAAAACGAAAACTACCTGCGGACAAAAACCCTGAGAGCAGGCCATATGCTGGACCTCGCCAGCCTCGTTGCAGCCGAGTAGAGTGCAACCGGGGAACAAGGGCTGGAGCATCAATATGGCAAGCGAGCCGAATCGGCTGGGCGAATGGCGACAGGATTGGGCCGGGAAGTTCTCTGTGTCGCCACCGCTCCTTAGGGATGCTCTGATTTGCCTTTCGGGGCTATTTTTCGGGACGACCGTCGTTGCCGTGCTCGTGAGTGGTCTGGTCCCGGAATTACGCTGGGATTTTACGGTGCTGTCCTTGCTCTGCTCAGCCCTGATTTTTGCGCTTGCGCTGAAATCCCTGTCAGATCACCCGTTCGAACGGTTCGGTCATGCCAATCTGGTCACCGCCTTTCGGGCGTGTCTTGTCAGCCTGCTCGGCGCATGCATCTTCTGCTTCGACGACCTGGCAGCCGATCGGACTGCTTTGCTCGCCCTTGCCGGGATCGTGCTCTTCGCACTCGCGCTTGATGGAGTTGATGGATATCTTGCCCGTCGTCAGGGGCAGGAATCCGATTTTGGTGCCCGCTTCGACATGGAAGTCGACGCTCTGCTGATTCTGATCCTTTCGGCTGCCGCTGCTCTTCTCGAAAAAGCCGGATCGTGGGTCGTGTTGATCGGGCTCATGCGCTACGTGTTCGTGCTCGCCGGACGCTACGATCCTCGGCTAAATGCGCCACTTCCGCCGTCTTTTCGCAGAAAGCTGGTGTGCGTTCTGCAGATATCCGCCCTGTGCCTGCTTCTTCTGCCCCTCGTCGTGCCCCCGGTTTCGACGATCATCGCGTTTTCGGCACTGGCTCTTTTGACCTATTCTTTTGCCGTCGATATTCGATACCTGATGCGTCGGCCGGTTCTCGTTCCGTGACGCGGCGTTCATCCCGCACGGTGGTCATCGCCCAATGCCTCGACGACGAGAATGATGAGACCAGGCGCTGCCCCGATGAGCGACAACGCGCCGTAGAGGAGGCTTGCCGCCAGACCGTCCGCCGGCGAATAGCCGAAGAGGGGCCACAGCGCCATGGCCGCAGCCTCGCGAGTCCCCCAGCCGCCCAGCCCGACCGGGATCAGCATCGACAAAAGGCACAGCGGGATGATGGTCAGGGCCGCCTGCCAAGGCAGGGCGGCGCCGACCGCGTGGGACGACAACAGGAAGACGGCGACATAAGCTGCGACCACCACAAGGCTGAGGGCAGCCTGCACCAGCCACGCCCCGCGATGGAGGAAGACCTCTGCGGCGTCACGGAACAGGTCTGTCAGGCCATGGCTGGCCACGACCCCTCGTCTCGTAGCCCATCCAAAACCCGCAAGCAGGAGTCCCGCTGCGACACAAACGCCTCCCACGACCCATCCCACATGCACCGGCGATGGCCCCTCGATCAGCAATGGCCAGAGCGGCAGGCCGAGCGCCAGCATCAGGAAGAAAATTGCCTGTCCCGACAGTCGTTCATAGACGATCGCCTTGGCAGGCAGCTTCCATCCGCCTGCCCCGAGGCTGCGCATGCGCCAGGCCCGGATGGCATCACCGCCCATGCCCCCGGGCAGGCTCTGATTGAGGAGACTGGCGACATAATATTCGCGGATGGCCCGCGGTGCGTTGATAACCTGTCCAAGCCTGCCGGCAGTGAAACGCCAGCGCAGGGCCGACAGGATCACCTGCAACTGGACGAGACACAGACCCGCAATGACCGGCCCGGCCGAGATGCGCGCGAAAGCCTGACCGAGCGCGGTGAGATCCGACCGCCAGAGCAAAAGGGCGAGAAGCCCGGTCACCAGAAGCGGTGGCAGAAATCTGGTACGAGGAAACAAGGGGCAGTTCTCTCCCGACATGGTAGCCGCAATGCCGGGCCGGGTCTCTGGCCGATTCGCAAAGGGGGCTGAATGAAACATAAGATAGCCGGAAACAGATACGAGATCCGCTCTATCTTGGATGCTCTTCCGCGCCGGGGGCGTGTGATGTTGGGCGCCCTTCTGTTCAGCCTCATCGCTTTTGTCAGCTTCACGCTTCCAGATCATCCCGACGCCTTCACGTTTTCCGCATTCCTCCGGTTGCCGCTGGAATGGCCGCTTGCTGCCTTGGCGCTCTTGTTGACGACGGGTCGTCTGCGTCTCGCATTGGCTGGGACGGCCGTGACATGCGTTTTCGTCATCCTCTTTTTGAAAATTGCCGATATAGGAACGCAGGCTGCATTCCAGCGGCCGTTCAATCCCTATCTCGACATCAAGATGCTCGGCGATGGCTGGAACCTCATGTCGGGTACATTCGGCTCGCTGATTGCCGTTCTCGTTGCCTCTGTCGCCGTCGCCGCTCTCATTCTTCTCATGGCTCTTTTTCTGCAGTCGATGCTTTGGATGGCGCGTGCGGGGGGACTGTCCCGCGCCTTGCTCTTGGTGGGCTTCGGGAAGCTTGCGACCGTGGGTTTGCTGCTCCTCGCCCTCGGAAGGCCCGGGGTAGAACTGAACATGGCCCGTTATCTCTCCGACAGGCTTTCCCTGGTGGTTCGCTCCGTTGACGATATGCGGGTGTTTGAAGCCGAACTCCGAGAAGGGAGGGGTCCGCGCGACGGCGCGAACCTGTTCGGCGCCATCCAAGGCAAGGATATCGTCCTCATCTTCGTCGAATCCTACGGTCGCAGCGCCATAGAAGACCCCCGTTATGCCCCTGTCGCCCGACCACGACTTCAGTCGATTGAGAGCGCGCTCGAGGCTGCGGATCTTCAGGCTGCCAGTGCGTGGGTCACCTCACCCACGGTCGGTGGCTTGAGCTGGCTTGCCCATGGCACATTGTTATCCGGTCTCTGGGTCGACAGTCAGGCGCGTTACGACCGATTGATCCGCAGCGAACAACCAAGCCTCAATCGGCTGTTTGCGCAGGCCGGCTGGACGACGGCAGCCGTCATGCCCGCGATCACCATGGATTGGCCGGATGCCGCCTATTACGGCTATAGCGAGATCCTGCCCGCCGCCGGGCTAGGCTACCGGGGCAAGCCCTTCAACTGGATCACCATGCCCGACCAGTACACACTCTCCGCCTTCGAGCGTCTCGTTCGCGAACGGGCGCGGAAAAAGGGCAAGCCCGTCATGGCGGAAATCGCGCTGATTTCGAGCCATGCGCCCTGGACGCCGGTGGCCCGTATGATCGATTGGGACGACGTGGGCGATGGTACGGCCTTCGACACTCAGGCCACCAGCGGTGACCCACCCTCCGTGGTCTGGTCGGATCCGGACAGGGTGCGCGCCCAGTACATCGCGACGATTGATTATTCCTTGGAGACGCTCGGGAGCTATATGACGCGCTTCGGCAAGAACACCGTCTTCGTCGTCCTGGGAGATCATCAACCCGCCTCGATCGTCACCGGACCCAATGCGTCGCGTGCGGTACCGCTGCATGTGGTGAGCGCGGATCACGATCTGATTTCGCGCTTTCGCACCGAAGGGTTCACGCCCGGGATGGTGCCGGATGCGGCTGCGCGGGAATGGCCGATGGACAAGATGCGCCAAGTGCTGATCGATCGGTTCAGCCAGCGCTGACCGAAGGATTGGTGGCAATCCTGTCCGCCATTCAGTCCTGCCGCGAACCCAGCCGCTTCTGTTCCTGCCGTTTCCAATGTCTCGGGGTGAGGCCGGTTTGGCGGGTAAAGAAGCGGGAGAAATAGGCGGGGTCGGCAAAGCCCAGCCGGAACGCAACCTCCTGGACTGTGTCCGGCGTGAAGAGCAGCTCACGCTGTGCTTCCTCCAGCAGGCGCCGTGCGATCAGTTCCTGTGTGCTGAAGCCGGTTTTTGCCTTCACGACGCGATTGAGATGGGTGGTCGAGATACCGAGAGCATCGGCATAAAAGGACGCCGGTCGATGCCGCCGCACCTCACGATGCAGAAGCGCGAGAAAGGCCTCGACCCGCTTGTCGTTGTCCCCGGCGACGTCCGTCTCCTCCGCTTCCTGGGCAGAAAGCCGTGCGGTCAGGATGAGCGCCGTCGTCAATGCGGTTTCCATCAGGACGGAACGACCAGGGCGACGGTGATCCCACTCTTCCGCGACCCTTTCCAGGCTTGTTCGGATCAGATCGCTTTCGGGACCCGGACTTTGGAGGTGCGTCACACGCGGTTGTGCCAGGAAGGCCCCGATCGCTCCCGGCTCTCCCGGCCGAACGGGAAGCCGATTGGCGAGGATAGTGAAGACGAAGCCGTCGATATCCGGTGAGAACCGGAACCCATGACCGACCGCGGGCGGCACGGTCAGAACAGTTAAAGGTTCGAACCGCACAATTTGTTCGCCATAGACGGCATCACCGGAGCCACCGGTAATCAGCAAGATCTGGAAGAAATGCTCATGCCTGTGGAGCCCGATTTCCCAGTGATGCAGACTGCTTCGAGCCTGGATTGTTTCGCAATGCAACCGAAACTGAGCGGATGCGGCATTTTCTTCGCCGTATAGCTCATAGGTGGGAATGGTGCCGGGTGTCTCAAAGTTGCGATATGTCATGTTCGAATTGTGCAATAAAAGGACGGGTTCGTCCATTGTCTCCAGGGCTTCTGGCGGCCAAGACTTGCGCATTGCCAAGTGACGGCACGCCATTGGGAGGAACCATGCGCACCAAAGTCGCCATCATCGGATCGGGACCGTCCGGTCTGCTGCTCGGTCAATTGCTCAGCAATGCCGGTATCGACAACGTCATCATCGATCGGGTGAGCCGCGAGCACATCCTCTCACGTGTCCGGGCCGGTGTGCTGGAAGAGGGCATGGTCGGCCTGCTCGACCGGGCGGGTGTCGGCCAACGCATGCATCGCGAGGGCCTGCCGCATGATGGCTTCTCGCTCGCATTCGATGGTCGCGACCACCGCATCGACCTCTTTGACTTGACGGGCGGGAAGCGCGTCATGGTCTACGGCCAGACGGAAGTGACGCTGGATCTCATCGAGCAGCGCGAACGCGACGGCGGTGTCACGATATACGAGGCCGCGCAGGTCACTCCGGCCGGCTTCGAGGGGGATCATCCTTTCGTGACCTATGAGAAAGATGGTGTGACCCACCGCATCGACTGTGACTTCATCGCCGGCTGTGACGGGTTCCACGGCGCAAGCCGCAAGGCGGTGCCGGCAGATGCCATCAAGACCTTCGAGAAAATCTACCCCTTCGGCTGGCTCGGCATTCTGGCGGAAGTGCCGCCCGTCAGTCACGAACTGATCTATGCCAACCATCCACGCGGCTTTGCCCTCTGCTCCATGCGGTCCAACACGCGCAGCCGCTACTATGTGCAGTGCTCGCTTGAGGACACCGTCGACATGTGGTCGGACGATCGTTTCTGGGACGAACTGCGCCGCCGCCTGCCGGTCCATCACGCGGAAGCACTGGTGACTGGAGCGAGCTTTGAAAAGTCGATCGCGCCCCTGCGCTCCTTCGTCGCCGAACCCATGCGTTTCGGCCGCCTCTTCCTAGTGGGTGACGCTGCCCATATCGTGCCGCCGACCGGGGCGAAAGGTCTCAATCTCGCGGCGTCGGACGTCCATTACCTGCTGGCGGGCTTGCTGGAACACTATGAGGAGAAGAGCGATGCCGCGATCGATGCCTATTCGGAGCGGGCATTGAAGCGGGTCTGGAAAGCCGTGCGGTTCTCCTGGTCGATGACGACGCTTCTGCACCGCTTCCCCGATACGGGTGATTTCGGGCAGAAGATCCAGGAAGCGGAGCTCGACTATCTCACGCAGTCCCGTGCCGCCTCAACGGCCATGGCCGAGAACTATGTCGGACTGCCGTATTGAAACGCTGCCCACTTGCGCAATGGCAATTGTTCGTTACACTTACTAATTGAACGGAATTGGCCGGCGGCTCTGGGCGTATCTCCAGGCTGCTCGGTGATCGGGCGCGGCAGGGCAGGGGAGATGCCCGGTGGGAAGCTGCGAACCGGACCTTGAAACAGACAGTTCCACAGGGCTGTCCAACCGCTCACGGAGGAGACAATCGTATGAACATGCATATTTCACTGCTGATCAACGGTGCGGAAAAGGCCGCTCATGGCGGCCGCACTTTCACCCGCATCAATCCCTTTACCCAGGAAGTAGCGACCACGGCGTCTGCCGCCAGCCTCGAAGACGCGAATGCGGCCGTCGAGGCTGCTGCAGCGGCCTTTCCGGCCTGGTCGAAGACGGGTCCCGGCGAGCGTCGCAAGATCCTGCTCAAGGCTGCCGACATCATGGAATCGAAAACGGCCGAGTTTAGCGAACTCGTCGTTGCCGAGACCGGTGCGACCGGTCATTGGGGCGCCTTCAACGTGATGGTGGCCGCCAGCATGCTGCGTGAAGCCGCCTCGATGACCACGCAGATCTCGGGCGAGGTCATTCCCTCGAACAAGCCGGGTTCCCTGTCCATGGGCATGCGCCAGGCCGTTGGTGTCTGCCTCGGCATTGCACCGTGGAATGCGCCTGTCATCCTCGGTACCCGCGCCGTTGCCATGCCGCTTGCCTGTGGCAATACGGTCATCCTCAAGGCGTCCGAGCAGTGCCCCGGCACGCACCGTTTGATTGCGCAATGCCTCGTTGAGGCTGGGCTGCCGACCGGCGCCATCGGCGTGATCACCAACGCGCCGGAGGACGCGGCCAAGATCGTCGAAGCCTTGATTATCCATCCCTCGGTCAAGCGGGTGAACTTCACGGGCTCGACCAAGGTCGGCAAGATCATTGGCGAAATCTGCGGTCGCAACTTGAAGCCGGCGATCCTGGAGCTCGGTGGCAAGGCACCGCTCGTGATCCTGGATGACGCCGACATCGACGCGGCGGTCAATGCCGCAGCCTTCGGTGCCTTTGCGAATATGGGCCAGATCTGCATGTCCACCGAGCGGATCATCGTCGACGCCAAGATTGCCGATGAATTCGTCGAAAAGCTCGCCGCCAAGGCCTCCAAGCTGCCGGCCGGCGATCCCAAGGGTCATGTGGTGCTCGGCTCGCTGATCAGCCTGGAATCGGCCAAGAAGATGGACGAGTTGATCGCTGACGCCGTGTCCAAGGGGGCAAAGCTTGTCGCGGGCGGCAAGCGCGAAGGAAGTGTCGTGGAGGCGACCCTGCTCGATGGCGTCGATTCCTCCATGCGCATGTACTCCGAAGAGAGCTTCGGCCCGGTGAAGCCGATCATCCGCGTCGATGGCGAGGAAGAGGCGATCCGCATCGCCAACGACACCGAATACGGCCTTTCGGGCGCCGTCTTCAGCCGTGATATCCGCCGGGCACTCGCCGTGGCGGCCCGGATCGAGTCCGGTATCTGCCACATCAACGGCCCGACAGTGTTCGACGAGCCGCAGATGCCGTTCGGCGGTGTGAAGGGTAGCGGCTACGGCCGTTTCGGTGGAAAGGCGGCCATTGCCGAATTCACCGAACTGCGCTGGATCACCATCGAGGATCCGAACCAGCATTACCCCTTCTGAGTGCTGTGACTGTCAAGCGGCCGTTCCTTGCAGGGACGGCCGTTTCTGTTTGCGTGACAGGCAGCGCCGGGCGCTCGTTTCGTCTGATCAGTCTGTCGATGAAGGATTGGAATAGATACGTTTCAGCGACACGATAAACGCCTGTAGCTCTTCAGGGGAAAATCGCTCTGTGAAGCGCGCCTCGTGTTTCGTCTGGATCTCGCGGGCGCGGGCGAGTGTCGAGGCTCCGTCGCCTGTCAGGACCAGTTCCTGCCGTCTTCGATCCACCGACGACGGCTGCCTGGCGATCAGATTGCGCCCTTCGAGGCGGTTGACGAGTGCCATCATGGTGGCGCGGTCCATGCTCAGCCGGTTGGCGATGTCAATCTGGCTGACCTTGGGGTTGGCTGCGACCAATTCTAGAACCGCGAATTGCTTTTGCGTCAAACCGAGATCGCCCATGGCCGCGGTGTAGTCCTGGTAGATGGCGACATTGGCCATGCGCAGGTGAAAGCCGAGGATGTCATCGAGTCGCCCGGTTCGCAAAGGGCTGCCTAGCTCAAACCCCTCGTCGTCATTGGCCGGCTTGAGGTCCTTTGGAGTCGTCATGGCTTCCCTTCTGCTTTCGCGTCTACCCCTGTAACCATCATTCATGATCACTATCGCATGCAACAGTCAAATCGCAGTTGCCAAATGGCAGACTAAATAGTAAGTGTAACATACAAATGCCGAGGAGGCCTCAAGAGAGGCGGCATGGAGGAGAGCGAGCATGCAGCATTCTGTGCTGTCGACTGGGCGAGGAGCGCGAGCGGTGGGTCTGGAGACGGATGATCCGTTGATCTATCGTGCGAAGACAGGCCCGAACCGGGCTGCAGTTTTCGAAGTCGCATCGGGTAGAAGTTATAGCTACGGCGAATTGAACGACATTGTGGGTCGTTTAGCGGCGTTGATGGCATCCGAGTATGGCGCGGTTCCTTCGACCCGCATTGCCTTTCTCGGACGCAACTCCATTGCCCAAATTGCGGTCTGCCTGGCCTGCCAAAGGGCGGGATACGTGTTCGTACCGCTGAACTGGCGGCTCGGCGCTTCCGAACTCAAGCGAATTGTCGATGACTGCCAGCCATCGTTGATCCTCTACGATACCGAGTTCGCCGATACGCTCGCAGCCATGGACGATCTCGATGTCGCGACGCTTTCGGTTGAAGGGGCGGATGGAATTTGGGAGCGCGCGGCGCAGTTCCAGCCTCTTGCCAGGATCGACTTCGACGCAGATCTGCCCTGCATCATGCTCTACACGTCAGGCACGACCGGTGCGCCGAAAGGCGTGATCATCACCCGGCGCAATGCCTTTGCCTCGGCGATCAACTTCTCCATGGTTGGAGAGGTCACGGCGAATAGCGTCGCTCTGTGTGACCTGCCCTTCTTCCACACGATCGGTCTCGTCGCAATCGGGCGGACCACGCTCATGATGGGTGGGCGGCTCGTGATCTCGGATCGCTTCATGCCCGACCGGACGCTGGCCACGCTCGGCGATCCGACGCTCGGCATCACACACTATTTCGCCGTTCCCCAAATGGCTGCGTCGCTGCGGGCGGCTCCCGGCTGGGATCCTGCGGCCTTGAAAGCGCTGCAAGCGATCTTCATCGGCGGTGCGCCGCTGTCGCCAGCCCTGATCGAGACCTTTCTCGAAGACGGCATTCCGCTGGTGAATGGCTATGGCATGAGCGAAGCGGGAACTGCGATCCACATGCCGCTCGACCGGGATATGGTCGCCCGCTATCCGGGCAGCGTTGGCTTTGCCGCGCCTCTGCTGGACATCCGCCTTGTCGGCGAAGACGGGCAGGATGTGCAAGACGGCGAGGTCGGAGAAATCTGGCTGCGCGGTCCCTCGGTGACGCCTGGCTACTGGAACAAGCCGGAAGAGACGGCATCTGCTTTCTCCGACGGCTGGTATCGCTCCGGTGACCTTGGGCGTCGCGCTGAGGGGGGCGTCATCCACGTGCCTGACCGGCTGAAGGACATGTATATCTCCGGCGGCGAAAACGTCTTTCCGGCCGAAGTCGAAGCCGTCATCGGCGCGCATCGCAAGGTGCGCGAGGTTGCTGTGATCGGTGTTGCCGATCCGAAATGGGGCGAGTGCGGTATCGCCTTCATCGTGCCCCATGACGACCATCCGAGTGTCGAGGAGATACTCGCCCACTGCACGGAGCGGCTGGCGTCCTACAAGCGCCCGGCCCGCATCGTCTTCATCGATACAATTCCCCGCACGGCTTCGGGCAAGGCGCAGAAACACGTCCTGCGTCAAACCCATCTGTCGTCCTGACAAAGGCGGCGCCGACGAGGTTCCAGATACCCATTCCAAGGAGCATGATCCATGAGTGAAGTCGAACAAACCCCCACCAGCCCCGTCGTCGTTGAATTCGACAACGGTATCGCCTTCGTGACGCTCAATCGTCCGGAAAAGCGCAATGCGATGAACCCGGCCCTGAACATCCGCATGATGGAAGTTCTCGACGAACTGGAGGCGGACGAGCGTTGCGGCGTTCTTGTGCTGCGTGGTGCCGGCCAGTCCTGGTCGGCGGGTATGGACCTCAAGGAATACTTCCGCGAGAACGACGGGAAGGGTCGCGCGGCGGTATTGAAGAGCCGTCGCCAGTCCGGCGGCTGGTGGAACCGCCTGATGTATTTCGAAAAGCCGACGATCGCCATGGTCAACGGCTGGTGCTTCGGCGGTGCGTTCACGCCGCTGGTCGCGTGCGATCTGGCGATTGCGGCAGACGAGGCGACCTTCGGGCTCTCGGAAATCAACTGGGGTATCCTGCCAGGGGGCAATGTCACCCGCGCCGTCGCCGAGGTGATGAACCATCGCGACTCGCTCTACTACATCATGACGGGTGAGAATTTCGGCGGCCAGAAGGCGCGCGATATGGGCCTCGTCAACGAATCCGTTCCGCTTGCCGACCTGGAAACCCGCGTTCGGGCGATCTGCGCGAGCCTGCTCGAAAAGAACCCGGTGGTTCTGAAGGCTGCCAAGGACACGTTCAAGCGCGTGCGCAACATGCCTTGGGAGCAGGCCGACGACTACATCTACGCCAAGCTCGAACAGATGCTGTTCCTCGACAAGAGCAACGGCCGCGCCGAAGGGCTGAAGCAGTTCCTCGACGACAAGACCTACCGTCCTGGTCTCGGCGCCTACAAGCGCTGAGATCCTCGATCTTCATGACGTCTTCGGCCTGGCATTCGCGCGAATGCCAGGCCGTCTCTTTCTTGGTCCGCGGAACGAAATGCGTGCGGCTGCATTGTTAAGACAGGCGGAGCGTTAAGCAGCTCAAGAGGGACTTCCCCGGCGTTTGACCGGGTAGCGAATTGAGGGCCGCGCGTGACCGCGACAGAAGGAGAAAGACCATGGGTTCCACATCCGACAAGATTTCCGGCAAGGCGAACGAGCTGACTGGCAAGGCAAAGCAGGCCATTGGCGACGCCACCGACAACCGCAGCCTCGAAGCCAAGGGTGTCGCTCAGGAAGCAAAGGGCGATGCCCAGCAGGCCAAGGGCCACGCCAAGGACGCAGTGAAAAACGTCGTAGACAAAGTCTGACACTCTTCGTGTCACCACACCTTCAGGCCCGCCATCGTGCGGGCCTTTCGGTTTTCTGGCGCCGGCCAATGTGACGGACCAATCGGTCGCGTCCGACGATCCGGTTGAGACGGAACGAAGCAAGATGGGCTTCGTTCGTTGTCGTTTCAGACGTAGACTGCAGCAAGCCCGCCATCGATCGGCAGGTTAATGCCGGCCACCCAGCGCGCATCGTCGGAGCAGAGGAAGAGCACCGGACCCGCAATCTCGTCGGCGAGGGCCGGACGCTTCATCTTGTGCGCGTCGGCTTGAACGCGGTCTTGGCCCAGCATGGTGACGAAGTCACCGAGGATCGGGGTGAAGACAGGTCCCGGCGCAACCGAATTCATGCGGATGTCGCGTTCCATAAATAGCGAGTGGCTCCGCTTCATTGTCCAGACGATCAATGCTTCCTTGAAATACTGGTAGCATGTTTCCTGGGCAACCGGATGGGCGCGGAGCCATTCATGCCCCGCGACGAAGCTCTCTGTGGCAGCAAGTTGCTTGTGCAACTCGACACGCTGGGGCCATTCGGCTCCCAGGATCGAGGCAAAGTTGACGATCGACGCCCCTTTCGGCATGCGATCGAGAAGCGCTTCGGTCAGATGCCGCAGGCCGAGATAATTGACCTTGGCAACCAGGTCCTTGTCCGCAGTGCCGGGAACGCCGGCGGCATTGATCAGAGCGTCGATGCGGGCAGGAAACTGGGCGAGGGATGCATCGATCGCGGCCGGATCCGACAGATCGAGCTTGATGAAACCGTCCAGTGTGAGCATGGCGTCATTGCGGTCGACACCGATGACGGTCGCCCCGCGAAAGCGAGCGAGGCGAGCCACTTCGCCGCCGATGCCGGATGAAACGCCTGTAATGACAATTGTCTTTCCTGAAAGGGTCATGGTCGTGCCTTCTGGGAGTGTGTGGTGAGATCAGATCCGTTCGCCTCGGGGCGAACGGTCCGCTGGTCTGGTGGGTTTGTGGGGTGGATCAGAAGGGATACGGCGTTGCCGCAGTCTTCACGGAGACCCATTGCCACTGGGTGAATTCCTCAATGTCGGCGGGGCCGCCGACGCGGGTGCCATTGCCGGATTTGCCGCGACCGCCGAAGGGCGCATAGGGACCGCCGTTCACGGTCTGGTCGTTGATGTGCAACTGTCCGACATCCAGCTGGTCGCCCAGCGCGATGGCCCGGCCGAGATCGGCCGAGATCACGCCGGCGGCAAGGCCGTAGTCCGAGTGATTGGCAAGAGCCACGGCTTCTTCGTCTGTCTTGAAGGAGGTGATGCAGGCGACGGGCCCGAAGATCTCCTCCTCGAAGGCAAGCATGCCCGGTTTGACGCCGGAGAGGACGGTTGCGGCATAGAAGCGGCCATCATGCGTGCCACCGGCGAGCAGGCTGGCACCCTTGGCAACGGCATCATCGACGATTTTCTGGATCGTCTCGACCTGCGCATCGGAAATGATCGGGCCGAGTGCTACCTGCTGTGTCGAAGGATCACCGGCCGGCAGATGCTTCGCCTTGGCAACGAGCCGTTCCGTCAGACCCTGTTCGATCTTTTCGTCGACCAGGATCAGGCCGGTCGCCATGCAGATCTGTCCCTGGTGCAAAAAGGCGCCCCAGGCGGCGTTGGAGGCGGCGATGTCGAGATCTGCGTCATCGAGAATGACGAGGGCGTTCTTGCCACCGAGCTCAAGCTGGACGCGCTTCAGATTGCGGCCACAGACCTCGCCGACCTTGGCGCCGCCGCGGGCCGAACCGGTGAACGAGACCATGGCGATGTTGGGATCACTGCAAATGGCCTCCCCGGCTTCAGCACCGCCGGGCAGTATATGCAGAACGCCCTTCGGCAGCCCGGCTTCTTCGAAAATGCGGGCGATGATGATCCCGCCGGAGATGGGTGTGCGCGGGTCGGGCTTGTGCACCACGGCATTGCCAAGCGCGATGGCTGCCGCGATCGAGCGGATCGAAAGCACCAGAGGGAAGTTGAACGGCGAGATGACTCCGACCACGCCATGCGGGACGCGCCGGGCGTAATGGGTGCGATCGTCCATGCCCGGCAGGAACATGCCCGACGGCTGCACGGCAAGCGATGCGGCATGGCGCAGGAAGAGCGCGCCATGCTCGATTTCGATCATGGCTTTGGGATGGATCGAGCCCGTTTCCTGAATGATCCAGCTTGCGAGTTCCGCACCATTCTGTTCCAGCAGGTCTGCGGCGCGGTTGAGGATTGCGGCCCGCGTGGCCGGCAGGACCTTTGCCCAGGCTTTTTGCGCGGCGCGCGCCTGGCTCGCAGCACGCTGAACGTCTGCCTCACCGCAAAAGCCGACGGCGGCCAACACATTGCCATTGGCCGGATCGGTGACGTTGATCGTCCCGCCGAGGGCCTCCTGCCACTCGGAGATATAGGCCATGCCGCCCCAACGGGCGGTATCCAGAAATTTGGGGGTATGCATGTTCATTGTGTTGGGCCTCCAATCCCGTTGGATGTGGGAGGTCGCGGGCACAGCTTCGCCGTTGTGATCAGGCCTGTTTCAGCCACTCATCGGATCGAGCTGTGATGCGTCATCCTCCTTGCCGCCTCCTCAAGCGGCTCGAAGTCAATCTCGCAAAGTGTGTGCCAACTGCGGATCAGAGATGGGCCTGACGGGGGCAAACCGGCTTTCCCTTTGTTTGAAATGATCTTTTTTGCGCATCGTCAACAATTGTGCTGGTTGCGTTGTCTATTGCGACGTTCATGAAATAGTGAAATTCTGCTGAAAACTACGAAAATAATGAAAGTCGTTCATGTCCAGGGATCCTGCTTCCAACCGTGTGTCGTTGGCCGATATGTCGAAGTCGACGGGCAGGATCCTGTCCAAGGGAGCGTTCAGCGAGCTCGATACCGGTGCATCGCCAACGCTCGCCGAACTGACAGAGGCGCTGCATTTTTCGTTGGGCGATGGCCGCATCTGGCTGAACGACCAGCGCATGGTGCTGATGCAGAGCCCGGTTCTCGGGCGCTTGCGACAGGAGATCATCGAGGCCTTCGGGATGGAGGCGGCCAAGGGCATCTTCATGCGTGTTGGCTACATGCAGGGGGTGCGGGATGCGGAACTCATCCAGAAACGCTTTCCGAACCAGGACCTGACCCATGCTCTGGCGGCAGGACCCCGGGTTCATACACTGGAAGGCTTCGTCAAGGTCGTCACCAAGCAGTTCGAATTCGATAGCGACCGAGGCACCTATTTCGGCGAATTCTACTGGCACGATTCCTCCGAAGCCGGTGAACACATCGCCCATCACGGTCTGGCGCAAGAACCGGTCTGCTGGATGCAGACGGGCTACCCAAGCGGCTACACCAGCACGCTTTTCGGCCGCCCGGTGATCTTTCGCGAAATCGAATGCAGTGGCATGGGCGCCCCGCGTTGCTATGTCGTGGGCCAGAATGCCGAGGAATGGGGCGAGGATGCGCCGGAGCGTGCCTATCTGGGCCTGGAATGGCCGAGGCAGAAACGCACCTACCGGCGGGCGGTGCAAAAGGAACCTGAGGCGATGCCTGCGCCGGCGCAGGACGAGGACCACCCGCCACGTGATCCCGTTGTGGGCGTGTCGGCGGGCTTTCTGCGCGCCAGGTTGATGGTCGAAAAGGTCGCCGATACGGAGGCAACAGTCCTGCTTGTCGGCGAATCCGGTGTCGGCAAAGAGCTTTTTTCACAACAGTTGCATCGCCTCAGTCTGCGAGCCGGCGGTCCCTTTGTGGCCCTCAATTGCGCAGCCATTCCGGACACGCTGGTGGAATCGGAACTCTTCGGGGTCGAAAAGGGAGCTTTCACCGGTGCTGTCGCCTCTCGGCCGGGCTATTTCGAGCGTGCAGCCGGTGGAACGCTGTTCCTCGATGAGATCGCCTCTCTGGCCTTTGCTGCGCAGGGGAAGCTTCTCCGGGCCATCCAGGAGCGTGTGGTGGAACGGGTTGGCGGGACGAGAAGCGTGCCGGCCGACGTCAGGGTCATCGCGGCCTCGAACGTCGATCTCGCCGAGGAGGTTCGTGCGGGTCGCTTTCGCCAGGACCTCTATTTCCGTCTCTGTGTCTTTCCGATCGCCATCCCGTCGCTCCGGGAGCGGCGCGACGACATTCCGCTTCTCGTGGATCACTTTCTCCGCCTTTTTCGCGAGCGTCACCGCCGGCAAGTGGTGGGCCTCACCCGGCGAGCGATGGACGCCCTGCTCGCCTATGATTTCCCCGGCAATATTCGCGAGTTGCAGAACCTGATCGAACGCGGCGTGATCTTCGCCGATGCCGGCGGGTGGATCGACGTGCATCACCTGTTCACGGCTGGCGAAGTCACATCGCCCTTTTCACCCGCCCTGACGGCGGAGGGGAGGCTTGCGGTCCCCGGGGCGATGGCCAGCCTCTCGTCTGCCCCAGTGACCGGCACGAACGCGGTGCGCTCGGCACAGGATCTGGCAAAGGCGGAAGCCGACCTCTACCGAAGTGCCCTCGACCGGGCAGGCGGCAATGTCTCCGCTGCAGCCCGGGCCTTGGGTCTTTCCCGTGCGAAGCTCGAATATCGACTGCGCAAGCTCGACTTGCTTGCGCGGGACCCGTCGGTTTGATCCGTTATTCCTCGATGCGGGCAATTTCCGCTCCGGCGGACACATAGGCGCCGGCTGCAGCCTGGAAACGGATCCGCCCGGCCATTGGGGCGGTAATCTGGGTTTCCATCTTCATCGCTTCCATGACGGCAATCAGATCGCCGGCCTCGACCGGTGCCCCGTCCTCTACCCTCAAGGCCTGCAGCGTGCCGGCAATCGGAGCCGTGACGCTGTTGGCATCCGTTGCCTTCCTGCTGTCGGCTGCAACCGCGCCGCCGGCAGACAAACCGCCGAGGCCAGCAAGCAGGACAGCGGGGATGCCAAGCGCGTGGCGCTTGCCGTCGATCTCGACATGGGTGCGAACCAGGCCCGTCTGCCCGGCTGGCTCAGGGCGCGCCAACGCCTCGAGCGAGCCGGTAAAATCCGTCTCGATCCAGCGGGTATGAACACGGAAGCCGTCTTCGCCGGTAAAATCCGGATGCTGAAGAACGGCACGGTCGAAGGGAAGCACGGTGGCAACGCCTTCGATCTCGAATTCGGCCAGCGCGCGACGGGCGCGAGAAAGCGCCTGTTGGCGGGTGGAACCGGTGACCACCAGCTTGGCCATCAGGGAATCGAAGGTGCCGGGCACGGTCGAACCCGAAAGGACACCGGTGTCCAGGCGGATCCCGGGACCGGACGGAGGATCAAACCGCGTGATCTCACCTGGCGTCGGCAGGAAGCCCCGTCCGGGATCTTCGGCATTGATGCGAAACTCGATCGAATGGCCGCGCGGTGCAGGGGTCTCCGTGACCTCCAGCGCCTTGCCTTCGGCAATGCGGAACTGTTCGATCACGAGATCTATGCCGGTGGTCTCTTCGGTGACGGGATGCTCGACCTGCAGGCGAGTATTGACCTCGAGGAATGAGATCGTTCCATCGACGCCGAGCAGGAATTCGACAGTGCCAGCCCCCGAATAGCCCGCCGCCGCACAGATGCGCTTGGCCGCTTCATGGATCGACTGACGCTGACCATCGGTGAGGAACGGAGCAGGCGCTTCCTCGACGAGTTTCTGATTGCGCCGCTGCAGCGAGCAGTCACGGGTTCCGAGCACCAGCACATTGCCATGTTTGTCGGCCAGCACCTGTGCCTCAATATGGCGTGGTCGATCCAGGAACCTTTCGAGAAAACATTCGCCTCGACCAAACGCGACTTTCGCCTCGCGTACGGCGGATTCGTAGAGCTCGGCTATCTCTTCCATCTTCCACGCGACTTTCAGGCCGCGCCCGCCACCGCCATGGGCGGCCTTGATGGCCACCGGCAGGCCGTGTGCCTCTGCAAATGCGATCACCTCTGCCGCTGTTCCAACCGGACCGTCGCTGCCTGCGACCAGGGGTGCGCCGACGCTGGTTGCGATGCGACGCGCCTCAACCTTGTCGCCGAGCGCCTCGATCACGTGCGGGTCGGGACCGATCCAAGTCAGACCCGCGTCCTGCACCGCACGGGCGAACTCGGCGCGTTCAGAGAGGAAACCATAGCCGGGATGAACCGCATCCGCCCCCGATCGCTTCGCGATGGCGATCAGCTTTTCGATGTCGAGATAAGTCTCGGCCGGGCTGCTGCCGCCCAAACCATAGGCTTCGTCCGCAAGCTGCACGAAGAGCGCATTCACGTCCGGATCGGCGTAGACGGCCACCGACTGCAGGTCATAGTCGCGGCAGGCGCGAATGATACGCACGGCGATTTCGCCGCGATTGGCGATCAGCACTTTCTTCATCGGGGTCTCCTCAATTTTTTGCCGCGTGTGGTTCGAGCGTCGCATGGATCAGCCCTTTGCGGGCCTGATCTCGGCGAACTCGGTTACGGGCCGAAACTGGATTTTGGCATTGACCGGGATCTGCCCGGCGAGATCGAGATGATACTCGGCGACGGTACCGATGACCGGGTAACCACCTGTGAGCGGATGATCAGCGAGAAAGAGCACCGGCTGGCCGCTATGCGGCACCTGGATCGCGCCGGTTGCCGTTCCTTCGCTCGGCAATTCCGCCTTGTCCTTTCGCTCCAGCGGCTCTGGCCCCTCGATGCGGATCCCGACCCGGTTGGACTGGGGTGTTACCGTATAGAGCTGCGCACTCAGGGTCGCGATGCCCTGCGCCGTGAACCAGTCGCTGCGCGGTCCCATGATCACGTCGAGCGTGACGATGTCGCCTGCTGCCGGACAGTCGAAGGCGGGCGCCTCGCCGAGTGAGACAGATGTCAGGCCTTGGCCTTCACCGATGTTGAGCTGTGTGCCTGTCACGACCGGCTCAGGTCCGACGACGGCCAGCGTGTCGGTCGAGGCGCTGCCCAGAACCGGAGCGACGGCGAACCCACCCCGCAGCGCGAGATAGCTGCGAGCCCCTTTCGATGCAAAACCGAGCGTGACCACGTCGCCATCCTCCAGAGAGATGGGCCGGTAGGTCTCTGCTTCGCTCTCCCGGCCTTTGGCATCGCGGATGGTGATCGGGCAGGGGGCCCCTGTCAGCGCCATGACGGCGCGGCCGGAGACCTGGAAGGAAAAGCCGCCGAGGGCGATTTCGAGCGCAGGCGTCTGAACCGGGTTGCCGACGGCCCGGTTCGCCGCCTTGAAGGCGCCTTGATCGAGCGCTCCGGAGGAAGAGACACCCTGGCCGGTCTGGCCGAAACGTCCCAGATCTTGGAACAGGGCGGGCATCGGGGCGGCCAGCACGGTGATCGACGCCTTGCCAATTGCCCTTTCATTGGAGAGAGCCGTTTCCGGCGCTGACATGCCGGAGGTTGCGATGGCGGGCTTGTGCCGGAGATCGACGAAACGAACACGGTAGCCGGGCTGGAACAGCGCCGGCGGATCGCGGCTCAGGTCCCACATCTTCAAGGGCGTCGTGCCGATGATCTGCCAGCCACCGGGACTGTTTTGCGGATAGACGCCGGAGAAGGCGCCGGCGAGGGCCACCGAACCTGCCGGGATTTTCGTCCGTGGGCTTTGCCGGCGAGGCACCTGGAGGGTGGGGTCACCGCCGACCAGATAACCGAAGCCGGGTGCAAAACCGCAAAAGGCGACGGTGAAGGTGCTTTCGGTATGACGGCGAATGACTTCCTCGACCGACAGCCCCGTCAGCTCGGCAACGTCGTTCAGGTCCTCCCCATCATATCGCACCGGGATCTCAACCAGTTTGTCGGACGGTGCGATGCGTGCCGAGAGGTCGCGCTCGGCGATTTCTGCGGCAAGGCGTTCGGCTGATAACCGGTCCGGCCGGAACCTGATCATCAACGTTCTTGCCGCCGGCACCATGTCCTCGATGCCATCGATGGGATCGGCGTCCAGCGAGGCGAACAGCGCCAGCGTCTCGTCGAGATCCTTCAGTTCGACAAGCAGGACGGTCAGGCTGACGGGCAGAAAACGCATCGGAACCTCAGGCGTGATAGGCAGAATCGGGAACGTCGGTGATGAACATATGACCGGGGGCATGGGTGATGGCAAAGGGAATGCCCGATGCCATGACGGCAGCCTGGGGTGTCACGCCGCAGGCCCAGAAGACCGGAACTTCACCCGGCTCGATCCGAACGGGATCGCCGAATTCCGGCTTGGCCAGATCGCGAATGCCGAGCTCTTCGGGTGCGCCGACATGCACGGGCGCGCCATGGACGGCCGGGAAGCGGCCGGAGATGGTTGCGGCATCTGCCACGCGCGAGGCCGGGATCGGGCGCATGGAAACGACCATGTTGCCGTGCAGGCGCCCGGCCGGCCGGCAGGGCCGGTTGGTCAGATACATCGGCACGTTGGATTTGTCGGTGATGTGGCGGATCTCGATGCCGGCTTCCACCATAGGCGTCTCGAAGGTGAAGCTGCAGCCGATCAGGAAGCTGACGAGATCCGGATGTTCGGCCCAGGCCGCCGTTGCGTCCGGCGTCTCCTCGGCGAGCTTGCCGTCGCGCCAGATCCGGTAGAGCGGCAGGTCTTTGCGTAGATCGGCCCCTGGTGCCAGAAGCGTGGCATGCGAGCCGGGATCGGAGACGTCGAGCACCGGGCACGCCTTCGGGTTGCGCTGCGCATAGAGAAGGAAGTCGAAGGCCCAGTCGCGCGGAAGCACAATCATATTGGCCTGGGTGAAGCCGGGGGCAACGCCCGATGTCGGGGCAATCTCTCCCGCCCGATAGTTTTCGCGGGCAAGGCGGGCCGGTGTGGCATCCACATGACGAAGGTGGTCGAGTGCGATCATGACAATGCTCCAGACGGTGTTCGGGCGATCGTGTCAGGCTTTAAGAAAGGACCGGACGGCAATGCCGTCTGCCTCGAAGGCGCGACGGATCTCTTGGGCGATGGCAACGGCGCCCGGGCTGTCGCCATGCACGCAGATCGACTGCGCATTCACCTTGATGGTCGAGCCGTCGATTGCCTCCAGTGTGCCCTCACGGGCAAGCTGCAGCATGCGGCGGGCAATGAGGTCAGTATCATGCAGCACAGATCCGGCTTCGCGGCGTGAGACCAGTTCTCCTTCAGGCGTATAGGCCCGGTCGGCAAAGGCTTCTGCGACGGTCTTGAGACCGGATTTCTGCGCGAGTTCAAGGATCGGCGCGCCGGCAAGCCCCATCAAAACCAGGTTCGGATCGATGGCCTTGATGCCGTCGATGACGGCCTGGCCCTGCTTCGGATCATGGGCGATCCGGTTGTAGAGCGCGCCATGCGGCTTGACATAGCCGACGGTGACGCCGGCGGCCGCTGCCACGCCCTTGATGGCGCCAATCTGATAGATGACGTCGGCGGTCAATTCCGCCGACGTCACGTCCATGTCGCGCCGGCCGAAGCCGACGCGATCGGGATAGGAGACATGCGCGCCGATCGAAACGCCCTTTGCCGCAGCAGCTTGCACGGTTTTCATGATGCCGAGCGGGTCGCCGGCATGAAAACCGCAGGCGACATTGGCGCTGGAGACAATCGAGAGCATGGCCTCGTCGTCGCCCATGGCCCAGGCACCATAGCTTTCGCCGAGGTCGCTGTTGAAATCGATGGCAGTCATGTCTTCCTCCCGTCTGTGTTCAATCTGTTCCGCTCAAGCGCCCGTCAGGAGCGCGAAGATCGGGCCGATCGACTTGTAGCCCATGTACCAGGTCAGCGCGCAAGTCAGCGCCCCCAGCACCAGCAGCCAGCGGGGATAACGATAGCCACCCATCAGGTCGGACCGTGCCCAGGCCGCGTAGATGAAGATCGAAAGCCCGATCGGCAGGATGAGACCGTTGAGGCCGCCGACGAAGACCAGCATCTGGGCGGGTGGCGTCGTGATGATGACGTAGAAGAACAGCGAGACGGCGATGAAGATCACAGTCGCGATGTTGCGGGCCCGCTCGCTGATATCCTGCTTGAATACGGTAATGAAAGAGACAGAGGTATAGGCAGCCCCGATGACAGAGGTGATGGCGGCAAACCAGAGGACCGCGCCGAAGATCCGGTACCCGACATTGCCAGCAGCTGCCTGGAAGGCCTGGGCGGCGGGATTGGCACCCTTGCCGGAGATGTCGATGACGACGCCCGAGGCAACCACGCCGAGGATGGCGAGGAACAGCACGTAGCGCATGAGGCCGGTGACGGCGATGCCTGTCAGAGCGGCCCGGTTGACAGCGCCGAGGTTCTCGATGCCGACAGTGCCCTTGTCGAGCAGGCGGTGTGCGCCGGAATAGGTGATGTAGCCGCCGACCGTGCCCCCGACAATGGTGGTGATCGTCGCGAAATCGATGGTGCTGGGCAGGAAGGTCTGGAACAGAGCGTCACCGACCGGCGGTTGCGAGACGATCGCCACATAGAGCGTGAGCAAGATCATGGCGACACCGGCGACCACGATCAGGCGGTCGATGGCGACACCGGCGCGTTTGGAGCTGAAGATACCGATGGCAATGAGGGCGCTGATCGCGCCGCCCCATTTGGGGTCCATGCCGAGCATGGCATTGAGGCCAAGACCGGACCCGCCGATATTGCCGATGTTGAAGAAGAGCCCGCCGATGATGACAAGCACGGCGAGCAAGTAGCCCGTGCCGGGGATTGCCGCATTGGCGATATCGGACGCGCGCATCTTAGTCAGCGTCACGATCCGCCAGATGTTCAGCTGAACGACGAAGTCGATGAGGATTGAGGCGAGGATGGCAAAGGCAAAGGCCGCGCCGAGTTTGGTGGTGAAGGTCGCGGTCTGCGTAATGAAGCCCGGTCCGATGGCGGACGTCGCCATCAGGAAGATGGCGGCAACAAGTGCTGTCCGTCGCGATTTGACCGACATGCCGCCGGATCCGGCTGTCGCCGGCACATTCGAATTCTGTTCCATGTTTCCCTCTCCGTGGATCTCGCGCCGGTTACTCCGGCAGACTTGACGATCGACAGGCCTCAGCGTCGCCGCGTTTCACAATTCTGTCAAGATTGTTCAACGATATTATTTGATCGTTCTACTATTGTGCCGATATGTTGAGCAAAATGCCGGAATCCTGGACGATTTTCGGCAAGTCGCGGACATTTTTTGATCGTGTCGTGGCCCGCAGTTGCCGCCGACCGGTGTTTGGACAATAAGGCAGATCGCGGACTTTTCTCGCGTCTAGTGCGAGGAAGGGCACGCAGCGGAGCTGCTCGTCACGCCCCTCTTCGAGCTCGACGGGTCCGCGATACCTTCAGGATTGGAACGGGATGGCAGAGGCGGATACCACAGCGGCACTTGCGCCGAGACTGGCGGAGGAAATCCGCGACAAGCTGATCCGGGGCGAGTTGAAGCCGGGGCAGCGCCTGTCGGAAGCATCTCTCAGCGCCGATCTCGATGTGTCGCGCAATTCTCTGCGTGAAGCATTTCGTCTGCTGACCAAGGAGGGTCTGCTGCGCCACGAGCCCAATCGTGGCGTCTTCGTTGCCACCCCGAGCATGGCCTCGATCATCGACATCTACCGCGTGCGTCGCATCATAGAATGCCGGGCGCTCGCCGATGCCTATCCGAACCATCCGGCCGTGGCGCGCATGCGCGCAGCCGTGGATGCGGCCCGCATTGCGCGGCAGGCAGGAGAGTGGGGCACGGTTGGCAGTGAGAACATGAAGTTCCACTCGGCTATTGTCGAGCTTGCCGACAGCGTCAGGCTGAGTGCCTTCTATGCCCAGATCGCCGCCGAACTGCGCCTGAGTTTTGGCCTGCTCGATGATCCCGAATTGCTGCATGCGCCCTATGTCGAGCTGAATGCCGGGATCCTCGAACAGCTGGAGAAAGGCCATCCAAAGGAGGCCGCGTCAGCCCTCGAGGCCTACCTCGCCCAGTCCGAGCGCACGGTGCTGGCCGCATTTTCCAGGATCGGCGCCTGACGCGTCAGGGACGCAATTGCGCTTCCAGCATCTCGCGCAGGTCGCCAATATCCTCAGCTATGCGGATTTCACTGCGGCTTTCGGCCCCATGAAAGATCCCGTCGAGATGCAGGCCGACGAAGCGGGCCAGTTTTTCACTGTCGACGCTCCGGTATCGGCCGATTGCCATCCCTTCCTCCAACGTGTGGACGATGAGATCCTTCTCGAACTGATAGAAGCCCATGACCATCGCATCAAGCTCCGGGTCTCTGACGGGCAGGGCTGCCTGATCGGACATCAGCTTCACCATGCGCGACATCATGCTCGGCGCCATGGCCGCATGGGTTGAAAACCAGGCGCCGATATCGGCGAGGAAATCCTGGACGTGTGCGCTCCGTCGAGCTTCGTAATCGTCGGTGATCTGACTGAGCGCCCGTGCCAGAACCAGACGGACGAGGTGATCCTTGCTGCTGAAATAGTGGTAGAGGAGCGCGACATTGACGTCACAGGCGAGCGCGATGTCGCGCATCGTGACAACAGAGAAATGCGAGGTGCCGACGAGCCCGAGCGTCGCGTCTAGGATCAGCTCCATCCGCCGGCTTGGATCCAGTCTCTGTCGTGCCGCCTTGGCCAAATCGGCATCCTTTCCGCAAATCCGGCTTCGATTATCTTCGTCGCGGGCGCTTTGCCAATCGCAAAATGTGGCGCTCAAATGTGCAGTGCAGCATGGGTGGCGGATTAAAAAAACGCCTTATACGCAAAGGTTTTCGCAAGCCTGCCCATAAATTGATCTTCGTCATTTTTGCACTTGCGAAGCTATTAAACGCTTGCTTAGTTATGCGCAACGGCCTTTGCGTCAGACCTGGAGACAAGCCAATGAAGTTTTCATTTCGTGCCCTCGCCCAGTCCCTCACCGTCGTCCTCGGCACGTCGCTGGCCCTTGCCGGCACGGCGCTGGCCGCGCCCAAGACCAGCTTCAAGGTAGGCTACTCGATCTATGTCGGCTTCATGCCCATGGGCTACATGAAGGAAAGCGGCATCCTGAAGAAATGGGCCGACAAATACGGCATCGAGATCGAGATGATGGCGGTCAACGACTATGTCGGCTCGATCAACCAGTTCATCGCAGGTGACCTCGATGCCGTCGGCGTGGCGGGCATGGATGCGCTCACAATGCCGGCCGCCGGCGGGGTGGATACGTCGATTTTCCTGATCACCGACTATTCCAACGGCAATGACGTGCTGATGTCGAAATCGGCCACCTCGGTTGCCGACCTCAAGGGCAGGGACGTCTACCTCGTCGAATACAGCGTCTCGCACTACCTCCTCAATCGCGCGCTTGTCATGAATGGCCTGAGCGGTGTGGGCGAGGTGAAGACCGTCAACATTTCCGATGCCGACATTGCCGCCGCCTACCTCTCCAATGCCGATATCCAGAATGCCGCCGCCTGGAAGCCGATGACGGCCGACATGATTGCCGGCTCACCGGAAACGAAGGTGCTGTTCGACAGCTCTCAGATCCCCGGTGAAATCATGGATGTCTTCATCGGCAACACCGAAGTGCTGAAAGACAACCCGGCCTTCGGCAAGGCGCTGACCGGCGCCTGGTATGAGGCGCTTGCCGCGATCAAGGCGGGCGGTGATACCGCAAAGCCGGTCAACGACTACATGGCAAGCGCGCTCGGCACAGATCAGGCCGGCCTGAAAACCCAGATCGACACGACCTTCTTCTTCTACACCCCGGCCGAAGCCAACGCCTTCCTGACCGATGCCAAGACCGGCACGATCATGGACGACATCCGCAAGTTTTCCTTCGATCGCGGCCTGTTCGGCCAGGGGGCGACCTCCGTCGATGCGATCGGCATCCAGCTCGCCGACGGCACCGTGCTGGGCGACCCGGCCAATGTGAAGCTGCGCATCGACGCCTCCTACGCCAAGCTCGGCGCGGATGGCGGGCTCTGACCGAGAACAGAAGCGAAGAGGGACGGTTTCATGAAACGCATCATCAACTACCCTCCTTCCCGCGGCCAGCGCCTCTTCCTCGGCGTTCTGCCATTCCTTTTGATCCTTCTCGCCTATGTGCTGGCCTCCGAAGCGCGGTTGTCCGTCAATCCGACTGACAAGCTGATGCCGGCGCTCTCTTCCTTTGTCTCGGCCATGAACCGGATGATGTTCGAGCAGGACCGCGCAAGCGGCGCACTGCTGTTCTGGTGGGACACCTATCTTAGTCTCTGGCGCCTTTTCGTCGGCCTCGGCCTTTCCGCCCTGCTCGGACTCGTGCTCGGTGCGCCGATCGGCTTCATCCCGCAGCTGCGGGCAGCCTTCGACCCGGTGCTGGCCGCGATCTCGCTGGTGCCGCCGCTTGCCGTGCTGCCGATCCTCTTCATCCTCTTCGGGCTCGGCGAAGTCTCCAAGATCGTCCTGATCGTCTTCGGGGTAGCGCCCTTCCTCATGCGCGATGTGGTGCTGAGGGTCGAGGCGCTGCCGCGCGAGCAGATCATCAAGGCCCAGACACTCGGCGGCTCCACCTGGCACATGCTGATCCATATCGTACTTCCGCAGATCCTGCCGGGCCTGATCAACGCCGTTCGCCTGTCGCTCGGCGCCACCTGGCTCTTCGTCATCGCAGCAGAAGCGATCACGGCGGAAGGCGGGCTCGGTTACCGCATCTTCCTCGTCCGCCGCTATCTCGCGATGGACATCATCCTGCCTTACGTCATCTGGATCACGCTGCTCGCTTTCCTCGTCGATCTGGCGCTCCGCAAGCTGTCGGCCTTTCTCTTTCCCTGGTCTGTGCTGAAGGAGGGCTGACATGGTCGAGATCGTCTTCGACAAGGTCTGGAAGGAATATGGCGACGCCATCGTCCTCGAAAATGTCAGCCTCACGCTGAAGGACCATGAGTTCCTGTCAATCGTCGGCCCGAGCGGCGTCGGCAAGACGACGCTGCTGCGATTGCTGCTGAGCCAGGAAGTCCCAACCCGTGGGCAGATCCTGCTTGATGGCCAGCCGATTGCCGGCGAGCCGACCGATGATCGTGGTGTCGTCTTTCAGCGCTATTCCGTCTTTCCGCACAAGACCGTGCTCGGCAATGTCATGCTGGGGCCACAGTGGCGCGGCTCTGCCTTTCTCGGCACATTGTTTGGCACAAGGCGTAAGATCCTGCGCGACAGGGCCATGGCACTGCTTGAGCGTGTTGGTCTGAAGGATGCGGCTTCTAAATATCCGCAACAGCTATCTGGGGGCATGCAGCAGCGTCTGGCGATCGCCCAGGCGCTGATCATGCAACCCAAGGTGCTTCTGCTCGATGAGCCCTTTGGCGCGCTCGATCCCGTGACCCGCAAGAGCATGCATGTGCTGATCCGCGAATTGTGGACCGAGCGGCAGATGACCATCGTCATGGTCACCCATGACATGGGCGAAGCATTCGAGCTCGGTACCCGCGTCATTGCCATCGACAAACATCGCAAGGATCCCCAGGCGCCCGAGCGCTACGGCGCGGGCATCATCTCCGATTTCGAGGCCAAGCCCCGCATCGTGCGCGAGAGCGCCCGGTTCGAGCTTTCCCGTTCCAAGATCATTCCACTCCAGACTGCCCGTTGACAAAGGAGAGCCTATCCATGGCCAAGAAGATGCACCTCGCCTGGTTCATGAACTTCACGCCCGACGAATGGCGCGAACCCTTCGGACAGGGCGGTTATTCCTGGGATGGGCGCTTCTACATGGAAATGGCGCAGACCCTGGAGCGGGCCTGCTTCGACTACATCATGATTGAAGACAAGCTGATGGTGCCGCAGACCTATGGCGGTTCGCGCGACTTTGCGCTGAAGAACGCCATGATGGTGCCGAAGCACGATCCGGCGCCGCTCGCCACCGCCATGGGCATGGTGACCTCAAAGCTCGGCGTGGTCGCGACCATGTCGACCATGGCCTATCCGCCCTTCCTGCTGGCCCGCCTCTGCTCAACCATCGACAGCCTGACGCGTGGACGTTTCGGCTGGAACATCGTCACCAGTGCCGAGGATCTGGCCGCCAAGAACTTCAACATGGACAAGCTGCCGCTGCGCGAGACGCGCTACGAGATGGCCGAAGAATACATGGAGGTCGTCAACAAGCTCTTCGACAGCTGGGACAAGGATGCCGTCGTCCTCGACCGCGAGAAGGGCGTTTATGTCGACCCGACCAAGGTTCGGACCATCGACCATGTCGGCAAGCACTATCAGGTGCGTGGACCGCTCAACACCGTGCCGTCGCCCCAGCACCGGCCGATCTATGTCCAGGCCGGTGCTTCGCCGCGCGGCCGCGACTTTGCCGCCCGCTTTGCAGACTCCATCATTTCCGTCGCCTCGGGTCCTGCCGAGATGAAGGCCTTCCGCGATGATATCAGAGCCAGGGCGACCAAGATCGGCCGCGATCCCGATGAGATCAAGGTGTTGTTCTGCATCACGCCGACCTTGGGCGAAACCGAGTTCGAAGCGCAGGAGAAGTATAAGCGGCAGGTCTCGTCTGACTATTTCATTACCGATACGCTGGCCTCCATCTCGGCGATCACCGAGATCGATTTCTCGCAATTCGATCTCGACAAGCCGCTGCCTGAAAAGCTCGTGACCAATGGCGAATCCGGTTCGCTCGACAAGTTCCAGCAATGGGGCAGCGGCAAGACCTTGCGTGAACTGGTCGTCTCCGGCGGCGGTGGCCTCGTTTCCTCTGTCGAACTGATCGGTACCCCCGACCAGGTGGCCGAGCGCATGGGCGAGGTGATGGAAGAGGTCGGCGGTGATGGCTTCCTGGTGACGACGCCAGTGCTGCGCGTCTCACGCCGCTATCTCATGGAAGTCGCCGATGGACTTGTGCCCGCCCTCCAGAAGCGCGGCTTGGCCCGGACCAGCTACGCCCACGACCTGTTGCGCGATAACCTGCGGGAGTTTTGAGCGACCGCGACGATTGCGCCTCTGCAAGCCAGTTCCTGAGTTCACCAAGAGGACCCGTCATGACCGAGCCCCACCTCGCCCCGTCCGGCTCCGGCATTCCACGCACGCCGGTCACGCGGGAAATCTATCGCAACGGCATGGCCTCGCTTGCCGCGGCCGTGAACGTCATCGCGAGCGACGGGCCGGGTGGCCGCGCAGGCTTCACGGCCACGGCCGTCACCAGCGTCACCGACGATCCTCCAACGCTGCTCGTCTGCCTCAACAGGACGAGCTCGGCTGCCCCGGCGGTGATGGAAAACAAGGTCGTGTCGGTCAATGCGCTGGCTCCCGGCCACGAAACCGTCTCCTCACTCTTCGGCGGCAAGACGCCCATGGCGGATCGCTTCGCCGCCGCTCGCTGGAAAGCCGGCAAAACGGGGGCGCCGCTTCTCGAAGACGCGCTCGTCTCCTTCGATTGCGAGGTGACCGAGACGGTCGAGGTGGGGACGCATTTCATCCTGATGTGCCGTGTTGTCGACGTCCGCGGCGGCGACCGGGAACAAGCCCTCGTCTATTTCCGCCGTGCCTATCAGGCCGTCAGCGCCTGATAAGATGTGCGGAGCAATCGTCGATAACGGCCGACGCAGACGCGGCTATCAGCCATTCGCTTCCTGTGCGTCGGCCACCTGGCTCGCCTCCTTGAAACGCGCTTCGAACTCCAGCCGCAGCGCCCGGCGAATTTCGGCGGCGCGCTGGCGGCGCTTGCGGACTTCCGTCTTCGCCTCATAGGGCGGCACAGCAGTTGGACGGCCCTCGGCATCGACGGCGACCATGGTGAAGTAACAGGAATTGGTATGGCGTCGTTCGCCGGTTCGGATGTTTTCGGCTTCCACGCGAATACCGACTTCCATCGACGTGCGGCCGGCATGGTTGATCGAGGCGCGGAAGGTCACGAGTTCGCCGACATGGATCGGCTGACGGAAGACCACCTGATCGACCGAGAGGGTCACCGCATATTGCTGGGAATAGCGCGAGGCGCAGGAATAGGCGACCCGGTCCAGCAGATTGAGCAGCGCGCCGCCATGCACTTTTCCGGAAAAATTCGCCATGTCGGGTGTCATCAACACCACCATTTCCAACTGGCTCGAGTCATGTGTCTGTTCCATCGGTACCTTTCCCACGCGCGACAATCCCGTCCACTGCAGGCTAGGCGAGGCAACAGAACTTTCCAAGGCGGTTTGCGTGAGCTTAAGCGGCGCAGTGTCCAGGGACAGTGCGCTTCCGCGTCTCGACCCGATCCACGGCCTCCGCGATCCAGCTCCAGAAGCCGAGATGAAAACTGCGCACCTCGGATAGCATGCGAGGGGTCAGCGCTAAACGGCGCGAGTTCCGGTTTTGCAGCACGAGACCTTCCGCTTCGGCGGCATTGATCACGTTGCGCAAGTGGGAGTGGGATATTCCAAGTTGGTGGGCGAGGTGCCGCGATTCGAGCGCGAACCAGCGATCCCCGTCGAGATCCGCACCGCTGTAATGGGCACGCAGGAGCGCGAGTGCTATTCGGTCGCCGCAGTCGAAATTGTCGAACCACGACCAGGCGCCGGGCTGCTTCAGGGCCGCGCGCGTGCGCTCCAGCATTGGGCGCGTCGCGGCGATGAAGGCGATGCCGAAGTCCCTGTCCGTCCGCAATCTTTGCGCGTATCCGTCTGGCAGGAAGCCAGCAATCTCGGCGCAATTCATGTGGTGCGACAGCCAAGTCTTCAGCCCGTCCAAAAGCGGCGGCCGAGCCGCCAGAAATTTGGCCCGCCTGTCTTCGGCATTCACGATCGTCTCGACGAAGCCTGCAACCTTCAGAAGTGCGAAGAAGGCGGACAATGTGCGCGATGCACCCATTTCTTCCTGGATCTGCGTCAGGGTGGGACGGTCCCCGAGCCCGAGTTCCGCCTCGCAATGCAGCACGGCCAGGAGACCTGCAGCGTGGGACTGCAGGTTGCGACCGAAGATCTTGTTGACCAGCCGCTCGCCCAGATGCATCGGCAAAATGCTGGTGGTGCAGTGGCGGATCGCCTCTTCATAGGCCTGGTCCGTCAATCTTGCCCGCAATGCATCCATGGCCATCCTCTGCCCCGCTCGATCGGACTCCCTAATACCATAATGAGACCGTTTCTGCTGTGACGACCGACAGGGCGCAGATGTGTTTGAGACGCCCTCCGTCATTTTTTGCCCTAAAGACACGGCCCACACATTCCGCTGCTGTGCTCCTCATAGAACCCCTCCTGCTGACCGGTTGGCATTGCATGAGCAAAACAAAAAAAGTCACCAATTTTGGTCGGAGTTTTTGTTTGCGGCGAAGATAATTATGGACAGTAGCAACCCCGGCAGTTAGCTCTGAACTCGACTTGCACATCGTGTTGGATGTGTTGGTGCAACTGCGAGCATACTGCCGGAGCCTTGTCTTGCCACTCTACTACATGCATGTCGTTGAAGACGGTGAACGCTTGCTCGATGTCGAAGGCACCGAAAGTTCCGACATAGATGCCGCCCGTGCAGTTGCGATTCGCGGGATACGCAGTGTCGTGGCCGACTCCTTCTCCACCGGCGAACCGAGCAGCATCACCGCAGTGGAGATCTGCGATGATGCTGGCAATTTGCTGCTTTCGGTCACGGTCGCCGAAGCGGTCGAGGCACCTTTGACCCGGCTCCTCTCGATCGTTCAAGCGAGCACGACAGGCCCCGGCCAGAGCTGATCGATTTGCGCTGAGGCGTGTGCGCCGGCGGAGCCTAGCCTCCTTCGACCAGGACTGGCCGGCACGGGCACCTCCATGGTATCCCGACAGCTCAATCGCGGTTTTCGACGATCAAAACAGGTATCGCGGAGCATAGTCTTGCGTGAAGGCGACCCAGCAGACACCCACCTGGCCGATGTGCTTGCCACGCAGCGGGCGGCTTTTGAGGCGGATCCTTCCCCGTCTTTGGCCATCCGCCGTGACCGGCTGGACCGGATAGCGCGCCTTCTGACGGAGCGGGCGGAGGAGATTTGCGCGGTTGTGTCTCGCGATTTCGGCCATCGCTCGGTTCATGAAACGACGATGCTGGAAATCGTGCCTTTGATGAGCGCGCTGCGTCACACGCGCGCGCATCTGAAACGCTGGATGAAGCCCGAACGGCGTGGGCGTTCGCTGGAATTTCTGCAACTGTCAAACTGGGTTCAGTATCAGCCGGTCGGTGTGGTCGGCATCATGGTGCCGTGGAACTATCCGATCTTTCTCGCGCTCGGGCCGTTGATCGATATCCTCGCCGCCGGAAATCGGGCGATCATCAAACCTTCGGAACTCCTGCCGCAGACATCTGCCCGGCTTGCCCGGCTGATCGCGGACTATTTCGCACCCGAAGAGGTGACGGTGATCGAAGGCGGTGTCGAGGTGGCATCCGCCTTTTCCGCGCTGCCGTTCGATCACCTCATCTTCACGGGTTCCACGGCTGTCGGCAAAAAGGTCATGGCAGCCGCTGCAGCCAATCTCACGCCGGTGACGCTGGAACTCGGCGGCAAATCGCCGACGATCGTCGCCCCCGACTGTGATCATGCATCGGCCGCGCGCGACATCGTGTTCGGGAAGATGATGAATGCCGGGCAGACCTGCATCGCGCCCGACTACGTTCTCGTGGAAAGGAGCCGGTTGGACCAGTTCGTCGGCACTATCGTGAGCGAAATCGAGCGCTGTTATCCGCATCGAATTTCCCCGTCGCAGTATACCGGCATTGTGGGGGATCGCGCCTATCGCCGTCTCCTAGACGCCGTGCAGGAATGCCGGGACCGCGGCGTCAGGCTGGTTGCCGCAGATATTGCCCTGCCGCAGACGGGTGCCAGCCTCGCACCGACCCTTGTTGTCGATCCGCCGATCGATTGCCGGCTGATGGAGGAGGAGATCTTCGGGCCGATCCTGCCGATCATACCGTATGACACGCTCGACGATGCCATCGCCTTTGTGCGCGCCCGACCACGGCCGCTGGCGCTATACCTTTTCACCGGCAGTTCCGAGACGGAGCGCAAGGTTCTGGCCAACACGATCTCCGGCAACGTCACCGTCAATGGCACGCTGCTTCATGTCGCACAGAACGATCTGCCGTTCGGCGGGATCGGTCCGAGCGGCCTCGGCGCCTATCACGGCTTCGACGGCTTCAAGAGATTCTCGCATCCACGCGGCGTGACGAAGGTCAGGATCTTCAATCCGACCCGCCTCGCCATGCCGCCTTACGGGCGCCTGACGGGCATTCTGGCAAAAATCATGGGGCGCGGCTGACAGGGTATCCCCTAGGGTGACGAAGATCGGTGATGCCATGGGGGAAAGGCGGCCTAGCAGTGCAGCTTTCATGCGCGCTTGTGGTGACCTCCCCAAAAATAGTCACCTGCTTTACACCAAAAGATCGACCGCATGGATGTGTGCCGCGACGCTGATGGGGGCTGTCGGCGGCGTTTTTATCCGATCGACAGATGAGCGCACTGCCAGACAGCAACGGTCTATGATGCCGCCGTCTTCCGTTCGATACAGCACGAAGTTTTCCTGCAGCAGTTGGGAGGATACATGTTGCGTCCCGCAACAGGGTTACACAAACTGCGTGAGTTTTTAAGCGGGATGAGGCAATAAAGTAATTATTTCAATGAAATAATCGATAATTCCTTCAGTCAGCGTGTAAGAAGAGCATCAAAAAGCTAAGTCTTGTAATGGAATAAAGTAAGTGACATTTCGAATGTGCTAACAAAAGACCTTCGAATACGATGTCCTGTATAAATATGATTTATTAAAATTCATAATATATCATATTATGAACATCAAAACGGAGTAAAGTGTGCGGTATGTAATAAGGAATATTTATTCTTATATGAAAATATAAATTATAGGACTTTTGATTAATAAATTAATAATAATGCATAACTATCGCCTGTTCGATGTCCCCGATGTGGCAGGGGCACTTCAGCATGCGACGGCACGTCGGCGTCGCAACTTGGCGGGGTGATACATTATGAACATCGGGTACGCCCGAGTCTCAACGGATGAGCAGAATCTGGATCTGCAACTGAATGCCTTACGGGCTGCCGGCTGTCAGCAAGTTTTTTCCGATCAGGGCCTGTCTGGCAAGACAACCGATCGTCCTGGGCTCACGCAAGCGATGGCAGCGGCACAGGCAGGAGGAAAGCTGGTAGTGTGGAGACTTGATCGCCTCGGACGGTCTCTGCCCCATCTGATCAGGCTGGTCGATGAACTTGGCGCGCGTGGCATACAGTTCCACTCGCTGATGGAAAACATCGATACGAGTTCGTCGAGCGGACGATTGATTTTCCATATTATGGGCGCCTTGGCTGAGTTCGAGCGCAACCTGATTAGTGAGCGGACAAGAGCCGGGATGGAAGCCGCCCGTATTCGAGGAGCGCGTTTGGGGAGACGCTCGGCCTTGTCGGCACTTGATATTTCTCAGCTGAAAACCGCCCACAAAGCCGGGGCCGAACTTTCGAGTCTCACCAATCGATTCGGTGTTACAGAGCGAACCCTGAGACGATATCTAAAACACTCGATGCCTGCCCTTGCACTGCTCTCCCTGCTGCCAATTGACACTGTTTGTGGAAGCGGTGCCGCGGCGGTGCCGGAGGCGACGAAGACGGCTGTTTTGCGTGATTCCGCGATCTGGATGCATGCACTGCACTGAACATTTCACCACTGCCGAGCTGACTTGAGCACTGCCAGGTCTACGCCGGGCAAGCGGAAAAGCCCGGCCAAACCCGCTTCCGAATTCCGTCTCCTGCATCGTGAGCACCGCCGATGGCTCACCTTGCCCGCAAGAGCGACTGGTGCACATCTGGCCCGGGACCTCGGCTTCCGTTTCGCGAGACAGCCTATTTATCATCCAACACATGCGTCGTGCTCTCTATGACCTCTAGAGCGTGCCGGCGCTTCTCGACGCGGTTTCTGATCATTCGGTTGAGCGAGCGCGCGGTCAAACCGTGTGCTTTGGCGATTTCACAGAGCGTGGCCTCGCCCATCTCAAGTGCGTGTGCCGCGCAGAGCAACTCTTCGTCGCTCAGGATCGGTTTGCGCCCGACATGGCGACCCAGGTTGCGGGCTGCGGCCATACCGGCGCGTGTCCGTTCGCTGATCAACGAACGTTCGAATTCCGCAAGTGCCGCCATCATGTGGAAAATGAGCCTGCCGCCGGGAGAGCTCGTGTCGATGTTCTCGCTGAGAGAGAGGAAGTGAACCCCACGCCTCCCAAGCTCATCCACGAGCTTCACGAGATGCATCAGGGATCGACCCAGCCGGTCGAGGCGCCAGACCATTAGCGTGTCACCCGGTTTAAGTACTTTTGTCAGTGCATCCAAGCCAGGACGGTGGAAGTCCTGACCGGAGATCCCGTGGTCGGAATAAATCTTCGTGCAGCCTCTCTGTTTGAGTGCCTGAATTTGTAGGTCCAGCTTCTGGTCTTCGGTCGAAACGCGAGCGTAGCCAATATTCATAATCAATTCCCATCAAATCCGGATTTCTCCGGGTTGGACCAAGTTTGGGCCGACGTATCATCTGCGTTGACAATAAGGGGTCCTTTTCGTCCGGGATTTTTTTCCGCATTTTAAATCAAAAAAATCCAAAATTTTCAGTGTAGATTCGAATCTGCCGTCCTTCGCAGTCTTGTTACGTGAAGGGACCCTTTAATGCACGGTTCATATTCATTATATTCGAATTTATGCACGAATATTACTCTGCGTAAAGAGAGTATTATTGAAATAAAATCCGGTATCTTGGGGATTTTAGTTCAAAAAAGCTTCAGTTTTGCTTCGAAACAAATCCGTCACATTGTTCATTCCACCCCGCCCAATGACGGTGTCCGCGCAGGTGCCGCCTTGCGGTCTGGTGTCTTCGGCGCCGCCGCTGCGCCGGAATGTCTGGGGGTGATCCGCAATTTGCAGCGTCTGTCTCTCGGATGAGGTGACGCGCCTTTTTCAATTGGTTTCAGGGACATCTGAGGGGGTAAGAAGTTGGTTTTCCATCATCAAAGTCGTGGCCTGGCTTCGCTGGCGTTTGCCGAGCGTATGAGAGGTTTCGTTCAATTGTCTCAGCGGCGACGTCGTCTGGCTGCTGGTGTTTGCCTGCTTTCGCTGGCCGTGAGCTCTAACTTCGGCCTTGGCGTGTCGAACGCTCTTGCAGATTGCCTGCAGAGCTGTGGTGGTGGACAGGCGCCGTCAGACCTTTGGGTAGATGAGGGTACCAAGACGCTCTCGGACGAGGATCTCGGCGTCAGCACACTAACGGTCGGCAGTGCCAGTGCTGCTAACCTGATAATCAAGGAATCGGCAGCGCTGGTCAGCGCGAATGCAACGATTGGGACAGAGGCTCTTGGTGCTGGCAGCGTCGAATTGACGGGCGCTGGCTCAAGCTGGTCGAACAGCTCTGAACTGACGATCGGGATCTATGGCGGTACCGGGAAGGTCACAGTCTCCGATGGTGCGGCGCTGACCGCATCTCGTCTTGCACTGTCCACTGGGAGCTGGGAGCAGGGCGCGGGTGGTACCGGTACGCTGGAAGTAAGCGGTCAGGGCACGGTTTGGACCAATACCGGTGGCGTCGATGTAGCGCGTACTGAAGGTTCCACGGGTTCGCTTACCATCTCCGACGGTGCAGAGGCCTATATTCGCAACATCGGTATTTATGCCGGAGCGGGCGCTTCGATCACCATCACGGGCGGCGAAACGCATGTCGAGATCGGCAATCCCGAAGACGAGGCGGAAGCGGCTTGGTTGAGCCCGGAGGGCGGCTCTGTCGATGTGGCTGATGGTGCCTATCTCTATGCCAGTGGCATTTACGTCGGCTCCGGTGGCGAGAATCCGACGACCATGACGGTCTCGGGATCTGGAACTGTCGTGGATACGAAGCATCGGATCTATGTGGGTGGGCAGAACGGCTCTCGGGACGTCGACCCAATGAACGGCAATGGCTTCCTGCAGATATCGGACGGCGCGCAGGTTTCCTCCGCCACCGTCGGTGCCGGTATGGATCCCAGGTCGTTTGGATTGGTCCATGTTACCGGCGAGGGCAGCCAGCTTGTTGCCCGGGAAAATGCTGACCTGGGCGCCGCCGGGAACATTTACGTTGGATATGCCGGAACAGGCGTCATCGGTGTGTCGGACGGAGCGCTCCTCGAGGCCGATGGACAGATCCGGATCGCCTCGGTTGAGGGGGCAACCGGGGTCCTCGTGATCGGTGGACTTATCGGTTCTCCTACGGCGGCGGGGACCGTGCTCGCTGACGAGGTCGTCTTCGGTGATGGCGAGGGTCAGATTGTCTTCAACCATACGTCTACGGATTACGAATTTGCCGCGTCGCTGTCCGGCAGTGGACTGCTGACTGCAGCAGCGGGTACGACAATCCTGACAGGTGATTCCGGTGATTTTACCGGCACGATAGACGTGCTTGGCGGCACGTTAAACATGCAGGGTGCCAACAACGCCACGGCAGTTGTACGTTCAGGAGCCACACTCACGGGTGATGGCACCGTGGGGTCCATCGACGCGCGTGCGAATTCGGTCATTGCACCGGGCAACAGTCCCGGCAAGCTCAGGGTCAACGGAGACTACAAGCAGGCAGCCGGCTCAATCTATCGCGCCGAATTGGTGCCGGGTGTCGTGGATGTTCCGCAAAATGTGAGCAACCGCGCGGCACCTGCAAAGAGCAACGACCTGATTTCGATCGACGGCGAGGCGACCTTGGAACCCGGGGCCATCCTCGAGGTGGTGAAGTATGGGACCGACCGCTACCGGCTCGATGCGAGCTATAAGATCCTGACCGCAGACGAAGGAGTTACCGGCGTCTTCGACGTGCAGGGCGATACGCGTGTGTCGCAATTCTACGACTTGCTGGCGTCCTACCAGGACCATGCCGTCTCTCTGGTATCGACGCAAACGACATCGTTTGAGAGTGCGGCCCTGACGTTCAACCAGTTTGCGGTGGCCGAGACCCTTCAGGCAATGGACCCGAAGGCCGATCTTCGCGAGGCTGTGGGTATTGTCCAGTCCGCCGAAGACGCACGGTTGGCGTTCGATCAGCTTTCGGGGGAGGTGCATGCATCCGCCAAGGCCACTCTTCTTGATGACAGCCGGTTCCTGCGCGAAGCCGTCGGGCGACAGATGTCGACGGCGTCTGCGGTTGAGGGCCCCTCGTTCTGGACTCAGGCTTATGGCAGCTGGGCCAACCTCGATAGCGACGGCAATGGGGCAAGCATCGACCGCAATGGCGGCGGCTTCTTCGTGGGCGCCGAGGGTGACCTGGCGGAAGCCATGCGTCTTGGCTTCGTGGGTGGCTACGGCAACACATCCCTGAGCCTTTCAGAGGGTAGGGGATCCGCGTCGATCGACAATTACAGTCTTGGTATCTATGGCCAAGGCACATGGGATCGGCTCAACCTCACACTGGGTGCCGCACAAACCTGGCACGAACTCGCGACCGAGCGAGGCGCCAGCTTCGACACATTCGAGGATCAGCTCTCGGCCGACTACAAGGGGCGCACTGCGCAGGTTTTCGCGGAGCTCGGTTATACGCTCGAAACCGGTGAGACTTCATTCGAGCCGTTCGTTGGGCTCGCCTATGTGAACACCGATACCGACGCCTTCAACGAAGAGGGGGGGGGCGCGGCTCTGAGCGGTGCAGCCAGCGATGTCGACGCAACGTATTCGACAGTCGGTCTCAGGTCGAGCACCCGTTTCGACCTAGCCGGACTGGCTATGGAAGCCTCTGGCACTGTCGGCTGGCGCCACAACTTCAGCGATACGAACGTCGGTTCGGTTCACGGCTTCGACATCAGCAATAGCTTCACCGTCGCCTCCGTCTCTTCCGACCGGGACGTCGGGTTCGTCGAGGCCGGTTTGCGGGCCGACCTCGGATCGAGTGCTGCGCTCAGCATCTCCTATTCCGGACAATTCGGCAAGGAAATCAACGACAGCGGCGTGAAGTTGCGCTTCGACGTGAACTACTGACCACACACGAGGGACGGTTTGGGGGCGACCGAAGATGGAATCGAGAGTCAGTCAAGTGCCGAAGTTCGGTCACTCGCTCCCCGGCAGGCAGCTTCGCCATGCCGGGTTGCGCGACGGGATTGTTGCTATCGACCGTGTGTTCCCCCGTCGGGAAATTGCGCGCTTCTTCAGCCCTACCACGCACCCCCAAGCCCATGTGGTGTCGGGTCTGAAGAGGGAGAAGCCTCCGTTCGTCGTCTTCGGCAGGGGGCCCTGGACCGGGACCGCCGTCCCGGTCCAGCTCCTCCCGCGGTTCGAAGCGGTCGGAAATCAGCTTGACCGTGTCGACCGACCGAGAGCGCCGACCGCTGTCGGGTCCCGGCGGTGAGCGAAAACGCATTGCAGCAGAAATCTGGCCCCACCTGACGAGAGGTTTGGCCTGACCACAGATCGCACGATGTGCGGTTCAACGCATTCAAGGCGGAACTTATCCATGAAGAGCCACCCACGCTTCACGATTGTGATCGAGAATCTAGCCTGCATCGCAGCAGCCTATTCCGAAGGCGTTGCGGGGCGTGTGCTGGGTGAAATCTGGCGGCGTTTCGACGAGGCGCTTTCCGTTGTCGACTGGGAGCGAGACGAGAAGTCTTACGGACTTTCCTTGGAGTTTGTCGGGCCGCGATTGGATGATGCGCACCTTCAGGAACTGGAGGATGCCGTTCAGACCGCCGCGTTAACACCGCTGACCATCGGCAAAATCAAGCTGGTGGTGGCGCTCAGATTGTCACGCCACGACGCGCCGGCCACGATCAGCTACATCAACCGCAATCTCGATGTCGCCCGCTACCGCGCCGATATGGAAGCGGCGGTACTTGCCTATACGGCCGTCCGGTCCGGCAAAGTGCAGTTTGCCGAACAGCCGATCGTCGCTGCGGATGCGCCCGAAACGTTTCTCTACAGGGAGCGCCTGATCCGCCTGACCGAGGTCGGTAGCGGTAAGAGCATCGCGCCGGGGACATTCCTTCCTGCGCTCGAGAGGCTTGGTCTTACCGCCACCTTGGACCGCTGGGTTCTGATGGACACGCTGCGGCAACTGAACGCCGAACCTGAGCTGTCGCTCGGATGCAACGTCTCGGCGATGTCGTTGAACGATGATGTCTGCTGGAACTCGTGTCTGCGAGGCCTGATGGCGAGACCCGACGTGGCGGGCCGTCTTGTCATCGAGGTGACTGAGACCGCGCTCCCCGCAGATACCGCCACAGCCACCGACTTGCTCTTCGCGCTGAAAGGCACCGGTTGCCGTATCGCCCTCGATGACTTCGGTTCTGGCTTCAGTTCGATCGCGTTCGCACGCGTTGCGCGCCCGGACATCATCAAGCTGGACGCGGTCTTCGTCGGCGAAACATCGGAAACCATCTTTGGCAGCGAGCTGCTCTCCAGCCTGATTACCATGTCCTCCTGCATGTCCAGTCTGGTGGTCGTCGAGGGGGTCGAAGACGCTGAGTGCCTCGCCGTAGCCCGGCTTGCCGGTGCCCAGTGGCTGCAAGGCTATCATTTTGGCAGGCCGGAAATCCCGCATGACCGTTCCCAGGCCGTGGCCGCCGTGCGGCTGCCGACCGCCGATCGTGCGCGTGCGCGGCGCCAACTCATCCGGAAACCCGTAGCTTCTGAGGAGATCCTGCGTTGAATGTCCAGTCAAATTCCTGGGCGTTACTGGATTCCGGTGCCTCCGTCAGGATCGGAGGTTCTCTTGCGGATCTCGCCCAAAGTGCCGGAACCAGCGAACACGCCGCTCTGATTGCTGCGCTTGAAGCCCTGGATCCGTTTTCGGCGCCTTTTGAACATCCGTTCAAGCATCTGACGGATTCGGCGCAAGCAGCGCGCGATGTGCTGTCGAGCCCCGGATTTCAGCTCTCTGAAAGACAGATCCAGGTGGCACTTTCTGTCTACGAGGAGGGGCTTTTGAACGGTTATGACGCCGCCACGGACGAAGCCCTTCTTAGGGAGGCGGAGGGTTTCTCCGCAGCGGATGTTACCCGCATCCACGCGGTGGCGTGGCGGCACGGCGATGCCATCCGCCGGCGCTGGCGGGCTTACGGACATCTCGTGACCATCCTCATCGGAGACCGACAGCCATGATCTGCGAGTATCGCTCAGCACCGATCTCCTCGGTCGCTATTTCATATCCATTCCTGTGCGTCGGGCTGACACATGTCGGTTCCGTGGTAGGTGCCGATGTATAAGCAAGCCGTCGGGTTCTGGGACGCACCCCGCCATATTGCTCTTCGGGTTCGCTATCAGCTTGTGGGCGGTCTGCTCTTCGCGATCGGCGTTCCGCTGATTCTGCGTATGCTGTTCGTGCCGGAGGTTCTTTCGAGTGCCAATCACCAGGTCACCGTAACGGCTGCCATTGTCGCGCATCTGGCGGGTTATCTGCTCTATCGTCGGCTCGGCACCTATCCCGGCTTCGCCGCCGCAGGCGCGATCCTGCCGACGTTCGCGCTGACCTATGGCACGGTCTTCGTCATCATCTTCTTCTTCCGGTTTGATTACAGCCGTTTCCAGGCGGCGGGGTCGTTCACTTTGTCGACCGTTTGGTATTTCGGTTGGAGCTTTCTTGTCAGCAAGCTCCAACCGACACGCCTTGCCGTCGTTCCGGCTGGGGACATCGGAACGGTGACGTCGATCGCGGATGTGGCATGGCGCGTTCTGACCACGCCCAATCGTCCTCCGGAGCGTATTCAAGGCGTTGTCGCCGATCTGCGGGCGGATCTTTCCGGTCCCTGGGAGCGCTTCATCGCCGATTGCGCCCTCTCCGGCATACCCGTCTATCATGTCAAGCAGATCGTCGAATCCCTGACCGGGCGTGTTGCCATCGACCATCTGTCTGAAAACACCCTCGGATCGCTCAACCCCAACCAGGCTTACCTGGCGGTCAAGCACGCTGTCGATTGCGTCACCGCGGCGATCGCCCTCGTGCTGTTGCTGCCCTTCCTTCTCGTCGTGGCGATGTTGATCCGCGTGGATTCACCCGGCCCCGCGCTCTTCTGCCAGGAACGGCGCGGCTATCAGGGGAAGGTATTCACCATCTACAAATTCCGGACCATGCGCGTTGCGGGAGACGCTCGCCAAGATGATCGGGAGCGCGCTGTCACGGCCGACAGTGACCATCGCATCACCCGCTTCGGCCGGTTCCTGCGGCGCACGCGCATCGATGAACTGCCGCAATTGCTCAACATCCTCCGAGGCGAAATGAGCTGGGTGGGGCCGCGTCCCGAGGCCCTGCCGTTGTCGCGTTGGTATGAAGAAAAGCTGCCTTTTTATCGATACAGACACATTGTGAAGCCGGGAATTACCGGGTGGGCTCAGGTTAATCAGGGGCATGTTTCAGATGTTGAGGACGTCAGGCAAAAGTTGCATTATGATTTTTACTATATAAAGAACTTTTCTCCTTGGATGGATATCATAGTTTACATCAAAACTGTTGAGATAATCATAAATGGATTTGGTGCAAAGTAAGATTTTTACCGTCTATGTTTTGAAATCATGACGGTTGTCGCGCGCCCATCGAGGCGAGCAACGTGAATTGGAAAGGTATCGATTGATGAAATTGCTCGTGACGGGTGGTTTGGGGTTCATCGGCTCTGCTGTCGTCCGGCTGGCGGTCGAGAAGGGGCATTCTGTCGTCAATGTTGACGCTTTGACCTATGCCGGCCGTATAGAGAACGTCAGCCCGGTCGCCGGAAACCCGCTCTATGCATTGGAGCGCGTCGATATTCAGGACCGCGCCGCCCTCGATCGGATTTTCGACCGCTTCCGGCCAGACGCAGTGATGCATTTGGCTGCAGAATCCCATGTCGACCGCTCGATCGATGGCCCGGGAGATTTCATCCAGACAAACATTGTCGGCACGTTCTGCCTGTTGGAAGCCGCGCGCGCATACTGGTTGAGCTGCGGGAAGCCGGACAGTTTCAGGTTCCAGCATATCAGCACCGATGAGGTCTTTGGCTCCCTTCCTCGCGACCCCTCGGTCAAGTTCACCGAGACGACACCGTACAGCCCCCGCAGTCCCTATTCGGCATCCAAGGCGGCTTCCGATCATTTGGTCCGTGCGTGGCACGAAACCTATGGAGTGCCCGTGCTGTTGACCAATTGCTCGAACAACTACGGACCCTACCACTTCCCGGAAAAGCTCATCCCCCTCGCGATCCTCAGGGCATTGGCCGGTAAACCGATCCCGATCTACGGCGACGGCAGCAACGTCCGCGACTGGCTTTATGTCGAAGACCACGCCGAAGCTCTGATGACTGTACTCGACCGAGGCTCCGTCGGTTCAAGCTACAACATCGGCGGCGACAATGAACTCACCAATCTCGAGTTGGTGCGAACATTGTGTTCGATCCTCGACGCCGAAAGGCCAAAGTCTTCGGGCCGGTATGCCGACCAGATCGTCTTCGTCGCAGATCGACCGGGCCATGATGTGCGCTATGCGATCGACGCCACACGGATCCGCACCGAGCTCTCGTGGAAGCCATCGGTGACCATCGAGGAAGGGCTCCGGCGAACCGTTCGCTGGTACATCGAAAACGAGGCCTGGTGGCGTCCGTTGATGGACCGAAAAGCCGTTACCACACGGCTTGGGGCGAGCGCATGACGCACACGCATCATCATTCCGCGGAAAGCGGATCTCTCGCACCTTCTACGCTACATCGGAGGTTGGACATGTCGTCTCGTAAGGGGATCGTTCTCGCCGGTGGTTCGGGCACCAGGCTGTATCCCATCACCGTGGGCCTCTCGAAGCAACTGTTGCCCCTCTACGACAAGCCGATGATCTATTACCCGATCTCCATCCTGATGCTGAGCGGCATCCGTGAAATCGCGATCATCACGACTCCACAGGACCGCCAACAGTTCGAAAAGGCACTGGGTGACGGTAGCCAGTGGGGTATCGAATTCACCTGGATCGAGCAGCCGTCGCCGGATGGCCTCGCACAGGCCTATATCCTCGCGGAGGAATTCCTCGCCGGCGCGCCGTCTGTGATGGTGCTGGGCGACAACGTCTTCTTTGGCCACGGTCTGCCCATTCTTCTGGCGGAGGCCGCCGCACAGGAGACTGGCGCGACAGTTTTCGGTTACCGCGTCGCCGACCCGCAGCGCTATGGAATCGTGTCCTTCGACGACTGCGGGCGGGTATCGAGCATCATTGAAAAGCCACCCGTGCCCCTCTCGGATTATGCGGTCACCGGCCTCTACTTCATGGACGGCACTGCCCCCGCCAAAGCGAGAATGGTCGTTCCGTCTGCGCGCGGCGAGCTGGAGATTACATCCCTGCTCGAACAGTATCTCGAAGAAGGCACGCTGACCGTCCAGAAGATGGGGCGCGGTTATGCATGGTTCGACACCGGGACCCATTCCAGCCTGCTGGACGCCGGAAATTTTGTCCGCACGCTGCAGATGCGCCAAGGATTGCAGGTCGGATCACCCGATGAGATCGCCTTCGACCAGGGTTGGATCGATCAGAATGCCCTCGTCTCGCGTGTGAACCTCTTCGGCAAGAACGAATACGGCCGCTATCTGGCGGGGTTGCTGAAATGATGGTTTGGGCGAGAGTCTCGACCGACGAGGTTTGGGATGCGTTGGACCGCGTTCTGCCAACCGCATGCGCCGCACGCGCGACCGCCCTTGCGCAGGCAACTCAGCCGGAGGCGCGCGCATGACCGCCGCTCTTGCTGCAATACGACCCGCCGAGAGGGCACAGACAGGCGGCGAGGGCGCGCCCTCGGCGGCCCCATCTGTGGCTGAAGGCCAGCCGGTTTGCCGCTCGTTGTTGACGAACACGCTCGTCATGTATGGGCGGACGCTTCTGACCATGTCGGTTTCTCTGTACTCGTCGCGCATTATTCTCGCCGAACTCGGTGCCGTGGACTACGGAATTTATGTAGCCGTGGCCGGTGTCACCTTCGTCATCGCGTTCTTGAACTCGGCCCTTGCCGCCAGCACTCAGCGCCATCTGAGCGTCGAGCTCGCATTCCACAATGCAGAGCGGCTGGGCGCCGTTTTCAGCGCGTCCCTCCAGATCCATGCCGCAATTGCGCTCTTTGTCTTGTGTGTCTGCGAAACACTGGGCCTTTGGTTCCTGCATACCCACATGGTTATTCCTCCGGCACGGATGCAGGCTGCTACATGGGCCTTCCACTGCGCCGCATTCACGGTTGCTCTGACCGTGCTTCAGGTTCCGTACAATGCGTTGTTGGCGGCAACCGAGCGGTTCTCGGCCTATGCCGCTTTCGATATTGCGCACTCGCTCCTGCGAGTGCTGGTTGCCCTGGCCCTCGTCCCGGCTGTCGGCGATCGTCTTGAACTCTTCTCGTCTCTGATGATGTGTCTCGTTGTCGTCAATTTCCTGGCCAAGGTCGGATATTGCCGATGGGTGATCGAGGCCAGTCGATACAGGCCGTGCACAGATTTCGATCTTTTGCGACGGCTGGCCGGTTTCGCCGGATGGAGCCTCATCGAGGTCCTGTCTGTCGTCCTGAACATCCACGGCTTCGCGTTGCTTCTGAACCTGCATTTCGGCCCGGTGGTGAATGCGTCGCAAGGCATTGCAGTTCAGCTTGCCAATGCAACGTCGACGCTTGCGTCAAACCTCCAGATCACGGCAAGTCCAGGTATCGTGAAGTCATACTTCCAGCAGAATTCATCGCAGTTGCACGACCTGATCGCGAGGAACTCTAAGACGGCCTTCTTCTTGATGCTGATCCTCGTTGTGCCTGTTTCCCTTGAGGCTCACGTGGTTCTTGGCATCTGGCTAGGAAACACTCCGGAACATTCCGTGGGGATGGTCCGGCTGCTGCTCGTGACCGGTCTCGTCAACAGTCTGTCCTATCCATTGGTCTCCGTCATTCAGGCGACCGGAAACATTCGCCGGTATCAGATCGTCGTTGGCGGATTGATGTTAACGGCTCTGCCGCTCGGCGCTCTCCTGCTTTCCGTGGAGGCAGGACCGCTGTCGCTGTTTTGGCTGCTGCTTCTGCTTTCGTCTCTTGCTCTAGCGGTTCGAACGCGGTTCGTCGTGCAACTGACAGGGCTTGCTCCCGGATACTTCGCTCGGGCCGTACTGCGGCCGGCTGTGGTCGTCACACTGCTGTCTTTTGCGGCGAGTGCGCTTCTCGGCGCTGCAATGTCGCACCTGCCGCTCCCTGACATTTCCAGGTTTATGGCCGCATGCATGGTGACGGCCGGTGCAATCTACGGGCTCGGCTTCTCCGATGAAGAGCGCCGGTGGTTGTCTGGCATGCTCAGGGACCGCCTCCTCCGGTCTCGGAAGGTCTCGCCATGAGTGCTCGTAGACCAAGCGATGCCGCATCACAGCAAACCGGGATCCAGCACGGTTTGACGGCCTCTGTCGTGATGGCGACCTTCAACGGCGCAGAATATCTGGAGGAGCAGCTCACAAGCCTGTCTCAGCAGACGCGACTCCCAAATGAACTTGTCGTCTATGACGACGGCTCAACGGATGAAACATGGGCTGTCCTGCAGCACTACGCTGCCAAATCGCGTTTCGAGATGAAGGTTCTTCGCGGGCAACGAAACCGGGGCGTCAATGCGGCGTTCAGCGCCGCCCTCCGCGAGGCGTCAAGTGACGTCATCTTCTTCTGTGACCAAGACGACATCTGGATGCCAACAAAGATTGAAGTCATGCTGGCGGCACTCGGCGGGGCGCCTCACGCTGGTTTTGTCTTCTGCGACGCGGTCCAGTTTTCCTCTTCTGACCGGTATCAGTCTAAAACGCTCTGGAATCTTGCTCGCTTCACGACCACGCGGCAGGCCCGATTCCGCAAGAAGCCGTTGGAAACCATGATATCGGGTGGAAACGTCGTCTACGGCATGGCTTCGGCCTTCCGTCGTGACGTGATCGAGCCGTTCATGGACATCAAGCCCGCAGGTTCCGTGATGACACACGACACCTGGCTGGCTCTCTGCGCAACGGCGAGCGGGCATCCGGGACTGCCTCTCTCTCAGAAATTGGTGGCCTATCGGCGTCATGCCTTGCAGACGAGCGTGCTTGCACGACGAAAACCGCATGATCTTGCCGCTGGGGCTGAGGTCCAGCGGGCTCGGTTTGAGCAGGAGATCGAGGCTTTCCGGCTTGTGCGAGAGAGCGTCCGCTCATTTTCGCTTTGCGCCGACATCGATCTGGCGACGTCCCTTTCGGTCCTCGACCGCAAGATTGCGCTGCTGAAAGCTCGGGCCGATTTGCGCCGGGAGAGAAGTGCGAAGCGAGCCTTGAATGAGCTCTTCAACCGTGACTACTGGCGGATGAGCAGTGGCCTCCTGAGTGTCCTTCGCGACTATAGGGGGATCTGGTGAACACGCGTGTTTCATTCGCCTCCTCCTCCGGCTCCTTCGGAGAATTTCTAGAAGATTTGGCTGCCCTCGGTGTCGCTCAGGTGTCCGATGGGGGGCGGTCCTATGGGCTTTTGAAAGCGCGGACCAACGATCGTTGGTGGGTCATCCCAACCAGCGGCGGCCGTGTATCGGCTGCCGCCATGGCGATGTTCCAGCCTATGTCTTTCCCGGCGAGCCTTATGAAAGCCGGGGTTACACTGGCCGCTCGGCTTGGTGTCCCCAGCGGTTGGAGCTCCGGTCGTCTGCGCCTCGCTACTCTTCCAGAATTGCCCGGGAAGCATCCGGCAGGGCTGGCGCATTGTGCGTATTTTACAGGAACCGCAGGGCCTCATCGGAAGACTGCGATCCAATTGATGGCCGAGAATGGCGGCATTCTCGGCTACGCCAAAGTCAGTCGACGAGCCCTTGTGAAGCCGCATCTGGCACGCGAGGCCAAGATGTTAGCGCGTATCGACCGCCTCGCGCTATCGACTGTCGACGTGCCGACCGTGCTGGCTTTTGATTCTGGCAGTGCCGTTAGGCCAAGTGTGCTCGTAACAGACAGTCGCAAGACCATCGCGACCAAAAGTGGGGTCCGTCTGGGGCAGGCCCATTTCCACTTTCTGTGCGAACTGGCGGCGCGAACGCGACGTACCGGTGCGACCTCAGTGATCGAGCACATCCGGAGCTTGTCGCGCGACATCCGACTGCCCGCAGCCTGGGTTGGCCGTATGCTGTCCAGTGCAGCGATAGTCTCGCGCTTTGCCGAAAGTCTTCCTGTCTCCATGGCACACGGGGATTTCACCCCTTGGAACTGCATCATGCTGGAGTCTCGGCTCTACGTGTTCGACTGGGAATACGCAGCCGAGGATTTGCCGCTTGGCTACGATCTCGTTCACTATCTGCTGGCAATCCGTCACGATGACGACCCGGTCGCCGTCATCTCGCGGCTGAACCAGCAGGTTGCAGCACTCTTTTCCGATCTGGATCTGGAGACTGTCCGGACCTGCATACTTGCGTCTCTGCTGTTCCACGCGGCTTTTTATCTGCAACGGCAACTGGACTATGCCGGAAACACCGATGGCTGGACGGACGGTGACCGGCGCGGCCGCCTGGTCGATGCCTGCCTCCGGCAATGGGAGGCTGCGGGATGCTGAGATTGGCGGTCGTCATCCTCACCTACAACAGCGATTGCGACCTGCGGCTGTGCCTCAATGGGATTCTGACCCAACGCGATGTGGTCGTGGACGTGATCGTCGTCGACAACGGGTCCAGCAGTGTAAGCCGCGCGAGAATGAGATCAGACGTAAGGGCTGCTCTGCCTCGGGTGCGGGAGGTCCAGGCCGGCGACGGTGTACCCTCAGACTACAGACAGGGCGCCGGGCTCTTCGTATGCAACGATCGGAATGCCGGTTATTCGGCAGGCAATAACATTGGCGCGCGCCTCGCCGTGTCGCTCGGCTGCGACGCGATCCTCATCGTCAATCCCGACGTCCGGATCGAGGACGTGGATTATCTCACCACCCTTGCTACCACGCTATTTCGGTCGCAACGGAATGCAGTGGCGGCGTCGGCCATCTTGAGCCTTGCCGGTGTCAACGAAAACCCCATGTTCGAGCCAGGTCTCGCAAGGGAAATTCTGGCACCGTTTTTCATGCTCCTCGCCGGTCTGTCGCGCAGACGCATCGGGGGCAATCCGAAACCCGTCGATCCAACTGGCAATGACAAGTTGAGCGGATGTTGTTTCCTGGTGCGTAGCAGCTTCCTGGACCGTATCGGTTATTTCGACGAGAACGTCTTTCTCTACTGCGAAGAGGCAATTCTTGCCGAGCAGGTGCGGCGGGCCGGCTTCCGCTCCGTCTACAATGGCGAGATCTCGGCCGTTCATGCCCATCGGACCGCAGAGAAAGGCGATCCCGTACGCCGCTTGTCCCTCTGGGCGCAAAGCCGCAGATATTACCATGTCCGCTATCGCGGCAGGGGTCGGATTTCGCTTGCGGCCTTGCGTCTCTCCCATGGAGCGATGCTGGCCATGACTATCCTTCGGGCACGGGTGCAGGGGGGCTTCCGATGAGTGAAGTCTTCGCTCCTTATTCCGGAGTATCGCCAACAATGGCTGGATGGCATGGCGGACGCCCCTTGTCGCCGGCGCGCCAATGGCTCGTGGCAAAGGTCCTGCTCGTTACTTTCGGCACTGCCATCTCCCTGTTCGTCTTGGGAGACCAACGCAATGTGCTGGTCATTTTGGTAGCCGCCTTGTCGCTGCCGTGCATCATCATACTGCGGTTGCCGCTGGAGCGCGACTTCGGTCCATCCGCTGCCGCCATCGCATATCTGATCATCGTAGAACTCGCCCATGGAGGAGCCGCCAACTTCACCAGTCTCGGATACACCGGGATGTTCGCACTCTCCTATATTGCCTTTGCGGGGACGCTGGAGGGCGGTTTCATCGATCGCGAGCGGTTGATCGAACTGCTGCGCCAGCTGATCTTTGCCTTCGCCGCGGTTTCCGTCGCGCAAATGATCTGCTCGCTGGCAGGTCTGCCGATCCTGAACGGCATGTTGTCCAAAGGCGCCTGGAGCTACAATTCTCTTGCCGTTGAGCCGTCTCACGCGGCGCGCGCGCTGTCCTTCACTCTGCTCGCCTACCTCATCCTCGCGCGCCGTGGAGGGCCCGCCTTGAGTCTGCGAGACCTCTGGCGTCGGGAGAAATGGGTGCTGGTTGCATTCGCCGTCACCCAGCTTCTGACGGGCAGCTCGCTGGCGGCGGCGCTTCTGCCCCTGACGATCGTGCTGGCTTTGCAACTGCGCTGGCTGATGGCGTGCTGTGGGCTGCTCGTGGTCGCCTGGCCGTTCCTTCAATCCGTCGAAGTAGAATCTGTTCGCCGTCTTGTCGGCTTCCTGACGGCGCTGCCGACGCTGGACATCATGGCTTTGGTTCAGGCGGACCAAAGTGGTGCGGTGCGCGTCATGCCGCTGCTCCTCTTCCTGCAATCGGCAAGTCTGGACAACCCTACAGTCTGGTTCGGAGGCGGCTACCAGGTCGTCAACCAGTATATTCAAGGAAATCTCGTGGGGGCTGGCGAAGATGCGGCCATGGCCGGCTTCATTCCAGGCTACATCATGATCACCGGCATTACCGGGACAGCCCTTTTCTTGCGCGCCTACATGTTTCGCTTTGCGAGCATTGAGACCTTGCCTCTGCTCCTGTTGTGGATCCCGGCACTCGCCAGCTCCGCCTGGAACAGCCAGATCTTCTGGTACAGTCTGCTTCTGCTGCGCGCCGTCCACCACTTCACGAGCGTAACGTCAGCCACTCGCAAAGCGTCTATGCGCGGGGCGAACCCATGAAGATTCTCATCTCAGCCTATGCCTGCGAAACCGGCCGCGGCAGCGAAGGTGAAATCGCCTGGAGGCTCGTTCTCGAGCTTGCCAAGCGCCATGACATTGCCGTCATCACCCGCGCCAACCTGCGTCCAGTGCACGAAGAGGCTTTCCAGAGGCATGGCCGGCCGGTCAATCTGCAGTTCATCTACTTCGATCTCCCTTGGATTTTCCGCTTCTACAAGAAGGGTAGACGCTTCTTCCTTCTTTACTACTACCTGTGGCAGATCGGGTCGGGTCTCCTTGCAAGACGCCTCCAAAAACAGGCGTGTTATGATCTCAGTCACCATCTGACGGGTGGGATGGACTGGATGCCGGCGGGGCTGGCGCTTGCTCGAGGTCCTTTCCTCTGGGGGCCGGTCGGCAGCGAAGACACACATCCGGTCCTGCGGCGCGGGCTTTCGACTCTGTCCCAGTGGAAAGACCGGATGAGGCTGGTCGCCCGAGGTACGATGCGGCGCTTCGATCCTCTTGTGCGGCTCTCAGGGCGAAGAGCCGGCCGGATCCTGTCGCATACGCCTGAAACCATGCCGCGGCACTTGGTTCGCAAGATGACGCCCTTTACCCAAACGGGGATCGAGGAAACGCCATCCATGGTGTTGCCGAGGGAAAACCTGGGACGGGCAGGGGAACTGCGCCTTCTGTTCGCCGGCGAATTGAAAGATTGGAAGGGCGCGCTCCTCGCGCTTCAGGCCGCCCTCCGTTTCTTCGAAATCTATCCTTCTGCGCGCCTCACGATCGTTGGCGACGGCCCCCTGCTCTCCAAGATCACAGGGATGGTTGCGGCGCATCTCCATGGCGACAGGGTCACGCTTGCCGGACGTCTCGACATGGCAGGACTGGTTCAGGCCATCAACCACAGTGACGTTTTCCTTTATCCGTCTTTCCATCACGGACTGGCGACGGTGGTGCTGCAGGCTATGCTCACGGGTGTTCCGGTTGTCTGCCTTGAGGGCGATGCCACTGGACGCACGGTGAAGCAGGAGGCTGGTATCACTGTGTCCCTTTCGAATGAACGGGATCCGGTCGATGACCTGGCCTCAGCCATTCATCGCCTCGCCATCGACGAAACCTACCGGCAATCACTGGCTCGTGCGGCCCAAACTATCGCACGCGAACGCCATGCTTACGCGTCGCTCGCCGATCGCATCGAACAGATCTACCGTGAGATGGGGGCGCGCTCATGACCGATACAAGGACCGGGATGCGGGCGCTGGACGTCACCGTCATCGTGTGCTGCTACAATGCCGAGCGCACGATCGGCGATACCCTGACTTCGCTGGCCCAGCAGACTTATCCGCCTAAGGAAATCCTGGTGATCGATGACGGTTCGACCGATCGTTCGGCCGAGATCGTTGCGGAGCGCGCCACCGGCGACGGACGCATCCGGCTGCTGCGCAACACGTCCAACCGGGGAACCGCGTTCACGCGCCAGCGCGGTTTGAACGAGGCTGCCTGCGAGGCTGTTTTGTTCTTTGATTCCGACGATGTGGCGACACCGCGCCTCCTCGAAAAGCAGGTTTCCTTGCTCGGCAAAGACCCGTCCCTATTGGGCGTCGGATCCTACGCGACCTATTTTGCGTCGGAGCAGCCAAGCGGCGGTTTGGGGCACCAGCGGGTCGGAGCAACCAGCCGCGCAGCAGCTCTTCACCAATATCGCGGCAACAAGCTGGTCTTCATGGCTCCGGTCACGATGTTCTGGCGGCGCGATGCCCTTGCTGTTGGTGGATACCGGCAGAACCTGCTGCCGAACCCGGCGGGCCTCCGCTACGAGGACTACGCCGAGGATCTGGACCTTTGGTGCCGCATGGCCGACCTTGGTGCACAGGGCCGACACTTCATCACGATCCCGGAAGCATTGTTCTTCTATCGCAAGCCCGTCGGGTCTCTTTCGACGCGCAATGTTGCGGTCATGCAGCTCAAGATGCGGTGGATCAAGGACTGCATGGTCCGTCGACGCAAGGGGGCCGGCGAGCGTACGCTTGCCGAGTTCCTGGCCTCTCGGACGCCGATTGAACGGTGGGCCGACTGGCGCTCAGATCTCGCCGCGGCTTCCTACAAGCGGGCCGGCTTCGCCTATGCAAAGCGACACTACCTCCGCATGGGCCTTTTGCTTGCCCTGGTCGCAGTCACGTCGCCGAAACTCATCCTCCAGAAACTCAAGACACAGTCGGTGCAGTCATGACCTCAATCTCGCGGCTCGAATCTGCGCCCCTACCACCGGCTGATCTACTCGGCCGACTGTTCTACGATCTCAGCCTCTCGGAGGTCGAATACGCGGTGACGCGGAATTATGAGCAGCTTCCTTACAGCGTTGGGGCGAGGGACCTCGATATCGTCGTCGTTCCCGCACACCGCTCCAAGGCGGTTCAAGTCGTTGCTCGTCTGGCGAAGGAATTCGGCTATCTATTTGCCAAATATTACACCGACGAGAAACTCGCCCAGTTGGTGTTGACCAAGCGGACCTCTGCCGGACTCGCAGAGCTGCAAATCGACTTCATCACCTCCTGCCAGATTTATGGTGTGGAGTTTCTGTCTGCTGCGGAGATGCTCAAGGATCTGCGGTGGCACAACGGCATACCGGTCGTTTCCCAGCCGGTCGTGCTCTTGGATAAGCTGTTGTTCCATCTGGCGGTCGGCAAGCCACTGCATCCCAAATACGACATGATGTTTGCCGGCATTGCCGGTCGAAGCCGCATGGCTCTCCTGGAAAAGCTCATTCCATTGGTAGGCGACGAAGATGGGCGCCAAATGGTCAACGAAATACGGGCAGGACGCGCCTCAGCTTTGCAGCCGTTGTCTGCGGTGCAATGGTTCACGATGCTAGTGAACGCCTGGAGGACACAGCGAGCGGCAGCCTATCTGCTGTTGCCTCAATTCATGTTCAATCGGCTCTACGATCGGGTGAAACCATCAGGGTTCTGGCTGTCGGTCAGCGGACCTGACGGCGCTGGCAAGACGACGGTGATTGAACTCGTGCTTGCTGACCTGGCACTCGCATTCGGCAAGGATGGTCTTGCCCACAGGGGCCATTTCCGACCGTCCGTCCTGCCACGGATCGCAGAACTCGCGGCTGCCACTGGCGCCGCCAAAACGGTCGATGTCGACTATTCCAGACCGCATCGCAGCCCAGCCTCCGGTTTCGCCGGGTCCCTGGCCCGGCTTTCCTACTATGTGGCCGACTATGTCTATGGCTATTTCCGGCTTGCTCGGCCAGCACTTGTGGACCGTCGGATCGTGTTGTTTGACCGTTATTATTACGATGTCATCGCCGATCCCGGTCGCAGCCGTATTCGGCTGCCCAAATGGCTGTTGCGCGCTTTCGCCCTCATCATCCCGCTTCCGACCTACAGCTTCTTCATCAGCGTGGGTCCCGAGGTTGCGCGCACACGCAAGCAGGAGTTGACGGTCGGAGAGATCACCCAACTCAATCTGGCCTACGGCGATCTGGTTCGACGCGGCGCCATGACGGAGGTCGCGAACAACGGGCTTCCCGAAGAGGCCGCAGCCGCGATCGTCGACCATATTTTTGCCGATCGCGACGGAGCAGCAAGGTCAAAGTTGCGGGTGGCCCGGTGATGATCGTGTTTTGCCATCTACTCAACGACAATTCTGGAAGCCCGCGGGTTTTGTTGAGCGCTATTGAAGCGCTGGCACCTTCGAACGAAGGGAGTCTTCTTTTCGTCGGTTCCGCCGGAAGTGGTTTGTTGGACAGTGCCAACGTCACGATACGACGTTATGGGTACCGCCGTAGTCGTTTTCGTCCTTTGACGTTGGCGTCCCTGATCGCTAGCCAGTTCCGCCTCTATCGGATGCTTGGCAAATCCAAGGAGATCTCGCCGGAAACGATTGTCTACGTGAACACGCTGCTGCCGGTGGGCGCGGCGGTCTGGGCATGGGTGAAAAGACGGCGCCTTGTCTGGCATCTGCACGAAGTGTCGCTGTCGCCGGCCCCGTTGCGGTGGCTGCTGCAGGCGGCGGCCACGCGCTTTGCGGATCTGCTGGTCTATGTATCGGAGGATCATCGCGATCGACTGCCCACCAATCCCGGTCGATCGATAGTCATTCCCAATCCGGTGTCGTCGTCGCTTCAGTCCAAGGGGAGGGACACACCTTTTTGGCCCCGCCGCAGCGGCCTGTTTCGGGTTCTGATGCTTGCGTCACCCCGGGATTTCAAAGGCGTACCCGAGTTCATCAATCTCGCCCGGACGCTCCTTTGGCGGGACGATATTGCGTTGGACCTTGTTCTGAACGCCAACAGCGACGAGATCGGCCAATATCTCGAGGGGGTTCAGGTCCCATCGAACCTCAGGATTTATGCGAAGGTCAGTAATCCCGCCCGGTTTTACACATTCGCCGATCTCGTTGTGAATCTTTCCCGGGTCGACCTCTGTATAGAGACGTTCGGGTTGACGATTGCGGAGGCATTCTCGTTCGGGGTGCCGGTGATTGCGCCGCCTGTGGGTGGACCCGCGGAGATTGTCAGTGATGGCCATGACGGTTTTCTGATCGATTCTCGAAACCTGGCCGAGCTGGCCGAGTGCGTCTGCCGTCTCGCTGACGACCCCGCCTTGTGCCTGCAACTGTCGTCTGCGGCCCGGCAAAAAGCCGAACGATACAGCCAGGAAAACTTCGCGAGCCTGTTGCGCACTCAAATTGCAAGCCTCCGCAACCGGGAGGTCAGCGCATGAAGGCGGCAATTCTCGGCACCGTGGGCGTGCCCGGTCGCTACGGCGGCTTCGAGACGCTTGCGGAGAACCTGGTGCGGCAACATCAGGAATTCGGCTCAACGAACCATCTTGCCGTCTATTGCAGCGCCCCGGCCTACGACGTCCGGCCGGAGAAATATCTCGGCGCCCAGCTCTATTACTCGCGGTGGAAGGCAAATGGGCTGCAAAGCGTCCTCTACGATGCGACCACGCTGCTACACTCCGTCTGGCGCGGTCACGATGTTGCGCTGCTGCTCGGTGTTTCCGGAGCTTCGGTCCTTCCCTTGATCCGATTGTTTTCCCGCATGCGGATCGTGACCAATGTTGATGGTATCGAGTGGCGAAGGGACAAGTGGAAAGGGCTCGCGCGCCACTTCCTCCGTTTTTCCGAATGGATGGCTGTACGGTTCTCCCACGAGGTCGTCGCCGACAACCAGGGCATCGCCGACTATCTCCGTGATGCCTATGGAATAAACCCCAAGGTGATTGCCTATGGCGGCGACCACGCGGTTGTGCCACCGTCTCAGACCGGTGATGCCACGCCTAAAGTCTCGTGCCCGGCGGGCTACGCCTTGGCGCTCTGCCGGATTGAACCGGAAAACAACATCGCCATGATCCTGGACGCATTCGCAGGGGACACTCGTGATCTCGTCTTTGTCGGCAACTGGGACAGCAGTGATTTCGGGCGCCAGTTGCGGCGTCGCTATGCGCCCCACCCTAATCTGCATCTTGTCGATCCTGTCTACGACCCGGCCGAGCTTTATCGGATACGCAGCGCCGCCGGTCTTTACGTGCATGGTCACTCCGCCGGCGGGACCAACCCTTCGCTGGTGGAGATGATGCATTTCGGACTGCCGGTTCTGGCATTTGATTGCGTCTACAACCGGCACTCTACCGATCATTGTGCCCGCTATTTTCGCTCTTCCGCGGATTTGAGCCGCCTGCTCCGAGCAGGCGAGGGTGCGACCTCAGGGCCCAGGATGAAGGAAATTGCTCAGCGGAAATACCGCTGGAGCGTCGTGGCAGCTCAATACTTCGAGTTGCTCTCTGCCGAGCAGAAGGCGGGCAAGACAAATCTGACAGTCAATCAAGGGGAAAGACGATGAATGAGCAGTTCAAGAAGGCGGCAGTGTTCTGCATGATCGGGCTTGCATCCATGGGGCTGGATGCTCCGTCTGACGTCGCTGAACCTTCGATTTGCGGTTGCCGCGCCCCCCTCGCATCGACGGCAGTTCTCCGGGAAGTCACCGGCAAAGTTTTCGTTTCACAGACCGAGGGCATGCGGCCTGCGCAGGTCGATGCGAGCGTGTCCTTGCCCGCAAAACTGCTCACCGGGCCGTCATCGACCACCACACTCAAGATCGGCGACACATGCACTCTGTCGGTGCCGGAGAAGCGATTGGTCCGGATCGAGGATGAGGAAGGGTTCTGGTGTGTCCGTGCTGAAGCTGCCCGACCGGCCGGACCGTTGCAGGCGGCTCCTCAGTCCCCTGTCCCCATCAGCGTCCTTGGCATTCTCGCCGGCAGCAAAGTCATGATTTCGATCGCACGGAAAGACGAACGGGTCAGCCGCTGACCCTCATCCACACCGCATGTCGCTCGTCGCGGCCCGTAGCATCTTCCTCCAGGGAACAGAGACAGCATGATTGACCTCCACTCGCACATCCTCTTCGGGCTCGACGATGGCGCCAGCGAGCTCGACGTGTCCATCGAGATGGCCCGTGTCGCTGTCGCGGATGGCATCACCCACATGGCCTGCACGCCTCACGTTCACGGCGGTGTCTACTCGAACGACAATGCTACCATCCGTCCGGTCCTGAATGTCCTTCAACAGGCGCTGCGCGAGCTTCGCATCCCGTTGACCTTAGTTTGTGGGGCAGAAGCCCATCTTGCGTGGGATCTGCCCGACAAGCTTCTTGCCGGCGATATTCCTACTCTCAACGACACTCGTTATTTCCTTCTGGAACTTCCTCCTCTGGTGGTGCCGCAGAAGCTGCATGACTTTGTTCTGCGTTTGAAGGACTACGACTTCATCCCGGTAATAGCGCATCCCGAGCGGCTCGGTTGGCCGGCGCGGCGTCACGACATACTTCTCAAGATCGCGGATCTGGGATGCCCGTTACAGCTGACAGCCGACTCGCTCCTGGGCCGCTTCGGTACGGCCGCGCAATTGCAGGCGGCGAGTTTTATCGATTCGGGCCGCCCGGTCTTCGTCGCAAGCGATGCCCATAGCCCACGCGTTCGGGCTCCGCGCCTGGCGTCAGCCATGAAACTGGTCGCCAGCCGCTGGGGTGAGGCGGCGGCCCATCGTATGTTTGTCGAGATCCCCGAAATCATTCTGCAGGACGGACCGCTTTCGGGTGCCGTCGGCCGTAGCTTGGAATCGCGCCCGATTGCGGTCACCGCAAACCGTGTCGATCGGCTGCTCACGCTCCTGCGGGCGGGGTGGTGAGATGCTGATGATCCCCCGTCTCCTTCTTGTCGCAGGGCTCTCGGTGGCTACGCTCGTGCTCACGTCATGCGGCAGTTCGGGTGTGCATCCTGCGACATCACCTCAGCACGCGGAAACGGTCTCCGGTGACCTGCAACTGGTCCGGACCCTTCCTGCGCCGGCCGATACGGCTGGCGGAATGGACCAGCCCTTGCTCCCGGGCGATGTGTTGACCATCGATGTCTTTCAAGCCGAACAACTCAGTCGAACGGTTCAGATTGATTCCCGTGGTGCCTTGTCTCTTCCGCTGATCGGCCCGGTCACCGCTGCCGGCAAAGGCATCCGGTCGCTCGAACTGGAACTCGAGCAACTCTACGGCGCGCGCTACCTTCAAAATCCCGAGGTGTCGATCTTCCTGAAAGAGTCATCGGGGCAGCGGGTTACAGTCGATGGGGAGGTTGCCAAGGCCGGTCTCTATCCCGTTTCGCCCGGGACGACGCTTCTCGATGCGATCGCGCTGGCCGGTGGGTTCCGGGAACTCGCCGACCAACGCAAGGTCTATGTCTATCGCGCCTTCGGTCAACGCAAGCTGGTCGCCAACTACGACGTTGGCACGATCCGTGACGGGCGTGCGGAGAACCCCCGCATCTTTGGTGGCGACGTCGTCGTCGTCTTCAGGTCGCAAAGTCTGGTCGCAATCAACAGTCTCAAGGAAGCGCTTGGCCTTTCGGCACGGGTGGCGACGGGAATTGCAGCAATTCCCTGAGCACATGCTCTTGGCAATTTAAGAATGGATTGAAGATGTTCGATAGAAACCAGCCGGCCGCTGCAGGAGATCCCTACCAGCCCATGACGCCTCCGACGGATGCGTTTTACGCCGGTTATCATCGGGGGCGGGATATAGGCCTGGATTATTATCCACGCGCGGCCAGCCTCGACATGATCGGCCTGTTCTTTCGCGTGTTGCAATACAGACGACTGATCCTGGGTCTCCTGGGCGCGGGTCTTCTGCTGGCTGCACTTCTGACGCTGATGCAGACGCCCCAATATCAAGCCGTCGCCAAACTGGAGGTTCTGGTTCCCTCTGCAAGGGTGTTCGAAGATCTCGAACTCATGAGCGAGAGCAGCGATATCAGAGCGTTTCAGACGGCGAAGGAGAAGTTGAAAAGCCGTGCTTTGGCCGAGCGGGTCGTCTTTGCGCTGAGCCTGACGGAGCGGGAGGACTTTCTGTTTCCCCGCGCCCGAATATCGCCGCTGAACATCTTTTACAGGGCCTTTGGCGCGGAGCCCAAGAAGACCGATGATACGCTACCGCAGGACGCCTTGGTGCGGATTGCCACATCCCGCGTGATGTCCAACCTGAAGGTCGATCTCGTCCCGAACACCAGCCTGTTGACGATCGACTACCGTGATCAGAACCCCGCCTATGCGCGAGACATTGCAAACCAGATCGCTCAGAGCTTCATCGATCAGCGCATCGATCAAAGCAGCAAAACCTCTGTGCAGGCCCGGGAATTCATCCAGGAGCAGGTTGTTCTCGTGAAGGAGAGGCTTCAGGAGTCCGAGAGGGCACTTGTCGCTTATGCGAAAACCGCTGGCATCACCGTGACGGGAAATGATGGCTCGCTTCTCGACACCAATCTCGCGGATATCAACGCCGCCCTTTCAAAGGCCATCCAGGAAAACCTTGATTTTGAACGACTGGTCAAACAGATCGACGCCGGGCAGGGCGAAAGTCTGGAACAGGTGCTCGGTAGCGCGGCACTCGATAAGCTGCGCAACACGCTGGTCGATCTCAAGGGCGAGTATCAGCGGAAGAGGCTGCTCTTCAAGCCGGACTTTCCCGAGATGCTTCAGCTTTCGTCGCAGATTCGGGAAGCTGAGAAACAGCTCAAGATGGGCGTTCTGACCATCACCGACTCGATCAGGCTCAAGCACCAGGAGACTGTTGCGAAGGTCGCGGATCTTCAGAAGAAGCTCAGCGAACTCGAAGCCGAGAAGTCGGCGTACCAGGACAAGAACATTCAGTACACCATCCTCAAGAGGGAGGTCGATTCCAACCGCGCTCAATATGAGAGCCTGATCGGCAAACTCAATGATGTTGCGGTCGGATCCGAACTGAAGACCCAGAACGCCGCCGTGGTCGATCTGGCGGTCAGCCCGTCGACACCCTTCTCGCCCAGCCTGCCGATCAATCTCACGATCGGCGCGATCATCTCGCTTCTGCTGGCTGCCTCCGTCATCTACGTGGCTGAACTCATCAACAACGCCTTCAGCAGCTCCGACCAGGTCGAGAAAGAGCTTGGTCTGCCGGTTCTCGGCGTCTTGCCCCTGGTGGCCGAAATCGATCTGGAACAGCAGCTGACAAACCCTCAATCGGCTCTCTCGGAAACCTATCGATCCCTGCGAACCTCGTTGCAGTTTTCAGGTTCCGACGGCGCCCCGGCGACGCTTCTGGTGACCAGCTCCGAGCCAAGCGAGGGGAAATCCACGACGGTCATCAAGCTTGCGGAAGACTTCGCCTCACTCGGCGGCAGGGTGCTGATCATCGATGCCGACATGCGCAAGCCCAGCATCCATCGCCGTTTCAACGAGGACAACGTGATTGGCCTCAGCAATCTTTTAACAAACACCGTGAGGAGGGGTGACCTTGCGCGCCTCGTCCGGCGCGGCAAGTCCTCGAATGTCTTTTTCATCTCGGCTGGCACAGTGCCGCAGAACCCGGCAGATCTTTTGTCATCCCCCAGGATGAGCCTGATCGTCTCCAGTCTGCGCAAGCAGTTCGACATGATCATCATCGATGCGCCGCCTGTCATCGGGATTGCTGACGTGCCCATTCTCAGCCGCCTTGCCGATGCGACGCTCTTCATTGTCTCGACCAGCAAGGTGTCCCGCAAATCGGTGGCCATGGCTGTTCGGCGCCTGACCTCCTCAGGCGCAAATGTGGTCGGTGTCGCGCTGACAATGTTCACGGTCGGAAAGTTCGAACACAACTACAGGTACGGAAACCTGAATTACAAATACTACACGTATACTTCATCCAGCACGCTGTTGCCGGAGGTATCATCGAATACGCAGGGGCAAGATCGCGATGTCTGGAATTGGTCGGTGGGTTTTCTTGTGTTTCGCATCCGCCAGCATTTCGACACTCTTCTTGATCGCATCAAGTCAATTGCTTGAGAAGAGTGACCCGAAACTCGCTCTGCGCCTGAACCCGTTCAATGTGGACGCGTTAGTCGCGCTTTCCGAGAGCATGATCGGCGGCACGACAAAACCGTCTGATCTCGATCAGTTGCGCTCAGTTGCTCGGCGCATGATGAGCGTCAATCCGGGCGATGGCCGTCTCTATAGCGTGCAGGCACTTGTCGAATGGAAGAATGGCGATTTGCCCGCGGCCCAGCAGGCATCCGCCAGTGCCCTCGAATTGGCACCGACCGAACGGCAGGCGCTGCAGTGGATGATCGGCTACGCGGCCGACGAGGACGGCGAAGTGCCGATGGTGGATCTCATCGACGCTCTCTTCCGCAGATGGCCCGATATGATTCCCGTCTACGCCGACCGGCTCTCCGAGATCTTGTCGAAACCCGAGCAGCGCCGGCTTCTGATGCAACATCTCGAGCGGGCGCCGCCATGGCGGGGTGCTCTGATCAGCAGCTTGAGCAAGTCTCCTGATGGAGCGCTGTTTGCGGCAGATCTTCTTTGGGGAGTGGCGCAAGGGAAAGGCGGACAGTATGCCGGCGAAATCAATCAGGTTCTGAATGCTCTGCTCGCAGCGGGCCGCTATGACGAGGCTTACCGGACCTTTCTCGTGACCCTCGACGGCGAGCGGGAGACACTCCTTGGCAATGTCTACAACGGCTTGTTTTCGGCTGTTCCCAGCGGGGCACCCTTCGACTGGTCGGTGAAACGGCAGCCAGGCTTGGCCCTGTCCATCGCAGAGGAGGGCACTCTTGCCCGCGGTCTGTCGCTTGAGTTCCTCGATATTCCCGTCAGGGATCCAGGTGTCCGCCAGTATTTGGTTCTGTCACCTGGACGGTACCAACTGTCGATGAAGGTATCGGCAAAGGGCGCCGTGTTGCCCAAGACGCTTTTCTGGAGCATCGCCTGCTTCAAGCCCGGTAAGATCCTGGCCATGTTGCCGGTTTCGGAGGGAACATATCCCCTGAAGGAGGTAACCGCTGATCTTGAGGTTCCCGCAAACGCGTGCGGATTGCAGGTTCTGCGCCTTGGCACACGGACCATGACGGGAAGCTGGAACGACCGATATTCCGGCCGTTTGCATTTCGACGAAATCCGGATCGCGAGCGGGCCATGACACAGAGCACTTCGCCAAACAGCGTGCTGTTCGTCATGGGGACTGCACTGCTGGCCAGCCAGATATTCGGCGGCGGCACAGAGCGGGGCCTCTTGGTCGACCAGATCCTGCAGGTCCTGATCATCGGCTCGTCGACCTATGTCATCGTGAAGCTCGGGCATCGCCGCGCCTCGGTCGCTGGTCTTGGGCTGTTCGCAGCGATTGCGCTTCTGGCGTGTATCCAGATCGTGCCCTGGCCATGCGACTGGATGCACGGTATGCGACCGGAACCTTACATTCCCGCTCATGGTACCTGCTCGACGACAACGCTGAGCCTGTCGTCCTACCGCACGATATCCGGGCTGATGTACTGCCTCAGCATGGCGTTTCTTTTCACGGCCCTGAGCAAACTCGAAGAAGCGGAACTCAGCTTTATCGGACGGTTCGTGATCTTTGCCGTGCTGATTAATCTCGCATTTTCGTTTGCTACCTTTTCGCAGTCGGACATCTCTTGGCTGTCTGCCTTGCTGGGTTATGAGGCACAACTCGGCACATTCCAAAATGAGAACCACTACTCGGTCTATGTCGCTGTTGGTATCCTCGCGGCCCTGACAGCACGGCCGCAGGGCTATACTCGTGTAGGGACCCTGCTTCTCGTGACGCTGGTGCTTTTGTCACTCCTCGCCGCAGGCTCGCGGGCGGGGGTGGTGATTGGCCTCTTCATATCGCTGCTCGCGTTTCTGATGATTGCGCGTGGCTCCAGATCCGCAACCCTGCTGGTTCCCGGTCTCTGTGTTTTGGCAGTGACCTACCTTTACGGTCTGTGGATCAAGTTCAGCGAAGCCGGGTCCGACCGGTTTCTCGACCGCCGGGACTACGCACTGACGACACTAGATGCCATTCGTGACCACTGGCCGCTGGGGACGGGATTTTCCACTTTCGATCTCGTGTATCCACGCTACGAAAAACTCGAGCAGGTCTATCCGGCCTTCGTCAATCACGCACACAACGATTTTCTGGAATTGCTGCTCGAGGGAGGGCTTGCTGGAACCCTCATTGTGGCGGCGTGTCTGTTGGCCATAGGAGCCCGATTCATACGCTTACGCGGACGCGACACAGCGCGCACCGCTTTCATCGCCATCCTCATCATCCTCGCCCATTCCACGGTCGATTATCCGCTGCGCACGATGGGGATGGCCTCTCTCTTCGTCTTCTATGCCGCTTTCCTGTTCGCCCGGGCGCCGGATTCCTCGGCGGTGCCGACCACAGGCGAGGAGGCGGTGGGCACCAGTCTTCTCGATCCCGCCGAAGCGGTGATGCCAATCTCAAAAGGAGATCAAATTGCGTTTTGACCAACTTGAAATCGAGGGCGTGTTCAAAATGTCACCCAGCCGTTTCGGAGACGGGCGTGGATATTTTTCGGAGACCTTTCGCCAGGATGTGTTTTGCCAGAACGTGGGTGACCTTGCATTCGTTCAGGACAACCAGTCGCTTTCTGCGGAAAAGGGAACCGTACGGGGCTTACACTTCCAACTGGCGCCCAGGTCGCAGGGTAAACTGGTGCGCTGCGTGGCTGGTGCCGTGTTCGACGTTGCCGTGGACATTCGGAGTGGGTCGCCGACCTTTGGCCAGCATGTTTCGGTTGAGCTTTCGGCCGACAACGGTCTGCAATTGTGGGTGCCGCCAGGGTTTGCGCACGGGTTCTGCACGCTGACGGACAACACGATCGTCGCCTACAAGGTTACCGACTATTACAGCCCGGAGCATGACAGAGGACTTCTCTGGAGTGACAAGCAGCTTGGCATCGAATGGCCTGTCGACGGCCTTTCCGCCCGCCTATCGGACAAGGATTCACGACAGTCAACGCTTGCGGATCTGGGGGAGGTTTTCCATTACGAGGGGTCTACGCTGTGAGCGGGTTCGAAGACATCGCGTCATCGAGATCAGGGCCGATCGACGCCAGCCGTCAGCATGGCCAACTGGGGCGAAAGCCGTTGCGTATGATCGTAACCGGACGCGCAGGCCAGGTGGTCAGTGCGCTTGTCGAATGGGGGAGGCGACAGGACCTGTTTGACGTCGTCCCCCTTGGACGACCGGAGCTCGACCTTGCCGACCCGGGTTCGATCGAAGTCGCAATCCGTTCCTGCCAGCCCCACATCATTGTCTCCGCCGCGGCATACACCGCAGTGGACTCTGCCGAGACGGACGAAGCGAACGCCCGTGCGGTGAACCAGATTGCCCCGGGGGAAATCGGACGTGTGGCATCAATTCTGGATATCCCGGTCATTCATCTCTCCACCGACTATGTGTTCGACGGCACGAAGGGTTCGCCTTATGGGGAGACCGATCCGACGAACCCGCTGGGTGTTTACGGCCGTTCGAAACTTGAGGGAGAGCAGGCTCTGGCCGGAGCGACTGACAATCATGTCATCCTGCGGACGGCATGGGTTTACAGCCCTTTCGGACGGAATTTTCTCAAGACCATGCTCAAGGTCGCGGAGGCGCGAGAGCGCCTGAGTGTCGTGGACGACCAAGTCGGCAATCCGACATCCGCATTCGACATCGCCGAGGGGGTCGTGGCGGTCGCAAAAAATCTCCTGCACAGCCGCGCGAGTGAGTTGCGGGGAACGTTTCATCTTGCCGGTCAGGGTGCTGCCAGCTGGGCTGATTTCGCTGCGGGTATCTTTGAAGCATCGCACCGGTTCGGCGGCCCATCTGCTCAGATCGACCGCATCTCAACCGTGGATTACCCGACGGTTGCAAAACGCCCGGCAAATTCGCGGCTGGATACGGCAAAGCTGGCGTCAATTCACGGCGTTCAAATACCCGACTGGCAGAGTTCGGCGCAGCAGGTGGTTTCACGCTGCGTCACCCATCACCCAAATCCTGACATGGTCTGAGAAAGGAGCCTCTTGTGACCGATATAGCAACGAAACACAGCGACCTGCAGATGGTCGATTACGCCTCGCGGGTTATTTCCGCGTATGTTTCCAATCATGTAGTGCTCTCGGCCGATTTGCCGAAGTTGATTGCGAGCGTTTTTGATGCGCTACAGAGCGCCTCACATGCACAATTCGCGGGACCCGTGCCTGAGAAGCCCAAGCCCCCCGTGCCAGTCAAAAAGTCCATCGAAGAAAACTATCTGATCTGCCTTGAGGATGGCCGCCGTTTCAAGTCGTTGAAGCGACACCTGAAGGCGAGCTTCAACATGACGCCGGACCAGTATCGGGAAAAATGGGACCTGCCGCCCGACTACCCGATGGTCGCTCCGGCCTACGCGGCAGCGAGGTCGCAGCTCGCCAAAAATATGGGACTTGGCAAATCAACCAGGAAAGACGGAGTCGGGAGGTGACTAGGCGGCAAGAGAGGGTCTTGCAGATCCCCGATCTGGGAACTCTTATGGAAACCGGTTCAGTAAGGGTCCGGCGATCGCTTGCGTACCAGCTAACATAAGTTCCATAATAATGATTATGCGATAAAAAGTAGGTGCTATTTGGTGGTCTGACAGTTGGGCCAGTGAGGGATGCGACAGTCTCGCCTCTTGGTGCACTGGTCGATGCGGATGTCGAATTTGGGAGACGACATCGAATCTTCAGGGCTTCAGCTGTCCGTCAGGTTTCAAACGCATGGTCGTGCGAAACCTCGGACAAGGACCCGGCCGTGCGACCTTTACTTTTGACTCTGTGTTTATATGCAAGCGCCGGGTGTGTCGTCGAAGCGGCTGAAAAATGCGAGATCCCGCTGTCCGAGTGGCGGCCGCGTGAGGCGCTGAAGGCACAGCTTGAGGGGCTCGGCTGGCAGGTCCGTTCGATCAAGGCCGAAGACGGCTGTTACGAGGCGGCGGCCGTCGACGGACTTGGCCGGCTTGTGATCGCGCAATTCGATCCGCACAGTTTCCGGACGGTCGACGTCAGAACGGCTGACTGAGCTATGCGGCCCAGAGCAAGACGGAAGCGGCAAGAAGCGCCACACCGTTGTGCGGCCTCACCGTCATGAAATTAAGTCTAGGCAGGGCCGAACGGCTTCGGCGCATGCGGAGACGGCTCACCCTCGGCACTCCCCGTTTGCAATCAGCTTCCCGCGAGCCGGCAGTTGCCCACGATGTCGAGCGCCGGATCACGCACCTCGGTCTTAACATGCATCATGCCGAGCACCGTGTGGAACAGATTGTCATGCGAGGCCGGTTCCGTCGTCCGGGCATTCAGGCAGGCCATGTCGATCTGGGCGCGGGCCGTCGAGCCGAGCCACAGGACGAACGGAATGTGGGTCTGCTGGCTCGGCGCAAACAAGTAGGGCGTACCGTGCAGGTAGAGCCCGTTTTCGCCGAGCGATTCGCCATGGTCCGACATGTAGATCATCGAGGCGTCGATCGCTGCATCGCGCGCCTTCAGCTTGTCGATGATCGAAGACAGGATGAAGTCGGTATAAAGCAGGGCGTTGTCATAGGCATTGGTGATGCTGTCCGTGGTGCAGTCCTTGAATTCGACGGTACGGCAGTCGGGTGTGAATTTGCGGAAGGCGTCGGTGTAGCGGGCGTAATAGGCCGGACCGTGGTTGCCGAGCTGATGCAGAACAAGCACGGAATCGCCCTTCACGCGGTCGAGCCAGCCATCGACCTTGTCCAGCATGATCTCGTCGAGGCACTCTCCGTTGGTGCAGTAGCGCGGATCCTTCATTCTGAAGAAGTCCTGGCTGCCGATACGGTCGGCAACATTCTTGTCGCCGGTGTTGTTGTCCCACCATTCTGTGCGCACGCCGGCATGGCCGAGGACATCCACCAGGTTCTCTGTCGCCAGCGCCTTGGCGTGACTGTATTCGCTGCGGGTATAACGCGAGAACATGCAGGGCACGGAAACGGCGGTCGCCGTCCCGCAGCTCGAGGTATCCTTGAAATAGAAGATGTCGCGCTTCGAAAGTTCCGGATTGGTTTCACGCTCGTAACCGCCGAGCTGGAAATTCTGTGCCCTCGCCGTTTCGCCAACGACGATGATGGTCACGCGGGGCTTCCGCGTGCCGGGTGCAGCCGCATCCGATACCTTCGCATCCAGGCCGATCGGCTCGGCTTTGATGTTCACTTCCTCCGTCGATTTGACGACATAGCTGAGGGCCGCGCCGATCGGGAAGATCGGGTTGAGGCTTCGGAACCAGTCCCGATGTTCGCGGATGTTGAAGATGAAGGTGCCGCTGTTCGTGGCGCCTGCGCCTGCGAGAACAAGCACAGCCGGCACGATGACTGTCAGATTGCGAAGGACCTTTCGCAGGAGCGTCCTGTGCTTGACCTCCACCCAAACCACGAGAAGGGACGGCAGAATGCCATAGAGCGTGATGTGTAGAAGAAACGCGGGGGTGATCAGGTGGCCCGCCTCCGGGCCAGTGGTCTCCGCCGCATTGCGGATCATCTCGCTATCGATCACCACACCGAAACGGTCCATGAACCAGGCCGATGCCGTGGCCGACAGGATCAGGAATATCAGCACCGGTTTGATGACATATTTCGCCGAGAAAGCGACGAGGATCGCGACAAAGCCGGCGAACAGGCCGACCGCCAAGCAGGCGAGTGCGACGCGCTCGCCGGAGAGGTAGTTTGCTGACTTGTGCCAGAAGGTCGCGTTCATGAAGACGAGCAGGTAGGCCGAAACGATGATGCTTAGCCATTCGCTGCTGATGCGGGGCCGAGGAAGAGAGCGGAGCAAGGCCGGCAATGCGGTATCCTTCGAGGGTCAGTCATTACATGTGCCGCAACCCCTGACGGAAAAAGCTGACAGGCACCTGAACGCCTGAGCCAATCAGCCGGCCGGTGGAGCAGTGTCATCTCGTGGAGTGGCACCCGGCTTTTCTGACGGTACCAAGGCTGTCGCTTTCGGGTCGGCTCACAGCGACGCGGTGATGCCACCGTCGACATAGAGGATGTGGCCGTTGACGAAGGAGGAAGCATCGGACGCGAGGAAAATGCAGGCGCCGACCAGTTCCTCCACCCTGCCCCAGCGACCGGCCGGCGTGCGCTTTGTCAGCCATGCGGAGAATTCCGGATCGGCCACCAGCGCCGAATTGAGTGGCGTGTCGAAATAGCCGGGCGCAATCGCATTGCATTGCAGTCCGTGTCTTGCCCAGTCGGTGGCCATGCCCTTCGTCAGGTTGCCGACGGCCCCCTTGGTCGCTGTGTAGGGCGCGATCGATGGTCGTGCCAGGGCGGTCTGGACGCTGGCAATATTGACGATCTTGCCGCGACCGCGCCTGATCATGTGGCGGGCAACGGCCTGGCCTACATGGAAGACGCTGGATATGTTGGTCTTCAGCAACTGCTCGAAGGCCTCTTCGGGAAAATCTTCGAGCGGGCTGCGGTGCTGCATGCCGGCATTGTTGACGAGGATGTCGATCGCTCCGTGATTGTCCTCGAATGCGTCGACTGCCTGGCGCACAGCCTGGTGATCGGTGACGTCGAATGGCAGGATGTGAACCGGGCCACCGATCCCAGCCGCAGCGTCCGCCAGTTTGACGGCGTCGCGGCCATTCAGCACGATCTCAGCGCCGGCATCCGACAGGCCTTTGGCGAGCGCGAGGCCGATGCCTTGCGAAGAACCGGTGATCAACGCGCGACGACCGCTGAGATCGAAGAGTTTCAACGACATGGTTTCCTCCGTCTGTCGCGCCGGGCTCCTGTTCCCGCGCCTGTCACCGATGCCATAAACCGTCCGATGATGTCCATGGCGGGAGAGGATTGGCGACGCTGCCCTCATGGGCCTTGGTCAGCTGCGGATGGTGAACTGGACGCGGTCGGCCGGAAAACGGGTGATTGCATACTGGATCGGTCGACCCGCCGTATCTGTATTGAGTGCGTGGGTGACGAGGACGATGGCGCCGGGCGTCAGTTCCAGGCTGGCGACGTCGTCCGGCTCTGCATGTACCGCCGAAATTTCGGTGAAATCGCGCAGATAGTCGTCGATGCCGAAACGGGCGAGCGCTTTCGTAATCGAGCCCGTTTCGGCAAAGGCGGTGTCGATGCCCGCGAAGCGGTCAGCGGGAAACCACATTGTCGAGCGGGACACGGCGCGCCCATCGGCTTTGCGAACACCGTCGAGCCGCAGCACGGCCTCGCCGGGATTGAGCCCCAGTCGTTTCTGCACGTCCAAAGGTGCGGCCTCCCTCTGTGACGCAAGAAGGACGCCCTTCAGATCCCGTGCCTGATCGCCGATGCCCTCGGTGAAACGCGTCCTACGACCAATCGGGAAATCGAACTTGTCGCGCCGCTCGATCATCGTGCCGCGTCCCTGCGAAGCCTTGACGATCCCCTCCTGAGCGAGAGCCGCAAGGGCCGCTCGCACCGTGTGGCGGTTTACCCCGAACTCCTGCGCCAGCGCCGTTTCGGCCGGCAGCATCTCGGTGGCGTCATAGAGGCCGGCGGCGATATTGGCCCGGATGCGGTCTGAGATCTGCCGCCAGAGCGAGACGCCCTTCTGCTTCTGAATCACGGTCTGCCCTGCCCCTGTCATATCCTTGTCATGCCCTGCGTCTAGTCATACAGTAACTTGTATGGTTGTCTATATTAATAGACATTAAGAGGATTGTCCATGGACAGAGCCCCACAGATGCAAACTGCCGCGATCCCGGCGCGCAAGCGGATCGTCGATCTGCTCGCGCGTGCCACGCGCACCGAACTCGAAAACGCCCTGGCTGATCACGCCGGTGTGCCGGAGCACATTCTTTTACGCGGTCCCGAAACGGGCCTTGTGATGGTCCGGGGCCGCATCGGCGGCGGCGGCGCGCCGTTCAATCTGGGCGAGGCGACCATGAGCCGAGCCAGCATTCGGCTGACCGATGGCCGGATCGGTCACGGGTATCGCCTTGGCACTGATCGCAAGGCGGCAACGCTCGCGGCCGTCATCGATGCGCTGGCGCAGGACGCATCCACGCTTGCAACCCTCGAGGCAGGGCTTTTCTCCGAGGTCACGGCGCGCCTCGAGGATGAGGCGCGGCAGACGCGCGAGGAAACAGCAGCCACGAAGGTGGATTTCTTCACCATGGTGCGGGGAGAAGACTGATGAGCCAAACGACTGAAAGTCTGATCGGTGGCTTTGCCGATCCCGTCTTCGATGCCCAGACGGTGTTCCGCGCCGTGATGGACGCCATGGCGCGTCCGGGCACAATTGGTTCGGTCCTGCCACAGGTGGCGCCGCCCTCCCCGCTCGGTGCCGCCGCTGGCGCGCTGCTCCTGACGCTCTGTGACCACGACACGCCGGTCTGGCTCACCTCGGCATTGTCGAAGTCCGCCCTGCCCGGCTGGATCGGCTTCCATACGGGTGCGCCGCTGACCTCAGAAAAGACCGAAGCGAAATTTGCCTTCGTCGAGGCCGGCGCCCAGCCGCCTTCGCTTGCGCATTTCACGCTCGGCAGCCAGGACTACCCGGACCGCTCCACAACTGTCATGATCGAAGTCCAGAGCCTGGAAGGGGGCCCTGCCCTGCAGCTTTCCGGTCCCGGTATCCGTGCGACTACCGCCATAGCGCCGAAGGGACTGGCCGAGACCTTCTTGCGCCAGTGGGCCGACAACCGCGCCCAGTTTCCGCGTGGCGTCGACGTGGTCCTGACCTGTGGCCGCCATTTCGTAGCGCTGCCACGCACCACGAAAATCAGTCAGATGGAGGCCTGAGCCATGTATGTTGCCGTCAAGGGTGGCGAAAAGGCCATCGCCAATGCCCATCGCCTGCTCGCCGATCGTCGTCGCGGCGATCGCAATCTGCCGTCGATCACCATCGACCAGATCGTCGCGCAGCTCGGCCTGTCCGTCGATCGGGTGATGGCGGAAGCCTCGCTTTATGACTGCGCGCTCGCAGCGCTTGCCCTCAAGCAGGCGCGCGGCGACATGATCGAGGCGATCTTCCTGCTGCGCGCCTACCGGACCACCCTTCCCCGTTTCGGCGCCTCGCGGCCGATCGAAACGGGCAAGATGCGGGTCGAACGTCGCGTGTCGGCCACCTATAAGGATCTGCCCGGCGGCCAGCTGCTCGGGCCGACATTCGACTACACCCATCGTCTTCTCGATCCCTCCCTGCTCGGGGATCAGGACGTCGACGTGCCGGACCTCCGCGATGACGCTTATGAAGACGTCATGCGGGTCTCCGACATTCTCGACGGCGAGGGTCTGATCGAGCCGGATGGCGAGATGCCGGAGGATCACGTCGCCGGCGACATCACACGCGAGCCGATGGAATTCCCGATGCCCCGCGACCTGCGCCTCCAGGCGCTGGCCCGTGGCGACGAAGGCTTCCTTCTGGCGCTCGGCTATTCGACCCAGCGCGGCTATGGCCGCACCCATCCCTTTGTCGGCGAAATCCGCATGGGTCTGGTCGAGGTCGAATTCGACGTGCCGGAGCTGGGTTTTGCCGTCTCGCTCGGCGAGATCCGCGTCACCGAATGCCAGATGGTCAACCAGTTCAAGGGTTCGGCCAAGGCCCCGCCGCAATTCACCCGCGGCTACGGCCTCGTCTTCGGCCAGAGCGAACGCAAGGCCATGTCCATGTCGCTGGTCGATCGGGCGCTGCGCACCCAGGAATTCGGCGAGGATGTCGTCGCCCCCGCCCAGGACGAGGAATTCGTGATTTCCCATTGCGACAACGTCCAGGCGACCGGCTTCGTCGAACACCTGAAGCTGCCGCATTACGTCGACTTCCAGGCCGAGCTCGATTTGGTCCGCCGCATGCGGGCAAAGCATGATGCAAGCCGCCCCGAACAGACGGACCTGAAGGAGGCCGCAGAATGACCGCGCTGGCAACCGAACTCGCCACCTACAACTTCGCCTATCTGGACGAACAGACCAAGCGCATGATCCGCCGCGCGATCCTGAAGGCGATCGCCATCCCCGGCTACCAGGTCCCCTTCGCCAGCAGAGAAATGCCGATGCCCTATGGCTGGGGCACCGGCGGCGTGCAGGTGACGGCCTCGATCATCGGGCGCGATGACACGCTGAAGGTCATCGACCAGGGCGCCGACGATACGACCAATGCCGTCTCCATCCGCGCCTTCTTCCAGAAGGTCGCCGAGGTCGCCGTCACCACCAAGACCAGCGAAGCCACGATCATCCAGACCCGCCACCGCATCCCCGAGGAGAAGCTGAAAGAAGGTCAGGTTCTGGTCTATCAGGTGCCGATCCCCGAACCCCTGCGCTTTCTCGAGCCGCGCGAGACCGAGACCCGCAAGATGCATGCGCTGGAAGAATACGGCCTCATGCATGTGAAGCTTTACGAAGACATCGCAAAGCACGGCCGCATCGCCACGACCTATGCCTATCCGGTGAAAGTCGAAGGCCGCTACGTGATGGATCCGTCGCCGACGCCGAAATTCGACAATCCGAAGATGCACATGTCGGAAGCCCTGCAGCTCTTCGGCGCGGGCCGTGAAAAGCGCATCTATGCGGTCCCGCCCTATACCGACGTCGTTAGCCTCGACTTCGAGGATCACCCCTTCGAGATCCAGACATTCGACAAGCCCTGCGCGCTCTGCGGCGCCCACAACGTCTATCTCGACGAGGTCGTGCTCGACGACAAGGGCGGCCGAATGTTCGTCTGCTCCGACACCGACCACTGCGAGACGCGCCAGGCCGAAGGCCATGTCGGCGAAATGCTCGCCCCGAACAAGGAGGCCGCAGAATGAGCGACCAGCCCCTTCTGAAAGTTCGCAACCTCTCGAAATTTTACGGCAACCGCATCGGCTGCTCCGAAGTCTCCTTTGATCTCTGGCCAGGCGAAGTGCTCGCCATCGTCGGTGAAAGCGGCTCGGGCAAGACCACGCTTCTCAACTGCCTGTCCACCAGGCTGATGCCGACGACCGGCTGTGTCGACTACCACATGCGCGACGGCCAGTACCGCGAACTCTACCATATGGGCGAGGCCGAACGCCGCTTCCTGATGCGCACGGACTGGGGCTTCGTGCACCAGAACCCGGCCGACGGCCTGCGCATGACCGTCTCGGCCGGCGCCAATGTTGGCGAGCGACTGATGGCCATCGGTGATCGACACTACGGAAAAATCCGCCAGACGGCGAGCGAATGGCTGGAGCGCGTCGAGATCTCGACCGATCGCATCGACGATCAGCCCCGCGCGTTCTCGGGTGGCATGCGCCAGCGCCTGCAGATCGCCCGCAATCTCGTCACCGGCCCGCGTCTGGTCTTCATGGACGAGCCGACCGGCGGCCTTGATGTCTCGGTCCAGGCGCGCCTGCTCGATCTCGTGCGCGGCCTCGTCAACGATCTCGGCCTCTCGGCCATCGTCGTCACCCACGACCTCGCGGTCGCCCGCCTCCTCTCGCACCGGATGATGGTGATGAAGGACGGCCATGTCATCGAACACGGCCTCACCGACCGCGTGCTCGACGATCCCCGCGAACCCTACACCCAGCTTCTCGTCTCCTCGATCCTTCAGGTCTGACGGACGTCGCGAAAGGAAAACATCATGCCGACACCGCTCATCGTTTCGGAAGTCGCCAAAAGCTTCACCATGCATTTGCGCGGCGGCCTCGTCCTCCCCGTCGTTGCCAACGTGTCCTTCTCCGTCGCAGCCGGCGAATGTGTCGTGCTCGGCGGTCCCTCGGGCATCGGCAAGAGCTCGATCCTGAAAATGCTTTACGGCAATTACGCGGTCGACCAGGGGCAGATCCTGGTCGCCAAGGGCGACCGCATCGTTGATATCGCCTCGGCCGATCCGCGTTCTGTGTTGGAGGTCCGGCGTTCGGCGCTCGGTTATGTCAGCCAATTCCTGCGTACCGTACCGCGTGTCTCGACGCTTGATGTTGTCGCCGAACCGCTCGTGGCGCGCGGCACCGCAACTGCGGAGGCCCAGGAGCGCGCGGCCGAACTTCTGGCCAAGCTCAACCTGCCCCGCGATCTCTGGCAGTTGCCGCCCTCCACCTTCTCTGGGGGCGAACAGCAGCGCGTCAACATCGCGCGAGGGTTCATCACCGATCACGCGATCCTCCTACTCGATGAGCCGACCGCGTCGCTCGATGCAGCCAACCGTGCGGTGGTTGTGGATATGATCCGTGCCAAGAAGAGAGCTGGCGTCGCGCTCCTTGGCATCTTCCATGACGAAGAGGTGCGTGAGGCCGTGGCTGACCGCATTCTCGACGTGACCCAGTTTTCGCCGCGAAAGGTTGCCGCATGAGCAAGAAACTTGGACTCGAACCGCTGATTCATCCCGGCGCCACGGTTGGTAATTCGACGCTCGGCCGCTACACAGAGGTGGGCGAACGATGCCGCCTCGACGAGGTTGAGATGGGTGACTATTCCTATATCGAGCGTGATGGCGCGGCCTGGTGCGCGACGATCGGAAAGTTCGCCAATATCGCTGCGGCGGCGCGCATCAACGCGACCAATCATCCGATGTGGCGCGCAACTCTGCACCACTTCACCTACCGTGCCGCCAGCTATTTTGATGGCGCTGAAGATGATCAGGACTTCTTTGCCTGGCGCCGGGAAAACCGCGTTACCATAGGCCATGATGTCTGGATCGGTCACGGCGCGACGGTGCTTCCAGGCGTAACCGTTGGAGATGGCGCCGTGATCGGCGCCGGCGCGGTGGTCTCAAGGGATGTCGCCCCCTATACGATTGTCGGCGGCGTACCGGCCAAGTTCATCCGCGAACGTTTTCCCAAACCCGTCGCTGACCGTATGCAGGCCCTTGCCTGGTGGGATTGGGATCACGACCGGCTGTTTGCGGCATTGGAGGATTTTCGCAATCTGGACGCCGAACAGTTTCTCGGAAAGTACCTGTAGCGTGCTAGTGGCCGCCTCTGTCGAATACAAGAAATAACCCCTATAGAATCGTATAGAAGATGTCACTAACTTGGCTTTGTCTGATAATAACTGGGATCAACGAGGCTTCGCGGGTTGCACGGTATGCCGGTGACCTCTAGAAAGCTTTGCTCGCGTACGTATTTAAAGATTGCGAGACAATGCTGACAAACCAGTCCATTCTGATCACTGGCGGTACCGGATCGTTCGGCCACACCTTCCTTCCTATGACGCTGGAGCGGTACAATCCCCGTCGCATCATCGTCTATTCCCGTGACGAGATGAAACAATGGGAGATGGCCAAGAAGTACCAGGGCGATAGCCGTGTGCGCTTCTTTATCGGAGATGTTCGCGACCGGGAGCGTTTGTATCGTGCTCTTGACGGCGTGGATTTCGTGGTTCACGCGGCTGCAACTAAGATTGTGCCGACTGCTGAGTACAACCCTTTCGAGTGCGTTAAAACCAACATTAACGGCGCGATGAACCTTATCGATGCCTGCATTGACCAGAAGGTCAAGCGTGTCGTGGCTTTGTCGACTGATAAGGCCAGTAGCCCAATCAATCTCTACGGTGCGACGAAGCTTGCCTCAGACAAGCTCTTTGTTGCGGGAAACTCTTATGCCGGTGGTCACAATACGCGATTTGCGGTTGTGCGATACGGTAACGTGATGGGCTCCCGGGGGTCCGTCATACCATTCTTTCTTTCTGTGAAGGACACTGGCGTCTTGCCGATTACTGATGATCGCATGACCCGGTTCATGATAACGCTCGAACAGGGCGTCGAATTGGTTTGGCACGCATTCAGCGATATGGAAGGCGGCGAAATCTATGTGAAAAAGATCCCTTCGATGAAGGTGGTGGATCTAGCACGCGCTGTAGCTCCGGAGGCGAAGCAGGAAATGGTCGGCATCCGCCCGGGTGAGAAGGTTCACGAGCAGATGATTGGCCCCGAGGATTCTTTCTACACCTACGAATATCCAGAACACTTCAAAATCCTGCCGGCTATCAACAATTGGGGCACGAGTGCCGAGCGCATCAAAGATGGTGTCAAGGTGCCAGAAGGGTTCAGCTATACCAGCGACAACAACCATGATTGGATGAGTGTCGAGACATTACAGGCTTGGGTCAACCAGCATATCGACAAGATTGGCGCCATATGAGCAACATCCCTTACGGCCGTCAGGATGTCGATTCCGCCGACGTCGCGGCGGTTGTCGAGGTTCTGACATCAGACTATTTGACCCAGGGGCCCGTCGTACCGCGCTTCGAGGGTGAAGTTGCGACATATTGCGGTGTTCAGCACGCGGTTGCTGTGAACAGCGCAACGTCGGCACTTCATATCGCATGCCTTGCCTTGGGACTAGGTTCCGGGGATTTGCTCTGGACCAGCCCGGTGACCTTTGTGGCTTCGGCAAATTGCGGGCGCTATTGCGGTGCAGATGTTGATTTCGTCGACATTGACCCGCGCACCTACAATCTTTGCCCTTTAGCACTCGAAAAGAAGCTGCTTGAAGCAAGGCGCGTGGGACGGCTTCCGAAGGTGGTGGTCGCGGTCCACCTTTGCGGCCAACCTTGTGACATGGAAGCCATTCACCACCTCTCCCGAGAATACGGATTTGCGGTTATCGAAGATGCATCGCATGCCATTGGAGGGCGCTACAAGGGAAGTCCTATTGGCAGTTGCCGATATAGCGACATCACGGTGTTCAGCTTTCACCCGGTAAAAATCATTACCACTGCCGAAGGTGGCATGGCTGTAACGAACGATGCCGAACTCGCGCGAAAGCTCTCGTTATTTCGGAGCCACGGCATAACTCGTGATCCGAACCTGATGACGCACGCACCCGACGGGCCGTGGTACTACCAGCAGATCGAGCTCGGCTTCAATTATCGGATGACCGAGCTTCAGGGCGCGCTCGGACTCAGTCAGATGCGCCGCGTAGATTCCTTTGTGTCTCGGCGTCACGAGCTGGCCCGGCGGTACGACGAGCGACTTTCCCCATTGCCCCTCACTCTGCCCTGGCAGCATGAGGATGGTTACTCGGGCCTGCATCTCTATGTCGTCCGACTGAAGCTCGACGAGATTGACCGTAGTCATTCAGAAGTGTTCAAGGCGATGCAGGCGCAGGGCATCGGCGTCAATCTTCATTACATCCCGGTTCACCTTCAGCCATATTACGAACGACTCGGTTTTCGGCGGGGCGATTATCCTGTCGCAGAAACATACTATGCCGAGGCGATCACGCTTCCGATGTTTCCAGCCATGACTGAATCTCAGCAGGATATCGTTGTTGCTGCCCTTCAGAAGGCGTTAGGGAAATGAGGCTTGCGGTCATACCGGCCCGCGGCGGGAGCAAACGGATCCCCCGCAAGAACGTACGTCCGTTCTTCGGCCGGCCCATGATCGCTTGGTCGATCGAGGCGGCCCGCGATAGCGGATGCTTCGACAGGATCATCGTGTCCACAGATGACGACGAGATTGCGTCGGTCGCGGAGGCGCAGGGCGCAGAGGCGCCCTTTCGGCGACCGGCCGCCCTGTCCGACGATTACACAGGAACCTCCTCTGTGATTGCCCATGCGACAGCATGGTGCAAACAGGCAAGTGTGGATGTGTCCAGTGTGTGTTGCATCTATGCGACCGCCCCCTTCATCCAAGCACAGGACCTCCGGGATGCCTATAACACGCTGGAAAAGCAGGGCTGTGATTTCGTGTTCTCAGTCACGAGTTATGCATTTCCGATTCAGCGCGCCATCCGTCTGACGTCAAGCGGGCGGGTGGAAATGTTCCACCCGGAGAACTTCGCAGTACGCTCGCAGGATCTCGAGGAGGCATATCACGATGCCGGCCAGTTTTATTGGGGAACGGCTTCGGCTTGGTTGGAGCAACGACCAATCTATTCGTCAGGCACCGTTCCATTCATTCTTCCGCGCTATCGGGTCCAGGACATCGACACTCTTGAGGATTGGGAACGCGCCGAATTGATGTTTTCGACGTTGGTTGGGCGGCGCTGATGTCCCAGCCCATGCGCCTCCTGTTTCGTGTGGATGCCTCTCTGCAGATTGGCACGGGCCACGTGATCCGCTGTTTGACGCTTGCTGAACATTTGAAAAGCCAAGGCGCGCAGGTGGAATTCGCCAGCCGTTTGCTGGAAGGTCACCTGTGTGACCTTATCGAAGGTCGGGGGTTTGTTGTCCATCGTCTACCTGCTCCGACCGTCAAAGTCGTGCCGAGTGCAGGGGCACCGGTACATGCGGCTTGGCTCGGCGTAGCGTCGGATGAAGACGTTCGACAGACGAGATCGGTCGTTGAGGCTGCTGCAGGTTTCGATTGGCTTGTGGTCGACCACTATGGAATCGATCTCGAATGGCAGCAGGGCCTGCGGATTCCCAATCTCAAACTGATGATCATCGACGATTTGGCCGACCGTTTGCATCACTGCGACCTTCTGCTGGACCAGAATCTTGTCGCTGATTTGGAGAACCGTTACCTGGACCTTATTCCTCCAGGCTGTCCGCGTTTGCTGGGGCCGGCCTTCGCCCTCCTGCAACAGGACTATGCCCGTTTACGCCCAAGGGCCGCGGTGCGCAAAGGCGCGGTGCGGCGCCTGCTCGTGTCATTCGGCGGTGTCGACCAGGCAGGGTTGACCGAGATGACGGTGAACGCGCTCCTCACTCTCAATCAGGTGGCGGTCGAAGCCGACATCGTACTGTCATCAGCATCACCACAGTTCACGCGGATTGCCAAACTTGTTGCAGACAAACCTGGCTTCCGGCTTCACGACCGAGTTCCTGGTCTTGCGCCGCTGATTCTTGCGGCCGACTTGGCCGTCGGCGCGAGTGGCACCACAAACTGGGAGCGACTGTCGCTGGGTCTGCCCGCGATCGTCGTGACGGTCGCGGCCAATCAGCGCCCGTCGGCTGCGGAACTTCAACGCCGCGGCCTGATTCGTTGGCTGGGGGACGCTGCAGACATTCATGAAGCAACGCTTCGAGCTGCCCTTGCTGAGGCCCTGTCGGAGAATCTTGATGGTGTATGGTCGCAGCGGTGTCTTGAGGTCGTGGATGGTCGCGGTGCGGATAGAGTTGCGGCCATCCTGCTCGCAGCGCCCAACATGGAGCTGGTCGTGCGTCCTGTTGTTCTCGATGATGAGGCTCTGCTTCTGGACTGGGCGAACGATCAGGAGACGCGGCGAAATGCCTTCAATCCGAAGCCGATTTCCCCCGATGAGCATCGCGCCTGGTTTAGCACTCGATTGCGGTGCCTCAAAGACTGTGTGTTATTCATAGTTCAGACGCGGTCAGCTATTCCGCTTGGTCAGGTACGCTTCGACCGGCGTGAGAGTCTCTGGGAGATCAGTTATTCCGTAGCCCCGGCCTTTCGCGGGCGCAGGATTGGCAAGGCCATGCTCAGCGCCGCGATTGACACCTTTAGATTGGAACGAATGAACGCGCCGATCTTTGGTCAGGTGAAGCCGGATAACATGGCTTCGCGCAGGATCTTTGAGCAACTGGGCTTCTCGGCACGCCAAAGCGGGCCGGACCGAATCGTTTTTGAACTCGGCACATGAGGGACGTCATGCAGATTGGAAACCGCGAAATTGGGCGCAATCATCGCCCCTTCATTATCGCCGAGATGTCCGGCAATCACAATCAGTCGCTTGAGCGGGCGCTGGAGATCGTCGATGCTGCAGCCGGAACCGGTGCCGACGCCATCAAACTCCAGACCTATACTGCCGATACGATCACGCTCGACGTGCGCGGCGGCGATTTTGAAATCGCCGACGAGAAAAGTCTTTGGAAGGGCCGCAACCTGCATGACCTCTACAAGGAGGCGCACACGCCATGGGAATGGCACGCACCGATCATGGAGCGTGCGAGATCACATGGGATGCTGTGCTTTTCGAGCCCTTTCGATGAAACGGCGGTAGATTTTCTCGAAAGCCTGGAAGTCCCAGCTTACAAGATCGCCTCCTTTGAGAACATCCATTTACCACTGATCCGCAAAGTTGCCGCGACCGGCAAGCCGATGATCATTTCGACAGGCATGGCGTCGATCGCCGAACTGGATGAGGCGGTGAAGGCGGCGCGTGAGGCCGGCTGCCGCGACCTCGTGCTCTTGAAATGCACCAGCACCTATCCGGCGACCCCTGAAAACACCAATGTTCTCACCATACCTCATATGCGTGATCTGTTCGGTTGCGAGATCGGCCTGTCGGACCATACCATGGGCGTGGGGGTGGCAGTCGCCGCCGTCGCTCATGGTGCGGTTGTGGTCGAGAAACATTTTACGTTGCGTCGGGCCGACGGGGGCGTCGACAGCACGTTTTCGCTTGAACCCGAGGAGATGGCGTCGCTGGTGGTCGAGACCGAACGCGCCTGGCAGTCACTTGGTCAAATCAGCTATGGCGCAACCAAGGCGGAGCAGAAATCCCTTGCCTTCCGCCGCTCGGTCTACATTGCAGAAGATGTTGCCGCCGGCGAGGTCCTGACCGCCAAAAACCTGCGCATCGTCCGCCCAGGCCATGGATTGGCCCCGAAGCATTACGACATGCTGCTCGGCCGCCGAGCGAGCCGGGCTCTGAAGGCGGGGACACCAGCCACTTGGGATGTGGTAATGGGGTGAAGGACGTGAATATTGTGGTGTATTTGTCGAAGCGTTAAATGATCTAGCATCAATGCCCATTGGCCGAATGGAGATCGATACGAATTTGTCGACGAGAGCGGCAATTGATTGAGGTTTGGGTCTGCGTCGCATTGCCGTTCACCGCAACTGTTGATCTCGCCAGTCGGGCTGTCATCTTTCTAGATCGGGGGAACCCGTTTCCGCTTTGACGGAGAAGCGATGACGGACTCTGATGTCCCTGTTTAACTGCGGGGTCTCTAGGGGATCCGATTTCCGACAAACTACAAGATGCATCGATCGCCATCGAGAGGGAACAAATGTTGCTCGCCACGATCTACGACGTGACAAAGACACTATTCGACGAAGTTCTGAAGAAGGTGCCGCTGAAATTGTTGGGTTGGCAAGAACTATCGCCAAAGAGTGAGGAGAGAGGCCTCGCCAGACCTCTGGGCGCTCAGTACCCGTTAAAAATATCACTTGTCGGTAACCTGAGAGATAAGGCTTAAAGACAAACATGAAGATTTGGTACCGCATCCGGCCGTTGATCTCGACGACATTGCGATTCCTGCACATCAGTTCGATCGAGGCACGCAACGAGCATAGCGGAACCCGTCTTGGGCTGCTGTGGAATCCACTGTCTGCAGTTATCTTCTCTGCCATGCTGGCTCTCGTCTTTCGTCATTCTGACACCATACCGGTTGCTGACTTTTTCCTTTATGTTCTCTGTGGCTACGTCTTGTGGGGCTTCATCTCGGACTCACTGACGGGGAGCAGTGAACTGATCCAGTCGAGACTGGATTTTGCGCTTCACAATAATCTTGGCCTGCCGGGCCTATTTGCCAAGGCTCTGGTGGATCGCCTCTTCGAGTATCTGGTCAACGTTGTGGTCCTGTTGGCTTTTGTTCTGGTACTGAGACCGGGAGAGCTAACCGTCGGGCTGCTTCTCTTTCCGGCATTTCTCGCGCTCATTATCATGGCATCGCTCGGCGGCTCCTATCTCGTCAACATCGTAACCGTTCTCTATCCCGACCTGAAGACGGCGGTGAAGGTCGCTGCGCGCTTCATGTTTTTCGCCTCGCCGGTATTTTGGAGTGTCGATTCTATCCATGGAACGCGGGCGATGCTGGCGCATTACAATCCTGTTGCCTATTATCTCGCCACAGCTCGGCAGGTCTTCGGACAGCATCCGCTTGAACTCCGTGCTTGGATTGTGACGAGCGCCATTTCCATCGTCGTGGCGATAGCGGGATACATCGCCTATAAGCGCTCGCAGAGCTTCGTGCGGAACTTCAAGTAGCATGGCAAAGATCGAAATTGAAAACGTCAGCGTCAGTTACTTTTTGCGCAAACAAGGCGATCTGAAGAAGACCACCGAGCGGGGCGCGGTCGGTGCCGAGGTTCTGATCGGTCGGCGCTATCTGGAGGTCGCGGCATTGAAAGATATCAGTCTTTCGATCCGCGAAGGAGACCGCGTTGGCTTGGTTGGGCTGAACGGCTCGGGCAAATCGACACTTTTGAAGCTGTGTGCGGGAGCGCTCGGTCATCAATCGGGTCGCGTGACGATCGAGGGGCGAGTGAGCCCGCAGTTCGCGCTCGGCTCGGGCCTGAAGCCGCGCCTCACGGGTCGTCAGAACGCCGAGCTGAAATGCCTATATCTTGGTGTGCCACAGCGTTCGATTGCCCGCCATGTAGACGAAGTGAAGGAACTGTCCGGTCTCGGCGGCTATTTCGAGTTGCCTTTGCACAGTTACTCTGCTGGCATGCGGTCGAGATTGGTTATGGCTCTGTTGCGGCTGGTCCGCGGCGAGATCCTGATTATGGACGAGTGGATCAACGCCGTTGATCCCTCCCTGCATGCAACTGTCGGAGGACTGCAGACTCAGCTCATCAATCGCGCGAAGATCCTTGTGCTCGCCAGCCACTCGCGTCGGGTGCTCGAGGAATGGGTCGATCGGCTGATCTGGTTGGACCAGGGTAGAATAAGGGCCGATGGTTCGATCGAATCCGTCTACGCGGAGTATCAGCAATGGCTAGATATTCGGGCAGGGAAAACGCCACCGGTCGGAGCGTGATGACGAAGCGACCCGCAAATCCAGCGGAACAGCCGCAAGCTCGAGGAGTGCTTTGGTCTGTGGTCGTGCCGGTTTACGAGCAGTGGCACATGGTCACGCAACTCCTCTCCGCCCTTGCTGAACAGAGGCACCCGCTTGACCAGGTCGAAGTGATATTGGTTGACAACGGCTCGACCAAAAGGCCGCAGCTGGCGTTACTGCCGCCTTACGTCACCATTCTGGACTGCGCCACGCCCGGTTCCTACGCCGCGCGCAATACCGGTGCGAAGAGCGCCAGAGGTCGCTGGCTGCTCTTCACCGATGCCGACTGTCGCCCTGACCCCGGCTGGCTTACGGCAATCGTTGCCGAAGTGGGACGATTGGACGGAAAGATGTCACTTCTTGCCGGGCCGGTTGAGGTTAGAAGCGGTGCACCTTCGCCCAACATCTTCGAGATCTATGACATGGTTCGAGGGATCCCCCAGGCCCGGTACGTCCGCCGAGGTTATGCGGCGACGGCCAATCTCGCGGTGCCGACAGCGCTGTTCCATCAGATGGGTGGATTTGACGGGCAGCGCTTGTCTGGTGGCGACGCCGAATTCTGCCGTCGAGCCGGGGCTGAGGGAGCACAGCTCCGCTTCTTACCCGCAGCTATTGTCCACCATCCCGCCCGGAAAAGCTGGACGGAATTGGCGACCAAGGCGCGCAGGGTGAAGGGTGGCCAACTGGTATCGGGGACGCGTAAGCGGCGTCTGGCATGGTCTCTCGCGACGCTGGCGCCGCCCTGGCGGGAGAGTTTCCATCTTTTGACCTGTTCTCGCTCCTCTTTCCGAGACAGGATTATCGCCGTCTGTATCCAGCATGCACTGTGGTCAGTTCAAATCCTAGAATTGATACGGCTGGCTTTTGGCGCGCGACCGGAACGCCGCTAGGTCGGTCGTCGCATGAAACGAGAAGGCTGACGAATGAAAGATGTCGCACGTATGTTACGCTACCATGCAGATGGACTGCAACGCGTCGCGCGCGTCATCGAAGGGAATCCAGACTATGATGACCTCATGGCGCACAAGCTCACCAGAGAGGATTTTATGCGCTTTGGTGCGGGTGTCAGCCTCGAAGGGAAACGTATGGCAGCCATCGCGATGAGCGAGGAGAAACTGCGTGCATCCCACCACAAGATTATTTTGCCGAGTTTTTCCGGGTTTGCCTGCGATGGCAACACAGACAACAACCTGCGGGAGTTTGCTTTCTTTGACGCGATCTGCGCACAGTTGAACGTGGCAGTGAGCGCCCAAAATTACGCGACTTTGCCGCGTATTGCCGCCGGCCGGTTGACGATTGAGCAGTCTCGCATATTGGATCATCTGGTTGCCGACCTTTGCGGCTATTACCAAAAGTCGGAGGCGATCAGCGCAAGTCTCGTGCACCAACTCGCCCAATACAGCCGCGCTTTTTTCAGCTTTGTACTTTCGTTTTCAGCGAAGGGCGCTGTCGAACCAGGGGTATTCGTCACGGCGAACGATCATTCTCCCGTGCGGGTGGCGCTTTCCATGGTCATGAAAGGCCTTGGAGTGCCTCGGGTCTATCTGCAGCATGCAGAGGTTACGGAGATTTTTCCGGCGCTCGATTTCGACTGCAGCGTACTGCGCAACCGCCGCAGCTTGGACACCTACCGCAAGGTCGGGCCCTTGCCGGCTAATGTCTACATAATCCCACGCCAGGAGGGGGCGTTCAATGGTCATAGGCTCGTAACCCCCCGAAATGCGCCGGTTACAGTGGCGATTTATCCTACATCTCGAATTTCAATTGGTCCTCTCCGTGAGGTCATCGGCAATTTGCTGAGCAATCCGGACGTCGGCACAATTGTTATCAAAGAGCATCCCGGCGCGGCCGGTGGGCTGAATGAACTGGCGATCGCTGGCAAGGTTCACGTCACCAAATCGACACCAGACGGCGAGCATATTGCCATTGTCGGGAACTCCTCTGTGGCTGTTGAGCTGCTCCACAATGGTGTGCCCGTCTATCAGATTTTTGATTTCGATCCGGTCAAGCCCGACTACTACGGTTTGGTTGCGACTGGGGTAACGAAAGAGATTACCATCGATAGCTGTCGGGAGGCCTTCTGGACCCCATACGAGACGAGCGGTCGCTGGCTCGAAGCCTTCTCCGCCTGGGATCCATCCGCCACTGTTGATCATCTGAAAGACCGTGCGTCTTTTATAAAAGAGATCAATGCGCTGAAGTTACGTTGCGCGCCTGCCAAAGGAGGTCACGCGCCTCGCATGAGGGGCCGTTGGAGAGCGCGAGCGAAGGGAAGCTTAAGACGGAATCTGGTGAAGTTGATAAACTCACATCCGAAAGCGTCCTCGCTTCTTGTGAGTTCAATGTTGGTAAATCTTCGCCGCCTCGGTGACGAGATAACCATCCAGACAGACCGGGTTGGGCGGTTTCTTCTTGCCAACACCAATATTTCTATTAAGGGCTCTTTCGCACGTCACGCCAACAACGGTCCAACGATGGGCGGAAGCGCCGTCGTAAACGCAGCTGTTCAGCGGTTTCTCTTTGAAACGCTGGTTACAGTCGAAAATCCGGTGCAATGGCTTGATGAAAACGAACGACTTCAAGTCCTACCTCCTTCTGAACTCATCGCGGCCCTGGATCGTGCATTTCACGAACGCAACCCTCGCCTAACCGTCCTGTTCAAGGGGATAGTTGGCACACCAGCGTCAATTGTGGGGTGGTGGGCTCTGCTGAAGAAAGTCGAACTGAGCCACTTGCCGTTGGACGGCGCACTTCTGGATACACTCGCCGACTTTGTTTATCGCTGCAATCAGTCCCCCGCAGCCAAGGCGATGATCGAACGCGCTCTGTTACAAGCGCTTCTCCGAGCCGGATCGCTGGAACAGCTGGACAGATTCTGGAGTGAAGCTCAAACCGTAAGAAGGTCTGACCTGACCATTAACACCCAATTGCAACTGCTTCGGAAACTTCGAGCTGGAAGGGGGCGGGACCAGGAGGTGTCGCAGCTCTTGCTGGAGATTGGCTTAAAGGCGACATCTTTCGAGATATTGAAGATGCAGAATGCTGAGTTTCTGGAGGGTCGGGCTGAGGCGGAATGGACCCACCTCCGGGCAGAAGAAAAGTTCCTGAAAGAAGCTCCATATGACCTTCGTCAGGACTTTAGGCAGAAGGTCAAGCCCATCTATAACGAGCTGCGAACACGTATGCAGTTCATGAATATTCGGACAGATGAGCAGGAACTCGAGCGCTTGAAGACGCTGATTGGCGCATGTGTGCGGGAAAGACGCCCTTTTTCCATGATACGTCTGAGCGACGGTGAAGGATATCTGTTTCCACAATCGCTCTATTTCTCGCTGGAGGATCGCCTGAACAGGGAGCGCCATTGGTGGGGTACCGAACTGTCATCTGATCTCAGGAACAAGATCGTGACAGAGGCTCGTTTGGCAGTATCGCAAGCCGATGTGCTCGGAATACCCGCCGTATTTCGATTCATCAGGGATCTCGGAGAAGGGAGTCTTTCCCTTACTCATTCCCTTCAAGGTCGTGGATTGGTAGAGGTTTTGAGCGGTGTTGCTGCATTGGCATCGCCCTCTGCGCTGTTCACCGAAGACAAAGCGAATGTTGCGTTGTTCTCAGATTTGGATCGGCTTGACTGGCTTCTATCCGCGGCATCCAGAGTGGTCGTCGTAAGTAGTGTCCGAAGGTCGGACTTGCCTCGACGAATTCTAGACATCGATAATCTGACGGTGATTGAGATTCCAACACACCAAAACACTGCACTCAACACCAATTATAATGTCGGTGAGCACCCACTTCCGCTTGTTTACGCGACAGTCACGGAGACGCTCGATCGGATTATTCAGCCTGGTGATCTCGTTTTTGTCGCAGGTGGGATAGTTGGCAAGATTTTACTCGGTTTCTGCCGCAGCAAGGGGGCGGTCGCCATCGACCTTGGGCATGTGATGGATGATTGGATTTCACCGTATCTGACGAATTTGCGGTAGGCGCATGAAGGTCTGGCTCATCCGTGATCTCGAACCGACACCGCTGGACGGCAACGAAGTCCGCCTCCTCCGCGCTGGCATGCTTTCACGGGCTCTAAGCCATCGCGGACATGAGACGACCTGGTTCACCTCCGCTTTTAATCATTATTCGCGAAAGCTTCGACCGCCAGGCCGTTTCAACTGCGAAGCTGGCCTGACGATTGAAGTCCTGCCAGGCCAAGGCTACCGGAATAACATTGGATTTGCCCGATTACTCCACAATGCGCGTTTTGGCCGTCATTTCCTTGAGGCAGCCAGAGGCGCGTCAGACCGTCCGGATCTGATCCTGGCGGACATGCCGACTACAGAGGCTGCTTCGGCTGCCGTTCGCTTCGGACGGGAGACCGGTCTGCCGACGGTTGTTACTGTCCGCGACTTATGGCCGGACTTCTTCGCCGACTTCTTCCCGAAGCCTCTAAGACCCTTGATCGACCTGGGGCTGCGACGACTTGACCAGCAGGCGAGATATGCCTGCCGGAACGCCACGTCCCTTATTGGCATTTCCGAAGACTATCTCGCTTGGGGCCAACGCAAAGGCGAGCGCAACTCCTCGCTCGATCGCGTATTTCATCTCGGTTACCCGAGACCCGATCTATTCGACGAGCGCAGTGTTGATGAGGTCATGTCCCAATTCGAAATTCCGCGCCGGGCTAAGGTTGCTGCTTTTGTTGGTTCATGGGGGGTGACGTACGATCTACCCCTCTTGTTGCAGACGGCAGAACTTTTGAAGGATCAGGAGGACCTGATTATGGCGGTGGCTGGAGACTGGACACTACGTCCGGACCTAGCTGCAGCTTTCCGCCGACTACCGAATGTACGGATTTTGGGATGGCTGGACAAAAATCAGGTCTCGGCCTTGCTCTCACGTTCCTTCGTCGGGCTCCTGCCCTATAGGTCCAATGCGCCTCAAGGACTGCCGAACAAGATTTTCGAATACATGGCTTACGGAGTCTATCAGATTACAACGCTATCGGGCGAGGCAGCGCGTCTGTTGGAGGAAACGGGGTCCGGCCGGCGCGTGGATGCCGGCTCAGTGCACGCACTTGCTGCCGCGATTCAGGACGCGCTTATCCATGAGACCGATGAGGATATGCGTCGCCTAAGGCGGGCAACGTTTCAGGCCCGTTTCGAGGCTTCGAAGATCTATGACAGCCTGATCGACCATCTTGAATTAGTCGTCGAGGGTTATTCAGAGGCTCGATTAAGCTGAGGCTCGTCTCAATGTGCGCTCGATGTTCTCAAGCGTTCGTCCCCGTGCCTTCCAACCGATCGTTTCGGTGATCTTGGAGCTGTCGATTTCCAGCGAAGCCAGCAATCCATTTGCTCTCCGAGATTGTCCCACAAGGTGCAAGGCTGACTTCAAGACCGTTTGGGGAAAGGGCACAAGTCTTGCCGGGCATCGCAGCCCTGCGGCGATCGACTTCACGATATCCGCAGTCGAGACTACATCTGTCTCCGCGAGTAGGAATGTCTCACCTGCTGCCCTTGGTTGGATGGCGCACTCTAAAAGAGCCTCCGCTGTGTTCTCCAGTGATATGATGTTACGACGGTTTTTTACCGATGCGAAAGGAAGTGGAAGCCCCGAAGCAACCAGCCGAACGAGGGCCGCAAAATTGCCCTTTGCGTTTCGCCCATAGACCAGAGGCGGACGAACGATCACAAGTTCAACGCCGTAGTCGCTGCATGTTCGTTTCAACCGACATTCCGCTTCGTATTTTGAAACCGCATAAGGGGTGATGGGGTTGGCAGGCGACCGATCGGAAAGAGGGCTATCTGAGGAAGACGTGTCACCGAGGACTCCGATGGAGCTGACGAAGACGAGTCGGTTGACTCCTATCCGCGCCATTTGTTGGGCGAGATTGATAGATCCGTCCACGTTGACGCGGCGAAAGTCCTGAAGTGAAGGCTGTTCGAATCTGCGGTGTGCGATGCCTGCTAGGTGGATAACCGCTTTAACGCCTTGTAAAGCCCTAGACCAGTCGGTTCCAGCCTCCACTTCGCCCACGGCCACAGCACAAGGTTCGTCTTTTCGCGTTGCCAACCGGAATGCTAACCGTCGGTCCGCGCAAGCTGCAGCGACGCCGCTACCGACAAATCCCGAGCCGCCTGTAATTAAGATCATCAGAACTCGCAAACTTGGAACGCGACTGTGGCGTTCAACAACCTGTGTGCACTGGATGTGCCAGATGGAGTCGACAGAACTCGCTTATACAGAGACCGCCGCGGGTCCCCGCAGCAAGCCTTCAGAGTCTACCCCGAGGAAGCCTTCAAGTCGAGGGAATGCAGATGCGGACGGTGCCTCGCACCGGTGCGATAAATGTTCCCAAACAGCATCATCCAGCCCAGAGGCAGAATTCCCGGCGAGGTTAAGGTGTCTCCAGGCCTTCGTATATTCAGCAAATACAGTGGTTTACCTACTTTAACAAATCCTACACAAATCTGACATTCGCGCTTCACGATGAAGCGCTAGTGGATACCAGCACCGCAATCAGTGACGGCGAAGGAACCACAATGCGCTTTCGGTTGGACAATCTCACCCGACAGTTCGGCAACCACAAGGCCGTCGATTCTGTCAGCATCGAGATCCCGGCGGGCCAGATGGTTGGCGTCATCGGTCGCTCCGGGGCGGGCAAGTCCACCCTTTTGCGCATGATCAACCGCCTGGTCGACCCCACTTCTGGTTCCATCCGTTTCGGTGATGTCGAGATATCCACATTGCGCGGTGCCGCACTCCGCAACTGGCAGCGCGACTGCGCCATGATCTTCCAGCAGTTCAATCTGGTGCCCCGTCTCGACGTTCTCACGAACGTTCTTCTGGGCCGCCTCAATCATCGCTCGACAGCGCTCTCGATGCTCAACATCTTCTCCCGCGAAGAGCGCCTCATGGCGATTGCAGCTTTGGAACGTCTCGGCATCGAACAGACGGCGCTGCAGGCTGCCGGCACGCTGTCCGGCGGCCAGCAGCAGCGTGTGGCGATCGCCCGTGCGCTGATGCAGTCGCCGAAGATGGTTCTGGCCGACGAGCCGATCGCCTCGCTCGATCCGCTGAATGCCAAGATCGTCATGGATGCGCTGCGCGACATCAACGAGCGCGAAGGCATCACGGTCATCACCAACCTCCATACCCTGGATACCGCGCGCAATTACTGCGAGCGCATCATCGGCATGGCGCGTGGCCGGGTAGTGTTCGATGGTGCCCCCTCGGAACTGACAGCGGACGCCGTGCACGAGATTTATGGCGCCGATCGCCACGGCGCCGGCATCGATGAGACCATGACGTCGACGAGCATCAATATTGCGCATCAGGACAATGACGCTCCGCGCAAGATCCCATCCCCTGGCCTTCGTCCTCTGGCAGCTGCCGAGGCCTGAGCCACGAAGATCGCTAAGCCCCGCGTTACGGGCGAGCATTCCCGACATATCCCATCGTTCCCATGAAACAGGAGATAAGCTCATGTTGAAGAAGACCCTGCTTGCCGCCGTTGCTCTCGGCGCACTCGCTGGCGCTGCCCATGCCGAAGACCTCAAGGAATTCCGCATCGGCATCCTGGGCGGTGAAAACGAAGCCGACCGCCTGCGCAATTTCCAGTGCATGGTCGACAAGCTGCCGGCTGCCATCGGCGTTGAAAAGGTTTCGCTGTTCCCGGCCGCTGACTATGACGGCGTCATCCAGGGTCTGCTCGGCGGCACACTCGACTATGCCGAACTCGGCGCTTCGGGCTTTGCGAAGATCTATCTCGCCAATGCCGATGCCGTTCAGCCGATCCTGACCACCGTGCAGACCGACGGCTCGATGGGCTACTACTCGATCATGGTTGCCCGCAAGGACAGCGGCATGACCAAGGTCACCGACATCAAGGGCAAGAAGCTCGGCTTCGCCGATCCGGATTCGACTTCCGGCTATCTCGTTCCCTCCGTCACGCTGCCGGAAGCGCTCGGCGCCCCGGTCAAGGAATATGTCGCCGAAACCGGCTTCGGAGGCGGTCACGAAAACCTCGTTCTCGAAGTGCTCAAGGGCACCTTCGATGCCGGTACGACCTTCGGTTCCGGCGTCGGCGAGTTCAAGGACGGCTACACCTCTGGCAACCTGCGCAAGATGGTCGACAAGGGTATCCTGAACATGGACGACCTCGTCGAGCTGTGGAAGTCGCCGCTGATCCCGAACGGCCCGGTCGTCGTGCGCACCTCGATGAACGAGGACATGAAGGCCAAGTTCAAGACGTTCATGATGGACCTGCCGACGTCCGATCCGGCCTGCTTCTCCGCCATCCAGGGTGGTGACTTCAAGGGCTTCACCGAAGTCAACGTCGACTTCTACAAGCCGATCATCGACGCTCGCAAGTCGACCATCGGCGGCTGATCTCGTTATCCGCATCAGGAACCGCCGGTCTTCGCCGACCGGCGGTTCTTTCTTGAACCGCAGTCCGAAGGGGATGGTCGATGCACATGTCGACATTGCAGCCGCTGAGCGAAAGCGGCGCCGCCGTGGAACGCCATTGGCAGGAACTTGCCTCGAAGCGCCGTCTCTATACCGGGCTTGGGATCGTCATCCTGTTCTTTGCGGTGACCGGATCGGTGTGGTTCGCCAACGAGACCAATTCCGGCAAGTTCTTCGACCGTCTGCCGTACCTCTTCGATTTCCTCGGCGATCTTGTGCCGCGTGACGGCTGGGAGATCTGGCGCGCCCTGTTTGATCTGCCCTCCCCCTATGACGACGGCAGTCTGAAATACAATTATCCGGATGGCCGGCTTTACCTGACCCAGAGCCTCTACATCCCCGAATATTTCTACAAGATGGTCGAGACGATCAACATCGCGCTGCTCTCGACGGTGATCGGCGTGCTCTTCGGTTTCTGCTTCGCCTTTCTCGCCGCCCGCAACATGATGCCGCTCGTCTGGGTGCGCTGGCCGATGCGCCGGGTGATGGAAGTGCTGCGCGCCTTCCCAGAAGTCGTCCTTGCCGGCTTCTTTCTCGCGATCCTGTCGCTCGGGCCGATCCCGGCCATCATCGCCGTCTCTATCCACACGATCGGTGCGCTGGGCAAACTGTTTTACGAAGTGATCGAGAATGCCGACATGCGCCCCGATGAAGGCTTGCGTGCGGTCGGCGCCAACTGGTTCGAGCGCGTCTGGTTCGGCATCACGCCGCAGGTCATGCCGAATCTCCTGAGCTATTTCCTGCTGCGCTTCGAGATCAACGTCCGTGCCTCCACGATCATCGGAGCGGTCGGGGGCGGTGGTATCGGTGAATTGCTACGGCTGTCGATCAGCCAGGGCCATGAGGCCAAGACGCTTGCCATCGTTCTTCTGCTGCTGACGACCGTCATTGCTGTCGACCAGTTCTCCGCATCACTGCGCCGCAGGCTGGTCGGTGAACAGGCCTTTCAGGCGGTAACGTGAGGATATGACGATGTCGATGACCAACACCGCCGAGCTGAACCGTCTGGCCGAGCGCTATCCGCATGTGCTTGAACGCAGTCTCTGGCAACGCTACCGGATGCCGCTGTCGATCGGCATCGTTGCGCTCTACTTCGTCTTCTGCTGGTGGTTCTTTGCCGTTGGCAAGACGATCAATCAGGCGAACTGGGGGCTGGCCGGCAACTATCTCGCCGACTGGGTCTCTTATGAGATCCGTCCTGAATTCCAGATTGCGCCCGACGGCACGATGCAGATTACCTATCCGCGCTTCGACCCGATCGGTCCCCATCCAAACCCGGACTGGATCGACGCCAGGAAGGAAACGATCACCCGCACTCTGACGGATGCCGCCCCTGCGGCGCCTGCCGCCGCCCCGGCTGCGCCAAAGTCTTCGTTCAGCTTCCTCGCACCGGTCGCACCGCAGGCGAATAGCACTGAACAGGCGGCGCCTGCCGCACCCAAGACGGTGACGGAAGAGGTGATCACCAGCGCCAATGTCTCGCTCGGCAACGCAGCAAGCATCGACCTCGACGGCACCAATCTCACGCTGACGCGGGACGGCGAGACCGTGTCGCTGAAACTCGACCATGTCGCGGACACTGTAACCGTCGAGGGGCCGCTTCCCGACTGGGTCGAGCAGCGTTCGGAAGGTGGTCGCGTCATCGCCTATTTCGGCATGGCCGGCTGGATTGACGTCACAGCCGAGCGGGTGCGGGTGCGCAAGCGCTTCCTCGGCTGGGAGAACTTCATCTTCGACACCAACTCGCCCTTCTTCGATCTCACGCCGTCTCAGGTGCTGCACAAGATTACGTCGGAGGAGCGGATCGATCCGAATATGAGTAATCTGGCGCTGGCCTGGAACAACGTTCTCTATAATTCCTCCTGGCAGCATCTCGACGTCTGGACCAAACTGCTCCAGACCATCGTCATGGCTTTCATGGGAACGTTGCTCGCCATGCTGGTGGCTTTCCCGCTGTCCTTTGTGGCCGCCCGTAATATCAGCCGCAACCGTCCGATGAACCAGCTGACCAAGCGCTTCTTCGACTTCCTGCGCTCCGTCGACATGCTGATCTGGGCGCTATTCTTCACTCGTGCCTTCGGCCCCGGGCCGCTCGCCGGCATATCCGCGATTTTCTTTACCGACACCGGCACGCTGGGCAAGCTCTATGCCGAAGCTCTTGAGAACATCGACGACAAGCAGCGGGAGGGAGTGAAGTCGGTGGGGGCGTCGCCCATCACAGTCCAGCGCTTTGGCGTATTGCCTCAGGTTCTTCCCGTCTTCGCCTCACAGGCGCTCTATTTCTGGGAAAGCAATACGCGTTCGGCCACGATCATCGGTGCCGTCGGCGCCGGTGGTATCGGGTTGAAGCTCTGGGAAGCGATGCGCACCAACTCCGACTGGGAAAATGTCGCCTATATGGTGGTGTTGATCCTGATCGTCGTCTTCGTCTTCGATGCCATTTCCAATAGCCTGCGCTCCCGACTCATGGGAAAAAGCCGGCACTGATCCGGAATGGGCGTAGTTCGTTGCGCCCCTCCCCTAGCATTCCGAGAGCACCACCTTGCGCTACGCCCTGTATTTTACGCCCGCCGAAGACGCCCCCCTCACCCGCGCAGCCTCTGCTTGGCTGGGACGGGACGCTTTTACCGGGGAGAACCTGCCCCAGGAAGATCATCCGGGCTTTGAAGCGGGCGAAGTGTTTAAACTCACTGACGATCCGCGCCGTTACGGATTTCACGCGACGCTCAAGGCACCGTTTTCTCTGAAGGATGGTTGCAGCGAGGCCGATCTGCTCGCAGCCCTTACGGAGTTCGGGGCACGCCAAACCGCCTTCTCCATCCCCTCGATTGTCGTCGAACAGCTCGGACCCTTCTTTGCGCTGGTGCCTGAAACACTGCATCCGCCGCTTCAGGACTTTGCGGCTGCCGTGGTCGAGGCCTTCGAACCCTTTCGCGCACCTCTCTCTGAGGCCGATATCGCGCGGCGCAATCCCGAACGGCTGAGTGAGCGCCAGCGCAAGAACCTGGTGGCCTGGGGCTATCACCATGTCTTCGAGGATTTTCGCTTTCATATGACACTGACCGGCCCCGTCTCCGAAGAACGCGCCGATGTGATGCGGAAACTGCTGGAGCGTCGTTTCGCCCTCTTCACCGCAAGGCCGCTTGTCATCGATTCGCTTACGCTCTTCATCGAGCCCGAACGCGGCGCCCCCTTCCTCGTCCATTCCCGGCAGCCCCTCTCCCCTGCCCCAACCAATGGTTATCATCATGGCTGAACTTGTCCTCTCCAATGCCCGCATCGTTCTGGAGGACCGTATCGTTCACGGCAGCCTGATCGTTCGCAATGGTCTGATCGAAGCGATCGATGAGGGCGCAAGCCGCGTCGGCGAAGACCTCGCCGGCGACTACATTGTTCCGGGTCTGGTGGAGCTCCACACCGATCATCTCGAAGCCCATTATTCGCCGCGCCCCGGCGTGCGTTGGGACAAAACATCGGCCATCCAGGCGCACGACGCCCAGGTGGTGACATCGGGTATCACGACCGTGTTCGATTGCCTGCGCATGGGCTCGGACGAGGATGGTGGCTTCGACAAGGGCGAGATGCGCGATATGGCCGATGCCATTCAGGCCGCCGAAAAGGACGACCGTCTTCGCGCCGATCACCTGATCCACCTGCGCTGCGAGGTCGCCTCAAACAACGTGCTGGATCACTTTGCCGATTTCGAGACCGACCCCCATGTCCGTCTCGTTTCCCTGATGGACCATTCCCCGGGGCAGCGTCAGTTCCAGACGATGGACCAGTACACGCTCTACTACAAAACCAAGCGCGGCCTAACCGACGAGCAGTTCGCCCGCTTCGTCGAAAGCCGGCTGGCCCTGTCTGCACAGTATTCCGGCATCCATCGCGACACGCTTGCCCGCATCTGTGCCGAGCGCGGCATCACTGTAGCAAGCCATGACGATGCAACCCTTGCCCATGTCGAGGAAGCCAAGGGTCACGGGGTGAAACTCGCCGAGTTCCCGACCAGCCTGGAGGCAGCCGAGGCTTCGCACAAGGCCGGCATGAGCGTTCTGATGGGAGCACCCAACGTGGTGCGTGGCAAGTCGCATTCGGGCAATATCGCGGCGCGGGATTTGGCAAAGCTCGGCGTGCTCGACGTGCTGTCTTCGGATTATGTGCCGCTCAGCCTTCTGCACGCCGCCTTTGTGCTCGCCGATGATATCGACGGCATCGATCTCCCATCGGCTCTGGCCATGGTGACCGCGACGCCGGCCCGCACGGTCGGTCTGGAGGATCGCGGCCGGATCGCTCCGGGCTTGCGTGCGGATCTGGTGCATGTCCGCCGGCCGGAAGGCGTCCCGGTGGTCAAGGCCGTCTGGCGTCAGGGACGGCGGGTGGCGTGATGGACGGCCAGCCGCAATCCCCTGCCTCGGTGAAGGCCGGTATGCTGGTGGCAGTGGTGGGCCCGAGCGGGGTCGGCAAGGACAGCCTGATCGCCGGCGCCAGAACAGCGTTTGAAGATTCGTCTGCCGTTGTTTTCGCCCGGCGTCTGATCACCCGCCCGGCCGACGAGGCCGGGGAGAACCACATGCCGGTTTCAGCGGGAGATTTCGATCAGCTCGAAAAGGCCGGGGCTTTTGCCGTCAGCTGGGACGCACATGGGCTGAATTACGGTGTCCCCGCAGCCGTCCTGGACGAACTCGCGGCGGGCCGCGTCGTAGTCGTCAATGGCTCTCGCTCGGCACTTGGCCGTTTCCAGGCGGTGTTCCCTCGCCTTTTGGTCGTCAACGTGACGGCGAGCCCAGACGTTCTGGCCGCCCGTCTTGCCGGTCGTGGCCGTGAAACTCGGGAAGAGATCGAGGCAAGGCTTGCCCGCGCTGTCGATCCCCTGCCGGAGAGCTTTGACGTCGTGGCCATCGACAACAGCGGCGTTCTCGATGAGGGTGTCGATAAGCTGGTCTCGCTCCTGAAGCGCTTGGCGAGTGACGTCGCCTGATTTCCGGCCTACCTTCGTCTCTGGTCAGAAATGAGCGATGCTGTCGAGTTTCGACTGGAAGAGTGCGCCCAGCAGATCCGACTGGCTGATGATCCCGATCAGCCGGTTGTCACCGTCGACCACCGGCATCTGATCGATGCCCTGGTCGACCATGGGTGATACCAGCGCGGTGATTGTTGTCTGGGGCATGGCCGACTGCACCTTGCGGCGCATGATCTCTTCGACACGCTTCGGCAAGGCTTCTCTGCGCAGCGACGCCATGATCGTATGGCCGAAGCCGAGGCGAAGGGTGCCCTCCCCCGAGAGGACCGAGTTCTCCAGGAAATCGTCCAGTGAGACGATGCCGACCAGGTGCCCCGTCTCGTCGGTGACAGGCAAGGCTTTGATGTGCCGCGTCATGAAGATGCGCCACACCGTCTTGAGGCTGGTGCCCGTCTCGACGGACAGGACATCTCTCGACATGACATCGGCGCAGGTGACGCCGCCGGCCTGACGCTCGAAGGCGCGGATCTGCGCCTTGTGAAACAAGAGGTCCAGATCATCCGTGCTGACCGGGACGACCTCGTCGAAATCCTGGATCGCCGCGGCAATGTCGCTTTCACCGGGGCCGATGCGGTGGCCAGGCAAGGGATCGGATGTCTTCTGCGCCGGCTGGCCGGGCGCGGGTGCAAGATGCGGATAGCGGCGGCCAGTGACATTGTTGAAGAGCAGCGCAACCGATAGCAGGACGACCGAATTGAGAGCGATCGGCGAGAGCGCGAACCAGTAGCCCGCATCATGAATGGTCGGTCCACCGAGCACAGCGGTCAGCGCGACCGCACCGCTCGGTGGATGCAGGCAGTTGAAGACGAGCATGGCGGCGATCGCAAGCGCAATGGCGACGCCGGCGGCGATCAGCACATTGGGGATGAAAAGCGCGCAGGTGACGCCGATCAAGGCCGCCACCAGATTGCCGCCGAGGATGGACCACGGCTGGGCGAGCGGGCTTGCGGGCGCTGCAAACAGGAGCACTGCTGACGCGCCCATCGGGGCGACGATCATTGGGACGCTGCCATTTCCGCCCAACGCCAGAGAGCTGACGAGACCGGTGAGGCAGATACCGGTCAAGGCACCGGCCGAAACACGAAGCCTCTCGCGCAGACTGGTGCGGACCAGCCCGGGGCTGAGGCGTTGAAGCAAGGACATGGCAATTCCACGACAGATTTGCCTCTCTGTTAGTCTATTGCTGGATAAATAGGCAGCAAATTCCTTGCTTATGACGACCGCGAAGTGAAATCTTCGTCCGGTATTTTGTGTTCACGCCGATCCGAGCGGAAGATAGCCGACGCCGGACGCTTCTGCGGCCTCGATCGCCGTCTCATAACCGGCGTCGGCATAGCGGATGATACCCAGAGAGGTGTCATTGGTGAGGGCATGTGAAAGGCGTTCGGCCCCCGCTTCTGTCCCGTCAGCGACGATGGTGACGCCGGCACTCGTCATGAAGCCTGCATAACCGCCGCCGCCCGAGTGGATCACGACCAGATCGGCCATCGAGGCGCAGAGCGTCATGGCATTGATCAGCGGCCAGTCGGCGATGACGTCCGATCCGTCCTTCATGTTCTCCGTCATGATGTTGGGATGGGCCATGGCGCCGGCATCGAGATGATCCCGGGAAAACGCGATCGGACCCTTCAACGCGCCTGATGCGACCAGCTCATTGACGGCGACCGCAAGGCGTGTGCGCTCCCCATGGCCGAGCCAGGCGATGCGGGCGGGTAAGCCCTCGAAGGGCACATACTGCCGCGCCAGCGAGATCCAGTTGGTGACGATCTGGTTGTCGGGGAAGAGTTCGAGCACGAGATCATCGATGCGGGCGATGTCGCTTTCTTCGCCCGACAGAGCCATCCAGCGAAAGGGCCCGATCGCCTTGCAGAACAGCGGACGCAGATAGGCCTCGGTGAAGATCGGGATGTCGAAGGCGTTGGCTACGCCGCCCTCTCGTGCCTGGGTGCGGATGAGGTTGCCGTTGTCGAAGACTTCCGAACCCTTTTTCTGGAAGGCGAGCATGGCGCGCACATGATCGACGATCGACGCGCGACTGGCCGCCATCAGCTGCGCCGGTCCCTCTTCCCGCAGCCGTCGGACGTCCACAAGGCTCATGCCTTTCGGCACATAGCCATAGACCAGGTCATGCGCCGAGGTCTGATCCGTGACGATATCGGGCACGATGCCGCGCGCCTCGATCTTCGGGTAGATGTCGGCAGCATTGCCGACGAGGCCGACGGAGATCGCGCGCTTGTCCGCCACCGCCTCATCGATCAGGCGTAACGCCGTGTCGAGATCCGGCGCGACGATGTCAAGGAAGCCAATAGCCCGGCGCTTTTCGGCACGTTCCGGATCGATGTCGACGACAAGGATCGCAGCGCCAGCCATGCGTCCTGCCAATGGCTGGGCGCCACCCATGCCACCAAGGCCCGCCGTCAGGATGAAGCGGCCGGCGAGCGATCCGCCAAAGCGCCGCTCGGCGATCCGCATGAAGATCTCATAAGTGCCCTGGATGACGCCCTGCGAGCCGATATACTGCCATGCACCGGCGGTCAGTCCGCCCCAGCAGATAAGCCCCTTTTTCTCGAGATCGTAGAAGATCTCGGCTTTGGCCCATTGTCCGACGATGTTGCAATTCGCCATGATGACGAGTGGTGCCCTAGCATGGGTTTTCAAAAGGCCGACCGGCTTGCCCGACTGGATGATCAGCGTCTGGTCCTCGTCCATCGACAACAACGTCTCGACGATCTTGGCATGCGCCGGCCAGTTGCGCGCAGCCTTGCCGAGCGCGGCATAGACGATCAGCCGATCCGGATCCTCGCCGACCGAGAGCACGTTTTCAAGCAAACGGAGAAGCGCCTCCTGCCGCCAGCCTTTGGCCCTCAGTTCTGGACCGCCGGGGATGGGAAAGCCGGGATGGCGCGGATTGGGTTTCGGCATTGGAAAATTCCTTCGGCGTTTGATCAGTCGGCGAGTGCGTAATCGGCAATCCTGATGCCGAGCGCCTTTTCGACGGGCGGATAGACGGCTGGATCTTTCACCCCCGCAGAGAGCGGGATCACCGTTTTCGGCACATGCAGGACGAAGATCGGCATGCCCTCGTGCAACTGTCCGACGCTGAGCGGCTCGCCTTCGGTCGATAGGGTCGTGATGACATCCGGGAAGGTCGCCAGCCTATTGCCGCCGGCATCGTCGACGGCCATGTATTCGTTCATGATGTGCAGCGTGATGGCCGTGTCGTCGGATCCGACCTTGACGGTCCCGACGTCGAAGGCTTCGTTGGTGTAGACGACCGACTTCTTTGTCACGATCCCTTCCTTCAGGATGGTGCCGGACGTCGCCTTGACGATGGCGTCGATGACAGCCCCCGCCCCCTTGGCTTCGGCAGCGATGATCGCTTCGCCGAGCGCAAGTGCCAGCGAGATCCCGCCCAGCGCTGCGTTGCGCCGAACATAGGAGGCGCGCAGCGGATTGCGGCAGGAGGCGATGAAGCCGCCGGACTGGTCGGCGGCTGTGCGCAGGATCGGCGAGACCTTGGCGGTGGCACCGCGGACGACCAGTTCGATGTAGCGGTTTTCCGACCGGTTGCCGCCAACGGCCGTCTGGATCATCTGCTCCGGCGATCCTGCCATGCCGATCGCGCCCATGTCGCCGGTCGGATGAGCGCGAATGTCGCCGACGGCATCGACGACCTTGGTACCGAGAATGGCCGAGGGCAGCCAGCCGTTCAGCGTCGAGGACTTGCCATTCTGGCCGATGATCAGGCCGGCTAGCTTTTCGCCCAGCGCCTCCTGCAGCAACTGCACCGCCTTGACGTAGTCCACGCCCTGCATTTCCCAGGGGGTGGTCGAAGCCGGCGCCCCGATCGCGGCGGCCGTCGCCACCCAGTCGTTATCTGAGAGTTCGTCGATCGAGACGAGTTCCGGCTTGCCGATGCTGACGGCTGCATAGCCGAGCATACGGCCGTGATCGGCCCAGCCTCCGCCACCCGCAGCATAGACGGAACCGCCCTTGACTGCCGCTTCGACGTCCTTTTCAGTCAGTATGCGTCCCATCATCGATCTCCCTGGTTGGACTGGCGAGTTGATCGTCCAGTGTGAGGACGGCTTCGAGCAGCACGGCTGAGCCCAGCGCGATATCGGCGGTCTCTGCCCATTCCACCGGTGTGTGGCTGCGTCCACCGGCGCAGGGGATGAAGACCATGCCGGCCGGGCAGATGCGCGCCATGAAGGCCGCGTCGTGGCCGGCGCCCGAGGCCATGCGGCGGTAAGTGGCGCCCGTTGTCTGGCAGCCCGTTTCCAGGGCCTCGATCACGTGTCTGTCCATCGGCGTCGCGGGATTATCGGAAATCACTCTTGGCGCGGCGATCATGACGCCTGTCTCTCGGCCCACGGCGTCGACCGCACTGTTCAGCTGCCGTTGAAAATGATCGAGATCTTCACGTTGCTCCGCTCTGATATCGAGCAGCATGCGGACACGCGAGGGAACCACATTGGCGGCGTTCGGCTCGATTTCGAATTCCCCGACCGTGGCGGCGAAATGTCCGGGCGTCGCGGCGAGTTCTAAACCGAGGCGCTGGATGTCGAGCACCAGTTTGGCGGCGGCGACCAGCGCATCCTGCCGCGCCGTCATCGGTGTCGTGCCGGCGTGATCGGCGCGGCCCTGCACGATGATTTCGATCCGGGTGATCCCGGCAATCGCGGTCACCACGCCGATGTCGAGACGCGCTGTCTCAAGCACGGGACCCTGTTCGATGTGGAGTTCAAGGAAGGCGCGGATATCGCTGCGGGCACCTGAGGTGTGCGGCTCGCCGCCGACCAGGGTGAGCCCCTCTTCCAAGGTCAGATCCCCTGCCCGTCGCTCCAGCCATTCGGGAGGGCGCAAACCTGCCATACCCCGGCTTCCGATACAGGAGACGCCGAAGATGGAGACTTCTTCGGCGAGGAAATCGACGATCTCCAGATCGTGGGCGAGCGCGATGCCGCGGTCGCCCAGGCTGCGTGCGACTTCGAGTGCGGCCACCACGCCCGCGACGCCGTCGAAGCGGCCCCCTTCCGGCACTGTGTCCGAATGCGATCCCAGCATCAACACACCGAGGCCGGGCACTTTCCCCGGACGCCTGCCGATCAGATTGCCGCTCGCATCGATCCGCGTTTCCAGACCGGCACTTTTGAAACGGGCTTCGAGATAGGCGCGCCCATCGAGAAAGAGCGGGGTGAAGGCGCGTCGCGTGTATGGGCGATCCGGTTCGGTGATCGCGGCAAGTGCCTCGATATCTGCTGAGATGCGCGTGGCATCTACGACGAGGTTCTGCCTCATGTGGGAAGACCCTGGAGGGACAGCCTTGCCGGCGGGCGCATGAATTGGCCGTTGCCCGGTTCGGCGAGCACGCGGCTGCCGTCGAAGGCGAGCCGTCCGCGGAGATAGGTGGCGGCCACCCGGTAGGGTAGCGTCATGCCATTATAGGGCGACCAGCCGACGACGTTATGGCCGCTCGCAGAGGCGTCATAGACATGGTTGCTGGGTGCCATCACCGCGATATCGGCATGTTTGCCGACCTTGAGTGCACCTTTGACGTGATCCAGGCGGAAATGTCGGGCGGGGTTCTGAGCCATAAGCCGCGCTGCCCAGGTGAGCGAAATGCCGCGATCCAGTGCGCCCTTGACGAAGAGCGGCAGCATGACTTCGAGCCCCGGCACGCCGGAGGAGTTGGCCAGCATGTCCGGGTTCGTCTTGCGCTGCTCCGACCAACTGACATGATCGGTCGAGACGAGGGTGACATTGCCGGCAGCCACGTGGCGCCAGAGTTTTTCGACTTCGGCGCGCGGCCGGATCGGCGGATTGATCTTGGCCTTGCCGCCGAGCCGCCGGACATCGTTTTCCTCGTCGAGCACGAGATAGTGGATGCAGGCTTCGACGGTTGCGGCATGACCTTGGGCACGATAGCCGGCGGCGATCTCGTAGCCGCGACCGAGCGAGCAATGCACGACATGCGCGGGACAGCCGGTCGCCACACCCGTCTCATAGATCTGGTGCATGGCGAGGAGTTCGGTGAGCGGCGGGCGCGACAGACCGTGGGCGCGGTAGTCGGTGATGCCCGCAACCTTCACCGCCTCGATGGCCGCCCGCACGAATTCGTCATCTTCGTTATGTACTCCGGCTGCCAGCCCTGTTGGGGCGATCGAGGCAAAACAGGATTGCAGAAGTGCAGCCGGGATGCGGGGGAAACGTTTCGGATCGGTGCCGAAGGTGGAGAATTTGAAGGCCGCGACACCGGCTTCGACCTGTTCGAGGATCCGCGCCGCCCCCTCTTCCGGGTCTATGGTGCCGTAAAGCGCAAAATCGACCCGCGCCTGGGCAGAAGCATGAGCCACCTTTCGCTTCACGGCCGCAGCCGAGCAGATCAGATCGCCTTCGTCATAGGGCATGTCGACGATCGTGGTCACGCCGCCCGCCGCCGCAGACCGAGTGGACCAGATAAAATCCTCCTGGTCCTTCTGGCTGAGAGAATGAACCTGCGCATCGATGGCGCCTGGCAGGATAAGCGCTTCGCCAAGATCATGCCGCTCGAGACCGGCAGGGGCCGTTCCGACGCCGATTTCGGCGATCATGCCTTGGCGAACGGCAATGTAGCCGGAGGGTACGATGCGCTCTGGGAGAACAAGGGTTCCCTTAAGAACCAGATCGAAGTCCGTCATGACCTTCTCCCTTGCGGCCGCCCTGTGTGATGTCAGCAATGGAAGTGTATTGCTTTATCGTCGAAGCGGGATATCCCATATGTTGAACAGGGGATGCGGATGGCCGTGTCCCCTTCCGCCAAGGACCGGAATGGATACGTTCACGCTGATTGCGGGGCACACGGTTTTGACGACAGGGGGACTGCGTCAGGCTGCGCGTTCGCTGGGACGTCCCGTTGCCAGCGTATCGGCCGCTCTTTCCCGTTTGGAAAAGGCGCTTGCCACGCCGTTGATCATCAAGGCGCCCTCGCGAAGTGCTCCCACACTCGAGGCGCAGCGCCTGCGATCGGAGTTGGAGCGAGCAGCGGACATCTGCCTGAAGCTGCATGGTCTCTTCGTGCCTGCCCGACCTGGCTCTAAACCGGTAAACACCGTGAGCCTCCTCGCTTTACGACGGTTTTGCGAGGTCGTGCGGTCCGGCAGCATCCGGCGAGCGGCACAAAGTCTGCAGACGGGCCAGCCGCACTTGTCGCGACAGATCGCAGGCCTCGAAGCAATGGTTGGCCAGCCCCTCCTTGAGCGCAGCGGCCGGGGCACGCAGCCGACATCGGTCGGTCGTGCACTCATGGTGCTGGCCGAAATGTTGGAGACCACCTGGCAGAGCATGACCGGACAGGCCGACAACGCGTTTCGCCGGACCATCTCGACATTCCGGCTCGGTACCATCATCCCGCTCGGACATGAAAGTGAGACGGCGCGGCAACTCGCGGCTCTTGCCGCGCGCTGGCTCTCGGAGCGGCCGAAGACGCCGCTCTTTATCTCCAGCACGACGGCCGAGGACCTGCTCGCGGGACTGCAGTCTGGGCAGTTTGACCTTGCCTTGCTCGACACTGATCTCGTGCCTTCGCATCTGGAGCAGAAGATCGTTGCAAGCCTTCGGCTCGCGGTCGTCGGGCAGCCGGCTCTAATGAGCGACAGCGCGGAAAGTCTGCGGAGTCTGTTGCAACGACTGCCAGTTGCCGTGCCGAGCAAGCGCAGCGGACTGCGTCAGCGCTTTTCCGATCTTTTAGACGGGCTGATGACGGAGGCCGAGCGGGAGGCGATGACGCTGGTGGAAGTCGATTCTCTGCCGATCCTAGTCAACCTCGTTCTGCAACACGGCTTTCTCGCCGTGCTACCGGAGGCGTCCTTCTCCGATATTGACGAGCCGCTATCGGCGATTGCTCTTGACCCGGCCTATGACCTGAAGCTCACCCTCGCCTGGCCGCCGACCTTTTCCGGCCGGCGCCTGGCGGAAATGGTGATGAGGACACTTTGGACGGATGTACGATGATGTGGTGACGGCGCCCCGACGCCAAGCGCCAGCTTCAACGGGGCGGATCGGGCTGCGGCTCCAAGAATCCGCAGAAGGACGACTTGAATGTGCAAGACGCTAATGGCGATGAAGATGCCAACTGCCGCCCTCCCCTCCCCCGCGCCACCCTTGAATGCCAAAAAAATTGACGCTATATTGCGGCAGAATGTTTGAGATGAAACAGAGGCCATCACATGGGACTTGCCCAATACGCCGATGACGGCCTGTTTTCGCCGCGTAAGATCGCGGAAGTTCTGCGCACGACCAGCGAGGAAATCGCTCGGACCGCCGGGCTGGGCAAGGATGCCATCCAGCGCAAGGATCGGATCCGCTCGGACAAGACCCAGCGACGTCTGCGAGAGATGACCGAGGTCGTCAACAAGGTCGAGCCGCGCTTCGGATCGGCGCTGATGGCCTATGCCTGGTACCGTTCCGAGCCTCTGCCGGGTTTCTCCGGGATGACGGCGATGCAGCTGGTGCGTGATGGCCGTGCCGAAGAGGTTCTTGACTATATCGACGCCGTCGATGCCGGCGTCCATGCCTGACGGCCGATGCGATTTCAGGGGAAGCTCTACAGAGCGCTCAATCCAGTTTTTGCGCGCGAGCCTTTGTCGGGTCGCGGGGCAGAACTCTATGGCGGTCGCTTCAACAGGAAGGGTACGCCGGCCCTCTACACGTGCCTGTCCGTGATGACGGCGCTGCGGGAGGCCAACCAGGCCGGTCGTCTGCAGCCCACCACATTGATTGCCTATGATGCGGATATCGAGCGGGTCTTCGATACCCGGGACGGCGCCGAGCTGTCGCGCATCGGCATGACCGCGTCCCTCCTCGCGGATCCAACTTGGCGGGATCAGATGAAGACTAAGGGTGAAGCGAGAACGCAGGCCTTTGCAAGAGAACTGGTGTCTGCCGGTTACCACGGCCTTCTGGTCAGAAGTTTCGCACCTGGCTCGACTGAAGACGACCTCAATCTGGTGCTCTGGGGGTGGGGTTCGGTCGCTCCGTCGCGTCTTACCTTGATCGACGACGAACAGCGGCTCTCCCGGTGACCCCCCTCCCCGGGCTGTCCCGATGCCAGCCGTTGCGGTGGTGTCGATGATCCTTTCGCCGCAAGCGGGCTTCGTCCCGGCTAGAGAATTCCCCAGGCCCTGAAGCGTCCCCTGCCCGTCATTTCGCGCAAGCCGAGTTCGGCCACGATGCGGCGGGCTGCCTGTTGCGTCACCCCGAGCGTCTCGCCCACCATAGCGGCGGAGACCAGTGGCCGCGCCATGACGAGGTCGATGAGCGCCGGAAGGCGCGACGAGGTGCGTCGTCCCTGAAGCTTGCGTTCCAACACCTGTCGGGCAAGCGCCAACCGGTCGTGCTCCCTGAGCCCGATTTCGGCTGCCGCCTGCAGCGCTTGGGTGACAGCAAGCAGGCGCACGTCCCGGTCTGCATGCCGCCGCCGATCGATGGCCACGGTTTTCAGCCCGAGATTGAAAGTGACGAGATGTCCGGCGGTCGTCAGTCTCGACTGTCGAAGTATTGCGGCTGCGAGCAGCCGCCCAAGCCACGGGGCGTGCTGAAGCACGGCCAGCGCGTTCCAGGCGTCCAGCGCGATGACCGCCTGAAAGACAGGAGGCAGATCTGCAGTCCGATGCAGGATCTGGAGCCATTCCTCCAGTCGTGCATCTTCGTCCCAATCCATATCGTAGAGGAAGGGGTCGCGCTCGCGAGAGCGTCGGACTGTCGACGAGGTCGCGCCGGCAAGGGTTGCCTCTGTTCGTTTCAGCAAAGCATCGAGGGATCTGAGTTCTCGCGTGAGCGCATCCTCATTCTCCCTTTCCGGGCCATCGGCGGCGTCGATTGATGCTGCATCCATTGGTCTCTGCGGCAAGCTCTTCGTCTCCGGCGCTATCAGGAGCAATCCGCGCAAGGCGCTCAGTCCGGCCGGGCTGAGCGCCCATTCGGGGGCATGTGAGGCAATCCGTCTGCGGCATCGCAGGACATCGCGGGCAATGGTGAGTTCATGCGTCGGGGTACGGATATCGTGGCCGTCCGAATGCAGGACGAGGTCCTCTACATTCACAAGTTCACCGTCGACCCAGAGCGAGGCGCAGGCGTCTGCGAAATGGGCTCGTTCGAGTAAGCCTGGGCCGAGGCTGGAGCAAGAGATCCGTTCATCGAGCCGCGCAAGAGCTGCGGCCGCGTCAATGGCAGGGCGCAGCAGGGTTTTCACGGGCAGATGTGCCAGATCATAAGACATTGAATTTATGGTAAACGAAACGTAAAACGAAAGCTATCCAAGCGTTAGGGTTCGCCACTCCCTCATCGCCTCGCAAACCCGATGTCGGGTGTCAACGCGTCTCGCGACTCCAAGGTAGTGCAAGGGGCTTCCCGGGGGAAGCGTCTAGGCTCCAGGACGCTGGTTTTTTGTCAAAGATTCACAGGTTGTGTCGAGCGCCACGATGCTAGAGCCTCGGCATGTTCCCAGACTATCCGCCCTGACGTCCAGCACGACGACGGGCCGGGTGCACACACGTCAAAGGGCGCACGCAGCCCGTCGGGCAATTCCGTCATACCGTCATCGCGACGCTCGGGTGGGGACTGTCTTCATAGGCGCCCCACACCGACTGATCGAAGTTGATCGTGGCGCCGGTCATGAGGCCCGACTCCGCAGATGAAAGATAGGCGCAGGCGCGGGCCACTTCTGCAGGATCCACCAGCCGGCCAAAGGGTTGCCGCGCGGCTGCCTGGGACAGCCAGTCTGGATCGGCGCCATGGTGCTCCCGCTGGATACGGTCTTCACCGTCGCTTGCCATCCAGCCGATGTTGAGTGCGTTCACGCGAATGCGGTTCTTCAGCAGGGCAAAGGCGGTGTTGCGGGTGAGCGTGTCGATGGCACCCTTAGACGCGCAATAGGCGGCGATAAAGGGTTGGCCGGCCATAGCCGACATGGAGGAGATGTTGACGATCGTCCCTTCCGTGCCGGTCTCGATCATCAGCTTGATAGTATCCTGCATCAGGAAAAACGGGGCGCGTGTGTTGATGGCGAACATGCGATCGAAGAGGGCGGGATCGGTGTCGAGGATAGTGCCGCGATCGGTGATGGCTGCGACATTGACCAGGGCGTCAATCCGACCGAAGGCGCTCCTGGCCGTGGCGATAACCTCGCGGCATGCGTCGACTTCCGCGAGGTCGGCGGAGACGAATTCAACGCGACATCCGTAACGCTGTCGTAGGTCTTCGGCCCTTGCCTTCCCCTTGTCGGCGCTGCGACCGCAGATGACGAGACCCGCGGCACCCCGCTCTGCAAACAGGCGCGCGACCTCCGCGCCCAATCCTTGGGTGCCGCCGGTAACCACGGCAAACTTGCCGTCCATTCTTCCCATGTTGCTCCTCCTCGTGCCGCGGAACGGCGGCCCGTGCCGCTGCTCCGCATTCAAAATGCGGCGCCATGATCCCTGTCTCCAGCGGCAGCGCAAGGGCCATTCCACAGATTTCAGCACGGCGTCCGCGGTGAGGGCTGGAAGTGTTGACAGCTGTCAACCTCACCCGGTTTGCGGCGGCCCGGCGCTTCGGATCCATCAGAGCGGTGAATCGAGGTGCCTGGATCGATTCATATTATGCGTTGGACCAATTCATGGCTCTGCCGGAGAATCCGTTCATGACCAGATCCGCAGACTGCATCCATCTCCGCCGCTACGATCCTACCCGCAACATGGCGCGCTTCTATCGCGTGACCTTGGAAGCAACTCTGTTCGGCGAGATCGTCATCCGGCGTAACTGGGGGCGGATCGGCACGCGGGGGCAAAGCCGGGAATTTGTGGTGCCGACGATGGAGGTTGCTTTGCGGGTGATGGGCGACCTCCGCACCGGTAAACTTCGCCGCGGCTATCGACCGTCTTGAAACCGAGTTCAATTCTGAGGTTGGGTGCGTAACCTCGCTCAACGCTGCCGAACTTGGCCACGCCCTTCGATCTCAAATGCTTTATGAGCGCAGCGCCTGTTGACAGCTGTCAACAGTCCGCCGCCATTTGGCGCTCACCAGCACAGCGGCGACCTGGTGCATGATGGGGTATTCCATTCACCATATTCGCATCTTGGTAGGTGGACCTCTGTCAGTCCGGTCTCGATTGCAATTGGCTCGCCGCAAGGGAAGGGTGCCCACTTCGACGCGTGGCCTGGCAATACCGTAAACAGCGCGACCGGGACGCTCGGACGGGTTATACGACCTGAATGGTCGCAAAGCCGCTTTTCTTGTTGCGACGCGATCAACGGAATTTGGTAAAAATCTCGACCAATTTGGTGATCGCGACGTCTTGAATCTTTAAGGCGAACTCGCGACGACGCCGAATGATTGTGCGCAAGGCCAACGATTTGCCAAAATCTGGACCGAATTGCAGGGGAAATGCGGCAGAATTTCTCTTTACAACATTTTTCAAGCCGATAAGACACTGCATTAGTGATCTAACAGGCGGCGCTGGCGGGTTGTCATTTTGCGACTTTCCAGCCCTTGGAACAGATTGCCGGATTCGGCTTGCGGCCGGACCCGAAAAACACGGGCGCGATCCACGCGCTGCGGAACCAAAAGAACCGGTGGGACGGGTTGCCGTCCTCGCCTTTGGGAGACTGTTGATGAAAACCAAATTCGCCTTTGCTGCTGCGGCGCTCGCTGCGGCGACCTTCTTGTCGGGCGCGGCCAGCGCCAAGACTTTCGTCTACTGCTCGGAAGGTTCGCCTGAGGGCTTCGACCCCGGCATGTACACCGCCGGCACGACTTTCGACGCTTCTGCTCATCCGGTGTACAGCCGTCTGATGGAATTTAAGCCGGGCACCACCGAGGCGGAAGCCGGCCTCGCCGAAAGCTATGAAGTGAACGCTGAAGGCACGGAATACACCTTCAAGCTCCGCCCGGGTGTCAAATTCCACACCACCGAATTCTTCACGCCGTCGCGCGACCTGAATGCCGATGACGTCATCTTCTCGCTGGAACGCCAGATCAAGGCCGACCACCCTTGGAACCAGTATGTTGCCGGTACCTCTTGGGAATATGCCGCCGGCATGGGCTTCCCGGAACTGATCAAGTCGATCGAGAAGGTTGATGACCTGACGGTCAAGTTCGTCCTGAACCGTCCGGAAGCGCCGTTCCTCGCCAACCTCGCCATGCCCTTCGCCTCGATCCTGTCGAAGGAATATGCCGACAAGCTGGAAGCCGAAGGCAAGAAGGAACAGTTGAACCAGATGCCAGTTGGCACCGGTCCGTTCGTCTTCGTCGGCTACCAGCAGGATGCCGTCATCCGCTACAAGAAGAACGCCGACTACTGGGGTGGCGCACCGAAGATCGATGACCTCGTCTTCGCCATCACCACGGATGCTGCCGTTCGTTACCAGAAGCTCAAGGCTGGCGAATGCCACCTGATGCCGTTCCCGAACGCTGCCGACGTCGAGTCGATGAAGGCTGATCCGTCGCTCACGGTGATGGAACAGGAAGGCCTGAACGTCGCCTATCTCGCCTACAACACGACCCAGGCTCCGTTCGACAAGCCGGAAGTGCGCAAGGCGCTGAACAAGGCGATCAACAAGGAAGCCATCGTTGATGCCGTCTTCCAGGGGATGGCAACTCCGGCCAAGAACCCGATCCCGCCGACCATGTGGTCGTACAACGAAGCCACGCAGGACGACGCCTACGACCTGGACGTTGCCAAGAAGGAACTCGAAGCAGCCGGCGTCAAGGATCTCTCGATGAAGATCTGGGCTATGCCGGTTTCGCGTCCCTACATGCTGAACGCACGTCGCGCTGCTGAAATCATGCAGGACGACTTCGCCAAGATCGGCGTCAAGGTCGAAATCGTCTCTTACGAATGGGCAGAGTATCTCGACCGTTCGAAGGCCAAGGATCGCGACGGTGCTGTCATGCTTGGCTGGACCGGCGACAACGGCGATCCGGACAACTTCCTCGACACACTTCTTGGTTGCGAAGCTGTAGGCGGAAACAACCGCGCTCAGTGGTGCAACGAAGAGTTCAACGCGCTGGTGAAGAAGGCCAAGGTTACCTCCGATCAGGCCGAGCGCACCAAGCTCTACGAAGAAGCACAGACGGTCTTCAAGCGCGAAGCACCCTGGGCGACCCTCGACCACTCGCTCTCGGTTGTTCCGATGCGCAAGGAAGTCTCCGGTTTCGTCCAGAGCCCGCTGGGTGACTTCACCTTCGAAAACGTCGACATCGCCGAGTAATCGGAACGATCACTCTTTCGCCGCGGGCCATTGCGCCCGCGGCGATTGTCGTTGAAGCTGCAGGCATTTGCGGCCGCGCCTCGGTTCGAAGTCCGTCGCGGTCACCAAAGCAGACCCGGAATGCCGTGAGCACCGGGATCGACCATCACAAGAAAAACAACAGGTCCACATATGTTTGGCTTTCTCTTGCGGCGGCTCGCCGTCCTGATCCCGACTTTCGTCGGCGTCTCGATCATTGCCTTCGCCTTCATCCGGCTGCTGCCGGGCGACCCCGTCGCGCTTCTGTCCGGCGAACGGGTGATGTCGCCGGAGCGCCATGCAGAAATCAGCGCACAGCTTGGCCTCGACCGCTCCCTGGTGGTGCAATATTTCGATTATCTCGGAGGCGTTCTGACGGGTGACTTCGGCACTTCGATCGTCTCGAAGAGCCCGATCATCGACCAGTTCTTCGCGCTCTTCCCGGCAACAGTTGAATTGTCGTTCTGCGCGATCCTCATCGCGGTTGCGATCGGCGTGCCTGCCGGCATCATCGCAGCGATCAAGCGCGGTTCGGCTTTCGACCAGACCATGATGGGCATCGCCCTGGTCGGCTATTCCATGCCGATCTTCTGGTGGGGCCTGCTTCTGATCATCCTCTTCTCGGGTATCCTGCAGTGGACTCCGGTCTCCGGTCGCATCTCGCTGATGTTCTTCTTCCCGCCCGTAACGGGCTTCATGCTGATCGACAGTCTGCTGTCGGGCCAGAAGGGGGCTTTTGCCTCTGCCGTTAGCCATCTGATCTTGCCGTCGATCGTGCTCGCGACCATCCCGCTTGCTGTGATTGCCCGCCAGACGCGCTCGGCCATGCTGGAAGTGCTGTCGGAAGATTATATCCGCACTGCCCGTGCCAAGGGTCTGTCGCCGTTTCGTGTGGTCAGCCTGCATGCGCTGCGCAATGCGATGATCCCGGTCATCACCACGATCGGTCTGCAGATCGGCGTCATGCTCGCCGGCGCGATCCTGACCGAAACCATCTTCTCCTGGCCGGGCATCGGCAAGTGGATGGTCGACAGCGTGTTCCGCCGTGACTATCCGGTCATCCAGGGGGGGCTCCTCCTGATCGCCGGCATCATCATGGTCGTCAACCTGATCGTCGACCTGCTCTACGGCCTGATCAACCCGCGCATCCGCCACTAGAAGGATAAAATCCCATGGCAGAGACAACAATCAGCCAACCGGTTTCGAGCGCCCAGCTGCGCCGCCAGATGCTGGCCGAATTCTGGTTCTACTTCTCCGAAAACCGCGGTGCCGTCATCGGCTTGGTGGTCTTCCTAGCCCTCGTTTTCGTCGCCGTTTTCGCCGGTGTCATCGCACCGCATTCGCCTTTCGAGCAGTATCGCGACGTGGTGCTCCTCCCGCCGGCCTGGCTGGAGGGTGGCAACTGGAGCTACCCGCTGGGCACCGATCCTGTCGGTCGCGATATTCTCTCGCGCCTTATCTACGGGTCACAGTATTCGCTGTTCATCGGCGTCTTCGTCACCACCCTGTCCTTGACGACCGGTATCGCCGTCGGCGTTCTCGCGGGCTACTACGGCGGCTGGCTCGATACGGCCATCATGCGTCTCATGGACATCATCTTGGCTTTCCCGTCACTGTTGCTCGCGCTGGTTCTCGTCGCGATCCTCGGTCCCGGACTGACCAACGGAATGATCGCCATCGCGCTGACGCTGCAACCGCATTTCGTGCGTCTCACCCGCGCGGCTGTCATGGCAGAGAAATCGCGCGACTACGTGACGGCGGCTCGTCTTGCCGGCGCAAGCCCGCTTCGCCTAATGTTCAAGACGATCCTGCCGAATTGCATGGCACCGCTGATCGTCCAGGCGACGCTCTCCTTCTCGAACGCCATCCTCGATGCCGCCGCTCTCGGCTTCCTCGGCATGGGCGCGCAGCCCCCGGCGCCGGAATGGGGCACAATGCTCGCCGAAGCACGCGAGTTCATTCTGCGCGCCTGGTGGGTCGTCACTTTCCCGGGTCTCGCGATCCTGATCACCGTGCTTGCCATCAACCTCATGGGTGACGGCCTGCGCGATGCGCTCGATCCCAAGCTGAAGAGGTCCTGATCATGGCGCTTCTCGATATTCAGAACCTCACCGTCCAGTTCGAGACGGCAACCGGCTGGTTCAAGGCCGTCGACGGCGTGTCGATGTCGGTCGAACCGGGCGAAGTGCTGGCCATCGTGGGCGAAAGCGGCTCCGGCAAGTCCGTCGCCATGCTGGCCGTCATGGGGCTTCTGCCCTGGACGGCCAAGATCACTGCCGACAAGATGGAGTTCCAGGGCCGCGACATTCAAAAGATCTCGGCCGCCGAACGGCGCAAGCTGATCGGCAAGGATGTGGCGATGATCTTCCAAGAGCCGGTCGCCAGCCTCAACCCGTGCTTCACCGTCGGCTTCCAGATCGAGGAAGTCCTGCGCCTGCACATGGGACTTGGAGCAAAAGAGCGTCGCGAGCGGGCGATCGAGCTCTTCAAGCTGGTCGGCCTGCCGGATCCTGCCGAGCGGCTGAACCACTTTCCGCACCAGATGTCGGGCGGTCAGTGCCAACGCGTGATGATCGCGATTGCGATTGCCTGCAATCCGAAGCTTCTGATCGCCGACGAGCCGACAACGGCGCTCGACGTGACCATCCAGAAGCAGATCCTCGATCTCCTGATGAAGCTTCAGGCCGAAACCGGCATGGGCCTTATCATGATCACCCATGACATGGGCGTGGTCGCCGAAACTGCCGACCGCGTCATCGTCCAGTACAAGGGCAAGAAGATGGAGGAAGCCGACGTGCTCTCGCTCTTCGAGAACCCCAAGAGTGCCTATACCCGGGCGCTCCTGTCCGCCCTTCCGGAAAATGCCACTGGTGACCGCCTGACGACGGTTTCCGACTTCCTGGCCGCCGCTGAAACGGAAGGTGCAGCATGACCGAAGCAAAACAAACCCCGATGCTCGAGATCCGAGACATCAAGCGCGACTATCGTGTGCCACAGGGCGTGTTCAAGCAGGACAAGATCGTCCATGCCGTGAAAGGCGTCTCCTTCAAGCTCGATAAGGGCAAGACGCTCGCCATCGTCGGCGAAAGCGGTTGCGGCAAATCCACGCTCGCCCGCATCCTGACCTTCATCGATGAGCCGACAGCAGGCGAGCTCCTGATCGATGGCCAGAAGGTCGATACGCGTCCGGGCCATCTGACAGCCGACATGCGCCAGAAGGTGCAGATCGTCTTCCAGAACCCCTATGGCTCGCTCAATCCGCGCCAGAAGATCGGCGACGTGCTGGGTGAACCGCTGCTCATCAACACCAAGATGAGCGCTGCCGAACGCCGTGAGCGCGCCACCGACATGCTGGTCAAGGTCGGCCTTGGTCCGGAGCACTATAACCGCTATCCGCACATGTTCTCCGGCGGCCAGCGCCAGCGTATCGCCATTGCCCGCGCGCTGATGCTCAATCCGAAGCTGCTGGTGCTCGACGAGCCGGTATCGGCACTCGACCTCTCGGTCCAGGCTCAGGTGCTGAACCTGCTCGCCGACCTGCAGGAAGAGTTCGGCCTGACATATGTTTTCATCAGCCACGATCTCTCTGTCGTGCGCTACATCGCCGACGAGGTGATGGTGATGTATTACGGAGAGGCGGTCGAATACGGCACGCGCGATGCGGTCTTCGCCGATCCGCAGCACGCGTATACCCGCACGCTCTTTGCCGCGACGCCGCGTGCCGACGTGGAATCGATCCGCGCCCGTATGGCGAGGCGCGGTAAGACCTCGGCCCTGGCCGGCTGAGATCGTCCGGCATCCGAACGGGTAGGGGAGGGGGCGCGGTCAGCGCCCTTTCTCATTCCGGCAGATAACCGTGGGTGAGTTTCGGGCTGTCGAAGACCATGGTGGAACGGATCGTCTTGATTTCGGCCAATCGGTCGAATTCCTGCCAGATCAGCCGCTTGAAGTCCGCCATGTCGCGCACTGAGATTTTCAGCAGGAAGTCGAAATCGCCGGCGACGGCGTGGATTTCCACGACGGCGGCAAGCTTGCCGACATGCTCGATGAAACGTTCGCCCACTTGGGGCGTGGTTCGGTCGAGAGTGATCTCGACAAAGGCCTGAAGACCAAGACCGACCCGCGCGGGGTCTATGATCACGGCCTGACGGATGACACCCGCGGTATAGAGGCGCGCAAGCCGCCGCGATAAGGGAGCCGCCGTCAGCCCGACCCTTTCGGCAAGGTCAGCGTTGCTGAGGTCGGCATTCTCGATCAGGCAGGCGATAATCCTGCGATCGATCCTGTCGAGTTCCAAAGGTTGACCTTCGATCATTTTATGCATCCCTGCAAATATGCGCAACGATCTATCGCACAATTGGGAAATTGCGCAATGTGATGCAAGAAGCCTTCGCTGCAGACAAGAAATCCGCAGAGACTTTGCGCGGGAAACTTGCTATCTCTCTTGCAATTCAATGCCACCTTAAGGTCCGTCATGTTTGACAAGCTCGCTTCCCAGCCGAACGATCCGTTGCTCGCCCTGATCGGGCTCTACAATGGCGATAGTCGCACGGACAAAATCGATCTCGGCGTGGGGGTATATCGTGATGACCACGGTCAGACTCCGGTTCTGCGATCGGTCAAGGCGGCCGAGAAGCTCTTGTTGGAGACACAGTCGAGCAAATCCTATGTCGCGCCCGAGGGCGACCGAGTTTTCCTTGATTTGCTGTGGGAGTTGGTCGGCGGAACTGAAAGCGGGAAGTTTGCCGCTGGTGTGCAAACACCCGGTGGTTCCGGTGCACTTCGTCTTGCATCCGACCTCATCGCGCGCGCGGGCACCGGTCGCCTTCATCTCGGTCTGCCGAGTTGGCCAAACCATGCCGGGATATTCGGGGCCACGGGTCTCAATGTCGAAACGCATGCATATTTCGATGTGCCCACACAGGATGTGCGCTTCTCCAGCGTGATGAAGGCGCTTACCGGTGCCCAGCGTGGCGATGCCGTTTTGATCCATGCCAGCTGCCACAACCCGACGGGGGCAGGGCTCAAGCCTTCGCAATGGGAGGAACTGGCCACAGTCATCGCCGAGCGGCGGCTGATACCCTTGATCGATTCCGCCTATCAGGGCTTCGGCGCCGGTATCTCCGAAGACGTGGCCGGTCTGCGGACCGTGATTGCTGCGGCTCCCGAGGCGCTGGTTGCCGTGTCCTGCTCGAAATCCTTCGGCATCTATCGGGAACGAACAGGCGCCATCTTTGCGGTCGCGGAAACCCAGGCCGCAGCCGACACGGCGCGATCGAACCTGGTGACGATGGCCCGTACCAGCTACTCCATGCCGCCGGACCATGGCGCGGCCGTGGTGCGGACGATCCTGTCGTCCGATATCCTGCGCAAGGACTGGATGGAGGAGTTAAACTCCATGCGCGCCCGTCTGCACGGTCTTCGCCAGCAATTGGCCGATGCCCTTGCCGATGGTTGGCAGCTGGCGCCGCAGATTGCCGAACAGCAAGGTATGTTCTCGCTACTGCCGCTAAAGGAGGCCGACGTCCTGGCCCTGCGCAAGGAGCACGGCATCTACATGCCGACCTCCGGCCGCATCAACATTGCCGGTCTGAAGAGCGCTGACATCGAGCGTGTCGCGGCTGTCCTGAAACCGCTGCTCGGATAACCCAATGACCACCACGACCGCATCAAACGAGGCGCGTGCCGAGCGGCACCGCCTTTACGAAGACGTGCTCGCGATGATTTCGGGCACCATGTTCGTTTCGCTGGGCACGCTGATCTACACAAAGACCATGCTGACTGTCGGCTCAAGCGCCGGCCTCGCCCTGCTCCTCTCCTATACGAGTGGCTGGGGTTTTGGTCTGATCTTCTTCCTGATCAACCTCCCTTTCTACATACTTGCGGTCAAGCGCATGGGCTGGGCTTTCACGCTCCGCACCTTCACGGCCGTGGCCTTGGTGTCCATCCTGTCGAAGCTCAACGGCCAGTGGATCGACTTCTCGCATCTCGATCCGCTCTATGCGACGATTATCGGCGGGGGCCTGATCGGCACGGGCCTGTTGATGCTCTTCCGTCACCGCACAGGCCTCGGCGGCATCAACATCCTGGCTATGTATCTGCAGGAAAAGATCGGGCTGCGCGCCGGCTATTTCCAGCTCGGAGTCGATCTCTCGATCCTGGCCGCCGCCTATTTCATCCTGCCCGCCGACCGGCTGGCCCTCTCTGTTCTCGGCGCGGCGATCGCCAATCTCATATTGGCGATCAACCACAAGCCCGGGCGCTACATGGGGCTGAGCTGACCGTTATCTATTCGGCCGCGACGAGTTCGACACGACGGTTCTTCGCCCGACCAGCCTCGCTTTCGTTGCTGGCGACGGGCGCTGCCGGGCCAACGCCGAAGGCACGCAACCTGGATCCGGCGACCCCCATGTCCATCAAGGCCTTTACGACAGCTTCGGCGCGCCGTTTCGACAGATCGAGATTGTAGTCGAAGCCACCTTTCCAGTCGGTATGCCCAGCGACGATGAGCTTTACCTGAGTGTTGGAACTCAGAAACTTTGCAATTTCATCCAGTGTCGGCTGCGAGTCCGGACGGATGCTCGCCTTGTCGAAATCAAAGAGTATTCCGTATAGCGCGACCCGCCCATAGGTGGTGATGTCCCTTTGCATCTGTGCCGCGTCGACAAAAACGATCTTGTCGGTGTCCATGGGCGCGGTTTCGACGACATCAACCAGCACTTCCGGGGCCTTTTTGAAGTCCCCGACATAAATGGTGGCGTAAACGTCGCCCTCCGGTCTCGTCAGTTTTGCGGAGGTAAAGATCTGCGACGGAGGGTTTGAGTGAATGTCGCCATTGCCGAGCGGACTCTCGTCGTGCAGCGCGAAGTAGAGTTCGGACCCGCCGAGATCAGAGCAGTCGGCGCCCTTGCACTCGAACAGGATCTCGAAACCCTTGGCCTTGATCTCGCTCTGGAAGTTTCGCGCGACTTCGAGCGGCGAACGCCCGCTCGGCCCCTCGTACCGGATACGGATCGATTTGCCCGCAGCCGGGATACTGTTCTTGTCATTGACCCGTTTGCCGGTTTCCCGCCGGTCGGCCGAGGTGATCGGTTTGGTCAGGATGCGTTGCTCTTCATAATCGCTTTGCTTGAAGAGGGTCATCGTCGACCCCTCGTACCGGCCGATCAAGGGATAGTCCTCGCCACCGGCCACGTCTTTCGGAAGCGTTGCTGTGGCGGTGAATAGAATTGACGAAATGCAAATCAAAATGCGCGTCAGCATGACTTGGCTCCGTGCAGTCGAATATGATCGCACGGAGCATAGGGAGCTGATTTGTTCTTTGTCTAGCGAGCAAACAGGAACCGTTGTCTGCTGTGTGATGCAGCTCACGCACCCGGGCAAGAGTCAATCCGCTCCACTGGCCCCCGGTGGATGGATCCCTCAGGCCAGCGCCGCGTCCACCACGACCATCGGTCTTCCCTGAGTGCAGTTTTCGATCCTTGCCTCGACTCGGTAGACATCGCGCAGCAGGGCAGGGGTGATCACGTCCAGTGTGGCACCGCTGACCACCAGGCGGCCATTGGCAACCACCAAAACATGGTCGCAATAGCGCATGGCGTGGTTAAGGTCGTGCAGCGCGATCAACACGGCGATGCCGGAGTCGCGGGCCAGGGTATGCATGAACTGCAGAACCTCGATCTGCCGGAAGAGATCAAGTGCCGAAGTGGGCTCGTCCATCAGCAGGATTTCCGGCTTGCGGACCAAGGCCTGAGCAATTGCCACCAGCTGACGCTGGCCACCGGACAATTCCCCGAGATCGCGAAACGCGAGGTCGTTGATGCGCAGCGCATGCAGAACTCGATCAATCTCAACCAGCTCGTTATCGGCGACCTTCCAACCGGATCCCTGCTTGGAGGCAAGCAGTACGCTCTCGTAAACGGTGAGCACGGCGTTTGCGCCGGTATCCTGGGGCATGTAGCAGATCGGTCGCAGGCTTTCTTCACCGCTCACATGCACGACGCCGTCGCCCTTCAACAGACCGGCGATGCGCTTGAAAAGGATGGACTTTCCGGCCGCATTCGGACCGATTACGGCAGTCAACGCTCCGCCTGTGATGTCGGATGTGGTGATCTCCGAGAAGACGCGGTGGCGACCATATTGGGCGCCGACGTCCTCGAGCCTCAGGGCTACCATGCGCGCCTCCTGTTGGTGAAAATCAGAGAGAAGAAGAAGGGCACGCCGACAAGCGCTGTGATCACGCCGATCGGCAGAATGGCGCCCGGAATCAGCATCTTCGAAACAACCGAGGTGACGGAGAGCAGCAGCGCTCCGCAGATCACCGATCCAGGCAGGAAGAAGCGCTGGTCTTCGCCGACCAGCATGCGGGCGATATGCGGGCCCACCAGTCCGACAAAGCCGATGGTGCCGACGAAGGAGACCGGGATGGCCGCCAGCAGGCTCACCAGCATCATGGTCTCAAGCCGCAAGCCCTTGACGTTGACGCCGAAGGAAGAAGCCTTGTCGTCTCCGAGCCGAAGGGCCGTGAGCGCCCAGGCGCGGCGGGCAAACAGGGGCACACACACGACCAGCACACCGAAGGTGACCGCCACCTTGGCCCAGGTCGCCTTGGTTAGCGATCCCATCGTCCAGAAAACAACGGCAGCGAGCGCCTGTTCGGAGGCAAGATATTCGAGCAGCGACAAAAGGGCGTTGAAGGTGAAGACGAGCGCAATCCCGAGCAGAACGATCGTCTCGACCGTCACGCCCCGGAGCGTCGAGACGCTGTAGATGAAGAGCGAGGCAAGCATCGCCATCAGGAAGGCGTTGATCGGCACCATGTACTGCACGGCCGTCGGAAAGACGGCCACACCGGCGACGAGCCCGAGTGCTGCGCCGAAACCGGCGGCAGCCGATATGCCAAGCGTGAAGGGGCTTGCCAGCGGGTTGGCAAGAATCGTTTGCATCTGGGCACCCGCAAGGGAAAGGCATGCGCCGACAGTCACCGCCATCAGTGCGATGGGCATGCGAATGTCCCAGATGACCACGCGCAGCTGGTTGCCGGCGGACTCTGGGTTCCAGATCGTCGAGATGACCTCGGACAGGCTGTAGCGCGCCGGACCATAGGCCATATCAACGGCAATGGAGACGACGAGACAGAGGCATAGCCCCGTCAGGATCGCCAGGCGCTTTGCCGTCAGGCTGCGATAGGTGTCTCTCGAAGCGGGGAGGGCCGTTTCGAATGTCGAGGCCATGGGATGGGTCCTGCTATAAAGTATGTTGCCACGGAGGCAGAAGGCCGGCGGTCGCCCGCCGGCCACGTTCGAACTTACGATCCGGCCTTCAGCGAGGCGAAGTAACCCGGCTTGTATTCGACCGGCAGGAAGCGGGTGTGCAGTTCCTGGAAGGTCTTGTCGGCGTCGAGGTCCTTGAACAGGTCAGGGTGCAGCCACTTGGCAATCTGCTGAACGGCGACGAACTGGTACGGGCTGTTGTAGAACTGGTGCCAGATGGCGTGGACATTGCCGTCCTTGACCGCCTTAATGTCGGTAAAGGCCGGACGCGTCATCAGATCGGCGAGCTTGCGCTCAGCCTCTGCCTTGTCGGCACCCGGTCCGACGCCGATCCACTTGCCGCCGGGGACATAAAGCTCCCAGTTGGAGCCCGTCACGATCACCTGGTCGGGATTGGAGGCGATGATCTGTTCCGGATTGACCGTTCCGAACGTGCCCGGGATGATATCCTTGGCCATGTTCACGCCGCCAGCAAGCTCGACCATCTTGCCGAAGTTTTCGTTGCCGAAGGACATGCAGCAATCGTCGGAATAACCACCGGCGCGTTCCATGAAGACAACGGGCTTCTTGAGGTCCGACTGCTTCGCCAGCACATCGGTGACGCGGGCGATCTGCTCGTCATGGAACTTCACGAATTCTTCGGCACGCTCTTCCTTGCCGAACAGCTTGCCGATGATGCGCATGGAATCATCGGTGTGCTCCATGGGCTTTTCACGGAAATCGATATAGACCAGCGGTATACCGACGGCAGCAAGCTTTTCGATATAGCCGCTTTCTTCGGTTGCCGCCTTGGCTTCCGTGTTCATGATGATGACGTCGGGCTTCAGAGCCACGGCCTGCTCGATGTCGAAGGTGCCGTCCTTCATGCCGCCAAAGGTGGGGATCTTCTCCATCTCCGGGAACTTCTGGAGGTAGATGTTGTATCCGTCGAGATCGGCCTTCTTGAAATCGTCGCGCCAGCCGACAACGCGCCCGAAGGGCTTTTCCGTGTCGAGCGCTGCGGTGAAGTAGATCTGCCGGCCCTCGCCGAGGATGACGCGTTCGACCGGAACGCTCACCTCGACCTCACGGCCGGTGATATCCTTGATCTTTACTGTCTCACCGGCGAAAGCGACGCCGGAAAAAAGGGCGAGCGAAATCGCGGCGGCGGAGGCCACCTTCTCCATCTTGAACACGGTTCTATCTCCTGTTTGCGATTGTGCGGTGATCTACGTTTTTATGACTTTCATAGTCAAGAAATATCTTTTAGAAGTGTTCCAACCTCAGTTTCGCCTTTGAAAGACTCATATGATGCAAGCCGTTAGCTCGCTTTCCAATCACGACCTTCGCGACGAGATCAAAGCCTATTGGTCACGTCGTGCCGAGACATTCGATACGCAACCTGGCCATGAGATCTTTTCCGAAGACGAGCGTCGCGCATGGCACGATCTGCTGCGGAAGCATCTGGGCAACGGCGACGGCAGGACGGCCCTTGATCTTGCCTGCGGCACAGCCGTCGTGTCGCACCTGCTCGACGATCTCGAATTTCAGGTGACGGGACTCGACTGGTCCGAGCCGATGCTCGAGCGCGCGCGGGCGAAGGCCGCTGCGCGGGGACGCAAGATCCGCTTCCTGGTGGGCGATGCGGAACGCACGATGGAGCCGGACGCCTCCTATGATGTGATCACCAACCGTCACCTCGTCTGGACGTTGGTCGATCCGCTTTCGTGTTTCCGCGAATGGCACCGTGTGCTCAAGCCCGGCGGTAAGGTCCTCGTCGTCGATGGCGACTTCGTGAACCCGTCGCCGCTCACGCGGCTGCTGAAACAGCTGACTGGGTTCGCAGCACGCCTCGGTCTCGCCCGGGACGCCGTCCATGGGCCGTTGAACGCGGAGATGGCGGAAACCCACAACCGGATCCTATCGTCCGTCTATTTTTCCAAGGGGGCGCGGGCGGACGCGGTCGCGGCTCTGCTGATGGAGGCCGGTTTCACCAAAGTCACGATTGACCGCAATATGTCGGCAATTCATCGTACGCAGCGGCGAAATTTTTCCCTGTTGAAGGGACTGGAGCGCGCGACCCAGCATCGCTACGCCATCTGCGCGGAGAAGTAGGATCTGCTGGAACGGATGCGAGCTGTCTCGGGAAATGGCTGTCGCCCGCACGGCGTCGCATGCGGAGCGGGATACTGCGATATTTGCCGCCTGCGCGGCGCAAGGTCCCTGTAGCATGATGCTGTAAAGCCCTTCTCCGATCGCTACCCTCCTGCCAGAGACACTCCATCCCGTGAAAACCGTTGTCCTTGATGCCAAGCCTCTCGATTTTGCTGCTCTCGATGCGATTGGCACCGGCACTGTCGCCGTCACCCTTAGTCCCGAAGGCATGAGCCGTGTCCGCGCGGGCCGGAGCGGTCTGGAAGCGGCCATCGCCAGGGGAGAGACAATATACGGCGCCAACACCGGCGTCGGGGCGATGAAGGACACGGACTGGAGCGATGACGAGTTGGAGCAGTTCAATCTCGGTCTTGTCCACGCCCACCATTTCGGCACGGGTGCGCCTTTCCCAATACCGACCGTGCGCAAAGCCATCGCCATCCGCATCAATACGGCACTGACCGGTTACTCCGGCTGTTCGCCCGAACTGGTCGGAGCCTTCGCGTCTTTGCTGGACCGGGATGTCATTCCGGTGGTGCGCCGCACCGGCTCTATCGGTTGCGCCGATATCGGCCTGATGGGACAGATCGGGTCCGTGCTGACCGGTGTCGGCGAAGTCTATTACCGTGGCCTGCGTCGCAAGACGGCCGATGTCTTTACCGAACTTGGCATGGTGCCGATCAAGCTCGCGCCCCGCGACGCCCTCGCCTCGCTTTCTGTCAATGGCGTCGGCTATGCGGCGAGCGCCGTCGCCGTGCGCGATGCCGCCCGCGTGCTGCGTGTGATGATGGCGACCGCGCTGATGTCGTCCGCGACGCTGGGTGCCGCTCGCGCGCCATGGCGTTCCGCCATAACCGTCGGCTGCAACACCCAGTCCCAGATTGGAAGCTGGTTGACGCAAACCTCGGCCGATTGGCGCTGGAACGACGCCTCGCATGTGCAGGATCCCCTCAGCCTGCGTATGCTGCCGCAGATATTTGGTGTCGCGGTCGCGGAAATCTCGCGCATCGGCGCCGTGATCCTCAAGGCGACCGGTCGCAGTGACGATAATCCCGTCGTCGTTGAGGGAGAGGTTCTGACATCCGGTGGTTCGCTGCCCCTTGAGGTGGCCATTGCCATGCAGGCGGGCCAATTAGTGATCGCTCACGTTGCGCGCAACGTGTTCAACCGTTGCGTCCTGCTGGCCAATGGCGGCCGACGCGACCTGCCCGTCAATCTCGTGCCGGGCGGCGCGGTCGCAACGGGTTTCGGCCCGGCGCTGAAACTGGTCGGAGATCTCTACATGCGCGTCACCTCCATGACCGCCGCCTTGTCTCCACAGTCGTTGGTGGTCGCAGGCGGCATCGAAGACGAAGCGGCGTTCCTGCCTCTGATCGTCGAACGTTTCGAGCGCCAGGTGGAGGCTCTCAAGCGCATGGCAGCCCTTGAGGCCCTTTTTGCGGCTCAGGGCAACGATATTCTCGGGGATCAGCCCGAGGGCATCGCCGGCTTTCTGCAGGAGGTCACACGCAGGCATTCAGCCTTCTATCGCTCCGATCGGCCGCTCTCGTCCGAAGTCGAGGCTTTGGAGGACGATCTTGCGGCACCGCCGACGATCAGGCGCATCGTCTCGGAAGCGCCTCTCCCGGTCTTCGACGAGTTCTTCGCCCTCTGACGCCCGCCCCAACGGCGGCGGGTCAGACGCATGTGTGGCGCAAATTGCGGTCGACGGCGAGCGCCGGGCGCTTTATCACCAGACGCAATGCGTGGGAGGAGCAACAGCATGGCACGGATCGTCGCGATTGGCGAATGCATGGGGGAACTGTCGGAGACGGGGGAGCCCGGCGTGCTCACAATGGGGTTTGCCGGTGATACGTTGAACACGGCATGGTACCTGCGGCGCAGCCTCGGCATGGACTGGGATGTCGACTATTTGACGGCCATCGGGACGGATCTGCTTTCCGATCGTCTTCTGGATTTTCTATCGGGGGAGGGGATCGGGACCGGGCACGTTCGGCGGCTCTCCGACAAGACCATTGGTCTCTACTACATCAGCCTGAAGGACGGGGAACGCAGCTTCACCTACTGGCGCAACGACAGCGCCGCAAGGCGGCTCGCCAGCGATCCTGCCGCCATTGCCAAGGCGCTTGAGGGCGCAGATGTCGCCTACTGGTCTGGCATCACGCTTGCGATCTTGTCGCCGACCGATCGCGCGGCCCTCCTTGAGGTCCTTTCTCAATTCGCCGGCCGCGGTGGAAAAGTGGTGTTCGATCCCAATCTTCGCCCCCGGCTGTGGGAAAGCGCTGACACCATGCGCGGCTGGATCCACCGTGCAGCAGCGGTCAGTGGTCTTTGCCTTCCCTCGTTCGATGACGAAGCGACGCATTTCGGAGATGCCTCGCCTGTCGAGACAGCCGAACGCTATCGAAGTCAGGGTACGGCGCGGGTGGTCGTCAAGAACGGCCCCGGTGATGTCACGATCGTCGACGCCATCGGCGCGGTGGCGACAGTTCCGGTGCCGGCTGCCGCGGCGGTGGTCGACACGACTGCAGCGGGTGACAGCTTCAACGCGGGTTACCTGGCGGCCGAACTCACAGGAGCATCCATGCGCGAGGCGGCGCAGGCCGGCGCTTTGTTGGCCGGAAAAGTGATCGGCGCACGCGGCGCGCTCGTCCTCCAGGCGGTGCAGGGGCACGAGGGGTGATCAGCCCCCCATTGTACCGCCGAAAAGGGTGAAATAGCCCCAGGCGGCCACGAAGGCGAGCACGATGCCTCCCCAGATCATCGCTTTGCGAAGCGTTGGGGAAAGTGTCTTCTTCGGCTTCGGCGCTTTGGGTTCCGGCGGGCGCTCGAACTTGATGACGTTCGACATTCATTTCTCTCTCAAAGGCGACGCGGGCATCAGTGCCGGCGACTGCCGCAGTCCTGCCATGAGGAAGGCTTCGCGACAAGTGTCGCATCCCACCCCGAAAACAAGAAGCTCACGCAATCCTGTCTATGGCCACCGCAGAATATCTGTGTTGCATGAAATGCACCCTGATCCCGGTGGCAAAGGGCTTGCCGCCACAATTGGGCCGCGCTAGCGTTTTAGTCGCAAATCCTGCAAAGATCCTTTGTCCCTTGGACGGGGAATTGAAACATGAATGCCAACCCTTTCGAAATGCTTTTCCAATTCACATCTGGCTCGGGTACCTCGAAAGACAGCGGACAGCCAGATGTGAGGAACAGCGTCACGCTTGCCCGCGACGCGGTCGTGACTCATTACCTGAAGTTGGCTGAAGATCGCGGCACCATGGGATTTTGGTCCTGTGACAGCATGAGCGGTATGTGCTGTCCCAGTTCTGGTTTGTTGCGTTTGCTGGGGCTCGGTCCGACGGCGAATTTCCGAATTGCGGAAATCAGTGATTTCGCCCACCCGGAAGACCGTTCACAGGCGGAAAACATCTGGCTGATGATCAGAAGCGGCGTTCCTGTCGAGCGCAGGTTTCGCATCGTGCGCGCGGACAGGACCGTCCGCTGGATCGATTTCCGCTCGGAGGTGGTTCTCGACGACAACCAGCAGCCAACCCGTTCTGTCGGCATCGTCATCGACATCACAGCGCAGCATGAGAGCCGTGAGACCATCGAAGATACGCTCGCGCGGTACCGTGCCCTCGTTAACTCGCTTGCGACCATGGAATGGCGCGCCTCGGCAGATGGCGTGCCGATCTATTCCCAAGGCTGGACGGCTTTGACCGGCCAGTTGGAAATCCATGTCGCCAGTGGTGCCTGGTTAGAGGCCGTCCACCCGGAAGATCGGCAGCGCGTCGCGGCTGCCTGGGGCCAGGCGGTACGGACACTGTCGCCCTATTTGGTCAATTTGCGTCTGCGGCGGATGACAGGCGAATACGAGTGGTTTCACTGCCGCGCTGTGCCGATCGTCAAGAAAGGCGGCCGCTCGCATGAATGGCTCGGGATCATCATGTTGCACGATGACCTGACCAACCATGGTCTTCCGTCCAACGACGATTGGCATGATCTCACACCCATGCAGATCCGGGCAGCGCGGGCGATGCTGCAGTGGACGCTGGGCGACCTCTCCGCGCTGTCGGGTATCTCCGTCTCCTCGATCCGCCGCATTGAGGCCGAAGGTGAACGGTCGACGCGCCCGGCTTCGATCAACGCGATCCGCCGGGCGTTCGAAGAACACGGACTGAGCTTCGGCGAAGGCAACAAGGTCTGCTTCCAGGATCCAGCCTCACAGCGCCCATTCTGAGCCCCGCCGGCAGTCCGAGACGGAGCTAGCTGGCAAGGCGAGGGGTGTTCACGATCTTCAGGAACATGGCTGACATGGCTTCCGCGATACCTTGGCTTGGGCTGACTTCGAAGTATAGCCCGGGTGACGCGCAGGCCTGCATGCGGGTCGGAATCTCGCTCTGGAACGGCTTGATCCAATCCTTGTACCATTGGTTTGTCGGAAGCGGCAGATAGGTCGTGTAAAGGACGGCGATGCGGTATCCCTTCGCCTTCAGAGCGGTGCACTGGGTCGTGTCGATCGGTTCCTGGCAACGGCCGCCATTGAGCTTTTTCGTGCAGGTCGTGGGCTTGTAGGCATCGCCCACGCCATCGGATACGAAGAAGACGATCTTCTCCGGGTTCGAGGCATTGCTACCGGTGCCGGAGGTTCCCATGAGCTTGCCGACATTCGACAGGGCCCGATCGAAATCGGTCTGCTGGTCGTTGTCGTAACCCTGATAGGGGATCGACATCAGGCCGATCTTCGATGCCTTGGTCTTGACGGAGTCGAGGTCGCTGGTCAGGGAAGCGACTTCGAGGAGCTTTGTGTCTTCGGCCTTCTCCCCAAAAGTATAAACCGCCATCCTGTACTGGTTGGAACTCTTGCGAGAGGTCTTGGCAGTCTCCATCAGGGCCGAGGTCGCCGCCGCGACGACGTCGATGCGGATCGTGACACCGAGCTTCTTGGCGAGGTAGTAATAACTGTTCTTGTCCACAACGCCGTCTTTAACGATGTGGCAGGCGAAGGCGCATTTGTCGCCGGTATTGGCCACCATCGTATCGACATCGGCGGGTGTCGCGCCCACCCCCATCGACGGCGTGTTGTCGAGCAAAAGATAGAAATCGCGAAATGTCTCCGTCTGGAAGACAGCCTCTGCGGTCCCGGAAACCGTCACGGCATTCTTGCCGAGGATGCGCGACAGCGTGGTCGGAACTTCGGCCTTGTAGGAGATCACAGCTTTCAACTGGTTGCCGGACTTGACGACGTCGGCATCTGCGCTGACGAGCTTGTAGTCACTTGATGCGGACTGGGCGAGAAAGACACTCTTGGCATCCGCAACAGCACCGGAGATCTCGCCATCTCCGCCCATCTTCATGGCTTCGGCGACCCCGGTCGACACCTGACCAACGGCTGCAAGCGCAGCCGCATCGGCTTTGGCCTGTAGATCGGACCGTACCAGAAGTGCATTGCTGAGATCGAGGGCAAACCCTGCCGCGCCTGCCAGCGGCACCATCAACAATGCCGTCATCAGGCCAAAATTACCGGACCTGTCGAACAAATATCTGCGGATCATATGCGCCCCCTTTTGGGGGCTATTTAATCCGCCTTTTATCTAGAAACGGTTCAACCATATGGTTTACGAGATCTGGATGCACGCGTCTCAAATTATCGCAGTTTGCGGGCAGGAGGATTATCACCGTCATACTGGCGGCGGGACTGCTGGATGCGGCCGTGATGTTCAACTGACCAGAGAACGAGGCCGGCGATCGGTCCGATCAGCGACTGACCCAACTCCGTCAGGCTGTATTCGACGCTCGGTGGCTGGGTCGGGAAGACTTCGCGGTGCACAAGGCCGTCGCGCTGCAGCGTTCTCAGAGTGCTGGTCAGCATCGCCTGGGAGATGTCGGGGATGGCGCGGCGCAACTCTCCGAAGCGGTGATTGCGCGTGCACAACACCTGCAGGATCAGTGAGGCCCATTTGTCTCCTATGTGGGAGAACACGTCCCGAACAGGGCAATTCTTCGGATCGAATGGGCCACCCAGTGGTTCGGCCAGCAGAGCCTTGATTGCACCGATCGCCTGCTCGACATCGGGGATTAGCTTCACATGCGCCGTCACCGGTATTCTCCATCCGACATGGTTCTAAAAAACTGCCTACTTTACGGCATCTCATGGATCTGCAATCTACAGCAACTCTGAAAAACAGACCAGCCCTGTTTTTGAGCCCACCTCATCGCTGCAAGGATGCATGATCCATGACTGCAAAATACCTCGTCACCGGCGCTTCCGGCAAACTCGGCCAGAGCGTCCTTCATCATCTGACGGAAACCTACAAGGTTGCGACGGCCGATATCGTCGCGGCGAGCCGCAAGCCTGAAGCTCTGGCTGCCTGGGCAGCTAAAGGTGTTGAAACTCGGGCAGTCGATTTCGACGACGCCGCATCGATGGAAAAAGCCTTTGCCGGCGTCGGCCGTGTCCTCATCATCAGCACGGACAGCCTCGATCGGCCTGGGCACCGGCTCGTTCAGCACAAGGCAGCGATAGCCGCGGCCGAAAAGGCAGGCGTCCAACACCTGCTTTATACCTCGATGCCGGAGCCCGCCAATTCGCCCCTGCTGTTTGCTCCCGATCATGAGGGCACGGAGGCTGCGATCAAGGCCAGTTCCATTCCGGGTTGGACCATCCTGCGCAACAACTGGTACTTCGAGAATGTCTTCCTTTCGGCGGGCGCGGCACTCGCCTCCGGCCATTGGTACTCCGCTGCAGCCGGTGGGCGCATTGCGCACATCGCCCGGGACGACATCGGCCGTGCCACGGCGGCTGCCTTGATCGCTCCGACCGACGCGAAGACGATCTATACTCTCACCGGCGCTCACACCTTCAGCCACGCGGATATTGCTGCCTTGATTGGTGCCGCCGCCGGCAAGGAGATCACCGTGGTCGAAGTACCGCTCGAGGGGTTGGTGCAGGGCATGGTCGGCGCAGGTCTGCCCGAGCCGGTCGCACGCGTGTTCGCATCGATCGATACGATGATCGGTGTCGGCGGTCTGGCCCAGGTGACCTCCGATTACAAGGCGCTTACCGGTCTTGAGCCTCAGGCATTCGAGCCTTGGATCGAAAGCCAGGCAGACGCCTTTAAGGGCCTGTTGCACTAGGCGTTTCGGAACTCATGGGCGCATCGAGACGGCATTTCCGCCAAGAGGTCGTCGCGCCCACAACGTTCCGAAACCATCGCCCGGGCAGCCCCGCCTGGGCGATGGGCAAGTGTCATGGCATCGGTGCCATTAAACTATGGCGATAACGTCAAATCTGACGCCGGGCGTCAATGCTTGTGTTCCGGCATGTCCTTCAGCTGGTCCTTCGTCCACGCCGTCACGGCATGTACATCGCCATCCTCGTCACGCATGAAATCCAGGTCGCTGAGGGGAACGGAAACCGGCTTGGCGCCGATCCCGAGGAAGCCGCCGACATCGATGACGGCATGGCTCATGGCGCCGACACCGTGAACGTGATCGACCTTGCCGACCTTGTGATCGTCAGCCCCGTAAACCGTCGCCCCTTGCAGGACTGAAGGTGTGAGTTCAGTGGGAGCGAGACGGACGTGGTTGCGGTGATCCATTGTTTTTCCTTCCTGTGTTGCAAGCCTTTGGACAACTCGTGCCACGGGGTTGTGGTTCCGCCAGATCTGTATCCGGGCTCGCTGATCTCCAATCTCCCTCTTCCCGCTTACCACAGGCCAGCTTGACCTTTCGGGCGAGGCGGTTACCAACTACCCGCCTGTTCCGAGGCATTCGTAGGGTGAATGCATGCGCGTGCTTTTGGTGGAAGATGACGAGTTGCTGGGGGATGCGGTTCGCACGCACGTCCGCCGGCAGGGCCATGCCGTCGATTGGGCCGTGACGGTGGAGACTGCCGAGGCAAGCCTGACCGCCGCCCCCTATGATCTGGTTCTCCTCGATCTGCGGCTGCCCGATGGGAAGGGTATCGACATCTTAACACGGATGCGGGCTCGACGAGATGTCACGCCCGTTATCATCATGACCGCGCATGATCAGGTTTCGGATCGCATTGCGGGTCTCAATGCAGGGGCGGACGACTATCTGGTCAAGCCGGTGGATATGGGCGAACTGGAGGCGCGAATGCAGGCGGTTGCGCGCCGCTATGGCACTCAGCCCCTGCCGGAAGTGACTTTGGGCGCGCTGAAGGTCTTCGTTGCCGAACGGAGAGTGCTGTCGCAAGACGGCGTCGAGATCAGTCTGTCGTCGCGCGAATGGGCGGTTCTCGACCGGCTGATCGCGCGCCGCCATGCGATCGTCTCCAAGGGGCAGATCGAAGAGGCGCTGTACGAATTCGGAGCCGAGGTGGAGAGCAATACGGTCGAAGTCTATGTCAGTCGTCTGCGCCGCAAGCTCGGCAAAGACGTGATCGAGACGATGCGTGGTCTCGGATACAGGATCGCCTGATATGTCAGAGAAACCGGCCAGCTTGTCCCGGACCTTGATCGTCTCGCTTGCCGTTCTCCTCTTCGGTTTCTGGACGGTCGCCGTGCTGCTCGGCATCACGATCATGCGGGACGAGTACGACGAAGTCTTCGACAGTGCTTTGCAGGAAACGACAGAACGGCTGGTGCCGCTGGTGGTGGACGACCTGTTTCGTCGCGAAGCGCGAGAAGAGCCCTATCGTGTCGTAGACCCGAAAGGGGACATCCGCGACGAATATCTCACCTACCAGGTACGCGATGCCTCCGGACGTGTTCTCCTGCATTCGAACAACGTCTCGGCCGAACCGTATGGCGCTCCCCTCGTACCGGGTTTTGCCGATGACGGCGACCGCAGGATCTTTACCGTCGCGACGGTGAGTGACAGTCTCTTTGTGCAGATGGCGGATTCGCTTGACCACCGTCGCGAGGCCACCTTGGAAAGCGCACTCGCCCTCTTGCTGCCGATCATGATCCTGCTGCCGCTCGGCATGCTGGCTGTCTGGTGGATCGTCTCGCGGGCGACGGCGCCTGTCGCGCGGCTGGGGGACGCCATTTCCGAGCGCGACGGCGCCAACCTGACGCCGATCGAGATCGCGGATCTCCCGGCCGAACTCGCCGCGATACCCGGTTCGATCAACCGGCTCCTGGAGCGCCTGACCGCGACCTTGCAGGCGGAACGCGATCTTTCGGCCAACAGCGCGCACGAGCTGCGAACGCCCCTCGCTGGTGCCTTGGCCCAGATCGAGCTTCTGATGGATGAACTCGACGACGGCCCGCCGCGAAGGCGTGCCTCGCAGGTTCATGTGGCTTTGCGACGGCTTTCTTCCATGGTGGAGAAGCTGCTGCAGCTCGCCCGCGCCGATGCAGGGATCGGGACGGCAACCGAGACAACGGATCTCTCGGTCTTGTTCGATCTCGTGCTCGACGATTTCATCCGCGCGCACCCGGCAGTGACGGTGAAGGTGACGCGGGAGACACCAGATCAACCCCTGCTGCTGCCGATCGATCCCGATGCCTTCGGCATCGCCTTCAAGAACCTGCTCGAAAACGCTGCCAAATATGGAGATAACGCTCGCCCGATTGCCGTCCATCTGGCCAAGGACAGACGCATCGCTGTCGTCAACGTGGTGCCCGGAGGTATCGAGGAGGATGTTGAACAGTATCGGCAACGGTATCGTCGCGGTCGCACGAACCAGCCGGGATCGGGTCTGGGGCTCGCGATCGTTCACCGTCTGATGACGCAGATGAACGGGAAATTGAAGCTCCGCTCTTACATCCCCTCGGACGGCGAGACCAGATTCGAGGCGGTGCTCGATTTCGCATGACGATGAGGTGGCCGACTCTGGACGAGAGAGGCTGCCGAATTTAAACCTCATGTCTGCGTCGCCTGACCAATCCGGAGAATGCAAAAGACATGCGCCCCATCATGAAAAGACGCGATTTTCTCCGGACCGCTACGGCGGCGGTTTCCACGGGCCTGTTCTACCCTTCCGGCTTTGCGGCATCGCAGCAGAATGACAGCACGACATTCGTTTTCACGAATGACATCCATGCCTGCCGCATGGCGAACGGACTCGCGCCCAACTGCGCCGAAGAAGGCAAGACCGACGAGAACCTCCTGCGCCATGTCGCCGCGATCAACCGGGTCCCGGAACTGTCCTGGCCCACGACAATATCCGGAAAGCCGACCCCTCTGGTCGGTGCGGGCCGGAAGATCGGTATTCCGAAAGGTGTCGTGATCGGTGGCGATCTGACGGACGACGGGGGCGGTCAAGGCGCTATCCCCGGCGAGGGATATCAGCTGCGGCAATTCAGCCAGAGATATCAGGAAGGCGTCGGACCGGACCGCGTGCATTTCCCGGTCTATCTCGGCCTCGGCAATCACGACCTCGATCAGGACGGCCCGGCACCGCATGTCGATTGGTATCGGCGCGAACTTCGAGACTATGTCGAACTCAATCACCGCTCGACCGTGTTCTTCAAGCCCCCGGTTCCGGTCACAAACTACCATGTCGAGTCCGACTGCTATTCCTGGGATTGGCCCCATGTCCATCTCGTGCAGACGCAGCGTTTTGCCGGCGACACCACCAAGGGCGCGATTTCCGGTCTCGAGTGGCTCGCCGATGATCTGGCAACGTATGCAGCCAACCGGAAACCCGTCATCCTGTTTCAGCATTATGGCTGGGACCCGTTCTCGACCGAGATGTGGGATGCCGACAAACAGACCTTCGATGGAGAAGGCAAGGGGCCACCACACTGGTGGAGCGCCGACGACCGTTCAAAAATGGTAGATCTGCTTCGACCCTATAATGTCATCGGTCTTTTTCATGGCCATCAGCATGAAACGGCCATGATCTACAATCGCGACGGTATCGATATCTTCAAGCCGAAGGCCGGGTTCATGGGCGGCTTTGCCGTCGTGAATGTGATGGCCGATGCCATGGATATCGTGCTGTGCGAGGCAGGCGAGCACCACGGTTCGGTGCGGTTCACCGACAGCTTCAGCAAGCCGATCTAGAGCACGTCTTATCCGAAGGCATGCGCCATGGTTGTTGCGCATGCCTCGCAGTTTCTAAGGACCAAGGCTGGCAGAGCCGCGCTTCCCTCTCAGGCCATCCGCTGCGTTTGGCGATAGTGGCGCGGATCGGGGATGGGGACTGCGGCCATCAGGGCTCGGGTGTAAGGGTCACGAGGATCCTCAAAAACCTCGGCACGGGGGCCGATCTCCACGATTTCTCCCGCGCGCATGACCGCGACCGTGTGCGACATCTTCTCGATCACCGCCATATCGTGGGAAATGAAGAGGTAGGCCAGCCCCATTTCCTCCTGCAGTTCCAGCATCAGATCGAGCACGCGGCCGCGAACCGAGACATCGAGAGCGGCCACGCTTTCGTCAGCGACGATCAGTTGCGGCTGGAGGGCCAGCGCGCGTGCGATGCAGATGCGCTGGCGCTGCCCGCCGGAGAATTCATGCGGATAGCGGTCTGCCGCTTCCGGCGGGAGATCAACGCGTTTCAACAGGGCGGCCACCCGATCCTTGCGTTCGGACGCATTGGCGATGCCGTGGATGAGCAGCGGTTCGGCGATAGCCGCCCCCACGCTCATGCGCGGGTCCAGCGACGCGTAAGGGTCCTGGAAGATCATCTGCGCGCTGCGACGGATCGGGAGCATGATCGAAGGAGAGGACGGGAAGACTTCGCGTCCGGCAATCCGCACGCTGCCATCAAACGGAATGAGGCCGAGCACCGCCTTGCCGGTCGTCGACTTGCCGGAACCACTTTCTCCGACAAGCCCGAGCGTCTGGCCGGCTTTCAGTTCGAAACCGATCTTCTTCACCGTCGGCTGAGCTGCCTTGCCGCGTGCAAACCAACCCGTCTTGGCTCCATAGGTCACGCTGAGGTCTGTCACCTCCAGGACGGGCGCGGGAGATGCCGGCAAAGGCGGGTGGGACGTCACCTTCGGTGGCTCTGATGTCCCGGCGAGGGCGCCGAGACGCGGAACGGCAGCAAGCAGTTGCTGCGTATAGGCAGCGGCAGGTCGTTCGAAAATGTCGAGGGCATCGCCTTGCTCGACGACGAGCCCTTGCCGCATGACCGCGACCCGATCGGCCATTTCGGCAACGACCCCCATGTCATGGGTGATCATCAGGATCGAGGTCTGGAACTCCTGGCGCAGCTCCCGGATCAGAGTCAGGATCTGCGCCTGAACGGTCACATCAAGGGCTGTGGTCGGCTCGTCGGCGATCAGCACCTTCGGGCGGCAGGAGAGCGCCATCGCGATCATAACCCGCTGGCGCATACCGCCTGAGAGTTCATGCGGATACTGTGTGAGGCGCCGGGCCGCTTCCGTCATGTGGACCGCATCGAGCATTTGGCGGGCAATGGTCTCGGGGCTTTCCGAACTGCCTTCCCGATGCTCGCGAATGGCTTCCACCATCTGCGCACCGATCGTCATGACCGGATTGAGCGAGGTCATCGGTTCTTGGAAGATCATCGCGACGTCACGACCGCGGATGCGGCGCATGGCGCTTTCGGAGAGGCCGAGCAGGCGCTTCCCCCCGAGCGTGATCTCGCCCGAGGCGACCCGCAGTGCGGCTTTTGGCAAGAGGCCCATGATTGCGAGCGAGGTCACCGACTTGCCGGAGCCGGATTCACCTGCCAGGCAGAGGGTCTCTCCGGCCGCAATCTCGAAACTGACATCATTCAGGATGCGTTTCAGGCCCGTCGGCGTCCTGGCGTCGACGGAGAGGTTGCGGACAGAGAGTACCGATGGACGAGACTTGGACGTCACAGGAGCACGATCCGCGGGAAGTAGAAGGAGACGACCCAGTTCGGCATGTCGACGATCTCGCTGATCCTCAGGTCGCCGCAGACGGAGCAGAGCATATAGGCATCAACCGGGTTCATGCCGTGCTCGGCGGTCAGCAGATCGATCATCCGCATGACGGCTTCCTGCGCGCCCGTCATCAGGTCCGGACCGATGCCGGTGGTGACTTCATAACCTGCGCCGTCGAGATGGCGGGTGACGGGTTCGGTGGTCGTGAAGCGCGGTGTCTTCAGGTTCGCACCCTTGATCAGGTCGAGCGTCAGCTCGACGTTCATCTGGCTCTCGATGGCCGTGCCGCAGACTTCGCCATCGCCTTGCGCGGCATGGGTGTCGCCGACGGAAAAGAGCGCGCCCTCGACTTCGATCGGCAGGTAAAGCGTGACGCCAGCGGTGAGGTCTCTGATGTCCATATTGCCGCCGACGCGACGCGGTGGGACGACGGAATGCAGACCGGGCTCAGCCGGCGCCACGCCGATCGTGCCGGTAAAGGGCTTCAGCGGTACCTTGCCGCCCGGCCCATAGGCAGCCGGCGCCATGCTGGTCGTGTCATAGGACCAGACATGCAGCGCCGGATCCTTGAACTGGTCGGCAAGCAAGCCGAAGCCTGGAATGTTGGCGGTCCAGCCATGGCCGGACGGATGAAACTTGCGGATCGTGACCTTCAGCGCGTCGCCCGGCTCGGCTCCTTCAACGAAGACTGGTCCGGAAACCGGATTGATCTTGCCGAAATCAAGATTGGCGAGCGTTTCAAGCGTCGCGTCGCGGCCGATCTGGCCGCCGGAGGAATCCATGCATTCGAACAGGATCGTTTCACCGGGCTTTGCTGTCAGGGCCGGCGGAAAATCGCGGTTCCAGCCGAAATTGTGTTGAGCGCTGTGGATGGTGTGGTTGCAGGCGACGCACATGGGATGGCTCCGGATGTCCAGCTTGTTTTTGTTGGATGAACCGTCCCCCGAAAACACCGGGGGACGGAAAAGCGTCGAGAGGCTTATTGCTTCACGAAGATCGCGTCGTAATTGATGACGCGGGTCGGATCGATGTAGATGTTGTCCGGGCCACCCATGCGGGTCGACTTGGCAACGACGCGACGTTCGTTGATGACCGGGACCCAGGGTGCATCTGCCATGATGTCGGTGAAGATCTTGCCCCAGGCCGCCTGACGCTCGGCAACCTTGGCCGGATCAGACATCGAATCAGCCTCAACGGCCCGCTTGTCGAGCGCTTCGTTGCAATACCAGGACCAGTTCCAGCCGCCTTGAACCGCACCGGCGCAGCCGAGGATCGGGCCGTAGAAGTTGGACGGATCCGGGAAGTCGGCGATCCAGGCCATGCCGCCCGACCAGACCATCGGCGCTTCGCCTTCGGTGCCGCCGGCTGCAATCACATTGCCCTGGGCAAGGGCGCGAACTTCGGCCTTGATGCCGATCGCCGCGAGATCCTGCTGGATCGCCTGCGCAATGCGGGGCTGCGGATCAGTGTTGGTCGAGAAGAGCACGGTCTCGAAACCGTCGGGATAACCGGCCTCGGCGAGAAGGGCCTTGGCCTTCTCGACGTCATAGGCGTAGCCGGTGAAGCTCTTGTCATAGCCCGGCATCAGCGGCGGCAGGGGCTGGTTGGCCGGCGTTGCGCGGCCGTTCAGGATGCGGGTGATGCGCTCCTTGTTGACGGCCATGTTGATCGCCTGACGAACCTTCACGTCGTCGAGCGGCTTGATCTTGGTATTGAGGGTGAGATAGCCGGTGTGCAGCTGTTCGCCATCGACGATCATCTGCGCGCCTTCGGGCGAGTTCTTGATCTCAAGGAATTTGGCCGGCGGGATGCCGTCGCCGGCGATGTCGACCTCGCCCTTCTGCAAGCGCAGAAGTGCCACCAGCGGCTCCTGGCCCACTTCGACGGTGACCTTGTCGATATAAGGCAGGTCCTTGTTGAAATAGTCTGGGTTGCGATCGAAGACCAGCTTCTGGCCGATCGTCCAGTCCTTCAGGATGAAGGTGCCGGAGCCGACGGGCTGCTTGCCGAAATCGCCATTGGCTGCTTCCACGGCTTCCTTCGGCACCACGGAGGCGAAGTTGATCGCGAGAACGTGCAGGAAGGTCGCGTCCGGGCGCGAGAGTTTGAAGATCACGGTCTGATCGTTAGGCGTTTCGATGCCCGAAAGCGTTTCCGAGGTGCCGCCGGAGACGGCATCGAAGCCGGCGATGGCGCCGAAGAAGCCGGCGCCTGGCCCTTGAGTCTTCGGATTGACGGCACGTTCGATCGAATACTTGACGTCAGAGGCAACCACGGTGCGCCCATTCGAGAATTTCACGCCCGGGCGCAGCTTGAAGGTATAGGTCAGGCCGTCGGCCGAGACATCGAAGCTTTCGGCGAGCGAGGGCACGAGGTTGGCGGTACCCGGCTCATAGTCCATCAGGCGGGAATAGAGGCTCTTGATCATCGACCAGTTCACCCAGTCGTAACCGATCGCCGGGTCGAGCGTGGTGATGTCGTCCTTGTAGGTGACGACGATGTCGCCGCCCTTTGCGGGCGTATCCTGTGCCCCCGCCATGGATGGCAGCAATGCCATCACGGCTGCGGCAGTTGAGTTGAGAAGCAAGCGTCTGAACATGCGGGTTCCCCTTGTTGTTGTCAGGCTTCAGTGTGAACGGATGCGCGGGTCAATCGCCGGCGCGATGAGATCGGCGAGAAGATTGCCGAGGATGATGGCAAGTGCCGAAGTGAGCGTGACGCCCATGATGATGGGGATGTCGACCTGCTGGATCGCCTGCCAGGCGAGCTGGCCGATACCTGGCCAGCCGTAGACGGCCTCGACCACAACTACGCCGCCCATGAACTGACCAATGTCGATCCCGATCATCGCGATGATCGGAAGTGTGGCATTCGGCAGCGCGTGACGGAGCACGACGCGGGCGCGCGACAGACCCTTGGCGCGGGCGGTGCGCACGTAGTCCTGGTTCAGGACATCGATCATCGCCGAGCGGACCATGCGGGCATACCAGCCGGCGCCAAGTAGCCCAAGCGTCGCCGCCGGCAACACCACATGGGCGGCTGTCCCGTAGCCCGACATCGGGAACCAGCCCAGCGTGGCCGCAAAGACATAGAGCAGCAGCAGCGCCACGACGAATTGCGGGGCGGAAACACCGACGAAGGACGACATCATGATCACCCGATCGACGAGCTTGCCGCGGTTGAGCGCGGCAATCACGCCGAGAACCAAACCGAACAGCACTTCCAGCGCAATGCCGGCCGCCATCAGGGTCAGCGTTGCGGGGAGGCGGGCGGCAATCAACGTCGACACTTCCGTTTTTTGTGCATAGGAACGGCCGAAATCTCCCTGGACCAGGCCACCGACATAATGTCCGAACTGCACGACGAGCGGTTTGTCGAGGCCGAGTTCGTGTCGGATGTTTTCAACTGTCTTGGCCGTCGCGCTGCGACCGGCAAGCATGCGGGCGGGATCTGCCGGCAGGGCATAGAGCAGCACGAAGGTGATGGCGGAGACGCCGAACAAGATGAGGACCGCCTGCACGAGCCGCTTGGCGAGAAGTTGGAGCATCAACCCCTCCCGCGCTGTGTCGGATCGAGCAGATCGCGCAGCGCGTCGCCCACCAGGTTGAAGGCAAGGGCGGTCAGCAAGATCACTGCGCCGGGGAAGAAGACCAGCCAGGGGGCCGCCTGGAAATAGCTTTGGCTCTCGAAGATGATATTGCCCCAGGACGGGTTCGGGGGCTGGACGCCGATGCCAAGGAAGGACAGCGTCGCTTCGAGCAGCACTGTGGTTGCGATCCCGAGCGTTCCCCAGACGATGGCCGTCGGGACCAGATGCGGCAGGATATGCAGGAAGAGAATACGCCCGTGGCCGGCGCCGAGCGATTTTTCGGCGAGGATGAAGTCGCGCTCCACCAGTCCGCGCGTTTCCGTATAGACGATGCGTGCCACCTGCACCCAGTTCACCAGCGCAATCACCATGGCGACGATCCATAGGCTGGGCTTGAGTAAGGCCGCCAGAACAATGGCGAGCAGGAGCGCGGGGAAAGCCATCATCAGATCGGTGAAGCGCATCAATACGTTACCGGCGAAACCACGCATGTAGCCGGCGGTGATGCCGACGAAGAGGCCGATCGCGACCGCGACGCCATTGGCAACGAGGCCGATCAGGAGCGAGGTGCGCGCGCCGAACAACATGCGTGAGAGCAGATCGCGGCCGAGCGTGTCGGTGCCGAGCAGGAAGGGGCCACCCGGGGGCATGGGGGCCCCTTCCAGCGTCAATCCGTCGAACATCTGTTCGTCCGGATTGAAGGGTGCGAAGAGCGGTGCGCCGAGCGCGCCGATCACGACGATGAGGATGATGGCAAAGCCGAACAGGGCCATCGGCTGGCGGAGGATTTCACGCAGGACGCGCATCAGCCAACCTCCCGCATGACATCGGCCCCGCCGAGAAAAAGGGCGGCGAGCCGCTCGATCGGCATGCGTTGCCGCATGGCATGGTCCCGCAAAAGGGCATAGGCGGCTTCCTCGTCGATGGATTTGCTGACCTTGAGGCGTTCAATAGCCGCAAAAACCACCGGCCGAAGGCGAAGCCGCTCTTCGAGATGGGCGATGCGGGCTTCTTCATGCTGGCGCTGCTCATGGCTGCTGACCGCGAGAACGAGCGCCGGATAGACGGAAGCCGACGTCACCGGCTTCGGGATGATGGACCCTGCACCACACCCGATCGCCCAGGCGATACGGCCCGGTGCTTCCGAGCCGAGCAGGGCCGCGACGGGGCGGGCTGGACGCTGGTATGGCCAGGGCAGCAATTCGTCCCATCCCCGGTCGGCATCGACGATCACGAGATCCGGCAGGTCGCTGCCGGAAAGCGGCAACCACTGCACCGAGGAGGTCACACCAAGCAACGAGAGCTGGCGGCGCAACCTTTCGACATTGCCGTCTTCTTCGGCAAGGATCACCGCTTTCCAGCCAGTGAAGTTGGGGGTCTTGGAGATCATTTCGCCACCCTGAGCCAAGGTTGCGCGCGGCTGGTCGTCGCGGTGAGATAAGGGTCGGCGGCGAGCGGCAGGCGCGAGGCGATCACATCGAAGCCGCGGTTTCCATTCACCCGACCGAGCAGAAAAGGCAGGCTCGCGTGATTGGTCTGGCGGTCGAAGATCATGTCGCCGAACAGGCCTGGCCAGGTGCGGGACAGGATGTGCTCGCGCACGCCGGACGGCTCGTCAGCCTCTGTCGCCTCGATCGCCGCGATGCACAGCGAGGCTGCGGTGTAGGCGCTAGCAAAAATGCTGGAGACGCCGCCGATCGTGGGATCGAAGTCGCGCAGTCGGGCATGAAATTCGCGGTTCTCGGCACTGTTGAATGTATTGAAATACGCCGCCGCACAGAGCTGGCCGATCGCGGCTCCATCGGCCACTTCATTGAGTTCGGATTCCTGCAAGTCGCAACTCGCAACCGGGCAATTTTCCGGCAGGAAGGCCGGGTCACGGCTTCCGAGTTCCTCCATGGCTTCCAGGAAGGCGTAGCTCGACGGGCCGATGAGGTTGTTGAGAATGAAGCTCGGTCGCTTCTCGGCGATGTCGGCGATGATCCGCTCGACGGCTGTCTCCTCGAGCGGCAGGTACCGTTCGCCGAGAACCGAGCCACCGGTATTGGCGATCAGCTCACGCGCCAGCCGGTTCATTTCCCAGCCCCACACATAGTTCGCGCCGACGAGATAGGGGCGGGCGCCGTAGCGAGGGATCAGATGTTCGAAGAGCGGGATCAGGTGCTGGTTCGGGCAACCGCCGATATAAAGTGCATTCTCATTGGCCTCGAAACCCTCATAAGGGCAGGCATACCACAGGAGGCTGTCGTGTTTTTCGACCAGCGGTAGGACTTCCTTGCGGGCGGCAGACGTGATGGTACCGATGATGTGGCGGCAACCGTGGTCACGGATCAGGCTGCGGGCACCTTCGAGATAGGCCGAGAGATCACCCTGAGGATCGTAGAAGACCGGCTCGATTTTGTCTCCGCCACGGGCATGGTATTCGTGGAAGGCGAACGCGACGCCACCATGGGCATCCCGTCCCATGGCCCCATAAGGGCCGGTGGTCGAATAGAGGACACCGATTTTCGCCGTCTGCTGCATGCGATTTCCAAATACGAAAAAGCCCACAACGCAGATCCCGGTGACGGGGCGTTGTGGGCTTTGTTGCCCGGTGGCGCTGAGCGCCGAATGTCAGATGGAAGCAAAAGTGCTTACTTTATGAGCTTGATTAAAATCTGCTCAGGCGACCTTTGTCAAGCGGGTCCACAATCAAAACACGATCATGTTCGCGAGTAAACCGATGGCCGGGTTCGGCCCCTTTATCAATGTCTGGCCGAGGCGGCGCAAGCCGTCTCAGCGTATCCGCTGTCCCTGTTCGTCGAACAGCAGGCAATGCGCGGCCGACAATCCCACGGTGATGCGGTCCGTACGTCGGTCGACGCCACGCCGTTCTTCTCTCTCGATGATGATCTGTTCACCGGGGGTGATATGGGAATACACATAGCTGGTATTGCCGAGGTGCTCGATGACGTCGACCTGAGCGATCAGCTGTGCGTCGCCTTGACCTTCGGCGAGGAAATGTTCAGGCCGTACACCGAGCTGAACCGGCTCCCCGATCGTGCAGTGGCGCGCGACGGGAAGTGTCAAGACCGTCTCAGGTTGCGCGGTCAGGCCGATTGTGACGGTGCCTGCAGCCGTGGCGGTCACCTTGGCAGGAAGGAAGTTCATCTTCGGCGAGCCGATGAACCCCGCGACGAACATGTTATCAGGGTCATCGTAAAGCGCGAGCGGCGCGCCGACCTGCTCGACAATTCCGCCGCGCAGGACGACGATCTTGTCGGCGAGCGTCATCGCCTCCACCTGGTCATGGGTGACGTAGATTATCGTGGCATTCAGTTCTTTGTGAAGCCGCGCGATCTCGACGCGCATGTGCACGCGCAGTTCCGCATCAAGGTTGGAGAGCGGCTCGTCGAATAGAAAAACATCCGGTTGGCGCACAATGGCGCGGCCGATGGCAACACGCTGACGCTGTCCGCCGGACAACGCTTTTGGCTTTCGGTCCATCAGCGGCCCGAGTTCGAGGATCTTCGCCGCGGCGTTGACGCGGCGCTCGATCTCATCCTTTGCCATGCCGGCAAAGCGCAGCGCAAAGCCCATGTTCTCGCGCACGGTCATGTGAGGATAAAGGGCATAGGTCTGGAACACCATGGCAATGCCACGCTTCGACGGATCGACATCGTTCATCACGGTGCCGCCGATGGTCAGCTCACCGGACGTGATGTCCTCCAGCCCCGCGATCATCCGGAGCAGCGTGGACTTGCCGCAGCCGGAAGGACCGACGAAGACGACGAATTCCCCTGAGGAAACCTCGAGATTAACCCCCTTGATGACCTCGAGCGAGCCGTAGGACTTGCGGATATCGGTGAGCCGGACCTCTGCCATGTAAGCCTCGCTCAGGTGACGTTGAAGGTGATGCGCTTGATGCCGAAGGGACGGCACTTGGCCGTCAGCGTCAAGCGCCCGACCTCGTTTCCGGCTTCGACATAGACCCCGACGGCACCGCCCTTGAAGGAGAGGAGCGAGGGTCCGACGATGCGACCCGGACCCTCAAGCGAGACCTCGACCGGATCGTCGAAGAAGCCCAGGACATTGCCGCCCTGATCGAGCGCGCGCAGGATCACGCGCACCGTGTCCTTCTCGCCCACCCGCAGTTCGGTATCGTCAGCGGCGATATCGAGTGTCGTCGGCAGCGGATCGGCCGGCAAATGGCGGCGGACGACTTCCTCGCCGTTGATGAAGCCAACAAGTTCGCCGTCCCGCCAGGTCATGCCCCACTCGCCGAATTCTTCCGGCGTGACCATGCTGTGATCGAGAATGCAGGGCGGATGCGGCAGATGCGGATAGGTCTTTGTATCGGGTTCGATCCGCTTGACGATATGGCCCATGCGGATTTCGACATAGTCGCAATTGGTGAGCACGATCAGCGGCAGCACACCGCCGATATTGCGCTCGCCACGCGCCCAGAAGCTGACCGGCTGCATGACGATCTTGTCCTTCGGGTCGCCCTGCGAGGCATAGGCGTAAGCCGCAAATTTCGGCTCACGATACATGTCGGTGACGCCGTGATAGCAGATGCGGTCGCCGGAACCGAAATCCTTATGGGTGTTGTAGTCGAACATGCACCAGCCGGTGGACCCCGAGATCGAGGGATCGCCGGCGGCCGCATTCAGGATCGCCAGATGCCGGCTGACATGTTCGGCCTGGCGCTGCTCCTGGTCGAAGCGCTTGGTCGGGTACATGTGACCACCATATTCGGTGATCATATAGGGCACCTTGCGGTCGAGCCCGGTGACCTCGCGCTGGTCGCGCAGCACCAGTCGCTCGCGATTGTGGCCCGGCAGTTCCTCCATGCCGAGGATGAAGTCGTTCATCGTATAGACGTCTTCGAGCAGTTCACTGTCGGTGATGTAGCGCACGCCACCCGTCTGGCGGGTCGTATCGAGCGACCGCGCCATGGCGTTCGTCTCGACATAGAAGTCGTGTGAATCCTGGCTCTCGTTGATGCGGACGCCCCAGATGATGATCGAGGGATGGTTCCAGTCGCGCTCGATCATGCGGCGCACGTTCTGAACGCTTTCCGCCTTCCAGGCATCGCCGCCGATATGCTGCCAGCCGGGAATTTCTTCGAAGACCAGCAGGCCGATTTCGTCGCAACGGTCGAGGAAGTATTTCGACTGCGGGTAATGCGAGGTGCGCGCGATGTTGCAGGCGAGGTCGAATTTCAGGATGTCGGCATCCTTCGCCTGACCGCGCCGACCCATGGCGTAACCGAGATGCGGCCAGGCCTGGTGACGGTTGAGGCCCCGCAGCTTGACCACACGGCCATTCAGCTTGAAGCCCTCGATCGTGTATTCGGCAGAGCGGAAGCCGAAACGGCTCGTGACGGCATCACTGCCGGCTCGCGTCTCCAGCGTCACCGTGAGGTTATATAGAGCGGGATTGTCGATATCCCAGAGCGTGATGCCCTTGAGCCCGGAGAGGCCGAGCGATACTTCTGCGCCTGATACGGTCGCATCGGTCCGGGCAATTTCCAGGCCCGCACGATCGGTGAGAACAGCCGTGGCCTTGCCGGAGAGTGCCTGATCGGTCGGATTGGCAATCCAGACCTTCGCCGTCACCTGCTTGATGTCGGCGAGTACATCCGGCGTCTCGATCTTGACGTTCTTGATCGAAACTGGCGCAGTGATCTTGAGCCAGACGTCACGATAGATGCCGGCATAGGTGAGATAGTCGATCACGCCGCCGAAAGGCGGGATCTCGGGGTTTTCCGAGCCGTCGATCTTGACCGTCAGCAGGTTGGCGCCTGCTTTCAAATGCGGCGTGAGCCGGGCTTCGAACGGCGTGTAGCCATCCTTGTGGGCGATGATCTCGGCGCCATTCAGATATACCACGCTGTCGGCCATGGCGGCATCGAAAACCAGCGAGACTTCGCCTCCTTCGAAACGCGGATCCCAGGCCACGATCTTCTGATAGGTAAAGGCCTTCTGATAGCTCTTCTCGTCGAAATAGTTATAGGGGAGCTCGACCGCCGTATGGGGAAGCTGGACCTCTTCACCCGGCTGCGAAGCCGAGGCGAAAGCCGGGTCAAATCCGGCGCGGAAAGTCCAGTCTCGGTTGAAATTCTCGATAATGCGCATTTCAAAGTCCTATTTCACGGAGCCGAGCATGCCCTGCACGAATTGCCGTTGCATGGCGAAGAAGACGAGGAGGGTTGGAAGGGTGGCGAGGATCGTGCCGATCATCACGGTGCCATATTCGGGCGAATAGGCCGACGCGAGCGAGGATACGACCAGCGTGATCGTCTTCGTGTCGTTCGACTGCAGCACGATCAGCGGCCAGAGATAGTTGTTCCAGTTCAGCATGAAGACGATGACGAAGGCCGCCGCATAGGTCGAGCGCATAACCGGCACATAGATGTAGAAGAAGATCTGCCACTCCTTCAGTCCATCCACCTTGGCCGCATCGCGAAGTTCGGTCGGGAACGCTTTGGAGGCCTGGCGGAAATAGAATATGATGAAGGCGGACGCGATCATCGGCAGCATGATGGCGATATGGGTATTCAGCAGCCCCGCCTGTCCCATCAGCATGAAGAGCGGGATCATCAGCGCCGCAAACGGCACCATCAGCGTCAGCAGGATCACGGTATAGACCCGCTCGCGGAGCTTCGAGCGAAACATCTCGAAGCCATAACCGGCAAGCGATGAGACAAGCAGCGTCAGCGCCGTTCCGACCAGCGCGATCTTCACCGAATTCCAGAACACCAGCGGCACATCCACCTGTGCGAAGAAGGAGGCGATGTTGTCGAACAGCGCCGTGCCGAAGGTGACCTTGCCGCGGATGATCTGGCTCGTGGTGTTGGTTGCCCCAATGACCATCCAGATGAAGGGAAAAACCGAGAGGAAAGCGGCGAGCGACAAGACGCTGTATTGCACGATATCGGGCAGGCGGCGGCGAAGCGTCGTGATCATGTGCGTTCCCTCGCGGCATAGAATTGCAGGAAGGACAGCACAGCCACCATCAGCACGATCACATAGGAGACGGTTGCCGCATAACCGAAGCTGGGCATGAAGCGGAAGGTCAGGTTGTAGATGTAGAGCGACAACGTCAGCGTCGAATCCGCAGGGCCACCTTTGCCTTCGGTAAAGTTATAGACTTCGTCGAAGAGCTGCAGCGTTCCGATCGTCGAGGTGATGGTGGTGAACAGGATCACCGGTTTGAGCATGGGGATCGTCAGGAATGCGAAACGGCCCCAGGATGGCACGCCGTCGATCTTCGCCGCCTCATAGATCGAGCGGTCGATGTTCTGGAGAGCCGCGAGATAGAAGATCATGTTGTAGCCGGTCCAGCGCCAGGTAATGGCGATGATGATCAGCACCTTGGCCCAGAAGGGATCGGTGAGCCAGCCGATCGGTTGCCCAATGATGCCGATACCCAGCAGGACATTGTTCACGACGCCGTCGAGCGAGAACATGCTCTTGAACAGGATGGAATAGGCGACCAGCGAGGAAACGCAGGGCAGGAAGATCATCGTCCGGAACAGGCCGGAATAGCGCAGCTTCGGATTGTTCAGCATGGCTGCCAGGATCAGCGCCATGGTGATCATGATCGGCACCTGCACGACGAAAAAAATGACGGTGTTTTCCAGCGCCTTCCAGAAGACGGGATCGTTCCAGAGCCGTACGAGATTTCCGCTGCCGGAAAACTTCAGCATCATCCCGCGGCCCGAATAGAAAGACAGGATGAGCGAGCGGACGATCGGATAGAGCATGAAGACGGAGATCAACACGACGGCGGGCGCCACGAACAGCCATCCGTTCACGTCGTAGTAGCGTTTCAAGCTGGATCTGGATGTGGTGGCCATGCGGTGTCCCCGAACCCGATCAGTGGTCACTGGACCTGGTTATGCGAAGGGAAGCCGCGCGGCGTTTCCACCGCACGTCTCCGGGAGGACAGGGGCCTGGCTCGAAAGCCGGACCCCTGTGGGATGGGTTTACTGGATCTGGCCGGCGGCCTGATCTTCGATGGCCTTCAGCACGTCGTCGACCGGGGTTCCCTTCAACAGCGCCGGGAAGTTTGCCGTCACCGCCGTGTCGAGTTCGTTGGTGAAGATGCCGTAATTGACGGCCGGCACCTGAACGAGCCAGTCGGAGAACTTCTGCCAGACCTTGTCGCCGCCGAAGAAGTCGTCGGGCTTCTGGTAGGCTTCGCCGGTGCGGGCCGCGAGCAGTGAGCCGACAGCGCCGCGTTCGGTCAGGATCTTTTGATAGAAATCGAGATCCTTGGCGTAGACTTCGTTGAGGAAATCGATCGCCTCGTCCTTCTCGGCCGATGCGTCGAGCACATACCAGCTCGAACCGCCGAGGTTCGAGGCAGCGGTCGCGCCGTCGATGCTGAGCTTCGGAATGGCGGTCAGCGCCCATTTGCCGGCCTGATCAGCCTGCGACTTGACGGTGCCGGTGATCCAGACGCCCATGAGGACCGAGGCGACATCGCCTGAGGTCAGCGCATTGATGCCGTCATTCCAGCCGCTGGTCGGCTTGGCCACGCCTTCGTTGACGATACGGGCCTGCGTTTCGAGCGCCGCTTTCAGGGCGGCATTGCCCGTGATGTTCAGGCTGCCGTCATCGTTGAAATACCACTGACCGCCCGACTGCATCATGATGCGGATCAGACCGCCGTCATTCGAATCAAGCGCCATCATTTCATGACCGGTCTTGGCCTTGACGTCCTTGCCGATCTCGATGAACCGGTCCCAGGTCAGGTTCTCCATGTCGGAGGGCTTGTAGCCGGCCTGTTCGAGATAATCCGTGCGATAGTAGAGGCCGGTGACGCCGGAATCGAAGGGCACGCCATAGACCTGGCCCTCGAGCGTCATCAGGTCGACCTTGTATTTGGCAAAGCCGGAATAATCGATCTTGTCGGTCAGCGCGGCAAAGGAGCCGGGGAAGGACTGCAAATACTTCTGCGCGCCATAGTCCTCGATCAGCACGATATCCGGCAGCGTATCGGTCATGCCGGACGCCAGACCCGTCTGCAGCTTCTGCTCGACATCGGCCTTGGCGAAGTCGACGATGTTGAAGGTCGTGTCGGGGTGCTTCGCGGTGTAGCGCGCTGCAGCCTCCTTCATGATCGCGACATTGAAGTTCGGGTCCCAGCACCAAACGGTGACTTCACCGGCAAAGGCCGCCGTGCTGCACAGAAGTGCAGCACCGGTCAGGGCCGCCGAAACGGAGCGCTTGAGCACGCGTGAGTAATCCATGTGTTCCTCCCATTGTGACTTAAACGGCAGCCTCATCCCCTGCCTCACAATCACTATTCCCGAAAAACGGAACACAGCCAAGAAAATTTTTACTAAATATTTTGTGCGCTGCGGTAAGTCTCTGGAATTTCGACCAGAGACCCAGATCACGGTTTGCGTGTACTTCCGCGCCAAACCATTTGGGTCGGGATGGTGACATGTTTGGAATAGTCGCGACCGTTCAGGCGCTCTACCATCAGATCCACCGCGACCTCGCCGATCAGTTCCCCGGGAATGCGCATGGTGGAGAGCGGCGGTACCAGGAATTGCGCAACCGGAATGTCGTTAAAGGCAATGACTGCGATGTCGTTCGGGATCGCGAGTCCCGCTTCCTGGATGGCACGATAGGTGCCGATAGCCATGTTGTCATTCGCTGCAACGATGGCGTCGGGGCGCTCCGCGAGCGACAAGAGCGTGCGTGCCTGCTGATACCCCGTTTCCAGCCGAAGGTTCTGCCCGAAACGCTCGCTCTGCCCCAGCGCCAGCAGTTCCGGCCGATAGCGGCCGCGCGCCTCGTGCCATTCGATGAAGGCTTTGCAGCGCTGCTCGCCGTGCATCAGCGCGTCATTGTCCATCAGCTCGTAACCGCCGACGAAACCGATCCGGCGGTAGCCTGCCTGGTCGAGACTATCGAGGATATTGACGGTCGCTTCGCCAAGATCGGCTCGGACACAGTCGAATTGCGGCATGCGTGGATTGTAGTCGGCCATGATCAGGTGCGGACAGATCCTTGCCATCGCTTCGATTTCTGCGCGCGGGTGATGGCCGACGATGATCGCAGCCGACAGTCCCGCCAGCAGCGAGAGATCGACCGGCACATCGGGATTGAACACCTTGGCGATTTCGATCTTGTACTCCCGGCACCGCGCTTCGATCGCCAGTCGAACGCCGACATAATAGGGGTCGACTAACTCCTCGTTCGGGGCAAGGAAGTGAATGACCGCGATCCGGGCCGTAACGTCCGCATGGCTCGCCATGGCAATCTGCAGGGGCTGCAGCTGGGCACTGCGGCGGGCCCTTGGCGTTGCATAGTTCAACGCTTCCGCGGTTTCGATGATGGCTTGCCGCTTCGGCTCGGAGATCGACAGCGTCTGGTCGTAGTTCAGCACGCGGGACACAGTGCCCGACGACACGCCCACCGCCTTGGCGATTTCCTTGATTGTGACCATGGCACGACATCTCCTCGCCATCAGCTTATGGAAGCCTGACGAGGAAATCTCAAGAAAATATTTACTGGCTGTGCGGCCGAAATTTTCCAAATCTCGGCGCCGGCTTCAAAGGGATGCGGCCTGAGGCGCGCATCGAATCGTGAAGATCAGGCCTTGATACGGGTCATGGCAGGATCGATCAGCGGGCCGAACGCGATTTCGGCCGGAGTTCGGTCTGATGCGACCACCAGTTCATAGCGGCCACTTCGCAGGAAGTCGTCTGAAACACCGTCGGCATTTCGAACATAGCCGTAGCCGACATTCTGGCCGATCGTGTAGCCATAACCCCCGCTGGTGAGATATCCGACAGGCACGCCGTCGCGCAGGATCGTTTCGCGACCGACCAGCACGATATCCTTGTCGGCCACGGTGAAACCCATCAGCCTCTTCTTCAGCGGCTGTCCCTTCAAGCTTTCGAGCGCACTCCGTCCGAGAAAGTCGGTCGTCTTGCCGAGCTTCACCGCCCAGCCGAGACCCGCCTCGAAAGGCGTGTCGTTCGGGGTGATGTCGGAGCCCCAGGCACGATAGCCTTTTTCGAGCCTGAGGGATTCCAGTGCCCGGTAGCCGATCGGGCGGATGTTATGGATTTTGCCGGCCTGGATCAGGGCATCGAAGACGGCACCGAGATCTGCGATTGGAACATGCAGTTCCCAGCCGAGTTCGCCGACATAGGTGACCCGCAGCGCCCTGAGCCTAACGCCGGCGATGGCGATCTCGCGGACATGGCCGAAGGGGAAGGCGATATTCGAGACATCGTCTGCGGTCACGGCTTCAAGCACGGCGCGTGCCTTCGGTCCCATCAGGGACAAGGTGCCCCAGTCCTCGGTGATGTCGGTAAGGCGGCAATCGAGGCCATCAGGAATATGGTCTTCGATCCAGCCGAAATCGTGCGTGCGGAAGCCGGTGCCGGTGACGATGTAGAAGCGGTCTTCGGCGAGGCGTGCCACGGTCAGATCAGCCTCGATGCCACCACGCGTGTTGAGAAGCTGGGTATAGGTGAGCCGCCCGACCGGTTTTGACACGTCGTTGGCGCAGATCCAGTCGAGCGCCTTTTGCGCATCAGGTCCCGACAGCTCGAATTTTGCGAAGGAGGACTGGTCGAAGATCCCCACGGCTTCGCGCACATGGGCATGCTCGTCGCCCACGGGCGCGAACCAGTTTTGCCGCCCCATGGAATAGATGTCCTTCGGCTCGACACCTGCGGGGGCAAACCAATTGGGTCGCTCCCAACCGAGTTTCGAGCCGAAGACGGCGCCGTGACTTTTGAGCCGGTCGTAGAGCGGCGACACGAGACGCGGCCTGCCGCTTTCATATTCCTCATGCGGGAAGGCGATGGTGTAGTGTTTGCCATAGGCCTCGAGTGTTCGGTCGAGCACCCATTGCCGGTCGCGATGCATGTCGGCAAAGCGTCTGATATCGACCACCCAGAGGTCAAGCGGGGCTTCGCCATCGACCACCCATTGCGCCAGCACCCAGCCGGCACCGCCGCCCGAGGCGATGCCGAACGCGTTGAAGCCAGCGCCCACGAACATGTTCTTGCATTCGGGGGCGGCGCCCAGGATGAAGTTGCCGTCAGGCGTGAAGCTCTCCGGCCCGTTGATCATCTGCTTGACGCCGGCCTTTTCCAGCGCCGGAATGCGCTCGATCGCCTGCATCATGTGCTGCTCGAAATGGTCGAAGTCGTCGTCGAACAGCCGGAAGCCCCATTCGTCAGGAACGTCGCCGGTGGTCCAGGCTTGTGGGTTCGGCTCATAGCCGCCCATGACGAGGCCGCCGACCTCTTCCTTGAAATAGGTCCGACGATCGGGGTCGCGGATGGTCGGGGCATCCGTCGACAGGCCCTCGATCTTCTCGGTGATGATGTACTGATGTTTGACCGGCTGCAGCGGCACGTTGATGCCCGCCATCGCGCCGATCTGGCGAGCCCACTGGCCCCCGCAATTGACCACTTTCTCGCAGGCGATGTCGCCGAGGGTGGTCTTCACCTTGAGGATCCGCCCGTCCTTCATGTCGAAGCCGGTGACCCGGACATTCTCGACAATCTTCGCGCCATGCATCCGGGCACCCTTTGCCAGCGACTGGGTGATGTCGGAGGGGCTTGCCTGGCCATCCGTTGGCAGCCAGCTGGCGCCGACGAGATCGTCGACATTCATCAGCGGCCACATGCGTTTGACTTCCTCCGGCGAGACAAGGTGCATCTCCATACCAAAGCTGCCGGCGGTCGTTGCAAGACGCTTGAATTCCGTCCAGCGATCCTGGTTGGTGGCAAGCCTCAAGCACCCCGTCATCTTCCAACCGGTCGCGAGCCCCGTCTCCGCTTCCAGCCCCTTGTAGAGGTCGACCGAATATTTGAGAACGCGGGTGATCGAAGCCGACGAGCGCAGCTGGCCGACAAGACCGGCGGCGTGCCAGGTCGAGCCGGAGGTGAGGCTTCCCTGTTCCAGCAGGATCACATCGGCCTTGTGATCGCGGGCGAGGTGATAGGCCGTCGAGCAGCCGATGATGCCGCCGCCGATGACGACGATCTGGGCGTGGGTGGGCAGCGTCATGATGTTTGTTTCCCGTAAATGGAATGATAGCGATCAAGCGCCTCGTCGAGACGCGTCAGGTTGTCGGCCGTGTAGCCGACATAATCGGCTCCGGGGGCGTCGAGATAAAGCTCGGACACCATGCTCCACATGGCCTCGCGCAAGAGCGAGGCGCATTGCATGGCGGCCATGGAGCGGCGGAGGTCGGCCGATGGCTCCGTCCCCAAATACGCTTTGAAAAACGCCTCCGATTGTTCTGGCGACAGGCCCGCATTGGAGGTCGCTCCGGCGAGATCGAACATGGCGGTTGAAAAGCCGGCATATTCGAAATCGATCAGCCAGAGGCGCGCTCCATCATCGAGGATGTTCGATGGCAGAAGATCGTTGTGGCCGAAGACGATCGGAAGTGGTGCCTGGGATGCCTCGAGCTCGGCTGCAAGCGACAGGTAGCGCGGCAGTTCGGCACGCATCCGGCTGTTGCCGGCATCCAGTGTGCGAGCATAGTCGCGGATGACATGGAAAGGCCAGAACATGAAGCCGGGGCCGGCGACGTGATGTGGCATCTCCTCGTGGAAGCGCTTGAGAAGCCCGGCGATCTGATCGCTGCGCGTGCCGACATCGGTGCCGGCCAATGTCTTCGCCGTCAAGAACTGCGTCACCATGATTCCGGGTTCGGCATGCTCCACCCTCGGCGCGAAGCCTGCGGCATGTGCCGCTCTTGCGGTCATCGTTTCGCGGTCTCGCGAAACGTGATGGAAGGGATAATCGATCCCGATCCGCACCACGTGGCGACCGGACGCGTCGCCGATCAGATAACTTGCATTGCTCAGGCCCCCATGCAGGGGTTCTATCGAGATCGACCCATTCCAGCAGGGGAGGCGATGAATACGGTCCTCGGTGTGGCTGTCGATTGAGGTCATGGCGCAAACCTCGAGCGCTCCACGTCTCCGGTGACCCTGAGCTGCGCAGTTCCAACAGGCGGTTCTGCCTCACGCATGCGACGTCTCCCAGTGAACCTGTGTTCGCCTTTTCAGGCGCGGTTTCGGCCGCGGCGACGTTCCCTGTGGTTTCCCATCTTGTATCGCCGGTGCACTCTGCAATTTCAGACGCGACAAAGCGGATTGTCAATGTTCATTTGTGGTATTTTGTGTTTTTATGACCAAATATGCCGCTTTGAAAGGTGGGTTGTGAAAAGAGGAGTCGACGATATGGCGCCATCAAAACGACATCGCGACATCCTGCGTCTCGTCGAGCGCGAGGGTACCATCACGATTGCCGATCTTGCGGCGGCCTTGGGCGTTTCCCTTGAAACAATCAGGCGTGATCTGAAGCCACTCGACCGTGACGGTGCGTTGATCAAGATGCACGGCGCGGTCAGCCTGCCCTCGATCATGGGCGAGGCGCCGTTTGAGAAGCGCATGCGGGCGAATGCCGATGCCAAGCGTGCGATTGCAGCCATGGTGGCGTCCACGATCCGTGACGGGGATTCGGTCATGCTGGATACCGGCACGACAACAAGTTTTCTCGCGCGCGAGCTTCTGAAGCATCGCCGCCTGACGGTGGTTACGAATTCCTCGGACATCGCCCGCACACTCGCGACCATCAACGACAACAAGGTCTACATGGCCGGCGGTGAACTGCGCAGCGACAATGGGGCCGCCTTCGGCTCGACGGCGATCGATTTCGTTAGCCGGTTCTCCGTCACCCATGCGGTCATCTCCGCGGGGGCCATCAACGCGGAAGGGGTGATGGACTACGATCTCGAAGAGGCGGAATTCGCCCGCGTGGTTCTCAGCCGAGGGGCGCGCGCGCTGGTGGTCACCGACGGATCGAAATTTGGCCGCGACGGTCTGGTGCGCGTGTGTGGTTTCGATGCCGTGACGGAACTCGTGACCGACCGCCTCCCGCCCAACGATGTCGCCGATGCACTCCAAAGCGCGGGCGTTGAGCTGCGGCTTGCCCCGCTCACCGCAGCCGTCGGGGGCTAGTGGCGCGGGAACCTTGGCGATCCGCTCTTGTTGGACGGGCAGGAAACATCGCAAGGAGTGACCGACATGCGCAAACCGTTGACAACCGTCTTGCTGGCCGTGCTGATCCATATACCTATGGTCAGCCACACGCCTGCATTCGCCCAACAGCAATCGCTTTCACGGCCGGCGCCGTCTGCGGCGCAGTTCGCTGAGGAGATGGCGAGTTCTGACCTGTTCGAAATCGAGGCGGCTCGTTTGGTCGTCGCCCGGGGCAAAGATCCGAAGGCTCTCGATTTTGCGCGACAGATGCTGAGGGATCACGAGAAGGCATCCGCTGGCCTTGCCGAGGCGGCAAAGGCTGACAAGATCGAACTCGTTCCCAAGATGAGCGAAGAACACCGCAAGCAGCTGGAAGCCCTGCAGACGGCGGACGAAGCGAACTTCGATCAGGCCTATTTTTCCACACAGATCACGGCTCACGAAAACGCAATCGCGCTGATCGATGCCTACGCCAAGGACGGCGAAGCCGGTGAGCTGAAATCGCTTGCGGAAAGCGTGCTGGGAACGATCCGCACGCATGCAATGAAGGCGCATGCCCTGCAGACGGCAGGAAAATGACCTGGCCGCTATGGAGGGGTCAGTCCACCCTTCGCCCTTCACTGTCGAAGAGATGGAGCCGATTGATCGGGAAATCGACCCGGATAGCCTTTTGGGCCTCGAGTACGCCGCGGTCGAGGGTGAAGATCTTGAACGGCAGACCATGGACCGAGAGGTGCATAATGATCCCGAAGCCCGTGGGTTCGACCAGATCGACGCCTGCTTCGATTGCACCTGTCGGTGAGATCGTCACATGTTCCGGGCGAATGCCGAGGGTGACCTTGGTGCCTGCTGCCAGATTCGCCCGCGTTTGAACTGCGACGGACGTCCCATTGGCAAAACGTACGGCCGCGGCATCGTTCTCAACGACATAATGGCCCTCGAGAAAATTCATGCCGGGCGAGCCGATGAAGCCGGC
>UCMS01000024.1 GCA_900473805.1 Hyphomicrobiales bacterium | reverse complement strand
ACCCTCGCCCGGGGGATGCGGCCATGGTCATTTTCGACCTCGGTCCTCATCCCCGCCGTTTGTTTCGCCCCGCCGCCTGGGTTCTTCGCGACAGCACGGGCGCCTTGTCTGTGTGCCTCTGAGGCACGTCCTTCCGATCGGGGTATCCAGTGAAGAGGCATCCGACCCCGTCACCTTCGTATCCAGCCCCACGTCCGGAGGGAGACCGTTGCAGCGGGCCGGGATCTTGGATCTGCGACAACCCTCCACCCCGGCGCCGGCCCCGCCTCGCCTGACATCGCATCGTCAGGTGTATCCGAGGGCGGGACGGGGTTGAGTCTACGAGGGTGCCAATGTGCGGGGATGAAAAAATGTGTCGGGGTTTGATTTTGCTGGGAAATGTCTCGAATTCATCCCCCTTTTTTTGCCGCTGACGCCGCGTTTTTGGCCTTTGCCCCCTCACCCTGCCCTTTCCCCGCAGGCGGGGAGAAGGTGCCGGCAGGCGGATGAGGGGCTGAAGTGATGAGAATGAGGGGCAAAGCCGGCAAACGCGACGTCACCTGTTGGCAGGCTTGTGTTTGGATCCTCGGGTCATCCTCGGGTTAAACCCGAGGACGAGGATGACGGAGTTTGGGGAGGGGCGGTATCCTCCGCAGACGACACGTGCTGAAGCAAAGGAGGAGAATACCAAGCCCTTACCATAGTCGTCATCCTCGGGCTTGACCCGAGGATCCAGACACAAGCAAACTGCACGCATGGCGGGATATGTCTACATCGTCACCAACCACAAGCGTGGCACCCTCTATATCGGCGTAGCGTCCGATCTGGAGCGACGGATCTATGAGCATCGCGACACGCTGACACCGGGATTCGCGTCGAAGTATGGTTGCCGGCAATTGGTTTGGTACGAGGAGCATGACAGCATCGGCACGGCAATACAGCGGGAGAAGTCGCTGAAGCGCTGGTATCGGCAGTGGAAGATCGCGCTGATTGAGGGCTTCAATCCCGATTGGCGGGATTTGTATTACGAATTGATGGGAGAGGCTGCGGGTAAGAGACCCCATACCTGAAACAACTTTGCCGTGAGTGCCAACGGTACAACTATTGAAACCTGCGGCACCTGCGCCGCCTTCCCCCCTGTCCCCATCCCCCAACCTGCGCTAGCATCCGCCGACCCAATTCCGGCGAACCCGACGAGGCGCGATGTTCATTCCCCTGCATGACCGCAACGCGCTGAAGCACATCCGGCGGCAATATGTGACGCTCGGGCTGATTGCGGCGAATGTGATTTCCTATGCGCTGGCAAGCGTGGTGCCGGATGCGGCCTATGAACTCGGCGTCTATGGCCTCGGCTTCATCCCGGCCATCCTGCTCGGGGGCGCCACACTCGATCCGTCGCTCGTGCTGGTGCCGGATTGGGCGACCTATGTGACCTATGCCTTCCTGCATGGCAGCTGGCTGCATCTCGGCTCCAACATGCTCTTCCTCTGGGTCTTCGGCGACAATGTCGAGGATGCGATGGGGCACCTCAGGTTTCTGTTGTTCTATCTCGCCTGCGCGGCCGCCGGTGCGCTGGTGCACGGACTGGTGATGCCGGTGAGCCAGGCGCCGTTGATCGGCGCCTCCGGCGCCGTGTCCGGTGTCGTTGCGGCCTATGTCATGCTGCATCCGAAGGTCCGGGTCTGGGTTCTGGTTTTCATGCGCTTTCCACTGCCGCTGCCGGCCTTCATCCCGCTCCTCTTCTGGATCGGTCAGCAATTCGTGATGCTGGTGATCGATGCAGACGGCGGGGTTTCCTGGGGCGCGCATGTCGGCGGCATCCTGGCGGGCGCTTTGCTGGTGATCGTTTTGCGACGTCCGGGCGTGCCGCTCTTCGACCGCAGCATTGTGACGCCGAGGGCTGTCGAACATGTGGCGCGGCCGGTCGACGGACTGGCGGCGGGCCCCTGGGGCGCGAGGCCGGCCTTTCCGGCAGGGAGCGGATCTCGGGCAACGTCCGGTTCGGAAGTAGGCCGGAGTGGTGGGGCCGATGACGGCGATCGCGCCGGGACGGGCGCTGAGACCACTGTGGGAACGGGATCTGGTGCTGGCCCGGCAACCCCGCCACGCAAGGTCACCCACTGGGGCCGATGACGACAGGTCGTCGGTTGACGTGCACGTCAACGTCAATTATTCCTGTTGCCAGGGAGAAGCATTCCGGTTCAAGCGTTGTGTTTGGACGAAAAATGCGTATCGATGTCGCCAATCGACAAACGACGGAGCGCATTTGCGCGCATTTTCCGGCGGAAGATTTGAAGGAAGGACCCCATGAAGATACTCGTCCCAGTGAAGCGGGTTGTGGATTACAACGTCAAGATCCGCGTCAAGCCGGATGGCTCCGGCGTCGAGCTCGCCAACGTCAAGATGTCCATGAACCCCTTCGACGAGATCTCCGTCGAGGAGGCCCTGCGGCTGAAGGAAGCCGGCAAGGCTGAGGAAGTGGTTGTCGTTTCGATCGGCCCGGCCAAGGCCGAGGAAACCATCCGCACCGCACTCGCCATGGGCGCCGACCGCGGCATCCTGATCGAAACAGACGAAACCGTCGAGCCGCTCGCCGTCGCCAAGCTCCTGAAGGGCGTGGTCGAGGCGGAGGCTCCGGGCCTCGTCATCGTCGGCAAGCAGGCGATCGACGACGATTCGAACCAGACCGGCCAGATGCTGGCTGCCCTGATGGGCTGGGGCCAGGCGACCTTCGCCTCCAAGCTCGAACTCTCCGCCGACAAGGCAACCGTGACCCGCGAAGTCGACGGTGGTCTGCAGACCATCGAGGTGAAGCTTCCGGCCGTCATGACCACGGACCTGCGCCTGAACGAGCCGCGTTATGCCTCGCTGCCGAACATCATGAAGGCGAAGAAGAAGCCGCTCGACAAGAAGGCTCCGGCCGATTTCGGCGTCGACGTTGCCCCGCGCCTGAAGGTGCTGAAGACCGAGGAGCCGGGTGGCCGCAAGGCGGGCATCAAGGTGAAGTCGGTGGCAGAGCTCGTCGACAAGCTCAAGAACGAAGCCGGCGTATTGTAAGCGGAACTGACAGGAGAAACATAAAATGGCGATTCTTCTTCTCGCAGAACACGACAACGCGACCGTTTCCGAACAGACCGCGAAGACCCTGACGGCAGCAACCCAGATCGGTGGCGACGTGCATGTGCTGGTCGCCGGCTCCGGCGCCAAGGCGGCTGCCGATGCCGCTGCCAAGCTCTCGGGCGTCTCCAAGGTGCTGCTCGCCGACGACGCCTCGCTCGGCAACAACCTGGCCGAGCCGCTGGCAGCGCTCATCGTCTCGCTGGCCGGCTCTTACGACACGATCATCGCGCCCGCGACCTCGGTCGGCAAGAACGTCATGCCGCGGGTGGCCGCTCTGCTCGACGTCATGCAGGTTTCGGAAATCATCGAAGTCGTCTCGGCGGACACCTTCAAGCGTCCGATCTATGCCGGCAACGCCATCCAGACCGTCCAGTCGACCGATGCCAAGAAGGTCATCACGGTCCGCACTGCCTCCTTCGCTGCTGCTGGCGAAGGTGGCTCGGCCGCCGTCGAGAGCGTTTCGGCGGCTGCCAACCCCGGCGTTTCCAGCCATGTCTCCGACGCGCTGTCCTCGTCCGACCGTCCGGAACTGGCGTCTGCCAAGATCATCATCTCCGGTGGCCGTGCGCTCGGCTCCTCGGAGAAGTTCCAGGAAGTCATCCTGCCCGTCGCCGACAAGCTGGGTGCTGCCGTTGGCGCCTCCCGTGCGGCTGTTGACGCCGGTTACGCCCCGAACGACTGGCAGGTCGGCCAGACCGGCAAGGTCGTCGCCCCGCAGCTCTACATCGCCTGCGGCATCTCCGGTGCGATCCAGCACCTCGCCGGCATGAAGGATTCGAAGGTCATCGTCGCGATCAACAAGGACGAGGAAGCCCCGATCTTCCAGGTCGCCGATTACGGCCTCGTGGCTGACATTTTCGAAGCCCTGCCGGAGCTCGAGAAGGCGCTCTGAGCGCCATCTCGCAGCTGCGAAAGGACTGGTCAAAGACCGGTTTGCGGTCTATCAATCAGCCGGGTCCGTGATGAGCGGATCCGGCATTTTTGTCGATGCCATCTTCTTGAGTGAAGACGAGAACGGGTGAGGAGCGAGACGATGACGGACAAGATCAGCAATGTGGGTGTCGTGGGTGCCGGCCAGATGGGCTGCGGCATTGCACAGGTCTCCGCCGCCGCCGGCTACAAGGTCACGATCTACGATCTCTCCAAGGAGAGGATCGAAGCGGGCCTTGCCACCATTAACGGCAATCTCGCCCGCCAGGTGACCAATGGCAAGATCACCGACGAGCAGCGCAAACAGGCGCTGGCTTTGATTTCCGGCTCCGCCGATGTGCATGACCTCGCCGCTGCCGATCTCGTGATCGAGGCCGCGACCGAGGACGAGAGCGTCAAGCGCAAGATTTTTGCCACCCTCTGCCCGGTGCTCAAGCCCGAGGCACTGATTGCCACCAACACCTCCTCGCTCTCCATCACCCGCCTGGCATCGGCCACCGACCGGCCGGAGCGTTTCATGGGCATCCATTTCATGAACCCGGTGCCGGTGATGAAGCTCGTCGAACTGGTGCGCGGCATCGCGACCGACGAGACGACCTTCACCACCGCCAAGGACTTCGTCTCCTCGCTCGACAAGACGATCACGGTCGCGGAAGATTTTCCGGCCTTTATCGTCAACCGCATCCTGCTGCCGATGATCAACGAGGCGATCTACACACTTTACGAAGGTGTCGGTTCCGTCGAGGCGATCGATACGGCGATGAAGCTCGGCGCCAACCACCCGATGGGGCCGCTGCAGCTCGCCGATTTCATCGGCCTCGACACGTGTCTCTCGATCATGCAGGTGCTGCATGACGGTTTGGCGGATTCGAAGTACCGCCCTTGCCCGCTGCTGGTGAAATATGTCGAAGCCGGCTGGCTCGGCCGCAAGTCGGGCCGCGGCTTCTACGACTATCGTGGCGATGTGCCGGTCCCGACACGCTAAGGCATAGCCTTGCTGAAGCGGGCATTGGCGATTATAGTGGTGGAGTGAGGGGCAAGCTTTCGCCCGCCCCTCTTGTTTATTTTACGAAGATGACCCGCACGCTAGCCTGCCAGCCCGTGCGGGTTTTCCGTATCGTAAACGTGATGCTCAATGGTTTTCGCCACATCGCTCACACTCCAGTTGTGTGGCGAGGCCATCGCCCTGGTCGGAGCGGCCCGTCCTCTCCGATGCGTCTGGCAGAACGCGTCTGCTTTCATCGCACAACCGGAGAGAGAATATCGCAACCTGGACTTTCGTCCAGAGGCTATGCCGGGCTTTACTTTCAGCGCCCAACGGCGATGCAGAGTATCCCCGTTATGATGAGCAGGATGCCGAGCCAGGCGGTGAGGCTGATGGTTTCGCCGAGCGCAACGACACCTGCGAGTGCCGTGAGCACGATGCCGAGCGAGACGAAGGGATAGGCGTGCGAAACAGGAATCCGTGACAGGACGAGAAGCCAGACGATGGCACCGAAGCCATAACAGGCGAGACCGCCGATGACGAAGGGCGATCGCGCAATCGCATCGAGAGCCTGAAAAAGCGAGGCTCCTCCTGCAAGCGCCTCTGCGACCGCGGGACGGGTCATTCCGTAGCGCAGGATAACCTGGGAGAAGGCACTGAGTGAGACGCTGAACAGGATCAGTACATAGGTCATGGCGTTTCCCATCAAGGATTGATTCCGGCAGGCATCAGGTCAGCTTGTAGACACAGATCCCGTCTTCGCTATGCATGGGCGGCTGAGTGATGGTGTCATCACAGGGGATCGCGACAAAGTCGATGCCGGCCGGCTTGCGGTCGATCATCGCGCGGTCGACCGGGATGGAGCGCCGCTCTTTCCAGATTGGATAGTACGACGGAGACCACATCACCGCCGCACCATATTTGCCATCGAACCACAATCGGCGCTGCGAGGTTAGGCTGAAGCCCAGGGAGCCTTCAGGCGGCACCTGGAAGACCGCATCGGCGGGCGTCGCGACACTTGCCCAGCGGCCGATCTTCTCCCATGTCTCCTGGAGGACGGTTTCCTGGTGGAACGCCGACTGCTTGATGCCGCTGTTGACCAGGCCGTCGACGAGACACAAGCCGAGCAGGCACGAGACATAGAGACGCGCCTTGCGGCTTGCCAGCAGGGTAGTCACGGCAGGCGGGGCTTTCGCGAGTTCGATCAGGAATAGCGCAAGGGCAATCATGAGGCCCACCTTGCCAATTGCCATGGCAGCAGCAAGACCAAGACCGAGCGCCCGACGCGGGCTTTGCTCTGGATCGAGAATCCACTGTGCGGAAACCGCCGCGACACTGATGCCCAGCAGCATGGCAATCATCACGAAGCTGCGGATGAGGTGGAGATTGAGGATCATGGGGGAACTGGTGACCAGCGGCACCAGCACGCCGAGCAAAAGCACCAACAGCATGCCGAGAACCAGCATGAGAACGGCCCTCGAACTCGCCCCCAACACGCGGGCAGACAGAAGCAGGACGAGGATCTGGACACAGGTGACGGCAAGCTGCCTAGGGGGCAGCGACCACAGAAAGAAATGAAGCGGGAAGAAATCCCACAGATATTGCTGATAGGAGAAGGCGCTCACGCCACCGACTTCGGGGTTCTGCAGAATATTCTGCAGCGGCAGAATGAGGAGCGGACTGCCGGCGATCAGCCCGATGACCGACGACACCAGCACGCGCCGGAACGGAATCTGGCCGGAGATGAGCTGGTATCCAGCAAGCATGGCGAGAGGTGGCACCATCCAGACGGCCATGAACGCGTTCAGGAAAAATGTCAGGCACGTGGCGATGGCCGCCGCTCCGTAGCGCTGTCTGAGAGCAAAGGACAGACCCACCAGCAGGCTGGCATTGGCGAGCTCCGAATGGGTGAAATAGTTCAGCAGAATTCCGCCGTCTCCGGCCGTGTAGCCATATGTCCACTGAGAAACACAGAGAAGCAGAAGGAACAGATTGAGCACCCGCCGATCTCTCAAGCCGAAGCTCGATGCGAGATGCAGGGCTGCCATGAAGAAGGCAAGACGGGTGACGACGAGGCCGACCGTCAGGAAGAGCTTGACGTCGATCACATGTCCCGCCCCCGAAAACAGGATCCAAAAGCCGGAGGAAAAATGCCGCAGCGACTGGACGAAAGGGTCGCCAGAGAACTGCGGCAGGTCATAGCTCTCAAGCAGAAGAGGAATGTGATAGATGCTATTGTAGAAGAGAGGCGAATAGCCGGAATACAGGAACGAGATCACCGTTACGGCGGCGATCAGGATCCAGTGAGGCAGGTCGAGGATATGCGACAATCTTTGCCTGAAGGCACTTGTGGCTTGAAATGTCATGGAAGACCTGCGTTCAAAGGGCGGCAAGGACAAGAGAGACCGTGATCAGGCCGACAGCCCAACTCCGGTTGTCCTTCAAGGCGAAGGCGATGGGGTCATCATCCATCAGGCGCCGATGGGCAAGCATGACGGCACGTGCAATCCAGTAGAGGAAAAGGGGGCATAGTCCCCACAAGAGACGTGGATGCGTGTAGAGGCCGGCGACGGTATCGGACGAGACGTAAAGCGCAATCACCATCACCGAATTCATGCCGGCCGCTGCGGCCAGCGCCATAATCACGGGCAGGTCTGAGATCCGGTAATTACGGTTGCTGGGATCACTGAGCTGACGATCGAGACGACTGGCCAGTTCGATGTATCGCTTGAGCAAGGCGAGCGCTGTGAAAATCAGCAGCGAGAATGTGAAAAGCCAGTCCGAAACCACCACATTGATCGCCGCCGCGCCGGCGAAAACCCTGAGCGTGTAGAGACACGCCAGCGTGACGACATCGATGATCATCCGTCTCTTGATGACGAACGAATAGGCATTGGTCAGGACGTAATACGCCAGCAGCGTCAGAAAGAAATTGAAAGAGATGAACCAGGCAATGCCGAAAGCCGCCAGGGTGAGAATAGGTATAAAAGCCGTGCCGAATGGAATTGGCAGGCGACCGGATGCGAAAGGCCGGTTGCGTTTGGTGGGATGCCCACGATCGGCCTGAATGTCGAGCAGATCGTTGAGCAGATAGACCCCCGATGCGCAGAGCGAAAAGGCGATGAAAGCAAGGACAGCGCTGAGCAGGGATTCTAGATTGAACTGGTGTGCCGTTAGCAGTGGAACGAAGATGAGGCCATTCTTCGCATACTGATGAGGGCGCATGGCCTTGACGAGCGCGCGCCACTTTCCCTGATCCCTGGGGATGGCAACGTGATCCGGATGACTGGCAGCGAGATCGCGTGCGACCGAGGCCGGCATGTTTACACCATAGGCCCGGCGGGCGCGACGCCAGATCGCCTGATCGCTCGCGTCATTGCCGATGTAGTCGAAGCCGCCGTCCCCAAAGGTCTCCACGAGCACCTGCGCCTTCGCTTCTCCCTTCAGGTTGATAGTGTCGTCGGAGGCGAACACGCCGTCGAAGAGTTGCAGAGATTGCGCAACTTTTTCCGCATGGAAACGATCGCTGGCTGTCGCCAGATAAACTCTGCGACCGGCGCTGCGGGCCTCGGCGATGAGACGAAGTACATCCTCGTTGTAAGGCAGGTTATCGTGGTCGATATCGCAGAAAGACAGGAGATGACGCTTGATGCCATTTCTGGTCAGGCGCTTCGACAGATCGCGATTGAAGAGCGCCACATGGCGACGAGAAAGAGCATCGAAGAAAGACTCGAAGAGTAAGTCGGTTTTAATCAGCGTTCCGTCAAGATCGACGACCAGCGGCAAGTCAGACATCTGCTGATGGGATGCAGTGGACGGAGAAAACATGGCACCCTCAACGAAACAAACGGCGAAATATTTCCGATGAACGTGTGACTACTCACATCGCTCTGCACGATTGTCCAATGAAGATGCCCGTTATGGTTTACGCGCGCGCTGTCCACGCCTCAGGGGCGACATTGCTTCCAGCCAGAATCTGTCGATGCGGGAACAAGCGCGGGATGGCGGCCGCAAAGGCACCGGATGCGCTCAGGCGCCGCTCGCAGCCGTAATGAGCGCCCGGGCATCCGGGCCGTCCCAGGCGGCCGGGCCGTTCATGTGGCCGAGCAGGCAGCCTTTGCCGTCGACCAGCAGCGTGACGGGCAGGCCGAAGGCTAGGCCCTGTTTTTTCAGGGTGTTGAACACGCCCATCGAGGCGTCGCGGTAGAGACCGAGGGCATCGACACCGGTCTCGTCGAGGAAGGCTTTCGGCTTTTCGGCATCGCCGGTGTCGATATTGATCGCGACGACCTGGAAGCGGTCGCTGCCGAGCGCCTTTTGGAGACCATTGAGGGCCGGCATTTCTTCGCGGCAGGGCACGCACCAGGTGGCCCAGAGATTGACGAGCGTGGTCTTGCCGCCAAAGTCGGCGGTGCTCATGGATTTGCCTGAAGCGTCGGTAAAGGTCAGACCCTCGACCGCCTGCGGCGCATCGACGGGCACCATGGCTGCGACATCGCCCTTGAAGAAGGGTTCGAGCGCGCGTGCCCGGCCGAGAGACGAAGCGCATGGCGCGGCATTCTCAGCGGTCTCGGCATTGCCAGACATGGTCTCTCTCACGTATACCGCAGCCGCGCCGGCGAGAATGCCGGCAACCGCCGCGATCGCAACCAGCTTGGTGGGGAAGAGACCCGCAGGTTTCTTTTCTGTCATGTCATTCTCCAGGACGGGCATTCCATGGCCGAGGACATCAAGGACACGAAATCCTCCAACCAGATGTGGGGCGGTCGCTTCGCCTCCGGCCCTTCGGCCATTATGGAGGAGATAAATGCCTCCATCGGTTTCGACAAGAAGCTTTACGCCCAGGACATCCGCGGCTCAAAGGCGCATGCGACCATGCTGGCGCACCAAGGCATCATCTCGGCCGAAGATAAAGACAAGATCCTTCACGGCCTGGACACGATCCTGTCAGAGATCGAAAGCGGTCAGTTCGTCTTCTCGCGCAAGCTCGAAGACATCCATATGAACGTCGAGGCGCGTCTCGCCGACCTGATCGGTCCCGCCGCCGGCCGCCTGCACACCGCCCGCTCGCGCAACGACCAGGTGGCCCTCGATTTCCGCCTCTGGGTGAAGGAAGAGCTGCAGAAGACGGAAGCGGCCCTCTCCGGCCTGATCGCCGCCTTTCTCGACCGTGCGGAAGAGCATGCAGACACCGTGATGCCCGGCTTCACCCACCTCCAGACGGCCCAGCCGGTGACTTTCGGTCATCACTGCATGGCCTATGTCGAGATGTTCGGCCGTGACCGCCAGCGCGTGCGCCATGCCATCGAGCACCTGGACGAAAGCCCGATTGGAGCAGCGGCGCTGGCCGGCACCGGCTATCCGATCGACCGCCACATGACGGCGCAGGCCCTCGGCTTCCGCGAACCGACCCGCAACTCGATCGACACCGTCTCCGACCGCGACTTCGCGCTCGAATTTCTGTCGATCGCCTCGATCGCCGCCGTGCACCTGTCGCGGTTGGCCGAAGAGATCGTCATCTGGTCGACGCCGCAATTCGGCTTTATCCGCCTCTCGGATGCGTTTTCGACCGGCTCCTCGATCATGCCGCAGAAGAAGAACCCGGACGCCGCCGAACTGGTGCGCGCCAAGACTGGCCGCATCAATGGCTCGCTGATTGCACTTCTGACCGTCATGAAGGGCCTGCCGCTCGCCTATTCCAAGGACATGCAGGAAGACAAGGAACAGGTCTTCGACGCCGCCGAAAGCCTGGAACTGGCGATTGCCGCCATGACCGGCATGGTCACCGACATGACCATCCGCACCGACAAGATGAAGGCGGCAGCGGGCTCCGGTTACTCGACCGCGACCGATCTCGCCGACTGGCTGGTGCGCGAAGCCGGTCTCCCTTTCCGCGATGCGCACCATGTGACCGGCAATGCCGTTGCCATGGCCGAGAAGAAGGGATGCGATCTCGCAGAGCTTTCGCTCGAAGAACTGCAGAGCATCAATGCGGCGATCACCGCAGACGTCTTCAATGTTCTGACGGTCGAGGCCTCGGTCGCCAGCCGCAAGAGCTTTGGCGGCACGGCGCCATCCGAAGTCCGCAAGCAGATCGCCTGGTGGCGGGCTCGTAACTGACAAGGCCTCGGATTGCGCAATCGATCACGCGCACATGCAGGACACATCACGAGATCAGGGGTGCACAAGCGCCCCTTTTTTCTGTACACGCTAGCACAACGATATTTCTTTGGACCGGGTCATGGTGAATTCGCTGAAACGCACGACACTGACGCTCTCTCTGGTACTCGCCGCCTCGCTGGCTCTGTCCGCCTGCGGCCGCAAGGGCGATCTCGACCCGCCGAGCACGCCTGTGGACCAGCAGAACAAGCGCGACAGCAAGGCAGCACCTGTGGCTGACAAGCCTTTCCTCCTCGACCCGCTTCTGTGACAGGGCTTTACCCGTGAACCATTTCGACTTTCGCGACGGCGTGCTCTACGCCGAAGACGTGGCCATTCCCGAGATTGCCCGCACCGTCGGTACGCCCTTCTACTGCTACTCGACCGCAACGCTGGAGCGCCACTACAAGGTCTTCGCCAAGGCTTTTGACGGTGTTGATGCCCTCGTCTGCTATGCGATGAAGGCCAATTCCAACCAGGCGGTGCTGAAGACGCTTGGACAACTGGGCGCTGGCGTCGACGTGGTCTCGGAAGGCGAACTCCGCCGGGCGTTGGCCGCCGGCATCCCAGCAAACCGCATCATGTTCTCCGGCGTCGGCAAGACCCCGAGCGAGATGGATTTGGCCCTGGAAGTCGGCATCTATTGCTTCAACGTCGAGAGCGAGCCGGAGCTGGAAGTCTTGAACCAGCGCGCCATCAAGGCCGGGAAGAAGGCGCATGTTTCCTTCCGCATCAATCCGGATGTCGATGCGAAGACCCATGCCAAGATTTCGACCGGCAAGAAGGAAAACAAGTTCGGCATTTCCTACGAGCGCGCCCGCGCCGTCTATGCCCGGGCAGCGACGCTGGAAGGTATCCAGGTCTCCGGCATCGATATGCATATCGGCAGCCAGATCACCGATCTGCAGCCCTTCGAGGACGCCTTCCGCCTGCTGCGCGAGCTGGTCGAGAACCTGCGCGCCGACGGCCATTCGATCGACCATGTCGATGTCGGTGGCGGCCTTGGCATTCCCTACAAGGACGACAACAACCCGCCGCCGGAGCCGGATGCCTATGCCCGCATCGTCAAGGATCAGCTGGCAAGCCTTAATTGCCGGATCGTCACCGAGCCCGGCCGCCTGATCGTCGGCAATGCCGGTATTCTGGTGACCGAGGTGATCTATGTGAAGGATGGCGGCGACAAGACCTTCATCATCGTCGACGCCGCCATGAACGATCTCATTCGCCCGACGCTGTATGAGGCCTATCACGAAATCAAGCCCGTGGTGCTGCAGGCGGCAAACGCACCGCGCATCAAGGCCGATGTCGTCGGCCCCGTCTGCGAAACGGGCGACTACCTGGCGCTCGATCGGGAAATGTCGAAGCCGAAGCCGGGCGACCTGATCGCCGTCGGTTCCGCCGGCGCCTATGGCGCGGTCCAGGCCGGCACCTACAACACGCGCAGGCTTATTCCCGAGGTGCTGGTGAAGGGCGGCGAATTCCATGTGATTCGCAAGCGCCCGAGCTATGAGGACCTGATCGCACTCGATTCCGTGCCCGACTGGCTGGCCTGATCCTTCACATTCGAGCGATGAGACGGGAAAAAGCCCGCCGACGGGCCGGCTCCCCTCGTCTTCGCCACAAAGACTGCTATCTTCGACGGTGACGAGCCCCGACATATCGGTGGCGCTCTCGGAGACCAGACGGATGATCTTTTCCCGCCCGGCCGGCCAAAGGAAAGGCGCTTTGAAGAACGACCCGACCCTGGCGCGGCGCGTCGGGGTGAAGCGCGTTCTGGCCCGCAGCGTGCTACTCGCCGAACGGATCTTGCCGCTCTTTGTGCCGATCCTTGGCATTGCGGCCCTCTTCGTCTCTCTCGCCTGGTTGGGCGTCTTCCGCGACTTGCCGGAGATCCTGCGGCTCGGCCTCGTCTTCCTGCTGGTTTTCGCCTTCGTCGCCTCCTTCCTGCCGTTCTTCCGGCTCTCCTGGCCGACCGCCCGCGAGGCTGACAGGCTTCTGGAAGAGCGCAATGGCTTGCGGCACCAGCCGGTGGCCGTCCAGGACGATGCCCTGGCGGCCGACACGCCCTTTGCCCGGGCGCTGTGGCAGGAACATCAGCGCCGCATGGCCGAGCGGATTGCCGGTCTCGATGCTGGCCTGCCACAACCCGATATCGCCCGCTACGACCGCCATGCGCTACGCGCCGTGCCCGCCCTGCTCTTCGTCACAGCGCTTGCCTATTCCGCATCGAACGGGGCAGGCTCGATCGCCGATGCTTTCCGGCGCCACGTGCCGGAAAGCGAGCAGGCCGCGATCCGCATCGATGCCTGGATCACCCCGCCCGCCTATACCGGCCAGCCACCGGTTTTTCTGTCGGGACTGGGCACCCAGACATCAGGTCTCGTCGTGCCACAGAATTCGAAGATGACCGTGCGCATCAGCGGCGGCGCGAGCGACGAGAAGGTGTTGTTCGTCAAGCAGAGCGACGGCGCGGTGGTCGAGATCGCTCCGAACGACCCGAAGGCTGCGAGCAATGGCACGACCCCGCCTGCAGCGGCAGCCCCGCAGGCAGCTGCCCCTGCGTCCGCGCCCCCTGCCCCCCAGACCGCGCGAACCCACGAACTGGATCTTGCCGAAGCCGGCCAGCTGCGCGTGGCCGACCGGCAATGGACGATTGGGGTGACGCCGGACACCGCCCCTGAAATCGCCTTTGACGGCACCCCGCGCCGCGCGCTGAATGGCGCGCTCGAGATCGCCTTTACCGCCAAGGACGATTACGGCCTGCAAAAGGCCCATGCGGAAATCTCGCCTGTCGATGAGAAACCGGGTGCCACGCCGCTCTATCCGCTCCCGGACTACAAGCTCGACCTGCCGCGCCACAATGCCCGCGACATGAAAAGTGTGGCGAGCCGCAACATCACCGAACATCCGCTTGCCGGCAGCAAGGTGAAAATCACCCTGGTCGCGACCGACGGTGCCGGCCAGATCGGCCGCAGCGAGCCGGTCGAAATGGTGTTGCCCACGCGCAACTTCGCAGAGCCTCTAGCGGCAGCGGTTGCCGAACAACGTCAGACCTTTGCGCTCGACACCCGCGAGATGGCGCGGGCGATCGCGCTGAACGAGGCGCTGGTGATCCGCGCCGATGAGACGATCCCCAATCTCGGCCATTTCATTCTGATCGAAAGCGCTCGCGCCCGCATGGCACTCGCCAAGGGCGAGGAGGCGCTGAAGGACACGGCGGATTATCTCTGGGAAATCGCGCTCGGCATCGAGGACGGCGACCTGTCGCTGGCCGAGCGACGTCTGCGCGACGCCCAGCAGGCGCTGGCGGAGGCCCTGGAAAACGGCGCGACCGACGCGGAGATCAAGAAGCTGATGGACGAGCTGCGCGCTGCCATGCAGGACTTCATGACGGCGCTGGCCGAGCGCATGCCGAACCAGCAGGGCCAACAGCAACAGACAGCAGAAAACACCCTGCGTCAGAAGGACCTCGACAATCTGCTCGATCAGCTGGAAAACCTTGCGCGTTCCGGCAATCGCGAGCAGGCGCAGCAGCTGCTCTCCGAGTTGCAGCGCATGATGAACAACCTGCAGGCCGGGCGCCCTCAACAGGGTCAGCAGCAGGAGAACAGCGAAGCCCGCCGCCAGATCGACAAGCTGGGTGAGATCATGCAGCAGCAGCAGCAGCTGATGGACGAGACCTTCCGCCTTGACCAGGCCTTGCGCGACCGCATGCAGCGCGGAGATCCGCAACAGGGGGAAGAGGGCGCTGAAGGCCAGCAGCAGGATCCTGGCCAACAAGGTCAACAGGGGCAGCAAGGCCAGCAGGGTCAACAGGGGCTCGACGGCATGACGGCCGAGCAGTTGCGCGAGGCATTGCGCCAGCTGCGCCAGCAGCAGGAAGGGCTCGGCAAGGAACTCGGCAAATTGCAGGAGGGCCTCAAGGGCCTCGGCATGCAGCCAGGCAAGGGCTTTGGCGAGGCGCAGAAGGAAATGGAAGGCGCCGGTGAAGCCTTGGGCAAGAGCCAGGGCGACCGCGCCGTGCAGGGCCAGGGCCGCGCCATGGAAGCCCTGCGCCAGGGCGCGCGCGACATGATGAACCAGATGATGCAGGCCATGCAGGGCCAGCAGGGTCAGGGCCAGCAGATGGGCCAGGGCCAGGGCAACCAGAACGGCCGCGACCCGCTGGGACGCCCCCGCGCCACCAATGGCCCGGATTTTGGCGAACGCGTAAAGGTGCCCGACGAAATCGACGTGCAGCGCGCCCGCGAAATCCTGGAAGCGATCCGCGAAAAACTCGGCCAGAATGCAAGCCCGGAGATCGAGCGGCGTTATCTGGAGCGACTGCTGGATATTCAATGAGGTATCAGTGTCTCGCAATAATGGGCGGGCGCGGCCACTCTATCTAACTTATGTCGAGAACGTTCAGAGGCAGCTCACGGGGCCGACCGAGACATGCGCCGCCAATCGCGCTGCCAACATCCCGCCTATGAGTATCAAACCGTGGCAGGCAGCCAGGAAGAGCATGCTCGACCTTAACTGCGGCCGACCGATGGACATGATAACGATGGAGACGCTCGCAAGCCCCGTAACCGCGCCAAGCAGCGCGAAAGACGGATAGATCAGGGCGATTGGCCAGCAGCTTGCAAACTGGAAGGGACCCGCTGCCGAGTACGACCAAACGACAAGCATGCCCCATAAGATTAGATGGACACCGACTGATTTCACTTTCCAGGACAGTCTGCCTCGCACTGAGAGATCCTCTAGTCCTTCACCGCGGGCAGCATCGAAACGATGCCTCAGCCGGCGAGCGCCCGGGCGACCGCGCTGCGGATATCCGGCAGTGCAAAGGGTTTCGATACGACATCGACGATCTTCGCGGCGAGATCATCGGCGCGCTCGCGCTGTTCGGCATAGCCGGTCATCAGCAGGATCTTCATGTCGGGAAAGTCAGAGGAGGCGCGATGGGCGAGTTCGATCCCGTCCATCACAGGCATGCGGATATCGGAGAGAAGCAGATCGTAGGAGCCTTCGGAAAGCTTCTCCAGGCCTTCGGCGCCATCGGCGGCCTCATGGGTTTCGTGACCGTCGAGGCGGAGCGCACGGGCAACGAAGGAGCGGAGCGAGTCTTCGTCTTCGGTGATGAGAATGCGCGCCATGGTTGAAACTGCCTCCGTCATGGATTCACTGTCCAGGCAGGCAAATCACCAGATCTTCCTTGTCGAGTGGTAAACGCCGGAGCCATCGTCCGGCGCCATGGTTAACAAGTCTCTTCGTCGACCAGGAGGAATGTCGCAGTCTGGTACGGCTCAGGCGTCGCCGGTGACGACGCCGACGAAGGGCAGTTCGCGGAAGGCATAGGCCACGTCCATGCCATAACCGACAACGAAATAATCGGGGCATTCGAAGCCGACATAATCAGCCTCAAACTGTTCTTTGCGCTTCACTTTCTTGTCGAGAAGTACGGCGATGGTGACGTTTGCGGCGCCACGCTTATACATCAGTTCCTTGGCGAACAGCAGCGTGCGGCCGGACTCCAGAATGTCGTCGATCAGGAGCACATTGCGGCCCTTCACGTCACTGTCGATGTCCTTGATGATCTTGACGCCCTGCGACACCGTGCCTGTGCCATAGCTGGACAGGGTGATGAATTCGACTTCAGGCGCCAGACCCACGTGATGCAACGCCCGAATGAGATCGGCGGCGAAGATGAAGGAGCCCTTGAGCACGGAGATGACCAGGAGGTCGTCGCAGGGACCCTTCATGATCTCGGCGGCAAGCTCGCGATTGCGGGCGTCAATCTGCTCAGGTGTGAAAAGCGGTTCGATGTTCTTTCCGCGAACGACGGGCATGGCGGTCTCCTTGATGCGGGCCGGAACTGGCCTCACCCGGCAAGCTCCGCCGGAAAGGCACTGCCATTAGCACAGTCGAATGCGTCAGGCACCCGCATCTTCGAAGGAAAGCCGGAGTTCCGGCGTTTTTCCCCCAGGATGCTGGAGACGGGCTGCAAGCCCCCGGCTCTGCCCGCCTTCGAGCGAGGTGACCGGCGGTTCGACATAGGTGCTGGCAATGATCTGGCCGCCGACAAGCAGATCGGCCCGCACGCGCGGCAACGCGACCTCGCGGTCCGTCCGGTTCTCGACGATGGCGCTGATCAGCAGCACACGCATGCCGTTCTTGTCCTGCGGCGTCACGTTCACATGGGTGAGATCCAGCGGGCGGGCCTCAAGTTCCGGATGCGCTGCGCTTTGGAGGAGAAACTGACCGGCGAGCGAAAAGACAGACACGAAAGCGAGCGCGACGATGACGGCGAAGGACATGTCCGACAGACGTTGCAGCCGGCTCTCGGCGGAGGCGAAGGCGGTTCGGATGCGGGTCTGCAGTTCGGCGACCGGAGAGACGAATTCGCTCACCCGGAGACCGGGCGCATCCTTCGGCATGTCGCGCAACACAACGAATTGCGCGTCGATGACATCGGTATTGGAGAGGCGGGTCGTGCTGCGGTCAAGCTTGCGACGCGCGCGATCCGGCGGCAGGAGGTCCGCCTCGGGAATGGCAGCCTGCGACGGATTGCGGAATGCACGCATGGATCGGACCTTTCGCACAGCCAAATTCGGGCACTCCGAAACTCGGCGGTTGAAACGAATCCACACCAGACGTAAATTCAAATGGTTAATGCTTCGGAAAGATGGCCTCAAAGCACCGCTTTCCCCGCATGCGTTTACCGGCCGTTGACGATCCTCGTTTACGAGCCCCAGACCTCGGACACGTCAGACTGGGCCCAGCCGTTGATCCATTTCGAAAATGTCGGCCTTCGCTATGGGATGGGACCGGAGATCCTCCGCGACCTCACCTTCGACGTGCCGAAAGGTTCGTTTCAATTCCTCACCGGACCGTCGGGCGCTGGAAAGACGACGCTGCTGCGTCTGCTCTTCATGTCGCTGCAGCCGACACGAGGCCTCATCCGCAGCTTCGGCCGCGACATCACTCGCATCCCGCGCACCGAGCTTCCGATGCTGCGTCGCCGCGTCGGTATCGTCTTTCAGGATTTTCGCCTGCTGGACCACTTGACCACCTACGAGAACGTGGCGCTGCCGCTTCGCGTGCGCGGCAAGGAGGAACTGAGCTACAGGCAGGATGTGATCGAACTGCTGAAATGGGTTGGCCTCGGCGAGCGCATCAATGTGCTGCCGCCCGTCCTGTCGGGTGGGGAAAAGCAGCGCGTGGCGATTGCCCGCGCCCTGATCGACCGGCCGGAAATCCTGCTCGCCGACGAGCCGACGGGCAATGTCGATCCGCCGATGGCCAGACGCCTGCTCAGCTTGTTCCTCGAACTCAATCGGCTGGGAACCGCCGTCATCATCGCGACCCATGACCTGGCCCTGATGGACCAGGTCGATGCGCGGCGCATGATCCTCACCGACGGGCGGCTCGACATCTATGAATGACCGGACGAAGCCCGAGCCCAAGCAGCCCAAACGCCGCGTCGAGATGACGGTCAGGCCGACCGCGCCGATCCTGCCGCCCTCGAACATCCAGGGCAATGCGCTGATGGTGGTGATCGCCATCATGGCCTTTCTCGCCTGCCTGACACTGGGTGCCGTCTCCATGGTCCGCGCCACCGCCACCAGCTGGCAAAGCCAGATCTCCCGCGAGATCACCATCCAGATCAAACCGGAGGACGGACTGGACATGGGCGCGGCTCTGGTCAAGGCGCGCGATCTCGCACTGACCTTTGTCGGCACCCGCGACGGCCAGATCATGGATGACAGCGCCACGGCACGCCTGCTGGAACCCTGGCTGGGCACGGGGCTGAACCTCGAGGACCTGCCGGTACCCCGTCTGATCGTGGTCACGATCGACGAGACCAACCCGCCGGATTTCGAAGCCATGCGGGCGCTGCTGAAGGAAGAAGTCCCCCAGGCATTCCTCGACGACCACCGCACCTGGGTCGACCGTCTGGTGCAGATGGCGCGCACGACGGTGCTGATCGGGGCCGGCGTCCTGATCCTCGTCTTCACCGCCATGATCCTCACCGTCGTCTTTGCCACGCGGGGCGCGCTCTCGGGCAATCGCCACATCATCGAAGTGCTGCATTTCGTCGGCGCCGAGGGCAGCTTCGTGGCACAGGAATTCCAGAAACATTTCCTCAAGATCAGCCTGAAGGGCGCCGCAGCCGGCGGCGTCTTGGCAGCGAGCCTGTTCGCTCTGGCGAGCTTCTGGCAGAGCCGGTCGCTGGCAACCCCGGAAAGTGACCAGGCAACGGCGCTCTTCGGCACTTTCACCATCGGCTTGACGGGTTACCTGGGCATTTTCGCCACGATGATCGTGATTGCTCTGTTGACGACGATCACCGCGCGGATCACCGTGATGCGCACGATTTACGAGATCGATCTCATCCGTTCGGACCCTGCCCGCACCGACGGGTTGCTGGATGACTGATGACATCTCACGTGTTGACTCGCCTTAAAGCCGCCTGTTCCGTGTGGGAAATGCCGACGATTCTCGGATGAGGACCATGGACCGGATGACGCAGAACGAGCCATTGCGCAACGGCGCGGCCCCCGGGTCGAGCGCCGGCATCTTCGCGCGCAGCGGCATCATCCGCCGGGTTCTCCGTTATGGCGGCATCCTGATTCTTTTGATGATCGCCATGATCGTCGCCGGCTTCCTGGTCTTTGCCGATCAGGTGACCAATATGCGCCCGCCGGAGGTTGCCAAGGCCGATGCGATTGTCGTGCTGACCGGCGGTTATCAGCGTATCGAGCAGGCGATCGACCTGTTGAAACGCGGCTATGGCAAACGCCTGCTGATTTCAGGGGTTAATCCGCGAACCACGGCAGGCCAGATCCGCCGGGCGACGCGAACCTCCCCGGAGGTTTTCGAATGCTGCGTCGACATCGGCTATTCGGCCATCGACACCATCGGCAATGCCAATGAAACGGCGTCCTGGATAAGGGACAAGGGCTATCGCTCCGTGCTGGTCGTCACCAGCAATTATCACCTTTCCCGCAGCTTGATGGAGCTGCGGCGCAGCGATCCGGGCACGGAATTCGTCGGCTATCCGGTTGTTGCCTCAGACCTGAAAACCCGCGCCTGGTACAGCGAACCTGATGCCATGCGCACCATGCTGTTCGAATATGGCAAGACGATCATCGCCTATGTCAGGGGCATGACCGGCTGGAGCCGCAACCAGGGCCTGCGTCCGGACGGCGAAATCACCGAATCTGGCCGCAACTCCTGACATCTCTTCACGCCCTGGCGCTTTTGCTGGCGACGCTTTTCGTCTAAGCACGACCTGCACGTCGAGAGAGCCCCTTCATGATTGCCCTGCGTTCCATCCTGTTCAACACCGCCTTCTACGCAAACCTCATCCTGCGGATGATCTTCCTGTCGCCGATCTATTTTCTTCTGCCGCGCAAGCGCGCCTATTTCGTGCCGAAAAACTGGGCGAAATCCTGCCACTGGCTGATGAAGACGATCGTTGGCACGACCTTTACGGTCGAAGGTTTGGAGAATATCCCGAAGGGCGGCTACATCCTGGCGCCGAAACACCAGTCCTTCTGGGACACCTATGCGCTGCTGCCCTGGCTGGATGATCCGGTCTATATCCTGAAGCGCGAACTCACCTGGATCCCGATCTTCGGCTGGTACATCGCCAAGCAGCGCATGATCCCCGTCAACCGCGGCGCCAAGGGCAAGGTCATGGCCCAGGTGATCGAGCGGACCAAGATGGAAATGGCGACCGGTCGACAACTGATCATCTATCCGGAAGGCACGCGACGGCCGCCGGGCGCTGCCCCCGAATACAAATACGGCATCGCACGGCTCTACCGTGACCTGAACGTTCCCGTGGTTCCCGTTGCCATGCATCCCGGTCTGTTCTGGCCGCGCCGCAAGTTCCTGCGCTTCCCAGGCCATTTCGTCGTGCGCATCCTGCCGCCGATCCAGCCGGGGATGGATCCGGATGCCTTTCACGACAAGCTGTTGCACGACCTCGAGCAGGCGAGCGACGAACTTCTGATCAAGACGGCACGGGACAATCCGGAGCTGCCTTTGCCGCCGACGGCAGTTGAGCGGCTGAAGCAACTGGGGGCGGCCTGAGACGGCGCCCCGTGGCGAAAGGGGCGGTCAATCGCCCCCTTCGAGGACCGCCATGGCGCTGACCACGCTTTCGAGCCAATGGTCGCGGATACCCAGCTCACGCAGATGCGCGACTGTATTGGCCACATAATCCGGATTGGCCCCCGAACGACCGACGGCGCTGCGGACGATACGGGCGGCTTCGTCGATGGTAACCGCGCCGGCATACTGTGCATGGGCCCTGTCGATCACATAGGTCAGCCCCCGCACCTGTCGCCCGTCCGAGAGCGTCAATCGCACGAAGCGTTCGAGATAGACGCTGGTCACCAGTTCCCGCTCCCTGAGATAGGCAAGGGTATCCGGCCAGCTTTGCGCTGCAACGCGGAAGGCGACCCCCTTGCAGGAACCGCCACGATCAAGACCGAGCACCAGGCCCGGACGCTCTTCGGTTCCCCGATGCACATAGGAGCGCACACACAGCGAACGGCGATACCCGCCGAGCCGGGCCGTCAGTCTCTCCTCATAGGGAAAGCCGGGATTCCACATGAGCGAGCCGTAGCCAAAGACCCAAAATTCGTCCATATCGCAGGCCAATCCAAGAATGAGAAAATCGCAGCGAGGAAACTTCCATGGCCGTGCCGTCGACAGCGCCGCAAAGCCCGACCAGTCGCAAAGTGCTCCTGCTCGGCCTTTTGATCGTCCTCTTCATCGCTGTCTATAGCGTGGCCTGGCATTTTGCCGCCGAATTTCTGCGAAACCGCATCACAGGCTTCTTTTCGGGCGGAAATCCGGCCGGTATTTCGGCCAACTGCGAGAATGCCACGATCGGCGGCTACCCCTTCCGCTTCCGGCTGAATTGCGACCGCCTGTCGTTCGACGATAATTTCCAAGGCATTTCGGCATCGTCAGGTCCGGTCCGGGCGGCAGCCCAGGTCTACAATCCGGGCCATGTGGTCTGGGAAATGGATGGGCCGGCGGAGGTTCGCTCTGCTCTCGGCTTCAATTCGACGATGGAGTGGGCCGACCTGCGCGCGAGCTTCCGCGCAGGCTTTTCGGGCTTGCAGCGCAGTTCGATGGAATGGACCGATCTGAAGACCCAGATCACCTCGACGGTGACGGGCCTGCAGGTCGAGGTGGCGACACCGCATCTCGAAACGCATGTGCGCCAGAACGAAGGCAATCTCGATTATGCCGCGCTGATCAACGATACGGTGGTCAAAGTCGATGGCACGGCCATTGCGCTGCCGCCGGTCTCCGCAAGCCTCGATGCAACCTTTACCGATCGTGGCGGATTGCTCGATCCGCGCCTGGCGCATCGCCAGCAGCTCTATGGCACCAAGGGAGAGCTGCGCCGCATGGTGGTCGATGCCGGAGAAGGACGCGTTCTGACGTTGAGCGGGCCGTTTTCCGTCGGTGACGACGGCCTGATTTCCGGGTCGATCCGCGTGGAGATCGAGAAGATCCGCGCCTGGCGGGATACGCTCAAGACAGCCTATCCGGACAAGCGCGAAACCTTCGACGATATCGCCAAGGTGCTAAGGGTCCTGACGCTTGGCCGCGACGACGGCTCGGCCGATATCACCATCCAGAACGGCGTCGCCTCGCTCGGCTTCATCCCGCTTGGCCAGCTCCCGCCGCTCTGAACGGCGGCGCCGAGAGCCTTACTTGTCGAGGGCGTGGCGGCCGAAATCGGGGACGTCGACATCCTGTCCGGCCTGGACGATGGAGCGGCGGATGGTGCGGGTGCGAGAAAACAGCTCGAACAGCTTGTCGCCCTCACCCCAGCGGATCGCCCGCTGCAGATAGGCGAGATCCTCCGAGAATCGGGCCAGCATCTCCAGGATCGCGTCCTTGTTGTGCAGGCAGACATCCCGCCACATGGTGGGATCAGATGCGGCGAGACGGGTAAAGTCGCGGAAACCCGAGGCCGAATACTTGATCACTTCCGATTCCGTTACCGTTTCCAGATCGTCCGCCGTGCCGACGATGTTGTAGGCGATGATGTGCGGCAGATGCGAGACGATGGCCAGAACCTTGTCATGATGCTGCGGGTCCATCTCATCGATCATCGAGCCGAGCGCCTTCCAGAAGGCGCTGAGCCGGTCAAGCGCGGCACGGTCCGTGTCCGGCAGCGGCGTGAAGATGCACCAACGCCCCTTGAAGAGGCCGGAGAAGCCCGCGTCCGGACCCGACTTTTCGGTTCCCGCCAGTGGATGGCCCGGAATGAAATGGACATTTTCCGGCATATGCGGCGCCATCTGCGCAATGACGGACGCCTTGGTGGAGCCGACATCGGTGACGATCGCGCCCGCCTTCAAATGCGGCGCGATCTGCCGCGCCACGGCTTCCGACGCACCGACCGGGACGGAGACGATGACGAGATCCGCGTCCTCTACCGCCTCTGCCGCCGAGGTGGTGTAGGCCGTGCCGAGTTCCAGTTCTTCCGCACGCTTCAGCGTCTCGGCGCTGCGCGTGGAAATGACGACCTGACGCGCCAGCCCGAGCTTCTTGATGTCTCGGGCGATCGACGAGCCGATCAGGCCGATGCCGATCAGGGCAATGCGGTCGAACAGGATTTCAGACATCTGCGGTATCCATAGCTACGATTGAGGACGGGGAAGGCCCAGGCCCTTCATAGCCTTGGGAATAAAGCGGAAATACCCGTTTGTCGAGGCGGGCTCGCGCCGCGCCTTGGCCAGGCGGCGACCCCTCAGGGCTGGCGCGGCAGGCTTCGGGTGGTGGGAATGCCCTGGGGCGCCAGCACCGGCGCGAAGACGCGACGGGAGGCGCGGGAGGCGACCGGCAGGCCCTGATAGAGACGCTTCTGCGCCTCGACAACGATCACGCCCGAAAAGGCGGGCCACAGGATTCGGCCGACGCGCTCGAAGCCGCGCCGGAGCCTCAGGATCGCTCGGATCTTCGAAGGTGGAAAGAACAGCGCCTCGGCGGATGCGCCGGGCGTGAAATTGGTTTCTCGCAGCAGCGCCGTCAGCTGGCCGCGCGAATAGGGGCGACCGGACCCGAAGGGCGTATGCTCCATGCGCGCCCACACCCCGCGCCGGTTCGGCACGACGATCACGAGTCGGCCGCCGGGCGCCAGCACCCGCCAGATTTCCTTCAAGCTCTCGCGCGGGTTCTCGGCGAACTCCAACGAATGCACCATCAGCACCCGATCGACGGAACTGTCCGGCAGGGGAAGCTCTTCTTCAAAGACGAGCGCGGTGGCGGAGGGCTCGCCCACAGGCCAGTTCACCGCGCCCTGCCCCGCCGGCATGAAGGCCATCGTGCGTTCCGTATCGCCACGGAAGCGCTCGAGAAAGGGAATGCAATAGCCCAGACCGACGAGACGCTCCTGCGGCAGACGCGCCCAGACGGACGACAGCGCCATCGCGATCGATTGCTCCGCCACACGACCGAGCATGGTGTAATAGAACTGCCTCAGATCGACGATATCGACATGCATGAACTTATTGTTAGCAGCCCATCCTTGGACTTCAAGCCGCGAGAAGCTACATTCGCCATAACGAGGTGGGACATAAAAAGTGGGTCGACAATGAAATCGCTACAGATCGAGGTCTTTCTATGCCGAAGTGACAACTTCGGCGTACTCCTCCATTGCCCAGAATCCGGGCTGACGGCCTGCATCGATGCGCCGGAACTCGCGCCGATCCAGGCAGCGGCTGAAAGGCGCGGCTGGACCATCACCCATATCTTCACCACCCACCATCATGGCGACCATGTGGAAGCGAACCTCGCGCTGAAGGAAGCCTATGGCTGCGAGATCATCGGCCCGGTGAACGAGGCGGTGGCGATACCGGGAATCGATCGCACCGTTGCCGACGGTGACGAGTTCATGTTCGGGACCCATCCCGTGCGCGTCATCGAGACGCCGGGACACACGGCGGGCCATGTCTGCTACTACATGCCGGAAGACATGCTGCTCTTTGCCGCCGACACGCTGTTTGCGCTGGGCTGTGGCCGGCTCTTCGAACGCTCGGCCATGGACATGTGGCATTCGCTGCAGAAGCTCGCCGAGCTTCCCGACGAGACGATCGTCTATTTTGGGCATGAATACACCCTCTCCAACGCGCGCTTCGCCCTGACCATCGACCCGCAGAACACCCGGCTGAAGACGCGCGTCGAGGTGATCGAAGCACAGCGCAAGCGCGGCGATTTTACCATCCCGACGACGATCGGCCTGGAAAAGGAAACCAACCCCTTCCTGCGCGCCGGCGACCCCGACATCCGCAAGACGCTTGGCATGGAGACGGCCGCCAATGACGAGGTCTTTGCCGAAATCCGCAAGCGCAAGGACAATTTCTGATGCAGGCCAAAGACATCATCGAGGCCCTCGGCATGCAGCGCCATCCCGAGGGAGGCTGGTATGTCGAGACCTTTCGGGATGCCAACGGAGGTGAGCGCGGTCATTCGACGGCGATCTACTACCTGCTGGAAGCTGGCGAGCGCTCGCACTGGCACAGGGTGAAAGACGCGTCCGAAGCCTGGCACCATTACGCAGGAGCACCGCTGGCGCTGCACCGCTCGAAGGACGGCGTGACGCAGCAGACCGTCCGGCTCGGTCCCGACGTCCTCTCCGGCGAACGGCCTCAGGCGATCATCGAGGCGGATGAATGGCAATCGGCCGAGAGCCTCGGCGACTACACGCTGGTCGGGTGCACGGTGGCGCCCGGCTTCGATTTCGCCGTCTTCGAGATGGCCCCACCCGGCTGGACACCCGGCCGCTGACCCCGCGTCAGACGCGTATCAGGGTGAGCGTCAGGATCAGTTGGGCGCTGTAATAGCTCACCCAGACGACGTAAGCGGCAGCCCCATCAATCGGATGGCCAGGACCCGTCCAATATTTGCGGATGGTCAAAATGATATCTGAAAAGATGAAGAGTGCTGCCCCGACGAAGACGAGGGGATTGTGAAGCCCGAGCGTCAGCCAGACCAGCACCATGAAAACCAGCACGTAAAGCGCGATTGGCCATGCCATGATGCCGGCCGGTCGCCAGATCCGCGCGAGCACGCCGACGGTGATTCCGGCAACGATCAGACCGCAACCCAGGCGCCATGGCAGTGAGAACGGCAGAGTGAGATCCGTGACACCCACAAGCAGCCCGAGATAGGCGAGATGCGAGGCAAGGAAGCCGGCGACGCCCCCGATGAAGGCCGGGTCACCTTCGAAAGCCAGCGAGAGGTCGCCGAGCGCGCCGAAGAAGAGAGCAAGGACAAGCAGCGGGTGGGCGCCGTCGACAAACGCATACACCGACAGCAGGAGAACCGGCAGTGTCTTCCAGACGGCGCGCGCGATCGTCTTCTCACGCGGCAGGATCCAGAGATAGCTGGTGCCGACTGCGACCGAAAGCGCAAGAATGCCGGCCGCACTGTCCATCGCACCTCCGCTTAGCTGACCACGTCCTTCTTGCGGAGCACCATATCCTTGGCCGCGAGCACGGCGCCACCGGTGATCAGCACGCAGGCCAGGCCAATTCTGGCGCTAATGTCACCAAACCCAAAAATAATCAGGATCAGCGTGGAGAGCAGAGGCGCGGCATAGCTCGACGCGCCGAGGATCTGGATGTCACCATTCTTGACACCATAGTCCCAGACGTAAAAGGCAAGCCCGACCGGCAGGAGACCGAGCCCGACCACTGCTACCCATTGCTGAACGGTGTCGGGCCAGACGGTTGTCTCGAGGCCCAGATGGCAGATGAGCGAAAGGATCGACGTCGCCAGGCAAAACCCGGTGACCACATCGGTCGAGACGGCCTCGAACTTGCGGCTGATGAGAGAATAGGCTGCCCAGGTGAAGGCGCAGAGGAAGGCGGCGGCATAACCGAGACTATAGGCCGGATCGAAGGCGATACCGTTCTTGGCGACAATCAGCACCGTGCCCGCCAGACCGGAAAAGGCACCGACGATATGGTGCCAGCCGAGCTTTTCACCCGGCAAAAGCGCCGACCCGACGACGATCAGCAGCGGCCAGAGATAGGCGATGAGGCCCGCCTCGACGGCCGGCGCGTTTCTAAGCGCCGTGAAATAAAGGAAATGATAGCCGAACAGCCCACCAACACCGGCCAGCCAGACTTTTGGCGGCTGGCGCAACTCTTTCAGGCGCTCAGGCCGCGCGATGAAGAGGGCGATACCGGGCAGGCTGCCGATGGCGAAGGTTATGGCCGAAAGCTGGAACGGCGGCATGGTGCCGGAGGCCGCGGTCATCAGCGCCAGGAAAGACCACATCAGGATCGCGGTAAAACCGATCAGTGTCGCCCTGGTCTTCATCAGCATCCCCCAATGCGGGGGTTTGCCCCCTCTTTATCCGTCGAACGCCTCGGCCGAGACATGCACCGTTCCGTAACGGGTCGGGATCTTGGCGTAGACGGGAGCATATAGCTTCAGCGTCGCCGTCTTGGCAAACCAGATCTCCATGCCTTCGACCGACTTCAGGTATTCGATGTCCTTTCGCCCCTTCTTGTAACCCGACACCGGCACATAGCGCACGGAACAGACGACCGCCTCACCGCGCGCCTTGCCGGCGGTGAACGGAGCCTTGCCGCTCGGCGAAAGCACGAGATCCATGCGGCTCTCGCCGTCATAGATCGGCAGCCTGTGTGAGCAGACATCGGTATTGTCAGGGATCAGCAGTGCTCCGATCGGATCGAGCACGGATTTCAGATCGGCACCGGTCACGGGCACCCAGGACTTGGGCCGCGACTTCGGCGGCGGCTCCACCTTGGTGTCTACAGCGCTACCCTTGTCATAGGTGATGGTGTACCGGCTCTTTTTCTTGCCGCTCGTATAATCCAGCCGGTAGAGTTCGGGCTGCAGCCTGTCACCGGTAAAGACGCCGGATACGCTGCTGTCGGCGGAGATCTCGCGGACGATGTCGACCAGGCCCGAAGAGCGGAACCGCCCCGAGATCTGGTAGCGGCCGCTGGTTACCTCCGTGTGAAAGGTGAGCCTTGCGATCGGGAGAATGCCGAGCGAAACGCTATAGGCCGTGTCGTAGCGATAATCCGCCGCCTTTACGGGGAGCGACAGGAGAAGAAGCGAGGCGAGGACGAGACCGGTTCGGCGCAAGGGCATCATCTCCATGTCGGGGAAAGGCCGGAGGACCCGGCATTGATCAGACTTCGTTCATGCCGTTGGACTATGGCAACAAAATAACGTAAGACGGCCCGACAGTCCGGAAAATCCAAGGTTTGGCTTGACGGGCCGGTTCTCACTGACTATAGAACCGCAACTTTCCAATCAGACGCTGTTGGATTGCCTCACCGGCATGTGCCCGGTGGCGATGCGACGGCCTAGAAAAACAATAGGTGTACCATGTCCCGCAGTTGCGAATTGACCGGCAAGGGCGTCCAGTCGGGCAACAATGTAAGCCACGCGAACAACAAGACCAAGCGCCGGTTCCTGCCGAACCTGTGCGACGTCACGCTGATCTCGGACGCTCTGAACCAGCGTTTCCGTCTGCGCGTTTCGGCTGCAGCCCTGCGCTCGGTCGAGCATCGCGGTGGCCTCGACGCCTTCCTTCTCAAGGCTTCGGAAAACGAACTGAGCATGCGCGCCCGTCTGCTGCGTCGCCAGATCGCCAAGAAGACCGCCGAAGCCGCGTAATAGCAGCTTATCGGAAATGAACGAGCAAGGCTTGGCCGGGCATCCGGGCAAGCCTTTTCGTTTGAGAGAACGCACCGGCTGAACGACCGGCCGCATGCGCCTCACGACCAAACAGTATTGTCCCTCCAACTGGTGGCATCACCCAGGATAAAAAAATGCTGAACGCACGCTATTTCCTTGCCTACAGCCTGCTCATGACGGCCGTCGTCGTCGCCTCGAACTTTCTCGTGCAATTTCCCCTGCAGGGAACGCTCGCCGGCATCAATCTCGCCGATCTTCTCACCTTCGGCGCCTTCACCTATCCGGTTGCCTTTCTCGTCACGGATCTGACCAACCGTCAGTTCGGCCCGACGGCTGCCCGCAAGGTGGTGTTTGTCGGCTTCATCGCCGGCGTGGTTCTCTCCATCCTGCTGGCGACCCCGCGCATTGCGGTTGCTTCCGGTTCGGCCTTCCTGGTCGGTCAGTTGCTCGACATCTCGGTCTTCAACCGCCTGCGCCGTTTGGCCTGGTGGAAGGCACCGCTCATGGGTTCGGTCCTCGGCTCGGTTCTCGACACCGTGATCTTCTTCTCGCTGTCCTTTGCACCGATTTTCGGCTTCATCGGCCCCAATGACGACTTCGCCATTGCGGCCGCTCCGATCCTCGGCGTGATGAGCGCGGAAGCGCCGCGCTGGATCTCCTGGGCGATCGCCGATTTCAGCGTGAAGATGCTGATCGGCGTGGTCATGCTGCTGCCCTATGGCGCGCTGATGAGCGTGCTGCGGCCCATGCCGACCGCACAGCGCCCGGCCTGATAAGGGCCTATTCAGAACAATCAGAGACTGAAGAAAAAAGGCGGGCTTGAGCCCGCCTTTTTCATGGATCCGCTGGAGACCCGAGCCTGCCACAAAGGACAGACAAGGCGTGCTCCGCGACGCGTTGCGAAGAGAAACCTGGAGACTGCAGGTTGTCGCCCTGCTTCTCCCGACCGCGCGACAGAAACCAGCCGCCGAGCGCCGCGAGAGCGCCACCCTGAGACCGCAGAGCCGGCGGCCTCGCCCGGATGCGAATATGATAGCTCGGCTCGGACTCCGTCCAGGTGAGCTCGACAATGGTGCAGTCGCTGCGCGCGGGTTGAAGGGTAAAGGTCTGTCGGGTGGCAAGAAGCCGGTGCTCGATTTCGACCTCACCGGGACGGATGCGCCAGATCTCCGCAGCGCCGATCACAGCAGCAAACAGCAGCGAACCGAGGACAAAAAGCCCGCCGAAAGCGATGAAGGCAAAGAACGGGGTGACGATGGAAATCGGCCAGAGCGCCGGCCCAAGCTCGACGAGAAGCAGAGCGGCAAACCCGACAGCCAAGACAGCGAAGACCACCCTGAGCAAAGCAGGGATCGACTGGCTGACGACGATATCCTCGACGATGTCTCGCAAGACTGTCTCGCTGCTGGAGGTGACAGAGACAAGTATTCTGAAGTTCGCCCCTTGAAACAAGGGGACAGCCCCCACTGCCACAGGACGAAGTTAACAGGCACTTTCCGCAGCAACCCGCCGAAAGTGCCGGCGGCAGGCACCTATGGGTACCGGTCATCGACATCTGGAATTAAAGAGCGAGGCGGAATTCCAGCATCAGCGTGCGCTGCAGGATCGAGTGGTTGTCGTCGGAAACGACGATCAGGTGCACAGATCCATCCTCGGCCACGATCGCATCCATGCCTTCCATGTTGTCGATCTGCGAGCGGTTGTCGGCCTCGAAGAGGATTTGGCCGTCGACCACGGCACCCGGACGGATGGCGGCGCCATCGATGCGCCTCAGGCGCATGCCGACCCCGGATGCGATTGAGAACCGCCGCTCCAGCAGCAGCAGGTCGCCATTGGGCAAGAAGGCGCCGTCGGTGATCTCAAAGCCGTCATGCGGCTTCACCCGGAACTCGCCCTGGAGCGGGCCCGAGAGTATGCCGGCGTAATTGTTGCCGTTCTCATCGACGCTTTTTTCCGAAAGCGCCAGAAGTGCCCCGCCAAGCGGGCTTTGCTCAGGGGAGAGAACCAGTGCCTCTATACCACCATTGCTGCTGAGCCGACCGATATCGAAGGGCAGCGCCAGAGGGGCCGAGGCCCTTGCATGGCCGAGATCGGACAAGGGCGCATAGGCGACGACGCGATGGCGTTGCTCGAAGCCGACATAGGCGCGGTCACCGTCGAGCGCGAGGCTTTCGGCATCTACCATGTATTTGAAAGGGCTGATTTGCCCTTGCTCGTCAAGCAACGGAGCGAGCCTGACCTCGTCGACGCCAGAAAGGTGGCCAGACGTGTCGCGGGTGATGCGGCCCTCGATGAAATAGCCCGTGTCGAAGACGCCGACAAAATGTTCGCTGTCACGAAAGCGGATCGAGGAAAAGGCACCGAACAACGGCTCCGGCGAGGACAGTTCCATGCCGCCGAGGAAGGTGAGCCCAGGGGCGAACTGCGGCGCACCACCCAGCGTCGCCGACATGCCGTCTATGGAGGAAATGAGGCTGCTTTCAACCGAAATTCCAAGGGTCTCGCCAGCGGGTATATCCGCCGGCGCCGTGCAGGCGGACAACAGAGCCAGACAAGCGCCGGCCGTCACTCGAGTTCCGAAGTAGCGAAACCAGCCGCGCTCAGGCACGCAGACGCGCCCGCCCCGAACCGCCCGTCGCCTTGTCCTCAAACAGCGAGGCAAGCTGCTCGGTCATCGCGCCCGCCAGCTCGTCTGCGTCGACGATCGTGACGGCGCGGCGATAATAACGCGTGACGTCGTGCCCGATGCCGATTGCGAGAAGTTCGACCGGAGACTTCGTCTCGATCTGTTCGATGACGGCGCGCAGATGCCGTTCGAGATAATTGCCGGGGTTCACCGACAGCGTCGAATCGTCGACCGGCGCACCGTCCGAGATCATCATCAGGATCTTGCGCTGCTCGCGGCGACCGATCAGGCGGTTATGCGCCCACATCAGCGCTTCGCCGTCGATGTTTTCCTTGAGCAGGCCCTCGCGCATCATCAGGCCGAGATTGCGGCGCGCACGGCGCCACGGCGCATCTGCAGACTTGTAGATGATGTGGCGCAGGTCGTTGAGGCGGCCGGGTGCCGGCGGCTTGCCACCCGCGAGCCACTTTTCGCGACCCTGTCCGCCCTTCCAGGCCTTGGTGGTGAAGCCGAGGATTTCGACCTTGACGCCGCAGCGCTCCAGCGTGCGGGCAAGAATATCGGCGCAGGAGGCGGCGACCGTGATCGGGCGACCACGCATCGAGCCGGAATTGTCGATGACCAGCGTCACCACCGTGTCACGGAACTTGGTGTCCTTCTCCTTCTTGAAGGAGAGGGGCTGCATCGGGTCGATGATCAGGCGGGTGAGACGCGCCGGATCGAGATAACCCTCTTCCAGGTCGAAGTCCCAGGAGCGGTTCTGCTGCGCCATCAGGCGGCGCTGCAGGCGGTTGGCCAGGCGTCCGACAGCGCCCTGCAGATGGGCGAGCTGCTTGTCGAGAAAGGCACGCAGCCGGTCAAGCTCGGCTTCGTCGCAGAGCTCTTCCGCGGTGATCTCCTCGTCGAATTCCTGGGTGAAGATCTTGTAGTCGACCTTCTCGTTGAAATCGTCGAAGGGCGTGGCCGGACGGCGCATTTCACCGGGCGTCTCACTGTCGTCGTCGCCCTCGTCCGACATCTCCTCCTCGGAGATCTCGGCTCCATCCATCTCGCCGTCGTCGAGCTGTTCCTGCGAGGCTTCGCTGTCCTCGGCGGGAGCGGATTCCTGACCAGCTTCCTCTTCCGAGGTTTCCTGATCCTGCTCGCCGCTGCGCGGCTGCTCCTCGTCGGTCGACTGGTCGTCTTCGCCCTGCTCCTCCTCGTCACCCATGTCCTCGGCCATGTCCATGGACGAGAGCATGTGACGGATCACGCGGGAAAAGGCCTGCTGGTCTTCGATGACGGAGGCGAGGTTGTCGAGGTCGGTACCGGCCTTGTCCTCGATGAAGGGGCGCCAGAGATCCAGCACCTTACCGGCGGTTTCCGGCGCCTTCTTGCCGGTGAGCTTTTCGCGCACCAGCATGGCGACGGCTTCGCCGATCGGCGCATCTTCCTGACGGCTGATCGTCGAGAAATTGGCTTTCGCGTATTTCTCGGTGTTCATCGACTGGATGTTGGAGGCGACACCCGGCATGCGCAGCGAACCGAGCGATTCCACACGCGCCTGCTCGACGGCATCGAAGATCACGCGGGCGTCCGCTCCCTGCGGGGCCATGGCGGCGTGGACCTTCGGGTCGTGGCAGGCGAGCCGGAGCGCCATCGAATCGCCGAGACCACGGGTCACGGCGAGTTCATGCGCGGTCGGCCGCTTGGACAGTTCCGGCAGGCGGATGCGCTCGCCGGCAAGGCCGGGACGCTCATTGGCGAAGGCGACCTCGACCTGCGGATCGCCCGCGATCGAGCGCACGCAGCCGGTGATGGCACGGCGCATCGGCTCCATGTCCACCACGCCGCCAGCCTTGGCCTTCGAATTATCGCCCCGCACTGCCATGCTTCAGTCCTTATGCGCCAAGCACGATATTGGCGGCACTTTCCTTGAGTTCCACGCCGAAGGCGCGCTGATACTGCTCGGCCACCAGCGTACGCTCGAGTTCGTCGCACTTGTTGAGGAAGGTGACGCGGAAGGCGAAGGCGACGTCGCCGAAGATCTCGGCGTTTTCCGCCCAGGTGATGACGGTACGCGGGCTCATGACGGTCGACAGATCGCCGTTGATGAAGGCCGCGCGGGTGAGATCCGCGAGGCGGACCATGCGCGAGACCGTGTCGCGACCCTCGGCCGTGGCGCCGAAGCTCTTCACCTTGGCCGAGACGATGTCGACTTCCTTGTCGTGCGGCAGGTAGTTCAGCGTGGTGACGATCGACCAGCGGTCCATCTGCGCCTGGTTGATCTGCTGGGTGCCGTGATAGAGGCCCGTGGTGTCGCCGAGTCCGACCGTGTTGGCGGTGGCGAACAAGCGGAAGGCGGGGTGAGGACGGATGACGCGGCTCTGGTCGAGAAGCGTCAGGCGGCCCGACGATTCCAGCACGCGCTGGATGACGAACATGACATCAGGACGGCCGGCATCGTATTCATCGAAGACGAGCGCGACATTGTGCTGGTAGGCCCAGGGCAGGATGCCGTCCTTGAATTCGGTGATCTGCTTGCCGTCCTTGAGAACGATCGCGTCCTTGCCGACGAGATCGATACGGCTGACATGGCTGTCGAGGTTGACGCGCACGCAGGGCCAGTTGAGGCGGGCGGCGACCTGCTCGATATGGGTCGACTTGCCGGTTCCGTGGAAGCCGGAGACCATGACGCGACGATTGTGGGCAAAGCCGGCGAGGATGGCGAGCGTGGTTTCGCGATCGAAAAGATAGTCCGGATCAAGGTCCGGCACATAGGCATCGCCCTTGGAATAAGCGGGCACCCGAATATCGCTGTCGATACCAAAGACCTCACGCACCGACACGGTGGTGTCGGGGAGATTGGTAATATCAAGATCCATTTTGCTCATCGTCTCTCCATGCCGGGCGCCACCGACCGGCCGCATGTCATCGCTGCTTGTGTGTTCGGATTAACAGAAACCGGCCTGCTTTAACAATTTGTAGGCTTCAATGACAGCGCGAAAACGCTCTTCAGAAGCCCTGTCTCCGCCATTTGCGTCGGGATGGTGTTTTTTTACAAGCTCCTTGTAGCGGGTCTTGATATCGGTCGGCGTGGCGCTGACGGTAAGTCCAAGCGTATCCAGTGCTTTTGCTTCGAGTGTCTTGAGTTTTCGATCCGCCGCCTGATAGCGCGAGGTGCCGCCTCGACCCTGCTGCACGAAGCCGAAGGGATCCTTGATGCGCGCCTGTGACGCAGCCGAACCGGAGCGCATCGTGGAATGGATCGGGCTCGACTTTGCGGACTTGTTCACGCCGACCGTCCAGGTCGGGCGATGGCCGGTGATCGCCTCCTTCTGGTAGCGCGCGATCTCGCTATCGGACAGGCCGGAGAAATAGTTGTAGCCCTTGTTGTATTCCTTCACATGTTCGAAGCAGAACATGAAGAACTGCCCCTCCGCATGCCGACCCACGGGCGCGCGATGGGCACCGGGCTTGTTGCAGCCGTCCCATTGGCAGGTTGGATTGGATTGTTCCGGCTCCGCCGCACGCCGACGTTTGGTGCGGATCGGATCGAAATATTTCGAGTCGAGTTTCATGCGCTAATTATGGGGCGCGGCCGGGGGCGCGACAAGAATTGACAAACGGGAATGTTGGGCGCTTTGTGGGGCTTTATCCGAAGCAGTGCCAGGGAGTATGGGCGATGTCGTTGCGCGAGCGGATCGAGGCGAAACTCACCGAGACCTTTGCGCCGGAACGGCTCGTGGTGATCGACGAAAGCGCCCACCACGCCGGCCATCAGCCCGACATCACCGGCACCGGCGAAACCCATATGCGCGTCAGGATCGTGGCGAATGCCTTTGCCGGCATGACGCGGCTTGCCCGTCACCGCGCGGTCAACGATCTGCTGAAGCCGGAAATCGACGCGGGCCTGCACGCGCTGGCCATCGAGCCCGCGGCACCGGGCGAAGCGACGCGCTGGTAACGGCTCTAGCCTCGCGTCAGGCCGTCGCTGCGGCTGTATCGGTCGTCTCGATCGGCCGGATACGCAGCCGGGTGATCCGGTTCTTTTCGCGCTTCAGCACAATGAAACGCTTGCCGTAGAAGGTAAACGCCTGGCGCTCTTCCGGGATCGTCTTCGATTCGTGGATGACGAGGCCGGCGATGGTCGTTGCCTCTTCGTCCGGCAACTGCCAGTCCATGGCCCGGTTGAGATCGCGGATCGGCACGCCGCCATCGACCACGATCGAGCCGTCGCTGTCTTGGCGCACGCCCTGGATCTCGAGATCGTGTTCGTCGGAGATATCGCCGACGATCTCCTCCAGAATGTCTTCCAGCGTGACCACACCCTGCACTTCGCCGTATTCGTCGACAACGACGGCAAAATGGGTCTTGCGCCGCAGGAAGGCGTTCAGCTGGTCCTTGAGATTGGTCGTGTCGGGGACGAACCACGGCTTCTGGGCGATCTTGACGATGTCGAGATCCTGCGGCTCGACATTGGGTTCGGCCAGCGCCCGGATCAGATCCTTGGCATGGATGACGCCGATAATGTTGTCGGTCGTTCCACGCCAGACCGGCATACGTGTATAGGGGCTTTCGAGGATGTTACGGATCGCGACCTCGGGCGGCTCGTCGGCATTGACGGCCCGCATCGCGGTGCGGTGGATCATGATGTCGGAGACTTCGAGCTCGCCGAGATCGAGCACCCCGCCCAGCCGATCGCGGTCAGCCTTGATCACGGCGCCCTCACGATGCAGCAGGGCGACTGCGCCGCGCAACTCTTCATGGGCCGAGAGCATGGATGCTTCGCCGGAAATCGACACACCGAAAAGACCGAGCAGCTTGCGGACGATCCAGTTGACCAGGCTCGACAGCGGACCGACCACGGCGACGAACGGGCGCACGAACGGGCCGACGAACAGTGCGAAGCGCTCGGGCGCGGAAATGGCCCAGCTTTTGGGAAGAACTTCCGAGAAGATCACCAGAAGCACGGTCATCAAGAGCGTGGCGATGGCCACGCCGGAATCCCCCAGCAGCCCCAGGAAAAGACTGGTAGTGAGCGAGGAAGCCAGGATGTTGACCAGGTTGTTGCCGATCAGCAGCGCCCCGATCAGCCGGTCGCGCCGCTCGATGAGCCTGTTCACAACGCCGGCCCTGTCGTCCCCGTTGACCTCGAGACTGTGCATGCGCGCCCGCGAGGTGGCGGTGAGTGCCGTCTCCGAACCGGAGAAGAAGGCCGAGGCACAGATGAGCCCGAGAATTGCGAGCAGGGTCAGCCAGTAGTCAGACAGGTTCGAGAGAAAGGTCTGGATCTCCATCATGACGTCCGCATCTCCTCGATAAAGCGCTCGACCTCCGAGGCCGGCACGTCGTCGGCGACGAAGGACTGACCGAGACCGCGAGTGAGGATGAAGGTCAGTTTGCCGCTCTTGACCTTCTTGTCCTGGGCGATGGCATCCATCAGCACCTCGGTCGGCGGCAGCTCGCCGGGGATCTCGGACATGCGGGTCGGCAGCCCGACGGCGCGCAGATGCGCCTCGACGCGATCGGCGAGATCCGGGCTGGCGAGATTCATGCGGGCGGAGAAGCGATGGGCGAGCACCATGCCGATCGACACCCCTTCGCCATGCACGAGGCGGCTGCTGTCATACTTCGTCGCCGCTTCCAGCGCATGGCCGAAGGTATGGCCGAGATTGAGCAGCGCCCGGCGACCGTTTTCGCGTTCGTCGGCGGCCACCACATCGGCCTTGGCCTGGCAGGAGACGGCAATCGCCTCGATGCGGGCGGCACCGCCGGCAAAGACCTCGCGCCAATTTGTCTCCAGCCACTCGAAGAAATCGGGTTTGTCGATCAAACCGTATTTCGCGACCTCGGCGTAACCGGCGCGGAATTCGCGCTCGGACAGCGTGTCGAGCACATCGGTATCGGCGAGCACGAGATCGGGCTGGTTGAAGATGCCGATCAGGTTCTTGCCCTGCCGGGCATTGATGCCGGTCTTGCCGCCGACGGAGCTGTCGACCTGGGACAGAAGCGAGGTCGGGATCTGCACGAAACGTACACCGCGCCGCACGATGCCGGCGGCAAAGCCGGTGAGGTCGCCGATGACGCCGCCACCCAGCGCGATCACGGTGTCGTTGCGCTCAATGCGCGCTTCCAGGAGCACGTCGCAGACATTGGTGAGGCTGTCGAAGCTCTTGGTCTTCTCGCCGGCCGGCAGCGTCACGGAGACGGCCTCAATGCCGTCGGTCTGCAGGCTGTCCATCAGACCGTCGAGATAACGCGCACCGACATTCTCGTCGGTCACGATCGCGGCGCGACGACCCTTGATGCGGCTCGTGATCTCGCCGCCGGCACGCGCCATCAGGCCGGGGCCGATCAGGATGTCATAGGAGCGCTCGCCCAGCGGCACATGCACCAGGCGTTCCGTCGTTTCGAGCTTGGTCATTGGCGTCCGTCCTTGCCGGTATGATCGATGACGGCGGTGAGCACCTCACTGGCGATCACCTCCTTGCGCTCGTCCCTCGACTGCACGGTGATATCCGCGAGTGCGTAGATGGGATAGCGCTTGTCCATCAGGTCCTTGAGTGTCTGCTTCGGATTTTCCGTCTTCAAGAGAGGCCGATGGTCACGCTTGTTGACACGCTCCCAGAGAACGTCCAGATCGGCGTTCAGCCAGACCGAAAGGCCGCCACGCTCGATCTGCTTGCGGGTCTTCTCGTTGATGAAGGCGCCGCCGCCGGTCGAAACGACACGCGGGCCGGAGCGCATGAGGCGTTTGATCACGCGGGTTTCGAGCGCCCGGAATTCCTCTTCGCCATAGGCGGCGAAAAGTTCGCTGATCGTCATGCGCGAGACACGCTCGATTTCCGTGTCGGTGTCGATGAAGGGCAGCCCGAGCTGCTGGGCAACCAGGCGTCCGATCGCCGACTTGCCAGCCCCCATCAACCCGACGAGAACCAGATTGCGGCGACCGAGCGCTGCCTTGGCGCGCTCACCGGGCGTGGGAGCAAGGTGGAGGATCGTATCGGTCATCGGCCTGTTCGCAACTGTTTCATGACCTATTGACAAATAGGGGGCAAGCGTCAAGCCGTCGGCCGCAAACGGACCACGCTGTCCCGCCCTTGCGTCTCTCCTTCGATCTTGCCTTGCATCTTAGCAGCGCTTCTTCCTATCTAAGCGAACCGAACCTCAAGGACTGCCGATGCCCACCCTCTTCCGGTTCCTCTTTTTCTGCGCCACGATCGTCGGCATCGCCTATGCAACGATGTGGTCCTTTGCCGTATTCGTCGAGCCGAGGGAACGGGACATCACGGTGCGCATTCCCTCCGAACGGATCAACCCCGTCGAATAGCCAGAAAGGAAAAAGGCGTGTCGGATCTGAGCCAGGCCCGTGTGGACGCCTTTCTCGAAATGCTGAGTGCCGAACGGGGCGCGGCCACCAACACGCTGTCGTCCTATGAGCGGGATCTCGAAGACCTCGCCTCCTTCCTGTCGGGCCGCAAGGTAGCGATCGGAAATGCCACCCGGGATGACCTCGTTGCCTATCTTGCCGACCTTTCCCGCCGCGGCTTCCAGCCGACCTCGCAGGCAAGACGGCTCTCGGCCATGCGGCAGTTCTACAAGTTTCTCTATGCGGAAGGGTTGCGCGGCGACGACCCGACGGCGATCCTCGACGCGCCCAAAAAGGCGCGCCCCCTGCCGAAAGTCCTGACCGTCGAGGATGTGAGCGGGATGCTAACGCTGGCCGAGGAGGAAAGCCGGCTGGAAGGCACCGATCAGCCGCAGCGTATCCGCCGACTGGCGCTTCTGGAGCTGCTTTATGCGACGGGGATGCGTGTGAGTGAACTCGTGTCGCTACCGGCCAAGGTGTTGACCCAGGAGGGGCGTTTCTTGGTGGTGAAGGGTAAGGGCAACAAGGAACGGCTGGTTCCGCTCTCCAGAACGGCCATCGAGGCGCTGGCGCGATACGGCGCGATCCGTGGGGAAAACCCGGCTCATGCCGCAAGCCCCTTCCTCTTTCCGGCCGCCTCGAAAGAAGGCCACCTGCCGCGCCAGGTCTTTGCCCGCGAGTTGAAGGATCTCGCGATCCGGGCCGGATTGTCCGCGGATGCAGTGTCCCCGCATGTGCTGCGCCACGCCTTTGCCAGCCATCTTCTCGGCAATGGCGCCGACCTTCGCGTGGTGCAGGAACTGCTTGGCCACAGCGACATTTCCACGACACAAATCTATACGCATGTGCTGGACGAGCGGCTGCAGCAACTGGTGCAAACACATCACCCCCTTGCAAAACAGGCCAAAAACCCCGATTAGAGCCGGCAAAGCCGGCTCCTGCGGGCAGCGCGCGCTAAGGGACGAACGATCGGAACGGAGTTCATGCACAATTATCTCGACTTCGAAAAGCCCATCTCCGACCTCGAGGCCAAGATCCGCGAACTGAAGAAGATCGCGGAAGAGGACGAGAGCATCGACACCTCGGAAGAAATCAGCCGGCTGGAAAGCCGCGTCGACGAGGCGATGGCGGAGATCTATTCGAAGCTGAATGCCTGGCAGAAGACGCAGGTCGCGCGCCATCCGCAGCGTCCGCATTTCGTCGATTACGCCGAATCCCTCTTCACCGAATTCACACCGCTGGCCGGTGACCGCAAGTTTGCCGAGGACGCCGCGATCCAGGCCGGCCTCGCCCGTTTCCGCGGCCAGCCGGTCGCCGTGATCGGCCAGGAAAAGGGCAATGACACCAAGTCGCGCATCAAGCACAATTTCGGCAGCCCGCGCCCCGAAGGCTATCGCAAGGCGATCCGCGTCATGGAAATGGCCGATCGTTTCGGTCTGCCGGTAATTTCGCTCATCGACACGGCAGGCGCCTATCCGGGCGTCGGCGCTGAAGAGCGTGGCCAGGCAGAAGCCATCGCCCGCTCGACCGAAATGTGCTTAGGCCTGAAGGTTCCGATGATCTCCGTCGTCATCGGCGAAGGCGGCTCCGGCGGTGCGATCGCGATTGCCACCGGCAACCGCGTCTACATGCTGGAGCATGCGATCTACTCGGTCATCTCTCCGGAAGGGGCAGCCTCCATTCTCTGGCGCGACTCGACCCGCGCCAAGGAAGCAGCGACCAACATGAAGATCACCGCGGAGGATCTCAAGGGCTTCGGCATCATCGACGGCATCATTCCCGAGCCCGTCGGCGGCGCGCATCGCGCCCCCGAAAAGGTGATCAACGCCACCGGCGACGTCATCTTCACGGCACTGAACGAGCTTTCCGCACAAACGGGCGAGAAGCTGCGCACCGACCGTCGCCAGAAATTCCTCGATATCGGCCGAAATCTCTGAGGTCACAGGGGTTTTGCCATCACTCCGCCGCTTTGCCGTCATAGCGGCAGAAGGCGGGTGAGGCCTACCGGTTTCCGGTGGTTTATAATTTGTGAAGAAAGACATTATAAACTATTGATCCCGGGCTCAGACGAGCCTGACTATCAGTTCTGGAAAGAGCGTTTGCGCATGCGCTTGACATCGACGGCCCTGCTCCTGGTTTTTGCTGCTGCCCTGGCGGGCTGCAATGACACGCTGGAAAGCGCGACCTATGACACCCCGAAGGTCGCCAACAAGGTTGAGCAGCCGCTGCCCGGCCGCATCCTGGCTGAGATCCAGAAGAAGGGCATGGAGCGCAATTCGCCGATCATGCTGCGCATCTTCAAGGAAGAGGGCAAGCTGGAGGTCTGGAAGGCGAAGACCAACAATCGCTTCGACATGATTGCGTCCTACGATATCTGCGCCTGGTCCGGCCGTCTCGGTCCGAAGATCAAGGAAGGCGATCGCCAGGCGCCCGAGGGCTTCTATCCGCTGACGCCCTATCACCTGAACCCGAATTCGAAATATTTCCTCGCCATCAATACGGGTTTCCCGAACCGTTATGATCAGGCCAATGGCCGCAGCGGCACGAACCTGATGATCCACGGCGCCTGCTCGTCCTCCGGCTGCTATTCGATGACGGATGCGCAGATCCTCGAGATCTACGCCTTTGCCCGTGACGCCTTCAAGGGCGGCCAGACCTCGATCCAGCTGCAGGCCTTCCCCTTCCGCATGACGGCGGAAAACATGGCACGCCACCGCCATAGCCAGCACATCGAATTCTGGAAGATGCTGAAGGTCGGCTATGATCAGTTCGAGGTGACCAAGCGTCCGCCGGACGTGAATGTCTGCGAGAAAAAATACGTTTTCAACCAGGTCGCCGCCGACGGCAAGAGTTTCAGCGCCCAGGCCGCCTGCCCGCCGATGTCGACTCCGCCGGCGCTCGAAATGGCCATGGCGGGCTACAATGCCGCCTATGACAAGGCCTATGACAAGGCCATGAAGAAGTTCGACGGCAAGATCTGGTACGACCCGACGGAAGCCGAGCGCAAGGCGCTGGTCGCTGATCTGCGCCGCTCGCGCGCTCAAGACCTTGCCTTTGCCCCGACCGGCTCCGCGCTGAAGGCCGGCAAGCTGCTCGATATCGACGATGTGGATCCGGCGGCGCTGAACGCCCCTGATGGCGCTGCGGCCGTGAACCGCATGGCCAGCAACAAGGCGACGTTGACGGCAGCCCCGATGTCGACACCCGGCAATGCCGGTCCCGTGGCAGGCCAGCCCGCAACGGCACAGGCAGCTCCCGCCGCGACCGCCCCACAGGCTGGGGAAACCCAGACGGCAAGCAACATCCCCGTGCCGCAGCCGAATCCGCTGGCCCCGCCGCCGCAGACGGCAGCCGCTGCGGAAGCCCCCGCCAAGAAGAAGCCCTTCTGGATGCTCTGGCAGTCGGAATGACCGACGACGTCTTCTATGACCTCAAGGGGCTGAAATGCCCCCTGCCCGTTCTGAAGACACGGCGGAGGCTTGCGGACATGACGCCGGGCGAGGAACTGCTGATCGAAACCAGCGACCCCCTGGCCGGCATCGACATCCCACATTTCTGCAACGAGGACGGCCATGAACTTCTCGTTCAGGAGAAGATCGAGACCGGCCACCGCTTCCGCATCCGCAAGGGCGGGTCTGTAGCAGCCTAGAACTTGAAACCTGGCACCGACAGCGGATTGTCGGTCATCGCCGCGCGATCCGGGCGATCGATCGCGACCTTGCCGGTAAAGGCGCCGAACAGATCCCGCACATAATCCTCCGACAGATCCTTGGTGATCAGCACCAGCCGCGTCCGGCGGTCGGAGCCCTCGGGCCAGGTCGGCAGGCGCACCGGCGGGTGGAAGATCGACTGCACGCCATGCAGGACGAGCGGTCGGTCCGGTCGGTCGGTCAGCGCCACGATCGCCTTCATCCGGAGCAGTTTCTCGCCATGGGTGGACCGCAACAGATCGATGAACATGTTGATCGCCATCGGATCGATCGGCTGGTCATGCACGATGGCGTAAGAACGGATCTGATCGCCATGCCGGTTCACGTCGTGGGGGTGATGATGGTGGTGCGCGTGACCATGGTCATGATGATGATGCCCGTGGTCGCCATGGCCATGATGATCATGGTGGTGACCATGATCGTGATGACCGCCGGCAGCCGCCATCTCGTCCCGCAGCCACCGATCAACGTCGGGGATCTTGCTGCCGGGATCGTAGAGGCCGTTGACCAGGATGGAAGCCTGGGCAGCACCATCCTCATCGCCATCTGTGATGGGCGCGCGCGGATTGAGCGCACGGAGCCGGGACATGACCCGCTCGATCGTGTCGGCATCGGCCAATGTCTTCTTCGTCAGGATCAGCCGGTCCGCGACCGCCACCTGGCGATAGGCTTCCGGAAAGCCTTCGATCGTCGACAGACCGTTCACGGCATCAACGACAGTGACGACGCCGTCGAGATCGAAATGCTGGGCGATCGCCGGATGGCCCATGACGGACTGCATGACCGGCGCCGGATCGGCAAGGCCAGTGGTTTCAATGACGATGCGCGACAAGGGCTTCAGCCGCCCCGTCTGCATGCCGTCGATCAGCTCGGCGAGCGTATCGACCAGTTCGCCGCGCACTGTGCAGCACAGGCAGCCGTCGGCGAGTTCCACCACCGCATCGTTCGACGCTTCGACCAGCAGGTGATCGATGCCGACCTCGCCGAACTCGTTGATGATGACGGCGGCGTCCTTCATCGCCGGGTCCTTCAGGAGCCGGTTCAACAGGGTCGACTTGCCGGCGCCGAGGAAGCCGGTGAGGATCGAGACGGGGATGCGGTCGAGTGTCATGATATCGCTCAGAAAGTCGGACGTGGCTTGGGGATCGGCACATTGGCGATTTCGCCGGCGGCCCCCTTCTTGTTGGTCACCGGCTCGCTGCCCGGGATGAGCCCGGCAAAGCTCATGACCGGCGGATGGTCCATTTCGCGAATATAGGCCGACAGGAGCTTCATGCGACCGCCTTCGTCCCGACCCTCGCTGCGCACGGCGGCAGCCTTGGGATTGCAGATCTCGGCGCTGATATCGGCCACCTGATCCTGTCCTTCGCCATAGGGCGCCAGCGCTTCCAGCCGGTTACCGGCGACATTGGTGGTCAACGCCTTCTGCAGGAGATCAGCGGACATGTCCGCCCGCGCCCCGAGGCTGTCGGCGCCGAGCACGACGGAGATGACAGTGCGGCCATTGCGCGTCGCGGACGAGACCTGGTTGAAGCCGGAGGCGCAGATGAAGCCCGTCTTCATGCCGTCGGCCCCGGGGAAACGACCGATCAGGAGATTGTAGTTCGGATAGTCCTTCTTGCCGGTTGTCACCCCTTCGAGCGAGAAATAGCCGGCATGCTCGGGAAACTCGCGGCGAATGGCGGCCGCGAGCAGCGCCAGATCGCGCGCCGTCGTATACTGGCCCTTGCCCGGCAAGCCATTCGGATTGACGAAGCGGCTGGACGTCATGCCGAGCTTCTTGGCTTCCGCATTCATCCGCGCGACAAAGGCGCCTTCCGTGCCGCCCACAGTCTCGGCAATGGCAACGGCGACGTCATTGGCGGACTTGACCAGGAGCAGCTTCAACGCGCTGTCGAGGGTGAGCTTGGAGCCGGGCTTGAAATACATCTTGCTGGCGGGTTGGTCGGCCGCATGTTTGCTCATGACGACGACGGTATCGAGCGAGACTTTCCCGCTGCGGATCGCGTCGAAGGTGACATAGGCCGTCATCAACTTGGTGAGCGAGGCCGGATACCATTTGCGAAAAGCATCCTGATGGGCGATGACGCGGCCGCTTCCGACATCCACCACCACGACCGGATTGGCGGCAGCGACACTCGGGACGGCAGTGGCGACAAGGGCGGCGACGACGGCCAGTCGACCGAGGGCTGCTCTGGCGGAAAACCTGCCCGGGCACTTCGTTGACACGGTTGGAACCTCTTCTTCGCTGGGTGAGGAGTGCTGGCATTGCCAGGCCTTGGGAGTGCAAGCAATGGCAAAGCCCATTGAATACGTCAATTGAAAGGCGCACATTCGGCGCCGACAATCATGTGATCGAAAGCGTCCAGGACCATACAATGCCGATACTGAACCGTGCCTCCGAACTCCAGTCGGTGGCCACCGCGTGGCGTCGCCATCTCCATGCCAATCCCGAAATTCTCTATGACGTCGAGAATACTGCGGCCTTCGTCGCGGAAAAACTGCAGGAATTCGGTGTTGACGAGATCGTGACCGGTATTGGCCGCACCGGCGTCGTCGGCCTTATCAACGGCGCCGAGAAAGGCCGCACCATCGGCCTGCGTGCCGATATGGACGCGTTGCCGCTTGACGAGATCACCGGAAAACCCTGGGCTTCCGCGACCCCCGGTCGCATGCATGCCTGCGGCCATGACGGACACATGGCCATGCTCCTGGGTGCTGCAAAGCATCTGGCCGAGACCCGCAACTTCGCCGGCCGCGTCGCCGTCATCTTCCAGCCGGCCGAAGAAGGGGGCCGCGGCGCGCTCGCTATGGTCGAGGACGGTCTCATGGACCGCTTCGACATCGCCGAGGTCTATGGCATGCACAACATGCCGGGCAAGAAGGCCGGCAGCTTCGCCATCCGCAAGGGCGGCATCATGGCAGCTCCCGACAAGTTTTCGCTGAAGATCACCGGCCGCGGCGGCCATGCGGCCGAGCCGCACAACACGGCCGACACCATCGTGATTGGCGCGCAGATCGTATCAGCCCTGCAGACCATCGCCGCCCGAAACGCCAATCCGCTTCGCTCGGTCGTGGTCTCGGTCACGCAGTTCCATGCCGGCACGACACACAACATCATTCCGGAGGAAGCCTTCATTTCCGGAACGGTCCGGTCGCTGGACGAGGAGGTCCGCACTCTCGCCGAACGGCGCATCGGCGAACTCGCGGCCGGGATTGCCGCAGCTCACGGCGCAAGCGTCGAATACGACTTCGAGCGCGCCTGCCCGGTGACCGTCAATCACCCGCGGGAAACCGAACATGCAGCGCGGGCCGCCATCGACGTGGTCGGACCGGACCATGTCGACACCGAAGTCGATCCAAGCATGGCGGGCGAAGACTTCGCTTTCATGCTGCAATCGCGGCCCGGCGCCTATATCATGATCGGCAACGGCGACACGGCAGGGCTTCACAACCCGGCTTATGACTTCAACGACGAGATTCTTCCCGCCGGCATCTCCTATTGGGTCCGCCTCGCGGAGCAGCGCCTTCCGCGCTGACGGGAAACAAGCGCAGGGCCGAGTGGAAAACCGCTTGGCTTGCTCGCCTGGCTTTTGTATGGAGGAGGGAGTGGTCCCGTAGCTCAGCAGGATAGAGCACCAGATTCCTAATCTGGGGGTCCCGCGTTCGAATCGCGGCGGGATCACCATTGCGTTAGCAGAAGTGCCCCCTGCGAATCTGGGGTTGCAATCCGCCCTGAATACGCCGACCATGACAGGTGACCGCGCAAACACTTGGTGTTGGCAAGGCATTGCGTGTTGTAGTGTGCCAGCGGATTACGGGAGGGAATGCCATGGCTTCAACATCCCGCGATTTAAACACGGATCATGCGGAAATTGTAGAACGGGCCGTGACCCGGATAACCGACGAAGCATCCGCCTTCCTTGAAGGCACCGGTGAAGAGAACGCCGCGGCGCTGCTGCTCTATCTGGTGGAAAACGGGGTTCGCGACGAAGAAGATCTCGTTGAACTCGCCATTCTCGCCGAGGGCAAACGCTACAACCCGGCGGACGGCAGCTTCACCTGACGCCGATGACACCTGTCTCAACGCCGGCCACCCAGGTGGCGGGTATCGGCATTTTCATCGTCACGATAGAGTTCTCTCGCAGCCGCGTTGCTGCGCGCTTGCTCGTCCGATGTAAGCCGCCTTTGTCGCAACAGCGCGTAAAATATGGTTGCTCCGAGCAGGACGGGGCCGATCATGACGGCCAAAAGCCAGAACAGATTGCTGATCATCAGAAAACCTCCCGGATCGGAATAGGGTTCCTGATCGCAACCGACGGAGCGTATGAAAGGTTCCGGGCGCTTAGCCGTCCTTGGAGAACTTTTCGTCCAAGGCCTTTTGAACATCCTGAGCAAGATCGACAAGACGCTGCGGGACCTGCTCGCGTTCCAGCTCCGCCATCAGCAGATCGAGTTTGTCCCGCACGATCCCTCCGGTGCGGTCACGTCTACCGGGGATTGAGCTTGCGGTTTTTTCTGACATTCGGTTCTCCGCTCTGCGTGCAGTCTGGACCGCTTCGAATTTAAACTTCAACCCTGATCTTGTATTACGTCAAGCGGTTGGCTTTGGATCATCGGACGCATTCGCCCGCGATGGCCCACGCGGGCTCTGAGCTCGAAGCTCCGGAAAGGCCGCAAACAGGGCCTCCTTTCCGCTATAGACCAAACTCTGCGATTTCAGGACGATGCTGAGACTGTCGGACACATCGACTTCGTCCTCGTGGAGCACCTCGACCCGATCACCGGATGCGAGAACCAGCGTCGCGCGCCTCTTGAAACCCTGCTTGATCAACCAGTCCCGGGGGGCCTGCAGATCGACTGTCACATCGATATCCCCTGTCGCGCTGCGCGCAGCCACACGATAGGAAACGGGCGAAAGACGTTCGCCGATCAGCAGCTGACCCTGCCCGTCAGCATTCTCTAGGTGCGTCATTGTTCGGCCCTTTCACATTTGGGAAGCGAACAAGAAAACCCGGCCTTGCGGCAGAAGTTCCTTCCGAAAAACCACACCATCGAAGGAACCCAAGCCACGACCACACGTTGATGTGAGGAAAAATCAGGAGCATTTTCAGCACCAGCCAACACGAGGCAATCATGAGCAGCGCTAGCCAGACTACGGATCACGAGGAGATCCGCCGCTGGGTCGAGGAGCGGAAAGGCACGCCGTCACGCGTCAAGGACAGCCGCGAAGGAGGCCTTTTGCGGATTGATTTTGGCGAGCAGGAGGAAAACCTGGAGCCGATCGAATGGGAGGATTTCTTTTCCGTCTTCGAAAAGAGTGACCTTGCCTTCCTGCACCAGGATCGGACTGCCGACGGCAAACTCAGCCGGTTCAATAAATTCGTCAGCCGAAGCTGATTGCATGCTGCAAATGCTCAACCCTCGGCATATCCGGGCGAGTTCCCGTTTCGCGAGGGTCTTCTTGCATTTGCCGTATCCATTCCATTGGAGGAGCGTGATTTGACCACTCGCACACGCAGAGCCGAGCTTGCCGCCCAGTCCGAAGTCGTCGAACTCATTCCGGCCTTGCGGGCCTTCGCACGAACCTTTTGCCCGAAACCTGAAGAGGCCGACGACCTCGTTCAGGAGACGCTGACCAAGGCACTGGCCAATCTCGACAAGTTCGAGCCGGGGACACGGTTGAAGTCCTGGCTGTTCACGATCATGCGCAACACCTTTTGCACACGATTTAAGAAGAGCAGTCGCGAAACGGTAGGGCTGCCGGACGGCGTATCGGCGAAACTCACCACGGAAGCCTCCCAGGAATGGACGGTGCAGGCGGACGAGGTCCGGCGCGCACTTGAGCGTTTGCCGGAACATCATCGGGAAATGCTCGTGCTGATCGTCATGCTGGGCGAGCGCTACGAGGATGCTGCCGAGATTTGTGGCTGCGCGGTCGGCACGGTGAAAAGCCGCCTGAGCCGCGCCCGCCAGCAGCTTCGTCGAGAGCTGGGCGAGATGGGCACGGACAGCCCGGTCGGATAATGACACTCAGCAACGCCGCACAACCCGACGGCACCGTCCCCGAAGATCGGGCCGAACTTGAAGAGATCGGTCTCGTTTACACAACCGATGCCACCCCGGGCATATCCCGACGTCGGCGTGGAACGGGATTCTCCTATCACCTCCCGGACGGCATGCGGGTCACCGACGAAACCATCCTGCAGCGCATTCGCCGGCTGGCATTGCCGCCTGCCTATGAACGGGTCTGGATCTCGCTTGATCCGAGAGGACACCTGCAAGCGACGGGTTTTGACGCCAGGGGCCGCAAACAGTATCGCTATCACGCCGATTGGGCGACGTGGCGGAGCAATCGCAAGTTCGATGACCTCGTGACCTTCGGTCACGCCCTGCCGGCAATCCGCCGGCGCGTCCTGCGCGATCTCGAAGATCGGACCCAGGAGACGCCGTTCCTCCTCTCCGCGCTCGTCAGCCTGCTCGACGTCACCTACATGCGCGTCGGCAACCGGACCTATGTCGAGGAAAACAAGACCTATGGCGCGACGACCTTGCAGAAGCGCCACCTGACCTTTGAGCAGGATGGAATCCGCCTGAGCTTCATTGCAAAGGGCGGCAAGCGGGTACGGCGCAAGCTCCGCCATCCAAGACTGCAAAAGATCCTCGAGGAGATCGCCGATCTGCCGGGCCGCGACCTCTTTTCTTGGCGCGACCGGGAGGGGGCACTGCACCGGATCGATTCTGGCCGGCTGAATGCCTATCTTGTCCAGATTACCGGCCACAGCCTGTCGGCCAAGACTTTTCGAACCTGGGGTGGCAGCGTCGCAGCCTTCGGCGAGGCGTGGAAGATGATCCAGGCGGAGGAGAGGCCGACGATCCGCCAGATGTGTCAGGTCGCGTCCGACCGGCTGCACAACACGCCGAGCATTTGCCGGTCGAGTTATGTGCACCCGGCAGTTCTGGCACTGAGTGACAAGGAAACCGACCTTTCGGCAATAAGGGCGGCAGTGAGCGGTGCAACGGGCCATGCCCTTCTGCGGGCAGACGAAAATCGACTGATGGCATTTCTCGAAAGCGGCTCGGTCACACCACACGATGCCTGACGCAGAAAGGCCCGGACGAGCCGGGCCTTTTGCATGGGAGAGAGCCTTGATTAGGCGGCCTTTTTCTGGGCTGCGGAATTGACCGCCTTTTCGGCAAGCTTGGTCAACGCCTCGTCCGTCTTGGATTCTTCCGACAGCGTCGCATCGAGAAGCGTTACCGCCTCAGCGAGGCCGAGCTGCTGGGCCCAGGCGCGCAGCGTGCCGTAACGGCTGATCTCGTAGTGTTCGACCGCCTGAGCGGCTGCCAGCAGGCCGGCATCGAGAGCGGGCGCATCCTTGAATTCTTCCATGATCTCTTCGCCCTCTTCGAGGATACCCTCGATTGCCGCACAGGTCTTGCCGCGCGGGCGCTTGCCGATGAGCTCGAACACCTGCTGCAGGCGCTCGATCTGGCCTTCGGTCTCGTCCTTGTGCTGCTGGAATGCGGCCTTGAGCTTTTCGTCCTGAGCGGCACGCGCCATCTTCGGCAGCGCCTTCAGGATCTTGCGTTCGGCATAGTAGATGTCCTTCAGGGTCTCATGGAACAGATCGTCGAGTGTCTTGCTAGCCATTGGGAATCTCCTCGGTTGCAGAATTTGCAGAAGCAGAACCAGCCTGCAGTCCCCTTTGTTCCTGGGGATATTTGTGGTCTTGCCCGGAACGATCCGCACGGGGAGAAGTTGAACTTGCCTGGCGTCTCGGCGCTGCATCGAACCGACAGGAGGAAACGATGGTCAATCGATATGACACCGAAAACCGTGGATATGGCAGATATTCAGGCGAGAGAAACCGCCCGACCGGGGACTACGGTCCCGGCGACAGCGGCTTCGTGCGGGGCTACGGAGAAGGACGGCCGGACGCGGATCGTTACGGCCCCGACCGGCAACGCGACTTCGGCAGCGATGGCGGCTATGGCCCTTCGGGTTCCCGTTACCCCCGCATGGGTCGCGCCGACTGGTCTACGGATGATCTCGGTTACGCGGGCGATCTGAACGACCAGGGCTACGGCGACGAAAGCCGTCGCTACGCCCGTGGCGCAGGCAATGGTTATTATCCGTCCGACAATCCGTCGTATCGCGGCGGTTACGAGCGCGGACGGGCCCGCGACGATCGCGGCTTCATGGACAAGGCGAGCGACGAAGTGGCCTCCTGGTTTGGTGACGAGGAAGCGGCACGCCGTCGTGCGGTCGACAGCCATCGCGGCAAGGGACCACGCGGCTATCGTCGCTCCGACGCGCGGATCCTTGAAGAAGTGAATGATCGCCTCAGCGATGACCCGTCTCTCGACGCTTCAGATATCGAGGTCACGGTTGACAATGGCGAGGTCACGCTGACCGGTCAGGTTACAGATCGCTGGGAAAAACGCCGTGCAGAAGACTGCGCCGACCAGGTGTCAGGGGTCGGCCATGTCCAGAACAACCTGCGGATCCGGATCTCCGGCGAAGGCAGCGTCATGACACAGGCGTGAACCGGGTTGCGGGAGGTGGCTGCCGGAAGGTCAGGCTCGAAGGGCGCGCAAGGCGTTGAGAACGACGACAATGTCGATCACCTCCTGCAGCAGGGCACCCTGAACGGGTGAAAGATGGCCGAGGGCGGCAAAGATCATGGCCGCCCCGGACAGCAAGATCCCGGCCCCCGCACTTTGGCGAGCAATCCGCCGGGACCGCCCCGCTATCCCGCAGGCAGCCGGAAGGCGACGCAGATCGTCGGCCAGAAGCACGGCATCGGCCGCTTCGGAAGAGGCGGCCGATCCGCGAACGGAAATGGCGACACCGACATCCGCCGTGGCCAGCGCCGGCGCATCGTTGACACCGTCCCCCACCATCATCACGACGCCGGTCTGCTTTTCAGCCAGCACCAGCGCAACCTTGTCCGGCGCAGTAAGATCTCCCGCAACCGCATCGAGATGCAGCCGGTCCGCAGCAGCTCTGGCGACATCGGCACGGTCGCCGGAGGCCATGACGATCCGGGAAACCCCGGCGGCACGGAAGGCCGCAATGGCGTCGGCCGCATCCTCTCGCACCGGGTCGGTGAGCACGATCAGACCGGCCGCACGGCCGTCGATCCCGACAGCCACCACGGCAGCGGCGGGCGGCAGACCGCTCCGCGAAAACTCGCCCTTTTCGAGCCGGCTGCGCACGAAGCCGCTCCCACCCAGCAGAACCTGATGACCGTCGACCCTTCCCGACAGGCCCGCACCCGGCTGTTCGACGACATCCTGCGGCAGAGACAGTGAAAGGCCTGCATCCAGCGCGGCGCGAACCAGAGCTTCGGCAGCGACATGCGCGGAGGCCTGATCAAGCGAGGCCGCCAGCCGCAGCACCTCGTCATGGGAAAATCCATCGGTGGGAAATACACGCCCAACCTCCGGTCGCGCGGAGGTGACGGTCCCGGTCTTGTCGAGGACGACGGTCGTCACGGCAGCGAGCGCTTCCAGAGCTCCTGCCGTTTTGACCAGAACACCCTGGGAAGCGGCCCGGGACATTCCCGAGATCACGGCGACCGGAACCGCGAGAATCAATGGACAGGGGGTGGCGACAACCAGGACGGCAAGCGCGCGTGCAGGATCGCCACTCCAGCCATAGGCGAGACCGGCAAGACAGAGCGTGAAGCCCAGAAAATAGACAGCGTATCGATCTGCCAGCCGCGCCATGGGAGACCGGCTCTGCTGAGCCTGCTCGACCAGCCGCACGATGCCGGCATAGGTGCTGGCGGCCGCGCCGCGCAACACGAGAAGGTCGAACGGGTCGCCGACGACGGTTGCTCCGCTGGGGATCTCCCGACCCCGCTCAAATGCGACGGGCATTGGCTCGCCGGTGAGCGGCGAGAGGTCGAGAACGGCACTCGCCCCCATCAGCCGACCGTCCACCGGCACCACCTCGCCCCGGCGCAGGAGCACGACGTCGCCGGGGGTCAATGTTTCGATCGGCACCGTCTCGAGCGTGTCCGCCCGATGAACGACAGCCGTCCGGGAAACACGCCCGAGCAAAGCGGTCATGTCGCGGCGAGCACGCCCCTCGGCATAGCTTTCGAGCAATTGGCCACCGGCATACATCACGGCCACGATGGCCGCCGCAAGGTTTTCGCCGAGCAGAAGCGCAGCACCGATGGCGAGCGCGGCAATCGCATCAACCCCGATCCGCCCGGCGAGAAGCGCGCGCGCCATATCGACCAACAGGACGGCGAGAACCGTGAGCGCACCGACAGACCAGGCGTAGCGTGCCGGCACGAGGGCGTCAGAGAGATAGAGAAGACCGCCGACCAAAAGACAGACCAGCGCAAGGCCGGCCAGCAGCCAGGACGCTCTGTCGCGCAACCATCGCATTGGCGCCCCCTTCGGCATCTCACCTCCCGCGTTTCGGCGCACGGCTGAAAAGGCTCTCTCTTGCTGGTCTTCCCTTTCCCTTGTAGAGCCTTCTGAGCATGAAGCAATCGGACCTAAGCAGCATGATCGATAGTGCCCGGCCCCGCCGCCTTTCAGTCCTCGGCTCGACCGGCTCGATCGGCGTCAACACGCTCGATGTCATCGCGCAACTTGGTGGTCGCGACAGCTTCGAGGTCATGGCGCTGACCGGCAATGGCAATCTCGACCTGCTGGCCGAACAGGCTCGCCGCACCGGCGCAAAGCTCGCCGTCACTGCCGACGAAAGCCAGTATAGAACGCTCAAGGACCTGCTCGCGGGCTCCGGCACCGATGTCGCAGCTGGCACCAGCGGACTGGAAGAAGCCGCCGACATGGATGCCGGCTGGGTGATGGCGGCGATCGTGGGGACTGCAGGTCTGGCGCCGACGCTGAAGGCTGCCGCCCGCGGCGCCGATATCGCGCTCGCCAACAAGGAATGCCTCGTTTCCGCCGGCAGCTTGTTTGTCGAGGCGGTGAAGAAGGGCGGCGGGCGGTTGATCCCGGTCGACAGCGAACATTCCGCGATCTTCCAGTGTCTCGAAGCCGACCAGCGCCACGCGCTGGAGCGGATCGTGCTGACGGCTTCAGGCGGCCCCTTCCGCACCCACACGCGCGAGCAGATGGCAAACGTGACGGTGCAGACGGCCCGCACCCATCCCAACTGGTCGATGGGCCTGAAGATCTCGGTCGGCAGCGCCTCAATGTTCAACAAGGCGCTGGAGATGATCGAGGCGAAGCACCTCTTCGACGTCCGCCCCGACCAGATCGAGGTCGTCGTGCATCCGCAGTCTATCATTCATTCCATGGTCGGCTACAGCGACGGCTCCGTCATCGCCCAGCTCGGTGTGCCGGACATGCGTACGGCGATCGGCTATGCGCTCACCTATCCCAAGCGCCCGGCGCTCAATGTCGACAGGCTCGATTTTGCCAAGCTCGCACGGCTCGATTTCGAGGCACCCGACGAGACGCGCTTCCCGGCGATCCGGCTCGCCCGCACGGCGCTGGAGCGCGGCGGACTGCAGGGCGCCATCCTCAACGCCGCAGAAGAGACCGCCTTTAATGCCTTTGTCGAGGACAGGATCCGCTTCCTCGACATGGCCGAAGTGGTCGAGACGGTAATGGATGCGATGGTCGAGGGTGTGCCGGCGGACACGATTGTCGACGTCTATGCGGCGGACCGAGAGGCGAGGCGCAAGGCGGCTGAGGTCATCGCGGCACGGTAAGCATCCGCCTACCGACCATACACCGCCGCGCGCAACATTTCCGGATAGGCGCCGTTGCAGCCTTCCAGCGCATTGTTGGTGAGGCTGACAACGGTGAGCCGCTGCGCGGGATCGATGAACCAGGTGTTCCCGTAGACGCCACCCCACTGAATCGCCCCCTTTGGCAAGGCGGTCATCGCCGCGGCGGGATCCGTGACCAGGCCACCGACAAAGGTGAAGCGATAGCCCGGCTCGCCCTCGATCTCGCCGATCTGGTTTGCGAGGGCCGCGCGTGCCATCTCGGGCGAAAGGAAATTGCCACCGCCGGTCCGCAGCATTTCCAGGAGTTTCATGACGTCATGCGCCGTGCCGGCCATGCCGGCGCCACCGGACTGGAAGGCGTTCGGATTGAAGATGCGGCCGGGCGAAAACACGGTCCGCCAATTCTCCTCGTCGCCGCTGACCCAGGGGTCCGGCATGCGAACGGGTCGACCTGGAGCATCGGCATAGGCGACGGCAAGCCGGGCAGGATCGGTCACGTGAAAGCGGGCATCGGCCATGCCGAGCGGGCCGGCCACATGGTGAATGACGGCCTCTTCAAGGGGCCCGCCATGGACAGCGGCGAGGACACCGCCGAGAATGTCTGTCGCAAAGGAATAGGCCCAGCGCGAACCCGGCTCGAAGGCGAGCGGGATGGCATTGTGGCGGCTGAAATTGTCTTCAAGACTCAGATCCGTATTGCCGAGGCCGAGCGTCATGCGCTGCCCTTCCGGCAACAATTCGAGCGCGGGATCATAGAGCAGGCCGGACGTGTGCGTGAGCAGATGCCGGATGGTGATCGCGCCTTCGCGCCCATCAGGCGTCTTTGGTCTGAACCAGGGCAGATAATCCGAAACGCGATCGTCGAGCCCGATCAGCCCCTTCTCGATCATGACCAGCGCCGTCACGGCGACAACTGGCTTTGTGACGGAGGCGTAGCGGAAGATCGTGTCGAGACGGGCAGGCAAACCCGCTTCGCGATCGGCAAGACCGGCAGCCTTCTCGAGGATCGGTTCCCCATCTTGGTAGACCAGCACGACGGCACCGGTGATCCGCTCTTCCTCGATCACCCTGTCGACCAGGGCATTCACACGATCGGCAATGCTCACGTTCTCAAAACCTCCCAATGAAAAATGCGGGCTCCGTTTCCGGAACCCGCATCTTTATGAAGGCCTGCCGTGGCGTGATCAAGCCACCGCGCGGGCCAGCGCGCAGCGCGACCAGAGCTGGTGCAGCGAGCCGACGAGATGTTCGAGATCGGCATCGGTGTGCAGCGGCGTCGGGGTGATGCGCAGCCGCTCGGTCTTTTTCGGGACCGTCGGGTAGTTGATCGGCTGCACATAGATGGAACAGTTGTCGAGCAGCAGATCGGAAATCCACTTGCACTTGGCCGCATCGCCAACCATGACCGGCACGATATGGCTCGGATTCGGCATATGCGGGATGCCGGCCTTGTCGAGCATCGAGCGAAGACGACGCACGCGCTCCTGATGGGCGAAGCGTTCGACCTGGCTGGTCTTCAGATGACGGATCGACGCAACTGCACCGGCAGCGAGCGCCGGCGGAAGCGCTGTCGTGAAGATGAAGCCGGAGGCAAACGAGCGGACGAAATCGCAGAGAGCGGCGGAGGCGGCGATATAACCACCCATCACGCCGAACGCCTTGCCGAGCGTGCCTTCAATGACCGTCAGGCGATGCATCAGGCCTTCGCGTTCGGCGATACCGCCACCATGCGCGCCGTACATGCCGACGGCATGCACTTCATCAAGATAGGTCATTGCGCCATACTTGTCGGCCAGATCGCAGATCTCCTTGATCGGCGCGATGTCGCCATCCATCGAATAGACGCTTTCGAACGCGATCATCTTTGGCGCCTTCGGATCGGCGGCGGCGAGCTTGGCTTCCAGATCCTTGACGTCGTTGTGCTTCCAGATGACGCGCTCCGCCTTGGAATGGCGAATGCCTTCGATCATCGACGCGTGGTTGAGCGCATCCGAGAAGATGATCAAGCCGGGGATCTTGGCGCCGAGCGTGCCGAGCGCTGCCCAGTTCGAGACATAACCGGATGTGAAGATCAGCGCCGATTCCTTGCCGTGCAGATCGGCGAGTTCACGCTCAAGCAGAACGTGGTAGTGGTTGGTACCAGAGATATTCCGGGTGCCTCCAGCACCCGCGCCACAGTCGTCGATCGCCTGCTTCATGGCCTCGATGACGAGCGGGTTCTGGCCCATGCCGAGATAGTCGTTGGAGCACCAGACGGTGACGTCCTGGGTACCTTTTTCAGTGTAGCGTGTGGCGCGCGGAAAATTGCCGCGCTGGCGTTCGAGATCGGCGAAGACGCGGTAGCGGCCTTCCTCGTGAAGTCCCGCCAGTTGCTCCGTGAAAAACGCCTCGAAATCCATGCCTGTAGCTCCAGTCTTTCAGACCCTTTTGGGGTATCTCCGTCGCCGGGGTCAACCCCGCTTGTGTATATTCATTCTAAACTGCGACAAAAGGCGCGAATTTTAGAAGCTTCACACATAAATCCTAACGCTTTCTGGCGCATTGAACTTGATCTGCGTCAACTTCAGAGAAAAAGGACGGCACGCGGCCGTCCTTTCGTGGCAGTCTCCGCATGGGCCTGGAATCAGGAGGCCTGCACGGCCCGTTTGGCCATCACGCGGATGAGGTTCGCACGGTAGTCGGATGTGCAATGCAGGTCCGACATGAGGTCCGACGAATCGATCTCAACGCCGGCAACCGCATCTGGTGACCAGTTGGCCGAGAGCGCCGCCTCGAGACCGGCATGACGGAAGACACCGTTCGACCCGGCACCGGTCACGGCAACGCGCACCCCGCCCGCCCCCTTCGAGACGAAGACGCCGGTCATGGCATAGCGCGAGGCCGGGTTCGCGAACTTCGCATAACCCGCCCGTTCCGGCGCATCGAAGCGAATGGCCGTGATAATCTCGTCCTCGGCAAGCGCCGTTTCGAACAGGCCGACAAAGAAGTCGTCGGCCGCGATCTCGCGTGTATTGGTGACGACGGTGGCACCAAGGCCGAGCACGGCGGACGGATAGTCGGCGGCCGGATCGTCATTGGCGACGGAACCGCCGATCGTGCCCATATGGCGCACATGCGGATCGCCGATCATCGAAGCGAGGTTCGAGATCGCCGGGCAGACCGCGCGGATGGCCGAGGACGAGGCGACCTCCGCATGGGTGACGGCCGCACCGATCGTGACGCGGCGCCCCTCGACCTTGATGCCCTTCAGAGCCTCGATATGCCTAAGGTCGACGAGATCCGACGGCTGGGCGAGGCGCTGTTTCAGCGCCGCGATCAGCGTCTGCCCGCCGGCGATGAACTTGCCGTCTTCGGCGCCGGAGAGAAGTTTGCCGGCGTCCTCGATGGAAGAGGCGCGATGGTAGCTGGTTGGATAAAGCTGCATGGTCCTCTCCCTTATTCGGCGGCCTGGCGGGTCGCATTCGCCTGGAGCGCACTCCAGACGGCAAGCGGCGTCGCCGGCATGTTGAGGTTGTTGTTGCCGATCGCATCGGTGATCGCGTTGATCAGCGCTGGCGGAGACCCGATGGCGCCCGCCTCGCCGCAGCCCTTGATACCGAGCGGATTACCCGGGCACGGCGTGTTCTGGTGCGAGACGTTGAACGACGGCAGGTCGTCGGCGCGCGGCATGGCATAGTCCATATAGCTCGCGGTCAGAAGCTGGCCCGTCTGCGGATCGTAATGCACGCCTTCGAGCAGCGCCTGGCCGATCCCTTGCGCAATCCCGCCATGCACCTGGCCCTCGACGATCATCGGATTGATGATATTGCCGAAGTCGTCGGCGGCGACGAACTGGATGATGTCGGTCTTGCCGGTATCCGGATCGACCTCGACTTCCGCGATGTAGCAGCCGGCCGGGAAGGTGAAGTTTGAGGGGTCGTAGAAGGCCCCCTCCTTCAGACCGGGCTCCATGCCGGACGGCAGGTTGTGGGCGGTATAGGCGGCGAGCGCCACCTGGAACCACGGCACAGACTTGTCGGTACCGGCGACCTTCAGTTCGCCATTCTCGATGACCACATCGCTCTCGTCGGCTTCCATCAGATGCGCGGCGATCTTCTTGGCCTTCGCCTCGACCTTGTCGAGCGCCTTGACGATGGCCGACATGCCGACAGCACCTGAGCGTGAGCCATAGGTGCCCATGCCCATCTGCACCTTGTCGGTATCGCCGTGAACGATCGAGACATTGTCGATCGGCACGCCGAGCCGCTCGGCAACGAGCTGGGCGAATGTGGTTTCGTGGCCCTGGCCGTGGCTATGCGAGCCGGTGAGCACCTCAACCGTGCCGACCGCATTGACGCGGACCTCAGCCGACTCCCAGAGACCGACACCAGCCCCGAGCGAACCGACCGCCGCCGACGGTGCGATGCCGCAGGCTTCGATATAGCAGCTCATGCCGATGCCGCGCAGCTTGCCGCGACGTGCGGCTTCCGCCTTTCGGCCCTCAAAACCGTTCCAGTCCGCTGCCTTCATCGCCGCTTCGAGCGAGGCGTCGTAGTCGCCGGCGTCGTAGCACATGATCACGGGCGTCTGGTACGGGAAGCTGCGAACGAAGTTCTTGCGGCGCAGTTCCGCCGGCGAAATGCCGAGCTCGCGGGCCGCGGTTTCCACGGTGCGTTCCAGAAGATAGGTCGCCTCCGGACGGCCGGCACCGCGATAGGCGTCGACCGGTACGGTATTGGTATAGACGGTCCGCACATTGGCGTGGATCGCCGGAATGGCATACTGGCCCGACAGCAGCGTTGCATAGAGATAGGTCGGGACCGAGGAGGAGAAGAGCGACATATAAGCGCCGAGATTGGCGATCGTGTCGACCTTCAACCCGATGATCCGGTGGTCCTTGTCGAAGGCCATCTTCACCTTCGACACATGGTCACGGCCATGGGCGTCGGTGAGGAAGGCTTCGGTGCGGTCGGAGGTCCACTTGACCGGCACGCCGGTCTTTTTCGAGGCCCAGAGACAGACGACCTCTTCCGGATAGATGTAGATCTTCGAGCCGAAGCCACCGCCGACATCGGGCGCAATCACGCGCAGCTTGTGCTCGGGCGCGACATTATAGAAAGCGCTCATCACGAGACGCGCGACATGCGGGTTCTGCGAGGTCGTGTAGCAGGTGAAGTGGTCTTCCGCCATGTCGTAGATGCCGAGCGTCGCGCGCGGCTCCATCGGGTTGGGCGACAGGCGGTTGTTGAAGATCTCGATCTCGGTGACATGCGCGGCACTGGCGATCGCAGCGTCTGCTGCAGCGCTGTCGCCGATCTCCCAGTCGAAGATCAGGTTGCCGGGAGCCTCCGGATGAAGCTGCGGCGCGCCGGGCTTTAGCGCATCGACGGCACCGGTCACGACCGGAAGCTCTTCGTATTCGACCGAAACGGCTTCCGAGGCATCGCGCGCCTCGCCGAGGCTGTCGGCAATCACGATCGCGACCGCATCCCCGACATAGCGCACGGTTTCATGCGCCAGCGGACGCCAGGCGCCCATCTTCATCGGCGTGCCGTCCTTGGAATGGATCATCCAGCCGCAGATCAGGTTGCCAATGCCATCGGCCAAGAGCTGCTTGCCATCGAGCACGTCGATGACACCAGGCATGGCCTTGGCGGCAGCGACATCAATCGACTTGATCTTGGCATGTGCATAAGGCGACCGGACGAAATAGGCATATTTCATGCCGGGGACGACCATGTCGTCGGTATACCGGCCCTTGCCGGTCAGGAAACGCTTGTCTTCCTTGCGCGCCACTCGCGCGCCGATTCCTTCAACACCCATTGTCTTCTCCTCCAGAGAAACAGGAATTCAGGCAGTCGGACAGAGGCAATTGCAGTCGGCATCACAGAGGCCTTGGTCAGGTCTCGGTCGCGGCGACCGGAACTGCCCAAGTCCTTATTCGGCGGCCTGGCGGCCGGCGGTCATCGCTTCGTTGGCCGAGAGCACGGCCTTGACGATGTTGTGGTAGCCCGTGCAGCGACAGATATTGCCTTCGAGCTCGTGGCGGACGGTGGCCTCGTCGAGCGCACCGTTGTGACGACAGATCATGTCAAGCGCGTTCATCACCATGCCGGGCGTGCAGAAGCCGCATTGCAGGCCGTGATGTTCCTTGAACGCCGCCTGCACGGGATGCAGATCTCCGCCGGACGAGAGACCCTCGATTGTCGTGATCGACGAACCAGAGGCCTGGACGGCCAGGATCGAACAGCTCTTGATCGACTTGCCGTCCATGTGAACGACACAGGTTCCGCATTGCGTGGTGTCGCAACCCACATGCGTTCCCGTCAGACCAAGTTTTTCACGAATGAAATGCACGAGCAGGGTGCGATCCTCGCACTCCCCGCTCACTGTCCGGCCATTCACCGTCAGCGTCACTTTAGCCATGTTGTTCCTCCTCGTGTCTCTCCCGGACACGGAGCCCATGGTGTGAGTTTTGTGTGACATGTGCAACTGTCCAGAAGGTCGCAAACGAAAATTTTGTGTGCCGCATTGCAGCATCAAACCGCCTGTAAATCCTGGGTTCATCTTCGATGTCTCATGCAGGGGAACCACCTGCGAGGGTGTGAGCTGCGACCATGGACTTTCACAAGGTCAAGGCTATGCTTATGGAGGCCCCAAGCCGCGTGGGGAGAGCTCGAGCGGCGGGGCGGAGTGTTAAAACAAGACCGGCTCGACCGGGCGCGTGGAACTTGGAGAGATGAAGATGAAGAAAGCTCTTGTGCTGATGCTGGTCGGCCTCACGGTCGCAGGCTGCACCCAGACAGAACGCGGTGCCGGTATCGGCGCTGCCTCCGGCGCGATCATTGGTGGCATTGCCACCGGCAACGTCCGGGGTGCCGCCGTCGGCGCCGCCATCGGCGGTGTTGCGGGCGCCGTGATCGGCAATGTTTCGGAGCAGCCCGGACAGTGCTACTACCGCGACCGCTATGGCCGCCGCTACATCGACGCCTGCCCGCGCGGCTACTGAGGCGACCGCCGACGACCGATGAGATCCAAGGGCGGGGAGGCAACACTCCCCGCCTTTTTCGCCACTTGCTGAAAAAGAGGGTATCCCTTTCTGGCCGTTTCCGCCTAAGTTGTCTCACAGGCAGGGGAGTGCCAGACAGATCGCGATGTAGCGAAATGCGAAGACCGAGTGGATCGAGATTGCCGAAGTTTAGTCATGCGTTCCGGCTCGGACTGGCTCTGACCGTTGCAAGCCCTCTTCCGCTGAGCGCCCTTCTGGCAACGCCGGTCGGCGCCTTCGAACTGTTCGGCATCCATCTCTGGGGCGACAAGGAGCCGGATCGCGACATCATCGACCCGGTCGACTACACGATCACCTTCGATGCAGGCACCGATGAACGCGATTTGCGCAAATCGCTGGAACGCACCTCTCTGTTGCTGGCGGACGAAGACGATCCAGTGTCCGGCGATCTCGGACTGGTCATCAAGGCCCGTGACGACCGAGACAGGTTGATCGCCACACTCTACGAGCGCGCGCTGTATGGCGGCGTCGTCAAGATTACAATTGACGGCCGCGACATCGACCAGTTGCCACCCAATCCCACCTTCGACCGATCGCGACCTGTGCCGGTCGTCATTGCCGTGGAGCCCGGAACCGAATTCGCTCTTGGGAGAATTTCACTCGAAGGCGATGCGAACCGTCTGGATCCTGCAGATTTCGATCTGGTGCCGGGCGAACCCGCAGGGTCTCTGGTGATCCTGAAGGCGGCCGAGAAGATGGCCGACGCGCTCACGGCCGAGAGCCGTCCGCTCACGCAGATCAGTCGCCGGGACGTGGTTGCAGACCATGACAAGAAGACGGTGGACGTGACCATCGGGATCGAAGCCGGACCGGTCGCCCCCCTCGGGACGGTGACGGTCAAGGGCGCAAGGGACGTGAACGCCGACTTCATCGAGCGCTATTCGCGCCTGCGTCCGGGGCAGAAATACGACCCCGAACAGTTGCGCAAGGCGGCAGAGCGGTTGCGCGCTCTCGGCGTGTTTTCTTCGGTCACGTTGAAGGAAGACGAAGCGCTGGCAGACGACGGAAGCCTGCCCGTCGGCATCGTCGTGTCAGAGGGCAAACATCGCTATTTCGGCTTCGGGGCCAGCTATTCCTCCCTCGATGGCGCAGGCATTGAAGGCTATTGGGGTCACCGCAATCTCTTCGGCAATGCCGAATCTCTGCGCATCGAGGGGGCAGTCCGGGGCCTCGGCGAGAGCCGCGACGTGACCGATCTGTCTTCGCTCGACTACACGGCAGGCATCACCTTCATCAAGCCGGGCGCCTTCTTCCCCTCGGCCACGCTGGAAGCGAGCATCAAGGGCAGCACGCTGAAAACCGATTTCTACGATGCAGCAACCGTGACCGGAAAGGTCGCGCTCTCCTATGAACTGACGGACGCCGACACGGTGAGTGCGGGCGTCTCTCTGGCCTATGACAGCATCGATGATGCCTTCGGTGACGACAACACCTACCTGACCTTCGGCGTGCCGCTTGGCTATGTCAGAGATACGCGTGACAACCGCCTGAACCCGACCGAGGGACATTACGGCACGGTGACCGTGACACCGAGCTACGATTTCTTCGGCCAGACGGCCTTCGCCTCGGTGGAAGGCTCGATCTCGGCCTATCTGGGGCTGGGCGCGGAAGACCGTATCGTCCTCGCCGGCAAGCTGTCGGCGGGTACCTTGTTTGGAAGCGGCGACCTCTCGGACATCCCGGCGACCCGCCGCTTCTTTGCCGGCGGCGGTGGTTCGGTGCGCGGCTATTCCTTCCAGGAAATCACCCCCTACAACGTCGCCGGCGACGGCACGGGCGGACGCTCCTACACAACCGCCTCGCTTGAGGCGCGCATCGGCATTACGGATACGATCGGCATTGTCCCTTTCCTCGACGTCGGCACGGTGGCGGACGACACGGTGCCTGACTTCTCCGATCTGCGCATGGGAGCCGGCGTCGGCCTGCGCTACATGACGCCGTTTGGTCCCTTGCGCCTTGATGTCGCCATGCCACTGAAACGTTATGACGGTGGCAGCCGTTATGGCATCTATGCGGGCATCGGCCAGAGCTTCTGACCGACGCAGAGGGACGATAGACACGGTATGAACTGGCTGAAGCGCATCCTGACATGGACGATCAAACTGCTTGGCGCCCTGACGGCAGCCGTGCTGACCCTCGTCATCGTGGTGGTGCTTGTCGCAGGTTTCTCGCGCACGGGCAGCGGCTATCTCTTCTCGACCATCGCCAAGCTTGCTTCCACCGACAATCGACAGGTCCAGATCACAGGTGCCTCGCCGCTCTTGAGCAGCCCGCTCACCATCGATCAGGTCACGGTTGCCGACTCCCGCGGAACCTATGCGACGATCGACGGCATCTCCCTGGACTGGACGCCATCCGACCTGATCCGCAAGCGCTTTTCTGCAGAGATGATCTCAGCGAAGACCGTCGCCATCACCCGTGCACCGGAGCCGACGGCGGAGCAAGAGCCTGCAAACGACGAACCGTTCCAGCTTCCGATCGATATCGACATCAAGAATGTGAACCTGCCCTCCGTTCAGCTGGGTGCGGCGCTGGTCAAGGGTGACCTCGCGGTGAGCGCACAAGGGGCGGTGCAGATTGACGGTGATACCATAGCGAGCCGCGTCACCGCGACCCGGAGCGACGATCCGGGCAACAATGTCGTGGCCGCCCTGCTCTACGCTCCCAACGAAAACCAGCTGCGCATCCGGCTCGACTACCAGGAGCCTGCCGCAGGCATGCTCGGCAAGATCCTGCAATTGCCGGGCGAGCCGCCGCTCGCCATCAACATCGACGGCGACGGTCCTCTCAGTGACTGGGCTGGGAAGATCACGGCAGAACTCTCGGGCGAACAGACGATTTCGGTCGATGCCCGGCATCGGCTGGCCGAAGACGGGACGCGAACGATCAGCGCCAAGGGCGGCGGCAATTTCGCAAGTCTCATGCCGCCGGAACTGCGTGACATCTTCGCCGGACAAACGGCAATCGACGCTGATTTCACCTTCGACACCGATGGTGCCGTGACCGTCAACACCGGGACGCTGACGACGGCTTCGGCCATCGTCACAGGTGCCGGCCGTTACACCCCCGAAGGCGACAACGACCTGCGGCTCGAAGCCCGCGCCACCGGTGAGCCGGTGTTGCTGAGCGCACCGTCCCGCGACATTCCCGGCGAAATGCGTCTGCGTGCGGCGACGGTTAGCCTGCGCGGGCCGGCGACTGCGGCAAACCTTGCCACCACACTTGAGTTGGCAAGCCTCAGCCTGCCCGAAGCCAAACTTTCGGATGTGAACCTCACAGCAACCAGTGGCGCCTTCAACCTTGCGACTCAAGAAGGCCCTGTCCTGGTCGATCTCTCGGTTGGATCGGCGGACGTAACCGATCCTCGGATTGCCCCTTATGTCCGGGCACCGCTTCATCTGAAGGCACCGTTGACGATCGAGGCGGATGCAGTCTCGACGGAAGGTCTGACGCTCGACAGCAATGGTTTGGACGGCACCGTGAGCGGTCGCTACTCCCTGACGGATCAAAGTTTTGCCGGCGACGTGCAGCTGACCGCCGAACCCGGCCTCCTGCCGCCAGCGATTGCCTCCAAACTCGACCGCCCGGTGATCGTGTCGACACGCCTCGACTATGCAGCCCCCAAAGCCATCAGCCTGCGCAATATCGATTTGCAGACCAATCTTGGCCAGGTGCAGGGCAGTCTCTCGCTTGACCCGCAAGGGGCACTGGCCACCGACCTGACCGGCCAACTGAACGACCTCGGCAACTTCGTCGACCGCATCGAGGGGGCCGCGAGTTTCGACCTCTCCGCCTCCGGGCCGCTCGACGCCATTGAGGCGACCGTCAATCTGGCGGTGGAGCGAGGCATCGCGGCTGGCTATGCCGTATCCGGTCTCACCCTGACGGCGGAAGGCTTGGCGAGCCCGACCGCGCCACAGGGCGATGTCACGCTGACCGGCCAGATCGATGGGAAGCCGGTGCGTGCGAGCGGCAAGGTCGTCAGCGGCGAAGGCGCGACGCAGGTTGAAGGATTGGCGCTGGAGATTGGTCCCAACAGGCTGAATGGAGCCCTGACCCTGGGCCCTGGCTTTGCGCCCAGCGGCAAGATCGACTTCGATTTCGCCGACATCAGCCTGCTCGCAGCACTGGCGGGCCAAGAGATCGGCGGCGATCTGAAGGGCAGTGTCGCCCTGGCGTCGAACGCCGGCAAGACTTCTGCCGTCATGACAGCAACGGGAACCAAGCTCACGCGCGACGGCGTGCTGATCGAGCGCCCGACCGTCGACTTGAATGTGACCGACATCGCGGCTCTTGCCGCCGAGGGCAGCGTGACGGCAGATGTGGTGACCTCAGGCGCGAACCGCATCGAGGCTGTCAATCTGAAGATCGGCAGGGCGGCAGACACAACGCAATTCGATCTCGCTGCGCGCTACGACAAGGCCCCGGTGACCGTGCGCGGCAATCTGGTGCAGACACCGACGGGCATGGCTGTCGTTCTGGATGCGCTGCAAGCAGCCCCGCGCGGCATTGCTCTGTCGCTCTCGAAGCCGACGGAACTCAGCCTCAACGACGGCAACGTGGTGATCCCACCGACGACGGTCACGGCCGGATCGGGACGGGTCACCGTTTCCGGTGACGTCGGAGAGCGCATCAACCTGCGTGCCGATATTGCAGACCTTCCAGCCTCGCTTGCCAATGCTTTCGCCCCTCAGATCGCACCGGAAGGGTCGATTTCCGGCCGTATCGATGTGAGCGGCACGGCAGCTGCTCCGACCGCCGATTACCGTCTCGACTGGCAGGGGGCCGCCATCGCTCAGAGCCGGGCTGCGGGCCTGGCACCGCTCGGCCTCACCGCCAATGGGCGGTTTGAAAACAGCCGCCTGACCCTCGACAGCCGGATCAATGGGGCCGGTATCGGATTGAGCGGCGCGGGTTCGGTCTCGTTGGCGAATGGCGTTGGCCTGGAGCTGAAAATCCAAGGCGACGTTCCCCTCTCTGCGGCCAATGCCAAGCTCGCAGACCAGGGGCTGGTGGCGGAGGGCACGACACGCGTCAACCTCACCATTGGCGGCAGTTCCGCAGAACCGAGCATAACCGGAACCCTGTCAACGAGCGGCGCCCGCGTCGTCGACGTGCGCCGCAACCTCGCCATCGAACAGATCGCGACAACCGTGAACCTGACGGGCAATCGCGCCGAGATCGGAAACCTCACCGGCAGTTTCGCCACAGGTGGCCGGGTGACCGCGAGCGGATCGATCGATATCCGCGCGGCCGGTTTGCCCGCCGATCTCAGCATCAATCTCGACAAGGCGGTCTATGTCGACGGCAACACGGTCACCAGTACCGCCGATGCCCGACTGACGCTCAAAGGACCTCTGCTAGCCGGCCCGACGCTGTCAGGCAGGGTCAACCTCTCGCGTACCTCCATTACGCTATCGCAAAGCAAGCCGGCGACCCTTCGGGAACTGGACATCCGGCACCGCAACGCACCGGCCGACGTTCTTCGGCAGCAGCGGGAGCAAGACCCCGCGGAAGGTCGCTCGTCCAACGCGCCGATCGTGCTCGATCTCACCATCGCCTCGCCGACCCAGACCTTCGTTCGGGGTCGCGGCATTGACGCCGAACTGGGCGGAACGATCAAGCTGACCGGCACCGCCGCCGCACCGAGCGTCTCCGGCGCCTTCGAACTGCGCCGCGGGCGCATGCAGATCCTGACGAAGCGGCTGACGATCACCCAGGCGACGATCACCTTCGGGGGCGATCTGGTGCCGCTGATCGACCTCACGGCAACGACCACATCGGGTGGTGCGACCATCACCATCAAGCTGACCGGCTTTGCGAGCAATCCATCCGTCACCTTCAGCTCGTCGCCCGCTTTGCCTCAGGACGAAATTCTCGCGCAGCTGATCTTCGGCCAATCGATGGCCCGGCTCTCGGCGCTGCAGATCGCCCAACTCGCCGATGCGGCGGCGCAACTGGCCGGCGGCCGCGGCACCTCGCTCTTCCAGTCGCTGCGAACCTCGCTCGGCATCGATGATCTCGACGTTTCAACCGACGAGACCGGCCAGACCAGCATCAGCGCTGGCAAATACCTGAATGACAGGACCTACCTCGAACTGCAGCAGAGTGGCAGCGGCGGCGCCAAGGCGGTGATCAACCTCGACATCGGGCGCGGCGTGAAGCTGAAGGGCGAAGCGGGCGGCGAAGGGGCCGGCGGAGGCATTTTCTACGAAAAGGAATACTAGAGCAATTCCAGCAAAATGGGCCAAGCGGTTTTGCGTCTGGAATTGCGTGGAAACAATGAGATAGAGCGTTCCGGCGAAATCCACTCGCCGGATACGTGCCAGGCCGGCGTCAACCGACCTTGCTGGTCTTGAGCAGAATGCTGGATTCAGTCAGGTTGATACCCTCGATCAGGCGAATGCGGCGCAGCGTCTCGTCGAAACCGGCGAGATCGCGCTCTTCCAGCTCGGCGATGAAGTCCCAGCGACCGTTTGTGCTGTGCAAGCTCTTCACCTGCGGCAAACCCCGCAGCTGATGGGCAACCCGGTCTGCAAACTTGCCCACCACCTCGATCATGACGATGGCGCGCACGCCGCTCGCCTGGATTTCCTGACCCGTGAGAATGGTGAAGGCCGCGATCGTGCCGTTTGACACGAGCCGGTCGATGCGCGCCGTGACGGTCGCCCGCGACGCCCCGGTCATCGCGGCAAGGGAAGCCACCGGCAGTCGAGCGTTTTGCCGAAGCGCGGCGAGGATATTGCGATCGAGATCGTCCATTTTACAGATCGTCACATGATGGTTGCGATTTGCTCAAACTATAGCGCCTTGTGACGATGTTCCATCTTTTTGACAACAGCGGAATACCCGATGATCCGGGAAAACGAAAATGAGGACGACCATGAGCGATGTGACCAAGACGGTGAGCCTAATCGGTATTCCCTTGGAGGAGGGCTCCGGTCGGGGCGGCTGCGCCATGGGTCCCGCCGCCCTTCGCATTGCAGGCATCGCCCAGACCCTGCTCGACTTGGGTTACACCGTCGAGGACCGGGGCGACCTGCGGCCTGCACCGGCTGATGACCTTCCGCAGATGGAGCGCGCCCGCAAGCTCGATGTTGTTGGTGCCTTTACCCGGGTCATCGAAGCCGAAACCTACGCAGCGGCGTCACGAGGATCCGTGCCGGTGATGCTGGGCGGCGATCACAGCCTGTCCATGGGCAGCGTCTCCGGCATGGCCCGCCATGCACGGGACGCCGGTCGACCGCTCTTCGTGCTCTGGCTCGACGCCCATTCCGATTTCAACGCGCCGGACACCTCCCCGTCCGGCAACATTCACGGCATGCCCGTGGCCTTCTTCTGCGGCAAGGCCGAGTTCGCCCCGATCCTTCCGGCAGACCGTCCCTTCGTCGATCCCCGAAACGTCTACCAGGTCGGCATCCGCTCGGTCGACGAGGAGGAGCGCAGACTGATCTCCGAGAACGCCGTCAATGTGTTCGACATGCGCGCCATCGACGAGGAGGGCATGGGCAGCATCATGAAGCGAATTCTATCGGATGTCCGGGCTGCAGATGCCCTTCTGCATGTGAGCCTCGACGTCGATTTCCTCGATCCGGACGTGGCGCCTGGCGTCGGCACGTCCGTGCCGGGGGGCGCGACATTCCGGGAGGCGCATCTGATCATGGAGCTTCTTCACGACAGCGGTCTCGTGTCCTCACTGGATCTGGTGGAACTCAATCCGTTTCTTGACGACCGGGGCCGCAGCGCACGCGTCATGGTGGATCTCGCCGCAAGTCTTTTTGGAAAACGCATCCTCGACAGGCCGACACGGGGGCACTGAATACGCGCGTGAGCTGCTGTACGAAAGAATTTTAGAATAAAAAGATAATATATTTATTACATGGCGATGGCGGTCTGAAATTGACGAAATTCAACGCATTGAACCCCCTTTTTTGAGAGGTTATTAATCGCCCGTACTCTACCATGAGTGTCAGAAGGTCGTCTGACAGGCGACCGCGAAACACGGAAACGTCAGATGACACTCATTCCTCTTCCCGGATACGCATCAAAGGCCGTCCTGGATGCATTGGGGCGCTCTCAGGCCATCATCGAATTCAATCTCGATGGCACCATCATCGACGCCAACGAGAACTTCTGCCGGGCGCTCGGTTATGAGCCGGCCGAGATCCGCGGCAAACATCACCGGATTTTCTGTGACCCGGCCTATACGCAAACGCAGGACTACCGCGATTTCTGGGCAATGCTCAATCGCGGCCAGTTCGAAAGCCGCGAATACAAGCGCATTCGGAAAGACGGACGTGAAGTCTGGATCCAAGCGTCGTACAACCCGGTCTTCAAGAACGGCAAACTCTGGAAGATCGTGAAATTCGCCACCGACATCACGGCCGCCAAGCAGAAAGCCGCGGAGGACGCCGGCAAACTCGACGCCATTTCGCGAGTCCAGGCCACGATCGAGTTTACCCCCACGGGTGACATCCTCACCGCCAATGGGAATTTTCTGGCGACCCTCGGCTACAGTCTGGATGAAATCGTCGGCAAGCATCATCAAATGTTCTGCGAGCCCGATTACGTTCGCTCCGAAGCCTATCGCGAGTTCTGGAGAACGCTGGCCGCTGGCCAGTTCGTCGCCCAGGAGTTCAAGCGCATCGGCAAGGGCGGAAAGCCTGTCTGGATTCAGGCGTCCTACAATCCGATCTTCGATTCCAATGGCCGTGTCTTCAAGGTCGTCAAATACGCGACCGACATCACGGGGCGAGTGCGCGCCGTGGACGAGATTGCCAGGGGGCTCACGGCGCTGGCCCATGGTGACCTGACTGCGCGGATCGACGACCCTTTCATTCCTGCGCTGGAGCAGATCCGCGTCGACTTCAACGCCGCGATCGACCGGATGCGGTCGGCCATGCAAAATGTCAACGGCAATACGGTTGCCATCGCATCCGGCTCCGAACAGATCCGCATTGCTTCTGACCACCTTGCAAAGCGCACGGAACAACAGGCGGCAGCCGTCGAGGAGACGGCAGCCGCACTCGAGCAGATCACGCAGACCGTTGCCGACAGTTCCAAGCGAGCGACCGAAGCAGGTCAGATGGTCGCCCGCACGAAGGACGGAGCCGAACGATCGGGAGAGATCGTGAAGAGCGCAATCCGCGCCATGGATGAGATCGAGAACTCCTCCAAGGAAATCTCGAGCATTATCGGCGTGATCGACGAGATCGCGTTCCAGACCAATCTTCTGGCCTTGAACGCGGGCGTGGAGGCCGCGCGAGCCGGGGAAGCGGGCAAGGGATTTGCGGTCGTGGCACAGGAAGTACGCGAACTTGCACAACGGTCGGCAAGCGCTGCCAAGGAGATCAAGACGCTCATCGGCAAGTCCGGCGATCAGGTGAAGACCGGCGTCCAGCTGGTTGGCGAGACGGGGAAGGCTCTGGAGCAGATCGTCAGCGAGGTCAAGGACATCAACCGCAATGTCATCGCCATCGTCGAAGGATCGCGTGAGCAGGCAACGGGCCTTCAGGAAATCAACAAGGCCGTCAATGGCATGGACCAGAACACGCAGCAGAATGCAGCCATGGTCGAGGAATCGACGGCGGCCAGCCACAGTCTGGCGCAACAGGCAGCCGAACTGCGCGAACTCGTCGGACAGTTTAGAATTGGGCAACACTCTTCGACTACAGTGTCACCAACGCGGTCCGATACTGCAGCTGTAGCATCACCGGCCCGCAAACTCATGGCGACTGTCGCTCGCGCCGCAGGTGGAGCAGCAACCGCCAAGGTACAGGAAGGTTGGGAAGGTTTCTAATGGCCACTATCAGTTCCACCAGCTTCGGCGGCGAAACACTCGAGATCATTGCTTTCCGGCTTCATGATCAGGAATTCTGCGTCAAGACCACGACCATCCGCGAAATCCGCGGCTGGGCGCCCTCGACGCCGATCCCGCATGCTCCGGCCGATGTGATCGGCGTGATGAACCTGCGTGGCTCGGTCATCCCGATCATCGACCTCGCCTACAAGCTCGGCATGAAGAGCACGGTTGCCAACGAGCGCTCGGCCATCGTCGTTGCCGAAGTCCACAATATGGTCATCGGCATGCTGGTCGACCGCGTTTCGGACATCCTGACCATCCCGTCGAGCCAGGTTCAGCCGGTTCCGGAAGTCTCGGCCTCCTTCGACAAGACCTTCTCCGAAGGCATCATCGCCAACGAAAACGGCATGATCTGCTTCCTGAACCTCGCCAAGATGTTCAAGGGCAGCGACCTGGAAGACCTGGCCGCCTGATCGGGCGACCAACCATCCGTTTTGAAAGGGCAGTGCTTCACCGCACTGCCCTTTTGCGTTGACGAACCCGGTTGATATCCGCTTGGCACTGCCCTACCAGACGGCAACAAATCCGGGAGGCGAGACGATGAAACTGCTGCTGATCCACACAGGTGGAACGATCGGGATGGCCGAGACGCCGGAAGGGTTGGCACCTTTGAAGGGGCTCGTGGAAGACGCCATTGCCGCACGACTGCCGGCAGGAACGGTTTTGACAACGGACGTCTTCGATCCCTTGCTCGACAGCGCCGATGTCGGCCCTCGTCACTGGAACCGGATGCTGGAGACGATCCGCAGCCATCCGCAGGCAGCCGTGATCATCACCCACGGCACCGACACCATGGCCTTCACCGGCGCAGCGCTCAGCCAGGCGCTGGCCGGCGAAAACCGCAGCGTCACCCTCTGCGGCTCGATGCTGCCGCTAGGACAGGAAGGCGATGCCGAGGGCAATCTCGACCTGGCAATTTCTGCTGCGACGGAGAGCAAACCCGGCGTGTGGCTGGCCTTTGCGGGCAAGCGTATCGCCGCCGACGGCCTGGTCAAACATCACAGCCACGAGGCAGATGCCTTCCGCTCCCAAGCGCAAGCGACATCGGACGTGCCACAGCGCCGGACCTTCGAGGATCGCAGGCTGGCAATCCTGACACTATCGCCGGGTGTTCCGGCAGAGGCGGTGGAGGCCATGCTGGCAAAGCTCGACGGCGCAGTGCTGCGGATCTTCGGTGCCGGGACGGCAATGAACGATACGGCGCTGCTGACGGTTCTTGCCGAAGCAGTAAAGAGTGGAAAGCGGCTGCGGGCGGTGAGCCAGTGCGAGGCAGGCGGCCTGTCACCCGGCGCCTATGCGGCCGGCGCCGGCCTCTGGAGCACGGGTATCGAAAACGGCGGCGCGCAGACACCGGAAGCCGCTCTCATTCATCTGTGGCTCAACTAGGAGAAGCGTGCCGGACGCCTCGTCTGATCGAGGAACGACGTCCGGCAGGCGGTGCTTCGCTCAGGGCGCCGTCTCGGGAATGCTCGGCTCAGATAGCGATTCGCCTGCGGCCACACCCTTGCCGCCAGGCGCACCATCGGCGGCGTCATAGCCAACGCCGACGGCGGTGGCGTCGGTTTCTCCGGGGCGCTTGACCTGGCTGGCGGCCTCAACGACCAGAGGCAGGAAACCGGCATCAGGGATAGCCATCAGTTCGAAGAAGCGACGGCGCATCCGTGTTTCCCAGAACTTGTTGATATGCGTGGCGACGCCCTCCACGCGTACCTCCTCCGGCTGAGACAGGAAGAAGGTGGCGATCTGATTGGCCATGCGGACCAGCTTGGCGTCGGTGCCGGTTTCAGACATGCATCGGTACTCCTTCGGCCACTCGGTCTGGCCGGGTGAAAATCTCGAAATCCTCGTCGCGCGCAATGCCGATCAAGGTGATTCCAGCCTGCGCGGCCGTTCGGATGGCAAGCGCTGTCGGCGCGGAAATGGCAATCAATACGGGCGCACCGAGCGCTGCCGTCTTTTGCACCATCTCGACGGACAGTCGGCTTGTCACCACGACCGCGCCGAGGTGGGACGCCCAGCCTCCGAGCAGCACGGCACCGGCGAGTTTGTCGAGCGCATTGTGGCGGCCCACATCTTCCCGGATCGCAACCAGCCCCTCATGCGGGCAATAGAAACCGGCGGCGTGGACAGCGCGGGTCTGGCGGTTGAGGTCCTGGGCTGCGGCCAGCATCGACGTCGCATCGGCGATCTCGCGCGCGGTGAGCCGAACCTCATCCGACCCAACGGCCCGGACAGGTCGGCTCGCCTGTTCGATCGACTCAATCCCGCAGAGCCCGCAACCGACAGGCCCGGCCATGCGACGACGTCGAGCGCTCAGCGCTTCCGCCGTCATCTCCTTCAGCGTCACCTGAACATCGATCCCCTCGCCGGCTTCAACGATCTCGATCGACACCACGTCCTCGGCTCGCTCAATGATGCCCTCGGCGAGCGAAAATCCGACGGCGAAATCCTCGAGATCATCGGGCGTCGCCATCATCACCGCATGGGTTGAGCCGGCATAGGAAAAGGCGATCGGCACCTCCTCGGGTACGAGCCGGCTGCTGCTCGAAACGAGCCCGCGGCTCGCCTTGAGCCCGCCAACCATGCGCGCTGTGGAGCCGATCACATCACTCATTCGGCCGCTTCCAGCTTGCCGACAATCCGCCGCGACTGGCGCGACAACTCCTCATATTCCTCCTGCCATTCCGTCGGCCCGTTCGACGGCGAGATCTGCACGGCCGTCACCTTGTATTCCGGGCAGTTGGTCGCCCAGTCGGAGAAGTCCGTCGTGATGACATTGGCCTGGGTGTTCGGATGGTGGAAGGTCGTGTAGACCACACCCGGAGCGACGCGATCGGTGATCAAAGCGCGAAGCGTCGTGTCGCCGGCGCGGCTGGCAAGCTTGATCCAGTCGCCGTCCTTGACCCCGCGCTGTTCGGCATCGTGCGGATGGATCTCCAGCCGGTCCTCCTCGTGCCAGACGACATTCTCGGTGCGCCGCGTCTGGGCTCCGACATTATATTGGGAAAGGATTCGCCCTGTCGTCAGGAGCAGCGGGAAGCGTGGGCCGGTGCGTTCGTCGGTCGCGACATATTCGGTGCGGATGAACTTGCCCTTGCCGCGCACGAAACCGTCGATATGCATGATCGGCGAACCGACCGGGAATTTCTCGTTGCAGGGCCACTGCACCGAGCCCATCTTCTCCAGATAATCATAGGAGACGCCGGCAAAGCTGGGCGTGGTCGCTGCGATCTCGTCCATGATCTGAGACGGATGGGTGTAGTTCCAGGAAAGCCCCATGGCCTGGGCGAGCTTCTGGGTGACTTCCCAGTCGGCATAGCCATTCTTCGGCGTCATCACCTTGCGCACGCGATTGATGCGCCGCTCGGCATTGGTGAAGGTCCCGTCCTTTTCCAGGAAGGTCGAGCCCGGCAGGAAGACATGCGCGTAGTTCGCCGTCTCGTTGAGGAAGAGATCGTGCACCACGACGCATTCCATGGCAGCGAGACCAGCCGAGACATGTTTGGTATCGGGGTCGGACTGCAGGATGTCTTCGCCCTGGATATAGATCCCCTTAAACGAACCATCGACGGCGGCGTCCAGCATGTTCGGGATGCGCAGGCCCGGCTCGTTGCTGAGTTCCACGCCCCAGAGCTTTTCGAAGGTCTCGCGGGTGGCATCATCCGAGACGTGGCGGTAGCCCGGCAGCTCATGCGGGAAGGAGCCCATATCGCAGGAACCCTGGACATTGTTCTGGCCACGCAGCGGGTTCACGCCGACGCCCGGCCGGCCGATATTGCCAGTCACCATGGCAAGGTTGGCGATCGCCATGACGGTGGTCGAGCCCTGGCTGTGTTCGGTAACGCCGAGGCCGTAATAGATGGCACCATTGCCGCCTGTCGCAAACAGGCGGGCGGCACCCCGCAGCTCGGCGGCCGGCACGCCGGTGAACTTTTCGGTTTCCTCCGGCGAATGTGCTGGCTCGGAGACGAAGGACGCCCAGTCCTCGAATTCCGACCAGTCACAGCGCTCGCGAATGAAAGCCTCGGCGAACAGTCCCTCGGTGACGATGACATGGGCGATGGCCGTCAGCACGGCAACATTGGTGCCGGGCTTCAGCGGCAGATGGTAAGCCGCTTCCACATGCGGGGTGCGTACGAGATCAATGCGACGCGGATCGATGACGATCAGCTTGGCACCCTGCCGCAGCCGCTTCTTCAGCCGCGAGCCGAAGACCGGGTGGCCATCGGTCGGATTGGCGCCGATGACGAGAACGACATCGGAATGTTCGACGCTGTCGAAATTCTGCGTGCCGGCCGAGGTGCCGAAGGCCTGGCCGAGGCCGTAACCGGTCGGCGAGTGGCAGACGCGAGCGCAGGTATCGACATTGTTGTTGCCGAAGCCGGCGCGGATCAGCTTCTGGACCAGATAGGTTTCTTCATTGGTGCAGCGCGACGAGGTGATGCCGCCGATGGCCTCACGGCCATACTGATACTGGATGCGCTTGAACTCCGAGGCGACATGGGCATAGGCCTCTTCCCAGGTCACTTCGCGCCAGGGGTCGGTGATCTTCTCGCGGATCATCGGATTGAGGATGCGGTCCTTGTGGCTTGCGTAACCATAGGCGAACCGACCCTTGACGCAGGAATGGCCACGATTGGCCTGGCCATCCTTCCACGGCACCATGCGCACGAGTTCCTCGCCGCGCATCTCCGCCTTGAAGGAGCAGCCAACGCCGCAATAGGCGCAGGTGGTAACGGCCGAATGCTCCGGCTGGCCGATTGCGATCACGGACTTTTCCGTCAGCGTCGCGGTCGGGCAGGCCTGGACGCAGGCGCCGCAGGAAACGCATTCCGACGAGAGGAAGGCTTCGTGCGCGCCCGGCGACACGCGGCTGTCGAAGCCACGGCCCTCGATGGTCAGGGCAAACGTGCCCTGCACCTCTTCGCAGGCCCGCACGCAGCGCGAACAGACGATGCATTTCGAGGGATCATAGGTGAAATAGGGATTGCTCTCGTCCTTCGGCATCCACTGGGCGTTGATCCCGCCCTCGGCAGACCGCGCCTTGACGTGGTTCTCCCCTTCATAGCCATAGCGCACATCGCGCAGGCCGACGGCACCCGCCATGTCCTGCAGCTCGCAGTCGCCGTTTGCCGCGCAGGTGAGGCAATCCAGCGGATGGTCGGAGATGTAGAGTTCCATCACGCCCTTGCGGATGGCCTTCAGCCGCTCCGTCTGGGTGTGAACGACGATGCCGGGTGCCACGGGCGTGGTGCAGGAGGCGGGCGTGCCGTTGCGGCCCTCCACCTCGATCAGACAGAGGCGGCAGGAACCGAAGGCATCGACCATGTCAGTAGCGCAGAGTTTTGGCACCTGGATGCCAGCCTCCATCGAGGCGCGCATGATCGACGTGCCCTCGGGCACCGTGATCTCGCGACCGTCGATGGTGAGCGTCACCAGTTTTTCCGAGCGCGAAGCGGGCGTGCCGTAGTCGATTTCAGGAACGAGGGGCATGGATGGCCTCCTGTGCGGAATGGGCGAGGACGCGGGACGAACGGGAGATGAGACCCCCTCTGGCCTGCCGGCCATCTCCCCCACAAGGGGGGAGATAACTCGTGGCGGCCGTGTGCTCCCGGTAGCCAAACGAGTGGGTTAGCGATGGTGCAGCTGCCTTATTCGCTTGCGTTGGGCGGGACGGTGCCGCGCGCTGAGCCCTCCCCCTTGTGGGGAGGGCGGCGAGCAAAGCGAGCAGGAGGGGTCTTTCTCTGACACTCATTCCGCAGCCTCCCTCACGGGGGCCGGCGCAAAATCCTGCGGGAAATGCGTCATCGCGCTCATGACCGGATAAGGCGTGAAACCACCCAGCGCGCAGAGCGAACCGAATTTCATGGTGTTGCAAAGGTCTTCCAGCAGCACCTTGTTCTTCTCCGGCTCGATGCCGCGGGCGATCTTGTCGACCGTCTCCACGCCGCGTGTCGAACCGATGCGGCATGGCGTGCACTTGCCGCAGCTTTCGACCGCACAGAACTGCATGGCGAAGCGCGCCTGCTTGAGCATGTCGGCGGTATCGTCGAAGACCACGACGCCGGCATGGCCGATCAGGCCACCGGCTGCGGTGAAGGCCTCATAGTCGAAGATCGTATCGAACAGCGACGGCGGGAAATAGGCGCCGAGCGGCCCGCCCACCTGCACGGCCTTGACCGGACGACCCGAAATCGTGCCGCCGCCAATCTCATTGATCAGCTGGCCAAGCGGCAGACCGAAGGCGGTCTCGTAGAGGCCGCCATGCTTCAAATTGCCGGCGAGTTGGATCGGGATCGTGCCATGCGAGCGACCAACGCCGAAGTCACGGTAGAACGCGGCACCCCGGTCCATGATGATGGGAATGGAGGCGAGCGACATGACGTTGTTGACGACGGTGGGCTTGCCGAACAGGCCCTGAAGCGCCGGCAGCGGCGGCTTGGCGCGCACCACGCCGCGCTTACCTTCGAGGCTGTTGAGCAGAGAGGTTTCCTCGCCGCAGACATAGGCCCCGGCGCCCATGCGCACTTCCATGTCGAAGGCATAGGCCGAGCCCATCACCGATGGGCCGAGAATCGCCTCGCGCCGCGCGATCTGGATGGCCTCTTCCATGATGGCAATCGCATGCGGATATTCGGAGCGGGTATAGACATAGCCCTTGGTGGCGCCGACTGCGATGCCGGCAATCGCCATGCCTTCGATCAGCACGAAGGGATCACCCTCCATGATCATCCGGTCGGCAAAAGTGCCGCTGTCGCCCTCGTCGGCATTGCAGACGATGTATTTCTGGTCGGCCTTCGCATCCGCGACCGTCTTCCACTTGATGCCGGTCGGGAAGCCGGCGCCGCCACGACCGCGCAAGCCACTGTCGGTGACCTGTTTGACGATATCGACAGGTGCCATGGCGATGGCATTGGCAAGGCCCTTGAGGCCCTGATAGTGGCGGTAATCAGCGAGCGAGAGCGGATCAGTGACGCCACAGCGCGCGAAGGTGAGCCGCGTCTGCCCCTTGAGGAAGGGGATGTCGTGGGTCAGACCATGGCCGAGCGGATGTTCGCCACCCTCTAGGAAGCCGGCATCGAAGAGGGAAGGCACGTCGGAGGCCTTGACCGGACCATAGGCGACGCGGCCCTGGTTCGTGCGAACCTCGACCAGCACTTCCAGCCACAGCATGCCGCGTGAGCCATTGCGGACGATGGTGACGTCCTGGCCGCGCGCTTTGGCTTCACGTTCGATGGCAGCCGCCACCTTGTCGGCACCAACGGCAAGCGCTGCCGCATCGCGGGGGACGAAGACGGTAACGCTCATGAGCGCACCTCCGCCAGAATGTCGCTAAGACAGTGTTCGTCGAGCCGCGCATGCAGCTCGCCGTCGAGCATCGCAGCCGGCGCCTGGGCGCAGAGGCCGAGACAGAAGACGGGTTCGAGGGTGACGGCACCGTCAGGCGTCGTCTCATGCCAGTCGATTCCGAGCTTCGACTTGATCTTGTCCGCAAGAGGCTCGCAGCCCATCGACTGGCAAGCCTCGGCGCGACAGAGCTTCAGCACATGCCGTCCGGAGGGATGGGACTTGAAATCATGGTAGAAGGTGATGACGCCATGCACTTCCGCACGCGACAGGTTTAGCGCGCTGGCGATGATCTGCTTGGCGATCTCAGGGATGTAGCCGAATTCCTCCTGCAAGCGATGCAAGATCGGCAGCATTGGACCTTCCAGATGCTGCAGTTCGGCGATCACAGCCGATATGCGGGCGGAGACGTCGTCCGCAGCCACACGAATATTCATCGAAATCCTCCTCACCCGCCGAGCTCTGGCGGGTTCGTTCATCGGAAGATGATGATGGGTCTGATGTCAGGAGGTCAATACGACGCTTCCGTCGCTCGATAGAAGATCTCTATCGAAGGCATTCGAGGCCGCCAGCAAACGTGCCTCATGCAACAGGCCGGAGACGAGCGGGGTGAAGGGCTCGCGGTGCGTGGCGACCAGGCCGACCAGATGTTCGGCCTCGGGTGCCGTGATCGGGATCATCCGGATCTCCTCGCCGAAGCCGAAGGATTCCGCGACATTCTTCGGCATGATCGATGCCCATTTGCCAGTCCGGATATGGGAAAAGAGCACGATCATCGAATTGGATTCGAGCGTCGGCTTCGGCGTCACCCCGGCCTCTGCCAGGTGCTGGTTGATGATCCGCCGGTTCTGCATGTCGGCGGTCAAGAGACAGAGCCTGAGATCGGCAACCTCGCTCCAGGTGACGCTGCCCCGGTCGGCAAGCGGCGTGCCGACAGCCGTGATCAGGTGATAGCGCTCGGAATAGAGCGGCACGCTGGTGACGCGCCCCAAGGGCTCGTTGTCGAGATAGGTGATGCCGGCGTCAATCTCGAGGTTTTCAAGCAGGCTCAACACCTGCAGCGAGGTGCGCGACAGGACGGAAAAGGTCACGTCCGGATGGCGGGCCTGGAAGGGTTCGGTGAGCTTCTGCACCATGGCAAGCGCGGTGGGAATGACCGCAAGCCGGATATGGCCGGCAAGACCGCGACGCGCCGCCCGCATCTCCTCGCGCATGGTGCGGGTATCGCCGACGATCCGTCGCGCCCATTCGAGCACCCGCTGGCCTTCCGGCGTCAGCCCCAGGAATCGGGAGCCGCGCTGCACGAGCATCACGCCGAGCTGCTCTTCCAGCTGGCGGATACCGGCAGAAAGCGTCGGCTGCGTCACACCGCATTCTTCTGCCGCACGACCGAAATGCTGCTGGCGGGCGAGCGCGATGAAAAATTCCAGCTTGTCGATCATGCTCCCCGCCCCTCGCTCATGCCGATGACGAACTCAGGCGTCGGTGAGCGCTTCCTTTTCTTCGCGCACCAAGGGCGTCGCTCCGCAATACATCTTGTAGAGCACCGAAATCAATTCGGCGAGTTGCGGATCGGCGATCCGGTAGTAGATCTGCCTGCCTTCACGGCGGGTCTGCACGACTTTGTCGCTTCTCAGCCGCGCAAGCTGCTGCGAGACGACGGCCTGCTGGATGCCGAGAAACTGCTCGATCTCGGTCACGGATTTTTCGCCCTGACACAGCATGCAGAGCATCAGAAGGCGGGTCTCGTGCGACAGGGCCTTCAGCAATCCGCTTGCGGCGCGGGCTTTCGAGAGGAAGTCTTCGAGAGCCTCTGGCGTGAGTGGCGGCATTTCGTTCATGACGAGGTCCAGAAATGAAGGGCCGTGACTTGCTGGCGCAAGACGTGCCCTGTTGTGCAGTCTTTTAGCATATAGGCTGTGCAACCTACAAAGGAATGGCGTCGGCTCGTTCTTTCAAAAGCGACGCGCTGCGGTTCAGGGCAGAATATTCCCCGTCATCAAGATCCGGGAACAGATCTGCGAGCACACCGCCCGCACCGACCACACGCGGTATGGACAGGGCGACATCACGAACACCTGCGACCTCGGGCGTCGAAATGGAAACAGACAGGACATCCCGCTGGTCACGTGCGATTGCCTTGACGATGCGGGCAAGACCCGCGCCGATCCCGTAATAGGTCGACCCCTTGCCGTTGATGATCTTGTAGGCCGCGTTGCGAACGCCGTCATCGATCTGGGCGCGCACCTCCGCTGTCAGAGGCGACCCGACCTGCGCGGCAAAGGAGGACAGCGGCACGGAGCCGGCGCGCGCGCTTGTCCAGGCGAGAACCTCGCTGTCGCCGTGTTCTCCGAGCACATAGGCATGCACCGATTGCGGCGAGATCCCGAGATGGCGTCCGACAAGACTGCGGAATCGCGCAGTATCCAGAATGGTGCCGGAGCCGATCACCCGGCGCGGGTCAATGCCGGAGAGGCGCGTGGTGATCTGGGTCATCACATCGACCGGATTGGAGGCAATAAGCAGGATGGCATCGGGGACAACGGGGAGCACCTCTGCCAGCACGGCGCGAAAGACGGCTGCGTTGCGCTCCAGAAGCTCCAGACGCGTTTCACCCGGCTTCTGGCTGACACCGGCTGCGAGGATGACGACGCCGGCACCTTCGAGATCCCGGTACTGACCGGCATTCACCACGGTCGAGGACATGAACGGCACCGCATGGGCGATGTCTTCGGCCTGCGCAACCGCCAGCGCATCATTGCGGTCAACAAGCACGATCTCGCTCGCAAGCCCCATCAGCGCCAGCGCATAGCCCGCCGAACTGCCGACCATGCCCGCACCCACAATGCCGACTTTCATGCCCAATTCCCCCGAATGCACAAAACCTCGAAACTTATGTCACCGCTCGACTGGCGCGATCAACCAGCTATAGCAAGAAGCGTGACACATTCGCGTCAGATGTGCATGGCGAATGATGTTCGCCTCTGATTTAATGTGACAAGGCTCTGAAGGGGATGTTCGAGGGATCATGAGACGGCTGCCCGCCCTGTCTGCGATGAAGGTGTTCGAGGTGGTCGGCCAGACCCGCAGCTTCACCCGTGCTGCCGAATTGCTGAACCTCACCCAGAGCGCCGTCAGCCGCCAGGTGCGCAATCTCGAAGAACAGCTCGGCGAGACGCTGGTCATCCGCCGGCATCATCACCTGGAGCTGACGCCCTCCGGCGCCGAACTGCTCGCTTCGCTGCAGCAGGCGTTCCACACGGTGGAGATGACGGTTCGCAACATCCGCGAGAAGAGTAATCTGCGCCGCCTTCGGATCAACGTTCCCCCGACCTTTGCCAAGCGCTGGCTGATGCCACGGCTGATGAGCCTCAGAGCCTTCCTGCCGGACGTCGATCTGAGCATCACCACCGACCTCGAGGACAATCTTTCCGAACGCGGCATGCTGGATTGTGCCATCCGCTTCGGCGATGGCGAATGGCCGAGCCTCAAGTCGGAACGGCTGTTTACCGAACGCCATATCGCCGTCTGCGCCCCGCATCTCATCGAGAGCTTGCAGAACGACGAAGCGATCGACCTCTCCCGCTTCACCTTCCTGCATGTGCTGGCCTCCGCCGACCAGCGGTATCTCACCTGGCAGCGCTGGCTGGATGCGGCGGGCCTCACCGAGACCGACACGCAAGGCGGACTGGAATTCGACCTGCTGGATCTCGTTATCGAAGCCGCCTGCAACGGGCTGGGCGTCGCCGTGGCCGATCGGTCTATGGTTGCACCGCTGATGCAGACGGGCGCACTTACCCAGGTCCTGGATGTGGAAGTTGAGGGGCACGAATCCTACTGGCTGGTGACACGCACCGACCGGGCGCAGTCGCCGCATGTCGAAGCGCTCAGACGCTGGCTGAGCCGCGAGATTAGCGAAGGCTCGCAGCCACCGCTGGAGCAGATCAGCGCCTGAAACATTCCTTTTTGGAATGCTCAACCCGACAATAAGTCGCTTGCGAAGAGGCAAGCGCGACTTCCTACTTGGCGCGACTGTCCGTTGCCGGAGCGCCTGCCATGACCACCTTCCAGAACTTCATCGCCGGGTCTTTTCGCGAAACCGGTGCCCGCCAGACGATCGAGGTAAAGAACCCGGCCAAAGGCCAGGTTTTTGCATCGGTTACGGCGGCGACGGAAGCCGATGTCATCGAGGCGGTGGATGCGGCCGCTTTAGCCCAGAAGCCCTGGGCTCGCCTGCCGGCCATCGAGCGCGGCAATGCGCTGCGCAGGCTCGCAGACGCCGTCGAGCGGCATCAGCAGAAGATCGGCGCTGCATTGGCACAGGAGTCCGGCAAGAGTCTTGACGATGCCGTGGCCGAAACAGGTTATGGCGTCGAACTGATGCGCTACCACGCCGAATGGGCGCGCCGCGTCGAGGGCGAAGTCATCGAGAGCGACACGCCGGATGAGACGCTGATGCTGAAGCGGGCACCGATCGGCGTCGTCGCCTGCCTGATCCCCTTCAACTTCCCGATCTACACGCTCGTCCGCAAGATCGCCCCGGCCCTGATCACCGGCAATGCCGTGGTCGTGCGCCCCAGCAACAACACTCCGACCTCGGCCTTCGTCTTTGCCGAAGCGATCAAGGAAGCGGATCTCCCTGCGGGTCTCGTCAGCATCATGGCCATGAGCCACGAGGTGGCCCAGGTGATGTCGACCCGACGCGAGGTCGGCATGATCACCCTAACCGGCAGCGTCGCCGCCGGCCAGACGGTCCTGGACTACTGCAAGGTCAACATCGCCAAGCCCTCACTGGAACTCGGCGGCAAGACACCCGTCATCGTCGAGCCGGATGCCGATCTCGACGTGGTGACGAAAAGCGTGCTCGCGGCAAAGACGGCCCATTGCGGCCAGGTCTGCACCTCTGTCGAGCGTCTCTACGTGCATGCCTCCGTCCACGGCACGCTTCTCGCCAAGCTCAAGGATGCCTTCGAACGCCGCCACTATGGCGATCGCGCCGAGGATCCGACCCGCATGGGGCCGCTCGCCAATGCCGCAGCGCGTCTCAGGGTTCATCACATGGTCGAACGGGCCAAGGCCGACGGCGCCGTTATCGAAACGGGCGGCTTTCTGCCGCCGGGCGATGGCTATTTCTATCCGCCGACCCTGCTCTCCGATTGCCGCCAGGACATGGAGATCGTCCAGGAGGAAGTGTTCGGGCCGGTGCTCGCCGTCATTCCCTACACCGATTTCGACGAGGCATTGGCCATGGCAAGCGACCACCAGTTCGGCCTCGCCTCCGTCGTCTTCACCGAGAACTATCGCAAGGTGATGAAGGCCGCGAACGAGATCGAGGCGGGCGAACTCTACATCAACCGCTTCCCGGCCGATCCCTACCAGGGCTATCACGCCGGCTGGAAGCGCTCCGGCCTCGGCGGCGACGACGGCAAGCACGGCATGCTGGAATTCACCCAGACCCGCCTCGTCATCCTCAAGCACTGATCGCCGATTAGCCGGCTCAAGAATTCTTCATCGGGGGCATCCATGAAAGTCGCTTCGCTCAAGACACATGTTGTCGCAACGCCCGCGCCGCATATCGGCGGCATGTACTGGATCTTCGTCGAGCTGGAAACGGCCTGCGGCATCAAGGGCGTCGGTGAGATCTATTCGACCGCCTTCCACCCCTCTGGCATCGCGGTTCTCGTCGAAGACGTCTTCACCCGCTATCTCGAAGGCCACGACCCGCACCAGATCGAGCGCTTCTGGCGTGCGGCCTATTCGAGCGGCTTTACCCAGCGACCGGACCCGACCATGGCCGGGATCATCTCCGGTTTAGAAATCGCCTGCTGGGACATCATCGGCAAGGCTGCCGGACGGCCGGTCGCCGATCTGCTGGGCGGCCCGGTCCATGACAAGCTGCGCGCTTACACCTATCTCTATCCGAAAAATTCAGCCGGGGAATACGACTACAACGATCCCGATCTCGCCGCCGAAGAGGCGATTCGCATGGTCGAGGCGGGTTTCACCGGGCTGAAATTCGATCCGGCCGGCCCTTACACCAACTATTCCGGCCACCACCTGTCGCTGGCTGTGATGGATCGTTGCGAGGAATTTTGCCGCAAGATCCGCGATGCCATCGGCAACCGCGCCGACATCCTCTTCGGCACCCATGGCCAGATGGTGCCCTCGTCGGCCATCCGTCTTGCCAAGCGGCTGGAGAAATACGATCCGCTCTGGTTCGAGGAGCCCGTTCCGCCCGGCCAGGAAGCCGCGATGGCGGAAGTCGCCCGCGCCACGTCGATCCCCGTCTCGACGGGCGAGCGGCTGACGACGAAATACGAATTCCAGAGAGTATTGCAGCTTGGCTCTGCCTCCATCCTGCAGATGAATGTCGCTCGCGTCGGCGGCTTGCTGGAGGCGAAGAAAATCGCCGGGATGGCCGAGTCCTTTTATGCGCAGATCGCGCCGCACCTCTATAACGGCCCGGTCGGGGCAGCCGCCTCGATCCAGCTCGCGGCCACCTGCCCGAACTTCCTGATCCACGAGGCGATCATGGATTTCGGCGGCTTCCATGCCGAGGTACTGAAGACGAAGCTCGGCTTCGACGACGGCTATCTCATTCCGTCGCGCGAGCCGGGCCTCGGCATCGAGCTGAACCACGAGGTCATCGCAAAGCACACGCCCTATACCGGCCAGCGACTGCATCTGCAGATGGCGGCGGAGCACGCCGACGTAAAAGCCTTCGCACCGGCCAAAGGTTGATGACCGCGATGGAATTTGACTTCGTCATCGTCGGTGCCGGATCGGCCGGTTGCATCGTGGCAAGCCGGCTGAGCGAAAACGGGCGCTACACCGTGCTACTGATCGAGGCTGGCGGAGAGGACAAGTCCTTCTGGTTCAAGATCCCGGTGGGCTACGCCAAGAGCTATTACAACCCCAGGGTCAACTGGATGTACCGCACCGAGCCCGAGCCCAATCTCGGCGGGCGGCGGATCTACGCTCCGCGCGGCAAGGTGCAGGGCGGCTCGGGTTCGATCAATGCCATGGTCTTCGTTCGGGGCGACAGCAAGGATTTCGACGACTGGCGGGACGCGGGCAATCCCGGCTGGGCATACGAAGACGTGTTGCCGTACTTCCGCAGGCTCGAAACCCACCCACAGGGCGAAACCGAATGGCATGGCGGAAAGGGTCCAATCCATATCACCCCCATGCGTGGTGCCACCCACCCTGTGAGCGACGCCTTTCTCGAGGCTTGCAGCGAGCGGGGACTTCCGGCAAATCCCGACTTCAATGGCGCCGACATCGAAGGTGCAGGTGTGTACGACATCAACACCAGGCGCGGCCGGCGCTCCCATTCCAGCGCCGAATATCTGCGTCCTGCCTTGCGCCGTGGGGCTGTACAGATAGAGCGCAACGCGCTGGCCAGGCGCATCCTCTTGGCGCGAGATGGCACCGCCCAAGGCGTTGAAGTCCTGCAGAACGGCCGCACCCGGACCTTCCGCGCGCGCCGCGAAGTCATCCTCAGCGCCGGCGCCGTGGATACGCCAAAGCTGTTGCAGCTCTCAGGGATCGGCGACGGTGCGCTGCTCTTCGCCCATGGCGTTCCGATGCAGCATCACCTGCCGGCGGTGGGGCAAAACCTGCAGGACCATCTTTGCGCCAGTTTCTATTATCGATCCACGCGGCCGACCCTGAATGGTGACTTCGCAAGCCTCCTTGGGCAGGCTCGATTTGGTCTCACCTATATTCTCCGACGTAATGGCCCCTTCGCCATGAGCGTCAACCAGGCAGGAGGCTTCTTCCGGGGGAGGCCGGAAGAAGAGCGCCCGAACATCCAGCTCTATTTCAATCCGCTGTCCTACCGGATTCCCGACAATCCTCGCGCGGGCCTGACGCCAGAGCCTTATCCTGGGTTTCTGATGGCCTTTAATCCCTGCCGACCCACCAGTCGCGGCTCTGTCGGCATTGCCTCTGCCGATCCCCTGGCCGCGCCGCTGATCCGCCCGAACTATCTGTCGACGGAACACGATATCGATGAGGTACTGCAGGGCAGCCGGCTGATGCGGTCCATCGCCGGCGCATCGGCACTGCAGGCGTGGATCGAAGAGGAAGTGTCCCCTTCAAGGAGCGCCGACAGCGATGACAAGCTTCTGGAATACTTCCGCCTGAACAGTGGATCGATCTACCATCTGTGCGGCACTTGCCGTATGGGCAGCGATCCGGCGCAATCCGTCGTCGATCACCGGCTTCGCGTACACGGCCTTTCCGGCCTGCGCATCGTCGACGCCTCGATTTTTCCCAACATCACGGCGGGCAACATCAATGCCCCTACCATGATGGTCGCAGAAAAGGCCGCCGATATCATTCTGGAAGACAATCGCTAAGGCCATGAACGAAAAAAGCCGGATCTGCGACCCGGCTTCATCGATTGCTTTATGCGGAGCGCGCTCAGGCAGCGACCAGAACACCATTCAGGTTGGTCAGTTCGGCCAGGTACTGCTCGAGGCGGGTACGGTGCTCGTGATGCTCGACGCCTTCGAGTTCCTTGCGGGCTTCGTCGATGCGCTTGGTGAGCGTGTCGGGGGCAATTTCAGCGAGCGGAACGGCCGATTCGGCAAGCAGGGTGCAGCCGGTCGGCAGGACGTCGGCGAAGCCGCCAAAGACGACATACTTGCTGACCTGGCCGGAAGCGAGCTTCACGCTGATGATACCCGGCTTGATGGTGGTCATCGTCGGCGCATGATTGGCCATGACGGTCATTTCGCCGTCGGTCGCCGGAATCACGACCTCGCTCACCTGGGCGGAGAGCAGCAGACGCTCGGGCGAAACGAGCTCAAAGTTGAAATTGTCGGCCATGATCGTTCACTCTCTCATGAAGGGAGGAGCGGCACGCGGAAGCGGGTTCCGCGTGCCGACGTTCCATTCTTATGCGGCTTCGGCAGCCAGACGCTTGGCCTTCTCGATGGCTTCCTCGATGGAGCCGACCATGTAGAAGGCAGCTTCCGGCAGGTGGTCGTAGTCGCCGTTGACCAGGCCCTTGAAGCCCTTGATCGTGTCTTCGAGAGCAACGAGTTTGCCCGGCGAACCGGTGAAGACTTCGGCAACGAAGAACGGCTGCGACAGGAAGCGCTCGATCTTACGAGCGCGGGCAACGGTCTGCTTGTCGTCTTCCGACAGTTCGTCCATACCAAGGATCGCGATGATGTCCTGCAGGGCCTTGTAGCGCTGCAGAGTCGACTGAACCTTACGAGCGACTTCGTAGTGCTCTTCGCCGATGATCATCGGGTCGAGCATGCGCGAGGTCGAGTCGAGCGGGTCAACAGCCGGGTAGATACCCTTTTCGGCGATCGAGCGCGACAGAACGGTCGTGGCGTCCAGGTGGGCGAACGAGGTGGCCGGAGCCGGGTCGGTCAAGTCGTCGGCCGGAACGTAGATGGCCTGAACCGAGGTGATCGAGCCCTTGGTCGTGGTGGTGATGCGTTCCTGCATCGCGCCCATGTCGGTAGCAAGCGTCGGCTGGTAACCAACCGCCGACGGGATACGGCCGAGCAGAGCGGACACTTCCGAACCTGCCTGGGTGAAGCGGAAGATGTTGTCGACGAAGAACAGAACGTCCTGGCCCTTGTCGCGGAAGTCTTCAGCGATCGTGAGACCGGTCAGAGCAACGCGTGCGCGTGCACCCGGCGGTTCGTTCATCTGGCCGTAAACGAGAGCAGCCTTGGAGCCTTCGCCACCGCCGTGCTTGTTGACGCCCGATTCGATCATTTCGTGGTAGAGGTCGTTGCCTTCGCGGGTACGTTCACCCACGCCAGCGAAGACCGAGTAACCACCGTGCGCCTTGGCGACGTTGTTGATCAGTTCCATGATGAGAACGGTCTTGCCGACGCCGGCGCCGCCGAACAGGCCGATCTTACCGCCCTTGGCGTAAGGAGCCAGCAGGTCGACGACCTTGATGCCGGTGACGAGGATCTGGGCTTCGGTCGACTGCTCGACGTAAGCAGGGGCTTCCTGGTGGATGGCGCGACGGCCTTCCGTGACCAGCGGGCCAGCTTCGTCAACCGGCTCGCCGATGACGTTCATGATACGGCCGAGCGTTTCGGGACCGACCGGAACCGAGATCGGAGCACCGGTGTCGGTGACCGGCTGGCCGCGGACGAGACCTTCGGTGGAGTCCATGGCGATCGTGCGAACCTGGTTTTCACCAAGGTGCTGCGCCACTTCGAGAACGAGGCGGTTGCCGCCGTTGTCGGTTTCCAGCGCGTTCAGGATCGGCGGCAGTTCGCCGTCGAACGCGACGTCGACGACGGCGCCGATGACCTGAGTGACCTTACCGCGAGCACCGGCTGCGGACGTCACCGCCTGAGACTTGGGGGTAGCTGCCTTAGCCATTTGTCTTACCCTCTTTCCTTAACCTCAGAGCGCTTCCGCGCCCGAAATGATTTCAATGAGTTCCTTGGTGATCTGGGCCTGGCGCTGACGGTTGTAGGACAAGGTCAGCTTGTTGATCATTTCACCAGCATTGCGCGTCGCATTGTCCATGGCGCTCATCTTGGCGCCCATTTCACCAGCAACGTTTTCGAGCAGGGCCCGGAAGATCTGAACCGAGATATTGCGCGGGATCAGATCCGTGAGGATCGCCGACGCATCCGGCTCGTATTCATAAAGCGCGGTCGCACCCGTCTCCGAGGCAGCAGCCGGCGGTGCCGCCGGAACGAGCTGGAGAGCGGTCGGAACCTGGCTGATCACCGACTTGAACTCGGCATAGAACAGCGTGCAGACATCGAACTCGCCACGGTCGAACATGCCGATGACCTTGCGGCCGATGGCATCTGCATCGGCAAAGCCAACGCGCTTGACGTCACGCAAATCCACGCGCTCGACGATCATGCCGCCGAATTCGCGACGCAGGCTGTCGTAGCCCTTCTTGCCGACGCAGAAGAACTTGACCGTCTTGCCGGCGGCCAGGAGCTTGCGCGCATGGTCACGGGCAAAACGCGAGATCGACGAGTTGAAACCGCCGCAAAGACCACGTTCCGCGGTGCAGACGACGAGCAGATGCACGTCATCCTTGCCGGTACCCGTCATCAGGCGCGGTGCGCTGTCGTCCGTGCCGACCGCCTGTGCGATATTGGCCAGGACGACGCCCATGCGCTGCGAATACGGGCGGGCAGCCTCGGCCGCTTCCTGAGCGCGACGCAGCTTCGCCGCGGCGACCATCTTCATCGCCTTGGTGATCTTCTGCGTCGCCTTGACGGAGGCGATCCGGTTTTTCAGATCCTTAAGTGAAGGCATCCGTTATCCGTCCTTGGCTTGAGCCTGAATTAGGCGAAGTTCTTGGCGAAGGTATCGAGAGCGGCCTTGAGCTTGCCCTTGGTATCGTCGCTGATCGCCTTTTCGGTGCGGATGGCGTCGAGGATCGCCTTGCCTTCCGAGTGGAGGTAGGAGAGCAGGCCCTGTTCGAACTTGCCGACCTGGTTCACGGCGATCTTGTCGAGATAACCGTTCACGCCCGCGAAGATCACCGCAACCTGTTCTTCCGTCTTGAGCGGCGAGAACTGCGGCTGCTTCAGAAGTTCCGTCAGACGCGCACCACGATTCAGCAGGCGCTGGGTAGCGGCATCGAGGTCGGAACCGAACTGGGCGAAGGCGGCCATTTCGCGATACTGGGCGAGTTCACCCTTGATCGAGCCGGCAACCTGCTTCATCGCCTTGACCTGAGCGGCCGAACCGACGCGCGAAACCGACAGACCGACGTTAACGGCCGGACGGATACCCTGGTAGAACAGGTCGGTTTCGAGGAAGATCTGGCCGTCGGTGATCGAGATCACGTTGGTCGGAATGAAGGCCGAAACGTCGTTACCCTGGGTTTCGATGACCGGCAGAGCCGTCAGCGAACCAGCGCCGGCAGCGTCGCCCATCTTGGCGGCGCGCTCGAGCAGACGCGAGTGCAGATAGAAGACGTCGCCCGGATAAGCTTCGCGGCCCGGCGGACGGCGCAGAAGGAGCGACATCTGACGGTAAGCAACGGCCTGCTTCGACAGGTCGTCGTAAGCGATCAGGGCATGCTTGCCGTTGTCGCGGAAGTATTCGCCCATCGCGCAACCGGCGAACGGTGCGAGGTACTGCATCGGAGCCGGGTCGGACGCGGTCGCAGCAATGACGATCGAGTACTGCAGCGCGCCGCGCTCTTCGAGCACCTTGACGAACTGAGCAACGGTCGAGCGCTTCTGGCCGATAGCAACGTACACGCAGTACAGCTTGTCGTTTTCAGCGCCGTTGTCGTGGACGGCCTTCTGATTGAGGAAGGCGTCGAGGATGATCGCGGTCTTGCCGGTCTGACGGTCACCGATGACCAGCTCGCGCTGGCCGCGGCCAACCGGGATCAGAGCGTCGATGGCCTTGAGGCCGGTCGACATCGGCTCGTGAACCGACTTGCGCGGAATGATGCCCGGAGCCTTCACGTCGACGCGCGAACGCTTCGCGGCATTGATCGGGCCCTTGCCGTCGATCGGGTTGCCGAGGGCGTCGACGACGCGGCCAAGCAGTTCCGGACCAACCGGGACGTCGACGATGGCGCCGGTCCGCTTGACGATGTCACCTTCCTTGATTTCACGGTCGGCACCGAACAGAACCACACCGACGTTATCGGCTTCGAGGTTGAGCGCCATGCCGCGGATGCCGCCCGGGAACTCGACCATTTCGCCGGCCTGAACGTTGTCGAGGCCGTAGACGCGGGCGATACCGTCACCGACGGACAGAACCTGACCGACTTCGGAGACTTCCGCCTCTTTGCCGAAGTTCTTGATTTGATCTTTCAGAATTGCGGAAATTTCCGCGGCGCGGATATCCATCAGCCAACCTCTTTCAGTGCAAGCTTAAGGGTGGAAAGTTTGGTGCGAAGAGACGTGTCGATCTGGCGGGAGCCGACCTTGACGATCAGGCCGCCGAGCAGGGAGGGATCGACCGTGACGGAGATCGAGACTTCCTTGCCGGTAACGCTCTTCAGCGCCGCCTTCAGTTCGGTTTCCTGCTCAGCCGAAAGGGCGTGAGCGGAGGTGACATCAGCCGTGACCTCGCCCTTGTGACGGGCAACGGCCTGACGATAACCAGCCACCATGCCAGAAACGGCGAACAGGCGGCGATTGCCGGCGACGACCTTGAGGAAGTTCAGGACCAGCGCGCTGAAACCGGCCTTCTGGCCGATCGCGCTGATCGCATTCACTTGATCCTCGGCCGTGAAAACAGGCGACAGAACCAGGCGCTGCAGATCGGCGCTTTCGTCGATCATCGCCTGGAAACGATTGAGATCGGCAGCAACGACGTCCAGCGCACCGGCTTCGAGCGCGAGCTCGAAAAGCGACGATGCGTAACGCTCGGCCACGCCGGAAATCACTTGGGATGTGTCTGCCACGGGCAAAAAATTCCCTGATCTTGACCCAGGACGCCCAGCTCCTCGAAGAAGGCTCAGCAAGATCCTGAAATCGTTTTGTTTTCCTCAAAAACTCAAGCGAATTACGCTTGCGTTTTCCGAATTTCGCGGTTCGTCTAGCATAGCGTATCCAGACTCGCAACACGCGTATTAACGGTTTGCTCCTTGAGAGCAAGGCCTCCGGCCGATTTTTGTCCGGATCTGCGTCAAATTGGCGAAATCCCCTTCGCCGGGACGACAAATCCGATCTTCAGGTCAGACCAAAGACATAGGCGAGCGGCAGGGCAGCCGCGACAAGCTGCACAACCAGAAGCCGCATATTGCGCCAGGTGCCCCCATGATCCGACATGATGGACAGGATGCGGGCGAAGGCGGCGAGTGCCATGGCGGCGCCAAAGGCGAGATAGACGGTCGGCTGTGCGAGCAGCAGGGCCGTTCCGGAAAAGCCGACCATCAACCCGCCGGCAGACCGCGTTGCCCCGAGGCCTTCCGGCCGATCTCCGCTGATCGCGAGACCGAGCAATCTGAGCGTCAGACCGGGTGCGAACAGGACGAAACAGCCGATCAGAGCTGTAGCAGCGGCAGCGACGAAGGCCAGTTGCTCGCCGGTTTCGGTTGGAAAATAGAACTCCATGGATGATCCTAAGATGAAGAAAGCCGCGCGGCTTATGGCACAGATCGCTCAAGCGCGGTATCGGCATTGAGGACTTTTCTTGCCTGCAACCGGCAGGACGGTCAGAGGAAACTCTGCGGATCGACATCCACCTGCACCTGGATCGAGCGGCGCTCTTTCGGGCCTCTCTCCAGCAGACTGCGCACGAAGCCCTGCATGTCGCTGCTGCGTCGTCCATGCGCCAGAAGGCGGAAGCGATGACGTCCCCGGATCAGCGCGAGCGGGGCTTCGGCGGGTCCGAGGATCGTGATGCCCGGCTCGACCGGCGCGGTTTGCCGAAGCGCGCGCGCGTGGCCCTCGGCTTCGGCGCGCGTATCAGCGGAGACGATGATCGATACCAGCCGGCCATAAGGCGGCAATTGCGCCCTCTCCCGCTCGATGATCTCCCGTTCGTAAAAGGCCGTGGCATCGCCTGACACCAGCGCCTGCATCACCGGATGCTGCGGCTGGAAGGTCTGCATCAGACCAAGGCTCTTGCGCCCCGTGCGCCCGGCGCGTCCCGTGACCTGAGAGAGAAGCTGGAAGGTGCGCTCGGCAGCCCGGGGATCACCGTTGGAGAGACCGATATCGGCGTCGATAATGCCAACCAGCGTCATCAGCGGAAAGTTATGCCCCTTGGCGACGAGCTGAGTGCCGATGACGATGTCGGCTTCGCCATTGGCGATCGCTTCGAGTTCGAGACGCAGCCGCTTGACCCCGCCGAGATCGGACGACAGCACCAGGGTGCGCGCGTCCGGAAAATGTTTCTCAACTTCCTCGGCGATGCGTTCGACCCCGGGGCCGCAGGCGACGAGATGATCAAGGGTGCCGCATTCCGGACAGGCATTCGGCGTCGGCTCGTGATAGCCGCATTGGTGGCACTGGATCTGGCCCCGGAACCTGTGCTCCACCAACCAGCTCGAACATTGTGGGCACTGGAAGCGATGGCCGCAGACGCGGCAGAGCGTCAGTGGCGCATAGCCGCGACGATTGAGAAAGAGCAAGGCCTGCTCGCCCCGCTCGACCGCCTTGCCAACGGATCGCAGGAGCACCGGGGACAGGAAGCCGCCACGCTCCGGCGGGTGCCGGCGCATGTCGATGAGATGCAGATCCGGCATCGCCGCATCGGCAAAGCGGGTCGGCAGGTGGATGCGATGATAGCGTCCGGCGATGCAGTTGACCTGGCTCTCGACCGAGGGTGTGGCGGACACGAGAACCACCGGAAACTTGGCAATGCGGGCACGGACGACCGCCATGTCGCGCGCATTATAGAAGACGCGGTCCTCCTGTTTGAAGGCAGGGTCGTGCTCTTCATCGACGATGATCAGCCCCAGATTTTCGAAGGGCAGGAACAGGGCGGAGCGGGCACCGGCCACAACCCGGATTTCGCCCGTCGCCGCCTGCCGCCAGACCTTTTCGCGCGTCCGCGTCGCAAGATCCGAATGCCATTCGCCGGGTTTTGCGCCGAAGCGATCCTGGAAGCGCTCGAGGAAATTGGCGGTCAGCGCGATTTCAGGCAGCAGGATGAGCACCTGCTTGCCCTGTTTCAGCGTTTCCGCGATCGCCTCGAAATAGACCTCCGTCTTGCCAGACCCTGTTACGCCATCAATCAGTGAGACGGAAAAACCACCATGGCGGATCTGCCCGCGCAACTCATCGGCCGCCTTCAACTGCGGTCCGGCGAGCCGATGTTCCGCGTAGTCGGGATCAGGCATCGCGACGATCGGCGGGGGCGGCAGGAAGACCTGTTCGAAAACGCCCTGCCTGGAGAGACCGTCGATGACGCTGGTGGAAACCCCGGTTGCGTGGGCGAGACCACTTTTCGTCCAGGCCAGGCCATCGCTGGCGAGCGTCAGCACCTTCTGCCGCGCCGGCGTCATCTTCTCAGGCTGGTATCCGCTGTAGCGAAGGCCCTCGATCATCGGCTCCGGATCAAGGGCCGCCGGCGCGCGCAACGCCATGCGGGCGACGTAGCCGGGAGGCGAAAGCGTGTAGCTTGCCACCCAATCAAGGAAAGCGCGCATGTCCTGATCGAGCGGCGGGCAGTCGAAGACCTTGGTGATCTCGCGCAGCTTCTTCGGATCAACGGTCGAACCGTCCTCACCATCCCAGACGATGCCGACCACCTGGCGCGGCCCGAGCGGCACCTGGACGATCGCGCCGGGCTCGACGGTGACACCATCGGGCACGGCATAGCTATAGGCGGTGGGCGCCGGCATGGGCACCAGCACCGGCACGACCTTGCGGCGCGGACTGTCGAAGAGTTCGCCGAAAAGGGTATTCGAATCGTCCTTCATCGGCCCGCAACTTGCCCCCGCCGGACGAGAAAGGAAACAGCCGATTGCAGAGGATAAAGGCGGTCCCCGGCAAAGCACAGCATACCGCATTAGGAAATCGGTAACCCTCTGGCGGCATCGTCAAGGGTGAGATCCTCCAGAGAACCAAAGGCCCGATCGTGATCCCGGCTGACGAAAGACTTCTCGGCGAGCGCGCTGCCTGGCTCGAAAGGCTGGGCGCGGAACGCCGCCTGTCCGGCAACACGCTGGAAGCCTATGAGCGCGATACTCGCCAATTTCTGCAATTTTTATCCGGTTACATCGGCGGCACGGTCCGTCTCGACGACGTCAAGGACCTGCGGCCGGCGGATCTTAGATCCTTTCTCGCCTCCCGCCGCAAGGAAGGAGCTGGCGCCCGCTCGCTTGGACGGCATCTCGCCGGCCTTCGCTCCTTCCTGCGCTTCCTGGAGCGCAAGGGCCTCGTCAATGCTGCGGGCGCGACGGCAGTCCGCTCCCCGAAGCAGCCAAAGTCGCTGCCCAAGCCGCTGACGGGCAGTCAGGCCGTCACAGTGGTCGACCGGAACACCCAGATGAACGAGGAACCCTGGATCGCTGCCCGCGATGCCGCCGTCCTTTCTCTTCTGTATGGCTGCGGCCTGCGCATTTCCGAAGCGCTCGATCTCACCCCCACCGCCTTCAAAGCAGGTGCGACGAGCCTCCGTGTCACCGGCAAGGGCGGCAAGACTCGGCTCGTTCCGCTTCTGCCCGTGGTCGCTGAAGCGGTCGAAACCTACAGCAAGCTCTGCCCCTATCATCTGCAGGAGTCGGAGCCTCTGTTTCGCGGCGCGCGTGGCGGCAAGCTGCAGCCGGCAATCATCCAGCGCGAGATGCAGCGGCTGCGCTCAGCACTCGGCCTGCCCGATTCTGCAACACCCCACGCGCTGCGCCATTCCTTCGCCACCCATTTGCTCGGAAGCGGCGGCGATCTGCGTACGATTCAGGAACTGCTCGGTCACGCCAGCCTCTCGACGACCCAGATCTATACCGGCGTCGACAGCGCGCGACTTCTCGACATCTACGACCGCGCTCATCCCCGCGCCTGACCGGCGTTAACCACGATCGTTAAACAAAAGTGAGGACCGGCACCTCTAATGTCCCGGTTTACACAGGAGACGTCATGAACACGCACCGCCTCTTCTCGCTGCGATCCGCTCTTCCGCGCCCGGCTGCGGTCGACGTCCTGTTCTGGCTGGCCAGCGCGCTGCCCCTTTTGCTGCTGGTCGTGCTCGTGGCCACTCTCGTATCGATGTCGCCGGCCCGGGCCGCCAGCGAAATCACCTGCAACGGCCGAAACCTTCTGACCGTCATGGAGAAGGACAATCCGGCCGAACTGAAGAAAATCCGGGACGAGGCGGCGAAGGTGCCGAACGGGACCGGCATCTTCTGGAAAATCGAAAAGCAAGGTCTAGCCCCCTCCTGGTTGCTCGGGACGATGCATGTCACCGATCCCCGCGTTCTCACCATGCCGCCCGGCGCGCGCGAGGCGGCTGATGCCGCCGATACCGTGGTGATTGAATCGGACGAAATCCTCGATGAGCAGAAGGCCAGCGCAACGCTGTTGATGCATCCTGAACTCACCATGTTCACCGACGGGACCAGCATCAAGGATCACCTTGACGCCGAAGACCTGACGGCGCTGGAAAAGGGCTTGAAGGAGCGTGGGCTGGCTCTGGGCGCGGTATCGAAGATGAAGCCCTGGATCCTTGCAAGCTTCGTCGCCTTGCCCGCCTGCGAAATGTCCCGCAAGGCGGGTGGCGCCTCCTTCCTCGACAAGCAGATTGCAGAAAATGCCGTCAAAGCAGGCAAGTCACTGGTCGGCCTGGAGACCATGGTCGAGCAATTGCAAGCCATGGCGGACCTGCCTGTCGATTTCCACTTCCAGGCGCTGATCGAAACCATCGCGTTGGGTGACACGATGGAAGACGTCACGGAAACCATGACCGAACTCTATCTGAGCGGCGAGATCGGCATGACCATGCCGATGTTGAAGGCCGTCGCGCCGATGCCGAAAGATGGCGACGAAAGCGCCTATGCCGCTTTCGAGGACCGGATCGTGCGCGACCGCAATCTGGTCATGGCCAAAGGCAGCCGGCCGCTCCTGGAAAAGGGAAATGCCTTCATCGCCGTCGGCGCTCTCCACCTCCCAGGCGAAGAAGGCCTCGTCGAACTTTTCCGCAAGCAGGGTTTTACGGTCACGCGCGCCACAAACTGACGTCTCAAGCCTCAGCGCATCCGCGCCAGCATCGTTCGCACGATGAGTTTGTGGAACGGCGTAATCACGAAGATATACATCCGTCCGAACAGATTGTGCCTGTCTACCAATGTGGTGACGGCCAGTTTGCGTCCCTGGGAACCGGCAGCCGACACATCCAGCACGATCCGAAAATTGAGGTGGCGGTCGTCGAAACCGAGCACGACCTGATCATCGCGAACACTGACCACAGGGAAAGCCCCGATGGTCGCTCCTTCGTCGATCCCGAGTTCAGCCGACTTCAAGCCGAACAGCGCGACGATGCGGTTTCGCAAGGCAAGCAGCAGGCGCATCCATCGCGGCGCATGCCCGAACATCTTCCGCGCGAGATCAAGCGCCGTGGCATCGTCGTCGCGCGTGATCATAGCATAACGATCAGCCCAATCGGCCGAGGGTAGCGCCCGATGCGGCAGCGTCAGCGGTTCTATGGATACGTTCGGCATGCAACGCCCCCAGGATCCGGCGACCACAGGGGCGCCGCGTCTCAGCCTTTGGTCATACGCTGGGCGACGTTCGTCTTCCAGTAGAACTGGTGCACCAGCACTGCGGCAATGTGAACCACGATCAAGATCCACATCAAAAGCTTGAGCGGGCCGCCATGAACGAAGCCGGCTGTCTCGTTGCCAAAGTAGTATTTGCCGATGCCACTGAGGGGCAGGAGAAAAAAGAGGGCATAGAACGCGCCGTGCGCAATCTTCGACGCAAGCCGAAGGATTGGGGGCTCCTCGGCAGGGGCCTCCGGAGCGCCTCGCATCAGGCGGACCACGAGACGGATCAAGCCAAGACAGAGCACCGCGATGCCGACATAGGCATGGATATTGGCAGACGAGAGATCCTCGGGCGACGGCACTTCGCCCCGCTCATAGGCTTCCGTTGCCTCTTCCATGGCGTCAGAAAAGATCAGGTTGAAGAGGATGAGAAGGGCCATCGTCCAGTGCAGGGCTTTCTGGAGGATGGAATAAGACGTGGGAGCGAGCGCGGGCATGGTTTGCCTTTCGTCAATTGGGAAAGAGGCATTGCCCAGACATGATAAAGGCCGCCGCTTGGGGAGCAAGCGACGGCCTTCAATCTTACCGAAATATAATATTTGACCTATGTTAGGTCAGCCACATCACATGTGCAGCGGCTTGAAGAAGGTGGCGAGTGCGGCTTCCTTCACGGCCTCCGACATGGTCGGGTGCGCGTGGCAGGTGCGACCGAGATCTTCCGAGGAACCGCCGAATTCCATCAGCACGGCAGCCTCGTGGATCATCTCGCCGGCGCCGAGGCCAATGATGTGCACGCCGAGAACACGATCGGTGTCCTTGTCGGCGAGAACCTTGACGAAACCGTCGGAGGCGAGCATGGCGCGGGCGCGGCCGTTCGCCGTGAACGGGAACTTCCCGACCTTGTAGGCGACGCCTGCAGCCTTCAGCTCTTCCTCGGTCTTGCCGACGGAAGCAACTTCCGGCTGGGTGTAGACGACACCCGGAATGACATCGTAGTTCACATGGCCATGCTGGCCGGCGAGGATTTCGGCAAGCGCCACGCCTTCGTCTTCCGCCTTGTGGGCGAGCATCGGGCCCTTGACCACGTCGCCGATGGCATAGATGCTGGCGACATTGGTGCGGTAGTGGCCGTCGATTTCGACGCGACCACGATTGTCGAGCGCAACGCCGGCTTCTTCGAGGCCGAGACCCGCCGTGTAGGGCTTGCGGCCGGTGGCGACGAGCACGACATCGGCTTCGAGCGTCTGGGCCTCACCGCCCTTGACCGGCTCGAACGTAACCTTGGCGCCCGCGCCCGACTTCTCGACACCCGTGACCTTGGCGCCGAGATTGAACTCGATGCCCTGCTTGGCAAGGATGCGCTGGAACTGCTTGGAGACTTCGCCGTCCATGCCGCCGAGGATCGTGTCGAGATATTCGATGACGGTCACCTTGGCGCCGAGGCGCGACCAGACCGAGCCGAGCTCGAGGCCGATGACGCCGCCGCCGACGACGATCATCTTGGCCGGGACCTTCTCAAGCGCGATACCGCCGGTCGAGGACACGATGACCTTCTCGTCGATCTCGACTGCAACACCCGGAATGCCGGCAACGTCGGAGCCGGTGGCGATGACGATGTTCTTGGTTTCGAGGACCTGGACTTCGCCGGCATCGTTGGTGACCTGCACCTTGCCGGCGCCGAGGATCTTGCCGGTGCCCTGAATGCCATCGATCTTGTTCTTCTTGAACAGGAACGAAACGCCCTCGACGTTCGACTTCACGGTCGCGTCCTTGTGCGCCATCATCTTCGGCAGGTTCAGCGTCGGTGCACCGACGTCCACACCGAGATCGGCCATGCCATGGGCCGCATGGTGGAAGACTTCCGAGGCATGCAGCAGGGCCTTGGACGGGATGCAGCCGATGTTGAGGCAGGTGCCGCCATAGGTCGCGCGCTTTTCGACCACGGCGACTTTCATGCCGAGCTGGGCCGCCTTGATGGCGCAGACATAGCCGCCGGGGCCGGAGCCGATAACGATGACATCATAAGACATGGGAAGCTTCCTTCGTTTTCGACGGTTACCGACCGCCGCTGACATTCAAGATGGCACCCGTCACATAGGATGCCTGAGGCGAGAGGAGATAAAGAACGCTGTCGGCCACTTCGTCCGCCGTGCCCGGGCGCTGCATCGGAACGATGGGTGCGAGGTCGCGAGCCCGGTTCGGCAGGCCGCCCGATGCGTGGATTTCGGTATCGATGATGCCGGGCCTGATAGCATTGACCCGAACCCCCTCCGTTGCGACTTCACGCGCGAGCCCGAGGGTAAACGTGTCGACAGCACCCTTGGCAGCGGCATAGTCGACATATTGCCCGGGCGCACCGAGCACGGCTGCAATGGAAGACAGGTTGACGATGACGCCGCCCTGCCCGCCATGTTTGGTCGACATCCGCTTCACCGCCTCCGTGGCGCAGCGAATCTTGCCGACCACGTTGATGGCAAAGATGCGGTCGAGCCGCGCCCGGTCGAATTCGTCGACCCGCGCCGTGACATCCACCACACCGGCATTGTTGACGAGGCCATGGAGCGGTCCGAGACGATCGACAGCGGCAAAGATGGCGGCGACACCCTCTTCCGTGCCCGTATCGCCCTGCACGATCTCGGCCCTGGCGCCCTGCGCCCGGCAATCGGCGGCGACGGCTTCGGCAGCCGATTGGTCCGAGCGATAATTGACGATCAGGTCATAACCCTGCGCGGCGGCCTTGCGGCAGACAGCAGCACCGATTCCGCGGCTTCCGCCGGTGACGAGAACGAGGGGACGTTGGCTCATGCTGCACATCCCTTGAACTCGAAGACATCCCAGGGGCCGGTCTCCATGTCCTTGCCGACGACTGACGCCAGGATGGCAGGGCCGAAGCCGGGCAGGAGAATGGCATCGGGAGCACCGGCGCCCTCCGGCGGCAGGAGATCCACATGGCCCGTCGCCTCGTCGATACCGTAGACGATGCCCTTCCAGACGGTGCAGGCGGCGAGATCCGCCCCCGTCACATCACCCTCGGGGCAATTGTTCATCAGCATGCCGACCGGTCGCTCGATCTCGGGATCATAGAGCACATGGCCATTGAGTTTGAACTTGCCGATCTCGCTGCGGAAGCCATGGGTGACGGGCGTGTTTTCTCCGCTAGAGGCGGCAAAGACGAGCTCGACCCCGGTTTCAGCTTCTCGGTAGGTGGCTTTTTCGATCAGGCAATCAGCGGCAAACGCCGCGTGGGAGAACGCAAGCGCGGCAAGAAGAACGGTTGCCCCTGATGACGCGCCCATGATCCACCTCAAAACACCAGCGCGAGGAACATCAAACCAAGTCCGATCATCGAGCCGAGCCAGACGAGCGAACGAATATAGGGGATCCCGGCCAGATACAGGGGATAGTAGACGATGCGCCCGACGAACCAGACGACGGCACCGATCAAGCCGAGACCCGACGTCTCGCCGATAAAGAGCAGCCCGGCCGCCAGTGCGACGAAGGCCGGATAGGTCTCGCGGAAATTCGACGAAGCCCGGGCGGCACGACCGGCGAGCTTTCCCGCCGGCTGCTTGTTGTCATCACGAGGTCCGGCATTCCACGCCGACCCCAGTTCCTTGGTGGCGAGCATGCCCTGCATCAGGACATGCGCAACCAGCAGGACCACGCTCCAGCCAAGGAGCAGGACGAGCGGAGAGGCGGAAGCGGATACCAGCTCCATCGTGAGGTCTCCTTAGAGATCGAGAACCAGGCGTTCCGGATCCTCAAGGCTTTCCTTGACGCGAACGAGGAAGGTAACCGCTTCCTTGCCGTCGACGATCCGGTGATCGTAGGAGAGCGCGAGATACATCATCGGACGAATGACGATCTGGCCGCCGACGACGACAGGGCGCTCCTGGATCTTGTGCATGCCGAGGATACCCGACTGCGGCGCATTCAGGATCGGCGAGGACATCAGCGAGCCGTAGACACCACCGTTCGAGATCGTGAAGGTACCGCCCTGCATGTCGGCCATGGAGAGCTGACCGTCACGGGCAGCCTTGCCGAGGCGACCGATTTCCTTCTCGATTTCGGCGATCGACATCTGGTCGGCATCGCGCACGACCGGAACGACGAGACCCTTGTCCGTGCCGACGGCAACGCCGACATGGCAGTAGTTCTTGTAGATGATGTCGGTGCCGTCGATTTCGGCGTTGACGGCCGGCAGTTCCTTCAGCGCATGCGTGACAGCCTTGGTGAAGAAGCCCATGAAGCCGAGCTTCACGCCATGCTTCTTCTCGAAGATGTCCTTGTAGCGGTTGCGCAGGTCCATGACGGCCTTCATGTCCACCTCGTTGTAGGTGGTCAGCATGGCGGCCGTGTTCTGGGCGTCCTTCAGGCGCTTGGCGATCGTCTGGCGCAGACGGGTCATCTTCACGCGCTCTTCGCGCGAGGCATCGTCGGCAGAAGATGCAGGGCGCGGAGCGGCCGGTGCAGCAGCCGGTGCCGGCGCGGAAACGCCCTTGGCGATGGCGGCGAGGACGTCACCCTTCAGCACCTGACCACGCTTGCCTGAGCCGTCGACGTCAGACGTGGAAATGTTGTTGTCGGCGGCGAGCTTGGCAGCGGCCGGAGCAGCCGGCATGGACGAAGCGGCAGCAGGTGCAGCCGGAGCGGCGGCTGCCGGAGCAGGCGCAGCAGCGGGCGCGGGTGCGGCGGCCGGAGCCGGGGCTGCGGCGCCGGCAGAACCGGCAGCACCTTCAGCGATCTGGCCGAGCAGTGCGCCGAGACCGACGGTCTCGCCGTTCTGGGCGACGATTTCGGTCAGGACGCCCGAGGCCGGGGCCGGGACTTCGACGGTCACCTTGTCGGTTTCCAGTTCGACGAGCGGTTCGTCGGCCTTGACGGTGTCGCCGACCTTCTTGAACCAGGTGCCGACAGTGGCTTCGCTGACGGATTCGCCGAGGGTGGGTACGCGGATTTCAGTGGCCATGATCTCAATTCCGTTGATCAGAGAACGTTACGGTCTGCGAGGGAAAGACTGGGCGGATCAACCGCCCAGTGCGTCCTCGAGGAAGGCTTCGAGCTGGGCGAGGTGCTTGGACATCAGGCCCGTTGCCGGCGAGGCGGCAGCCGGACGACCGGTGTAGCGCACGCGCTGGTACTTGGCGTCGATATGGGCAAGCACCCATTCCAGATACGGATCGATGAACGACCAGGCGCCCATGTTCTTCGGCTCCTCCTGGCACCAGACCATCTCCGCATTGCGGAAGCGAGAGAGCTCGTTGATGAGCGCCTTGGCCGGGAACGGATAGAGCTGTTCGATACGCAGCAGGTAGATGTCGTCGATGCCGCGCTTTTCGCGCTCTTCCAGCAGATCGTAATAGACCTTGCCGGTGCACATGATCACGCGACGGATCTTGGCGTCCTTCTGCAGCTTGATCGGACCATCCTTGATGACTTCGGCGTCGTCCCACAACAGGCGGTGGAACGAGCTTTCGCCAGCCATTTCGGCAAGGCTCGACGTTGCACGCTTGTGGCGCAGCAGCGACTTCGGCGTCATCAGGATCAGCGGCTTGCGGAAGTCCCGCTTCACCTGACGGCGCAGGATGTGGAAGTAGTTCGCCGGCGTCGTGACGTTGGCGACCTGCATGTTGTCTTCCGCGCAAAGTTGCAGGAAGCGCTCAAGGCGTGCGGACGAGTGTTCCGGACCCTGACCTTCATAGCCGTGCGGCAGAAGGCAGACCAATCCGGACATGCGCAGCCACTTGCGCTCACCCGACGAGATGAACTGGTCGAAGACGACCTGTGCTCCGTTGGCGAAGTCGCCGAACTGGGCTTCCCAGAGGGTCAGCGCGTTCGGACGGGCCAGCGAATAGCCGTACTCGAAGCCGAGGACGGCCTCTTCCGACAGCATCGAGTTGATGACTTCGTAGCGGGCCTGGTTCGGCGCGAGATTGGCGAGCGGGATGTAACGGTCTTCGGTTTCCTGATCGTAGAGAACCGAGTGACGTTGCGAGAAGGTGCCGCGTTCGCAATCCTGACCCGACAGGCGGATCTTGTGGCCTTCGACACACAGCGAGCCGAAGGCGAGCGCTTCGCCCATGGCCCAGTCGATGCCTTCGCCGGTTTCGATCATCTGAGCGCGGTTTTCCATGAAGCGCTGGATCGTGCGATGCGCCTTGAAACCATCAGGAATGGTCGACAGCTTGCGGCCGATTTCCTTCAGCTGCTTCATCGGCATGGCGGTCTTGCCGCGACGCTGCTCATCGGCATTGTCGGCGGTCCGGAGACCCGACCAGGCACCGTCGAGCCAGTCGGCCTTGTTCGGCTTGTAGCTCTGGCCGGCTTCGAATTCCTGTTCGAGATGGGCGCGCCAGTCGGCCTTCATCTTTTCCAGTTCGCCTTCGGTGATCAGGCCTTCCGCGATCAGACGTTCGCCGTAGATCTGCACGACCGTCTTGTGGGCACGGATCTCCTTGTACATCTTCGGCTGCGTGAAGCTGGGCTCGTCACCTTCGTTGTGACCGAAGCGGCGATAGCAGAACATGTCGACGACGACAGGCTTGTGGAACTTCATGCGGAATTCGGTCGCGACCTTGGCCGCATAGACGACCGCTTCCGGGTCATCGCCGTTCACGTGGAAGATCGGTGCCTCGATCATCTTCGCAACGTCGGACGGATAAGGTGACGAGCGCGAGAAGGCCGGATTGGTGGTGAAGCCGATCTGGTTGTTGATGATCACGTGCAGCGTGCCTGCGACGCGGTGACCGCGCAGACCGGACAGGCCGAGGATTTCGGCCGTCACGCCCTGGCCGGCAAAGGCCGCGTCACCATGCAGAAGCAGCGGCAGAACCTTGGCGCGCTCCTTGAGCGGGATCACATCTCCGTCCCAGACCTTGGCGAGCTGGTCCTGCTTGGCACGGGCCTTGCCCATGACCACAGGGTTGACGATTTCAAGGTGCGACGGGTTGGCCGTCAGCGACAGGTGCACCTTGTTGCCGTCGAACTCGCGGTCCGAGGAGGCACCGAGGTGATACTTCACGTCGCCGGAGCCTTCGACTTCGTCGGGCTTGAACGAACCGCCCTTGAACTCGTGGAAAACAGCGCGGTGCGGCTTGTGCATGACATTGGTCAAGACGTTCAGACGACCACGATGGGCCATGCCGAGAACGACTTCTTCCAGACCGTCCTGGCCGCCGCGCTTGATGATCTGCTCGAGCGCCGGGATCAGCGATTCACCGCCGTCGAGGCCGAAGCGCTTGGTGCCTTTGTACTTGACGTCGATGAACTGCTCGAAGCCTTCGGCCTCGATCAGCTTTTGCAGGATCGCCTTCTTGCCGTTCGGCGTGAATTCGACGCCCTTGCCAGGACCTTCGATGCGTTCCTGGATCCAGGCCTTTTCTTCCGGATTGGAGATATGCATGAACTCGACGCCGAGCGTCGAGCAATAGGTCCGCTGCAGGATGTCGAGCATCTGCGGGATCGTGGCGTATTCCAGACCCAGCACGTTGTCGATGAAGATCTTGCGGCTGTAATCGGCTTCGGTGAAGCCGTAATTGCTTGGCGAAAGCTCGTTATAGTCTTCGACCGGAGCGGCGAGACCCAGCGGATCGAGCTTGGCATGCAGGTGACCACGCATGCGGTAGGCACGGATCATCATGATGGCGCGCACGCTGTCGCGCGTTGCCTGAAGCACCTCGGCTTCCGAAACCGGCTTGCCGCTGGCGGCAGCCGTGGCTTCGGCCTTGGCCTGAACCTTCTTTTCGATGACCTTTTCGACGACACCCCAGTTGCCGTCCAGCGCAGAAACGAGATCGCCGCCTTCGGCAATCGGCCAGTTTTTCCGCTGCCAGGAAGCGCCCTTTGCAGCCTTCTTCACGTCGGTCGGATTGTCGGCCAGTGCCTTGAAGAAGGCGCGCCACTCGTCGGAGACCGAAGAGGGATCTTCTTCGTAACGTGCGTAAAGCTGTTCGATATAGGCAGCATTCTGTCCGTCGAGGAACGACGTGACCAGGAACTGCTCGTTGGCTTCTTGCCTACCCATGGTGTTTCGCGAGCGCTTCGGCCCGCCTCCCGACTAGAATTGATGGCCGGATGCCCGGCCTGCCGCTCACGATCGCGTCGAATGCGAATCGCCTTATAGATGCGAAATCCAGGCGTAGGATTGATCCATCAACCCTTCGCCTGGCTTGATTTTGGTCAGGTCTCAGCCCTTGAGGACTTCGACCAGGGTCTTGCCCAGACGTGCCGGCGAAGGCGAAACCTTGATGCCGGCGGCTTCCATGGCAGCGATCTTCGATTCCGCATCGCCCTTGCCGCCGGAGACGACAGCGCCGGCATGGCCCATGGTGCGGCCCTTCGGAGCGGTACGACCGGCGATGAAGCCGGCCATCGGCTTCTTGCGGCCCTTCTTGGCTTCGTCGATCAGGAACTGGGCTGCATCTTCTTCAGCCGAGCCGCCGATTTCGCCGATCATGATGATCGAGGTTGTAGCCGGGTCGGCCAGGAACATCTCGAGCACGTCGATGAATTCGGTACCCTTGACCGGGTCGCCACCGATACCCACGGCGGTCGTCTGCCCGAGACCTTCGTTCGAAGTCTGGAACACCGCTTCATAGGTCAATGTTCCCGAGCGCGAGACGATACCGACCGAACCCTTGCGGAAGATCGAGCCCGGCATGATGCCGATCTTGCATTCTTCAGGCGTCAGGATACCCGGGCAGTTGGGGCCCAGCAGGCGCGACTTCGACTTGTCGAGCTTGGCCTTGACCCGCACCATGTCCATGACCGGGATACCCTCGGTGATGCAGGTGATGAAGGGGATCTCCGCGTCGATCGCCTCGATGATGGCGTCGGCTGCACCTGCCGGCGGAACGTAGATCACGGATGCATCTGCACCGGTCTTTTCCTTGGCTTCGGCAACGGTCGCGAAGATCGGCAGGGTTTCACCCTTGGAGCCGGTCCAGTTTTCGCCGCCCTTCTTCGGATGGATGCCGCCGACCATCTGCGTGCCGTAGTAGGCAAGCGCCTGTTCGGTGTGGAAGGTGCCGGTCTTGCCGGTCAGGCCCTGAACGAGGACCTTGGTGTTTTTATTCACGAGAATGGACATGCGTTGATCCCGATCTCTATCGTGAGCTCTTGCGTCGTTTCATCCATAGAATGGCGACGCAGCAAATTATGACGATGCCGACAGCGGCGAAGGGGTAAAGCGGCACACACAATGTGAACGCTGCCGGTGATGCATCCTCATAGAACCCATCACACCACTTTTCCTCTTCCTGCCACCAAAACCAGCAGGCAATGAGAGCCAGCACCGCAACTGCGACGACGGCTCTCGTATTCATGTCAGCCGTTGATCGCCGCGACGATCTTCTTGGCAGCGTCGTCCAGATCGTCGGCTGCGGTGATCGCGAGGCCCGATTCGTTCAGGATCTTCTTGCCAAGTTCGACATTGGTGCCTTCGAGGCGCACGACGAGCGGAACCTTGAGGCCCACTTCCTGCACGGCGGCGACAACGCCTTCGGCAATGACGTCGCACTTCATGATGCCGCCGAAGATGTTGACGAGGATGCCCTCGACCTTCGGGTCGGCGGTGATGATCTTGAAGGCAGCCGCGACCTTCTCCTTGCCGGCGCCGCCGCCGACGTCGCAGAAGTTTGCCGGCTCTTTGCCGTAAAGCTTGATGATGTCCATCGTCGCCATGGCGAGACCGGCACCGTTGACCATGCAGCCAATATTGCCGTCGAGGGCAACGTAAGCGAGGTCCCACTTCGAAGCTTCGATTTCCTTCGAGTCTTCTTCCGTCTCGTCGCGGAGCGCACGAACGTCGTCGTGGCGGAACAGCGCATTGCCGTCGAACGAGACCTTGGCGTCGAGAACGCGCAGGTGACCGTCCTGCATGACGATCAGCGGGTTGATCTCGAGCAGGGCCATGTCCTTTTCGGAGAAGGCCTTGTAGAGGATCGGGAAGAGCGACTTGGCGTCTTCCGCGGCAGCACCGGTCAGCTCCAGTGCGGCCGTGATCTTTGCGACGTCAGCGGCGGTGACGCCAGCCTGCGGGTCGATGGCGATCGTATGGATCTTCTCGGGCGTGTCGTGAGCAACGGCTTCGATGTCCATGCCGCCTTCTGTCGAAACGACGAAGGCAACCTGGCCGACCGAGCGGTCGACGAGCAGCGAGCAGTAAAGTTCGCGGGCGATGTCGGCGCCGTCTTCGATGTAGAGGCGGTTGACCTGCTTGCCGGCTTCACCGGTCTGGGCCGTCACCAGCGTGTTGCCGAGCATGTCCTTGGCATGTGCCACGACTTCCTCGATCGACTTCGCCAGGCGAACGCCGCCCTTGGCATCCGGGCCGAGTTCCTTGAACTTGCCCTTGCCGCGACCGCCGGCATGGATCTGGCTCTTGACCACGTAGAGCGGGCCGGGAAGCTGCTTGGCAGCAGCTTCGGCTTCTTCGACCTTGAGGATCGCCACACCCTTGGCGACCGGCGCGCCAAACTCCTTCAGGAGGGCCTTGGCCTGATATTCATGAATGTTCATAGTCGTGTCCCTGTTCTGGGCCGAAGGGCGATTACTTGAGAGCCGGGGCGATGTTGATGCAGGCTTCGCAGAGGCCGGCGACGGCACCGACAGACTTCTGGAAGGCTTCTTCTTCGGCCTTGTTGAGGTCGATCTCGATGATGCGCTCGACGCCGCCTTCACCGATGACAACGGGTACGCCGACATACATGTCCTTCACGCCATACTGGCCCGTCAGATAGGCGGCGCAGGGCAGAACGCGCTTCTTGTCCTTGAGGTAGGACTCGGCCATCTCGATGGCGGAAGCAGCCGGAGCGTAGTAAGCCGAGCCGGTCTTAAGCAGGCCGACAATCTCGGCGCCACCGTCACGGGTGCGCTGGATGATTTCTTCCAGACGCTCCTTGGTGACCCAGCCCATCTTGACGAGGTCGGTCAGCGGAATGCCGGCAACGGTGGAGTAACGGGCGAGCGGCACCATGGTGTCGCCGTGGCCGCCGAGAACGAAGGCGGTGACGTCTTCGACCGACACGTTGAACTCAGCCGACAGGAAGTGGCGGAAGCGGGCCGAGTCGAGAACGCCGGCCATGCCGACGACCTTGTTGGCCGGGAGGCCGGAGAACTTCTGCAGAGCCCAGACCATCGCGTCGAGCGGGTTGGTGATGCAGATGACGAAAGCGTTCGGGGCATACTTCTTGATGCCGGCGCCGACCTGTTCCATGACCTTGAGGTTGATGCCGAGCAGGTCGTCGCGGCTCATACCCGGCTTGCGGGCAACGCCGGCGGTGACGATGCAGACGTCAGCACCTTCGATGGCGGCGTAGTCGCTCGCGCCAGACAGCTTGGCGTTGAAGCCTTCAACCGGACCGGACTGGGCGATATCCAGACCCTTGCCCTGCGGGATGCCATCAGCAATGTCGAACAGGACGATATCGCCGAGTTCCTTCAGACTGGCGAGATGCGCCAGCGTTCCACCAATCATACCAGAACCGATAAGAGCGATCTTTTTGCGCGCCATTGCAGAGCTTCCTTTTAGATCCAAAACCAAGGTCGAGACGGAGTGTTAGCCTGTCCTTGTGGACAGACCGCATAGACCCAACCTGATAGAATCGCAATCGATAATTTTCGGTGTATGGATTTCAATCGGTTAGAACATAAAAATCTTACGTAAACGTAAGAATTTCCGTCATGCGATCGTCATGATTTGTTCCGTAGCCGCTCATGGTCGGCGAGATAATCGGCGCTGCGCATCTCGAACAGACGGGACACAGTGCGATCAAACTCGAACCCTTCCGTGCCCTTTTTTTCGGTCAGCAAGGCCTCCGGCATCGCAACGGCCGAGGCAAACAGGCGCACCCGCGCATCGTAGAGCGCGTCGATCAGAATGATGAAACGCTTGGTCTCGTTTCGCTTCTCCGGCCCAAGAGGGGGTATGTTTTCGACGAAGACGACGTCGAAACGCTGCGCGATGGCGAGATAATCCGATGCCCCAAGCGGCTTCGCGCAGAGCTCCTCAAAGGTGAAGCGAGCTTGCCGGCCGCATGCTCTCGGGATCTCGACCTCCCGCCCCTTCATCTCGATCGTCACGGGGACCTCTGGCTGCCCTCCAGTCAGGCGGGTCCAGGCCCGATCCATCATCGACGCAGACTGAGGAGAGAGCGGCGCGACATAGACCGGCAGACTTTCCATCTTTTCAAGTCTGTAGTCTGTTGGCGAATCCAGAGAAGAAACCTCCACATATCGCTGCAGGAGATCGATGAAGGGCAGAAAGAGCCCTCGGTTGAGACCATCGCGATAAAGATTGCCCGGCTCCACATTGGAGGTTGCGACCAGGATGCAGCCCCGTGCGAAAAGCTCGGTGAACAGCCGCGCCAGGATCATCGCATCGGCGATGTCTGTCACGGTGAACTCGTCGAAACACAGAAGCTGCGCCTCTTCGCGCAATGCTGCCGCGACGGGGGGCACGGGATCCGCCTGCTTCGTCTCCCCGGCCTTCAGCTTCTGCCGATGGGCATGTATTCGGGCATGAACGTCCGCCATGAACTCGTGGAAATGCGCACGGCGCTTCTTTTCGATCGGAGCGAGCCTGAAGAACAGGTCCATCAGCATGGTTTTGCCGCGACCGACACTGCCATGGACATAAAGACCCATGATCGGCGTCTGCGGCTTGCGGCGCTGGGCAAACATCCAGCCCAGGGCACTGGTCTTGGCCGCAGGCTTGCGCGCCTTGAGTTCCGTCAGAATGCGGTCGAGTTTGGCCGCAACCTGCATCTGGGCAGCATCCGGTTGCAGGGTGCCTGCCTCCGTCATCGAACGCAACTGTTCGACGACGCTGAGCGCATAATCAGGAATGGGCCGCATGGGATACGCCTCAGCAACGGCCGCGTGGCCGCCGCGGGATAAAGGATGGGTTTAGCGGCTCAGGCTGACCGGTTGACCGGAGCTGGTGGTACCGTCGAATCGGGCATCAGCGGTCTTGTAGAGGCTGCCGATGACATTGCCGTTGCGGTCTTTAAGCACGACCTGTTTGCCAGCCACTTCCCAGGATCCCATCGCGGTCAGTTCGCCGGCACAGCCGCGTGTACCGCCGCGCGAGCCACTGCCGAGATTGGTGAGTGTGAGGAACATGTCGCAGCTCGCGCCGGCGCTCTGAACCCGCCAGTTGCCGACCATGGATTCCTTGGTGACGTCGAGAGCCGTCCCGGGCGCAGCACCCGTTCCAACCGCCGCTGCGGTATTGGCAGGCGCGGCCGGGAACTGCGACGGATCGGTGGTACCGGGCGGAGGAAGCTGACCGGACTGAACGGAGGGGACCGGCTGGGCCTGAAGCGGCGGCAAGGCGCTGTTGGCCGAATTCATGTCGCTATAGGAGGTTCTCTGACAACCTGCCAGCGCCAGAAGAATGGCTGCGCCGGTGACCGCATGGCTCAATTTCATCATTATGCTCCCGCTTTTGCGACCTACGCCGCAACCTGCCGTACAACTGGGTTAGAAATATGATACGCGAAGATGGTTAATCAAGTTCCATATCGCGCGCGATCTATAGCCGGCACTATACGGACAAAGTAAGGCCGCCCGAAACAGGTCTCGAGCGGCCTCGCAATGTCGTGATTGACGATCAGCTACGACGCTCGACCATCATCTTCTTGATTTCGGCGATTGCCTTGGCCGGGTTCAGTCCCTTCGGGCAAGCCTGTGCGCAGTTCATGATCGTGTGGCAGCGATAGAGCCGGAACGGATCCTCGAGGTTGTCCAGGCGTTCGCCGGTTGCTTCATCGCGGCTGTCGATTAGCCAGCGATACGCCTGCAGGAGGACGGCCGGACCGAGATAACGGTCGCCGTTCCACCAATAGCTCGGACAGGAGGTCGAGCAGCAGGCACAGAGAATGCACTCATAGAGACCGTCGAGCTTCTGACGGTCTTCATGGCTCTGTTTCCACTCCTTCGCCGGCGTCGGCGAAACCGTCTTGAGCCATGGCTCGATCGACCGGTGCTGAGCATAGAAGTTGCTGAGATCGGGCACGAGATCCTTCACCACAGGCATATGCGGCAGCGGATAGACCTTCACCGTCCCCGTGATATCGTCCATGCCCTTCGTGCAGGCCAGCGTGTTGGTCCCATCGATATTCATCGCGCAGGAGCCGCAAATACCTTCACGGCAGGAGCGGCGCAGCGTCAGCGTAGGATCGATGTTGTTCTTGATGTAGAGAAGGCCATCGAGAACCATCGGGCCGCAGTCGTCGACATCGATGTAATAGGTGTCGATGCGCGGATTGGCGCCGTCATCCGGATTCCAGCGATAGATCCGGTACTCCCGGACGTTCTTGGCGCCGGCCGGCTTCGGCCAGACCTTGCCTTCGGTGATCTGGGAATTCTTGGGGAGAGCAAGTTCTACCATGATGAGTTCCTCAAATCAGTACACGCGAGCCTTCGGCGCGATCTTGTAGGGATCGATGCCTTCGGCGATGAGCTCGGTATGAACAGGACGGTAGTCGAGCTTGACGTCACCCGCTTCAGAAACCCAGGCCAGCGTATGCTTGCGCCAGTTCTCGTCGTCGCGTCCGGCAAACGGGCCGGACGTGTAGTCTTCGCGGGCATGCGAGCCGCGGCTTTCCTTGCGGGCCTCGGCGCCGTAGACGGTGGTGATCGCATTGGCCATCAGGTTGTGCAGTTCGAGCGTCTCGACCAGATCGGAATTCCAGATCATTGAGCGGTCGGTGACCTTGATGTCGGGCAGTTCCTTCCAGATGGCCGATAGACGCTTGCAGCCGCTTTCAAGCGATTCCTGCGTGCGGAAGACGGCCGCGTCTTCCTGCATGGCACGCTGCATCTTGTCGCGCAGCACGGCAGTCGGCGTCTGGCCCGAGGCGTGACGCGTCTTGTCGAAGCGATCCATGATCTTGTCGCAGGCAGCAACATTCAGATGCGGGATCGGCTCGGCCTTGTTGATGACCTCGGCAGCCCGGATCGCAGCGGCGCGACCGAAGACCACAAGGTCGATCAGCGAGTTGGAGCCGAGACGGTTGGCACCGTGAACCGATGCGCAACCGGCTTCGCCGACGGCCATCAGACCGGGGATGATGCGTTCCGGGTTGCTGGAATCGGCATTCAGCACTTCGCCCCAGTAGTTCGTCGGAATGCCGCCCATGTTGTAGTGAACGGTCGGCAGAACCGGGATCGGCTCGCGGGTGACGTCGACACCGGCAAAGATCTTCGCCGATTCCGAGATGCCCGGCAGGCGTTCGTGCAGAACGGCGGGATCGAGGTGATCCAGATGCAGGAAGATGTGGTCCTTGTTCTTGCCAACGCCACGGCCTTCACGGATTTCCATCGTCATGCAGCGCGAGACGACGTCACGCGAGGCAAGGTCCTTGGCCGACGGTGCATAACGCTCCATGAAGCGCTCGCCTTCGGAGTTGACGAGATAACCGCCTTCGCCGCGCGCACCTTCGGTGATCAGGCAGCCGGCACCATAGATGCCGGTCGGGTGGAACTGGACGAATTCCATATCCTGCAGCGGCAGGCCGGCACGCGCGATCATGCCGCCGCCGTCGCCGGTGCAGGTGTGCGCAGACGTTGCCGAGAAATAGGCGCGGCCGTAACCGCCGGTCGCGAGCACGACCATCTTGGCGGTAAAGCGGTGGATGGTGCCGTCGTCGAGGTTCCAAGCGACGACGCCGGTGCAGCGGCTGCCATCGTCAGACATGATCAGGTCGAGCGCGAAATACTCGATGAAGAATTCAGCATTGTTGCGCAGCGACTGGCCATAAAGCGTGTGCAGGATCGCGTGGCCGGTTCGGTCGGCGGCAGCGCAGGTGCGCTGGACCGGCGGGCCTTCGCCGTAGTTCTGCATGTGACCGCCGAACGGGCGCTGGTAGATCTTGCCTTCTTCGTTACGCGAGAAGGGAACGCCGTAATGCTCGAGTTCGTAGACCGCCTTCGGCGCCTCCATGGCGAGATACTGCATTGCGTCAACGTCGCCGAGCCAGTCGGAACCCTTGACGGTGTCATAAAGGTGCCACTGCCAGCAGTCCGGCGTCATGTTGTTCAGAGAAGCGGCGATACCGCCCTGCGCCGCAACCGTGTGCGAACGGGTCGGGAAGACCTTGGTAATGCAAGCCGTCTTGAAGCCTTGTTCGGCCATGCCGAGCGTCGCCCGCAGACCGGCGCCGCCGGCGCCGACGACCACGACGTCATAGGAATGATCAACATAGGTGTAGGCCTTGCCGGTCTGGGCGAAGTTATGAATGGTTGCCATGTTGAATTACCCTACGAAAGCGATCTTCAAGATGGCGAAAAGACAGAGACCGCCGATCAGGATCGCAAAGAATGTGTTGAGCATCAGAAGCAGGAGCTTGGGGATCTCCGCGTGGATATAGTCCTCGATGATCACCTGCATACCGAGCTTCATATGGATGAGCGCCGACAGCACGACCAGTCCCATAACCACCGCGACCAGCGGGTGCGACAATGCGCCGACCACCTCGGCGTATGGGGCGCCATTGTACATCACCAGGAAGCCGACGAAGAAAAGGATCAGCGGGATGTTGGCAACGGCGGTCATTCGTTGACGCCAGAAATGTTCCGTCCCGTCCTTGGCAGAGCCAAGGCCACGAACCTTACCGAGCGGTGTGCGCATATCCATGGAAAATTGCCTCAGGTGCGGATGATGTAGGCGACGACCCAGACAAGAAGGGTCAGGACGACAGACGCGATGATGTTCGCCTTCGCGAGCGTTGTGGAGAAGTGCTTGTCAAAACCATAGCCGACATCCCACATCAAATGGCGCAGACCGCCGAGCATGTGGTGGATGAGCGCCCAGGTGAAGCCGAACAGGATCAGGCGACCGAGGATGGTGCCCATGAACCAGTTCACCCACTCAAAATAGTCAGCACCGGTCGAAGCGGCGATCAACCACCATGCGACGAGGATGGTGCCGAAATAAAGAGCGCCGCCGGTGATGCGGTGCAGGATCGACATGACCATGGTGGGAATAGGTTTGTAGATTTGCAGGTGCGGCGACAGGGGCCGGTTTTTTGTCACATTCGCCATCTAAACCTCGCGGCGTCTCGATGCGGTCCGAGAATACGGACGTATTGTTTGCAATGCGTCATAACGTTTGTGGTGCATCGCATCAGGGGGACGTTTAATCCTCGAAACCCCAGACGACAAGCACATTCGCTTGACGATTTCAATTTAATCGATTCGCGTGAATAGAACTTTAGCATCACGCATCGACGTTCCTTTCACTACGAAAAAACCAAGTCATTGGATGACTTTAGCCACTTTATCCGGCATGGTGCGTTAACCGCTGGTTAACCATGATCCGGAGCGTGACCCGATGTACCTGTTTCGTCTAGCCCTGACCTCCGCACTGTCGATCCTTCTCGCAGCGTCCGTCGCTTCGGCTGACGCTGAGATGTCACGAGGATACGGGCATTACGGTCACCACCAACAGAGCGTCATCGGAGGAAATGGCCTGCCATCGGTGGTCCCCGGCGTCGGCACCTTTGTCGGAAACGTCTCGGCAGTGCGCATCAAGCACAACGGCGTCTTTCTGGCCTTCGACCGCAGCGCACCTCGCAACGCGCCGATCGTTCGGACACCAGAGGTCAATGTGCAGATTATCGAGATTTCAGCGGAAAATGAGGACGCAGCCTGCTCCTTCGAAGCAGGCGTCTGCGTGATTAGGCCCGGCCGCTAGACGAAACGCCAGACCGTGGTCTTCTTGATCTCGGCGTCCTCAAGCACCCGCGTTACCGGCACCATATACGTGGCCAGCGGCTCCAAACGCTCGGTCGGCCGGTAGCTGCGTCCCGGATCCCCGACCAGCACCTGACAACCGGCCTTGGCCAAGGTCTCGAACCACGATGTCAGCGCCTGAGCAAACCCGCTGTCATAAAAAACGTCGCCCGCCAGGACGACATCGAAATCCACCGACAGCCCAATCAGATCGTCATCGGTGAAGGAGAGCGCCACGCCGTTGAGCGCGGCATTGAGCCGCACGGCTGTCCGCGCCCAGGGATCGATGTCAGCCGCCAGCACCTCGCTGGCGCCAGCCATCGCTGCGGCTATTGCGACCAGTCCGGAGCCGCTGGCAAAATCCAGAACACGTTTGCCCCGGACGAGATCGGGATGATCGAGAACATAACGCGCCAGCCCCTGCCCTCCCGCCCAGGCAAAGGCCCAGAACGGCGGCGGCAAGCCGATCGCTTCCAGGTCCTCCTCCGTCTTCAGC
>UCMS01000009.1 GCA_900473805.1 Hyphomicrobiales bacterium | reverse complement strand
GGGATGCGATCCTGGTCATTCGCGACCTCGGTCCTCATCCCCGCCGTTTGTTTCGCCCCGCCGCCTGGGATCTTCGCGACGGCACGGGCGCCTTGTCTGTGTGCCTCTGAGGCACGTCCTTCCGATCGGGGTATCCGGTGAAGAGGCATCCGACCTCGTCACCTTCGTATCCAGCCCCACGTCCGGAGGGAGACCGTTGCAGCGGGCCGGGAATTCAGGTCTGCGACAACCCTCTCTCCCGGCGCCGGCCCCGCCTCGCCTGACATCGCATCGTCAGGTGTATCCGAGGGCGGGACGGGGTTGAGTCTACGAGGGTGCCAATGTGCGGGGATGAAAAAATGTGTCGGGGTTTGATTTTGTTGGGGAATCGCTGCGGTGCGTCCCCCTTTTTCTGATCTGAAACGCCGAGTTCGTGGCCTTTGCCCCTCACCCTGCCCTTCCTTGGCTGCGGGGAGAGGGAGGCGCAAGCGGTGGCCGTCGTGGCCTTCTCCCCGCTCGCGGGGAGAAGGTGCCCGAAGGGCGGATGAGGGGCTGATGTGATTGGGTTTGAGGGGCAAAGGTCGAAAGTACGGCCCCAATCTCCGCCCTTGGAGGGGAGACTGCGGTACCGCTCCGAAGCCTACTCCACAAGGGGGAGGCATAATCGACGTTCACTCCGCCTCTTCCACCGCAGCCTCGGCCACGCGCTTCTGGATCGATGCGATGCAGCTCTTGGCGCTCGATTTCGACTTGTAGGTTTCCGAACGCACCATGATCTCGCCATTGGCGGCGCGAAAGCGGACGAAGGTTTCGCCGTTCTTGGCCTCGTCGATCTCGAAGCGATAGCCGCTGCCGGTCTCGTCCTTGGTGAGATCAACGACCGGGGCGGCGGGTGCGTTCTTCTTCAGCGACTCGACGCAATTCTTTGCGCTCGCCTTCGAGGCGTAGTTTTCCGACCAGACCATGACTTCGGCATTGTAGACGAACTGGACGCGGAACTCGCCCTTTTCGGTCTTCACGATCTTGAACTTGTGCATGTCCGTCTCTCCCCTTTGTTCTTCTTATTAGGGGAGGCTACTAAAATTCATTGAAATGTAAATATCCGACACGGTGGTCCGTCGGCTGGTATTTTGCACGAATGCCACGGTGGATCTTAACGACGCGCAAAGCGTGGTCTCTCGCTTCCCGCCGCCGTTAACGTCTCGCTCAAGATTGCCGTTCCAGTCTCGCCCGCAACACGTGAACGCAGGGGCGACGATGATGGCGAGGGCAGACCGCAAGCAAAAAGATACCGCGATGCGGCGCCAGATGCTCGCGAGCCTGTTGATGATGGTGCTCGCCCCGGCGTCGGCGCTGGCATTGACCCCGGCGCAGATCGACGCGGCGCTTGCCACACTGGACACACCCGAAATGCGGGCCTGCCCGGAGGCGAATGGTTCGAAGCTCGAACTGCCATACGAGGTCAGGGACATCAACGGCGACGCGGTGGACGAGATCATCGTCCATGTCCAGGCAAGCGGCGCGGCCAGCTGTTTCGGTCACGCGGGTTCCGAGATCAGTCTGCTGATCTCCGACGGCAAGGGCGGGTGGACCGATGCCTTTGGCTTCCCCGGCTCCGATCTTGCCTTCCATCCGCGCGCAGACAGCGAGTGGCCCGACATCGAGATCCTCGGCCCCGGCTTCTGCTTTCCCGTCTGGCGGTATCATCAGGGCGAATACGGCATCTGGCGAACCTGCGAGGAAGGCAAGCTGGTCTACGCCGAGGGCCGGCGCGACAATGCCGTGCCGAGCGGCGTGATAAGGGCATCTGCGCCGGTCGTCGCGGCCGTTTCTGCCCAAGGCCCGGCCGCGGTCCCGTCAGGCAACGGCATTGGCCGCCTGTCGAAGGTCGAAGTGATCGATATGGAAACGCTCGACGGCATTCCCTACGACCACAACGGCTCGATCGTCATCGTCGATGGAGCCAAGGGGATCATCGCCTACGAACGGCCGAAGAAGTCGATTGCGGGCACGGTAAAGCGTGGCACGGTGCTGTTCCACGGCAAGCCGTGGAGCATGGACAATCCTGATGGCGTGCTGATCGAGGGCATCGCCCACACCTTCAAGAAGGGTTGCCCGGCGACCGACTACGAGGTGCGCGGCCACTATCACATCACCTACGCCATGGCGCAGTTCACGCTGGCGGGCGCGGCCCCCGTGCGCTCCAAGACCAACTGCGACATCACCGGCCATTCGCTGGCGAGCGGCAACGCGACGCTGACCTTCGACATCGCCTGGGACTGAGCGTCAAAAGCCCTGGAAGAGGAAGTCGGTGGCGGCGGTGATCTCGTCGGCGCGGGGCGAGAGGTCGGCGACGGAGGGGCCGATTTCAGCGAGCGGAAGAGCGGCGAGCCGATGGGTGGCCATGACATAGGTCTTGCCGTTGACCTCAAACCGGGGCGTAAGCCGCGCGATGACCCATGACACAGTGTCCACGGGTTGCAAGGGTGCGACGACACGCGTGGGCAGGTCCTGCAGAAAGTCGGACTGGAGGTCGATGACCAGTTGGTCTTCCGATTTCAGGCGATGGACCCGAAATCGCGCCATGGTCAGAACTGCCGGTATTTGGCGAGCGGCAGGCCGTGTTTGGCGACATATTCATTGTCGGCCTTGATCGCATCGGCGTTCTCAATCTTCCAGCGCCGTTCTTTTTCCGCTTTGATGGCGCGGGCAATGCCTTGTTCGGCGGCACCCGTGATGTCGAGACCGAGCGCTTCTGCCTCGGCGACGAGGGCTTCGCTGACGGTCAGGTCCTGTGGCTTTCGGGCTTCGATGGACATGGCGTGGCTCCAAGGCTGAGGCATTCTAGCGCAAAACGAACAAGGCGGGTAGAGCCGGCCCTTACAGAGCAAGGGTCTCAAGCGCCGACCTCGCAGGCATCATCCTTCAGTGCGGCCCCAGGCGATGTCTGTCGGCGCATAATGGCGCATCTCGGCAATCTCGCCGATGAAGGGCCGGATGGCAGCCAGGAAGGGTGGGAAATGGCGGCTTTTGCGAAAGCCCTGCAGATGGTCCTCTGTCGAAGTCCAGAGGATGCGGAGCGTCAGGCTCGATGGCTCCTCGACGCAATGCGACATCTCGTAGCCGAGGCATTGTGGGGCCGCCTCGAGGTGGGGCGTGGCCTGCCGATAGGCCTCCACAAGCTCGCCCGGTTGATGGGTCTTGAGTTCGTAGCGGATATATTCGACGATCATGCGCAGCGTCCTCCGGTTGTGGAATTGCATGCTGGCGAAAAACTGCGCGCACGCAAGGGCTTACCTGGAGGTTAGGGCTTGCCGCGAGGATAGGCTCAAGAAGGACATCCGGTGGACATGGACAAGATGCTTGACTGCCCGGTCATGGCGACGATCGAGGTGATCGGCGGCAAGTGGAAACCGAGGATCTTGTGGCGTCTGCGCGACGGGCCGGCCACCTTCGGCGACCTGAGTCGCACCGTCGGGGTATCCGAAAAGGTCCTGTCGGAAAATCTGGCCGCCCTGCAGCGCGACGGGATCGTGTCACGCCGGCCGCTGAAAGAGGGCGACATGGTCTATGTCGAATATGACTATACCGACTACGGCCGCTCGCTGGTGCCGGTACTCGATGCCATTGGCGGCTGGGGGCTGGAGCATGCGGGGCGGACGTCTGCGCGGGCGCAGCCTGACCTCGATGATGGTCGACGGGTAAGCTGAGACATCAAAACGAAAACGCCGGCTTTCGCCGGCGCTGACATCGTCTTTATTCGTCGCTCATCTTCAGCGCTGCGATAAACGCTTCCTGCGGGATCTCGACCTTGCCGAACTGGCGCATGCGCTTCTTGCCGGCCTTCTGCTTGTCGAGGAGCTTGCGCTTGCGGCTGGCGTCGCCGCCGTAGCACTTGGCGGTCACGTCCTTGCGCAGTGCCGAGATGGTTTCGCGGGCGATCACGTTGCCGCCGATGGCAGCCTGGATCGGGATCTTGAACATGTGCTTGGGGATCAGGTCCTTGAGCTTTTCGCACATGTCGCGGCCGCGCTTTTCGGCTGCCATGCGGTGCACCATCATCGACAGCGCATCGACCGGCTCGCCGTTGACGAGGATCGACATCTTGACGAGGTTGCCCTCGCGATGGCCGTCGAGATGGTAGTCGAAGGAGGCGTAGCCCTTGGAGATCGACTTCAGGCGGTCGTAGAAATCGAAGACCACTTCGTTGAGCGGCAGCTCATAGGTGATCATCGCGCGCTTGCCGACGTAAGTGAGTTCGGTCTGGATGCCGCGCCGGTCCTGGCAGAGTTTGAGGATGCCGCCGAGATAGTCGTCGGGCGTGAGGATCGTTGCCTTGATCCACGGCTCGTGGATTTCCGAGATCTTGACCACGTCGGGCATGTCGGCCGGATTGTGCAGCTCGCGTTCCGTACCGTCGGTCATGAAAAGCTTGTAGACGACGGACGGGGCGGTTGCGATCAGGTCGAGATCGAATTCGCGCTCGAGGCGCTCCTGGATGATTTCGAGGTGGAGCAGGCCGAGGAAGCCGCAGCGGAAGCCGAAGCCGAGGGCGGCGGACGATTCCATTTCGAAGGAGAAGGAGGCGTCGTTGAGGCGCAGCTTGCCCATGGCGGCGCGCAGGTCTTCGAAATCGGCGGCGTCGACCGGGAAGAGACCGCAGAACACGACCGGCTGGGCCGGCTTGAAGCCTGGCAGCATCTTGGCGGTCGGGCGCTTGTCTTCGGTGATGGTATCGCCGACGCGGGTATCGGCCACTTCCTTGATCGAGGCGGTGAAGAAGCCGATTTCGCCCGGGCCGAGGCTGTCGACCGAAACCATCTTCGGGGTCAGAACGCCGACGCGTTCAATCGCGTATTTCGCATCCGTGCCCATCATGCGGATGGTCTGGCCCTTGGTCAAAACGCCGTCGAGCACGCGGACCAGAACCATGACGCCGAGATAGGTGTCGTACCAGCTGTCGACCAGCAGTGCCTTCAATGGGGCCTTCTCGCCGCCTTCGCTCTTCGGCGCGGGCAGCTTGTGCACGATGGCTTCGAGAACATCGGGAATGCCGAGGCCCGTCTTCGCCGAGATCAGAACGGCCTCGGAAGCATCGATGCCGATGACTTCCTCGATCTGTTCCTTGATGCGCTCGGGCTCGGCGGCGGGCAGGTCGACCTTGTTGAGGACGGTGACCAGCTCGTGATTGTTGTCGATCGCCTGATAGACGTTTGCGAGCGTCTGGGCTTCGACGCCTTGGCTTGCGTCGACGACGAGCAGCGAGCCTTCGCAGGCGCTGAGCGAGCGCGAAACTTCGTAGGCGAAGTCGACGTGTCCGGGCGTGTCGATCAGGTTCAGCACATAGGTCTCGCCGTCATTGGCCTTGTAGTGCAGGCGCACCGTCTGGGCCTTGATGGTGATGCCGCGTTCCTTCTCGATATCCATCGAGTCCAGCACCTGTTCGGACATCTCGCGCTCGGCAAGGCCCCCGGTCGTCTGGATCAGACGGTCGGCGAGAGTGGACTTGCCATGGTCGATATGGGCGACGATGGAAAAGTTGCGGATGTGGCTCAGGGGCGTGCGATCGGTGCTCATGGTTCGCGCATATAGCAGTGAGGCCAGTTCTCGCAAAGCGGAAAGATCGGGATTTTCAGGCCTTCGCGGCGGTTTTGGCGCGGCAGGAGGCTCCGCTTCGTCACCAGGCTTGGCCGTTGCCACGGGCGTTCCACTCGCCGATAGTCTGTCGGCGAAATTTTTTCGGAGGCTTTGTCGAATCCGCTCGGGGTGCCGCGTCTCTTGATCGGTGGCACCGATGGGCGGAGCCGCTGCGGCCCGAAGGAGGGGCGAGAACGATGCAATACCTGCTGTTGATCTACGAAAACGAGGAAATCTTCGGCGGACCCGACAAGACCGGGCCGATCATGGCCGATCTCGGGCCGCGCCATTTCGCCTTCAGCCATGAGTTGGGCGAAAAAATGCGCGGGGGCGCCGGGCTGAAGGGCACGGAGGCGGCGACCACGGTGCGCACCACCGCCGGCAAGCAGACCATCCATGACGGCCCCTTCGCCGAAACGCGCGAACAGCTGGGTGGTTTCTATCTCGTGGAAGCCGAGGATCTGGATGCGGCGATCGCCATCGCCAGGAAGGTGCCGCTCGGCAAGGATGGCGCCATCGAGGTTCGGCCGGTCCTGCCCATGCCGCCCGGTCTGGCGGCGAAGCGCTGAGGGGCGATGCGGGACGGGCTTCTCGACGAGACGTTTCGGGCGGCGGGCGGGCGCATTCGTGCGGCCCTTGCCGCCCGCTACCGCGATCTCGACCTTGCGGAGGAGGCCTTTGCCGAAAGCTGCCTCAGGGCGGTGAAGGCCTGGGGCGAGGCGGGCAGCGACCTGCCGCGCGATCCGGCCGCCTGGCTCTACCGGGTGGCAGAGCGTGCGGCGCTTGATATCCTAAGGCGCAGGCGAACGCGGGCGGACAACCGTCCGGACGAGCCGGCGCCCGAACCGACCGCCGAGGATCGGCTGGCGAGCGATGACGCCGTCATTCCCGACGAGCGGCTGAAGCTGATCTTCGTCTGCTGCCATCCGGCGGTTGCCGCGGACAGCCGGGCGGCGCTGACATTGAAACTCGTCTGTGGCCTGTCGACGGACGAGGTGGCGCGGGCCTTCCTGGTGTCGGAAACGACGCTGGCGCAGCGGCTGGTGCGGGCCAAACGCAAGATTGCCGAAGCCGGCGTCAGTTTCGAGGTGCCGGGGCCGGAACACTGGGCCGAGCGGCTGGCGGCGGTATTGTCGACTTTGGAGGTCGCCTATGCCAAGGCGCATGAGGATGCGGCGGGCACCGGCCGGCATGCGGATTATGCCCGGGAGATGCTGGAGGTGACGGCACTCCTGACAGAGATGTTGCCACAGGAGGGTGAGGTGATGGCGCTCGCGGCAACCATCCGCTTCGCCGAGGCGCGTCGGCCGGCGAGGATGGACGGCGACGGCGTGATGGTGCCGCTGGCGGAGCAGGACCCGGCGCTCTGGTCGAAGCCGCTGATCGATCAGGCCCGTCGTTACTGTGGGCGGGCGCTCGGTCTCTCGGGGCCGGGGCCGCGTATCCTGCAAATGATGATCCACGCGCTCTGGTGCGGGCGCAAGACGCTCGCCGACCCGCCGCCCTGGAAAGCGGTGCTGGCGGCTTATGACATCCTCGTCGAACTGCGCGACGACCCGGTGATCCGCATCAACAGGGCGGTGGCCCTGGCCGAGGTGATGGGGGTTGAGGAGGCGCTGACCGAACTCGAGGGACTGGATGCCGAAGCCTTGTCCGATTTCCTGCCGTTCCATGCAGCGCGCGCAGATCTGCTGGGACGCCTCGGACACGTGCCCGAGGCAATCGATGCCTATGATCGCGCCCTGGCGTTGTCGCCGGGCGAGGCGGAGCGGCGGTTTCTGGAGCGACGGCGGGATGGGTTGGTCGTGAGTTGCCAAGGCATGCAGCGCCGCTAAGCCCGGACGACTAGCCCTCCTGCGGCCAGCGGCCTCCCGGCCAGTTTCGCGCCGTATGGATCACCCTCAGGATGACAACGCGCTCCGCGTCGGGTTGATCGTCGATGGCATAACAAAGGATCCACGGAAGCGGGGCGAGGAATTTTTCAAACGTGCCAGCGATGCGTCCGGGGCGCCCCGTCGGAATCTCACCCAGGCGAGTGTCTGCGGTCTCGATCAGATCGACGATCCGCTCTGCGACGTCGGGATCATCCTGTGCGATATGACGGAGTATATCGAGCGCGTCACGCGTGGCCTCGGCCGCCCACACGACCGGCCGAGTCATCCCCGCGCCGTCCGTTCACGGCGGACAGTGTCGATCACGGCGCGCATTTCGGCGATGACCTCGGCATGCGCGACCGTCTTGCCGGCTCGACCCTCGGCAAGACCCCTTTCGATTGACTGGCGCAAGGCAAGTTCCTGCGCGACAAACCTGGTGACGGCGTCTTCGGCGAGTTTCTGGCTGCTCTGGTCCACGTCGTATGCAAGCGCATCGAGCTGGTCCTTCACATCCTGACCTATCTCAATCGTCATGGTGGTGCGGGAAGACATTCATGCTGCTCCGCTTGTTGCTGGCCCAGCATAGCGCGCCTGCCTGCCCTTTGCCAGAACGCGATGTTCGCCTCACACCCCGAACTGCTCCAGCCAGTCGCGGCGGGTGGCGACCTGGCCTTCGGTTCGGAGACGGCGGACCATGTCGAGGTCGATCTCGGTGATCAGCCAGTGGCTTTCCTCGACAGCGTCGCTCTCGCTTTCGGCATAGATGCCATTCGGCGGCATGCCGTAGTCGGAGGGGACGTAGAGAGCGGCGCGGCCGCGGTTTTCGTCGAGCGCCGGGGACCAGGGCGCGGTACCCGCGGTGGGGGAGGCGAGCAAGGCGATCTGGTTTTCCAGCGCCCGGGCCTGAGCACCGATGCGCACGCGATAGGCGCCGGCCAGCGTATCGGTGCAGGAGGGGGCGAGGATCAGGTCGACGCCTTGTTCGGCGAGGCCATGCGCCAGCATCGGGAACTCGTTGTCGTAGCAGATGAGGATGCCGAGCTTGCCGAGCGGCGTGTCGAAGGCGGTGAGGCCGTCCTTTCCGGCAGCAATGCCCCATTGCTCGCGTTCGAACCGGGTCATGATGATCTTGTCCTGATGACCGATCAGCCCGTCGGGACCGAACAGGAAGGCGCGGTTCCGGTATTGGCCGTCGGGGTCAAGAACCGGGGCAGAGCCGGGCTGGAAGACGATCGAATGGGTGCGGGCAAGCTCTTCGCAGAGTTCAACCCAGGCTGGGATGAGCGGCTGGATGCCGGCAATCGAGCCATTAAGGTCCGAGCGGGTTTGAGGATCGAGCTGGCCGGTGAGCACAAGGCCCGCATATTCCGGCAGGAGCACGAGCTTTGCGCCCCGCTCGACGGCCTGATGCACCAGGCCCGTCAGGTGGAGAACGTAATCCTCCCAGGACTCGATGAGGTCGATCTTGTATTGGCAGGCGGCGAGCGTCAGGGCTGTCATGCGGAGAGATCCCTAATCCAGAAGGAAAGCGGCTTCGGGCTCTCGACAGTTTCGTCGAGGTCGCGCCAGGTGAATGTGGTCCGAAGCGCGGGGTGATGGGTATAGCCACGCTTGGCCCAGAAGGCGTCGAGCGGCTGGTAATCGGCGGGCCGACGCGGATGGTCGGCGGGGCGTTCGACGGCGCAGAAGGTGGCGTAGCGCAGCCCGAGTGTCTTCGCCTGCGCCTCGCGGCCCTCGAAGAATTTCACGCCGATGCCCTGGCCGCGATACTGCGACAGAAGCACGCTTTCGCCGAAATAGAAGAACTGTTGGGGATCGAGCCCTGCTGCAAGGAAGGGGCGTTTGACCTCATCCGTCTCACCCGCCATCGGCGTTCCCGTGGCAACACCGACCACCCGGTCACCATCGCGGGCGATGACGAAGACGGAACCCTCGGACTTCGCATAAGTGGAAAGATAGGTCTGTTCGTAATCCGGATTTCCCTCGTAGAGATAGGGAAAGGCGCGGAAAACGGTGGTTCTGAGCCGCGCGAGGTCGCCGAAAAAGGGCGTGGCGTCGCTGCCGGAAAAGGATTGGATCGTGAGCGTCATAGAGTGTTTTCAGTCCGTTGCGGAGTGGTTATACCCATCCAAGACGACCTGAGAAAGCAATTCCACGACGAGGAGTGACCGATGACCGCCGCCGCCACCATCCGTGCCTATTATGACGCCTTCAATGCCGGCGATATGGACCGATTCCTCGCGCTCCTGACCGACGATGTTGCCCATGACATCAACCAGGGCGCCCGCCAGACGGGGAAGGACGCTTTTGCCAAGTTCATGGATCACATGAACCGCTGCTACAAGGAAGAGCTCACTGAGATGGTGATCATGGTGAACGAGGACGGCACGCGCGGTGCGGCCGAGTTTATCGTCAACGGCACCTATCTCGCGACCGACGAAGGTCTGCCAGAAGCCAACGGCCAGACATACCGCCTGCCGGCTGGCGCCTTCTTCGAGATCCGCGACGGCAAGGTCGCCCGCATTTCCAACTATTACAGCCTGCCGGACTGGATCGCCCAAGTCGGCGGCTAAGCTTCGCTAGAAACGAAAAAGGGCCGTCACGCGGATGCGGGACGGCCCTCTCTGTGTGCCGGCATCATGCCAGCCATGGTCTGTCAGTTGACCGACCAGTCGCGCTTCACGTCATCGGAATTCTTCGACAGATGAACGTGCTGATCGACGTGGTCGACCCAGTCCAGCGGAATGTAGTGGTGCTGGCCGTCCATCGAATCGGTCTTGGTGAGCTTGATGCGGCTCTGGCCGTCCATATGGTCGACGGTGCCGACATGGGCGCCGTCAAGACCACGCACTTCCATGTGTTCGCGGATCTGATCTGCAGAAATCATCGGGGTATCCTCCGGGCTTGGTTGCGATGACAGGGAAAGGCAGATGAGGCCCGATTTGTTCCTGACAGGATCGCCGCAGCCACCGCATTCCCGTGGGGAACCATTTGCCGGGGTCGAACATTCTCCCGCATCCGCATGCGAGATCCCTCGCACGGCAGCGAGACCCACATGCTTCCCAGAATTGCGATCATCGGCACCGGCCCGACTGGCCTCTACACCTTCAAACAACTAATCAGCTCCACTGTTCCGATCTCGATCACGCTTTTCGAGGCCTATGACGAACCGGGCAAGGGCACGCCTTATCACCCCGACGTCAACGACCCGGCCATGCTGTCGAACATCCCGAGCATCGAGCTGCCAGCCTTTGCCGAAACGCTGGTGGATTGGCTGCGTCGCCAGAGCGACGACCGGTTAATGCAGCTCGGTATCCGGCGTGACGCGATCGACGATCGGGAGTTTTATCCGCGTGTGGTGCTCGGCGACTATATGCAGGCGCAATTTGAACTCATGCGTCTGACGGCGGCCGAAAACGGCCATGACGTAAGCGTTCTCGGACGCCACAAGGTTGTCGACATCGAACTGCAGACGGAGCAGATCCGCCTGAGCGTCGAAGGCCCCGATGGCCGCCAAGACGCAGTCTACGATCATGTCGTGATGGCAACCGGGCACAACTGGCCGGAGACAACCGAGATCAGGCCCGGCTATTTCGTTTCCCCATGGCCGGCGACAGCGCTGAAGACGGTGCGCAACGAACGCGTCGGCATTCTCGGCACCTCGCTCAGCAGCATCGATGCGCTGATGACGGTGGCAACGGCGCGGGGCATGTTCTTTGCGGATGCGGCCGGCGACCTGCAATACCAGCCGGCCGAAGGCACGGAGGGCTTTCACGCCACGATGATGTCCCGCAAGGGCGTGCTGCCCGAAGCTGACTTCTATTGCCCGCTGCCCTATGAGACGCCGAAAGTCTGCACGAAAGAGGCCGTCGATGCCCTGATCGCGACAGGTCGGCATGACCTTCTCGACGACGTCTTTGAACTGTTCCGCGGTGAGATCGTCGCCGCCGACCCGGATTATGCGGCCAGGATCGGCCTGTCGCAGTTGACGGTCGAAACCTTTGCTCCTGCCTATTATGCCGACCGGACCCATTCCGATCCCTTCGTCTGGGCGGCGCGGAATCTGGCGGAGGTGGAGGAGAACCGTGCCAAGCGTTACACCGTGCCCTGGCGTTATGCGATCCTCATCACGCATGAGATCGTCGCGCGTGTCATCCCGCATCTCAACGAGCACGACCTCAAGCGCTTCCATAAGCACTTCAAGACGATCTTCATCGACGACTATGCGACCGTGCCGCTCACCTCGATCCGACGACTGCTGGCGCTGTCGCGGGCCGGCAAGCTCGATATCCTGAAACTCGGCGATGATTACCGGATCGAGACGGACGAGACTGGCGTCGAGCGCGGTGCACGCGTCATTGTCGGCGATGTCGAGTATCGTTTCGGCTCCTTCATCGATGCGACGGGTCAGGAAACGCTATCGGCGACCGACCTGCCGTTCCCGACGCTGGTTGCCCAGGGCGGGGTGCAGCAATCAGCGACACCGCGCGTGGGGGCACTGCACAGCCTGGACGGCGGGCCGGATGTTGTGCGCACCGGCGGTATTGATGTCGATGATTCCTATCGTCCGAAGATCGACGGCCCTGTCAGCAACCGTCTTTACTGCGCGGCCATCGCCTTCCTGCTTCACAAGGAGCCCTTCGTTCAGGGCATTACCAGCGCCTGTGAGATCGGCGAGACGGTGGCCCGGGCCATCCTCGCGGATGTGACTCCGGCGAAGGAAGAGGCTCCGCTGTTTCAGATCCCGGCATAGACGGGATCGCCAACCGCGATCGTGACGCGAGACTTGACCGTGGCATAGACGCCGAGATTGCGGGCGTTGTGGCGCATGATGCCGCGCAAGATTTCGGGCTGCTCGTCGAACTCGGGCTGCGCAATCATGGTCATGCCGCAGCGCCGCGTCGGCTCGGTGACGCTGACCAGCGTCGAGCCGATCGTGATCTCGTGGCCGATCCAGGTATTTTCGAGGAAGCTCCCGCCCTCGGTTGTTTCGATCAGGATCGAGGGCCGGAAGCGGCGATGATCGGGAAGAGGCACCACCGCCATGTCGGCGAGATGGCGAAGTGATGCCGACGTCACGAGATGCAGGGCCGCTGGCGCGTAGCGGTTGGAAACGATCGGAAACCGCATGTCGGCCCCATCGTCGAGCCCCCCATAGGCTCCGATCCCGACGGCAAAGCCGAAATGGGACTTGAGCCGTGCCGCAAGCCGGGAATCATCCAGCCAGAAGGCTTCGCCATCGGGAAAGCGCAGTTGCGGCAGTCGGGCGTCTTCGTCGCGCAGGGCCTGAAGAAAAAGGGCCGCCCGCCAGCGTGGCTCCCGTTCAGGAGCGGCGGCAAGTCCGTTTTCCGGATCAAACAGCGCAAAGCGGCGGTCGCCGGGGATCCCGCCCGGCGTCACTTGGATTTGCTGCAACGGTTGTCCCCTGACGGAACTCACGGGATAACGCCAAAGCTCCGCCACGCGCCCGATTGTCTTCATCTGATCCCTCTCGTCTGTTCCGGCAGCATAAGACAATCGGGGCCGAATGTGTTCCACCGTCCATGAACACTTGACTCTACGATGATATCCATGAATTCTACTATCATGGAATCAATGGCCGGCGACTTTGAGAAAACGGTGGGGGAGCGGATCAGGGCGCTGCGGGTCCGGCGTGGCCTGACGCTCGACCAGCTCGCGGAAGCCTCCGGTGTCAGCCGGGCGATGATCTCGCGCATCGAGCGGGCCGAGGCCAGCCCGACGGCAGCGCTTCTGGCACGGCTGTGTTCGGCGCTCGGCGTGTCGCTTTCGGTGTTTTTTGCCGATGAAGGCGTGGAAGCCGACCCGCTGATGCGCCGTGCCCGCCAGCCGGTCTGGCGCGATCCGGAAACCGGCTATCTGCGCCGCGCCGTATCGCCGCCGGGAACCGGCAGCGGCACCGATATCGTCGAGGTCGAGTTTCCGCCGCGCGCCCATGTGCGCTTCCCCGGCCTCCCGACCGGGCGCAGCCAGACCCAGCATGTCTGGGTGTTCGAGGGTGCCATCGAGCTGACGGTGGGCAAGACGGTGCATCGGTTGGAAGCCGGCGACTGCCTCTTCATGAATGTCGGCGACGTGCACGCCTATCGCAACCCGACCGATGCACCCGCCCGTTACGCCGTGGTGATCGCCCTCGGCGCCTGATACCTCGCTTTTCTTTTTCTCCCGCCACCACTGGAACCTGCCATGCCCGATATCCGCAAGCTCTCCCATGCCGAAGCCCTCGATCTGATCCCCGCCCTGACGGACGTTCTTGGAGATTGCATCGAAGACAATGCCTCGGTCGGTTTCATGCCGCCTTTCACGCAGGACCAGGGCGCAGCTTTCTGGCGCGGCGTGGCGGATGCCGTCGGGCGCGGCGAGGTTCTGCTCTACGGCGCCTTCGTCGATGCAGAGTTGGTGGGAACGGTGCAGATCGGTTTTGCCCTGAAGCCGAACCAGCCACACCGGGCCGATCTGATGAAACTTCTGGTGCATCGCAAGGCGCGCGGCAGAGGCCTGTCGACCGCGCTGATGAAGGCTGCGGAAGCAGGTGCGGCAGAGGCGGGCCGGTCGCTACTGGTGCTCGATACGGCCAAGGGGGAACTTGCGGAACGGATCTACGAGAAGCTCGGCTGGCAACGGTCGGGCGAAATCCCCGACTATGCGCTCTACCCGGACGGGCGCTTCTGCGACACGGTCATCTTCTACAAGCGACTGGTTTGACGGGGCGACGGGGATCAGCCCAAAAAACGTCCAACCCCCCTCTTTTCATTAGTCTTTCCTTCTGCTTAAGGTCGCCCCCCAGCAGGCTTTTTTTGGGCGGAGGGCGCTATGTTGGGAAGCAGGACAATCATCGGCATGACCGCATCCTTATTGCTGGGTGCCGTGGCACCGGCCTTCGCCGCCGACGTCACCTTCGTCATGCGCAATGACCATCCGAATGCGGTGGAAGTGGAGCTCTACAGCCAGGACCGCGACTATGTCTGGCCGGGCAACAACCAGGTCTTCTATCTCAATGATGGCGAGACCAAGCAGATCCCGCTCTCCTGCGAAGAGGGCGAGAAGATCTGCTATGGCGCCTGGATCGAAGGCGACAAGCAGAGCTACTGGGGCGTGGGGCCGGAAAATGCCGAGACCTGCGAGGACTGCTGCTACACCTGCGAAGGTGGTCAGACAGAGCAGATCAATCTGACCGAATAAGTTCGACTACGGCGGGGGCCGGGGGAAGGGGTGGTTTTTCGGGTCTGCGGACCCGGAGAACCGCCCCTTTGGCTTTGAAGGGGCGGTTCGTTGCACGCGGCTAGCGCTTGCGCCTCTCCGTCAGGAAGACGAGCAGGGCCGCCGTGGGCAGGGCGGCCCCAACGAGTGCGGCCATCATCCAGCCGCCATGGGCGTAGCTATAGGCGCCGACCGCCGAGCCGATGGCGCCGCCGGTGAAGAAGATCGCCATGAATAGGCCGTTCAGCCGGCTGCGCAATTCAGCACCAAGGCTGTAGATGGCGCGCTGGCCGGTAACCAGCGTCGTCGTCACGCCGAAATCGAGGAGAATGGCGGCGAGGGTCAAAAGGGTGAGCGCGATCCAGGATCCCTCAGGCACAATCAAGGTCATGAGGAAGGCGGCCAAGACGCTCGACAGACCGAAGGCGGTGGCGGGTCCGGACAAGCCCCGGTCCGCAAGCCGACCGGCAATCGGCGAGGCGATGGCACCGGCGACACCGGCGAGCGCAAAAAGGGCAATGCCGGTTTGTGTCAGGCCGAAGGCCGGGCTGGCGAGATAAAGCGGCGTGACCGTCCAGAACAGGCTGAAGGCGGAGAACTGGAAGGCCTGGTAGGTCGCGCGCCGCTGGAGCACCTTCTGCGTGGCGAGAAGCCGGCCCATGGAGCCGATCAGGGCGAGATAGCCGAGATGCGTCTTGGGAACGCGCCGCGGCAGGTTTCTGGCAAGGACCACACCCAGCGCCACCATGACTGCGGCGGAGAGGAAGAAGATCGTGTGCCAGGAGCCGAGCCGGGCAACGAGGCTCGAGATCGGCCGCGCCAGCATGATGCCGACCATCAGACCGCTCATGACATTGCCGACCACCTTGCCGCGCGCGTGATCCGGGGCAAGGCCTGCGGCGAAGGGCACGATCATCTGCACGGCGACGGCGCCGAGCCCGATCGAGAGAGACGCGGCCAGGAAGGGAAGCGGTGTCGTGGCAAGCCCGGCGGCGATAAGGGCTGCGGTGACCACGCCCATCATGATCAGGATCAGCTTTCGGTTTTCGACGAGATCGCCGAGCGGCACGAGGAAGAACAGCCCGAGCCCGTAACCGATCTGGGTCAGCGTGACGATCAGGCCGCTGGCATGCAGCGGCAGTCCGATCGACTCGGCGATGGGGCCGGCAAGCGGCTGGGCATAATAGAGATTGGCGGCGATCAGGCCACAGGCGGCGGCCATGATGAAGGTCAGGCCGGCGGAAAGGCCGGGGGCGCGGGCGGTTTCGCCGGCGCTGAGAACGGGATCGGCAGTGGAGGATGTGGAGGTCATGACACGGTTTCCGGGGGAGGAGGGGGAGGATCGAGGACGTTGAAAGGTCAGTCGAGCAGGGTCAGGAGGGCATCGGCCGCCGCACGCGTGCGGCCGGGGTCCTGGCCGGATTTGCCGGCAATGCGGATGCCCTGCAGGAAGGAAAAGATGGAGAGCGCCGTAGTGGAAGCGTCGATCGCGCTGGAGATGGAGCCATCCTTCTGACCGTTTGCGATGAAGCCTTCGATCTGAGCGAGAAGGGCGGCATGCGAGCGTGAGACGCGTTCCGCCACGTCGGCATCGAAGAGGGCGAGTTCGACCGCGGCGCCAATGGCAAGGCAGCCACGCCGCCCTGTCTCGCCACAAGCGGCCTCGGCATAGAATTGCAGGATGGCCTGGACTTGCTCGCGACCGGTTGATGCGCCGGCGAGCTTTTCGGCGAGAAGGGCTGCCCGCACCTGCTTGTAGCGGTCGAAGGCGGCGAGGAAGATCGCCTTCTTGTCCTTGAACGCCTTGTAGATGCTGCCGGCCGTGAGCCCCATGGCCGCCTTCAGGTCCGTGATCGACGTGCCGTGATAGCCGCGTTCGGTGAAGACGGTGATGGCCGCATCGAGAGCGCTGTCGATTTCGAATTCGCGGGGGCGGCCGGCGCTGCGGTTGGAAATGGCGATATCGGACATGGCGGGTTCCTGTTTAATTAGGAAACGATCGTTTCCAAATAGACGCATGGCATCGAAACGTCAAGCCCCTGTTCGGCTGGGCGCGATTTTTGGTCGTATGACCTGAAATCCGACGTGCGCTCTTGCCGCCGTGCAGGGGCCGGCGCTAGGCTGCGAAACGAGACCAGAAGCCCGACCGGCGGCCGATCAATAGAGGGAACGAGATGCGCGTCTTTTATTCGGAAAAGCATAAGCTCAGGGATGCCAAGACGGAGCTGCATGGCGGCCTGCTGGTGAAACCCTTCGAAGGGCCTTTCCGCGCCGAATGGATTCTCGAGGCCGTGCAGAACGCCGGTTTCACCGATGTCCAGCCGCCCACCGAACATGGTCTGGAGACGGCACTCAAAGTGCATGACGCCGGCTATCTGGAATTCCTGCGCACCTGCTGGGACCGCTGGGAGGCGCATGGTTTCGAGGGCGAGGCGATCCCCACCTCCTTCCCCTGCCGCCGCAGCCAGACGGGCCGGGTGCCCAAGCATATCGACGGTGCCGTCGGCTATTACACCAACTCGGCCGAGACCTCGATTTCCAAGGGCACCTATGAGGCGGCGATCGCCTCGATGGACGTTGCGCTGTCGGGCGCCGACTGGCTGAACGAGGGACACCGCTTCGCCTTCTCCCTCTGCCGCCCGCCCGGCCACCATGCCGGCCGGGATCTCTTCGGTGGCTATTGCTTCATCAACAACGCCGCCGTCGCCGCCCAGCGGCTCCTCGATCACGGCGCGCAGAAAGTCGCGATCCTTGATGTCGATTTCCACCACGGGAACGGCACGCAGGACATCACCTATCGTCGTGGCGACATCTTCTTCGCCTCATTGCACGGCGAACCGGAAAACGCCTTTCCTTACTTTCTCGGTTATGCCGACGAAACCGGCGAAGGCGAGGGCGAAGGGCTGAACGCCAATTATCCGATGCCGTCAGGCACGCCCTGGGATATCTGGTCGGCAGCACTCGAAGACAGCCTGAAGCGCATCAAGGCCTATGGCGCAGAAGCCATCATCGTTTCCCTTGGCGTCGACACGTTCGAGCAGGACCCGATCAGCTTCTTCAAGCTGAAGAGCCCTGACTACATCAAGATGGGCGAAATGATCGCGGCGAACGGCGTGCCGGTGTTGACGCTGATGGAAGGCGGTTACGGCGTACCGGAAATCGGGCTGAACGTGGCGAATGTGCTGAAGGGGTTGGAGGGGTGATTAAGCAGGGGTGGGCGGTTAGCTCCGTGAGGAGGCCCACCCCTTCTGCGCCCGCCACAAGACGGTTGAATCCGCATAGCCGAGCACCTCGGCAATTCGCGATTTCTGGACATGCGCCTCAAGCTGGGTGGCCGCGATTGCCGCTCGGGTGTCGCGGACCAGTTGCCGCAGCGACGTGCCTTCCTCGGCCAGTCGTCGCTGCAGCGTCCGCACCGAGATGTTCATGTCGGCGGCAATCGAGACCAGTGTGACCGGCTTGTGGCCGAGATAGATGCCGATCAGCCCCTGCACCTGTTCGCGAATGGTGTCGGGTGCTCTCGTCCGGTCGACCAGTTCCGCCACATGGCGTTCGAGCACCGCAGACAGGGCGGCGTCTTCCTGGCGGTAGAGCCGGTTGGCATCGCGCCCGTCGACGATGATCCGGTTGGCCGTCTCGCCGAATTTGAGCGGGCAGCGGAAGATCCGCTCCAGCACGGTCCGGTCGCGGGGCGCAAGATGCTCGAAATGCACTTCCAGCGGCTTCCAGGCTTTGGTGAAGCAGGAGCGCACCAGCTGGCAGGAGGCGACGAGCGAGAATTCACTGTCCTGCCGCCTGGGCCACATCAGCGGATCTTCCAGCCGGTAGCTCCAGACCAGGTTGCCGTCTTCCTCGAACACGCCGGAGCTGGTGGCGCTCTGCACGGTGTTGACGTATTTCGCCAGCCGCTCGAAGCCGGCGCGGATCGTCCCGGAGATGGAAAACAGGACGCCGATCGGGCCGATATCGCTCGGCTTGAACAGGGTGCCCAAGCGCGCGCCGAGCGAAGGTTCGGCGGTGATCAGGGCCGCCTCTTCGAAGATCGCGACGTAGCGCGCCATCGGGATCATCGCGTAGGGGTCGTCCAGCTGGCTGCGCAGGATCCCGTGCGAGGCGAGCATGACGTCGGTCTTGCCGCTGCGCCGGTCGATTTGTTCGACCAGAGGGGCCAGAACCGAGGCCCGAATGGATGCAATTGCGGGCACTGCCCTGTTCATTTGCGGTGCAACTGCCATTTTCGCGATCCTGGAATGGCCAAGTGGCGCGGTTTATCGATTCATTGGCATGAACTGCAATTTCAGTGCCAAAATGTCGCGCCTACCCTCTTGATGAAAATCAAACACAAGAGGGGTTCCCATGACTTTACAATCCATTGCGGATGGTCCCACGGATCGGCTGGCGAAGAATTCCGTCGGCCTCGCCCATATCGTCTTTTTCGTCGTCGCTGCCGCAGCGCCCCTGACCGCCGTGGTCGGCGCAACGCCGGCAGCCTTTGCCTTCGGCAATGGCGCGGGCGTGCCCGGCGCCTTCGTGCTCGCCGGCATCCTTTATCTGCTGTTCTCGGTCGGCTTCACCGCCATGAGCCGCCATGTCGGCGGGGCCGGCGCCTTCTACACCTACATCACCCATGGCATCGGCAAGCCGGCCGGCGTTGGCGGTGCGCTGATGGCGCTCGTCACTTATTCGGCGGTCCAGATCGCTGTCTACGGCCTCTTCGGCGTCTTCATGGCCGGCGCCATGGCGCCGATCGCGGATCTGCCCTGGTGGGTCTGGTCCTTTGCGGCGCTCGTCATCGTGCATGTCTGCGGCCAGCGCAACATCGCCTTTTCCGGGGCCATTCTCGGGGTCTGCATGATTGCCGAAATCGCTATTTTGCTGCTGCTCGATATCGGCATCGTCATGGCCGGTGGCGGCCCGGAAGGCTTCGGTTTCACCTCGTTCTCGCCGGCAACCGTCTTTGCGCCGGGCCTCGGCGTGGCCCTGGTCTTCGTCGTCGGCTCCTACATCGGCTTCGAGGCGACCGCGATCTTCGGCGAAGAGGCCGAGAACCCGGAAAAGACCATTCCGCGCGCAACCTATGTCGCCGTGCTCTTGATCACGGTTTTCTATGCCTTCTCCACCTGGGCGATCGTGCAGTTCTATGGCCCGAGCGCGGTGCAGCCGACGGCAGAAGCCGGCCTTGAGGCATTCTACTTCACCGCAACCGACACCATTCTTGGCCCCTGGGCCTCGCAGGTCATGAACATCCTGCTGATCACAAGCCTGTTTGCCTGCGTGCTCTCCTTCCACAACACGCTGAACCGCTACTTCTTTGCGCTCGGCCGCGAAGGCCTCGCCTTCAAGCTGCTCGGAAAGGTGCATCCGATGCACGGTTCGCCCTATGTCGCCGGCATGCTGCAGAGCGCGATTGCGGCGATCGTGCTGGTCCTCTTCATCCTCGCCGGAGCTGATCCCTATACCGTGGTCTTCTCCTGGATGTCCGCGCTGGCGGTCATCGGCATCCTGACGGTCCAGGCCTTGGTGTCGGTCGCGATCATCCTCTTCTTCCGCAAGGTGAAGACGGGATACGGCCCCTGGACGACGATGATCGCCCCGGCGCTCGGCCTGGCCGGCCTGCTCGGAGCGCTCGGGCTGGTGATTGCCAATCTGTCGCTGCTCTCGGGCTCGGAAAGCCTCATCGTCAAGTCCTTCCCCTATCTGATCGTGTTGGTCGGCCTTTTGGGGGCTGCCTTCGCCATGCAGATCAGGAAGGCCAAACCTGAACTGTACGCCTCGCTTGGAAAGGCTTTCGAATGAACGCGCTCCGGACCTTTCCTCAGACCGATCGGTTGCTCGGGATCACGCTCGCCGCCCTGACCGTCGCGACCATCCTGCTTGCCGCCGAGGCCCATGCCTTCTGCAATCTCTTCTGCATCCATGGCACGCCCATGGTGGAAACCGAGATATGCGCCGGCCGCGGCTGACACCAAACGGGTGGCGTGACCGCGCCACCCTGATCTTCCCAACCCTTTTGCCTGAAGGACGCTCCCATGGACGCCGTCGTCGACACCATCCTCCATCCGCTCGATCCCTTGAGCCTCAACGAGATCGCGGAAGCCGTTGCCATCCTCAAGGATGAGAAGGCACTCGCGGATACCATCCGCTTTCCGATCATTCGGCTGGAAGAGCCAACCAAGGCGGACCTTGCCGCCTTCCGCGCCGGAAAGCCGCTCGCCCGCCTCGCTTTCATCCTCTCGCTCGACATCACCACCGGTGAGACCCATGAGAGCATCGTCGATCTCACAGTCAAGCATGTGGCGGACCACAAGCGGCTCCCCCATGACGAGCTGCCCTATGGCCAGCCGCCGGTCATGCTCTGCGAGTTTGAGACGGTCGAGGCGACGGTGAAATCCGACCCGCGCTGGATCGCGGCGGTCAAGAAGCGCGGCATTACCGATGAAGACATTCCGCTTGTCCAGATCGATCCCTTCTCCTCGGGCTATTTCGGCCTGGAATTCGAAAAGGGCCAGCGCATCGTCCGCGCCGTCTCCTACTGGCGCGAAGACATCCGGGACAACGGTTATTCCCATCCGATCGAAGGCGTCGTCGCCGTGGTCGATCTGGTCAAGAACAAGGTGGTCGATCTCGTCGACGACGAAAAGATCATCCCGGTGCGCAAGAAGAAGCGCAATTACGGCCAGGAAGCCTTTCCGGAAACCCGCCAGGGTCTGAAACCCCTCGACATTGTCCAGCCGGAGGGGCCGAGCTTCACCGTCGATGGCTGGCAGGTCGAATGGCAGAACTGGTCCTTCCGCGTCGGCTTCACCCCGCGCGAAGGCCTCGTGCTGCATGAACTCGGGATCAAGGACGGCGGCAAGATCCGCCCGATCGTCTTCCGCGCGTCGGTAACGGAAATGGTCGTGCCCTATGCCGACCCGACCGCCAACCACTTCTGGAAGAGCGCCTTCGATGCCGGTGAATATGGGCTGGGGCGTCTCGCCAATTGCCTGGAGCTCGGCTGCGACTGCCTCGGCCATATCCACTATTTCGACGTGCCTTCGGCGGATGACTTCGGTCAGCCGATGGTGATGAAGAATGCCATCTGCATGCACGAGGAGGATTACGGCATCCTCTGGAAGCACTACGAATTCCGCAACGGCATTTTCGAAGTCCGCCGCTCGCGTCGCCTCGTCATTTCCTTCTTCGCCACAGTCGGCAATTACGACTACGGCTTCTACTGGTATCTCTATCAGGACGGCACCATTCAGCTTGAGGCCAAACTGACGGGCATCATCCAGACGGCAGCCGTCGCTCCCGGCGAGACCTACCAGTGGGGCGGCATGGTCGACGACAATCTCGGCGGCCCGACGCACCAGCATTTTTTCAACGCCCGTCTGCACATGGATGTCGATGGCGGCGGCAACACCGTGACCGAGCACGAATTCGTGCCGCGCCCCTGGGGCGACGACAATCCCTACGGCAATGTCTTCGACACCAAGACCAAGGTGCTGAAGCGCGAGTTGGACTCACCCGCCATCGCCAATGGCGAGACCGGGCGCTACTGGAAAGTGCAGAACCCGAACGTCACGAATTCCGTTGGCAAGGCGCCGGGTTACAAGATGGTGGTGATGCCGAGCCCGCTGATGCTGGCGCAGGAGGGCTCCACCGTTGCCCAGCGTGGCGGCTTTGCCAAGAAGCACATATGGGTGACGGCCTTCGATCCGGCGGAGAAATATGCATCCGGCGATTATCCGAACGTCCATGCCGGCGGCGACGGTCTGCCGAAATATGTCGCCCAGAACCGCAACATCGAGAATGCCGACGTGGTTCTCTGGCATTCCTTCGGCCACACCCATGTCTGCAAGCCGGAGGACTTTCCGATCATGCCGGTCGAATATGCGGGCTTCACCCTGAAGCCGAACGGCTTTTTCGACGCCAATATCGCGATGGACCTGCCCGCCGAGAAGAACGGCCACAGCAAGGACAACCGCGAGGCGGATTGCTGTGCGCCGAAGACCGAGACGAAGAGCGGCTGCTGCCACTGAGGCAGCGAAATGCGAAAACGAAGAGGCCCGGGACATGCCCGGGCCTCTTGTCGTTCTGGATGATCCGAAGCCTTAGAGCGTGCCCTGGCGCTGCTGGATCATCTGATAGGTGTCGAAGCTGTATTCGGCGATTTGGCTCCACAGATAGGCGTCCTGCTTGAACGCCTGCTGGCTGTCATAGAGCTTCTTGAACCACTCGTTCTTGGCCGCGAGATCCGCATAGGTCTCCTTGGCCGCCTTGTGGCAAGTGTCGAGGATATCGGTGGTAAACGCGCGCAGCTGCGCACCGCCGGCAACGAGCTCGCGCAGCGCCTTGGCATTGGAGGCGTCGTAGCGGGCAAGCATGCGGGCGTTTGCCGCAGCGCAGGCATCCGTCAGGATGCGCTTGTAGTTTTCCGGCAGTGCGTTGAATTTCTCCAGGTTGAAGAAGGCATGCACCGTCGGGCCGCCTTCCCACCAGGCGGGGTAGTAGTAATAGGGCGCGACCTTGTAGAAGCCGAGCTTCAGGTCGTCATAGGGACCGACGAATTCGGTGGCGTCGATCGTGCCCTTTTCCAGCGCCGGATAGACATCCGAGCCGGCGATCTGCTGCGGTGTCACGCCGACCTTCGACATGATCTCGCCGGCGAGACCGGCAATCCGCATCTTCAGACCCTTCAGGTCGTCGATCGTCTTGATTTCCTTGCGGTACCAGCCGCCCATCTGAGCGCCGGTATTGCCGGCCGGCAGCGCATAGAGCTTGTAGGAGGCGAGGAATTCGTTGAGCAACTCATTTCCGCCGCCGACCGAGAACCAGGAATTGGTCATGCGGGCATTGAGGCCGAAGGGAATGGCGGTGCCGAGCGCAAAGGCCGGATCCTTGCCGATATAGTAGTAGCAGCAGGTATGGCCCATTTCGACGGTGTCGTCGGAAACGGCATCCGCGACCTGCAGCGGCGGCACGATTTCACCGGCGGCATAGACCTGGATCTCGAACTGGCCGTCGGTGGCCTTCGAGACGCTCTCGGCGATATCGGTCGCGGCACCGAAGATGATGTCGAGGCTCTTCGGGAAGGACGAGGCGAGGCGCCAGGTGACCTTCGGGTTTTCCTGGGCGAGGGCAGGGGCAGCGAGCGCTGCGGCCCCGACGCCGGCAACGCCGGCCTGCTTGAAGAATTGACGGCGGTTCATGATCTCTTGCCTTGGTTTTTAAATAAAATGCTCCTCCAGCTCCCGCGGCGGGTCTAAAGGGGCATACCAAGACGTGCAAGGGCAAAAACTCGTGAAATTGCCCGGCAAGGCAGTCGAATTTGCGTTTTCTTTCGCCCGGATGCGGTTCCGCGCAAGGAACAGTCAGTCTGCCGGCTTGCGGGCCGGATCGTCAAAGGCGGGGTTGTAGAAGAGCGATAGCACCAAGCTCTTGGCGATCCGTTCGGCGCTGGTCATGAACCAGCTGTGGATCTCTTCCGTGGCGCCGATCTCGACCAGTGTATCGGAAAAGAGTTGCAGCCACTGGCGAAACAATCCTTCGGCCATGCCGTCAACGCCGTGATGCGCTTGCACCGGCTTGCCGCCATAGGCACCGGTCTTGAAGGCGATCGACGACCAGAAGGATTTCATCTTCACCATATGCTCCGGCCAGCGACCGGCAAGCCGGCCTTCAAAGACCGGGCCAAGATCGGGATGCCGGCGGATGTGACCATAGAAGGTCTCCACCAGACGATCGATGAAGGCGGCGTCCACGCCCATGGCGGCCATCTGGGCTTCCGCGCGGGCAGTGATTTCGGCGCGATGCGCGGCGCGGCCGGAAAGCTCCATGGTCATGACGGCTTGATCCTTATGTGCTGTGCTCTGGCTACGTCCGCAGCGGCGCCGTGGTCAAGCGGCAAGTTGTCGCTTGAAAAGCGAAGAGCAGAGGGATAAGTTTAGAATAATTCTAAAAAGGTGACAACAGATGTTTGGTTTATCCCTTTCGACCGGCAAGCGCTCCTTCGACAGCCTCAGCGAACAGGAGATTCTCGGCCTGGCCATCTCCTCGGAAGAGGACGATGCCCGCATCTACCTCGCCTATGCCGACCAGCTGCGCGCGACCGCGCCGCAATCGGCCAAGGTTTTCGAAGACATGGCCGAGGTCGAGCACACCCACCGCAACATGCTGATCGAGATGCATCGTGAGCGTTTCGGCGAGCGCATCCCGCTGATCCGCCGCGAGCATGTGCGTGGCTTCTACGACCGCAAGCCCGACTGGCTGCGCCAGAACCTGACGCTTGACCAGATCCGCACGGAAGCCGAGCTGATGGAGCAGGGCGCCTATCGCTTCTACATGGCGGCCGCGCAGAAGACCTCCGATGCCGGTATCCGCAAGCTACTGGGCGACCTTGCGCTGGCCGAACAGGGTCACGAGGAGATCGCCGGCATGCTCGGCGAAAAGCACGTGACCGAAGACGCAAAGACGGAAGAGGACGAAAGCGCCCGCCGCCAGTTCATTCTCACCTATGTGCAGCCGGGTCTGGCCGGCCTGATGGACGGCTCGGTCTCGACGCTCGCGCCGATTTTCGCAGCCGCGTTCGCCACCGGCGACACCTGGTCGACCTTCCTGATCGGCCTCTCCGCTTCGGTCGGCGCCGGCATTTCCATGGGCTTCACGGAAGCCGCCCATGACGACGGCAAGCTGTCGGGGCGCGGCTCGCCGATCAAGCGCGGCCTGGCCTCGGGCATCATGACGGCGCTCGGCGGCCTGGGCCACGCACTGCCCTATCTCATCCCGCATTTCTGGACCGCGACGATCACGGCGGCCATCGTCGTCTTCTTCGAGCTCTGGGCCATCGCCTTCATCCAGAACCGCTACATGGAAACCCCCTTCTGGCGTGCCGCCATGCAGGTGGTGTTGGGCGGCTCGCTGGTTCTCGCGGCCGGCGTGCTGATCGGCCAGGGATGAGCTGAAAGGCTTGACGGGAGGGGTACGGGCGCTGTCATCTGGCCATCATCAATGATGACTAGCAAGGCGCCATGAAAGCCTCTCCCGCGACCATCGGTCTGGGCGTCACCATGACCATCGGTTACGGAACGCTCTACTATTCCTTCTCCGTGCTTGCGCCCGAAATCGCCCGCGAATTCGGCTGGAGCCGCAGCTTCGTTTTTGGCGTGTTCTCCTTCGGACTGCTGGCCGGCGCGGTTGCTGCACCCGTGATCGGCCGCCTGGTGGACCGTTTCGGGGCGCGACGGGTCTTGTGCCTCGGCTCGGTCGCGGCCGCCTTTGCGCTGGCGCTCTTTGCCCTGATGCAGAACGCCTGGCATTTCGCCGCAATCACGCTCGTTGCCGAATTCATCGCGCTTGCGGTTCAATATGACGCGGGGTTTGCCGCGCTGGCCCAGACCCACGGCCGGGACGCGCGGGCCCATATCACGCTGGTCACGCTGATCGCCGGTTTCGCCTCGACCATCTACTGGCCGCTGCTGCAATGGCTGCTGACGATGATGAGCTGGCGCGACATATATCTCGTTCTGGCGGCAATGAACCTCTTCATCGCCCTGCCGATCCATCTCGCCTTGCCGAAGGCGCGCACCGATACCGCCGAAGCGAGACGACCTGTGGACGGTGTTACGGTCGATGGCCCACGCGATGACCGAACGCGCCTGATGGTGCTGATGGCGATCGCCTTCGCCGCCGGAGGCTTCGTCATCTCCGCGGTCGGTGCGACGCTTCTCGTGCTGATGCGTGACCTCGGCTATGCCACGGGCATTGCGACCCTCGCCGGCAGCCTGATCGGGCCGAGCCAGGTGGCGGCGCGACTGATCGAATATGTCAGGCGCAATCTCTTTTCACCGCCGTTGACCGCGATCATCGCGGCCGCCGTCATGGCGCTCGGCATTGTCCTGCTGGCGGGGTCGCTGCTGACGCCGGCCACAGGCTTCGCGCTCGCCTTTGCCTTGTTCTATGGAGCGGGGCAGGGACTGACATCGATCGTGCGCGGCGTGCTGCCGTTGCACTACTTCGGTGCTGCCGGCTATGGACGGACGATGGGCACGCTGTCGGCGGTGCGGATCGTCGTATCAGCACTCGCGCCCGTCTCGGTCATCTGGCTGAACGATGTGGCAGGACCCGTTGCGGCTCTGGCGAGCCTTTTCGTCGCCTCGCTCGCAAGCGTGCTGGCAACGCTGGCCCTCACAGCCGGCAAGAACAAGGCGGCGGCAACCGCCTAGCTTTACTGCAGCGCGCCGACCAGAACGTCGGATGTGCCGTTCTCGATGGTTACCCAGCGACCGCTGTCGGTGGAGGACTGGCGCTTGAGGAAGGTATAGCGCGTTTCGCTCCAGAGCTTCACGTCGTCATTCAGGTTGTCGAGCACGAAATCGCCCGTCTGGCTGCGCACGGTCAGGACCGCATGGCCTTCGCCATCAGGCTTGCGCACGACGGTGATCAGCAGGTCGGCAACAGAGAAACCGGCTTCCATGAGCTTCTTGCGTTTCAACAGGACGAAGTCTTCGCAATCGCCGACATCCGTCGGATAAGCCCAGACTTCTTCCCGGCCATAGATCTGTTCGTCGGTCATCGGCACGATGGCGTGATTGACGGAGGCGTTAACGTCGCGGATCAGGCTCCAACCGTGATCGGTGATCTTCGGCGGCGTCGAAGGACGGGTGCGCATGGCGCATTCCTGCGGCAGGGACTTGCAGAATTCGTAGTGACCGATCGGTTGCGAGGTGATCTGGCCGGTGATCATCGAACGCGACGGCGATGATGCCGAATGACCGGCATGGGCGGGCGCCAGCACCGCAGCAGCAATGATCAGCGCCTTGATGGCGCGTGAACCGTTCGTCATGAACCTGTCCCCTGTATCCTTAACAAAACGTTAAGATCGCTACAGGGCACGAGTCAACGCTGCCGGGATGGAACACCCCCGCAATTCCGCGACTATGGTTAAAATGCGACAGTTCTAACGGAGCAGCCCGCAATCGGTTCCCTACGATGTCGGGAAAACCCTGACATCGGGCCGCGATATCGGGCGGAGCGGACTGGCCCTACAGCATGGACAGGATCGCGGCCTTCATCCGGGCGATGTCTTCGGGACGCGACAGCCGGTGATCGCCGTCGCGCACCAACGTCAGCACCACGTCATCGAGCGGCAGGAATTCCATCAGCTTCAGAGCATGCGTGTGCGGCACGTCCGGGTCTTTCATGCCTTGCAGGATATGCACCGGGCAGCCGGTTTCGATCAGTCCGGTCAGTACCCGGTTCTGCCGCCCATCTTCGATCAGTGCGCGGGTGAAGATGTTCGGTTCCGGGCTGTACTCGGAGGGTTCCTCGAAAAAGCCGCGCTCGTCGAGAGAGCGGCGTTCTGCCTCCGTCAGACTGGGTTCGATGAGTTCGGACGTGAAGTCCGGGGCGGGGGCGATCAGCACCAGGCCTGCAACGGTAAAGCCGAGGCCAAGCCGACGGGCTTCCTGGATGACACGCAACGCGATCCACCCGCCCATCGACGAACCGATGAGAAGGACGCGGCGGGCGCCCGATGCCGAGATCACGGCCAGTGCCTCCTCGGTCCATCGCGAAATCGTGCCAAGGGCGAAGTCGCCGCCGGACACGCCATGGCCGGAATAGTCGAACCGGATCGCGCCCAGTCCCTGGTCGGCCGCGAGCGCATCCATCTCGATTGCCTTGGTGCCGGACATGTCGGAGCGATAGCCGCCGAGCCAAACGAGCACCGGCTTGTCAGCATCGGGAGCGCCGAGCCGCTGGATGACGCTGATCGGCCGTGCGGCACTGCCTTCGCCGACCGTGATAGTCTGTTCGGTGAGGATGTTTGCTGGCTGGGTCATGCAGGGCTCCGATTCGCTGAAGGCTGTAAAACACATTCGGGAAGTGACCGACAACAGGTGATTTTCTTTGCGGAGCATGCTATTGACTCTGCCGACGCAAGTATCACATAGGCCTGTCACGCGCATGCGCGCGGGTCGGGCCCGTACGCATTCCGAAATAGTTCGAGGAGAATACGACCATTCGCAGACCGTTCAAAGCCGATGCCCCCGTCAAGGATGGGCCGCGCTCCAACCGAGAAATTCGCATACCCAAAGTCCAGTTGATCAACGAAGAAGGCCAGAACCTCGGTGTCGTGCCGACGGATCAGGCGTTGCGTATGGCAGAAGAGGCCGGATTGGATCTGGTCGAGATCTCGCCGAATGCGGAGCCGCCGGTCTGCAAGATCCTGGACCTCGGTAAGCTGAAATACGCCAACCAGAAGAAGGCGGCCGAAGCGCGCAAGAAGCAGAAGATCGTCGAGGTCAAGGAAATCAAGATGCGCCCGAACATCGACACCCATGACTATGAGGTGAAGATGAAGGCGATGAACCGCTTCTTCGAAGAAGGCGACAAGGTCAAGGTGACCCTGAAGTTCCGTGGCCGCGAAATGGCGCACCAGGAACTGGGCATGAAGCTCCTGCTTCAGGTCAAGGAAGACACCGTCGGTGTCGCAAAGGTCGAGGCCGAGCCGAAGCTCGAAGGCCGCCAGATGATGATGGTCCTCGCGCCGAAGTGAGCAGCGATAGATGACATCGAAAAGCCGCCGCAAGGCGGCTTTTTTCATGCCCGCTTTTCTCCCGGCAGGAAAACTGCGGCATCATCGGCTTTGCTGACAGGTTGCTGACGGGGCGGGTGCCCTGTCTGTCAGGCTCCCCGATGCATGATGCCTCCATGGAACACGGTACCACGGAGGAACACCATGACCGCACTGATAAAACGCACCTTGCTCGTTTCCAGCACGGCGGCGATCGCGCTCGCCCTTCTCCCGGCTCTCGGTGCAATGGCGCCGGCGTCGCTCTCCTCGCTCATTCAGCAGCAGGCCCAGGCCCGCGGTGGACACGACGATGGTGGGAGCGATGATAGCGACGACGGCGACGACAGTGGCAGCGACGACAGTGGCAGCGATCACAGTGGCGGCGGTTCCGGCCATGATTCGAACGACGATGGATCGGATGATGACGGTCCCGACCACGACAAGGGAGATGATCACGGCGGTGACCGCGCGGATGACGACGACAGCGGCGACGACCTGAACGACGACAGTGCCGATGATCTCGACAATGACGGATCGGGTCGCGACCGGGATGAGGTCCGTCTGATCGTCAACGAGGCCCAGCTTCGCGGCCTTTTGAACGGCACGATGATCCCGGTCGATCAAAACGGCAAACGGTTGCGTTTTGAAGCCGAAGAAGAACATGGCCAGACCGAAATCAAACTGCGGGCGGCGAAAGGGACGCTGACCGGAGTGACCGTGATCCCGGCACCCTGAGCCGGTGCGAAACGGCGATGCCCTAGCCGCCGCGGGATCGTTGCCGTTTGCCCCCGTCCGGCCCCCACCGGACGGGGGTTCTCATTTGTCGGTTGGCGGCCGCCTTTGGCCGCGTTAGGCTGACATTTCAAACCAATCGAGCCCGTGATGGACCGCCGCCGCTTTCTGTTCCTGTTCCTGGCTAGCTCTTCCCTGGCGACGCTGCTTTCGCCGGCCTTGCCGGCTGCAGCAAAGGACGGACAAGACGACGACGGCGGCGACGACAGTGGCCACGATGGCGGCGATGACCACGGCAGCGACTCGGGAAGCGACGATGATGGTGGCGATGACGACGATGGCGGTGGCAGCGGTAGCGGTAGTGGCGGCGGCGGTGACGATGACCAGATTGGCGATGACGATGGTGACAGCGGCGGTTCTGGGCGCGCGCATAAGGACCGCGATCATCAACGTGCCCGCGAGGCCGTTGGACAGGGCCGGATCCTGCCCCTCCGGGAGATCCTGAAGCGGGTGCAGGAAATGGGCGGCGGACGCGTGATTTCGGTCAATCTCAATCTCGAAGCCCGCAAGCCCTTTTACACCCTGAAGGTTCAGAAGGGCGCGAACGTACGCACCCTGAAGCTGGACGCGGCAAGCGGCCGGCGTCTGACCTTGTTCGGATGGTGAGCGATGCGGATCCTGCTGGCTGAAGACGATGCGACCATCGCCGACTACACCCGCTCCAAGCTGGAAAGCGAGGGGTTCGTGATCCATCATCTGACCAATGGGCCGGACGTATGGTCCGAAGGCGAGACGGGCGACTATGCCGCCATCGTGCTCGATCTCGGCCTGCCCGGCATGGACGGCCTGTCGATCCTGAAACGCTGGCGGGCGGCGGGTGTCGAAACTCCGATCCTCGTCCTGACAGCACGAGGATCCTGGATGGAGCGCGTCGATGGCTTCGAGGCCGGCGCCGACGATTATCTTCCCAAACCGTTTCGCAGCGAGGAGCTTGTCGCGCGGCTGAAGGCACTGTTGCGAAGGGCTGGCGGGCGGACCAAGACCAGGGTCTCCGCCGGCGGTTTCGTGATCGACGACGCGGCACGGCGGGTGACCTTCGAGGGGCGCGCGATCGAACTGACGCCGCTTGAATACCGGCTGCTCTGCCTGCTCGTGACCGAGCCGCAGCGGGTTTTCGATCCCCTGGAGATCGCCCGTCAGGTTCAGGGCCGTGACGACGATGCGGCCAAGAACGCCGTCGAGGCCATGATCGCCCGTATCCGGCGCAAGACCCATCCGCTCGCCATCGCCACCCGGCGCGGATTCGGCTACACGCTCACGGGCGACGGCGCATGATGCGGTCGCTGCGCCTGCGGCTGGTGATCGGCGCCATCCTGGCAATCGCCTGCGTGCTGCTGCTGGTCGGCTTCGGCCTGAGCAGTGTATTTTCGACGTATGCCGCAGACCGCTATCGGGCTGATCTGTCGGCGATCATGGACCAGCTGGCCGCGAGCCTGGAGATCCGCCAGGGAGAGCCGGTGGTGACGGACGAGCCGAGCGATCCGCGCTTCGGCCTGCCCGGCAGCGGGCTTTATTGGCAGGTGATTGCTGAAGACGGCCGCGTGATCCGGTCGCGATCGCTCTGGGATGTCGAATTGCCCTTGTCGGCCCTGCATGCCGGGCCCTACCGGTTTCGCGAAGCCGAAGGGCCCGACGGTGCCCCGATCCTGGTCGACCTGCGCCGGATCGAACTTGAGACCAGGGACGCGACCCATTCCTTCACCCTGCTCGCGGCTTTCGATCGCAAGGTCATCGACGATGCGATCTCCGAATATCATGGCTCGATGACGGTGATGCTCGCGGCGACCGCCGCAGTGCTGTTCGCGGCCGCCTTCCTGCAGATCGGCATCGGTCTTGCACCACTGTCGCGGCTCCAGGTGAGCCTTGCCCAGGTGCGGGCCGGACTACGGGACCAGTTCGAGGGCGAAGGACCAACGGAGCTGCAGCCGCTCATTTTGGAGCTCAATCAATTGCTCAAGGAGCGGGAAACGGCGGTTGAACGGGCGCGCGCCCGCGCGAGCGATCTCGCTCATGGTCTGAAGACGCCACTGACGGTGCTTCTTCACCTGGCCGATGGTTTGCCGGGGCCGGAAAAGGCGCTGATCCGTCAACAGGTCGATCTCATCCGCCAGAGGGCCGACCGGCAGCTGCAATCCGCCCGTCTGGGAGTCGAGCAGATGGCGCAAACGGATCTGGTCTCTCTGACCGGAAAACTGGTTTCCGTGCTGACGCCGGTGACGGCGGCGCGCGGCATCCAGTGGACCTTGCGTCTGGACGAGACGCTGACAGCCGACATGGATCCGGCAGATCTTGCAGAAGCGCTGGGCAATGTGCTCGACAATGCGACCCGCTTTGCCCGGAGCGTCATCGCCGTTTCGGCGTTGCGGGACGGTGATGGCATAAGATTGGACGTGGAGGACGACGGTCCGGGTGTCGAGGACCAAGCGCTGGCGGAGATTGCCGGACGTGGCGTTCATCTGGGAGAGGGTGAAGGGTCGGGACTGGGGCTTGCGATCAGTGCCGACGTTTTGGCCGCCTATGGTGGCGGGCTCTCCTTTGCGCGCTCCTCGCTCGGGGGATTGAGGGTGACGTTGGTATTGCCCGCCCGTTCGTCGGCGGCAAATCGGGCTGTCGAAGAATAAAACCTGCGCCCCGTTGCGCTTTTTAAGGTCTGCGGTTATAAGCGCGCGTCCGAACGGTCCGGCAGGGCATGCCGTGGCCGTTCTTTATGCTTGAAAACGGGCATTCGTCTGCCTGTTTCGATACAAGAACAATGGAGTAGCAAAATGCCCAAGATGAAGACGAAATCCTCCGCCAAGAAGCGGTTCAAGATCACCGCCTCCGGCAAGGTCCTCGCGGCTGCTGCCGGCAAGCGCCACGGCATGATCAAGCGATCCAACAAGTTCATCCGCGACGCTCGCGGCACGATGGTTCTCGCCGAAGCTGACGGCAAGAAGGTCATCAAGAACTACCTGCCGAACGGTCTCTGAGACCCTTTCGCTTTTTGGATCATATAAGGAGATCATGACATGGCACGCGTAAAACGTGGCGTAACTTCCCGCGCCAAGCACAACAAGGTATTCAAGGCAGCCAAGGGCTTCTACGGCCGCCGCAAGAACACGATCCGCGCCGCCAAGGCCGCCGTCGATCGTTCGAAGGCATTCGCCTACCGCGACCGCAAGGTCAACAAGCGCAACTTCCGCGCTCTGTGGATCCAGCGCATCAACGCCGCTGTCCGCGAATTCGGCCTGACCTACGGCCGCTTCATCGACGGACTGAACAAGGCTGGCATCGAAGTTGACCGCAAGGTTCTCTCCGACCTTGCCATCCATGAGCCGGCAGCCTTCGCAAAGCTCGTAGAAGCTTCGAAGAAGGCACTCGCCTACCTCAAGGACGCCGGTACGGCCAACGAGTTTGAAAGCGCGGTCAAGTAAGCCAGCGCTTCCCCAAGCTTTGACATTTTGGGAAACCCGCGCTGGACGACCGGCGCGGGTTTTTCTTTTGGGTCCGCGCCGGATGGCGCGATGGACAAACACGACCCGGCGGGCAGGCAGGCGTGCCCCACCCGGCGTGTTGATGGAGCAGACATGGCATATCCGGATGGGCCGGGCGCCGCGATCGAGAGCGGGAACCTGCTCGACAGTGACGAAATCGGCGAATTGTTGCGCGCAATGATGCAGAGCGATGGCCGCGTTCAGCGCCTCGAGCTGAAGGATCGCGCCGTATGGATCAAGCGCCAGGGCAGCAAGATTCTCCCGCCGCTGGTGGCGGTCCAGGGCTTCTTTGCGGGCCTCTTTCGCGTGCCGATCCTCCGCCCCTCGCCACAGCTTTCCCCTGAAGCCATGCAGGCGCGGGAGATCGCACGGATGCGCGCCTTCGCCGAGGCCGGTTTCCCGGTGCCGAAGATCGTCTATGCCTCCGCAACCGCTATGGTCATGTCTGATGTCGGGCCGACCATCTATCGCATGATGAAGACCATCGGCCAGGCCGACCCGGCTGCGCATGACGCCTTGCTGGTCGACGTCGCCGAAGCACTTGGGCGGGTTCATGCGGCGGGGCTGAGCCACGGCCGACCGCATGTGCGCGACTTCTTCCTGGAGGACGGCCAGGTCGGGTTCATGGATTTCGAGGAAGACCCGGCCTCCGTGATGCCGCTGGCCATGGCGCAGGCGCGGGATGTGCTTCTCTATTTTCTGGTGGTGACCAGCTTCGCTGCAAATCCCGAAACGACCTGTCCGTCGGCATTGCAGGCCTGGCTTGCCCGGGCCCCGGATGCGGCCCGGCGCGAATTGGTCAGGCTGACGGCCCTGATCGGCCGAATTTTGCCGCTCGCACGGTTGATTGGCCGCCTGCACATGGGTAGTGATCTGCGACGCTTTATCATGGCAACTGAATTTCTGATGAGGGTCCCGCCGCTGACGGCGGATGGCTCCGAGACCGCCAAGGCAGGATGAAATGGCTGAACTAGACGTATTGAAGGCACAGCTTCTCGGCGAGATCGCCGCAGCCGGCGACGAGGCAGCGATTGAGGCGGTGCGTGTGTCCGCTCTCGGCAAGAAGGGCTCCGTCTCGGAGCTCCTGAAGACACTCGGCACCATGACGCCGGAAGAGCGCCAGACGCGCGGTGCTGCGATCAACGCGCTGAAGAACGAGATCACCGAAGAAATCACGACCCGCAAGACGGCGCTGAGGGATGCGACGATCAACGCCCGGCTCAAGGCCGAGACGCTGGATGTGTCGCTGCCCGTGCGCTCCTCGCCGGCCGAGCGCGGCCGTATCCACCCGATCAGCCAGATCGTCGACGAGATCACCGCGATCTTCGCCGACATGGGATTCTCGATCGCAGAAGGTCCCGATATCGAGACCGACTACTACAACTTCACGGCCCTGAACTTCCCCGAGGGCCATCCGGCCCGGGAGATGCACGACACCTTCTTCCTGTCACCGGATGAAAACGGTGAGCGCAAGGTGCTGCGCACGCACACCTCGCCAGTGCAGGTGCGCACGATGGAATTACAGAAGCCGCCGATCCGCATCGCCATTCCTGGCAAGACCTATCGCCAGGACAGTGACGCAACCCATTCGCCGATGTTCCATCAGGTCGAAGGCCTCGTCGTCGACAAGACCGCCAATGTCGGCCACATGCGCTGGGTGCTGGAAGAGTTCTGTAAGGCCTTCTTCGAGGTCGACAGCGTCACCATGCGCTTCCGCCCGTCCTTCTTCCCGTTCACCGAGCCGAGCTTCGAGGTCGACATCCAGTGCGACCGTTCCTCGGGCCCGATCGTGAAGTTCGGCGAAGGCAAGGATTGGATGGAAATCCTCGGCTGCGGCATGGTTCATCCGAACGTGCTGCGCGCCGGCGGCCTCGATCCGGACGAGTACCAGGGCTTCGCCTGGGGCATGGGCCTCGACCGCATCGCCATGCTGAAATACGGCATGCCGGATCTGCGCGACTTCTTCAACGCTGACGTCCGCTGGATGAGCCACTACGGCTTCCGCCCGCTGGATGTGCCGACGCTGTTTGGCGGCTTGAGCAGCTGATCTGCGAATGACTGGCTGCTATGGCAGCCAAATGGGCGGGGCAGGTGGAGGCTGCCCCATCCTTGTGAATGAAGGCAAATGCGACGTGATTGAACATCTCGACAACATGCGCCCGGTCGATCTGCTTTGCGATGACGACCTCTTGCATGTGGAACTGACGGACGGTCGTATCGTCAGCGTTCCGGTCTGGTGGTACCCGCCCCTGCAGGAGGCGATGCCGGTGGAGCGGAACAATGTGGAATTCATGCCGTCGAGCATTCACTGGCCCGACATTGATCTCGATGTGACGGTGGTCAGCATGCTCCTCGGAAGACAGGCGTCAGGCGCGCGACCGCTGGACGCTTCGGGCAAGATGCAGATGGGAACGAGACAATAGGATTAGGCCCTTCAGTTGAAGGATATTGTGGAAGGGGTGAGGTAATGCCGACGGTCCTTCGCAAGTATGGGTTCCGCTTCCATTTCTACTCCGCCGACCGATATGAGCCACCTCATATTCACGTCGATGGCAATGGTGGAGAAGCAAAGGTCTGGCTGGCGGATCTCAAGGTCGCCGAAGCCGGGGGCTTTAGCCAGAGGGACCTTGCCCGTATATTGGAAGTGGTCGAGTAACACAGGCAGCAGATGCTGGAGGCATGGAATGACTATTTCGCATGATGCCTATCCTGAGGCGGAGCGCCCGACCGAGGCCTGGTGTGATCCGCATACGTTGCATGTTCGGCTCGCGGACGGGAGGCAGGTGTCGACACCGCTGTGGTGGTATCCACGCCTTCTGAACGCAACGCCGGCACAGCGTAATAACGTGCATCTCATGCTCGCGGGTGTTCATTGGCCTGACGTCGATGAGGACTTGTCGATCCGGGGCATGCTGGCGGGCTGGAAGGCCCCAGGCGCGAAAGCGCCGGAGAAGGCGGCGTGATGCTATGCCAACACTCCTGGTCTGGCATGGATACAAGTTCAGGTTCTACGCTCTCGACCGAGGTGAGCCGGCGCATATCCATGTGGTCAAGGATGGAAAGTCGCTGAAGGTCTGGCTGGCGAATTTGGCGGTGGCGCGGAATGTCGGATACAATGAACGGGAAATCGAACGGATCTTGGCGGTGATCGCCGAACATCGAAGCGACTGGATCGAGGCGTGGAATGACTTCTTTGGAATTTGAAACCGAGGAAATGCGTCCGGTAAAAGCATGGTGCACAAAAGACGAGGTGCATGTGACGCTTGCCGATGAGCGCACCATCTCCGCACCTCTCTGGTGGTACCCGTTTTTGTCTGGCCTCGATGAGCAGGGCTTGAACGAGATTGAGCTGATGTACGAAGGCATCTGGTGGACGAAGGTCGATGAGGGAATCTCGGTGAAAAGCATGTTTCTAGGTGTCAAGGCTCCCGGGGCCAAGGCGCCCGACAAGGCGGCCTGATAGACGCGCAGACGATCGAAGACATCGCGACGGAATTTAGAATTTGCGCGGCTGGCGCATTGAGGAAGACGAGAAAGTCCAATGAAATTCACACTCTCCTGGCTGAAGGATCACCTGGAAACCGAGGCCTCGCTCGAGGAAATCTGCGAGCGGCTGACCGCGATTGGTCTTGAGGTCGAAGACGTCGATGACAAGGCGGCCTACAAGCCCTTCGTCATCGCCAAGATCCTGACGGCCGAGAAGCACCCGGAAGCCGATCGCCTGAAGGTGCTCACTGTCGATGCCGGTGACGGCAAGCCGGTGCAGATCGTCTGCGGCGCGCCGAATGCCCGCGCGGGCATGATTGGCGCTCTCGCGCGTCCGGGCACCTATGTGCCTGGCATTGATGTGACGCTCTCAGTCGGCAAGATCCGTGGCGTCGAAAGCCATGGCATGATGTGCTCTGAGAAAGAGCTCAACATCTCCGACGACCACAACGGCATCATTGATCTGCCGGAGGATGCGCCGGTTGGCACCTCCTTCGCATCTTACGCCGGCCTCGACGATCCCGTCATCGAGATCAACCTGACGCCGAACCGTCCGGACTGCACGAGCGTCTTCGGTATTGCCCGTGATCTGGCCGCTTCCGGTTTGGGCAAGCTCAAGGCCCCGAAGGCGCCCGCCTTCAAGGTCGAGGGAGAGACGCCGCACCAGGTCAAGCTCGAGCTGGAAGAGCATCTCTGCCCGGGCTTCGCCTATCGCCTCGTGCGCGGCGTGAAGAACGGTCCGAGCCCGAAATGGATGCAGCAGCGTCTGCTGTCGATCGGCCTTCGCCCGATCTCGGCGCTTGTTGACGTCACCAACTACATGACTTTCGACCAGGGCCGTCCGATGCACGTCTTCGACGCCGACAAGGTCAAGGGCACGCTGGTCGTGCGCCGGGCGAAGGAGGGCGAGGAGATCCTCGCGCTCGATACCCGCACCTACAAGCTCAACCCGAACAATGTCGTCATCGCCGACGACAATGGTCCGGAATCGATCGGTGGCATCATGGGTGGCGAGCATTCGGGCTGCGACGAAAACACCGTCAACGTGCTGATCGAGTCGGCCCTCTGGGATCCGATCAACATCGCCAAGACCGGCCGTGTCCATGGCATCATCACCGATGCGCGCTACCGTTTCGAGCGTGGCGTCGATCCGGAATACATGGTGCCGGGCCTGGAGCGCACGACCGAGCTGGTGCTCGAGATGTGTGGTGGCACGGCAGCAGCCGCCAAGGTGGAGGGCTACAAGGGTCACCAGAAGAAGGTGGTCGATTTCCCCTATTCGGAAGTCAAACGCCTGACCGGTCTGACCGTTTCCAACGAAGAGTCGCGCCAGATCCTGACGGCACTCGGCTTCGAGATCCTCTCGGGCGACGAAACTTCGGCCAAGGTCTCCGTTCCCTCCTGGCGTCCTGATGTCGACGGTAAGGCCGACCTCGTCGAAGAAGTTATGCGCATGTTCGGCGTGGAAAAGATCAAGCCGGAACCGTTGCCGCCGAGCGGATCGGTCAATGGCAAGATCCTGACGACGCTGCAGATCCGCACGCGCTCGGCCCGCCGGGCGCTCGCCGCGCGCGGCATGCTGGAGGCGGTTACCTGGTCCTTCATCTCGGCCGAGCATGCCAAGCTCTTTGGCGGTGGTAGCGAGACGCTGAAGCTGGTCAACCCGATTGCAGCCGATATGTCGGACATGCGGCCTTCGCTGCTGCCGGGCCTGCTGACCGCTGCCCAGCGCAATGCCGACCGCGGCTATGGCGACGTCGCAATCTTCGAAGTCTCCGGCACCTATGAAGGCGATACGCCCGAAACCCAGCGCCGCGTCGCCGGTGGCGTCCGCCGTGGCACGGCCTCGATCGCCGGTGCCGGCCGCATGTGGTCGAACCAGGCCAAGGGCGGCGGGAAGCCGGTCGACGTCTTCGACGCCAAGGCCGATGCGTTCGCCGTGCTTGAAGCCTGCGGCATTCCGATGAGCAATGTGCAGATCGAGCAGGGTGGCCCAGAATGGTATCACCCTGGCCGTTCCGGCACGATCAAGGCGGGCCCCAAGGTCATTCTCGGCACCTTCGGTGAATTCCACCCGAAGACGCTGGAAGCACTCGACGTCTCCGGCACGCTGTGTGGTTTCGAGATCTATCTCGATGCCCTGCCTGAGCCGAAGAAGAAGGCGACCCGCACCAAGGCAGCACTTGAGCTGTCGGCCTTCCAGATGGTGAAGCGCGACTTCGCCTTCGTCGTTGAAAAGACGGTCGAAGCCGGCGCGATCATCAAGGCAGCGACGAGCGCCGACCGCAAGCTGATCTCGGGCGTCAATGTCTTCGATATCTTCGAGGGCACCTCCGTTGGTGAGGGCAAGAAGTCGGTGGCGATCGAGGTTCTGATCCAGCCGACCGACAAGACGCTGACCGATGAGGATTTCGATGCGCTGACGAAGAAGATCGTCGGCAATGTCGAAAAGTCGACGGGCGGCAGCCTGCGCGCGTGAACCACTGAAGACGGCCGACTTGGTTAGGCTGTCGGAACATACAGAAAAGCCCTCTCCCTGCATGCCAGGAAAAGGGCTTTTCGATGTGCGCTGACGGTCATCGCCGTCGGCGGGCAGGCTCTGGCATCCCGCGTCAGAGGCTGACGCGGCGACCTTCCTTGTCGGCGGCCTTGCGGTCGTTGCCGTGTTTCGCGAGGATCGCCTTTGCGTCCTCTACCGAGATGCGGTGCTTCTTGGCGAAGGGAATGGGCTCGTAGCCCTTGGCTGTGGAATCCGTTGTCGTGTTGTCGTCTGCCATGATGGCCTCCAATGCGAACTTGCCCCGGCAGGATGCCGAAGCCTGAGAGGTCGCGGTGTTCAGGAAGAGAAGTTCGCCCGTGTCGAGCGAATGCGACGCATTCGAACGGCGTCGTCCATAGGGTCTATGTAAGGATGCACGACCGAAAGCTCAATATGTCGTCAGGCGGATGCGTGCCTTTGCCATCAGGCCTGCGCCGATTGGGCGTGGATTCGCGCAGGCAACAGCGCGAAACAGCGGTGACTGGGCGGATGTCGGCGCCCAGTCTGGTTTCGAGCCGTCTAATCGCTTTATGCCTCTTGCTTGCCAGGCCTCTCAAGCCGGCTGTTTTGCCGCATCGAGAGTGGCTTTGCCCGTTGGCAGCCGCGCGAACATGACGACGTTTCCGGCCAGAGTCAGCATGAGCCCGAGAACCGAAAGTGGCGTCCAGTGATAGCCTTCGTAAAGCGTTGACAGCGTCAGCGCCACGACCGGGAAAAGCACCGTGGCATACGCCGCCTTCTGCGAGCCGATGCGGGAGACGAGCATCAGATAGGTGGTGAAACCGACGACCGAGCCGATGGCGGCGAGGTAGAGCATGGCGGCGAGATAGGTGAGCGTCGGTGGTGCGACGACTGGCGTGCCCGTGAGGGCGATCAGGGCAAGCAGGGCCAGCGCGCCGTAACTCATCCCCCAGGCATTGGCGGTGATCGGCTGGATACCGGAGGCGCTGTTGCGCCGGGATGCCATGTTGCCGAGCGAGAAGAACAGGGTGCCGAGCGCGGACAGCCCGATGCCTTTCCAGCTATCGACATTCAGACTGAACAGAATGTCGACACCAAAGAGCAGCACCAGCCCCGTCGCCCCCAGCGCGGCGGCAAGAAGCGTGCGGGGGCTGATCCGGTCGCCGAAGAAGATGCGGGCATTGACCGCGTTGTAGATGGTCGCCAGCGAAAAGACGACGGAAATGAGCCCGGAGGGCACGTAGCTCGCGGCATGATAGAAGCACAGGAAGTTGCAGCAGAACAGGCAGAGCGCCTGGGCGAGCACATAGGGTTGTTGCGCCCGGGCCGGAACTTTCAGCCGCCCCGTGACGACGAGCGCTGCGATGAGGATCAGCGCCGCCGTGGCGAAGCGGTAGAACACCGACACCAGAACGGGAACCGGTCCGATCTGCAGCGCGATCGCGATCCAGGTGGTGCCCCAGATCAGCACGGTGGAGGAAAACAAGAGCAGATTGGTCATGGCGGTTCGTTTCGGTCGTGGTGATGACGCGGCCATGCCTGTGATCGATTGGCATGGACGGCATCGCTGAAATCTGCCGAGACTTGAACGCCGACCGAACCGGAATTTCTTGCACGATCTTGCGGCGAACTGCATCCCGGCAAACACGAACGCCGCCGGGGCGGTGGCAGAAGCGCGCACTTGCGCTACAATGCGCTGCAATCACCGGGTCAATCCATGCTGCAAACCTCGTCCGTCTTCAGTTCCCTGTCCGCCTCCTCGCGCGCCGAGCGGCTGAATGCGCTTGACCTCGGCGAAGGCCGGGCGAGTGCTTTGTGGCGCAACAGCCATGACCGGATGAGCTACGAGCGGGCGGACGGTCACACCTTCAGCTGTTATCTGCGGGGTGGTGACGGAACGCGGCGCATCGATGCCGGCTCCATCCATGGCTGGCCCGGTGCACTCTGCATCATGCCTCAGGGCGCCTCGTCGGAATGGGAAATCACCGACCCCTTCGATTTCGTCCACCTTTATGTCTCGGATCAGGAGTTGAGACGGCTGTTTTCCGAAACCTTCGACCGCGACGCGCGGATGATGGTTATCCCGGAAACCACCTTTCAGGAGGCGCCACGTCTCGCCGGTGCCCTTGGACAGCTTGCCCGGGCGACCGCGGGCGGGGAGCGGCTTCTGGCCGAACAGGCCCTGACTGCGGCTGTCGGACATCTCTTTCTCGATCCCCGTTATGGCGGCGAAAAGAGGGTAGACTTGCGGGGCGGGCTCGCCCCGGCCGTTCGCCGACGCCTGATCGAGTTTATCGAGGCCTCGTTGCATCGGGTCATCACCCTGCAGGAACTGGCCACGATTGCGGGCCTGAGCGAATTCCATCTGCAGCGCATGTTCAGTCTGAGCTGTGGCGTCTCGCCTCACGGCTTTATCCTCAACCGTCGCATCGACCGCGCCCGGCGCATGCTCGAGGGCACAGAGCCGATCGCCCAGATCGCCAGCGCCTGCGGGTTCAGCAGCCAGAGCCACCTGACCCGCATGTTCAAGGTGGTCACCGGCACCACGCCCTCCGCCTATCGCCGCGCGATGTCGGGCGCCTGACGCAAAGTCGCCGAGCCTGGTGGAAGATTTCTACCCTTTGAGGGCAACCGAGCGTTAATCAACTCTACCTAGGGTGCGTTCTGCGGCCCGGGTGTTTCAAGGGGCCTGGTGATTGCGCAACGGGCATTGTTTCATGACGGATTCCATTGATTCAAACATATTCGAACTGGCCCCGATCGCGATGTGGATCGAGGACTTCAGCGCGGTGAAGGCGCAATTCGACGCCTGGCGCGCCGGCGGGGTGATTGATCTCCGCAGTTTCCTGCAGCAGGACGTCTCGCGCGTGGCAGAATGTTCGGCGAAAATCCGCATCCTCAAGGTCAATCGCAAGACGCTCGAACTCTTCGACGCGGAAAGCCTCGACCAACTCTCCGGTAACCTCGAAAAGGTCTTCCGCGACGACATGTGGGAAACCCACATCAACGAACTGACCGACCTCTGGAACGGCAAGACGGAATTCGTCGGCGCGACCACCAACTACACGCTGACGGGCCGGCGGCTCGACATCCAGCTGCGCGGCTCCGTTCTGCCCGGCCACGAGGAGACGCTGGCTCAGGTGCTCGTCACCACCGAGGACGTGACCGATCGCGAGGATGCGCGGCGCGCTGAACTCGAGAACCGCCGTTATGCCGAAGGTGTCTTCGAGCACTCGCCGGTCTCGCTCTGGATCGAGGACTTCAGCAGCATTCGCAATCTGATCGAAGATGTTCGCTCCCGCGGCATCGACGATTTCCGGGTCTTTACCGACGTGCATCCCGAATTCGTCCGGCAATGCATGTCGGAAATTCGTGTGCTGGATGTCAACCAGGCCACGCTGGACCTGTTTGCGGCACCCGATCGCCAGACACTGCTTCTGCGGCAGAACGATATATTCCGCGACGAGATGGAGAAGCCGTTCCGCGAACAACTTATAGATCTCTGGGATGGGCGGCTGTTCCACAGCCGCGAGGTGGTCAACTATGCTCTCGACGGCAATGTGCGCCATATTTTGCTGAACTTTGCGGTCTTCCCGGGCCATGAGCGTGACTGGTCACGGGTGCAGGTGGCCCTGACCGACATCACCGCGCGCAAGAAGGCCGAAGCCTATTTGGAATATCTCGGCAAGCACGACATTCTGACCAAGCTGCACAACCGCGCCTTTTACACCGACGAGCTGAACCGGCTGGAGCGCAAGTCGCTGCGCCCGGTCTCTGCCATCGTCATCGATCTCAACGGCCTGAAAGAAGCCAACGATGAGCGCGGACACGACGCCGGCGACCAGCTGCTGCGCCGCTTCGGCGAGGTGCTGAACAGCGTGGTGAAAGCGCCGCATCATGCCATGCGCATTGGCGGCGACGAATTCGCGGTCCTGATGCCGGGTGCAGATCACCTGGCGGCCCAGGGCGTGGTCGAGACGATCCACGAGATCCTCAAGATAAACAACCAGTTCTATTCCGATGCGGCGCTCAGCATCTCCATCGGCACGGCAACGAGCGAGCCGGGCGAGACCATGGAGGTATTGATGAAGCGCGCCGATGACGCGATGTACGAGAACAAGCGTTCGTTCTACGCCGGAAAGCCGATGGCCGAGGGGCGCCGCGCCCGAAGCTGAACGCGACCCCCTTTGGATCGTGATTGAGAGAGAGGACGCAGGCACCGTCCCCGAAGGGCGTCAGCGACCCGCCATCTTCGCCATGGACTCGTTGTATCGGGCGCCAGCCACCTTGTCCGGGGCGACGATCGCACCGAGATGGGCCAGATCCTGGGGCGAGAGCGGGATATCGGCAGCCGCGACATTGCTTTCCAGATTGGCGATCTTGGTCGTTCCGGGGATCGGCACAATGAAATCACCCTGCGCCAGCACCCAGGCGAGTGCCAGCTGACCTGCGGTGACTCCTTTTTCGGCAGCCATGTCTTCCAGCGCCGTGACCAGCGCCAGATTGGCGTCGAAATTCTCCTGGTCGAAGCGCGGCAGGCCGCGACGGAAATCATTGGCGCCGAGCTTGCCGAGATCCTTCAGAGCACCCGTGAGCATGCCCCGCCCAAGCGGGGAGAAGGGGACGAAGCCGATGCCGAGCTCGCGGCAGGTGTCGAAAACACCGTTGGTTTCGGGATCGCGGGTCCAGAGCGAATATTCGCTCTGGATGGCGGCGATCGGATGGACGGCATGGGCGCGGCGCAGGGTCTGAGCGCTGGCTTCAGAAAGACCGAGCGCGCGGACCTTGCCCTCCTTCACCAATTCAGCCATGGCGCCGACGGTCTCCTCGATCGGCACGTCGGGATCAACGCGGTGCTGGTAGAAGAGGTCGATCACATCGACCCCGAGTCGCTTCAGCGAGGCCTCCGCCACGGCACGCATATGCTCCGGCCGGCTGTCGAGACCGGACGGACGCGCGGCCTTGGCCTCGTCGCCGATGGTGAAGCCGAACTTGGTGGCAATGAGCACCTTATCCCGATGTTTGCGCAGGATCTTGCCGACGAGTTCTTCATTGGTGAAGGGGCCATAGACTTCTGCCGTATCGAAGAAGGTGATGCCCAGATCGACGGCGCGATCGACCAATGCTTGTGCCGAAGCTTCGTCGATATTGGTGCCATAGGCATGGCTCATGCCCATGCAGCCGAGCCCAAGGGCGGAAGGGTTGAGAGAGCCGAGATGACGCAATTGCATGATGACCTCCTTCAAGGAGTTTTTGGAGAATGAAGATAGCAGGCCAGTCAGGGCCGGCAAAGCAGACACAGCCAATCTAGGGCGATGGATCGCTTCGGAAAACGGGTGCAAACGATGATGACTTGTTCTAACATTTAGAACAATGAACCGGACTCAACTCTCGCAGCTGGCCGTTCTCGCCGCCGTCGCAAGGCATGGAAGCTTTCGCGCGGCAGCGACGGAGCTTGGCATTGCACCCTCGGCCGTCAGCCATGCCGTCTCGGCGCTGGAAAACAGTGTCGGCCTGCGTCTCATCGCGCGCACCACCCGGAGTGTGGCACCCACCGAAGAGGGGCGGCGCCTTCTGGCGGTGCTGATGCCGGCTCTGGGGGATATCGATGCCGCCCTGACGGCCTTGTCCGATGTTCGCGCCCGCCCTGCCGGCCCCTTGCGCATCACCATGCCTCTGCTGGCCGCCCGCGACGTGATCGCCCCGCGCCTCGGCGAGTTTGTCCGCCTCTATCCCGACATCGAGTTGGAGATCGTCACGGACGACCGTTTCGAGGACATTGTCGAGAAAGGGTTCGATGCCGGCCTGCGGCTGGGAGAACATCTGGAAGCGGACATGATCGCAGTGCGCGTCAGTGGGTCGTGGCGCGGTGCGGTCGTCGGCGCACCCGGCTACTTCGAGGTCCGGCCGAAGCCTGTGCACCCGCGCGATCTCGCTCACCATACCTGCATCCGCCGACGCTTCTCCAGCGGCACAATCTACCGCTGGGAATTCGAGAAGGACGGCCGGGCGATTTCTGTGGATGTTCAGGGTGGCCTGATCCTGTCGGACCAGGGGCTGATGCGCCAAGCGGCGTTGGATGGGGCAGGGCTCGCCTACATCTTCGATGCCCGCGTCGAGGCAGACATCGAAGCCGGGCGGCTGGTCCGGGTCCTTGATGACTGGTGCCCGCCCTTCGATGGTTTCTCGATCTATTATCCGAGCCGCCTGCAGATGCGTCCGGCGCTGCGGGCCTTCGTCGATTTCTTCCGCTGGCGTGGCTGACGGGCGCTCAGCCGAGTTTCAGCCGGTAGCGTACATGCCCATCTTCCGGGGCATAGGTGTCGTAGAGTTTGCGCGCCGTCGCATTTCCGCGATCGGTGTGCCAGTAGAGCCGCGACCAACCCTTTGCCTTGGCAATCGCGATCAGGTCGTCGATCAGCGCCCGGCCTAGGCCGCGCCCGCGGAACCTCGCGTCCAGGAACAGGTCTTCCAGATAGACGTCGGGTGTCATGACCCAGGTTGATTCGTGGAAATGGTGGATGGCGAAACCGGCGAGAACGCCGTCGACCTCCGCCACGCGCATGTCGACGCGCGACGAAGGGTCGAGGATGCGGCCCCAGGTATGGGCCGTCACCGACTCGGCCAATTCGACCTTGTAGAAGGCGAGATACTGGGCCCAGAGCGCGCGCCAGCCAGCCTCGTCGGCGGGTTCTGCGTCACGAATGTTGAATGCCCGCGTCACGCGGAAGCCTCCGTGAGATGCCGGACCTGAGCCTCGGTGAGTGCAAGCTGTCCGGCCGCGATCAGGCTCTCGAGCTGTCGCAGGCTCGTGGCAGACGCGATCGGTGCCGTAATGCCGGGCTGTGCGGCGATCCAGGCGATGGCGACAGTCGCCGGGCTGGTGCCGGTTTCAGCCGCCACGGCCTCGAGCGCGTCGAGGATGCGGAAGCCTCGATCATTGAGATAAGGCTCCATGTCTTCACCACGCGCCCGGCCTTCGGTGTCGGCGGCGTTGCGATACTTGCCGGTCAGGAAGCCGGAGGCGAGTGCGTAATAGCTGATGACGCCGATCTCCTCCCGCTGGCAGAGCGCGGCCAGTTCGCCCTCGAATTTCGAACGGGTGTAGAGATTGTATTCCGGCTGGATCACGTCATAACGGCCGACACCGGCAGCCTTGGCGGCATCGAATGTCGCCTGCAACTGTTCCGCATCGAGGTTGGAGCAGCCGATCGCCCTGACCTTGCCCTGTTCCTTGAGCCGGGCAAAGGCCGTCAGGCTTTCCTCGTCCGAGGTTTCCGCGTCGGGCCAGTGGGCAAGATAGAGATCGATATAGTCGGTCTGGAGGCGGCGCAGCGAGTCTTCAACCGCTTGGGCGATCCAGTGGGCGCTGAGGCCCCGGCGCTTTTCGCCCAGGTCCCCACCGACTTTTGTGACGATGACCGCATCTTCGCGGCGCACGCCGCCGCGCTTCAGCCAGTTTCCGATGATCGTTTCGCTCTCGCCGCCGACATTGCCGTCTGCCCAGCTCGAATAGATTTCAGCCGAATCGATCGTGTTGAAGCCGGCGTCAAAGAACCGGTCGAGAAGCGCGAACGATGTCTTCTCATCGGCGGTCCAGCCGAAGACATTGCCGCCGAAAACGACGGGAGCGATCGAAAGGCCGGTACGGCCGAGGGCACGTTTCTGCATGGAAAGCCTCGAAGCATGGTGGGAACGGCATCGACAGACGCTATCAAGCGTAAGCGCGAGGTTCCATTAAAATCGGGGATGGCCTCGAAATGAAAGGCACGGATGGCGTCATTCTCCAGCCTTGCGAAACACGCTGGGGGAGACGCCGTGATGCTGAACAAAGATCCGGCGCATGTGACGCGAGGAGGCGAAACCCGCCCGCTGCGCCAGGCTTTCCATGTCCAGCCGGGATTGCTTGAGCAGTTCCTGCGCAAGCGTCACCCGCATCAGGTTGACATAGTCGACGACGGACAATCCGACATGCTCTCGAAACAGGCGCGACAGGTGCCGCTCGCTCAAATGCGCGATCCCGGCCAAACCCGGCAGAGACCAGTCGCGGGCCGGATCGGCCATGATCGCATCCTGGGCGCGGTGGATCGCAGGATGAATGTGGTTGCGTCCCGAGAGCCAGGGCGACATCTGCGGGTCCTGGCCGCTGCGCCGGAGATAGATGACCATTTTCCGCGCTGCGGCGAGCGCCGCCTGGGGAGAGGCAAAGCGACCGACGAGATGCAGCATCAGGTCGATCCCGGTCGAGATGCCGGCGCTCGAAAAGCGGTTTCCGTCCTCGACATAGAGACGGTTCTCCAGGACGCGCGCCGTCGGCGCGAGAGAACGCAGCTCCTCCAGGCATTCGGCATGGGTGGTGCACTGATAGCCCTCCATCAGCCCGGCGGCCGCGGCAAGCAGTGCACCGGAGCAGATGGTCGCGAGCTTCGTATCGGCGCGCACGGTCGCCGAAAGCCAGCGTTTCAGCATCTTCAGTTCGGCCTGGCGCGCGATCTCCGCCATGCCGACCGTGAGGCTGCCGGAGATGATCAGCAGAGCATTGTCCGGCAGGCTGTCGGGCAAGGGCTCGAGCCCATCGAGCGCAAGTCCGATCGAGGTCTGCTGCCGAGTTTTGGTGGAGATGTAGCGATAGTCGAAACGCACCCGGTCCTGTTCCTGGTTTGCATAGCGCAGCACCTCAAGCGGACCGGCAATATCGATCAGCAGGGTGTCGGGCGGGACGAGGATGAAGACCGGGATTACGTCCATCGTTTTGCTCTCAGGCGGCGGCGGAAAGTGGCGTGAGCGCCTGGTCGACCGTGACGATCCGGGCGAAGCGTTTCGAAAGCACCAGCTCCGTGCGCATCCGGATCTCCTCTGCGCTGAACACCCGTCCGGAAGAATGCGTCATCGGGAAGGTGAGTGTCGCCTCGGTGACGAAATAGACATCGAAACCGAGGTCGGAGGCGTGCCGCGTCGTGGTCTCGCAGCATTGCTCGGTACGGATACCGGAGACGATCACGCGGCGGATGCCCTTCTCCCGCAGATAGGCTTCGAGCCCGGTGCCGACGAGTGCCGAATGCACGCCCTTGTGAAACGTGACATCGGGGGCAATCGAAATCTCCGCGAGCGTCCGCACAAGGCCGCTTTCCAGCGTGAAGGGGGCGTCGGCATCGACATGGAAGATCTGGACAACGGGCATGCCGGCGGCCTTTGCCCCGTCGATCAGCGTCTGCTGGCGGGCGAGATAGGCCGGCAGTTCGGAAGCGTCCCAGTAGGAGGCGTGGCGGAAGCTCTCCTGGACGTCGACGACGATGAGGGCGGTGTCGGAAGCGGACATATCTGTCTCCTAATGTTGCGATGGAGACTAGCATAAACCTCTGTATTTCTGCCACCATGTGCGCCTCGGACGAAAAGCGGACGTTTTAGGCCATTTGAGAGTGGGCCGAGCTGGGGCGACCGGCGTGAACGCCGTTGCGCCCCGTCGGTCCTTCCCCTAATGTCCGCCCCGACAATTTCAGGGAGGATGAGAGATGCTGCGTTTCGGAATTCTGTCGACGGCCAAGATCGGCCGCGAACTCGTGGTGCCGGCGATCCAGGATGCAGAAAATGCTGTTGTGACGGCTGTCGCCAGCCGCGATCTCGCCAAGGCCCGCGAGATGGCCGATCGCTTCTCGGTTCCGCACGCGTTTGGCTCCTATGAGGAGATGCTGGCTTCCGACGTGATCGACGCCGTCTATATTCCGCTGCCGACCAGCCAGCATGTCGAATGGGCGATCAAGGCGGCGAATGCCGGCAAGCATGTGCTGTGCGAAAAGCCGATTGCCTTGAAGGCGGACGAAATCGACGCCATCATCGAAGCGCGCGACCGCAACAAAGTATTGGTGACGGAAGCGTATATGGTGACTTACGCACCGGTCTGGCTGAAGGTGCGCGAACTGCTGAACCAGGGTGCCATCGGTACGCTGAAAATGGTGCAGGGCTCGTTCACCTATTTCAACCGTGACCCCGGCAACATGCGCAACATTCCCGAACTTGGCGGTGGCGCTCTGCCGGACATCGGCGTGTATCCGACGATCACTACGCGCTTCGTCACCGGCAAGGAGCCGATCCGCGTCCAGTCGACCATCGACCGCGATCCGGAATTCGGCACGGACATCTATGCGAGCGTGAAGGCCGATTTCGCCGATTTCGAGCTGAACTTCTACGTCGCGACCCAGATGGCCAACCGCCAGTTGATGGTCTTCCACGGCACGGACGGTTTCATCGAGGTGAAGTCACCCTTCAATGCAGACCGCTGGGGTGCCGAAGAGGTCGAACTGACCAACCGCAGCCACAACGTCTCGCAGATCTTCCGCTTCCCCGACAGCCGTCAGTACAAGCTGGAAGCGGAAGCCTTCGCCCGCGCTGTCGAGGGAACGACGGGCGAGGTGGTATCGCTGGAGAATTCCAAGCTGAACCAGAAGCTGATCGATGCGATCTATCGTGCGGCGGACAAGGACGGCTGGGAGGCGGTGTAAGCCGAACCTTCTCGTTACCGACGGAAGACATAGCGCGAATAGCCGAAAAAGCTGAACAGCATGGCCGCGATCGACGCGGCCACGAGGGCGGCATAGGGGCTGAGCAAGGGCGCCATGAGCAGCAGCCCCGCATAGACCCCGTAATTCACCAGGGATGTGACAAGCCCGATGAAGCCGTAGCGGAAGCCCTCCACCACGATTGATCGCGCAGAGGCGCCGAAGGTGAAGTGGCGATTGAGCAGCCATGTGGTCGTCATGGCCAGAGCAATGGCGATCACGCGACCCGACAGGGGACCGAGCGGCGTATAGGTGAGGATCAGCCACAGAACGCCGGCATCGACAAGAAAACCGGTGGCGCCGACGACGGCGAAACGCAGGAACTTTTTCATGCCGCCTGTGAGCTGTCGCCCCGGGATGCAGCACCTGTGGAGGTTGCGCTCCTCGTCGCGCTGGCTTTGATCTCGCTGGCGCGGGGTGTCGGAGAGCGGATGAGCGTGGGCAGCGTCAGATAGTGGATCCGCAGCTGTTCGGCCCGGGAGCGGGCAAGCGAATCGAGGATCAGCGCCGCTGTAAACGACAGGAATGACATCATCATCAGCGCCATGGCGGCAATCCAGGTCGGCATGCGCGAGACGAGCCCGGTCGTGAAGAATTCGTAGAGGACAGGCGTCATGAAGCCGAGGCTGAGGCCCATGAGAGCCGCTGCGATCAGGCCGAAAAAGGCGAAAGGTCGCGTCTCCTTCATCAGCATGGCGAACATCCAGAGGATCTTGAAGCCGTCCTTGAAGGTCGACAGCTTCGAATGCGACCCTTCAGGTCGGCGACCGTAATCGAGTTCGATCTCGCAGACCGGCAGCTTCAGCCGCGATGCATGCACCGACATTTCCGTCTCGATCTCGAACCCGGCGGAAACGGCCGGGAAGCTCTTCACATAGCGGCGCGAAAAGGCGCGGTAGCCCGACAGGATATCCGTGAAGTCATTGCCGAACAGCACACGGTAAAGCCCGTTGAACAGCCGATTGCCGAAGGCGTGGCCGTTGCGACCGGCATCGTCGTGCACGCCCCGCCGCGTGCCCACCACCATGTCCACTCTCTCGGTGATCAGCGTGCGGATCAGCTCTTCCGCATCGGCCGGGCCATAGGTTCCGTCGCCATCTGCCATGATATAGATGTCGGCATCGATATCGCAGAACATGCGGCGCACCACATGGCCCTTGCCCTGGCGCCGTTCGCGCACGACGGTCGCACCGGCCAGCATGGCGGTCAGGGCGGTGCCGTCGGTGGAGTTGTTGTCATAGACATAGATCCGCGCCTCCGGCAGAGCCGTGCGAAAGTCGCGCACCACCTGTCCGATCGTCGCCGCCTCGTTGTAGCACGGCAGCAGAACGGCGATTTCGGGAGAATGAGGGGCCTGACCATCCATGGGGAACTACCTGCGGGCGCTCTGGAGATCCTTATGGTCTCCTCCGGCTTTACTATTTCTTGAGAAGGTTAAGGCTAGGTTTCGCGCGCGCATCATCTTCGAATGATCGCACCGAGCCAGCCGATGCGCCGGGTCTTTGAAGAAACGGGGGATCCATGGTCGATTTGTCCGCACCGTCGTCCGGCAAGGATCAATCGAGGGCGTCTTGGCCGCTCTGGGTGGGTTTCTACAGTTTTGCAGCCATCGCCTTCATCGCTCTCCTGAACCTCCCCGGTGCCGTCGATTATGTCGGCGCCGACAACGACGACGTCATGCGCCTCGTCGAGGTGCGCGATCTGCTTGCCGGCCAGTCCTGGTTTGATCTGATGCAGTATCGCCTGGGTCTGTCCGGCGGCACGTTGATGCACTGGTCGCGTCTGGTCGATCTTCCGATTGCACTTCTGATCCGCCTTTTTTCGCAAATGGTCCCGGTCCAGCAGGCCGAAGCCCTCGCGCTCCTCGTCTGGCCCTTGTCGCTGGTGGTCCCGCTTATGGCGGCCATGGCGGTCGCAGCCCGGCGGATTGGCAATGCGGTGACTGAGCACATCGTCCTGCTCCTCACCATGGTCTTCTGCATCACAAGCAACCGCTTTCTGCCGGGTGCGATCGACCACCACAATGTCCAGATGGTGCTGGCCGCGATCATGGCGGCTGGCCTGCTCGATCCCGCCCGCCGTTGGGCAAGTCATGCGGTCGCGGGTTTTGCGGCCGCTGTGGCAATTGCCATAGGCGCGGAGACGACACCGCTCGTGGCGGTCGCCTGCGCCGCAGTCGGGCTGCTCTGGCTCGTGGAAGGTGTCGCTTACGCAGCCGCCATGCGCGCCTTCTCGCTGACGCTGCTGCTGTCGCTGTCTGCGCTCTTCTTCGCCACCGTGCCGCCCATCCGGTACGGCGTCGTCACCTGTGACAGCCTGTCGCTCGGTTTCTATGCCATCGTCGGGATTGGCGCTGCGGCGCTCTTTGCGGCGAGTTATCTCGGTGCGGGCTTGCGTCTGCGTGCGGCCGCCATCGCCGCGACGGGCGCTCTCGTGCTGATGACGGCCGTGGTGATCGCGCCGCAATGCCTGCAAAACCCGCTCAACGAACTGGACCCTCTGCTCAAGACACTCTGGCTGGACGGCGTCATTGAGGCGCAGTCGTTCTATCGGCAGCTTCAGGTCGATCCGGAAGGCTTCGGTGGCTTCTATGCAGTCGGCTTCTTCGGTGTTTGCGTCTGCCTCTTCCGCATCCTCGGCCGCGATCGTGTCCGCAGCCATGCCATCCTCCTCGCTCTCCTGGGTGTCAGCTTCCTGGTCGGCATGGTGCAGGTGCGCGGTACGACCTTTTCCAACCTTTACGCCATTCTTCCCCTCGGCCTGCTGATTTCCGATCTGCGTCGCCACGCCAATGACCAGCCGGAACATCTGGGTGCCGGGCTTCTCTTCGCGCTGACCGCGATCCTGTCCGTGCCCAGCGTCTGGGCCCTGGGCGGTGTTTTCTTTGTGGAAGGCACGGCCGGTGTGACCGCGCGCATGAAGTCACTCGTCGGGTCCAGCCAGATGACACAGAACGCAACGGTCGTTTGCGATACGCCCGCAGCTTACGCCACACTGGCCAGCCTGCCGCCAACGACGGTATCGGCGCCCTCGGACATGGGCCCGGAAATCCTCCGGTTTACCCGACACAGGGTGCTGGCTGGCCCCTATCACCGCAACCAGGGCGGCATGCTGACCGAGCTGCATATTGGTCTTGCCGAACCGGATGAGGCGGCGGCTTTTCTGCGCGGTGCAGGTGTCGGCATCCTCGCCTTCTGCCCCGATTTCCTGCAGTCGGAAAAGATCGCGCGGATGAAGCCTGATGGCCTCTATGCAGAGCTGCTGAAGGGCAAGGTTCCGGCCTATCTCACCCCTGTCCCGATCAACGGGCCATCGGGATTGCAGATCTTTGCCGTCAAGCTGCCCTGATCATTGCCGGGGAAACCGGGCAGGCCGCGAAGGCACGGGCTGATCTTGGCCCCGATTTCCGCTAGGGAAGGGGCATGAGCAATTTCTTCGACAACGATTCGCCGACGAACCTGACCGAGTTCTCCGTTTCGGAACTCTCGGGCTCGATCAAGCGCACCATCGAAACCTCCTTCGATCACGTGCGGGTGCGCGGCGAAATCTCCGGCTATCGCGGCCCGCATTCTTCGGGCCACGCCTATTTCAGCCTGAAGGACGACAAGGCCCGTATCGACGCGGTGATCTGGAAGGGCTCCTTCTCCCGGCTGAAGTATCGGCCGGAAGAGGGCATGGAAGTGATCGCCACCGGCAAGGTCACGACCTTCCCCGGCTCGTCGAAATACCAGATCGTCATCGAGCAGATGGAGCCGGCGGGCGCCGGCGCGCTGATGGCCCTGATCGAGGAGCGGAAGCGCCGCTTTACGGCGGAAGGTCTGTTCGACCCTGCCCGCAAGCAGCTCTTGCCCTTCCTGCCCAAGGTGATCGGCGTCGTCACCTCACCGACCGGTGCCGTCATCCGCGATATCCTGCACCGCATCTCCGACCGTTTTCCGGTCCATGTGCTGGTCTGGCCGGTCAAGGTGCAGGGCGAAGGTTCGGGCGACGAAGTGGCAAATGCCATCCAGGGCTTCAATGCGCTGGAGCAGGGCGGACCGATCCCGCGGCCGGACGTGCTGATCGTCGCGCGTGGCGGTGGCAGCCTCGAGGACCTCTGGAGCTTCAACGACGAAGCGGTGGTGCGCGCGGCAGCTGCAAGCACCATTCCCCTCATCTCCGCCGTCGGCCATGAAACCGACTGGACCCTGATCGATTACGCCGCCGATGTCCGCGCCCCGACGCCGACGGGCGCAGCGGAAATGGCCGTACCTGTGAAGGCCGACCTCGAGGCGCAGGTGGCGACACTCTCTGCCCGCCTTTCCGGCGCGATGGTCAGGCAGATGGACAATCGTCGCCAGAACCTGCGCAGCCTGGTGCGGGCACTGCCCTCGCTCGACCAGTTGCTGGCTTTGCCACGCCGTCGCTTCGACGAGGCGGCTGCCGGTCTCGGGCGCAGTCTCGAACTCAACACCATGAACAAGCGCCGCAGCTTCGAGCGCGCGGCCGCCAAGCTCTCGCCCGACATGCTGGTGCGCCGGCTGGTGGAGCGTAAGCAGAAGCTGTCGGAAAGTGGTGTCCGCGCCGAACGCGTCATCGAGCGGCTGATCGAACGCAACAAGGCGCGGCTTGGGCGTTTCGATGCGACGCTGACGGCAGTCCCGGCGCGGCTGACGGCGATGACCGAGCGCTCGAAGGACAGGTTGGAAAGCTTGGGTCGCCGGGCCGACAGTGCTGTCATGAACGATCTGCGACGCGCCCGCCAGGCGCTGTTGGCTCAGGACCGTGTGCTGCAGTCGCTATCTTACAAGAATGTGCTGGCCCGTGGTTATGCCGTGATCCGCGACGAGCATGATCGCCCGATTTCGCGTGCCGACGGTCTGGCCCACGGCCAGGCGATCGCGATCGAGTTTGCGGATGGCCGCGTGGCCGCTGTCGCCGGCGAAGGTGTATCCCCGCCGGAACCGTTAGCGCCGCAGCCGGCGCGGATCGCGCCTGCACCGAAGCCTCCACGCAAGAGCGAGCCGCCGGCCGGGCAGGGGAGCCTCTTCTGATGGCACGCCGCTTCCTCGTCGTGCTCGCCCATCCGCTGCCCGAGAGCTTTGCGGCCTCTGCGGCAAGAGCGGTGGTCGAGACGCTGGAAGGACAAGGCCACGAAGTCGATCTGCTCGATCTCTACGCCGAGGATTTCGATCCGCGCCTGACGGCCGCCGAGCGCGCGGCCTATATGGAGCCGGGTTACGAACCACCGGAAGACGTCTCGGGCATCGTCGCGCGGCTGAAGGCGGCTGATGGCCTGGTGCTCGTCTTTCCGCAATGGTGGTTCAATCTGCCGGCGATCATGAACGGCTTCATCGATCGCATCTTCGTGCCCGGCGTCGCCTTCGGGCACGACAAGGCCGGCGGTCGCATCGTGCCGCTGATGACCCAGATCAAGACCTTCTGGGTCGTGACCTCCACAGGTTCCCCCTGGTGGGTGGTGCATCTCTACATGGGCAATCCGGTCAAACGGATCCTGAAGCGCGGCATAGCGGCCTTTTGCGCCAAGTCCGTCGACTTCCGCATGCTGTCGCTGCACGACATGGATCGCGCGACCGAGGACCAACGCAAGCGCTTCCTGGCCCGGGTCAGGACAGCGATCAGCGCCGTCTGAAACAGGCGTCGGCGTTGCGGTTGCATTGCCGAAAATTACACTTTTGATTGAGAAATCGGATTGACTGAAAACCGATGGTTGACTTTCATTAGGAAGACCTCTATGTATGCTCCATCGATGTTTGCTTGCTAGCTTTGGTTATAGCGCGGAACAGCCCGCGCCCTGTCGAACCTTCCTTTCAAAAATCGTTATCTCCGCAGCGCATCCGCGCTGGGGCACTCTATGCGCTATGAAAGGGTTCAACATGACCACTGGCACAGTAAAATGGTTCAATTCCACCAAGGGCTTCGGCTTCATTCAGCCTGACAATGGCGGCCCGGACGCCTTCGTTCACATCTCCGCCGTCGAACGGTCGGGCATGCGCGAAATCGTCGAAGGCCAGAAGCTTTCTTACGACATGGAGCGCGACAACAAGTCGGGCAAGATGTCGGCCTGCAACCTGCAGGCAGCCTGATAGATCCGGGATCCGCTTTCCTTTGACCACGGATGTACTGGCACTGTTGAAGGCATGATCCCATGGAAGGTCAGGCGGTTCGCCTGGCCTTTTTTATTGCCCGCAAGGGCCGGCTCCAGAAGGAGACCCCATGACTGAAAACCACACAAAATCGCGCCACACGGCTGAAATCGCATTTGCAAAGACGCAGTCGCAATTTCTCGCACGTGGTCGTGCCATCGATGAACAGGATGCTCTGACCGCAGCACGCGACGAGAAGACCGCACGCCTGCGCGAGGCACGCCTCAACCGGGAGCGCGAGACACGCGAGCGTGCAACGGCGGCCTTGCTGGCCAAGCGCGCGCGCCCCTGACGTCAACTCAACAGATCGGAGCACCGATGAAGTTTACCCGAGATCATGGCCTGGCCGAGCGCCGCACGACGGCAACCGACGCCAAGGCCGCATTGCTGGCCGCTTACAAGGCAGCCCATGCTGCGGCGGACCCGGAGCGGGAAGCCCGCATGGCCGAACGTGCCGCGCGCGCCGAAGAGCGCACCCGGCGCCATGCTGAACGCGACCGGCTGAAGGCCGAGGAAAAGGCCCGTGCCGAGCAGGAGGCCCGTGAGCGCGAAGAAGCGGCGATCGCCGCAGCGCGCGCTGAACAGGACGCGCGCGAACAGGCCGAAGCATCAAGGATCAGCCGCGTCGTCGAAGACGAAGCCGCACGCAAGGCCGAGCGCGACCGTCGCTACGCCGCCCGCAAGGCGCGTCAGGGCTGAGTTCGCCGTCCGGTTCGGCTGCCCTCGTTGCGCGAAACGAACCCGTGGAGATGGGGTCCGCCCCTCACTGCTCCAAAATCAGTTGCGCGCAATTGATCAACCTCATGTGATTATACTGGACAACGATCTTCATCGTCGCCACATGGGGCGCTGAAACCGGATGTCCTCCCAAGCGACCGGTAAAACGGAGTATGATCATGATGAAGAAAGTCATTCTGGCCGCAGCTTTGGCTGCAGCAGCCTTTGGCACAGTTCCCGCGAGCGCCGCGACCTATGTCGAGGCCGGCGGCTGGACGCCGCGGGAAATCCTGTTTGGCAAGCAGTACAATGGCAATGTCACCGCCATCCGGGTCGACCTCGGTGGCTTCGACCGCCACACCTATCCGATGCAGGCAATCCACCCGACGGGCAACAGCCTGCGTTTGGCCCAATCGGTCGTGGCGGAAGATCCGAGCCTTGTTGCGGCACTCCAGGTGCGCGGCATAGCACAGCACAACGTGCTGTGGGTCCAGACCGCGCTCAACGGCGGCAAGATCGTCTACTACCGCTGAGCCGCGCACGCCTCCAAAACAAAACCCCGCCCCGGCAACAGGACGGGGTTTTTTGTTGGCGGCGGCAGAGGTGCCCCTTCAGGCCCACTCGCCCTGACGCATCACCGGCACCTTCGAGCCGTCGGCACGGATGCCGTCGATGTCCACCTGGCCCGATCCGATCATCCAGTCGATGTGGATCAGCGAGGAATTACCGCCCTGCGCCTTGATCTGTTCCTGGCTGAGCGAGGCGCCGTTGAGGAAGCACTTCGAATAGCACTGGCCGAGCGCAATGTGGCAGGAGGCGTTTTCGTCGAAGAGGGTGTTGTAGAACAGGATACCCGAGGCCGAGATCGGCGAGGAATGCGGCACCAGCGCCACTTCACCGAGGCGCCGTGCGCCCTCGTCGGTGTCGAGCACCTTGTTGAGCACGGCCTCGCCCTTCGAGGCCTTGGCCTCGACGATTCGTCCGCCTTCGAAGCGCACCTGAATATTGTCGATCAGCGTGCCCTGATGGGAAAGCGGCTTGGTTGAGGAGACATGACCCTCCACCTTCAGCGCATGCGGCGTGGTGAAGACTTCTTCCGTCGGGATGTTGGGATTGCAGGTCACGCCGTTCTTCGCCGTCGAGGCGCCGCCATGCCATTCATGGCCGTCTGCGAGGCCAACCGTCAGATCTGTGCCGGGGCCGGTGAAATGCAGAGCGGCAAAACGCTCGCCGTTCAGCCAGGTCGACCGCTTCTTCAGTTCGGAATTATGTTCGGCCCAGGCCGCGACCGGATCTTCGCGATCGACGCGTGAGGCGGCGAAGATGGCGTCGGCCAGCTTGCGCACGGCCTCTTCGATCGGCAGATCCGGGAAGACGAGCTTCGCCCAGGACGGGTTCGGATAGGAGCAGATATTCCAGTTGATGTCGAAATTGGAGATATGCTCCAGCGCCGGCTTGTAGGCGATCGAGGTCGCCTTGTTGGCGCGGCCGACTTTGGCCGGGTCTTCCGAGGCGAGCAGCATCGGATTGTCGCCGGAGATCGCGAGGCGTGCTGCCCCCTTCTCATAGGCCTTTGCCATGCCGTCATAGAGCCAGTTCGGCGCCCGGTCGAAACTCTCGTCGTGGCCATGGCGATAACGCGCGAGCGTCGTCTCTTCGTCCGAATAGAAGGTCGTGACGGTCGAAGCCCCAGCCTTGTAGGCATGGGCCGTGATCAGGCGCACCAGCGGCACGGCGACGAGCGGCGCGGTCAGCACCAGATCCTGGCCCTTCTGCAACTGTAGACCGACCTTGATCGCCACCTCGGCGAGCTTGTCTAGCTTGGTCGGATCGATGGAGGCGGAGAGATCGGGAAGGGTCATGGGGTATTCCTGTTGTGGCTGTCACGCCAGACTTAAGGGGAAAGATGGCGAAGTCCAGACCATCGGCGCCAAAGCATGGATGACGTCAGGCAACGAGCGGCGCCGCAATCGCATCCAGCGCCGTGAGTGCATCCTGCGGCGAGAGCCGCACCTGCAACCCGCGCTGCCCGCCATTCATGTAGACGAGCGCCTCGTCCATGGCGCTGATCTCGATTGCGGTCGGCACCTGTTTCTTCTGCCCGAAGGGACTGATGCCGCCGACGACGAAGCCGGTGAGCTTTTCCGCATTGGCCGGCTTCATCATCGCCGCCGATTTGCCGCCGAAGGCGCTGGCGAGCTTCTTCATCGACACCTCCTTGTCGGAGGGCACGACGACGCAGACCGGCTTGCCATCGAGTTCGGCCATCAGCGTCTTCAACACCCGAGAGGGATGCTCCCCGATCGCTTCCGCCGCCTGCAGCCCGATGCGCTCGGCATTCGGGTCGTAGTCATAGGTCACGGTGGTATAGGCCACACCGGCCTTGTCGAGAAACTGCGTGGCGCGGGTGGTCTTCGCCATGTCTTAGGCCTCGAAGGTCTGCTGATAGGTCTCGGGCTTGAAGCCGACCGTGAGCTTGCCGTCGACATCGAGCACCGGCCGCTTGATCATCGACGGCTGCTCCAGCATCAGCGTCTTGGCCTTTGCCGCGTCCAGATTCGCCTTCTGCGCCTCGTCGAGCTTCTTGAAGGTCGTGCCGGCCTTGTTGAGCAGTACTTCCCAGCCAACCTTGCCTATCCAGCTGTCGAGGGTCGAGGCATCGATGCCCTTGGCTTTGTAGTCGTGGAAGTCATGCGCCACGCTGTGTTCCTCGAGCCAGGTGCGCGCCTTCTTCATCGTGTCGCAGTTCTTGATGCCGTAGATCGTGGTCATGCGCTTCTTCCTCGAAAACCTGCTGCGAGGAATAGCAAAGCAGGGCCGCAAATCAAGCGTTGCGGCCAGACGCAGGGGACGCCGAAAAATAGGTCACTTTTGGACGTCGCGACTGATTGCCACGCCAAAGCTTCGTATTATGCTGCAACGCATAAACATCTTTCAGTCGCATTGCAGATGAACCCGCAGCTCTTGGAGGCACCATGCGGATAGAGTTTCGTCTCGGATTGATTTTGGCCGTCTGTTTTATCTTCGGTTTGCTGATCGCCGGCTATATTTCCTACACGCTGGAATTTCGTCAGGCCCGCAGCGAGGTCAACGAAAAGTCCCGTGTTCTTCTGGAAATGGGTCTCGCCATGCGCAACTACACCAGCAGTCAGGTGGCGCCTTTGGTAAAGGCCCTCGGCTATGACGAGTTCCACCCGCAGATGGTCCCCTCCTACGGGGCACAGACCACGCTGGGCATCCTGCGCGAAAAGTTTCCCGATTATCGCTACCGCGAGGCCTCGCTTAACCCGACCAATATCGAGGATCGCGCCAATGATTGGGAGGTTACGCTCCTGCAGAATTTCCAGGACGATGCCGAGCTGAAGGAGCAATCCGGCGAGGTGGGCGAGGGGGCGGAACGGCGCTTCTATCTCGCAAGGCCGTTGCGCATGCCGAGCGAAGCTTGTCTGCAATGTCATTCGACACCGGAGGTGGCGCCCGCGTCGATGGTGGCCAAATACGGCAACAACGGCTTCGGCTGGAAGATGGGCGACGTGATTGGCATGCAGTTGATCGAGGTGCCGGTGGCCGGTCCGAACCGGCAGGCGGCAAAAAGCCTTGCAGTGACCCTCGGCGCGCTCACCTGCGTCTTCGTGCTGTCGCTCGCCATCTTTCTGCTGCTCCTGCGCCGCTACGTCACCCATCCGCTGGAGACGATCACCCGCCAGACGATCGAGACCAGTCTGGGAGCCGAGTGGCAGGGGGCCGAGCCTCGGGTCCGGATGAATGGCCAGTTCTACGATCTCGAACAGTCGATCTCGCGTCTGCGCGTCAGCCTGAACGAGGCCCTCAGGCTCTTTCCCGATCTCGGCGGCAGGAAGAAGGACCTATGAGCTATCTGCTCTCCGCTCTGCTCGTCGCCTCGACGGCCCTCACGTGGCTGCTCTTCGTCACGCTGGATCCGGAACGCGCCGCATGGGCGCCGGTGCTGCGCGACGCCGCCTATTTCCTGACGGCACTGAGTGCTGCGCGCTTCGTCGAGGTGCTCGTTTCGACGCTGGTCGATGACAGCGATGGCAACAGCCGGACGACCGACCTCGTCAAGGTCATGAGCTCGATCGTCATCTACATCGCCGCCATGCTGGTCTGGCTGCATTATGGCATGGCCTTCGACATCACCAGCCTGCTCGCCACATCCGCGATCGTCTCGCTCGTCCTCGGTTTTGCCCTGCAGAACACGCTGGGCAATCTGTTTTCCGGCCTGTCGATCGAGCTGGAGCGTCCGCTGCGGGTCGGCGACTTCATCCGCAAGGGCTCGGTCGAAGGGGAAGTCGTCGCGCTGAAGTGGCGCTCGATCTTCCTGCGTACGCCGGACGGCAGCTCGGTCGTCTTGCCGAACAGCACGCTTGCCACGGATGCGGTGGAAGTGGTGCGGCGCGGCCAGCCGGTGCGGATTGCGGTGCCTCTGCTGGTGCCGGACAGCATTCCCCCCATGCGCGTACTAAAGGTGGCGGAAGAAGTGCTCGACCGTGGCGTGCCGGGTATCGCCGAAGATCCGCTTCCCTCGGTCGTTCTGGTCGGCCCCGAGCCCGAAACGGGTGTCATGCGCTACACTCTGCGCTGCTACACCAACAAGCCGATCGATACGGCATCGCTCGCCTCGCGTGTCCTGACGGCACTGTGGTATGCCTTCGACAGGTCCGACATCCCGATGACGGGACTGAGCCGCAGCCCGATCGCACCCGAGCTGCCCTCCGACGCCGGCTTCGGTGGCGAACTGGCGGAGCATGGGCGCCTGCTCCGGTTCGGGCCGGGCGAAACCGTGCCGCCGGAGCTCGCGGGCTTCGTCGTCGACGGCGGGTTGCACGAGGAAGTGTTGAGCCACGAAATCGATCTCGAGGCCGAGCTTGCCCCGATCCTCGCCGCGGAATTCGGACAAGACAGGATGGCCCTGATCCCGACCGGTGTCATCCGCAAGGTCGCCCGCCAGGCCGCATTGTTCCTGGGGCCGGTGTCCTTCACGCTGGCCGAGCACTACGGCAGCCTGACCACCGATCCCTATCTCCTCTATCAGGCACTCGCCACACGCGTCCCCGATCCCCTCGACCGGGAGCGTTTTCTCTCCAATGCCCCCGATCGTCCGCTGCGCCATCTGCAGTCGGGTGATGCCTTTGGCTGGGCCGGACGGCTGCAATTCGAGCCGCAGGCGACGCGCAAGCGGACGGTCGTTTATTCCGCCGATTTGCTGGTGTTTGACGAAAGCCGCCAGGCCGCGCTCGCCAACCATCCGGAGGCGGCGGACCTGCGTCGGAAGATCCTGATCTCTTCGCCGCTGCTCTCCGACCTCGGAATGGACATTCTTTCCGCAAGGCTCGGTCGCCGGCAACCCTTGGAAAAAGCCTGAGGCATTACCGCAAACGAAAACGGGGCCGCCTGAGGCAGCCCCGTTGTCATTCCATCATTCCCACTCGATCGTACCCGGCGGCTTCGACGTCACGTCGTAGACCACGCGGTTGATGCCGCGGACCTCGTTGATGATGCGGGTCGCTGCCCGTCCGAGGAATTCCATGTCGTAGTGATAGAAGTCTGCGGTCATGCCGTCGACCGAGGTGACGGCGCGCAGCGCGCAGACGAATTCATAGGTGCGGCCATCGCCCATGACGCCGACGGTCTGGACCGGGAGCAGCACGGCGAAGGCCTGCCAGATCGCGTCGTAGAGGCCGGCCTTGCGGATCTCGTCGAGATAGATGGCGTCGGCTTCGCGCAGGATGTCGAGCTTCTCGCGCGTCACGCCGCCCGGGCAGCGAATGGCAAGGCCCGGACCCGGGAAGGGATGGCGGCCGATGAAGCTATCGGGCAGACCGAGCTCCTTGCCGAGCACGCGCACTTCATCCTTGAACAGTTCGCGCAGCGGTTCGACAAGCTGCATCTTCATGCGTTCGGGAAGACCACCGACATTGTGGTGCGACTTGATCGTCACGGAAGGGCCGCCGGTGAAGGAGACGCTTTCGATGACGTCGGGATAGAGCGTACCCTGGCCGAGGAAATCCGCGCCGCCGAGCTTCTTGGCCTCTTCCTCGAAGGTTTCGATGAACAGGCGGCCGATGATCTTGCGCTTGGTTTCCGGGTCGCTCACACCTTCCAGCTCGCCGACAAACTTGTCGACGGCATCCACATGGATGAGGTGCAGGTTGTAGTGTTCCTTGAACATGGCAACGACATCGGTTGCCTCGTTCTTGCGCATCAGGCCATGGTCGACGAGGATGCAGGTCAGCTGGTCGCCGACGGCCTCGTGGATCAACAGGGCTGCGACCGAACTATCGACGCCGCCCGAGAGCGCGCAGATGACACGCTTGTCGCCAACCTGGGCCCGGATCTGCTCGACCGCCTTCTGGCGATAGGCATGCATGGTCCAGTCGCCCTTCACGCCGGCGATGTTCTGCACGAAATTCTGGATGAGCTTCGCTCCATCGGGCGTGTGCACGACCTCAGGGTGGAACTGCACGGCGTAATATTTACGCGCTTCATCGGCGATGAAGGCGAAGGGGGCGTTGGACGAGGTGGCGAGCACCTTGAAGCCCGGCGGGATCGCGGTGACGCGGTCGCCATGGGACATCCAGACCTGGTGACGAGAGCCGACCGACCAGAGGCCTTCGAAGAGCGAACAATCCTGCTCGACCTCAAGGAAGGCGCGACCGAATTCGCGGTGATGGCCGCCCTCGACCTTGCCGCCGAGCTGGGCGCACATGGTTTGCTGGCCATAGCAGATGCCGAAAATCGGAAGACCGCTGTCGAACAGCACCTGCGGCGCGCGGGGGCTTCCCTCATCCAGCGTGGAAGCGGGGCTTCCGGACAGGATGATCGCCTTGGGCTTGAGGCGCTTGAAGCCTTCTTCGGCGGACTGGAAGGGGACGATTTCGCAATAGACGCCGGATTCACGGACGCGGCGGGCGATCAGCTGCGTTACCTGGCTGCCGAAATCGACGATGAGAACACTGTCGGGATGTGCTGTCTGGGTCATGGCGAGCCTTTAAAGAAAACGAGCCCATCTTTCAATGGCAGATCGCCCGGAGAATCCTGATTTTTTGTGCGCCTGCTCAGAACCAGAAGACGCCGTCTTCGAGCGCCGTCTGCAGGCCGTCGACGGCCAGCGCCAGCTTCTTGTCGATGATGTGCAGATACTGCGTCCAGTCGTCGATGTGGTTGACGTCGTGGCGGCCATCGGAAATGCCGCGCAGACCGATCAGAGGCACGCCAAAACTCTGGCAGGCGCGCAGGATGGCGAAGGTCTCCATCTCGACCATATCGGCATCGATCGTCTGATAGGCAGCACCCGAGACGACATTGGCGCCGGTCGACAGGCTGGCGACGGGGATGCCGGGAATACGCAAGGGAAGCTCGACGGCGATGGGAAGGTCAAGGAAAGGCGTCTTGCCCTTCTCGAACCCGAAGGCAGAGGCATCCATGTCGCGATAGGAGACGGAGGAGACCTGGTAAACCTCGGCCTGGTCGAGCCTGGCTGAGCCGGCAGATCCCAGCGAGACGACGAGATCCGGAAGGTCGTCATGGGTGGAAAGCCGCGCCAGTTCCTTGGTCAGCACCACGGCGGCCTCGACCGGGCCGACCCCGGTCATCAGCGGCGAGATGCGGGTTCGGAGAAAGACACCATATTCGGCATCCGCCGCCATGACGAAGAGCACATTTTTGCCGGCAATGGACTTCATCTCATAACTCATCCGGAAATCCCCTCCCGTCCGCGGATCACCATCAAGGTGCTGGTCATCGATGCAATCAGTTTTGCTGGCCCATCGGTCAGCGCATAACCGCGTCCGTCGGCGACGATGATGTTGGAGCCGGGCTTGGTGATTTCGCCGCGAAACAGGAAGCGTTCGCCGCGGCCCGGCGACATCAGGTTCACCTTGAATTCGATGGTCAGCAGTGAGACTTCCGGCTCGACCACCGTATAGGCGGCATAGCTGCAGGCCGTATCGAGTGCTGCGGAGATGACGCCTGCATGCAGGAAGCCGTGTTGTTGGGTCAGCTTCGCATCGTAGCGCAGTTCGATTTCGACGACGCCCTGGCTGATATGGGACAGCTCCGCCCCCAGCGTCTCCATGGCGCCTTGGCGCGCGAAACTGCGCCGAATGCGCGCCTCGACGGTATCAGGATCGATTTCTGTCATGCTTGGTGCCCCTTCGGCGCGAAAGTGGCACGCAGCATTACGGCACGCAAGCTGTCGGAAGGCAGAATTCAGTTGAGCCAGGCGATGCTGAGATTGAGCACGCTCGCAAAAGCCACCCAGGCGAGATAGGGGACGAAAAGCAGAGTGGATATGCGGTCGATCGCTCGCGCCTTCACCATGAAACCGATGATCGTGATGAGCATGGCGGTGATCACGGTGAGCCCGAGTTCGGGGTTTTCCAGGCCGAAAAACGCGGGCGACCAGAGCATGTTGGCGACGAACTGGGCAAACCACAGCTGCATGGCTGCCGATTTCGGCGCGCGCATCCAGATCCGCGCGCCGGCAATGCCGATCAGCACGTAAAGCGTGGTCCAGACCGGACCGAACAGCCAGGCCGGCGGATTGAAGAAGGGCTTTTCCAGCGCCTGGTACCAGTCGCCGGGCATGTTCAGGAGGCCCGACAACAGACCGGCCGACACGACGACGAAGATGAAGATGGCATAGGTGAGGATGGTGCGCATGGCAGCTAATTAGGGCGGAGAATACGTCTTGCCAGAGGACGGGATGCGCCGTCCTGGAACGTGTGGTCAGAGACGGACGATATGCTGGTCCCAGGCGACGCGATGCGTCCTCGCGAGGAAGTCGCCGCGATAGGACGAGACGGCGAAGCTCTCCGGCGACGGCGCGATGCCAGCCGCGTCGACGAGCACAGTCTCCGAAACGAGCCGCCCGTCGCGTCCGTCGAGCACGGCCCAGAGCCCGTTCTTCGGCGAGGCAATACCCACGAGGCCCTGCCTGCGGTTGACGGCGATGGCACCGACATAGTTGCCGAGGCGATCGGTTGTCGCGTCCGGAAGCGACACGAAGGTGAGCGCTTCGCCCTTGGAGAAATGTCCGACCAGCGGTGGCCGGTCGGTGCGCGGCCCTTCGTATTGGCAGGCAAACCAGATCTTGCCGTCCTCGGCGATGTCCAGATGGCGGGTGGAGAGCTGGCGCAGCTCGGCGGGCAGGGTGTGTTTCTGGATCAGGTCGCCGCTCTTTGCATCGACCAGCGCCAATGACGGCTCCATATGGTCGAGATTGAGTTTGGTGCGGCCGAAATCCGGATGCGTCTCGATGCCACCATTGGCGATGACAAGCATGCCGTCTGATGTGACGGTGATGTCATGCGTGCCGATTCCATGGGCCGGCACTTCGCCGATACGGTTGAAGCTCGACAGGCAATCATAGATCCCGATCACGCCGGCATTGGCGTCAAAATCGTTTTCGCTGGCGTAGAACAGCTGCCCGTCCGGCGAGAAGGCACCATGGCCGAAGTAATGCCGCCCTTCCGGCGCCGAGATGATCTGCGGCTCGGCCCGGCGGGCGGTGTCGAAAACGACGGCGAAGGTTCCGGGTCTGCGCGCAAAGGCGACGGAAAGACCGTTGACCTTGCTGTGACAAAGTCCGTGGATGCGGCCCGGCAGCGCAATCTCTTCAATCAATTCGCCGGCTTCGCTAACGAGACCGATGGCAAAGCGCCCGTCCGGCTGTTTCAGACCAGAGGCGTAGACGGCATCCGTCTGGTCGAGGGCGTAGGCGGCGCGCGGTGTCAGAGCAGCCACAAACGAGATGCCGGCGGCCCTCAGAAAGGCGCGCCGATCGATCAGGCAAGGACCCGGCATGTCAGTCCCCGTCCGAGAACGAGAATCCGGCGGCAAGGCCGATCCCGCCGCCGAGATCGTCGTTGAGTCGCAGGATCAGGTCGCGGCTGTTGAGCAGCAGGAAGTCGAGTTTCGCGACCTGCTCGGGGGTTGCCAAGGCTTTGGCGACGTCGGGTTCGACATCGGCGGACACGCGCGACAACGAATGCGCAACGAAGTCGACCGAACTGGCGACCGAGCGATTGTCTTCAGCCAGCAGGTCGACCATGCCGGACGTGGCCATCAGGTCGCGAATGCCCTCGATATTCGCCGTGATCGACCGGAACGTATTGCCGGAGCGCCAGTAGATGGCCTGCCGGGGCAGGCCTTTCGCCGCATCGCCCTTGTAGAATTGCTCGATCCGCTGATCGCGGATCGTCTCGGCCGCATGCACGAGCACGCCGAGCAGTTCCTTGGCCGCCTCCGCCTCGTCACGGTAGATGGGATTGTTCGGCCCGGGCGTCTTCCAGGCCGCCGCGACGCCGTCGGGTGCGTCCCAGGCTTTTGTCAACTCGCCCCCGAGGCGTTTCAGATTGGCGGCGATTGCGTGGCCGTACTGGCAGCGATAGCTCCCCGCGGCCGTGCCGAGTGTCTCGGAACCCGTGCCGAACAGCACGAATTCCAGCGCGCCGAGCCCCTGCATGGCGACGCTCTTGTCCTTCAGCGTGTCGACGGAGGTGACGCTCGGGTCGGGCTTGGCAAGGGCGGCCTGAACCTGCTTCAGCCCGGTGCCCTTGCGGTCGGGGAAAAACAGGATGCGCTCGAAGCGGTTACCGTCGAGAACAGGGCCGACACGCACGATCTCGATCCGCGACCAGGCCTCGACCAGATCACCGAATGTCGACTGAGCGTTCAGCAGGGTCTCGGAGGAGGGCGTTTGGCAGAGCAGGGCCATGGATTCCTCCATGGTATCGGCCTCTTCGGTGAAATGGTGGTAGCCGGGCCGGATGAAACCGTCGACGGCCCTGGCCATGACGCCGGGCACCTTGGCCGTGTCGAGAACGCCCGGAGTGATTGGGCTTTCCTGCGCCAGCGCCGGGGTAAGGCCGAGCAGCGGCAGAGACAGAAGCGTGGCGAGGGCGAGCCGGGTGCAGCGTGTCCGCATCAGAGAGACTCCAGGAACGTGATCAGGGCCTTGCGGTCCTCGGGGTTGGCGGCGGCGAAGGCATCGCGGGCAGCTTGCGCTTCGCCGCCATGCCAGAGAATGGCTTCGGTGAGAGAGCGGGCGCGCCCGTCATGCAGGAAGAAGGTGTGTCCGTTGACGGTTTTTGTGAGACCGATACCCCAGAGCGGCGGCGTGCGCCACTCGGTTCCGGTGGCATCGCCCACGGCCTGCCCATCGGCCAGGTCTTCGCCCAGGTCATGCAGCAGGAAATCGGAGTAGGGCCAGATCAGCTGGAAGGCCTGCGCCTGGTTGTCGGCCTTGCGGCTGGTGACGAATTTCGGCGTGTGGCAGGCGGTGCAGCCGCTTTCGTAGAAGAGCTGCTTGCCGCGCAAAACCTCCGCGTCTTCGACATCACGACGAGCGGGCGGCGCGAGGTTTTTGGCATAGAAGGTGACGAGGTCGAGCACCGGATCGGGCGCTTCCGTATCACCCAGCCGCGCCTGCACGCCAGTAGCACCGGCAAGACAGGCTGTCTGCTGAGGGGTGCAATCCCCGAAGGAGCGCGGATCATCCGGCGTCGATATCCCGATATCGCCGGCAAAAGCGTTTGCACTCTGGTCGCGGACGCTCGCGTTCTGCGCCTTCCAGCCGAAGCGGCCGAGCTTGATCTCGCCGGTTCGGTGATCGCGGGCACGCGCCGCCTTGCCGGAAACACCGTCGCCGTCGTGATCGTTGGGATCGGCCAATGCCAGGATATCCTCCGCGGCAATCGCCTCGATCAGACCGAGCCCGATCATCGGATTGGCTATGCGGGGCGAGAGCGTCGTCGTCGGATCGAGCGGGCCATAAGCGAGTTCGGCGACTGAATAGGTCGGTTTGCGCAGCATGATCGTCTCGCCGCCTGCAAGCGTTACCGCCCGTTCGTCATAGGTAATCACCATCCGCCCTTCGGCGGAAAGCCCCGGCACGGCCTGGTCCTGCAACTGCCCACCATAAACCGGGTCAGGCAGGCTCATCACGTCCAACCGCTCCAGTTTGCTACGCTCTTCGGGCGTCACGGGGGGGCGGGCGAGCCGCAGGAACATCGAGGTCGCGTCGCGGTCGCCTTCCGGCGGGTGCCCGCGCCCATCCTTCACATGGCAGCTCTGACAGGAGCGCGCATTGAACAGCGGTCCCAATCCGTCGGAGGCTTGCGTGGAGGAGGGGGAGGAGACCCAGAGCTTGGTGAACAGCGCATTGCCGAGCTTGAAGTCCTGCTCTTCGGCAAAGGTGATGTTGGGGGCAAACTGCGAGAAGGCATCACGATTGGCTCCGTGCTGCGAAGTGCCGGCGCCGCCCTGCCTGATTTCGAAGGGCTCCGCTTTGGAAAAGTCGCTGGTCGGCTTGGTCACGGCCCGCACCCGGGCAAGATCTTTGGGTGACAGGTCGCCGCGTACAACGCCGTCCCCGGCGCTCGACGGGATCGCTGTCGATACGAGCAGCGCAAGGCCGGTAGCGAGAGCGAACGGAGCTTTCATCGGGGAGATCGGGCCGTTCGTGATCGAACGGCCCGCCTTTGCTTCTTACTGGAAAACCGCGCCAGGATTATCAAGGCTGTCGGAACCTTCAAGCTCGATCGTGCCGAGATCCAGCGACGCAATGACGCGCTGGATGGTCTGGGTCTGGTCGATCAACCCGTCGATCGCGGCCTGCACGGTGGCATTGCCCTCGGCATTGCCTTCGCCGATCATCTGGTCATAGGCTTCCTTGGTTTCGGCGCGCTTGGCCATGGCGTTCATGGCGTCCACGGTCTTTGCAAGCTTCGCCTTCATCTCGGCATCGAGTGCCGGATCCTTGGCCGCGACCAGTTCCGAGAGCGAGGGACCGGTGAGCTTGGTGCCGTCGACGCGGGTGTAGTCGCCGAGATAGGCGGACGCGATGCCGATGGCGTCGTTCAGATGCGAATTGTGGGTGTTGTCGGAGAAGCAGTCATGCTCTTCTTCCGGGTCATGCAGCAACACGCCGAGCTTCATGCGCTCGCCGGCCAGTTCGCCATAGGAGAGAGAGCCCATGCCGGTCAGGATGATCGACAGACCCTTCTTCTCGTCGGAAAGCACGTTCTTCGTTGCCTCGCCTTCCGGGGCCCAGGCATCGACCATTTCCTGCAGGTCCTGGACGAGGAGCGTCGAGGCTGACTTCAGATAGTCGGCGCGACGGTCGCAATTGCCGTTGGTGCAATTGGCCTTGTCGTAGTCCGTGTAGGGGCGGTTGCCGGCACCCGGGCCGGTGCCGTTCAGGTCCTGGCCCCAGAGCAGGAATTCGATGGCGTGATAGCCGGTCGCCACGTTGGCCTCGACTTCGCCGGCTTCATGCAGGGTGTTGGCGAGGAAGTCGGGTGTGATCTTGGAGGCGTCGACCTCTTCGCCGTTGATCTTGATCTTCGGGTTGGCGATGACGTTCGCGACATAGAGAGAATTGCCGTCGCTTTCGGTGCCGTAGGCAGCGTCGACATAGTCGATCAGGCCCTCGTCCAGCGGCCAGGCGTTCACCTTGCCTTCCCATTCATCGACGATGGGGTTGCCGAAGCGGTAGACTTCCGTCTGCTGGTAGGACGGGCGCGCCGCGATCCAGGCGGCGCGGGCGGCCTTCAGCGTTTCCTCGCTCGGCTTGGCGATCAGCGCGTCGATCGCCGCGTCCAGCGCCTTGGCGGTGGTCAGCGCATCCTGGAACTTCGCTTCTGCCAGGTCGGTGTAATGCGTCAGCACCTCCTTGGCGGAGGGGGCGGCAAAGGCCGGTCCGGCGAAGATCGCAGCGGATGTGGCGAGCAGCGCGAAGGACGCGCCGAGGACGGATTTCCGGATCATGGTGTCTCCCTTTGGCACCGGCACGGCGCCACTCTTTGAACGGACGCCATGTCTTGGCCGAAAATCAAACTGGTGTCAAACAGTCGACTATAAGAAAGAGCGCATTCTGCGGCCCGTCTCGGGTCTCACTTGCGCCGCATGCGACAGAAGAAGAAGCCATCCGTATCCATGCTGGCAGGGCTGAGCGTCAGCGTCTTGCCGTCTGCCGAACGCGGTGCGGGGGCGGATGCGCCGAACAGCCGCTTCCAGTCGTCGAGGACTGGCACGATCTCGAAGGCCGGGTTCTTTTCGCAGAAAGCGCGCACTTGGCCGTCGTTCTCGTCCGGCAGCACTGAACAGGTAACATAAACCAGCGAGCCGCCGGGTTTGACGAAGGCAGAAGCCTCCGTCAGTGCCTCGGCCTGCTGCGACACGCGTTCCTGCAGATTGCGGTCGGTCAGTCGCCATTTTGTGTCGGGGCGGCGGCGCCAGGTGCCGGTGCCGGTGCAGGGGGCGTCGACCAGGACGTGATCGCACCGGTCCTTCAGCCCGTCGAGCGCCTTGGCGCTGTCATGCACCTGGACGTTATGGGTGCCCGCCCGCTTCAGCCGTTCGATGATCGGCGCCAGTCGCTTGCGGTCGGCGTCATAGGCATGCACCTGGCCCTTGTTGTTCATGGCGGCTGCCATGGCGAGCGTCTTGCCGCCGCCACCGGCGCAGAAGTCCAGCACCTGCTGGCCTTCGCGCGGATCGACGAGATCGGCAACGATCTGCGATCCCTCGTCCTGCACTTCGAACCAGCCTTTCTGGAAGCTCAATTCGGCCGTCACATTGGGCAGCCGCGACGGGCCTTCGCCGGCGGGCACGCGCATGCCGAAACGGGCGATCGGCGAGGCTTGCGCACCGGAGCGGTCGATGGCCTTCAGCACCTTGTCTCTGTTGGCTTTCAGCGTGTTGACGCGCAGGTCAAGTGTCGGACGCGTGGCAAGCGCCTGGGCTTCGGCGAGCCAGTCGTCACCGAAGGCCTGCTCGAAGGCGGGCTGCACCCAGTCGGGGATATCGCCCTGGACATGCAAGGGCGCGGTCGAGATGTCGCGGGAGGAAAAGGCCGCGATCTGCTGGGAAGAGAGAGGGGCAGGGGCGAAGTTGTCGCCTTCCAGACTCGCCGTGAGGGCATCGAGCTGCATGCCCCATTGACGCAGAAGAACGGCCCAGCCCAAGGCCGGCGCGCTATCGTCGTCCATCAGCCAGGCGTGCGACAGTTTCATGCGCAGGGCATCGTAGACGATATTGCCGATCGCGGCGCGGTCACCAGATCCGGCAAAGCGGTGGGCGAGCCCCCAATCCTTGAGGGCATCGGCAACGGGACGGCGACGGGTCTCGATATCATCCAAGACTTCGATCGCACCGGCAAGACGGCCGCCCAGACGCATGGTCATTCTCCTTTGAAAGAAGAGAGCGTGGTAACGGCTGTCAGGGGCAAGAGCAAGCGCCTAGCGTGATCTGTCGAAGGCGCTGCCTGGGCTGAGGTCGGGATCAGCCGATGATCTCGTAACAGACTTTGGCGTGACCGGAACGGACCATGCCGATGTTCTGGGCCGCAGCCTTCGAGAGGTCGAGCACGCGGCCGCGGATAAACGGACCACGATCGTTGATGCGGACCACGACGCTCTTGCCGCTTCGCGAATTGGTGACCTTGACCTTGGTTCCGAACGGCAGACTCTTGTGGGCGGCCGTCATCTTGGCCGGGTTCATACGTTCACCGGAAGCAGTCTTCGAATGGAGGGCATACCAGGAGGCACCACCGCAGGAGGACTTGGCATCTGCACTATGCGGCGCGAAAGCACAGAGTGCAGCAATAGTTGCAACGGTGAAAATAGAGCGTCGGTTGAACGTCAAGTTTGATTTCCCTAGTCGTTGACACGAGGAGTTTTTTGCGTGCTGACGGCTAGGCAGGGTCAAAAGTGGCAAAAAAGTGCCAAACGATAATCACGAAGTATTTCAGTATGTAACATTCGTGAACGACTTGGGCGATGTCTTTACCTTAACAAATGGTAAGCAAAGCAGAAAAATTGTTTGATTCCAGTCAGATTCAAGGAATGGAAATCCAGCCGGATTCCGAATTCAAGGGATCACGGAATCCGCAAAGAAAAATTTTCCACAAGCGTCACATTTGCTGCCCAAATTGTGGTGCGGAAGGGGCCGAGGCCCTGTTTTTCGGCCATTTTTGCCGCTGAGCACGCAAAGTTCGACTTTGGGAAACGGGTCTCAGGCCTTCTGGTTCCATGTGCCAGAGGCAAGTAATTCCTCCAGCGACAGATGGTAGTTCTGGAACTTGAAGTTGAATCCCAGAGCCTTGATCTTGGCGTTGGAAACACGCTTGTTCTCACCATAGAAGGAGCGTGCCATGGGGGTGAGTTCGGCGGTCTCGAACGGTTGCTCGGGAGGGGCTTCCAAGCCCATCAGCCGGGCGGCCTCGGTGACCACGTCCTGTGGCGGCGAAGGCTCGTCGTCGGTGACGTTGAACACGCCCCCTGTCTTGGGGCCGGCCAGGAAGGCGGTTGCCGCAGCGATGTCCTCGACCCGGATGCGGTTGAACACCTGGTCCTTCTTCACCAGCCGGCGAGCCGTGCCGTTGGCGAGGTTCAAGAACGTGTTGCGGCCAGGCCCATAGATGCCGGAGAGCCGGAGGATGGCGAGCGGGATGGCCTCCCGATCCGCCAGCGACTGCCATGCCTCTTCGGCCTCGACGCGTTCGACGGAGCGCACGGAAACAGGTTTCAGTTCGGAGGTCTCGTCGACCCAGGCGCCCTGATGGTCGCCATAAACTCCGACCGTCGAGAGATAACAGACCCATTCCAGCTTCGGCATCGCGGCTTTCAGGCCTTGAGCGCCGAACAGCCGGATAAGCGGATCGCCCTCCGCCCCCGGCGCGATCGACTGGACGAGATGCGTGACGTCTTTCAGGGCTGCGTCGAGTTCGCGCGTGACACGGGAGCCATCAAACACGAAAGGCTCGATGCCGGCAGCCTCCAGGGCCATTCCCTTTTCGGCGCTACGCGTGGTGCCGGCGACAGAGGCTCCCTGGCCGCTCAACAGCCGCCCGATCGCCTTGCCCGAATAACCCGCCCCGAAAATCATCACACGCATGCGTCAGCTCTCCATCATCCATTCCATCCGGACTGTCTCGTCCGGTTCTTGCCCCATACGGGCAGCCCGTTTGCGCGCGAAATCCTGTCCCGGCAGCAGCCGCGACAGCGCCCACACGGCCATGCCGCGCACATCGGCAGAGGTGTCGCCAAGCAGCGTTTCGCAGGCAGGCACCAGATTGGTAGACCCGGAATTCCCCGCTGCAATCAGCACGTTGCGCACAAAACGGTCGCGTCCGATGCGCTTCACCGGCGAGCCGCTAAAGTAGGTGCGGAAGGCGGCATCGTCCAGCGTCAGGAAGAAGGCGATCTCGGGTGCCTTCAGATCGTCGCGCGCCTGAAGCTTCATTTCGCGGGCGCTCGCCGCAAACTTGTTCCACGGACAGGCGGCGAGACAGTCGTCGCAGCCATAGATCCGGTTGCCGAAGGCGGGGCGAAGCTCCGGGTCGATCCGTCCCTTGTGCTCGATGGTAAGATAGGAAATGCAGCGCCGCGCATCGATCTGATAGGGTGCCGGGAATGCCTCCGTCGGACAGGCGTCGAGGCAGGCACGACAGGAGCCGCAATGGTCGCGCTCGGGCGTGTCGATCTCCAGATCGGCGGTGGTGAACAGGCTGCCGAGAAACAGCCAGGAGCCGAAGTCGCGGCTGACGAGATTGGTGTGTTTGCCCTGCCAGCCGAGCCCGGCCGCCGCCGCGAGCGGTTTTTCCATCACCGGTGCCGTGTCGACGAAGACCTTCACATCCGCACCTGCTTTAGCCGCAAAGCGCGTCGCGATTTCCTTCAGCCGCCCCTTGATCACATCGTGATAGTCGCGGTTGCGGGCATAGACAGAGATGGCGGCCTTGTCCGGCTGCCCTTGCAGCAGGCGAGGATCCTCATCCGGGCCATAATTCATCCCGAACATCACGATGGAGCGAACGTCTGACCACAGCACGCGCGGGTCGCCGCGTCTCTCCAACGTCTCTTCCATCCACGCCATGGTGCCGTGCCGTCCAGCCTCGACAAAGGCCTTGAGCCGCGCAGGGGCTTCCGGGATCGTGTCGGGCAGGGTGATGCGACAGACATCGAAGCCCTGGGCGAGCGCTTCCGCGCGCAGGAAGCGCGTCAGGTCTTCCCGCCGCTTCCTGATCTTCGGATCGTTCTGCGGCTCGTCCATGGCTTGGCCGTCAGAAGTCGAGATCGGCGTAGTGTGACACAGGCGTGATGCCGCGAACGCGTTCGGTGAGCAGCGGCCGGAACGACGGCCGCGACTTGATCCGCTGATACCATTCTTTGGCAACGGCGAATTCGTTCCAGTCGATCTCGCCCAGATAATCGAGCACCGAGACGGCGGCCGCCGCCGACAGGTCGCCATAGCTCAACCGGTCACCGGCCACCCACTGGCGCGAACCGGAAAGCCAGGTCAGGTATTTCATGTGATGGCGGATATTACCGCGCGCCGTGCGGAGCACCTTCGAATCCGGCGCCCCGCCACCAAGCCCGTTGGGGATGATCAGCTTGTGCACCCGCTCGCGCACGAGCGGCTTTGTCACGTCCTGCTCCATCTTCTGCAGGAACCACTCGACCAGTCGACGGATCTCCGCGCGCTGGAACGGGTCTTCCGCAAACAGGCGGCGATCGCGCTTCAAAACGCCATGCGTCTCGTCGATGAATTCCGAGATCACGATGGGTCCACAAAGCGCCCGCATATTGTCGTCGACATAGACGGGCAGGGTACCGGCCGGATTGAACGCCAGGAATTCCTTGCGCTTTTCCCAGGTCTGCTCTTCCACCAGATCCACCTGGAAGCCGTATTCGGCCAGCACCAGACGGATGAAACGAGACGCGGTGGACATCGAATGATGATACAGGGTCGGCATTGTGACTCGGATTCTCGGATTTTTCAGGCGCCGGACCGCGCGATCTGAGGCGACTGGTCATGATCTCGGCTTCCAAGCTATAGGTGCTTGGTCCCCGCAACACAAGCATATCACTCGCAGCCTTCCCCCTGAAGGAGACCTTATGGAAGATCAGTCAATCGTAAGCGCGCTCGTGCTCGGCCTCATCGAGGGCCTGACCGAGTTCATCCCGGTGTCGTCGACGGCGCATGTCCTGCTCGCCGGCCATTTCCTCGGTTTCAAGTCGCCGGGCAACACCTTCGCCGTGCTGATCCAGCTGGGCGCGATTCTCGCGATCCTGAGCGTCTATTTCACCAAGCTTTTGAACATCGCCCTGTCCTTGCCGACCAGTGCCGCCAGTCGCCGTTTCGTCGGCGCCGTGCTCGTCGGCTTCCTGCCCGCCGCCGTCATCGGCGCGATCGCCCATGATTTCATCAAGACGGTCCTCTTTGAAACGCCGATGCTGATCTGCGTCGTGCTGATCCTCGGCGGTTTCGTCCTTCTGTGGATTGATCGCAAGCCGCTCACCCCGCGCTATCACGATGTCACCGAATACCCGCTGTCGCTGGCGCTGAAGATCGGGTTCTTCCAGTGCCTGGCGATGATCCCGGGCACCTCGCGCTCGGGCGCGACGATCGTCGGTGCCCTGCTCCTCGGTGCCGACAAGCGGTCTGCCGCCGAATTCTCCTTCTTCTTGGCCATGCCGACGATGGTCGGCGCCTTCGCGCTCGACCTCTACAAGAACCGGGATGCGCTGAGCTTCAACGACGGCGCGATCATCGCCATCGGATTCATCGCCGCCTTCGTCTCGGCGATCTTCGTTGTCAGGTCTCTCTTGGACTTCGTTTCGCGCCGGGGCTACGCGCCCTTCGCGTATTGGCGCATCGCGGTCGGAGCGATCGGCCTTGTGGCGCTGCTTCTGGTTGGCTGACCATCTGCGCGCGATAAAAAAAAGGGCCGTTCGATGCGGCCCTTTTTTATGAAAGAATGATCAGTTCGTCGCCGGAATGGACGCCGTGCTGCACGGGTCGATCCCGTAAGCCGGTGTGCAATTCCCCTTGCGAGCTGCCACGGTGGTCGGCGCGACGAAGGAGCCGGCGATGATCACCAATGCCGCACATGCAAAGAACAGTGCGATGGACTTGCCCATGAAATGCCTCTTGAGACTGTCTAAATAGAAATGGCCGGTGGGAAACTCTCGCCCGGTGCTGCGGGCGAGTCTTTACGCACTGCTTTGACGGCCATCAATAGGCGATCTTGCTTTATCCGCGGTTAACACGCGTCTTTCTTTAGCTGCGTCTTTTGTGCAACTCCGGCACACCGCAGCCAGCAGGAATGCTGCTCAGGCAGCCTTGCCGGCGCCGGCATATTGGCCGTGCTCGCGATACTGCACGAGATAGGTCGGCAGGATGGCGGCAACGGTGACCGGCTCGATGCCGAGACCTTCCAGTGTGCGTCCCTCTGCCTTGGCAGCAGCCGAAACCACATTGTCCTTTTTCAGCAGCGTTACCTGGTCCGGCGTCAGCGGCGGCGTGATCAGCGGGATGGCCGACGCGATGCTGCCGATCAGCGAGGCGATGCCGAAGGGCAGGTGCACCAGCGCCCGCTTGCGGCCGACAACCTCGAGCATGATCTCGAGACACTGCTTGAAGGTCATGACGTCGCGGCCACCGAGTTCATAGGTCTTGCCGCGCGCAATCGTGCCGTCGACGGCACGCGCCACGACTTCGGCGACGTCTTCGACATAAACCGGCTGGAACTTCGTCTTGCCACCGCCAACCAGCGGCAGGAAGGGCGAAAGCTGTGCCATAGCGGCGAACTTGTTGAAGAAGCCGTCTTCAGGGCCGAAGACGATCGATGGGCGCAGGATTGTCGCGTCCGGCAGGATCGCCTGGATCGCGGCTTCAGCTCGACCCTTGCTGGCCGCATAAGACGAGGCCGACTTCGTGTCGGCGCCGATGGCGGAGATGTGGGTCAGCGTCGCACCGACCGAACGGGCCGCTTCCGCAACGGCGCGGGCGCCGAAATCCTGCACGGCATCGAAACCGTTGCGGCCGCTCTCGAACAGGATGCCGACGCAGTTCACCACATGATCGGCGCCCTGAACGGCGGCATCGACCGAGGCGCGATAGCGCAGGTTGGCCTGGACGAAGGAGATCTGGCCGACATTACCGAGCGGCTGGAGGAAGCCGGCGAGGTCGGGACGGCGTACGGCGACGCGAATGCGGTATCCACGCTTGGCCAGTGCGCGCACGACATGCCGCCCGACGAAACCAGACCCCCCGAAGACGGTGACGAGCGGCGGTTGGTTGGACAAGGTCATGGACGGGCTCCCCTGAACGGTGCGGCGCACTCTGCGCGTATGATATCGCGCTTCTCTTAGCCGAATCGTTTGCCCGGGGAAAGGGCAGATGAGGTCTATGCCGGCGGGACAAAGAGCCTCAGGGCTGAAGCGTCACACGCCTTCGACGACCACCATCTCGGCGTCGGCCACTTCCTGGCGGATCTTGGCAGCGATCTGGTATTCCGGCGAATTGTAGCAATCGACCGCCGCCTGATGCGAGGGGAACTCGATCACCACGTTGCGCGCGCGCACCTGCCCTTCCAGCTGGGTATAAGCGCCGCCGCGTGCCAGGAAGGTCGCGCCGTATTTCTCGAAAGCCGGCTTGGCGGCTGCGACATAGTCCTTGTAGCGCTCGGCATCGCGAATATCGACGCGGGCGATCCAGTATCCCTTGGCCATAGGTGTCTCCTCCCTTGGTAAGTTCAGTTCGACGTGCCGAGTGCGGTGTCCATCTCGGCCAGAATGGCGAGTGCGGCAGCCTTCGGGTCGGCGGCCTTGACGATCGGGCGCGCCACGACGAGATGGCTGGAACCGGCGGCAATCGCATCGGCCGGCGTCATCACCCGCTTCTGGTCGCCATGGTCGGCACCCGCAGGCCGGATGCCGGGGGTCACGATCGCCATCTTCGGCCCGACGATCTGGCGGACGGCGCTCGCCTCTTCCGCCGAGCAGACAACCCCGCCCATGCCAGCGATGCGCGCCTGTTCGGCGCGCTTCAGAACCAGCGTATGCGGGTCGTATTCATAACCCGCATCGGTCAGATCCTGCTCGTCCATTGAGGTCAGAACCGTCACGCCGAGCAGGCAGAGGCCCGAGCCCTTGGCCGCTTCAACGGCAGCCTTCATCGCCTTCGGATAGGCATGCAGCGTCAGCATGGTCATGCCCATGCGCGCGATGTTCTCGACGGCCGAGGCAACCGTGTTGTCGATGTCGAGCAGCTTCATGTCGAGGAAGACCTGTTTGCCGTCCTTGGCAAGGTCTCGGGCGAATTCGAGGCCGCCTGCGAAGGCGAGCTGATAGCCGATCTTGTAGAAGGAGATGCTGTCGCCGAGCGTGGAAACCACGCCTTCCGCGTCGGCGACGGTCGGAACATCCAGTCCGACAATGAGACGGTGACGTGCGCTCAAGACAAACACTCCTGCCAGATCGAGACGGACGTCAAGTCGCACGACCGGAGCTGAATCGCAAGCACGACCAAGGGGGAGCGGACCGTGATCCCCCGCTCATATGAGAGGGTCGCTCAAGCCTTGCGGTAGATCCAGAGCTGAGCCGGCGGGATGTTGCGCACGACGAAGTCGAAGTGCTGGATGTGGTAGCGATCCGGCTTGGCGATGATCGGAGACACCGGGCCATAGGTGATCTGGACCACGGGACGGCCATCGGGGATGCGCGACAGAAGGTCCTCGAGCAGCTGGATGCGCGCCTCCATCGGAAAGCTCAACATTGGCACCGCCGAGATCACGCAGTCGAAGGTTTGGTCGGCGAAGGCGCCCAGCGATGTCTTCAGATCGAAGGCGTCGCCATGGATGAAGTTCACGCCCGGGTAGTCTTCGACCAGACGCTCGTAGAAATCGCGCGAATACTCGACCGATACGATCTTCTCCGGCGATACGCCGCGGGCCAGGATCTGCTTGGTGATCACGCCCGTGCCGGGCCCGAGTTCGAGGACGTGCAGGCCAGACGTCACGTCGATGACGCTTGCCATGCGCTTTGCGGTCACGGAAGAGGTCGGCACGATGGCGCCGACCGTCTTTGGCCCCTGCATCATGCCCTTGAAGAAGCGGATCTCCTCATCGAATTTCTTCTCGAACCGTTCCTTCAGTCGAATGGCCATGATCGTCCCTCTTGTTGTTCCTGCTCGATTGCTGCGAGCCGATTGCGACAATTTTGGGCCTGTCTGTCGCAAACGCAAGAGGGAATGGCGCTGTCGGAGTACGTATCGTGAAAGAAAATTCCCGACTTAGACGCGCATCGGCATCAGGACGTAGAGAGCGTCGACGCCGGCCGTGTCGCGAATGAGCGTCGGGGAGCCTGCATCCGCGAGCAGGAAGATCGCATCGTCACCCGAAAGCTGGCTGGTGATGTCGAGCAGATATTTGGCGTTGAAGCCGATCTCCATCGCGTCGTTTTCATAACCGACGGCCACTTCTTCCGTCGCACTGCCCGAATCCGGGTTGTTGACGGTAAGCAGCAGTTGGCCGTCGGACAGGGCCAGCTTCACAGCGCGGCCGCGTTCCGAAGAAATGGTCGACACGCGGTCGACGGCACGCGCAAAGGTTTGGCAATCGACGCGCATTTCCTTGTCGTTCGCCTGCGGAATGACGCGCTGGTAGTCCGGGAAGGTGCCGTCGATCAGCTTGGAGGTCAAAACGACGGTGCCGATCGAGAGGCGGATCTTCGAATCCGAAATCTCGATGCCGATGACGAGATCCGGGTTGTCGATCAGCTTCTGCAATTCGCCGACCGTCTTGCGCGGGATGATGATGCCCGGCATGCCCTCTGAGCCCGAGGGCGCATCGACGTCGGCGCGCGCCAGTCGGTGGCCATCGGTTGCAACGGCGCGCAGCTTCAGGGCGCCGGAAGCCTCGATTGTGTGCAGGAAGATGCCGTTCAGATAATAGCGGGTTTCTTCAGTCGAGATCGCGAATTGGGTGCGGTCGATCAGCATCTTGAAATCGGATGCCTTGATCTTGAAGCTGTGGCTGAAGCTGCCGGCGGTGAGATCCGGGAAGTCGGACTGCGGCAGGCACTGCAGCGAGAACTTGGAACGACCAGAGGCCACCGTCATGCTGGCGCCGTCCGGCGTCGTGGCCAGCAGCACTTCCGATCCGTCCGGCAGCTTGCGCACGATTTCATAGAGCAGATGCGCGGGAACGGTGGTGGCACCGGCCTGCTCGACCATGGCGGCCGTGCTTTCGGTGATTTCGAGGTCGAGGTCGGTCGCCTTCATGTCGAGGGCCGCACCTTCGGCCTTCAACAACACGTTCGACAGGATCGGGATCGTGTTGCGACGCTCGACCACACGATGCACATGGTTCAGCGACTTGAGGAGATTGGACCGTTCAAGAGTTATACGCATAGGATGCTACCGCTTTCGACGTGTCGTCATCCGGTTGCCCGGATGGAAGAAGGGCCGGCCTGACCCTGGGCCGGACGATGTGGACGGGCAAAATGGCAGGAAACGAACGGGAAAAGCAAGAGCCTCCAAGGTTTTCCACCTCGGCGCACAGGTCTGGTTGCCGGAATGGTTTATGGCCGGGCGCCCTTGTGGAAGATCGGGGCGTGGAGGATAAAGACGCCATGACAGATCATGACAAATCCCCAGCCGAGGCGCCGTCCGCCAAACGCTACCGCCTCAACGACACGCTGGTGCCCGCCCGCCCGCTGGAGCCGGCGCTCTATCTCGTGGCGACCCCCATCGGCAACCTCAGCGACATTACGCTCCGGGCCTTGGAAACGCTGGCCGGTGCCGATGTGCTCGCCTGCGAGGATACGCGTGTGACCCGCGTCCTGCTCGATCGCTATGGTATCGAGAACCGGCCTTATGCCTATCACGAATACAATGCCGACGAGGCCGGCGCCCGCCTGCTCGCCGCGCTGGATGCTGGCAAGTCAGTGGCGCTCGTCTCCGATGCCGGCACGCCGCTCGTCTCCGACCCCGGCTATCGCCTCGGCCAGTTGGCGATCGAGGCCGGCCACCGCGTCGTGCCGATCCCGGGCGCATCCGCACCGCTCGCCGCTCTTGTCGGTTCGGGCCTACCCAACGACGCCTTTCTCTTCGCCGGCTTCCTGCCGACCAAGGCCAAGGCGCGGCGTGACCGGCTGAAGGAACTCGCCAAGGTGCCGGCCACGCTCATCTTCTTCGAATCTCCGCACCGCATCGGTGATACGCTGACAGCCGCTGCCGAAGAGCTGGATGCCAGCCGCCCTGCCGCCGTCTGCCGGGAACTCACCAAGACCTTCGAGGAATTCCGCCGCGGCACGCTGGGCGACCTCGCTGCGATCTATGCCGACAAGGCCGTGAAGGGCGAGGTGGTGCTGGTGATCGGCCCGCCGATGGCCGATGCCGCCCCGGATGCCGCCGATGTCGACAGTCTTCTCGCCGAACTCGCCGGCACCATGCCCACGGCCAAGGCGGCGACCGAAGCCGCCAAACTCACCGGCCTGCCGCGCAAGGACCTCTACCAGCGCCTTCTGGAACTCAAGGGGGCCGCATGAAGCCTGTCGGCGTGGATCGAAATCGCATCCGCGCCGAGAGGCTGGGCCGCTGGTCGGAGGTTCGTGCGGCGATAGCTCTCCTGCTCAAAGGTTACCGCATCCTCGCCTTCCGCTACCGTACCCGGGCAGGGGAAGTCGACATCATCGCGCGGCGCGGCGATCTCGTGGTTTTCGTCGAAGTGAAAGCGCGAAAGACCGTCTCGTCCGGCGTCGATGCCGTCGGTTGGGAGGCCCAGCGCCGCATCCGCAATGCGTCAGATCATTGGATTTCCAGGCAGCCCGACGCGACAAAACTGTCACTTCGATATGATATCGTCGTTGTGCGGCCATGGCACTGGCCAACCCATCTGCCGGGTGCATTCTAGTTTCGTTTCGGCTTCGATGTGGAAAATTCGAAACCTTCGTTTTGTGACAATCCTGTCACGAAACAGTCAAGTGGCTGTCATCGACCGCGCCTAATGCAGGCCTCACCGCAACAACCGGTGGAGAGGATCTGTCCCATGATCAAGAAGATTTCCCTGGCCGCTCTGGCCCTGACCATGACCGCATCGACGACGCTTGCCGCGACCAACATCACCTGGTGGCACGGCATGGGTGGCCGCAACGGCGAAGTCATCAACGAGCTTTCCCAGAAGTTCAACGCCGCCCAGAGCGAATGCGCCATCACCCCTGTTTCCAAGGGCTCCTACGAGGAAGCCCTGTCGGCTGGCATCGCCGCCTTCCGCTCTGGCGAGCAGCCGAACATCCTGCAGGTTTTCGACGCTGGTGCCGCCACCATCATCAACGCCAAGGGCGCAACCATTCCGGCCGAAGACCTCCTGAAGGAGAACGGTTTCGAGTTTAACCGTGACGCCTTCATCGAAGGTGTGCGCTACTTCTACGCCGACTCGGATGGTAAGTTCGTCGGCATGCCGTTCAACTCCTCGGCGCCGATCATGTACATCAACGACGAAGCCCTGAAGAAGGCCGGCGTCGAAGCCCCGAAGACCTGGGAAGAGTTCGAAGCCATCGCGCCGAAGCTGAAGGAAGCTGGCTTCATCCCGCTCGTTCAGTCGCAGCTCACCTGGCAGTTCACCGAGAACTTCTTCTCGCGCAACAACATCCAGTTCGCCTCGAACAACAACGGTTACGACAGCATCGTCGACACCACGATCAATGTCACCGACGAGCGCCATGTCATGATGTATGACAAGCTCAAGGCCTGGTACGACCAGGGCCTGTTCGGCTATTACGGCGCTGCCTGGAACGACAACCAGAAGGTCTTCGAAGAAGGCAAGGCCGCTCTCTGGATCGGCTCCTCCGGCTCCTTCGGCGGCCTGCAGAAGACCGCCACCATGCCCTTCTCGGCAACCTTCCTGCCCTATTGGGGCTCGATTGAAGGTGCTGGCGTCCATTCCTTCATCGGCGGCGCTGCCCTCTTCGCCATGTCCGGCAAGTCGGCTGAAGAAAACAAGTGCACGGCCACGTTCTTCAACTTCCTGACCTCGACCGAGATCCAGAAGTTCTACCACCAGGCCACCGGTTACGTCGCCATCACCAATGCCGCTTACGAGCTGGCAAAGTCGGAAGGCTACTACAACGAGAAGCCGGCTGCCGAAGTGGGCATCAAGCAGCTGCAGCTGCCGGGCGCCGAATGGGACAAGGGCTATCGCCTCGGCTTCTACCCGCAGATCCGTTCGATCATGGAGCGCGAATACAACCGCATATTCGCTGGTGAAACCACCCCGAAGGACGCCATGGAAACGATCAAGAAGGAAGCCGACGAGCTGCTCGCCCGCTTCGCCAAGACGGCCGGCTGATCACGCCATCTCGATCTGACCGAGACACCCCGGGGGCGAAACGCCCCCGGGATTTGCATTGAGAGGTTTCCGATGAAGCGCGTCCAGTTCAACTCGCGATATCTGCCCTATCTGTTCCTGTTGCCGCAGTTCGTGATCATTTCGATCTTCTTCTACTGGCCGTCCGCCCAGGCGATTACATCGTCCTTTTACATCGAGGATCCCTTCGGCTTCGGCTCCAGCTTCGTCGGTTTCGCCAATTACACGGACGCGCTCGCCTCGCCGGAATATCGCAAGATTGCCGGCTTCACGGTCGTCTACAGCCTGATCGTCACCACACTCGCTTTGTCACTCGGCCTCCTGCTCGCTTTGAAGGCTGATGCGGTGATCCGTGGCAAGTCCGCCTACAAGACGCTGCTCATCGTCGTCTATGCCATTGCTCCGCCGGTGGCGGGTCTGATCGGCATGATGTTCTTCGACCAGCATATCGGCCCCTTCGTCAAATTCGCCGCTCTGTTCGGCTGGGACATGAAGGTGGGCCTCAACTACTTCGACACGGCCTTCGCCATGGTCGCGGTCGCCGTCTGGAACCAGATTCCCTACAATTTCATCTTCTTCCTCTCAGGCCTGCAGGGCATCCCGGCCTCGATCCGCGAGGCGGCTGCCATCGACTGCAAGTCCGGCACACGCCGCTTCTGGACGGTGATCCTGCCGCTCCTCACTCCGACCGCCTTCTTCCTGCTGGTCATCAACATGACCTATTCGCTGTTCGACACCTTTGGCGTCATCGACGTCATCGTGAAGGACAAGCCGGCCAACAACCCGATCACGCTGGTCTACAAGGTCTATCTCGACGGCTTCCGCGGCAATGACCTCGGCTCGTCCTCGGCCCAGTCGGTTATCCTGATGCTGATCGTGCTGGTGCTGACCATGATCCAATTCCGCTTCATCGAACGCCGCGTTCATTACGGTTGAGGGGCAGACCATGTACCGCACCAAATTCTTCGACCATCTGATCCTGATCGCGGGCGTGATCTTCATGCTCGGGCCGCTGGTCGTCGCCTTCACCACCTCGACCCATTCGGCGGCCGAGATCCACACCCATGGCCTGATGCTGTCAATCGGTGACGACTTCACCTCGACCTATGACAAGGTGCTCTTTAAGTCGGGCGGTTTTACCGGCCAGGTCACGGGCCTGACCATGGCGATGAATTCGCTGATCCTCGGTCTAGGCTTTGCCATCGGCAAGATTGTGCTCTCCATGCTGGCGGCATACGCCATCGTCTATTTCCGCTTCCGTTTTGCGACGCTCGCCTTTTGGCTCATCTTCACCACGCTGTTGTTGCCGCTCGAAGTGCGCATCATGCCGTCCTACAAGGTGATGAGCGATCTGGGCCTCTTGAACACCTATCAGGGTCTGATCCTGCCGCTTTTGGCCTCGGCCACCGGCACCTTCTTCTTCCGCCAGTTCTTTAAGTCGGTCCCCGACGAACTGCTGGAAGCCGCCCGCATCGACAATGCCGGCCCGTTCAAGTTCTTCGTCGACATCCTCTTGCCGCTCTCGCGCACGATGATCGCCGCCGTCTTCATCATCATGTTTGTCTATGGCTGGAACCAGTATCTCTGGCCCATGCTGATGACGACGGACGAGAGCTTCTACACCCTGATGCGCGGCATCAAGCAGATCCTTCAGGTTTGGGTCGGCTCGCAAATCCCCGATTACAACGAAGCCTTTGCCATGGCTGTGCTCGCACTCCTGCCCCCCGTCATCGTGGTGGTGGTGTTCCAGAGCTGGTTCATCAAGGGCCTGACCGAAACCGACAAGTAAGAGAGGAACGCATCATGGCGTCCATCGACATCAACGAGGTCTCCAAGATCTACGACAAGGGCGGCGCGCGTGCCGTCGACGCGGTCGACATTCAGATCGAGGACGGCGAGTTCATCGTGCTCGTCGGCCCCTCGGGCTGCGGCAAGTCCACGCTGTTGCGCATGGTGGCAGGTCTCGAGGCGATCTCACACGGCACGATCTCGATCGGCGACCGTGTCGTCAACGAGGTCGAGCCGGCGGACCGCGACATCGCCATGGTCTTCCAGAACTATGCGCTCTACCCGCATATGACCGTCTACGACAATCTGGCTTATGGCCTGAAGAACCGCGGCACGCCGAAGGAAGAGATCGCCGCCCGCGTGGCCGAAGCCGCCCGGATGCTGGAGATCGAGAAATATCTCGACCGCAAGCCGCGCGCGTTGTCCGGCGGTCAGCGCCAGCGCGTCGCGATGGGCCGCGCGATTGTACGCAAGCCCGCCGTCTTCCTCTTCGACGAGCCGCTCTCCAACCTCGACGCCAAGCTGCGCGTCTCCATGCGTGGCGAAATCCGCAAACTGCAGAAGCGGCTGAAGACGACGGCGATCTACGTCACCCACGACCAGCTGGAAGCCATGACGCTCGCTGACCGCCTGGTGGTGCTGAATGGTGGTCGCATAGAGCAGATCGGCACGCCGCTCGAGGTTTACAATCGCCCCGCCTCCACCTTCGTCGCGAGCTTCATCGGTTCGCCGGCCATGAACCTGCTCGACGGCGTCGTCGAAGACGGGCGGCTCATCTTCGGTGACGTCCCCTTGCAGATACCCGGTCTGCTGCCGGATGGCCCGATCCGCCTGGGGCTGCGTGCTGAAGATCTGGTGGCGGCGGAGCCGCAGGACGCCCAGTTCGTTCTGGCGGTGGATTATGTCGAGGAACTTGGCGCCCAGAGACTGGTCCACGGTCTGGTCGGTCACCAAGTGCTGACGGCGATCGTTTCGCCCAACGCGCCCCTCGCCGATCGGCTGCCTGTCCGGATAGCACTCGAAAAACTGCATTTCTTCTCGACAGAAACGGGCAAGCGGCTCGAAGCGATGAGCTCAGGCGGGACCTTGTCTGCTGCCCAGCATGCGCCGATCCCGAGCTTTGCATAGGTCCCGGATTGCTCGCATTTTAACGATCTGCCAAACCGGACTTTAGCGCCTGCCTGCTAGCGTCCCCCGGTCGCATTCACGGGGGAACCTATGCCAATTAAATTGCTCATTGCCGGAATGGCCGGCCTGATGCTTGCCACGCCACGTCGCCGAACCGAAGGCCCGGCTGCCGTGGTTGCCGCGCATGCTGATCACCTCGCCATGAAGGCAGCTCCGATCAATTCCGACTGGATCATTCGCGGCACACCGCTGGCGCGCATCGGCGAGCATTCGACCAGCACCGACGAGGCCAGCTCAACCGCCGTCTGGGACTGCACCGCCGGCGAATTCCGCTGGTATTTCAACTGGGACGAGACGGTTGTGATCCAGGAAGGGGAAGTCCATGTAACCGACGCGGACGGCGAAGTGCGACTGTTGCGTGCCGGCGACATTGCCTATTTCCGGGGGGGCACCTGGGCCACCTGGCGCATCGACAATTACGTCCGCAAGATCGCCTTCCTGCGCAAACCCTTCCCCGGTCCGCTCGCCACGCTGTACCGGCTGCGCAATGCGCTGCGTCAGGGCAAGTACTCGGCCCTCTGAGGTGATCGCAGCATCAGGAAAATTCAAGGCGGCCGCCGTTGCCATCACCGGCGGCGCAGCCTAAATCTGCCTTGCTTTTGAACGAGGACAGATCCATGGCGAAAATCACCAATGTCGCGGTCCAGATGGACCACGTCTCCACGATCAACATCGCGGGCGACTCGACTTTCGCCATGAGCCTCGAGGCGCAGGCCCGGGGTTTCAAGCTCTTCCACTATACGCCCGACCGGCTGTCGATGCGCGATGGCAAGGTCTATGCGACCGTCGAGCCCATGGAACTGCGTGACGTCAAGGGCGATCACTTCACGCTCGGAGCGCCGGAGCGCGTCGATCTCTCCACGATGGATGTCGTCCTGCTGCGTCAGGACCCGCCCTTCGACATGAGCTACATCACCTCGACGCACCTGCTTGAGCGCATCCGCCCGAAGACGCTCGTGGTCAATGACCCGGCCTGGGTGCGCAACTCGCCGGAGAAGATCTTCGTCACCGAATTCGCCGACCTGATGCCGCCGACCCTGATCACCAAGGATCCGGCCGAGATCGCCCGCTTCCGGGAAGAGCAGGGCGACATCATCCTGAAACCGCTTTACGGAAACGGTGGCGCCGGTGTCTTCCATTCGACCCGCGACGACCGCAACTTCTCCTCGTTGATGGAGATGTTCAACCAGATGTTCCGCGAACCTTTCATCGCCCAGGGCTATCTGCCGGCTGTGCGCAAGGGCGACAAGCGCATCATCCTCGTCGATGGCGAACCGGTGGGCGCGATCAACCGCGTCCCCGCCGAACATGACGCCCGCTCCAACATGCATGCTGGCGGCAGGCCGGAGCCAACCGAGTTGACCGCCCGCGAACGCGAGATCTGCGCCCGCATCGGTCCTGCTCTCCGTGAACGGGGCTTCCTCCTGGTCGGCATCGATGTCATCGGCGATTACATGACGGAGATCAACGTCACCTCGCCGACCGGCATCCGCGAAGTCAAGAAGTTCGGCGGCGCCGACATCGCGGCACTTCTGTGGGATGCCATCGAGCGGAAGCGCGCCTGACGCAAGCATCTGAAACGGCTCATAAAGTTCACGGCACGTTCTGCTGTTGCAACCGGTTGCAACCCCACGACTATCGCGGGATGCAGATGTTCTGTTAATGTTCTTGCCAATTCCTGCGCCTTATGCGAGATTGTTCCCGTCGCCACACGCAATATGAAGTTGCAGGTGTCGGCCAGGGGACGATCGGCGAGGGCGGGCAATGGTGGCGCGTGTCAGTACGGTTGCATTCCAGGGGATCGAGGGTGTGCCCGTCGATGTCCAGGTCATGGTGGCGCCCGGCAAGCCGGGTATGCAAATCGTCGGCCTGCCCGACAAGGCAGTCGCCGAAAGTCGCGAACGGGTGCAAGCCGCGCTCCATGCCTCCGGTCTCGCTCTGCCGCCGAAGAGAATCACCGTCAATCTGGCGCCTGCGGATCTTCCAAAAGAAGGGTCTCATTTCGATCTGCCGATCGCGCTCGGACTGATGGCAGCGCTCGGCGCCATTCCGGGTGACGCGCTCTCCGGCTATCTCGTCATCGGCGAGCTCAATCTCGACGGCACGATTGCCCCCATCGCTGGTGCGCTTCCGGCGGCGATCAGCGCAAACTCTGTCGACAAGGGGCTGATCTGCCCGGCCGACAGCGGCGCCGAAGCCGCCTGGGCCGGCGCAGACCTCGATATCCTCGCGCCGCGCAGCCTGATTGCACTCGCCAATCATTTTCGCGGCACCCAGATCCTGTCGCGGCCGGAGCCGTCCGTGCGCGCACTGCCCGCCAACCTGCCGGATTTGGCCGACATCAAGGGCCAGGAAAGCGCCAAGCGCGCCTTGGAAGTGGCGGCTGCTGGCGGGCACAATCTGTTGATGGTCGGCCCGCCGGGCTCCGGCAAGTCGATGCTGGCAGCCCGGTTGCCCTCGATCCTGCCGCCGCTCTCTGCGGCCGAACTGCTCGAAGTTTCGATGATCCATTCGATCGCTGGCCAGCTTTCGGGCGGCAAGCTGTCGGATCGCCGCCCCTTCCGTACCCCTCATCATTCCGCCACCATGGCGGCGTTGGTCGGCGGCGGCCTGAAGGCCCGACCGGGCGAGGCCTCGCTCGCCCATCACGGCATTCTCTTCCTCGACGAACTCCCCGAATTTGCCCCGCCGGTGCTCGATGCGCTCCGCCAGCCGCTCGAAACCGGGGAATGCATTATCGCCCGCGCCAATCACCGTGTCTCCTATCCCTCCGATTTCCAGCTGGTTGCCGCGATGAACCCGTGCCGCTGCGGCATGGCCGGGGAGCCTGGCCATGTATGCGCCCGCGGAATACGCTGCCAGAGCGAGTATCAGGGCCGCATTTCGGGCCCCCTGATGGATCGCATCGATATCCGCATCGATGTGCCGGCAGTCTCGGCTTCCGACCTCATCCGGCCGGGCACGGCCGAAAGCAGTGCCGACGTTGCCCGTCGCGTGGCCGCTGCCCGCAACCGCCAGCGCGAGCGTTTTGCTCGGCTCGATCTGCCGTTCTCGACCAATGCCCGCTGCTCGACCGCGCTGATCGAAACGCTTGCCGAACCCGATCCCTCTGGCCTCCAGTTGCTGCGTGACGCGGCCGACAAGTTCCGTTTTTCGGCCAGGGGTTATCACCGGGTGTTGAAGGTGGCGCGAACATTGGCCGATCTCGACGGGGTGGAAACCCTGGGCCGCATCCACCTTGCCGAAGCGATCTCCTACCGCATCGCCTCTGAGCGTCTGGCGGCCGCAGCCTGAATGCGCGATGGCCCGCTCGCAGGCAAAGGCGACCCGTGCGAGCCAGTCGCGTCCGAGGAAAGCTGCGGGCGTATGCGGGAAGTCCAGTTCGGCAGAGACGGGGGTGTGCCGCTATCGGGCGTTCTGTGGCCCGGTTTCGTCCGGTCTCAGCATGTCGGTCGGCAGCGACAGGCGGATGACGGCCCCGGTATCCGGATAGTGCATCTCGGCCTGGCCTCGAACTCCGGCAATCACGCGCTTCATCAGGGTAGAGCCGAAGCCGCCGGCGCCGACCTCGGGCGGTGTTGGCACGGGACCGCCGGTCTCGCGCCATTCCAGGATGAGCCGGCTCTCTTCGTCTGCGCCGTCTTCGAGGCGCCAGGTCAGGTCGATCTGGCCGGTGCCGACGCTGAGTGCGCCATATTTGGCGGCATTGGTGCCAAGCTCGTGCAGGATGAGGCTGAGCACCACGACGGTCTGGCCACCGACCGGAACCCGGGGGCCGGAGGCGGAGAAGCGCGGCGTGCCGACCACGGCAAAGGGTTCGAGCGCCTGGAAGATGACGGACTGCAGCGAGGCATCCTCGCCTTCGCGCAGGCCCCTGAGGAGCAGGTTTGATCGACCGAGTGCCGTCAACCGGTCGCGCAGCCGTGCGGCAAGCTCCTCTGCACTGGAGGCGTTCTTCAAGGAAAGGCTGATGATGGCGTTGATGGTGGCGAAGATGTTCTTCAGTCGGTGGTCAAGCTCCTGCGCCATCACCTCCTGCCCGTCCGCCAGGCGCTGTGTCTCCTGCCTGGCGGCTATTTCCGCCCGGTAGGCACCCATCATGAGGTGAATCAGCGTGAGGTCCGTCACGATGACGAAGACATAGAGGCCCATTGCCACGAGCGTTCCGGCTGAAACGTCGAAGCGGTAGGGCGTGATGAACAAATACCATGCCGAGAGACCGGAGAGGATCGCGACCAGAATGCCCTGGCGCACACCGAAGACGAAGCCGCAAATGACGACGGCTGGAAAGAAGGTGAGGAAAGGAAAGCCGACAGGCATCAGCGGGTCGAGCCAGGCCCGAAGCAGCAGCGCGACGAGGAAGACGGCAAGACTGGCGCCATATGTGACCACCTTGTCCTTGCCGGACAGGGTCTTCTGAACTGCTGCAAAGGCCGGCAGGGTGTCGAAATAGGAGCGCATGGGCCTCAATCGTCTGACAGGAAGACGTATTATGCGATGTTAAAACAGAAAAACCAGATAGCGACCCTAGCTAACCCTGGAGGCGCCGACAATCCACGATACCGTATCCTGCGCTTGAACTCTTCGCGGCGTTTGCCGGTTCCGCGTTCCCGCAGAGAGAGGATCGACATACCGAGTTCGTCAAGCTGTGGCGGTCCTCGGCGGCCGGGGCGACCTCGGCCGTTCGTCGGCAATCATGGACCAAACACTCTCGTGGCGGCATCGGCACGTCTTCAGGTTCGCAACTGCGGTCCTCTGACCGAAAAGTTGGTCACCACGGATTCGGGAACCTGTCTGTGGCTGCCGACATGAGAACAGTCCGACACATAAAAGCGTGGCAGGGAAAACGGGCATGCGAGGCCGGCGGACCCGAGACGCGCATGCCGCACAAGCAAGGCAATGGCGGTTGACGCGGCAAGGGAAAACCGCGTCAGCCCGCATGGCATCGATGCGTGTCCGATCCCGTTGCTTTATTCGCCGAGGCCGGCAAACAAGGCGGTCGAAAGATAACGCTCGGCAAAAGAGGGAATGATCACGACGATCGTCTTTCCGGCATTCTCTTCCCGCTGGCCGACCTTGATGGCGGCGGTCAGTGCGGCGCCCGAGGATATCCCGACCGGCACGCCTTCCAGCCGCGCCACGAGACGGGCGTGCTCGAATGCCTCGTCATTGGTGACGGTGACGACCTCGTCATAGATGTGCGTGTCGAGGATGGCAGGGGCAAAACCCGCGCCGATGCCCTGGATCTTGTGCGGTCCCGGATTGCCGCCGGAAAGCACCGGGCTGTCGGCGGGCTCGACGGCGATGACCTTGATCGACGGTTTCTTCGCCTTCAGCACCTGGCCGGTTCCAGTGATCGTACCGCCCGTCCCGATGCCGGAAACGAAGATATCGACCGAACCATCGGTGTCGTTCCAGATTTCCTCGGCTGTGGTTCTGCGATGGATTTCCGGATTGGCCGGGTTCTCGAACTGCTGGGGAATGATTGAATCCGGCGTCGTCTCGGCCAGTTCCTGCGCCTTGGCGATCGCGCCCTTCATGCCCTTGGCGCCTTCAGTCAGAACAAGCTCGGCGCCGAGCAGCGCCAGCATCTTGCGCCGCTCGATCGACATGGTCTCGGGCATGGTCAGGATCAGGCGATAACCCTTGGCGGCGGCCGCAAAGGCGAGCGCGATGCCGGTATTGCCGGAGGTCGGCTCGATCAGCGTGGTCGTACCGGGCGTGATCTTTCCCTGGGCTTCCAGGCTTTCGATCATCGCCACGCCGATGCGATCCTTGACCGAGGCGATCGGGTTGAAGAATTCGAGCTTGGCGAGCAGATGCGCCTTCACGCCCTTTTCCTTGGCCAGCTTGTCGAGCCGCACGATGGGTGTTTCGCCGATCGTCTCGGTGATCGATCCATAAATGCGTCCGCGACCGGGTTTCTTGGCATCCGTCATGTTTCACTCCCTTTCGGATTTTTGCTTGCAGACAAGATAGGCAGATTGTCTGCCGCCCGCCAGAACCGTTTGTTTCCGCAGTCTTTGAAACGGGAAATAATCCTCCGCCGGGAGAGGAAAAGGTTAGACGGGACGGGCCGCGATATAGGCAGCGGTGCCGGCAAGGATCCCTGCCGCTCCGCGATTGAGCAGCTTGAGCGCCGAGGGTCGTTTCATCAGATGCCGCGCCTGGGCGGCCAGCAGGATATAGGGAATGAGCACTGCCATCAGCACGGCGAATGTCAGGCCGATCAGCAGCAGATAATCGATGAGCCCGATGGCCCCGAGCGGCAGGAGGCTCGGCACCAGTGCGATATAGAACAGCATCGTCTTTGGATTGCCGAGCGTCACGAGCAGCCCGGACAGGAAAGAGCGTCCCGCCCGGCTTTCCCGGTCGGCCGTCACCGATTGCGAAAGGAGGCCCGCCGTCCAGAGCTTGTAGGCGATATAGACGAGATAGGCGGCCCCGATGAACTTGATCACCAGGAAGATGGTGGTGAAGGTTTTCGCAACGATGGCCAGCCCCAGGATCACAGCCGTGAGATAAACGATATCGCCGAGGATAAGTCCCAGCCCCATGAAGAAGGTTGGCCGAAAACCGGATCCCAGCGCCCGCGCGACGATCGCCGTCATGCCGGGTCCGGGAATCGCGGCCGCGATAAAGAGCGCGCCGCAATAGGCGATGATCGTGGCAACTGTCATGGGGATCCTCCCTCTCCGAAACGATTTCATAGTCTCGAGCCGGAAGACTTGCAACGGTGACACGATGGCGATTGCCGCTGACCGCGACCCGATCTTAAGTGACGCCGACACCCCGGAGATTGCCCGCATGCCCAGTCTCGCCGCCTTTGCCGCCTTCGCTCTGATCTGTCTCGGCATGGTGCTGACGCCGGGGCCGAACATGATCTATCTCGTCTCCCGTTCGATCTGCCAGGGCCCCATGGCGGGCCTCGTTTCGCTCGGCGGCGTCGCCCTCGGCTTCGTTGTCTACATGCTGCTGACCGCCTTCGGCATCACCGTGCTGCTGCTCGCCGTGCCCATGGCCTATGAGATCCTGAAATTCTGCGGCGCGCTCTATCTGCTCTGGATGGCCTGGCAGGCCGTCCGCCCCGGCGGCCGTTCGCCCTTCCAGGTGCGTGACCTGCCGGTCGACAGCCCGCAAAAACTCTTCGTCATGGGCTTCGTCACCAGCCTGCTGAACCCGAAGGTGGCGATCCTCTATATGTCCCTCCTGCCGCAATTCGTCGATCCGGCAAGCGGCAGTGTCTTCGTCCAGTCCGTCGTCCTCGGCTTCAGCCAGATCGTCATCAGCGTTTCGGTCAATGCGATGATCGCGCTTTCCGCCGGCACGATCGCCCTGTTCCTGGCGGGCAGGCCGGTCTGGATGGTGGTGCAGCGCTGGCTGATGGGCACGGTGCTCGCCGGGTTGGCCATTCGCATGGCCGCAGAAGCGCAGCGCTGATCGTCAGAGGGCCTCGGAATGGTGGCAAACGCCGTTCAAAAATCAGCCATCGGCGACAGCATGGTGGGCGTGAATATAGCCGCGGGCTCAATTCCCCTGACCATCAGCGCGCAAGATCCAGCATACGGTTTGGCGTCGCCGCTCCATCCCAGGCGATCTGTCGGAAAGCACACCTCGATGCGATCGGCCTGCACACCTAAGGCGGCGCAGATGTCCGCCATCAAAGGTATCTGGCGGGCGGCAATATCGAGCATTTGCAAAGTGTCGCCATCAATCTTCCAGGCGATGACAGCGCCAAGGGCGGGTAGATACCTCAGCCGGATCTCCGGATCGAAGAGGGTATTGAGCAGAAACATCTCGGACTGGCGTTGAACGGCAAACACACCGGAAACCGGTTCGCGATGGGCGAGAATGTGTGAGACAAGCTTGATGTCGTCGGTGTCTGCCAAATCGAGATCCCGCGCATCGACCTTGCTGGACGCGCTGGCGGGCAAGTGTCCGCAAAACTTGAACTGCGGCACGACGTCAAAACCGAAGGGCCGATAGAGGTCAGGCTTGTCGGTCAAAAGAAGACCGGCCTCGAACCCCTCTGCGTCGGCCCAGGCGAAGGTGCGGTGCATGAGGTCTCGGTAGAGACCCCGTCTGCGAAACTCCGGGCGAACGGCACCCGATTGAAAGCCCGCAGCCCTGATCACGCGCCCCTCGATCACAAGCGGCATGGAAAACGCCGATAAATTGGCAACGCAACGACCGGCCTCGTCGAAATAGCCGAACGGCATCGATGAGGGGTCGGGTCCGCCGAGACGGTTTTGCAGGGTGATGTCGATGCCGAAAACATCGTGCAGCAGATCAGCCAGCGCCTGAAGTGCGGCCGGCTCGTCGAAATAGTCCTGCCGCAGGGTCAGCCGCTCGATCATCCCGGAACTCTCATACTCCGGTCGACCCGAACCCGCCCGCGCCACGCGCCGTGTCGGATGTCTCGCTCACTTCAGCCACGCGCGCCTGCGTCACCGGCGCAATCATCATCTGGGCGATCCGCATGCCGCGCTCGATCACGAATTCTTCGTCGCCGAGATTGATCAAGAGCACCTTCACTTCGCCGCGATAATCGCTGTCGATCGTGCCGGGGGTGTTGAGGCAGGTGATCCCGTTCTTGAAAGCAAGGCCGGAGCGTGGCCGGATCTGCGCCTCGAAGCCGTGGGGGATCTCGAAGATGAAGCCGGTCGGGATCAAAGCGCGCTTTCCCGGCGCCAACGTCGTCGGCGCATCCTCGGCAACGGCCGCCCTCAGATCCATGCCCGCCGCACCTCTCGTTTCGTAAGCCGGCAGATCGATCCCCTCGCCATGGGAGAGACGCTTCAGATTGAGCATGGGACCAAGGACATCGGAGCGGATGGCGGACATGGGCGAGATTCCTTTGTTTCTCGCGCTCAATTGCATATTGGCCGTCGAAACGCTAGATAACCGCCGACCAAAAGGAATTCCTGAGATTATGGCTGAAACGCTCGCAGAGGCGGTCTCCCGCCGCCGCACCTTTGCTATTATCGCCCACCCGGACGCGGGCAAGACGACGCTCACCGAAAAGCTGCTGCTGTTCGGCGGCGCGATCCAGCTCGCCGGTGAAGTGAAGGCCAAGAAGGATCGCATCCAGACCCGGTCGGACTGGATGAAGATCGAGCGCGAGCGCGGCATTTCGGTCGTGACCTCTGTCATGACCTTCGAATATGAAGGCAATGTCTTCAACATTCTCGACACGCCCGGTCACGAAGACTTCGCCGACGACACCTATCGCACGCTGACCGCCGTCGATGCGGCCGTGATGGTCATCGACGCCGCCAAGGGTATCGAGCCGCGCACGCTGAAGCTGTTCGAGGTCTGCCGCATGCGCGACATCCCGATCATCACATTCGTCAACAAGATGGACCGCGAAAGCCGGGATATCTTCGAGATCCTCGACGAGGTCGAAGAGAAGCTGGCGCTCGACACGGCCCCGATCACCTGGCCTGTCGGCCGCTCGAAGAGCTTCTGTGGCTCCTACAATCTGGCCAACAGCACCTTCCGGGGCAATGACACCCAGGCCGAGCCGACCAAGGTCAACGGCCCGCAGAGTGTTGCCGATCACCTGCCGGAAAATGAGCGTGCGGCTTTCGTCGATGAACTGGAGCTCGCCGTCGAGGCCTGCCGTCCCTTCGATCATAAGGCGTTCCTGGAAGGCCACATGACGCCCGTGTTCTTCGGCTCGGCTTTACGGAATTTTGGCGTGCGCGATCTGATCAATGCGCTGGGTGCCTATGCGCCCCCTCCGCGCGACCAGGTGGCCGATATCAGAACCGTGCATGCCTCGGAAGAAAAGATGACGGCCTTCGTCTTCAAGATCCAGGCCAACATGGACCCGAACCACCGCGACCGCATCGCCTTTGCCCGCATCTGCTCGGGCAAGCTGGAACGCGGCATGAAGGCCAAGCTCGCCCGCACCGGCAAGCTGATGGGCCTCACCGCCCCGCAATTCTTCTTCGCGTCGCAGCGCCAGCTGGCCGATACTGCCTTTGCCGGTGACGTGGTGGGCATCCCGAACCATGGCACGCTGCGCATCGGCGATACGCTGACCGAAGGCGAAAACCTCGTCTTTCAGGGCGTACCGAACTTCTCGCCGGAAATCCTCCGCCGCGTACGGCTCGAAGATGCGATGAAGGCGAAGAAGCTGAAGGAAGCCCTGCAGCAGATGGCGGAAGAGGGCGTCGTGCAGCTCTTTTCGCCGGAAGACGGCTCGCCGGCCATCGTCGGCGTCGTCGGTGCGCTGCAGCTCGACGTGTTGAAGGAACGCCTGTCGGCCGAGTACACGCTGCCGGTCTCCTTCGAAATGTCGCGTTTCTCCGTCTGCCGCTGGATCTCGGCCGACAACAAGGATGATCTGGAAAAGTTCATGACCCAGCGACGCGGCGATATCTGCCGCGATCTGGACGGCGATCCCGTCTTCATGGCGCAGGACCAGTTCTCGCTGCGCTACGAGGCGGAGCGTTATCCGGCGATCAAAATGGTCGCGATCAAGGAATATCACGTCGCCAAGGCGGCGTGATCGCCTCATAGGTCCGGCATGCGCTCCATGGGGCGCATGCCGCTCTGCGCTCGTGAGACCAGCCTCGCAGCGGCCTTAGCAGTAACGCAGCCGGATCAATCCTTCACCATCGACATCCACCGTCACGCCCTCATAGCCGTGCAGGCTCGGGTGGCGTGTTTCCAGCGGATGTGTATGGGTGGCCGTGATCACCATGACATCGGCGCCAGCCCCTTCGCCGGCCAGCACGCCCGCCATCACATCCTCGAACACCAGGCAATTGGCCGGATCGACGCCCAGCCGCTCTGCGCCCAACTTATAGCCGGCCGGATCCGGCTTGCCGATTTTGACGTCTTCTGCCGTGACGATCTTCAGCGGCTGCGGCAGCCCGGCGGCCGCGATGCGGGCGCGGGCAAGCGCCGAAGGCGCCGAGGTGACGATCGCCCAACGCTCGGCCGGAAGCGCGTTCAGAAACTCGATGGCCCCGGCGATCGGCACGATCCCTTCGACATCCTCGATCTCGCCGCGCTCGATTTCCAGCGCTTCGGCGACGACGTCCACGCCCGGAAGGTTCAGCCCCCGGATCGTATCGATGCCGCGCTTGCCATGCATGGTCGGCAGGAAAGCCTCGACATCGAGCCCCATTTTCGCCGCCCAGCGGCCCCAGACCCGCTCGGCGGCGGCGATCGAGTTGAGCAGCGTTCCGTCCATGTCGAACAGGAAGCCGTGATAGGAGCGAGCGGGGAGAGGCGAGGGGGAGAGGGTCAAGAGCGTACACCTGATGCTGGGGGAACGGGAGGCAGGTAACCAATTTGGCGACACGCGGCAAATGAATTGATCAAAGACAAGCCGCGCCGGTGACAGGCAGACCGGTCTGGGCTAGACAGGACGCAGACAGGGGCGTCTGGCGAGAGCCGGGCTGAGAAGCACCCTTTGAACCTGAACCAGATCATGCTGGCGGAGGGAGTCGTTCGGCCTTTCCGGCACCATCCTGCCCAAGGTCGCCGCCGCTCCGCCGTCGAAGGGAGCGCGCCGATGACAAACCCGATCCGCAACGTCCTGTCCATTGCCGGCTCCGATCCCTCCGGCGGCGCCGGTATCCAGGCGGATCTGAAGGCGATCTCTGCTCGCGGTTGTTATGGCATGGCCGTGATCACCGCGCTCACCGCGCAGAACACCAGGGGTGTTTCGACAGTCGTGTCCCTCGACCCCACCTTCGTCGCAGAACAGATCCGCATGGTCTTTGCCGATGTGAGGGTCGACGCAGTGAAGATCGGCATGATCGCCAATGCCGGCATTGCCGCCGCGGTGGCCGAAGCGCTGACACCGCATCGCGGCATCCCTGTCGTGCTTGACCCGGTGATGATCGCCAAGGGCGGCGCCGCACTGCTCGATCCCGCGGCCATTGCAGTCCTCAAAGAAAGTCTGCTGCCGCTCGCAACGCTTGTAACCCCCAATCTGCCCGAGGCCGCAGCCCTGCTCGAAGATCCGGAAGCCTCCGACCGCCGCATCATGGAATCCCAGGCCGTGCGGCTGACGGCGCTTGGGGCGAAAGGCGTGCTGGTCAAGGGCGGGCATCTCGCCGGTCACGAAAGTCCCGATGTTCTGGTGGCGGAGGGGCAGGTGACCTGGTTCGAGGCATCCCGCATTGCCACGCCCAACACCCATGGCACCGGTTGCTCGCTGTCCAGCGCGCTCGCGGCGGAACTCGCCAAGGGGCTCGAACCGCAGGAGGCGGTGCGTGTCGCAAAAGCGTGGTTGGAAGAGGCTGTCCGCACCTCGGGCAGTTTGTCTGTGGGATCGGGCCATGGCCCGGTGCACCATTTCCACGCCCTGTGGTCGGTCGATTAGAGGAACTGAAAATTTTCAGCTGTCGGCGTGGCACTCGAGGTCGCGGATATCGAAGACGAAGGGCAGGGCGGAGCTCAGCCATGACTGGTGGTGAGGCTTGAGCTCCCGTCGCTGGTCAATGGTGCCGAGCCGGATACCGATGGCCCCGTCGGCGCTTTCGCGCCAGAGCGGCGAACCGCAGTTGCCGCAGAAGAACTGGTCGCTCGGCTTTCCGCTGTCACCGAACTTGCGGTAGCGCCGTGGTTCCCCGCAGACGAGGCGAAGGCTGCCTGGTATGGCCGCCGCCGTCACGCGATAGGCAGACCCGGTCAGGCGTTGACAATCGGTACAGTGGCAAATCCCGATCCGCTCCAGATCGATTTCCGCTTCGTAGCGAACTTCGCCGCACTGGCAAGCACCGGTGATCTGCATGGCCACCTCCGGAAAAGAAAAGCCCGGCGCTGGAGGACGCCGGGCGAGATGAACTTGACTGCGGGAGGTTAATGATCGGCCTTGATGAAAGTTCCGTTCTGCAGCTCTTTCATCGCCTGCATCAGTTCTTCCCGGCTGTTCATGACGATCGGCCCATGCCAGGCGACCGGCTCCTTGATCGGCTTGCCGGTGACGAGAAGGAAGCGGATGCCCTTCTCGCCGGCCTGCACGGTGATCTCGTCGCCGGTGTCGAAGACAACAAGCGTGCGGTTGCCGGAGAGGTCGCGGATGTTGAGCTCCTCGCCCATATATTCCTTCTCGACCTTCACGCCGAAGGGTTTCGACGCATCGCGGAACGAGCCGGAGCCGGCGAAGATATAGGCAAAGGCGGAGCGATAGGTATCGACCGGAAAGGTCTTGCGCTTGCCGGGCGGCACCGAGATGTCGAGATAGACAGGCTCCGCAGCGATGCCGTCGACAGGGCCGCTCTTGCCCCAGAAGTCACCACAGATAACACGCACCGACGTGCCGTCGTCATCCACGACAACAGGAATGTCGGCCGACTTGATATCCTGGTAGCGCGGCTTTGTCATCTTCAGCGAGGAGGGCAGGTTCGCCCAGAGCTGGAAGCCGTGCATGCGTCCGGCAAAATCGCCCTTCGGCATTTCCTGGTGCATGATGCCGCTACCGGCCGTCATCCATTGCAGGTCGCCGGCACCCAGCATGCCCTGGTTGCCCAGGCTGTCGCCATGTTCGACGGTGCCCGCCAGCACATAGGTGATCGTCTCGATGCCGCGATGCGGATGCCAGGGGAAGCCGCGGATATAGTCGCCCGGATCGTCGTTGCGGAAATCGTCCATCATCAGGAAGGGGTCGGTCATCGACGGATCGCCGAAGCCGAACACGCGGTGCAGCTTCACGCCGGCACCTTCCATGGTCGGAGTGGCGCGGCTCTCATGCTTGACGGGACGAATGGACATCGGGACTGGCTCCTCGGGCCGAAATGCGTTGATTGAGGCGCAATATAGCCGCTCTTCCCCGTGGCTGCAGCAGGGCCGGACGGAACGCAGTGTTCACATTTGCTCGTGCTGCACTGCAGAAAACAATTGCTGCCGCCGACAAATTTCTGTCATGAAAGTGGAGATGTTTGCGAATCGTTAGTTTATCAGGCGAACACTGGCGTCGGGCAGCCTTCGTGTCGGCGCCTTCCGGAGTTGTGAAACGCATGTGTCGTTGGGCAGCCTATCGCGGAGAAGCGATCTTCCTCGAGGAACTCGTCACCTCGCCTGCCCACTCGCTCATCGAACAGTCCCATTGCGCGACCCGCGCCAAGACCGCGACCAATGCCGATGGTTTTGGCATCGCCTGGTATGGCGACCGACCGGAACCGGGCCGCTTCCGTGATGTCCTGCCGGCCTGGTCCGACTGCAATTTGAAAAGTCTCGCCCGCCAGATCCGCTCGCCGCTCTTCCTCGCCCATGTCCGTGCCGCTACCCACGGCTCGACCCGCCGCGACAACTGCCATCCCTTCGTGCATGACACCTGGTCCTTCATGCACAATGGCCAGATCGACCATTTCGACCGCATCCGCCGGCCGATGGAAGCCATGCTCGACGACGCGCATTTCAATGCCCGCGTCGGCACGACGGACAGCGAGCTGCTTTTCCTGCTCGCCCTGCAGTTCGGCCTCAGGGAGCGCCCGCTGGCAGCCATGAGCGAGGCGGTCGGCTTCGTCGAGCAGATCAGCCTGCATTTGACCGGCGCAGCCCGCGTCCGCATGACCGCAGCCTTTTCGGACGGCGACACGCTCTATGCCGTTCGCTATTCCACCGACGAATTCGCCCCGACGCTCTATGCTGCGCCCATGGGGCCGAAGGGCAGCTACTGCCTCGTGTCCGAACCGCTCAACGACGAAGCCGACACCTGGGTGGAAATTCCGCCTTCGAGTGCCGTCATCCTGAGCGCCAAGGGCCTGGAGGCCGCGGAGTTCAAGCCGGTATCGGCACGGATCGACATGCCACAGATCCGGTCGGTCGCGCTTGCCGGTTGATCTTAGGCCTCAGTCGTCGATCCCCAGTTCCCGCCGGAGCTTGCGTGTCAGGCTGCCAGCGACAGCTCGGTAGGATCGCTGCAGATATTCCGTAAGCTCGGCCTCTTGAAGCTCCGTATCCGGGGCGACGCTCACCCATTTCCGCTTGGCGAAATAGGGCGCCTGCGAGACGCCCTGCAAGGCGGTCAAAATCTCGAAGCTTTCCTCGCTGACTTTGAAGGCCAGGTGCCGGTCGTTGTCGGACAGCAGGCCAAAAACCTTGTCCCCGACTTTGCCGACCCGGCTATCCCACTGGTCGACCTGGCTGGTGGCCGGAAGGCTCTCGACAAAAGCGGTAAATCCGTCGCGGGTGAAAAGGCTCATGCCGAAGCACCCGACATTTGCGTGGCGATCCACAGCGCCAGTCGCTCGGCCACGTCCTCCTTCGACAGGTCCGGCCACGCTTCCACGCCGTCGCGCGTGATCAGCTGCACGCGGTTGCGGTCTCCGCCCATGATGCCGGTCTGTGGTGAAACGTCGTTGGCCACGATCAGATCCGCCCCCTTGCGTTCGAGCTTCGCCCGCCCGTTCTCTTCCACGTTCTGCGTTTCCGCCGCAAAGCCCACCACGAGGCGAGGCCGTTTCGCGTGATGGCCCACGGTCTTCAGGATGTCGGGGTTCTCGGTTAGCATCAATGGTGGCGGGGCTTCGCCCGGCTGCTTCTTGATTTTCTGGTCGAAACCTGAGGCCACGCGCCAGTCGGCAACGGCCGCGACCATCACGGCGATATCCGCCGGCAGTTGTGCGATGACGGCATCGCGCATCTCCTCTGCCCGCTCCACATGCAAAACCTGCACACCGACCGGGTCGGCGATGGTCACCGGCCCGGATACCAGCGTCACCTCCGCCCCGAGCCGGGCGAGTGCTGCGGCAATGGCATGCCCCTGCTTGCCCGACGAACGGTTGGCGATGTAGCGCACCGGATCGATCGGCTCATGGGTCGGGCCTGATGTCACGACGGCCTTCAGGCCGGCGAGCGGCTTCGGCCCGGATAGAAGGTCTTCCGCCGCGGTGACGATTTCCAGTGGTTCGGCCATCCGGCCCACACCGCGCTCGCCGCTCTCGGCCATCTCGCCCGCCATCGGGCCGATCATCGTGATCCCGTCCCCCTTCAGCGTCGCGACATTGCGCCGGGTTGCGGCATTGTCCCACATCTTCGGGTTCATCGCCGGCGCGATGAGAATGGGCCGATCGCTGGCAAGCAGCACGGCGGAAGCGAGATCATCCGCAAGCCCATGCGCCATCTTCGCCATCAGGTCGGCCGTCGCAGGTGCCACCAGGACCAGGTCGCAGTCCCGCGCCAGCCGGATATGGCCGACATCCTGCTCGTCCTCGCGGGAAAACAGATCGAGATAGACATGGCTCGCCGAAAGCGCGCCGACGGCAAGCGGGGTCACGAATTCCTGCGCCGCCCGCGTCATGATCGGGGTCACCTTTGCGCCACGCTCGCGCAGCCTGCGGATCAGGTCCAGGCTTTTATAGGCGGCGATACCGCCGGCGATAATCAAAACGATGCGTTTACCGGCCAAGGTCATGAAAGTAGGGCCCCTTTTGTCGGTGCGACCCTAGCGCAAATCGGCTCAGAGGCAAACGCCGTCACGTGTTCCTGGTAAACGGTCGAGCCGGATCAGGCGGTCACGTCGAGCTTCAGCGGCACCTCGGCCACCGTGCCCGCCTGCCCCTCCAGATAACGCAGCCCATCGCCCAGCGTAGACGCCATCGACTTGACGATCCGACTGCCGAGCCCGGTCCCCTTCGGTGCGTCATCGGGATTCATGCCGATCCCGTCGTCCTCGACCCGCAGCATGGCCTCCTCTTCGGAGAGCCGCTTGAGATGGACGCGGATGTCACCGTTTTCGCCGGGCGCATAGGCATATTTATAGGCATTGGTGACGAGTTCGGTGACGATCATGCCCACCGAGACCGCCTTGTCGGCACTCATGGAGATATGGTCGGCATCGAGCATCAGCCGCATCGGCTTTTCCGCGCTGCTCAGCGAATTCGATAGCTCCGCCGTCAGGCGGCTCAGATAGCGGTCGAGTTCGACGCGGCTGACATCGTCCGACGTGTAAAGGCTGCGATGCATGCCGGCGATCGCGGTGATGCGGGCCTGCGTCTCGGCGAGTTCCGCCTTCACCTCTTCGCTGCGCGCGCTGGAAATCTGCAGCCGGAGCAGGCTGGCGACGAGGGCAAGCGAGTTGGCGACGCGGTGATTGACCTCGGCGAGCAGCGCTTCCGCCCGCTCCTTGGCCAGGCGGATTTCTTCATCCGCCCGCTCCTTGGCGGCGCGCAGCTGTGCATTCGCGATCGACTGCTCGATGGCGCTCGTCAGCAGCGACAGAAAGTCCTCGCTGACCGTCTTGATGACGTAATCGGCAGCCCCTGCCTTGATCGCCTCGATGGCGATCTGCGCCTCGTTCGAGCCGGTCACGTAGACGACAGGCAGATCGACCCGCGTCTCCCGCATCAGGGCCAGCACCTCGTGGCCGGTCGTATTGCGCAGGTAGTGGTCGAGCACGATCGCGTCGAATTCCCCGCTCTTCAGCAGGTTGAGCGCATCATTGGCCGTTTCTGCATGGGCCATGTCATGGCCGAGGCGCCCCAGGTGTTTTTGCACCAGGCGCGCAATCGCCGCGTCGTCATCGATATAGAGGACGCGGAAACTCATCGGAGCGGGTCCGAGCTCATGGGATTTGCATGACAGAAAAGAAGAGACCGAGCTGCCTGATGGCATTGGCGAAATTGTCGTAATCGACAGGTTTGGTGATATAGACATTGGCCCCGAGGTCGTAGCACCGCTGGATTTCGCGCTCGTCGTCCGTCGTCGTCAGGATGACCACAGGCATGCGCCGCGTATGCGGATTGGATTTGATCTGGTCGAGAATATCCGTGCCGGACATGTCGGGCAGGTTGAGATCGAGCAGGATCAGAAGATAACGGTCTTCCGAAACCTTTCCGCTCCGGTCCGAACCCAGGACATAATCGAGCGCCTCGGTCCCGTTGGTGAACGGAATGATGTCGTTGTTGACGCCGGCACGCCGGACGTTCTTTTCGATAAGACGAGCATGACCTTCGTCATCCTCGATCATGATGATCGTAACTTCTTTGCCCACCGCTTTCATAATCAACTCCGTACTAAGCGTGACAGATCGGATGGCAGCCTGAGCACGAAGGTCGATCCCTCTCCTAAACGAGAGGTAACGCTGATTTCCCCGCCAAGGTTCCGAGCCAATGAACGAACATGGGCGAGGCCGATGCCCTCGCCAGCTTTATCCTGTTGTCCCGACCGGCGAAAGAGCTCGAACACACGTTCGTGATCCTGCTCCGCAATCCCGCGTCCGTTGTCCTGCACCTCGATCCGCACCATGTGGCGGCCTTCGGGCATGGAGCGAATGGAGAGGGCCAGCGGCCGGTCCGGACTTTTGTATTTGATGGCGTTGTCCACCAGATTTGAGAGTATCTGCTCGACTGAGAGCCGGTCGGTAATCAGCCGATCGGCACGGATGTCGAGGTCAATCGCTCCGTCGCTTTCGCTGATTTGGTGGTAGACGCTCGCCGTGATCGTCTCGACCAGTGGCTTGAGCTCGATCTCTTCCGGCTTCAGCTGCCGCCGGCCATCGCGGGAGATCTTCAGGATGGCATTGATGAGCCCGTCCATCTTGCGTGTAGAGGAGCGGATGAAGCCGATCGCTTCCGGCAGATCCTCGGCAGCCGCCAGCCGTGCAGTCTGGATCTCGTCCTCTGACAACGGCTTGCCCTCGTTCAAAACATAGGTTTGCAGGGCCTTCAGCGAGGTGTCCAATTCCGCCGTAAAGCCCATGATGTTGACGAGCGGCGCCCGAAGGTCATGCGTCACGATATAGGCGAAGCGCTGGATTTCCTGGTTCGCCTGCATCAGGTCCTCGGTGCGCTCGGCAACGCGCGCCTCCAGGCCTTCGTTGAGGCGGCGAACTTCCTGCTGCGAAGTGGCGAGAGCCCGGATATGCTGGGCGACGACGAAGAGGGCCGCGCCCATGATCACGATGATCGCGACACCGCCGGCAATGGTGATCCACTGCAGTTGTTGGGTTGCATCGATCTGCTGGTCGGCGCCCTTGTCGATCGCCAGATCGGATTTGTCCTTGAAATCCTCGAGGATCTCGCGGATCCGGTCCATGTTCTTGCGCCCGACATTTGTCTCGACGAGTGCGACGGCTGCCGCCTGATCGCCATCGCGAACCAGTTGGATGGTGCGGGCCATTTCCGTGAGCTTGCTCTCCACCAGGCTGCGCAGCTCAGTCGTGTCCCGTTCTTTTACCGGGCGTCCGTCCACCTTTTCCGCAAGCGCTTCGACGGCGGAGCGGATCTCGCCGACGGCCTGTTCATAGGGGCTGAGAAACACCTCGTCCCCTGTGATCAGAAAACCGCGCTGGCCGGTTTCTCCATCCGTGAGCTTCTGCATCAGGTCTGCAGACATGCGGCGGATATCACGCTCGACAAGGATGTCGCCGAAAGTCGTGCGGGTTCGCTCCACCAGACCGAAAGTGGCAACGATGATGATAACAAGGATACCCGTGCCGATCAGCAGGAAGAGCAGGGCGGAACGGACCAGGCCGGTTTGTGTGGCGGACATGAAATTCCAGACGGAACAAAGAGCGCAGTATGTGGTTCGAACGCCCGACAGCGCTTATTGTTCCATCATGTCTGACGAAAAATTTTGGCGCTCGGCCGGCCCGCCCCAAACGTGTCAGGAAAGCTGAATGGCGATCGCTACGAGCGCGAGGGCAATCACCCAGAGCGCGATCCGTCCGGACCGCGTGTGCCTGGCCTCTGCCCGTCCGATCCGCTCGGCGGTCTGCGCGTCGAAACGCAACCCTTCTTCGCTCATGCGCATGATCTCGCCATGAAGCTTTTCCGTCTTGGTGGCGATGTCCGGCAGGGCCTCGGCCAGCCGCATGGCAGCCTTGGCGCCGTCCTTCAGGTCGGTGACGATGCGTTTGGGCCCGAGATTGTCGCGGATCCATCCGGAGACGACCGGTTCGGCCGCCTTCCACATGTTGAAGCGCGGATTGAGAATGCGCGACACACCCTCCACGACCACCATCGTCTTTTGCAGCATCACCAGTTCTGGCCGCGTTTCCATGTCGAAGATCTCGGTGACCTCGAACAGCAGCGTCAGGAGCTTGCCCATGGAAATGGTCTCGGCCGGTTGTCCGTGGATCGGCTCCCCGATCGCCCGGATCGCCTGGGCAAAGCTCGCGACATTATGATGCGAAGGCACGTAACCCGCCTCGAAGTGCACTTCGGCGACGCGCATGTAATCGCGCGTAATGAAACCGTAGAGAATTTCCGCCAGGAAACGCCGCTCCTTTTTGCCGAGCCGTCCGGCAATGCCCATGTCGACCGCGACGATCGTGCCGGAGGCATCGACGAACAGATTGCCCGGATGCATGTCGGCATGGAAGAAGCCGTCTCGCAGCGTGTGGCGCAGGAAGGACTGGATCAGCGTATCGGCAAGCGCATTCAAGTCATGTCCGGCGGCCTTCAGGCCTTCGACATCCGACATCTTGATGCCGTCGATCCATTCCATGGTGACGACGTCACGCCCGGTGCGCTCCCAGTCGACCTTGGGCACACGGAAGCCCGGATCATTCTGGGTGTTCTCGGCGATCTCAGACAGCGCTGCCGCCTCAAGCCGGAGATCCATCTCCACCTTGGTGGTCTGCTCCAGCGTCTTCGTCACCTCCACGGGGCGCAAACGCCGGGAATTCGGAATGAAGCGCTCCTGCAGACGGGACACCAGATACATGGCTTCGAGATCGGCGGCGAAACGTTTGCGCACGCCCGGTCGAATGACCTTCACGGCGACCTTGCGACGCCCCTCAGGTGTTTCGACTTCAGCCGGATGCACCTGCGCGATCGAGGCAGCCGCAATCGGCTCCTCGAAGCGCGCATAAAGATCCTCGATCGTCCGGCCGAGCGACTCGCGGATCGTCGACCGGGATGCCTCGGTCGGGAAAAATGCCATCCGGTCCTGCAGGCCGGAGAGATCCTCGGCAAAATCGGCGCCGACGACATCGGGTCGGGTGGCGAGAAACTGGCCGATCTTCACATAGGAGGGACCGAGACGCGCCACGGCATTGGCGAGCCGGTCGGCCCGCTCGACGGATTTCGTCCGGCTGCGGGCAAGCGGTGCCACAGCGGCTTTGGCAAAACCCACGAGCGGCGGCAACCCTTCCGACGGCAGGGCCGCAACGACGCCCTCCCGCACCAGCACCCAGCCGACCCGCGCCAGGCGGACATATGCACCGATCGTGCTCATGGGGCTCAGATCTTCCAGCCGGAATGCAGGGCCGCGATCCCGCCGGTGTAGTTGGTAAAGCGCACGCTGGAGAAACCGGCGCGTTCAATCATGCGAGCAAAGTCCGCCTGGTTCGGGAACTTGCGGATCGATTCCACCAGATACTGGTAGGGCTCGGCGTCACCGGTGATCATTTTGCCGAAGCGCGGGATCGCGTTGAACGACCAGGCATCATAGACCTTGTCCAGGAGCGGCATCTCGACCTCGGAGAATTCCAGCACCAGAAGACGCCCGCCGCGCTTCAACACGCGAAAAGCTTCCGATAGGGCCACATCGATATGCGGCACATTGCGGATGCCAAAGGCGATCGTATAGGCGTCGAATGAATTGTCCTCGAAAGGCAGGCTCTCGGCATTGGCCTCGACGAAGGTGAGGTTGGGGGTGAGCCCCTTCTTCTCCGCCCGCTCCGCGCCGACACCCAGCATCGAGCCGTTGATGTCGAGCACAGTTGCATGCGCCAGCCGGTTTGAGGCTTCGACGATGCGAAATGCGATGTCGCCGGTGCCGCCAGCCACATCAAGCACCTTGTAGTTAGGGTCCTTGCGCGGATTGAGCGAGGCGACCATCGCGTCCTTCCAGACGCGGTGCAGGCCCGCCGACATCACGTCGTTCATGATGTCGTAGCGCTTGGCCACCTTGTGGAAGACCTCGTTGACCAGGCCCTGCTTTTCCTGTTCGTCGACCTGGCGAAACCCGTAGGAGGTTTCCATGCCGCCATCGGCGGAAATGCGGCTCTCGGTCATCGATTTACTCCACGTATCGGACAGGTTGGGCAGACCATAGCGAAAAGGGCTTGCGCGCGCTATCTGCGCAAGTGCACCGGCTTCATGGCTGGTCTATAGACCGTAAAACAGGCGCTTCAAACAGAAAGATGGGCTGAAATGCCGGAATTGCCAGAGGTAGAGACAGTCCGCCGCGGCCTTGCGCCGACGATGGAAGGCGCGCAACTGCAGCGGCTGGAGTTGCGGCGCGCAGATCTGCGCTTTCCCCTGCCGCGCGATTTTGCCGCAAGGGTCGAAGGCCGCCGCATTGCGGCTCTGTCCCGCCGTGCCAAGTACCTGCTGATCAATCTGGACGACGGCGCCACCATCATCGCCCATCTCGGCATGTCCGGCTCCTTCCGCATCGAGGAGGGGGAGGCCGCAAACACCCCCGGCGTCTTCCATCACGAACGCAGCAAGGACGAAAAACACGACCACGTGCTCTTCCATCTGGAACGCGCAGAGGGTCCGGTCCGCGTCATCTACAATGATCCGCGTCGCTTCGGCTTCATGGATCTCGTCAACCGTGCCGAACTCGACGATTACCCGGCCTTCCGCGACCTCGGCCCAGAGCCCGTGGGCAACATGTTGTCCGCCAATTATCTCGCCTCGCGCTTTGCGGATCGCAGCCAGCCCCTGAAAAGCGCCCTGCTTGACCAGAAGGTGATCGCCGGTCTCGGCAATATCTATGTCTGCGAAGCGCTCTGGCGCTCCCATCTGTCCCCCACCCGCAAGGTCTCGACCCTTGTCACCAAGACCGGCAAGCCGAAACGGGAACTCACTCTGCTGGCGGAGGCCATCCGCGAGGTGATCGCCGACGCGATCGAGGCCGGCGGTTCGTCGCTCCGAGACCATATCCAGACCGATGGCACGCTGGGCTATTTCCAGCATTTCTTCCGCGCCTATGATCGCGAGGGCAGGGAATGCCTCACGGATGGTTGTGGCGGTACCGTCGAAAGGATAGTTCAATCCGGCCGCTCGACATTCTATTGTCGCCGCTGCCAGAAGTGAGCCGCAAGGGCCAGCCAGGGAGAGAGACATGTCATTTGAAACGCTTTTGACCGAACGCCGTGAGCGGGTTGCGATCATCACGCTGAACCGGCCCCAGGCGCTGAACGCGCTCAATTCGACGGTGATGCGCGAACTGCGTGAGCTTCTGGCCGAGTTGGAAGTCGATGCCGACATCGGCGCTGTGGTTCTCACAGGGTCCGAAAAGGCCTTCGCCGCGGGTGCGGATATCAAGGAGATGCAGTCGCTCGATTTCGTCGACGCCTATACCGGCGGCTTCATCGGCGGCTGGGACGATATTGCCGGCTTCCGCAAGCCGATCATTGCGGCAGTATCCGGCTTCGCGCTTGGCGGCGGATGCGAGCTGGCCATGATGTGCGATTTTATCATCGCCTCCAAGACCGCAAAGTTCGGCCAACCCGAGATCACGCTCGGCATCATTCCCGGCATGGGCGGCTCCCAGCGGCTGACCCGCGCCGTCGGCAAGGCCAAGGCCATGGACCTCTGCCTGACAGGGCGCATGATGGATGCGGCAGAGGCCGAAAGCGCAGGCCTCGTCGCCCGCGTCGTGGAGCCAGAGCGCCTGCTGGAGGAAGCCCTGGACGCCGCCGCCAAGATCGCGGCTTTCTCGCGCACCGCCGTCATGATGGCCAAAGAGGCGGTCAACCGCGCCTTTGAGCAGACATTGACCGAAGGCCTGCGCTCCGAGCGCCGCCTCTTCCATTCACTGTTTGCAACGGAAGATCAGAAGGAGGGCATGGCGGCCTTCGTCGAGAAGCGCAAGCCGGCATTCAGGAACAGATAAGCAGCCGCAAGGCGCAATTCCTGCAGAATCCGCGTTGACGCATCCGCGCTTTCCCGCTATATGCCCGCCCACGGTTGGGAAAGCCACTGCGCTTTTCCCATGAAACAGCTCCCCAAGTGCTGGTATGGCAGGTCGCAACGACCCGACGCGGCATGGTGGGCTTTGATTTGAATTCGAGAGAGGCATCTATGGCCAATACAGCTTCGGCGAAAAAGGCGACCCGCAAGATCGCTGCCCGCACTGCAGTCAACAAGGCTCGTCGTTCGCGGGTCCGTGGTTTCATCCGTAAGGTCGAAGAAGCCATCGCTTCGGGCGACGCTGCTGTCGCCAAGGACGCTCTTAAGGCAGCTCAGCCGGAGATCCAGCGCGCAGCCACCAAGGGTGTGGTTCATGCCAACACGGCATCGCGCAAGATCTCGCGTCTTGCCGCTCGTGTGAAGGCCCTGGCTGTCTAAATTCAGCCATCTTTCTGACAAATTAATAAGAGCCTGGCATTTTGCCGGGCTTTTTGCGTTGGTTTGGTCCGACACATGAAAATCATGTTTCATGATATGCTTGTGCACCGCACCGTGTCAGCGGGATGACAAAAAAAATCTTTTAATTTCAAATATTTGAGAGAGGTGCCTCTCCATTCGCTCGCTTCACGTTGGGGCAGGTTGGGTCCTCTGCGAGTCAAGAGAATTTTTATTTTTTGGCCTCGGAGAAGGTCCATTTCGGGACTGATTGTGAATCTCCTTGATTCAAAAGCGATTCTTTTTCAGCCGAATGTGACGCAAAAATGAAGTACCAAGAGTCAATGGCCAAGCGTCCGTTTCGCGTAAAAATCAGTGTTGATCTTGCCATTTGATCCTGCATTAATGATCTCCAGCAAGGGGCGTGGGACTGGTCTGGAAAGACGGTCCGGTCGGTAGAAATGCCGCTCCACCACGACAACCTTTGCCGGAACGGAGTGTTTCCATTCCGTTTTCTCAGAAAGTGATCGGCATTGCATCGGAAACCTGACGGTTTCCGCGTGGTGGCGGTTTTGTGCCTCGATCCAGCCTCAGGCCGGGCGGGGAAAGTGGACGGCATGTCGAGGATGCCGTTCACCGAGGATAGTGGCAAGGCCGTCGGTTTGGGGGCGATGGCCGGATCGGGACCAGTCTTTTGGCTGAGGTTGGGAACCGGTCCATTCGGGGATAGTTGGGTCCGGTTACGGATCTGCACGAGATGAAGCGGCTGTCGGACGGCGTAAAGAGGCGCCCGACACCTGGAATGATTTGGAAGGCGGCACAATGCAGATGAATTCTATGACGGCCGGTGCGTTGGCAAACGGGGACCATGCACATTCGGCGCTGGACGCCGCGTGCTCCGAAGGAGCAGGAGAGAATGCCGAAATGAAGCATGATGCTCTTTTCGACCGGTTCAGCAAAAGATTGAAAGCCCAGGTGGGCGTCGACGTGTACCAGAGCTGGTTCGGCCGCCTGAAGCTGCACTCCGCCTCCAAGAGCGTGGTGCGTCTCACGGTTCCGACGACCTTCCTGAAGTCGTGGATCAACAACCGTTATCTCGATCTCATTACCTCGATCTTCCAGGCGGAAGATCCGTCCATCCTCAAGGTGGAGATCATGGTGCGCAGCGCCAGCCGCAACACCCGTGGTCCGGTGCTCGACGAGCGCCAGCCGGGTGCCGAGCCGGCCCCGCAGCAGGTGGTCAGCCGCAAGCCGGGTCCGCAGAGCATCGGCCAGATCGCAGCCCCGCAGGCGCCTTCGTCGGTCACAGGCCGTGCCGCCAGCTCGGCGAGCCCGCTTTTCGGCTCGCCGCTGGACAGCCGCTACACCTTTGACGGCTTCGTCGAGGGTTCGTCGAACCGTGTGGCGCTCGCCGCAGCCAAGACCATCGCAGAGGCTGGCGCCGGTGCCGTGCGCTTCAACCCCCTCTTCATTCATTCCTCCGTCGGCCTCGGCAAGACGCACCTTCTGCAGGCGATCGCCAACGCGGCCGTTCACAGTCCGCGCGCGCCCCGTGTCGTCTATCTGACCGCCGAGTACTTCATGTGGCGCTTCGCGACTGCCATCCGCGACAATGATGCCCTGACGCTGAAGGATTCGCTGCGCAACATCGATCTCCTGATCATTGACGACATGCAGTTCCTGCAGGGCAAGATGATCCAGCACGAGTTCTGCCATCTGCTCAACATGCTCCTCGACAGCGCAAAGCAGGTCGTGGTCGCCGCTGACCGTGCGCCATGGGAGCTGGAATCGCTAGACCCGCGCGTCCGTTCGCGTCTCCAGGGCGGCGTTGCCATCGAGATGGAAGCGCCTGACTACGAGATGCGCCTCGACATGATGAAGTCGCGCCTCGACGCTGCTCGCAAGGAAGATCCGTCGCTCGACATTCCCGCCGACATTCTCGAACATGTTGCCCGCAACATCACCAGCAGCGGCCGCGATCTCGAAGGCGCCTTCAACCAGTTGCTCTTCCGTCGCTCCTTCGAGCCGAATCTGTCGATCGAGCGCGTCGATGAACTGCTCGCCCATCTCGTTGGCGCCGGCGATCAGAAGCGCGTCCGCATCGAAGACATCCAGCGTGTCGTCGCCCGTCATTACAACGTGTCGCGCCAGGAACTCGTATCCAACCGTCGCACCCGGGTCATCGTCAAGCCGCGCCAGATCGCCATGTATCTGTCGAAGACGCTCACGCCTCGCTCTTTCCCCGAGATCGGCCGTCGTTTCGGCGGACGCGATCACACCACGGTCCTGCATGCGGTCCGCAAGATCGAGGAACTGATCTCCGCCGATCAGAAGCTGTCGCAGGAAATCGAACTGCTGCGACGTCTGATCAACGAATGAGACGAACACCGAGGCCGGCTCCCAAGCCGGCCTTTTCATTGGGGAGGATCTTGTGACCGGCGACCCCTCTCTTCATTTCTACGAAGGCAACGCGGCTCTTTATGCGGCACGCGATCGCCGCGTGCCCGAACACCAGATGACCCGTTTCGTCGAGCGGCTTCCGGTGGCTGCCCGCATCCTCGAACTCGGCTGCGGCGCAGGCGGCGACAGTGAGGCCTTGCTTCAACTGGGTTTCGACGTCACCCCTTCGGATGGATCAGCCGCCATGGCATCGCAGGCCGAGCGCCGGCTCGGGCGACCGGTTCTCGTGCTGCCGTTCCAGGAACTGGCTTACGAGGCGGAGTTCGATGGCATTTGGGCCAATGCCTGCCTGCTGCATGTTCCGAAAGGCAATCTGGCGGATGTGCTCGCCCGCATTGCCAAGGCCCTCCGTCCCCACGGTCGCTTCTATGCCAGCTTCAAGACAGGCGGCACGCAAGGAACAGACCGCTTCGGACGCTATTACAACAGACCGACGCGGGACGAACTGGCAGAACTCTGCGAAGCTGCCGGCTTTGTCGGCGTCGACATCGAGACCGTCTCGGGTGGGGCTTTCGATGGCGAGCCGACCACCTGGCTCTATCTTCACGCGGGCGTGGCCTGAGCCATGGCGATGGGAATGATCTCGGGGCTTGTCTCGGAATAGGCGCTGCCCTCGAAATCGCCCAGCCATTCGATGCTGTCGAAACCCGCTTGCGTCAGAAGACGACCGATCGTCTCCCGGTTCGCAAACCGCAGCCGGCTTTCGCTGACCCGCTTTTCACCGGTATCGAGCAGGGTGAACACCGCATCGAAGGTCACGTGCTCCGCTTCGACCGCCTTCACTTGATAATAGACCTCGACCCGACCGAGCCCGTCGATCTCGCGAAACTCGCGCGTCCGTTGCTCTGTCCAGTTTTCCCAGGCTCGCCTCAGCGGATTGCGGCTCTCAAAGACCAGGCGGCCTCCGGGAGCCAGATGACGCCACGCAAAATCGAGCATGGTGAGCGTTTCTCGATCGTCGAGAAACACCTGGAAGACATGTCCCGTCAGGATGATCAGGTCGAATGCGTCCCGCAGCGAAACCGCAGGATCGAGGACATTCCCTTCAATCCAGCGCACCCGGTTGGCCGTATCCTTGCTCCGCGCCACCGCCAGCATGCCGGGCGCCGGGTCGAGGCCCGTCACCGTGTGGCCGAGATCGGCCAGCGCCAACGCAATCGAGCCGGTTCCGCAGCCGATGTCGAGCACCCGGCAGGCCTCAGAGGCGAGGCCGAGGTAAAAATCCTTGTCGACCCCGTGAATGTTGAAGGCATCGTAGAGCACAGCCATGTCATGGCGGGCGAAGGCGTCATCGACAGGCATGGCACTCTCCTTCAGTTCAGCAGGCGAGATCGGCCACCACGGCATTGAGGATCAGCATGCCGGCCGGGGTGCAGCGCAGGCGGGAATTGCCCAGTCGCTCGATAAAACCCTGTTCCAATAGGAACTGCTCCTTGTCAGGATCCGGATCTCGACCGGAAAGCTGCTGCCAGCGGGCGAGATCGACACCCTCCCTCAGCCGAAGTCCCATCATCAGCAATTCGTCAGCTTGGGCCTCGTTGTCGAGATCCTCCCGATCGACGATCCCATGACCGTCCTGCTCAACGGCGGAAAGCCAGGTTTCCGGATGCTTCTGGGCCGCCGTGGCGACTTTCGTACGTCCTTGCGTCAGCCGGCCATGCGCGCCGGGACCAATGCCGGCATAGTCTCCATAGCGCCAGTAGGTCAGATTGTGCCGGCTCTCGGCACCGGGGCGCGCATGGTTGGAAACCTCGTAGGCCGGCATGCCCTCGCGCGCGGTAATCTCCTGCGTCGCCTCATAGAGCGTGGCCGCGTGCTCCTCGTCCGGCACGATCAGCTTGCCCGCCTTGTGCAGCCCGTAAAAGGCCGTGCCTTCCTCGATCGTTAGCTGGTAAAGCGACAGATGATCGACCGCATAGGAGATCGCCTCCTTCAGTTCCCGTTCCCACGCTTCCACCGTCTGGTTTGGCCGCGCATAGATCAGGTCGAAAGACATGCGCGGAAAGATTTCTCGCGCCAGACGGATCGCCTTCAAGGCATCCGCCACGTCATGCAGCCGCCCCAGGAATTTGAGGTCTGCATCGTTCAGCGCCTGCACGCCCATCGACACCCGGTTGACGCCCGCCGCACGATATCCCCGAAACCGCGTCGCCTCGACGCTCGAGGGATTGGCCTCCATGGTGATTTCGATGCCGTCAGGCACATGCCAGGTGGAGGCGATGCCGTCGAGAATGGCGCCGACGGTTGAGGGCTCCATCAGCGACGGCGTGCCGCCGCCCATGAACACGCTGGTCACCGTCTTCGGCCCCGACAGCGCCCGCATCGTCTTCATTTCGGTCAGGAAGGCCTGAACGAAACGCGCCTGGTCCACCGGCTGGTGGCGCACATGGCTATTGAAGTCACAATAGGGACACTTGGCCGCGCAGAAGGGCCAATGGACATAGACGCCGAAACCGGGTTCCCCCGTGTCGGGCAAAAGCGTGTAGGACCTCTCGGTCAAAGGCTCATGCCTCCAGGCAGGTTTCGACGAAAAGTTTGAAGGCCCGTGCCCGGTGCGACAGAGCGGCCGAATGCTGCCAGCCGTGCTTCTCGTCCGCCGTCATCTCGCCGAAGGTCCGCTCATGCCCCTCAGGTTGGAAGATCGGGTCGTAACCGAAGCCGGCGGTCCCGCGCGGCGGCCACGCAACGATGCCCTCGATCTCGCCGCGGAAGAATTCGGTATGGCCGTCCGGCCAGGCGAGACACAGCACGCTGACGAAGCGGGCGGTCCGCTGAGCCGGCTCCGTCGCGCCCCGCTCGGCAAGCGCCTTTTCGACCTTCTCCATCGCCCAGGGAAAATCGCGGCTGCCGTCTTCCCGCTCGGCCCAGTTGGCGGTGTAGACGCCGGGCGCACCATCAAGCGCATCGATCACCAACCCGCTGTCATCAGACAGCGCCGGCAGACCCGAGGCCTTGGCCGAGGCCAGCGCCTTGATCGCCGCATTTTCCTCGAACGTCGTGCCCGTCTCGTCGGGCTCGACGAAAGCAAGGTCCTTGGCCGATTTGGCCGAGAAGCCGAAGGGGCCGATCAGGTCGGCAATTTCGGCGATCTTGCCGGCATTGTGGCTGGCAACGACGATGGTGCGGGTGTCGAGCTTGCGCATGTTGAATGTCCTATTCGAGATCCCACAGCCGTGGTTCGGCGCATTCCAGGCTGTTTCCCGCAGGATCGCGGAAATAGATGGATCGCGCACCGTTCGGCCAGGTGACAGTCGATTCCAGGGCGACACCGGCTTTCTTCAGCGTCTCCGCCATGGCGTCGAGATCGTTCCCGGTGACCCGGAAACAGGCATGGCCTGGCCCCGTCGTGCCGTGTCTCGGCACGTCCAGGGAGCCGGGCGGCAGGGGTTTCAGCGTTTCCACGCTATTGAAGATCAGCAGGATGCCCGATCCGCAGCGGTAGAAGATGTGTCGATTGCCGTTTCTCCGGATCGTCTGAAGCCCCAGCACCTCCCCATAGAAGGTTTCCGCCTTGTCCAGATCATCCACGTAGAGTGCCGTTTCGAGAACCCCTTCGATCATGCGGCAGTCCTCAGCCGATCGCCTGCTTCTGCAGGGCAACCAGTTCGTCGATGCCGTTGCGGGCCAGACCCAGCAGCGTCAGGAATTCGTCCTGGCTGAACGGCTTGCCTTCGGCAGTGCCCTGGATCTCGACGATGCCGCCGGAGCCGGTCATGACGAAATTCGCATCGGTCTCGGCGGCCGAGTCTTCCAGATAATCGAGGTCGATCACCGGCTGGTCGGCGAAGATCCCGCAGGAAATGGCGGCGATATGGTCCTTGAGGACCTTCTCCACCTTCACCATGTTGCGCGCTTCCATCCATTTCAGGCAGTCGTGCAGCGCAATCCAGGCGCCGGTGATCGACGCTGTGCGCGTGCCGCCATCCGCCTGGATAACGTCGCAGTCGATCGAGATCTGGCGTTCACCCAGCGCTTCCAGATCGACGACGGCCCGCAGCGAGCGGCCGATCAGCCGCTGGATTTCCTGCGTGCGGCCGCTCTGCTTGCCGGAAGAGGCTTCGCGACGCATGCGCTCACCCGTGGCGCGCGGCAGCATGCCATATTCCGCCGTCACCCAGCCCTTGCCGGAATTGCGCAGCCATGGCGGCGTCTTGTCTTCCAGGCTCGCGGTGCACAGCACATGCGTATCGCCGAACTTCACCAGGCAGGACCCCTCGGCATGCTTGGAGAAATTGCGCTCGAACGAGACTTTGCGCATTTGATCTGTTTTTCTGCCGGATGGCCGCATTGAAATCTCCTGGGTTGTCACTGCCTTCTAAGGAGGGCGGCTGTCCTTTGCAAAGAAAAAACCGAATGAACGCCCGGCAACTCGGGACTTCCGGCGAATTTGCCCTTTGTCATCGGCATGTGAATGACTATATTCTGCCCATGGAAACAATGAGATCATGCCTGCGCTGACAATGGCCGCACCCAAGACGACCATCGCAGATGTTGCCGCATCGCTGGACGACCGCTCCAGGGAGGTCTTTCGACGGATCGTCGAGACCTATCTCGACTCCGGCGATCCGCTCGGCTCGCGCAATCTCTCCCGCCTTCTGCCGATGTCTCTGTCGCCTGCTTCCGTGCGCAACGTGATGAGCGATCTCGAGCATCTGGGCCTGATCTACGCCCCCCATGTCAGCGCGGGCCGCCTTCCAACGCAAGCTGGCCTGCGCTTCTTCGTCGACGCCTTCATGCAGGTGGGGGATCTCTCCGAAACCGAGCGCGACTCGATCGAGCGCCAGATCCGCCCGTCGAGCCCCGACCAGCCGGTGGAAACCATGCTGACCGAGGCGAGCCGCATGCTGTCTGGCTTGTCGCGCGGCGCGGGCCTTGTCATCTCGGCAAAGAATGATCCCGTCCTCAAGCATGTGGAATTCATAAGGCTGGAGCCGACCAAGGCGCTCGCCGTGCTCGTCGGCGAACACAACCAGGTGGAAAACCGCATCATCGACCTGCCATCGGGGATCACGGCGTCTCAACTCACCGAAGCCGCCAACTTCCTCAATGCAAACTTGGCGGGTCAGACCTTGCGCGAATTGCGCAGCCAGATCGACAGCATGAAGGCGGAGGTCGCCTCCGAACTCGATACGCTGTCCCAGGACCTCGTCAAACGCGGCCTGGCAGTCTGGTCGGGCGAGGGGGCCGACAAGAACCCGACGCGTCTCATCGTGCGCGGTCGTGCCAATCTGCTCGAAGGTCTGGTCGACCTCGAAGACATCGAACGCCTTCGCCTGCTCTTCGACGACCTGGAACGCAAGGAAAGTCTTGTCGAGATCCTCGACCTCGCCGAAAGCGGCCCGGGTGTCCGCATCTTCATCGGTTCGGAAAACAAGCTCTTCTCGCTCTCCGGCTCTTCGCTGATCGTGGCACCCTATCGCGATGGTGAAGACCGCATCGTCGGCGCCGTCGGTGTCATCGGGCCCACGCGGCTCAATTATTCCCGCATCGTGCCGATGGTCGATTACACCGCCCAACTCATGGCGCGCCTGTCGCGCTCCGGGCGTTAGGCCGAATTGGCCAGCGACCCTTGATTTTTTCACCCCAAACCCTGATATCGGGCACGAAATCGAACCTCGTGTTCAAATTGCAGACATTCGGAGAACGTCATGACCGAAGAAACCAACAAGAACGGACCTGACGCGGACGCCGCTGAGGCTTACGCTACCGAAGCTCAGGAAGACCAGACAAACGCCGAAGCGACGACCGAAGCCGAAGGCGCCGCGACCGAAGCCCTTGATGCGCTGAAGGCGGAAAATGCCGACCTGCGCGACCGCTTCCTGCGTCTGGCGGCCGACATGGACAACCTGCGCCGCCGGACCGAACGCGAGATCAAGGACGCGAAGTCCTATGCCGTGACGGGTTTTGCCCGCGACATGCTGTCGGTCTCCGACAACCTGCGCCGCGCCATCGAGAGCCTGCCGGAAGACGCCCGTGCTGGCGCCGACGCCGCGGTCACCGCCCTGATCGAAGGTGTCGAGATGACCGAGCGCGGCATGTTGGCCACCATGGAGCGCCATGGGATCCGCAAGATCGAGCCGGTCGGTCAGAAGTTCGACCCGAACTTCCACCAGGCCATGTTCGAAGTTCCCAATCCCGATGTCGCCAACAACACCGTTGTTCAGGTTGTCCAGGCCGGTTACGCGATCGGCGAACGCGTCCTGCGTCCCGCTATGGTCGGTGTCGCCAAGGGTGGCCCGAAGGCCGAAGCCGCAGCAGAGGATGCCGCCAAGGCCTGAGCGACGCTCTCATCTGATACGAAAAAAGCGCCTCGAGGGGCGCTTTTTTTATGCCCGCCGTCGGCCTCCCGCAGCTTATGCCGCGTTGGAAGCCTGCTCTTCGTTGAGGAAGGTATAGATCGCCGAGGCGGAGTCGGTCGCGCGCAGCTTGGAAACGAGATCCTGGTCGCGCAGCACGCGCGCAATGCGTGACAGCGCCTTCAGATGATCGGCGCCAGCGCCTTCGGGGGCCAGCAGCAGGAAGACCAGGTCGACCGGCTGGTCATCAAGGGCTTCGAAGTCGACAGGGGTTTCCAGGCGCGCGAAGACGCCGGTGATCTGCGTGACCTTGTTCAGCTTGCCATGCGGAATGGCGATGCCGTTGCCGACGCCCGTGGAGCCCAGCCGCTCGCGCTGCAGGATGACGTCGAAGATCTCGCGCTCGGGGATATTTGTGAGCTTGGAAGCCTTGGCCGCAAGTTCCTGAAGCAGCTGCTTCTTCGAATTCACCCTGAGTGTCGGTACGACAGCATCCTGATGCAGCAAATCTGCCAAGGCCATATCAATTTCCTTCATGCGTCTGAGCCGGTGGCGGGCGAATGCCTATGGCATTCGCCCGCGCCAGTCTCATCAGCCTTTGATGTTGGCGGAATCGATCCACCCGATATTACCGTCATTACGACGATAAACGATATTCAATTGTTCTTTTCCCGGGCTTCTGAACAGAAGAACGGGCTCGTCGGTCATGTCTAGGGCCATGACGGCCGAAGCGACGGTCATCGTCCGAAGCTTCTTCGTGCTTTCGGCTACGATCGTCGGTGCATAGTCTTCCGGCAGTTCCTCATGATCCTCATCGACGGAGTCCATGACCGTGTAGGCCACCTCGATCGGCGGGTTCGACGCTTCGCCGGCGTGATGATCCTTCAGCTTGCGCTTGTAGCGGCGCAGGCGCTTCTCGACGCGCTCGAAGGCTGTGTCGAAGGCCACTTGCGGATCATTGGCCTCGCCTGCGGCATGCAGGTTCGCGCCGGTATCGAGATGCACCAGGCAATCGGCCGAAAATCGCGACTGCGACTTCGCAACGACCACTTGCCCGGAATACCCTCCGTCGAAGTATTTGGTAACCGCATCCTGGATTCGGTCTTCGATCCGCTGCCGGAACGCTTCGCCGATTTCCATCTGCTTGCCGGATACACGCACACTCATGGAGTTTCCCTTCTTATGATTGGTTACGTGCCCATTTTACGCCAAGCGACGCCCGCGTCCAAGCTTTTCGAGAGGGGCGGGCGGTCTGTACCTTCGTTTGTCGGGCGTAATCCGGCCAATTGTCTCCGGGGCCAACAGTGTGCGCTGTCGATTGCGGCGCGCTTCTAGCCGCCATCCTTTCAAAAGTCAATGACCGGTTAATTTTCGCGTTTCCGGGACGCCTTTAATGCGCGGAAATCTTCGCCAGAGCCCGCTTTTCCCGGCGTCTCTGGACCGACGAGGGAATGTTCATCGACTCCCGATATTTGGCGACCGTGCGGCGGGCGAGCTCGACGCCCCCCGCCTTCAGCGTGTCGACGATGTCGTCGTCCGAGAGAACCGCATCGGCGCTTTCTTTCTCGATCAACGCCCTGATCCTGTGACGAACTGCCTCGGCCGAATGGCTGTCGCCGCCCTCGGCGGAGGCGATCGAGACGGTGAAGAAGTACTTCAGTTCGAACAATCCGCGCGGCGTCAGCATGTATTTGTTGGTCGTCACTCGGCTGACGGTCGATTCATGCATCTTGATCGCATCGGCCACCGTCTTCAGGTTCAACGGCCGCAGGTGGTCGACGCCGTGATCGAGAAACGCCGATTGCTGACGCACGATCTCGGCCGCCACCTTGCTGATCGTCCGGGCCCTCTGATCGAGGCTGCGGGTGAGCCAATTGGCGTTCTGCAGGCATTCCGACATGAAGGTCTGGTCGGGGTCGTCCTTTGCCCCGCCTTGCCGGCCAACGGCGATCATGTAGCTGTGATTGACCAGAACGCGCGGCAGGGCGTCGGGATTGAGTTCCACCTGCCAGCCGCCATGTCCGTCCGCCCGCACGACAACATCGGGCGTGACCGATTCCGAGACCGTGTGCTCGAAGCTGCCGCCGGGTTTGGGGTTGAGCTTGCGAATTTCGCCCAGCATGTCGAGCAGATCTTCCTCATCGACCGCACAGAGGCGCTTTAGCGTGGCAAAGTCGCGTTTCGCCAAAAGCTCCAGATTGTCGATCAGCATCGCCATGGCCGGGTCATACCGGTCACGCTGGCGCAACTGGATTGCCAGACATTCGCTGAGCGAGCGGGCAAAGACGCCCGCAGGCTCAAGGGTCTGCAAGGTTTGGAGCACGGTTTCGATCTGATCGCGCGTCCGCCCGAGCCGTTCGGCGAGCTCGCCGAGATCGAGGCGCAGATAGCCGCATTCGTCCAGGTGATCGACCATCACCGCCGCGATCAACTGGTCACCGACTGCGGGCAGGGCGAAGGGAATCTGCTGGTTGAGATGGTCGCGAAGGCTGATCTGTCCAGCCACGAAATCGTCGAGGTCAAAGCCTTCGCCGGTTTCGCCGGAGTGACCCGGCATGGATTTCCACTGCCCGAGCAGTTCCGGTGCATCGGGGCGTATACTCGAGCCCTCGTCGGCAAAGGCAGTGTCGAAATTCGTATCCAGGCGATCGTTGAGACTGTCGCTGCCGCTTCCCTCATACCAGTCGCTGTCGAGCGAGGGGCCGGCTATCGTCTCATCGGTGGACTGCCCGGTGTTGACGGCACTGCCATGGACGTCGGCAGGTTCACTGGGCTCCCCGCCCAAATCGCCGTCATCTGCATTCAATTCGAGCAGTGGATTGCGTTCCACTTCCTGCGCAATGAATTGCATGAGTTCGAAGTGAGTCATCTGCAGCAGTTGGATGGATTGCATCAACTGCGGTGTCATCACCAGCGATTGGCTCTGTTTCAGGAACAGATTCGCGGATAAGGCCATGGCGGACGCTCGACTCCCCTGCATTCGCCCGCGAAAAAACACAGATTTTCACGGGTGAATTCCACTTGGCCCAAAAATTGCTTTTTATTTTGGTTTGGTCAAGTCACAGGAGCGCGGTGCCTGGATTTTATTGTCCAGTCAGAGGCTGAACTTGTCGCCGAGATACAGGCGGCGGACATCCGCATTGTTCACGACATCATTGGCCCGGCCATGGGTGAGAACTTCGCCGGCGTGAATGATATACGCCCGATCGATGAGCCCGAGCGTCTCACGCACATTGTGGTCGGTAATCAACACGCCGATTCCACGTGCCGTCAAGTGGCGCACGAGGTTCTGGATGTCGGAGACCGAGATCGGGTCGACGCCGGCAAAGGGCTCGTCCAGCAGCATGAAGGTCGGGTCGGTTGCCAGAGCGCGGGCAATCTCCAGGCGCCGCCGCTCGCCGCCGGAAAGCGCGACGGAAGGCGATTTGCGCAGCTTCTCGATGTGGAACTCATGCAGCAGTTCGTCGAGCTTTGCCTCACGCTGCTTCTTGTCCGAAATATGCACTTCCAGCACGGCGCGGATATTGTCTTCGACGCTCAGGCCACGAAAGATCGAGGCTTCCTGCGGCAGATAGCCGACGCCGAGTCGCGAGCGGCGATACATCGGCATCGAGGTAACGTCGTTGCCGTTGATGGAGATGGTCCCGGCATCTACGGGCACGAGACCGGTGATCATGTAGAAGCAGGTGGTTTTGCCGGCGCCGTTCGGGCCAAGCAGGCCAACGGCTTCGCCCCGGCGCACCACCAGCGACGCGCCATTCACCACACGGCGGGAATTATAGGTCTTGGTCAATCCGTGTGCGATCAGCGTGCCTTCGTAGCGCGCCTTGTCGCCGGGCAAGCCGGGTGAGGCAGTCGCCGCGCCGGCCTGCTTGCTTTTGGAGAAAAAGGGAATTTGCACGAGCCGATCCGTCACTTCTTCTGCGATTTGGGATCGAGCTGGATCTGCACGCGACGACCGCAACTGTCGAGCTTGGCCTGGCCCGTTTCCATCTGGACCGTCAGCTTGCAGCCGACGAAGACGTTCTGGCCTTCCGACAGCACGACCTTGTCGCCTTCGAGCACGAAGACCTGCTGCGTCATGTCGAAATAGCCCTTGTCGGCGGTCGCCTGCTGGGTCTCGGACTGCAGGAAGACCTTGTCCGTCACGTCGATCTTTTCGATATCGGCATTGCCCTGCGTGACTGTCGTTCCCTCACCGCGATAAAGTACCGTCATCGCACCGGCCTGCAGTGTGGTGGTTCCCTGCACAACCTTCACATTGCCGGTGAAAAACGCCTTCTTCTCCTGCTCGCGGATCTCCAGAGCATCGCTTTCGATCTGGATCGGCTGATCGTTCGACAGCTTCATCCCCGCCATCTGGCTCGTTTTCGTCTGGGCCTGAGCCGCAGGACCGACAAAGGCGGCACAGGCTGTCGCGACGGCGAAACCAGCGATCATGAGCGAGGAAAGGCGGCGTTGTTTCATGGCTGGATCGTTTCCACTGAACGGTTGTTGCGCAGGGCCGAAGGCTCGATGTTCAGCCTCACGTCGCCTGAGAATATCATTGTTCGACCCTTATCCTTCATATTGAGGGACTTCGCAACAATCGAGGCGCCCTTGGTTTGGATGGCCACCGGGTCTTTTGTCTCCATCGTGCCACCGGCAATATCGAGCCTCGCGGAGTTGAATTGGGCGTCTATGCCGCTCGACAGGTTAAGCGTGAAAGGCTTGTCAAGATTGAGATAGTTGGCGCCGCGATCGAACAGCCCGCCCTCGGCGACGATCCGTGCAACGACCTTGTCGTTCACGGGCACGGCTGCCGTGATGGTTTCGAGCGTGATTAGGTTGGGATTCTTGATGTCCTGCAGGGCACGATCCGCCCGCATGGAATAGTTCACCCCGTCGGAGTTGCGACCAGCGATCGCCGGCTTCTCCATGACGATCTTGCCGTTCTCGATTTTCGCCGATTCGATGTGCAACTCTTCCGGCATCAGGCTGCGCACGGCCGAGACACCGATGAAAATCAGGGAGACGACGAGCGCGCCGAGCGGCAGAAGAACACGCAGGCGGCGAACACGGGTCGAATGTCCCACCGCGCGACGATAGGCTGCCGCATCTGAGGCGGCTCCATTCGTCTGCCTGATTTCGGAGGGCGTTTGCAGCATTCGTCGGAATCCAATCTGATGGCGGGTGATCTTTGGACAAGGTCAGCCCACGGCGTTTCGTCGTTTCGCATGTCTCTCTGCGATTGCCAATATGGCCCATATGGATTGTCGGCCGGCGGCTACAAGAGCAGATCGAACTGGACCGGATCTTGCGTGCACCATGCGGAGAAAGTGAGACCAGGACCCGTCCAAAAGAATGTGACATCGGTCATTGGCTTCGCAAGGCGCGCACTTTATGGTTAAGTTGTTCCTTGACTGTGCTTTTTCGCTTTGGCAACGTTGGCGCCGCTCAAGTCACAACAGAAAATTCAGGGGGTCGGCGTGATCAAGTCGGAATTGGTGCAGATTGTCGCGGCCCGTAATCCGCATCTCTATCACCGCGATGTCGAAAACATCGTCAACGCCGTGCTCGACGAAATCACCGATGCGCTCGCCGCCGGCAATCGTGTGGAACTGCGGGGCTTCGGCGCCTTTTCCGTGAAAAATCGCCCTTCGCGCTCCGGCCGCAACCCGCGCACCGGCGAAACCGTCTTCGTTGAGGAAAAGTGGGTGCCGTTCTTCAAGACCGGCAAGGAACTGCGTGAACGCCTGAACCCAGGCATGGGCGACGAGGACGACGAATAACATCCTGTCGCATTGAAAATTCGGCGCCTGGCCTTACCTTGGGCCTGTCGGCATGCCGCCTCGTATCGGAGGCGGAACAGCAGGGAGTTTGCAGATGGTGCGGAAAATCGTGAGCCTCGTGGTCCTGCTGCCGCTGGCGATCCTGCTGATCGTCCTGGCCGTCGCCAACCGCCACCCCGTCAGCCTCGCGCTCAACCCCTTCAACCCGGCCGATCAGGCGCTGTCGCTTTCCGCGCCGCTCTTCGTCGTGCTCATCCTCGCGGTCATGCTCGGCGTGCTGCTCGGCGCTGTCGTTACCTGGTTTTCCCAGGGCAAGCATCGCAAGAAGGCCCGCACGCAGTCGCGCGCCGCCCAGCAGTGGCAGGCCGAGGCCGATCGCCAGAAGAACCGCGCCGAACAGATCGCCGGCGCCACCCTGCCTTCGTCCGCCCCCCAGCTGGCCTCGAAATAACCTCGCGGCAAATTTTCTTTCCGCGACCTGTCCGGAATGCTAAGGGCTGGCCGAGATTAGCACCGAGCCACGGATCATTGACGTGAAGAACAGGGAACGTCGCCCCGGCGCCAAGCCATTCCCGGGAGCGAAGCCGAAAGCCAATGGCGACGCCGCGCGCCCCCGTCCGCCGAAGTCTGCGGATTTTGCCGGCAAGCTGTCGAAGCCGTCGTCCGGTCAGGCCGCCGGCAAGCCCGACCGCGGCAATTCGCGGCCACAGCGTCGAAGCCCTTCGGAAGACGGCAAGGTCGCAAGCCCTGTCGAAGCCGCATCGGAACCGGCGCGTCCTCTGACCGTGCGCACCGGCGAGCGTCCGTCGGAACGCGTGCCGATGATCCTAGAATCCACGGGCGCCGGCGATTTTCACCTGATCGACAGTGGCGACGGTCTGAAGCTCGAGCAATACGGCCCCTATCGCATCGTCCGCCCCGAAGCCCAGGCGCTCTGGCCGAAGGCCTTGCCGACGCATGTCTGGGACAAGGCAGACGCGGTCTTCACCGGCGATACCGACGAGGACGGCATGGGCCGCTGGCGTTTTCCTCGTGAGGCGCTCGGCGAAACCTGGCCGCTCTCTTTGCTCGGCATCGATTTCCACGGTCGTTTCACCGCCTTCCGCCATGTTGGCGTCTTCCCCGAGCAGATCGCCCATTGGAGTTGGATGAAAGAGAAGGTCGAAGCCGCCGATCGGCCGCTGAAGGTCCTCAACCTCTTCGGCTATACCGGCGTCGCCTCGCTGGTCGCCGCCGCTGCCGGTGCCGAAGTCACCCATGTCGATGCGTCGAAGAAGGCAATCGGCTGGGCCCGCGAAAACCAGTCCTTGAGCCGCCTCGACAAGGCGCCGATCCGCTGGATCTGCGAGGATGCGATGAAGTTCATCCTGCGCGAGGAGCGTCGCGGCAATCGTTACGACATCATCTTGACCGACCCGCCGAAATTCGGCCGCGGCCCGAATGGTGAAGTCTGGCAGCTCTTCGACCATCTGCCGCTGATGCTCGACATCTGCCGCGAGCTTCTGGCGCCCAAGGCCGTCGGCCTCGTGCTCACCGCCTATTCGATCCGTGCCAGCTTCTATTCGATCCACGAACTGATGCGCGAAACCATGCGCGGTAAGGGTGGCCTGGTCGAATCGGGTGAACTCGTCATCCGCGAGGCCGGCCTCGACGGCAAGACGCCGGGCCGCGCGCTTTCCACCTCTCTCTTCAGCCGCTGGGTACCGAAATGACCGAGGACTATCGAAACGAGGGGCCGCGCCGCGTCGGTCAGGTCAAGGAAGTGACCAGCCTCGCCAATCCCATCATCAAGGACATCAAGGCCCTGTCGCTGAAGAAGGCGCGCGACGAAAGCCGCACCTTCCTCGCCGAAGGCCTGAAGCTTGTCATCGACGCGCTCGACCGCGGCTGGACCATCCGCACCCTCGTCTATGCCAAGGCCGGCAAGGGCAAGCCGCTGGTCGAGAAGGTCGCCGCCCGCACCGTTGCCGCAGGTGGCCTTGTGCTGGAAGTCAGCGAAAAGGTCATGTCCTCGATCACCCGGCGGGAAAACCCGCAAATGGTCGCCGCCGTCTTCGAACAGCGCTGGACGGCGCTGAAGGATATCAGGCCGCAGGACACCGAAACCTGGATTGCGCTGGACCGCGTCCGCGACCCCGGCAATCTCGGCACGATCATCCGCACCGCCGATGCGGCCGGCGCCTCCGGCGTCATCCTCGTCGGCGATTGCACCGATCCGTTCTCGATGGAAACAGTGCGCGCCACCATGGGCTCGATGTTCGCTTTGCCGCTGGTGAAGACGACATCAGCCGATTTCCTCAAATGGAAGAAGACGGTCGACGCCCGCTTGGTCGCGACTCATCTCGCCGGCGCCGTGGACTACCGCACCATCGACTATCGCTCGAAGCCTGTGATTCTGATGATGGGCAATGAACAGTCCGGCCTGCCAGATGATCTCGCCCAGGCCGCCGACAAGCTCGCCCGCATTCCCCAGGTCGGCATGGCCGACAGCCTCAATCTGGCGGTCGCGACGGGCGTCATGCTCTTCGAGGTCCGCCGCCATTTGCTCGCGCTTGACGGAGGCAAGTGACCGATGCTGTCAGCCTTCAATCGGCCGCTGCCGGTCATCCTGTTCATCATCGCCGCCCTCCTGCTTGATCAGGCGATCAAATATGCGGTCGAAGTCTATCTCCCGATGCACGAGCTGATCCCCGTCATGCCGTTCTGGGCGCTCTACCGCACCCACAATCTCGGCGTCGCTTTCTCCATGCTCTCGCATCTCGACGCCTGGTTCATCGTGGCGCTGCGTCTCGTCATCGTCGTCTTCGTCCTCTGGCTCTGGCGCAAGACGGGTCAACACCAGCATTGGGCGCATCTCGGCTTCGCCATGATCATCGCAGGCGCTCTCGGGAATCTCATCGACCGCTTCACCTACGGTTACGTGGTCGATTATGTCCTGTTCTACACCGACACCTGGTCCTTCGCTGTCTTCAACCTGGCCGACAGCTTCATCACCATTGGTGCGATCTGCATCGTCATCGACGAGATCATTCAGCACCGCAAACCGAAGCCGCCGCAGACCTGACGCGCGGCATGAGCCTCCGAAGTTTTGTCACTTTCCTGTAGCAGTGTCGTGTTTTAAGGCCCGTGACTTCAACGCTGGATAGATCCGATGGGCGTGGAACTGATCGAACGAGACCTTCTTGTGGAAAGCCCGGCAGCACTGCCGCTCAGGCTTGCTCCTTCCCATGATCTCCTGGGCCGCATCGGCAGCCTCGAGACCCGTCTTGCCCGCAGCGAACGCGAGATCGACGCCGCCCAGGCGGTGCGTTACCGCGTCTTCGTCGAGGAGATGAAGGCCCAGGTCGATCCCGAATGCGCCCGCCGCGGCCGTGATGTCGACAGCTGGGACGGCCTTTGCGATCATCTGCTGGTTCTCGACCGCGCCATTGAAGGCGACACGGAAGACCAGATCGTCGGCACCTACCGCCTCCTGCGTCACGATGTGGCGGTGAGCCATGGCGGTTTCTACTCGGGTTCGGAATTCGGCGTCGATGCACTCGTTTCTCGTCACCCGGGCAAGCGCTTCATGGAGCTCGGCCGCTCCTGCGTGCTGCCGCAATATCGCACAAAGCGCACCGTCGAGCTGCTCTGGCAGGGCTGCTGGGCCTATGCTCTGCAGCACCGCATCGACGCCATGTTCGGCTGCGGCTCCTTCCCCGGCACGCAGCCGGAGGAACATGCGCTTGCGCTATCCTTCCTGCATCAGAATGCCGTCGCCAAGGGCGAATGGGCCGTGGATGCCCTGCCGCATCTCTACCGCGAGATGGACCTGATGCCGTCGGAAGCCGTCAATGCCCGCCGCGCCCTCTTTGCCATGCCGCCGCTGATCAAGGGTTATCTCCGCTTGGGTGCCATGGTCGGCAATGGTGCCGTCGTCGACCAGGCGTTCAACACGACGGATGTGCTGATCATCCTGCCGATCTCCAGCATCTCCGGCCGCTACGTCAACTACTACGGCGCCGACGCCGGCCGCTTCGCCAGCGCCAGCTGATTCCTTCTCCCCGCTTGCGGGGAGAAGGTGGCCCGAAGGGTCGGATGAGGGGCGGTGAAGCCAGACCTCACAATTCTCCGGCCTGACCAATCATCGCGAAGCAGCGCTCCGGCATGAAAGCTCTTGGCGGGCGTCTTGGCCGGAGCGTGCGCCCTCTTTCGCTTTTGCAACCCTCATTGGCACTTCCGGCACCATCGGCAAGTCCGCCAACTCCCGTGCACTCATGGGCAGTAACACAGGGTGCCCCAACGGATCGTGCCGCCAGTCCCGCTCCTTGTAGTCTTGCGCGCCGTGTGCGCGCCTCCAGAAAAGCTTGAACATGGCAGTCTCTCCCTGCGCCAAATGTCAGGCGCGATCGGTTCGATCATGTTTGTTTCTCCACCTTCGCAATGCTGAATTCAATTGAGTTTTGTCCCGATCGACTATAGCTTTTCTATATGAAAAACCTGAACCAGGTACATTTGAACGGCCTCCGGGCCGTCGAAGTTGTGGCCCGTCTCGGCTCGCTCCAGGCGGCCGCGGACGAACTGGGCGTGACGGTCGGAGCCATCAGCCAGCAGGTCATCAAGACCGAGCAGCAATTGGGTCGGACGCTGTTCGAGCGCACCAGCCGCGGCATGGTCCCGGTGGAGACGGCAGGGGGTGTCCTCGCCCGCCTGCAGGATGGGTTCCGTCAGTTGTCGGGGGCCGTGGCCCTGGCGCAGAAGAGCGACGACAGTGTGCTGACGATTTCCGTTGCCCCGGTCTTCGCCGCTCGCTGGCTGGTGCACCGCATCGCTGCCTTCTCCGCGCTCTTCCCCCAGATTGGCCTGCGGATCGACGCCAATGATCGGCTCACAGACGCCAGCCAGACGGATGTTGATCTCCGGATCCGGGTCGGGCGTGGTCATTGGCCGGGCTTCAGGGCTGAGCTGATTCTGGAGCAACGCGTGGCACCCGTCTGCACCCCGGCCATGGCGGAGCGATTGAAGCAGCCGGCCGACATCCTGGCTCTGCCGAAAATCATCGACAGCCGGGCCATGTTCACCTGGGATGTCTGGCTCTCGGCGGTTGGCCTGTCCGGCGCCGAAATCAAGGCCCGTCACGCCTTCAGCGAGGCCTCGCTCTGCCTCGATGCCGCGATCGCCGGGCAGGGGGTGATGCTCGCCTGGCAGACGCTTGCCTCGCACCAGTTGCAACACGGCCAACTGGTCGCGCCCTTCGGTCCGGCGGTCAAGACCGGCTTTGGCCACTACTTCGTCGTGCCCGAGAATACGAAACGATCCGAAAAGGTGGAAAAATTCAAGCGCTGGCTAAGGCTCGAGATCGAAGAGGACATGGAGCGGCTCGCGAAAGCCGCCCCGGTGTTCGCGTGAGACACGCGGGCCCGGATCAACCCGCCGCGTTATAGGCCGCAATCGCCGCCATGTTGACGATGTCGCTGTCCTTGGCGCCCATCTGCGCGATCTGCACCGACTTTTCGAGGCCGATCAACAGCGGCCCCATCACCGTCAGTCCGCCCAGTTCCTGCAGCATCTTGGTCGAGATCGCCGCCGAGTGGATCGCCGGCATCACCAGCACATTCGCTGTGCCCGACAGGCGGCAGAACGGATACTGCTCCATGCGGTGCTGGTTAAGCGCGATATCCGCCCCCATCTCGCCGTCATATTCGAAGGAGACGCCGCGCCGGTCGAGGACCTTCACCGCCTCGCGCACCCGTTCGGAGCGTTCGCCGGTCGGATGCCCGAAGGTAGAATAGGCGAGCAGCGCCACGCGCGGCTCAAGCCCGAGGCGATGAGCGACACCGGCAGCCTCTTCAGCGATGTCAGCCAGTTCCTCGGCCGTCGGCATGTCGTGCACGGCGGTATCCGCCACCACGATCGTGCGCCCACGGGCCAGCGCCAGGGAAACCCCGATCACGCGGTGACCGGGTGCCGTGTCGATGCAGCGGCGCACGTCCTCAAGCGCCGTCGAATAATTGCGTGTCGTACCCGTCACCATGGCGTCCGCATCGCCAAGCGCCACCATGCAAGCGGCGAAATGATTGCGGTCCGTATTGATCAGCCTCTGCGCATCGCGATGCAGATAGCCCTTCCTCTGCAGGCGGGCATAGAGATATTCGGTATAGGCATCGACGCGGGTTGACATGCGGGCATTGACCACTTCGATGCCCGGACGATCGAGATCGATCCCGGCCCGCTCGGCGGTCGCCTTCAGCGGCTCGTCGCGGCCGAGCAAAATCGCTGTGCCGAGACCCTGGTTGGCAAAGGAGATGGCCGCGCGCATCACCTGTTCTTCCTCGCCCTCGGCAAAGACCACGCGCTTGGGGTGGCTCCGCACATGTTCGTAGATGCGCTGTGTGGCAGCCGCGATCGGGTCGCGGCGAGCCGAGAGTTCATGCGCATACGCGCCGAGATCCTCGATCGCCTTGCGCGCCACGCCGCTTTCCATGGCAGCCTTCGCCACAGCAACCGGGATCGCCGAGATGAGACGCGGATCGAAAGGCACGGGAATAATATATTGCGGCCCGAAACGCGGACGCTCGCCCTGATAGGCAGCCGCCACATCGTCGGGCACGTCTTCGCGCGCCAGGCTCGCTAGCGCTCTGACAGCCGCAATTTTCATCGCGTCGTTGATCTGACTTGCCCGCACATCGAGCGCGCCCCGGAAAATGTAGGGAAAGCCCAGAACATTGTTGACCTGGTTCGGATAGTCGGACCGCCCGGTCGCCATGATCGCATCGTCGCGGATCGCGGCGACCTCTTCCGGCGTGATTTCCGGGTCCGGATTCGCCATGGCAAAGATGATCGGATTATCAGCCATCGAGGCGATCATGTCGGCGGAGAAGGCGCCCTTCTGCGACAGCCCGAACACCACATCCGCGCCGACCATGGCTTCCTTCAGCGTCCGCCTGTCGGTCTTCACCGCATGAGCCGACTTCCACTGGTTCATGCCCTCGGTGCGGCCCTGGAAGATCACGCCCTTGGTGTCGCAGAGGATGATGTTCTCGCCGTTGAAGCCCATGGCCTTGATCAGCTCGATGCAGGCAATCGCTGCAGCGCCGGCGCCGTTGCAGACGAGCTTGGTCGTCTTGAAGTCGCGGCCCGTCAGTTCCAGCGCATTGATCAGGCCGGCCGCCGCGATGATCGCGGTGCCGTGCTGGTCGTCATGGAAGACAGGGATGTCCATCAGTTCGCGCAACCGGCTCTCGATGATGAAGCAGTCCGGTGCCTTGATGTCTTCCAAATTGATGCCGCCGAAGGAGGGGCCGAGGTAACGCACGCAGTTGATGAATTCGTCGACATTCTCGGTATCGACCTCGATGTCGATCGAATCGACATCTGCGAACCGCTTGAAGAGAACCGACTTGCCTTCCATGACCGGCTTGGAGGCGAGTGCCCCGAGATTGCCGAGACCCAGGATCGCGGTACCGTTGGAAATGACGGCGACCATGTTGCCGCGCGTGGTGTAGTCGTAAGCCGTGGCCGGATCGGCCGCGATCGCCTTGACCGGAACAGCAACGCCGGGGGAATAGGCGAGCGACAGGTCGCGCTGCGTGGCCATGGCCTTGGTTGGGGTGATCTCGAGCTTGCCGGGGCGCCCCTGGGAGTGGAAGTCCAGCGCTTCCTGTTCCGTGACCGAGACTTTCGTCCGGCCGGTCGTCTTCTCGCTTGCCATGCTTCCCCTCACCTTGTTGTGGGCAGCGGGCGAACGCCGGCCCATCCTGGTTGTGTTTCCTCGTCTTAAGTCGTTAGTGTCAGGCGACTTCCTTTTCAAGAAAACATTGAGCCCGTGACGCTATATCAAGCCACCCCGAGTGATGTCCTGAATGTCGCCGAACTGACCTCGGAGGAGAGCCGCGCCACGGCGACCCCGATGATGGAGCAGTATATCGAGATCAAGGCCGCCAATTCCGGCAGCCTGCTCTTCTACCGCATGGGCGATTTCTACGAGCTGTTTTTCGAGGACGCGGTCGACGCATCCCGCGCGCTCGGCATCACGCTGACCAGGCGTGGCCAGCATCTCGGCCAGGATATCCCGATGTGCGGCGTGCCCGTGCATGCGGCCGATGATTACCTGCAGAAGCTGATCAGCCTTGGGTTCCGCGTCGCCGTTTGCGAACAGGTCGAGGACCCGGCCGAAGCGAAGAAGCGCGGCTCGAAGTCGGTGGTGAAGCGCGACGTCGTGCGCCTTGTCACGCCGGGCACGATCACCGAGGACAAGCTCCTCTCGCCCTTCGAATCCAACTATCTCATGTCGCTGGCCCGCATCCGCGGCGGCTCCGCCCCACAGCTCGCGCTCGCCTGGATCGACATCTCCACCGGCATCTTCCGTCTTGCAGAGACGACGGAGACGCGCCTGCTCGCCGATATCCTGCGCATCGAACCGCGTGAGCTGATCGTGCCCGACACGCTCTTCCACGATGAAGAGCTGAAGCCCGCCTTCGACGTGCTCGGCCGTGTCGTCGTGCCGCAGCCTGCCGTGCTCTTCGATAGCGCCAGCGCCGAGGGCCGCATTGCCCGCTACTTCGGCGTGACCACGCTGGACGGCTTCGGCGCCTTCTCCCGCGCCGAAATCGCCGCTGCCGCCGCCGCCGTCGCCTATGTCGAAAAGACTCAGATCTCCGAGCGCCCGCCGCTCGGCCTGCCCGAGCGCCAAAATGCAGCCTCGACCCTCTTCATCGATCCGGCCACTCGCGCCAATCTCGAGCTGGTGAAGACGCTGTCGGGCGAGCGCAATGGCTCGCTCCTGAAGGCGATCGACCGCACCGTGACAGGTGGCGGCGCGCGTCTGCTGGCGGAGCGCCTGATGTCGCCGCTGACGGATCCCGAAGCGATTGCGGAGCGCCAGGATTCCATAGCCTTCCTGCTGGCAGATGGCCTGCTCGTCGACCGCCTGCGCGATGCCCTCAAGCGCGTGCCCGACATGCCGCGCGCGCTGTCCCGCCTGGCGCTCGATCGCGGCAGCCCGCGTGATCTCGGCTCCATCGTCGCCGGCCTTGCCGCCTCCGCCGAGGTCGGCCGCCTGCTCGATCCCTCGAGCCTGCCGAAGGAACTCACGGAGGCCTTGGCCAATCTAGCGGCGCTCCCCGCCGATCTTGGCTCCAGCCTTGCATCGATGCTGGCTGACGAGCTTCCGCTCCTGAAGCGTGACGGCGGCTTCCTGCGCGATGGTGCAATTCCGGAGCTCGATGAACTGCGCGCACTGCGCGACCAGTCCCGCCGGGTGATCGCGGGGCTTCAGCTGCAATATGCCGAGGAAACCGGCATCAAGTCGCTGAAGATCAAGCACAACAATGTGCTCGGCTATTTCATCGAGGTGACCGCCGGCAATGCCGGTCCGATGACCGACACGGATGAGGCGAAGTCCCGCTTCATCCATCGCCAGACCATGGCCAATGCCATGCGCTTCACAACGACCGAACTCGCCGATCTCGAAAGCCGCATCGCCAATGCCGCCGGGCAGGCGCTCTCGCTCGAACTGGCGGCCTTCGACCAGATGGTGTCTCAGGTGATTGCCGCTGCCGAGCCGATCAAGGCCGCCGCGAGGGCGCTTGCCGTGATCGATGTCGCCGCCGGTCTTGCTGCCCTCTCCGAAGAGCAGGGCTATTGCCGCCCTCTGGTTGACGACAGCAGGATGTTCAAGATCATCGCCGGCCGCCACCCTGTGGTCGAACAGGCCCTGCGCCGCCAGGCCGCCAGCCCCTTCATCGCCAATGACTGCGATCTCTCGCCCAACGACACCAAAGGCCCCGGCGCCATCTGGCTGCTGACCGGTCCCAACATGGGCGGTAAGTCGACCTTCCTGCGCCAGAACGCGCTGATCGCCATCATGGCCCAGATGGGCTCCTTCGTGCCGGCTGGTGCCGCGCATATTGGGATCGTCGATCGCCTCTTCTCCCGCGTCGGCGCTTCCGATGATCTGGCGCGGGGCCGCTCCACCTTCATGGTCGAGATGGTCGAAACGGCCGCCATCCTAAACCAGGCGACGGATCGTTCGCTCGTCATCCTGGATGAAATCGGCCGTGGCACGGCCACCTTCGACGGCCTCTCCATCGCCTGGGCTGCCGTTGAGCATCTGCATGAGGCAAACCGCTGCCGCTCGCTGTTTGCCACCCACTTCCACGAACTCACGGCGCTGTCCGAAAAGCTCGCCCGCATGTCGAACGTCACCATGCGCGTCAAGGAATGGGACGGCGACGTCATCTTCCTGCATGAGGTCGGCCCCGGTGCTGCCGATCGTTCCTATGGCATCCAGGTTGCCCGTCTTGCCGGTCTGCCCGCAGCCGTGGTGTCGCGTGCCCGGGAGGTCCTGACCCGCCTGGAAGACAGCGACCGCAAGAACCCCGCCGCCCAGCTGATCGACGATTTGCCCCTCTTCCAGGTCGCGGTGCGCCGCGAGGAAATCCAGAAGGCCGGCCCTTCCAAGGTCGAGGAAGCCCTGCGCTCACTCGATCTTGACGATCTGACGCCTCGTCAGGCGCTCGAGGCGCTCTATGATCTCAAGAAACAACTTGGCAAGCCTTGACCGGTAGAGTGCCTGTCAATCGCGCCCGAAAGGCGCTATAGCGCCACCAATCCCGGCTGATTCCCGGGTTTCCAAGAGATGATGCAGCCCAGATGGCCAAAGCAGACCTCGCCTTCGACGACCTCCTCGACATCGACGCCCTGAAAGCGTCCTGCAACGCGGTTGCCGGTTCCGGCAACCTGCTGGAGACCCGCTCGAAACTCCTGCCGATCCTGAAGAAAGCCTCTGCGGACGCGCGCGAACAGGCGCGGCTCAAGCTCTTTGAGGATGGCAGCGGCATGAACTGCGCCAACCGCATCTCCTGGATCCAGGACCAGCTGATTTCGGTGATCTTCGATTTCGCCCGCACCCATGTCTATCCGAAGGATACGAATGGCCTCTCCGTCGCGGCCGTTGGCGGTTACGGCCGCGGCACGCTGGCACCCGGCTCCGATATCGATCTGCTCTTCCTGCTGCCGGCCAAGGCGGGTCCCGCCATGCACAAGGCAGTCGAGTTCGTGCTCTATCTGCTCTGGGATGTCGGCTTCAAGGTCGGCCATGCCACCCGCACCGTCGAGGAATGCATCCGCCTCTCGAAGTCGGACATGACCATCCGTACCGCGATCCTCGAAACCCGCCATATCTGCGGCGACGAGGCACTGGTGACCGAACTCCAGCACCGCTTCGACCAGGAAGTGACCACGGGCACCGCCCCGGAATTCATCGCCGCCAAGCTCGCCGAACGCGACGAACGCCACCGCAAGGCAGGCGACAGCCGTTATCTCGTCGAACCAAACGTCAAGGAAGGCAAGGGCGGCCTGCGCGATCTGCAGACGCTCTTCTGGATCGCCAAATACAATTACCACGTCCGCGATACCGATGAGCTAGTACGCCTCGGCGTGCTCTCCCGCGCCGAGTGGCGCCTGTTCCAGAAAGCGGACGACTTCCTCTGGGCCGTCCGCTGCCACATGCACTACCTGACGGGTAAGCCCGAAGAGCGCCTCTACTTCGATATCCAGCCGGAGATCGCCAAAAGCCTGGGCTATCAGGCCCGTCCGGGCCTCTCCGCCGTCGAACGCTTCATGAAGCATTACTTCCTGGTGGCCAAGGATGTCGGCGACCTCACCCGCATCTTCGCCGCAGCCCTTGAAGACCAGCAGGCCAAGGCCGCTCCCGGCATCGGCGGCATGCTCGGCCGCTTCGCCAACCGTCCGCGCAAGATCCCCGGCGCCAGCGAATTCATCGATGATCGCGGTCGTATCGCGCTTGCCGATCCCGGTGTCTTCAAGAAAGACCCGATGTCGATCATGCGCCTCTTCCATGTGGCGGATCTGAACGGCCTCGAATTCCATCCAGATGCGCTCAAAGCCGTCACCCGCTCGCTGTCGTTGATCGACAACGAGTTTCGCGAAAGCGCCGAGGCGAACCGTCTCTTCCTGTCGATCCTGACCTCGCGCAAGGACCCCGGCTTCATCCTGCGTCGCATGAACGAAGCCGGCGTGCTCGGCCGCTTCATGCCGGAATTCGGCAAGATCGTTTCGATGATGCAGTTCAACATGTATCATCACTACACTGTCGACGAGCATCTGATCCGCACCGTCGAGGTGCTCTCCGAGATCGACAAGGGGAAGGCGGAGGAAATCCATCCGCTCGCCAACAAGATCATGCCGGAGATCGAGGATCGCCAGGCGCTCTATGTCGCGGTGCTGCTGCACGACATCGCCAAGGGCCGCCAGGAGGATCACTCCGTCGCCGGCGCCAAGGTGGCGCGCAAGCTCTGCCCGCGTCTCGGCCTCTCGCCCAAGCAGACGGAGATGGTCGTCTGGCTCATCGACCAGCACCTTCTTATGTCCATGGTCGCCCAGACGCGCGATCTGCACGACCGCAAGACGATCACCGACTTTGCCGAAAAGGTGCAGTCGCTCGACCGGCTGAAGATGCTGTTGGTGCTGACGATCTGCGATATCCGCGCCGTCGGCCCCGGCGTCTGGAACGGCTGGAAGGGCCAGCTCCTGCGCACGCTCTATTACGAGACCGAACTGCTGCTCTCCGGCGGCTTCTCCCAGGTCTCCCGCAAGGAGCGCGCCAAGCACGCCGCCGAGCAGCTTTCAAAGGCGCTGGAAGGCTGGAGCCAGAAGGACCAGCGCACCTATACCAAGCTGCATTACGAACCCTACCTGCTCTCGGTCGATCTCGAAGACCAGGTCCGCCACGCCCATTTCATTCGCGAATCGGACAAGGCGGGCAAGGCGCTCGCCACCATGGTGCGCACCCACCAGTTCCACGCGATCACCGAAATCACGGTGCTCTCACCCGACCATCCGCGCCTGCTTTCGATTATCGCCGGTGCTTGTGCTGCGGCCGGTGCCAACATCGCCGACGCGCAGATATTCACGACCTCGGACGGCCGCGCACTCGACACGATCCTGATCAACCGCGAATTCCCGATCGACGAGGACGAGATGCGCCGTGCCGCGACGATCGGCAAGATGATTGAGGACGTACTCTCGGGCCGCAAGCGCCTGCCGGAAGTCATCGCCACGCGCTCCAAGGGCAAGAAGAAGAACAAGACCTTCCCCGTCCAGCCGGACGTGCGCATCTCCAACGCGCTCTCCAACAAGTTCACCGTCATTGAAGTCGAATGCCTCGACCGCATCGGTCTTCTGGCGGAAATCACCGCCGTTCTCTCGGATCTTTCGCTCGACATCCATTCGGCCCGCATCACCACCTTCGGCGAAAAGGTCATCGACACCTTCTATGTCACCGACCTCGTCGGCCAGAAGGTGACTAACGAGAACCGCCAGGCCAACATCGCCAATCGCCTGAAGCCGGTGATGACCGAACAGCCCGACGAGTTGAAGGACAACATGCCCTCCGGAATCATCGCGCCACCGCCGCGCGTCACCCCTGCGCCCCGCAAGGCGCGCGCCTGACATGAGTCTCGTCAAGAAATTCATGACGGTCGGGGGCGCCACGCTCGGCAGCCGCGTCTTCGGTTTTGCCCGCGAAACCCTGATGGCGGCCGCGCTCGGCACAGGCCCGGTCGCCGACGTCTTCTATGCCGCCTTCCGCTTCCCCAATCTCTTCCGCCGTCTCTTTGCCGAAGGCGCCTTCAACGCCGCCTTCGTGCCCCTCTTCGCCAAGGAGATTGAAGCGAACGGCATCGATGGCGCCAAGCGCTTTTCCGAGGAAGTTTTTGGCGTTCTCTTCTCTGTCCTGATGATCCTCACCATCGGCATGCAGCTCGCAATGCCGCTGCTCGTCGAGTGGATCATTGCGCCCGGCTTCGCCGACGATCCGGAAAAGTTCGGGCTGACGGTGCGGCTCGCCATCGTCATGTTCCCCTATCTGATGTGCATGTCGCTGACGGCCATGCTGAGCGGCATGCTGAATTCGCTGCATCATTTCTTCGCGGCCGCCATCGCTCCCGTCTTCCTTAATGTCCTGATGATCAGCGCACTCGGCTGGGCGCTCTGGACCGGCGCGGACCCGGCCGCCACCGCCTGGGCACTCTCCTGGTCGGTGCTGGGGGCAGGCCTCCTGCAGATGGCGGTCGTCTATCTCGGCGTGCGCCATGCCGGCATCCATTTGTCCTTCAAGCGCCCGCGTTTCACGCCCAATGTGAAGCGCCTGCTGGTGCTCGCGATCCCCGCTGCCGTCACCGGCGGCATCACCCAGATCAACCAGCTGATCGGCCAGGCCATCGCCTCTGGCAAGGAAGGCGCCATCGCCGCCCTGCAATATGCCGATCGCATCTACCAGCTGCCGCTCGGCGTCGTCGGTGTCGCCGTCGCCGTCGTTCTCCTGCCGGAACTGGCCCGTGCCCTCAAAAGCGGCCATATGAAGGAAGCGGGAAATCTCCAGAACCGCGCCATCGAATTCGTGCTGTTCTTGACGCTTCCGGCCGCCGCCGGCATCTGGGTTCTCTCGGATGAAATCATCCGCGTGCTCTATGAGCGCGGTGCCTTTTCCGAACAGAACACCGCCGTGGTTGCTTCGATCCTGGCGATCTATGGCCTGGGCCTGCCCGGTTTCGTGCTGATCAAGGCCCTGCAGCCGGCCTATTACGCCCGCGAAGACACGAAGACACCCATGCGCTTCACCATGGTCTCGGTCGCAATCAACACCGGCCTTGCCGTCACGCTTTTCCCAATCTTCGCGGAAAGCGGGATCGCCATCGCAGAGGCCGCTGCCGGCTGGACGAACACTATCCTGCTCCTCTCCGTGCTGCTCTGGCGTGGCCATCTCGTTATCGAGCGATCGCTGATCACCCGCACGCTGCGCCTGCTCGTCGCGGCCGCCGTCATGGCGGCCATGCTGGTCTATCTCTCGGGCCGCTGGTCCGCCTGGCTCACGCCGCAGAGCCCCCTGTTCGACCAACTGCTCGCCCTGGGCGGTCTGGTTGCGCTCGCCATGCCGGTCTATTTCGGCGTCGCCTTTGCCATCGGTGGCGCGGATCTCGGCATGATCAGGCGCAACTTGAAGCGCAAGCCGAAGTCAGCCGGGCCGACGGATGCAGGAACAGGCGCCCCGGATCAGCAATAGGTCCAGGTTCGCTTCGGCCCGATGTCGACATGCACGATGCCGTTGCAATAGCGGCCGATGCCGCCAATCCCAGGCGCGGTGCGCGCCGCAGCCACGATCTGCTTCTCAGGCACGCCGGGCACCCGGATGTCGGCGGCGAAACAGTGGCTGTGCTGGGATTTGCCCGAGCGCGGGCGATGGCCGGAGGTCACGATCGGCTTCTTGCCGGTCTTCTTGGCGATATGCGCAAGGATCCCCTTCAGCTCGTCCGGGAAACAGCTGGCCCGGACGCTGACCCGCTGCAAGGTATAGGCGACTGTGGTGTCGTGCTTCATGAAGAAGTGACGCTTCTTCTCGACCGCCTCCGCCGGGGAGAGAAAACCGATGGAAAGCACGCAGCCGAGCGCGACGCGAAACAATGTGCGCATGAGTGACCTTCTGGAATGAGTTTGTTGTTTTGAGCGATCCAGATCGCTTGCGGGGGTTTTTTATTCCCCGGAATGTGGCAAATTTGGTGCGCTTTACTCGATTCGTCCGGAGGCGACCTCGTATTGAGCCGATATCGGCGTGTAGTCTCCTTTGATACCATTCTCTAAGTCGCTCGATTCCGGGTCAAAAAGATCCTAAGCGTGACATGAGGCGCGCCTGCGTCACAGTCCGAACCGAAAGCCCGGAATTATGAGCCGAAACAGCCTCTTTCTCGTCTCCCTCGTCGTCGACGACTATGATCGCGCCAAGACATTCTACCGCGATGGCCTCGATTTCGACTGCGTGGAGGATACGGTCCAGCCCGATGGCAAGCGCTGGCTGGTGGTCCGCCCGAGCGGCGGGGAGGGTGCGGCCCTCTTGCTCGCAGAAGCGACCGACGACGCCCAGCGCGCCGCGATCGGCAACCAGACCGGCGGCCGCGTCGGTTTTTTCCTCGAAACCGATGATTTCGCCCGTGACCATCAGCGCTTCCTGAAAGCCGGCGTCGTCTTCCAGGAGGAGCCTCGTCACGAGCCCATGGCACCGTCGCCGTCTTTGCCGATCTCTACGGGAATCTCTGGGATCTGATCGAGCGGACGAAGCTCTGAGCGCGAAGTGAGCGCTTGATTGCGCCCCGCCTGCCGTGCATAAGCCCAGACCGACACGATCAGTAGATCGGGCCCTCCACCAGCCTGTTGAGGATTATTATGACTGAGTTCAAGCCGCTGGTTTTCTCCGGCGTACAGCCGACCGGCAACCTCCATCTCGGCAACTATCTCGGCGCCATCAGAAAGTTCGTCGCCCTGCAGGAAAACAACGACTGCATCTACTGCGTCGTCGACATGCACGCGCTGACGGCCCAACTGGTCCACGAGGACATGGCCACCCAGATCCGCTCGATCACCGCCGCCTTCCTCGCCGCCGGCATCGATGCGAAGAAACATATCGTCTTCAACCAGTCTCAGGTGCCGCAGCATGCGGAACTCGCCTGGATCTTCAACTGCGTCGCCCGCATTGGCTGGATGAACCGCATGACGCAGTTCAAGGACAAGGCCGGCAAGGACCGCGAGCAGGCCTCGCTCGGCCTTTACGCTTATCCGAGCCTGATGGCCGCCGATATCCTCGTCTACCGCGCCACGCATGTGCCCGTCGGTGACGACCAGAAGCAGCATCTGGAACTCGCCCGCGACATCGCCATGAAGTTCAACATGGACTTCCACGACAAGATCGTGCCGACGGGTCTCGGCGTCGACATCAAGGTCGGCGAAGAGCCGGTGCATGCCTATTTCCCCATGGTCGAACCGCTGATCGATGGCCCGGCGCCCCGCGTCATGAGCCTCAAGGACGGCACCAAGAAGATGTCGAAGTCGGACCCGTCCGACCTCTCGCGCATCAACCTGATGGACGACCAGGACGCGATCTCGAAGAAGATCCGCAAGGCCAAGACCGATCCCGATGCCCTGCCGAGCGAAACGGAAGGCCTGAAAGGCCGTCCCGAAGCCGACAACCTCGTCGGCATCTTCGCGGCCCTTGCCGACACGTCCAAGGCAGACGTGCTTGCCGAATTCGGCGGCCAGCAGTTCTCGGTCTTCAAGCCGGCGCTGGTCGATCTCGCCGTCGAGGTTCTTGCCCCGATCAACGCCGAGATGCGCCGTCTCATGGAAGACCCCGGCCATATCGACGCTGTCCTGCGCGACGGTGGCGAACGCGCCCGTGTCCGCGCCGAAAAGACGATGAACGAAGTCCGCGACATTATCGGATTCGTGCGATAAGGTCGCCTCGATTGCGGGTTCGGTCCGATCCCGCAATCGACATCGATAAAGCTTCAGCCGGCGGGGTTCTCTATGGTTTCAACACGTCTCTCACGTCTTGAAGGTCACCGCCGCAAGTTCATGGCGGTCATCGACAACACCCCCGAATGTTCGCGCGCCGTCCATTATGCCGGCCGCCGCGCCAAGAATTCCAACGGTGGACTTGTCCTGATCTACGTGATTCCCGACGGCGATTTCCAGCAGTGGCTGGGCGTCGAGGAGATCATGCGGGCGGAAGCCCGGGAAGAGGCCGAGGCCGTGATGGCAAAGGCCGCCCAGACGGTGCGTGAAACGATCGGCATCGAGCCGGAACTCGTGATCCGCGAGGGAAGCGCCTATCCCGAGATCAACAGCCTGATCGAGGAAGACCGCGACATTGCGATCCTGGTGCTCGCCGCCGGTTCCACCAAGGAAGGTCCCGGCCCGCTCGTCTCGATGATCGCCGGTCGCGGCGCCGCTTTCCCGATCCCCGTCACGGTCTTGCCGGACTCGCTGACCGATGAGGAAATCGACGCCCTGTGCTGATCTTTTCCCGCGACCGCTCGATCATGTCTTGAACTGCCGGGCCGGAAGCCTTAACTTTTGAAGAATTCTAAATTTGAGCGGTGAGAGCACCGCGCGGAGACCGCCATGTTCATCCAGACCGAAGCCACGCCGAACCCCGCCACCCTGAAGTTCCTGCCCGGCAAGGTGGTGATGCAGACGGGCACGGCGGAATTCCGCGACGCCGAAAGCGCGAATGCATCACCGCTCGCCGCCCGTATCTTCGCGATTCCCGGCGTCACCGGCGTCTTTTTCGGCTACGATTTCGTCACCGTGTCCAAGGACGGCCCCGAATGGCAGCACCTGAAGCCCGCGATCCTCGGCACCATCATGGAGCATTTCATGAGCGGCGCCCCGGTCATGGGCACGGCCTCGACCTCGGCGGAAGTTGACGGCGACGAGGAATTCTTCGAGGCCGGCGACGAGACCATCGTCGCGACCATCAAGGAACTGCTCGAAACCCGTGTGCGCCCGGCCGTGGCCCAGGATGGCGGCGACATCACCTTCCGCGGCTTCAAGGACGGCAAGGTCTTCCTCAACATGAAGGGCTCCTGCGCCGGTTGCCCGTCGTCAACCGCCACCCTGAAGCATGGCGTGCAGAACCTGCTGCGCCACTTCGTGCCGGAAGTTCAGGAAGTCGAAGCGGTCTGATCAGACCGGTCTGGGGATAGGATGATCGTCCTTGCGATCGATACGGCGGGTGTGGACTGCGCAGCCGCCGTTTTTGACTCTTCATCTGAGACCGTGCTTGCGCGCGTCAGTGAAACCATCGGCCGCGGCCATGCCGAAAGGCTGATGGCGATGATCGAGGAGGCCGTGACGACATCAGGCCTGAGCCTGGACAAGGTGGAAAAGATCGGCGTCACCGTCGGTCCTGGTTCCTTCACCGGCATCCGCGTGGGCGTCGCTGCCGCCCGTGGCTTGGCGCTGGCGCTCGGCATCGACTGCGTCGGTGTCTGCACGCTGGAAGTGCTTGCCCGGACGGTGCCGGAAGGCGATGCACCTGTTCTTGCCGCCATCAACGCCCATCGCGACGAAGTCTATGTCCAGACCTTCCGCAACGGCGTCGCGCTCGATGAGCCAGCCCTCGTCACGCTGGAGGATTTCCTTTCGCGTGCGGCTGCACCCGGAACCCAGGTCATCGGCTCCGCAGCTGCCCTGATCGCCGATCCCGAAGCCCAGACAGAACCCGACCACTATCCGATCGAGATCGTCGCCCGTATTTCAGCGGTGACGAAAGCTCAGGGCAAGGCGAAGCCGCTTTATCTGCGCGGACCCGATGCAAAACCGCAGACGGGTTTTGCCGTATCGAGAGCCTGACATGCGCGACAGCCTGTTCTACCGCCAGCCCGAATTCGAACTCGTCGCGATGGTGCCGGATCACTGCCGCGCCGTCTCCGAACTCCACGGCCAGCGCTTTCCCCGCGCCTGGGGCGACGGCGAATTCCTCAGCCTGCTCCTGCAGCCCAACACCTTCGGCTTCGCGGCGTGGCAGACCAACACGCTGATCTTCAAGGCGCCGCTCTCGGGTTTCGTGCTCGCCCGTGAAGTTGCCGGTGAAGCCGAGATCCTGACCATTGCCGTCGGCGAAAAGGTCGGCCGCTTCGGCCTCGGATGGCGCCTGATGCAGGCGGCCATCCGCGAAGCGAAGAACCGCGGCGGCGAGGCCATGTTCCTTGAAGTCGATGACGGCAATGCACCGGCGCTGGGTCTCTACCGCAAGCTCGGCTTCGAGAAGGCTGGCGAACGTCCCGCCTACTACACGGACGAGCAGGGGCGCCGGACCTCCGCGCTTGTCATGCGCCGCGATCTTCGCTAACCCGGCGATTGCACCAACCGACCATCTGCGGATATGCTGATTTTATGAACGATGCCCTGAAATCGCTGGAAGCGCTGTGTGCCGAACGCGGCATGCGCATGACCGAGCAGCGGCGCGTTATCGCCCGTATCCTGGAGGATTCCGACGATCACCCGGATGTCGAAGAGCTCTATCGCCGCTCTTCGAAGGTCGACGCGAAGATCTCAATCTCCACCGTCTATCGCACCGTCAAGCTGTTCGAAGACGCCGGCATCATCGAGCGCCACGATTTCCGCGACGGCCGGTCCCGCTATGAAACGGTCCCCGAAGAGCACCACGACCACCTGATCGATCTGAAGACCGGCACCGTCGTTGAATTCCATTCGCCGGAAATCGAGGCTCTGCAGGAACGCATCGCCCGCGAACACGGCTTCCGCCTCGTCGGCCATCGCTTGGAGCTTTACGGAATCCCCCTGTCGAAGGACGAGAAATAGTCCATGCAATCCGGTGAGGGCCTCGGCTTCGTCAACGGCCTGCGGATCGCCGTGATGGCGGTTGTTCTGCTGCTCGTCTCGCTGGTCCTGATCCCGCTGCAGCTTGTGGCTCTGCGTTTCGACTGGCGCCTGCGCCGCCGCCTGCCGCGCCATTGGCACCGCATCGCCCTCTATTGCCTCGGCATCCGCGTCCATGCCCATGGCCGGCTCGATCCCCGCCGTCCCCTGATGATCGCCGCCAATCACGCCTCCTGGAAGGATATCCTCGTCCTCGGGTCGCTCGCCGATGTCGTCTTCATCGCCAAGACGGAGGTCGCCTCCTGGCCGGTCTTCGGCACGCTCGCCCGCCTGCAGAAGACGATCTTCGTGGTGCGTGAAGAAAAGCGCCGCACCGGTGATCAGGTCAACGAAATCGCCGCCCGCATGGCGGATGGCGAAATCGTCGTGCTCTTCCCCGAAGGCACCACGTCGGACGGCAACCGCGTGCTCTCCGTCAAATCCTCGCTCTTCGGCGCCGCCGCCGCCGCCCTGCCGAAGGATGCGGAAAACGCCGTCGTCCACGTCCAGCCCGTTGCCATCGCCTATACGCGCATCCAGGGCCTGCCAATGGGCCGCTACCATCGGCCGATCGCCGGCTGGCCCGGGGATATCGGCCTGGTCCCCCATCTGCTGGGCGTCCTCAGGGCCGGCGCGCTCGATGTCGACGTCACCTTCGGCGAGACCGTGGACTTCCGCCAGGGAGACAACCGCAAGAGCCTCGCCAGCCATGTCGAGAGCCGCCTGCGCAATCTGCTGCTCGCGCATCTGCGCGGTCGCCACGGCCGCTGAGCCGCCTTTCAATTTTTCGGTTTAACCGCGGACCGAAAACCACTAAATAGCGCCGCATGACCCAGGACACCGCGAGCCTCACCGAAATCCCCGCACCGGGCGCCAACACGCGCAAGGTCTTCATCAAGACCTATGGCTGCCAGATGAACGTCTATGACAGCGGCCGCATGGCCGATGCCCTGGCGGCGGATGGTTATGCCCCGACCGAGGTCATGGAAGAGGCTGACCTCGTTCTTCTCAATACCTGTCACATCCGCGAAAAGGCCGCCGAAAAGGTCTATTCCGCCCTCGGTCGCCTGCGCGAGCACAAGAAGGCCCGTGCCGCCGAAGGCAAGGAATTCATGATCGGCGTCGCCGGCTGCGTCGCTCAGGCCGAAGGCGAGGAAATCTCCCGCCGCGAGCCCGCCGTCGATGTCGTGCTCGGCCCTCAGACCTATCACCGTTTGCCGCAGGCCTTGCAGAAGGCCCGTGCCGGCGAGCGTGTGGTCGATACGGAATATGCCCTCGAAGACAAGTTTGAACACCTGCCGGATCCCACCAAGGTCATCGGCAAGCCGCGCTCCGTCACCGCCTTCCTCACCGTCCAGGAAGGCTGCGACAAGTTCTGCACCTTCTGTGTGGTGCCCTACACCCGTGGCTCGGAAGTCTCCCGCCCGCTCTCCCAGCTTCTGACGGAAGCGCGCAAACTGGTCGATTCAGGCGTGCGCGAACTGACTTTGCTCGGCCAGAACGTCAATGCCTGGCACGGCGAGGACGAACAGGGCAGGGCGATCGGCCTTGGCGATCTTCTCTATCGGCTGGCCGAAATTCCCGGCCTCGCCCGCCTGCGCTACACCACCAGCCATCCGCGCGACATGGACGATCGTCTGATCGAGGCGCATCGCGATCTCAGGATGCTCATGCCCTATCTGCATCTGCCGGTGCAGTCGGGCTCCGACCGGATCCTGAAAGCGATGAACCGCCGCCACAAGGCCACCGAATACGTCGCCCTCATCGAGCGCATACGCTCCGTTCGCCCCGATATCGCCCTCTCGGGCGATTTCATCGTCGGCTTCCCCGGTGAAACGGATCAGGATTTCGAAGACACGATGAATCTGGTGCGCGAGGTGAACTATGCGCAGGCTTATTCGTTTAAGTACTCGACCCGACCCGGAACGCCCGGCGCCGATCTGCCCGATCAGGTCAACGAGGACGTGAAGGCCGAACGCCTGGCGCGCCTCCAGGCATTGCTGCTCGAACAGCAGCAGGCCTTCATGCAGTCCCTGGTCGGACAGCAGATGGACGTGCTCCTTGAGAAGCCCGGTCGCATGCCCGGCCAGCTGATCGGACGCTCTCCTTGGCTGCAGTCTGTGAATCTTGATGCAAAGTCATCGCAAATCGGTGACATTATACAGGTACGAATCACCGCAGCCGGCCCAAACAGCTTGTTTGCCGAGGTGGCAGAGGGTTAGAGTGAGGGCCTTAACCTGATCCAGGAGCCTGATCGCTTGAACGCAACAGAAGTGGTTTCTTCACCCTCGCGCCACATCAAAACCGCTGCGACCGACGCCAATCACTTCATCTTGACGTTCGAGAACAACAGGCTGGCGAGCGAACTCTTCGGCCAGTTCGACCAGCATCTGAAGCTGCTCGAACAGCGGTTGCAGATCGAAGCCCGGGCCCGCGGCAATTCCGTGGCCATCACCGGTGAACTGCAGGCGACCAACCAGGCCCGCCGGGCGCTCGATTTCCTCTATGCCCGCCTGCAGAGCGGCGGTTCGGTGGAAGCCTCCGACGTCGAAGGTGCGATCCGCATGGCCGTCGCCGCCGACGACCAGCTGACCTTGCCGACCCTCGAGCGCAAGGCCCGCCTGTCCATGGCCCAGATCTCAACCCGTAAGAAGACGATCGCGGCCCGTACACCGACCCAGGACGCCTATATGCGGGCACTGGAGCGCGCCGAACTCGTCTTCGGCGTCGGTCCCGCCGGCACCGGCAAGACCTATCTCGCGGTCGCCCATGCCGCCCAGCTTCTTGAGCGCGGCGTTGTCGACAAGATCATCCTGTCGCGCCCGGCCGTGGAAGCCGGCGAACGTCTCGGCTTCCTGCCCGGCGACATGAAAGACAAGGTCGATCCTTATCTGCGCCCGCTTTATGACGCGCTCTACGACATGATCCCCGGTGACAAGGTCGAGCGTGCCATCACCGCTGGCGTCATCGAAATCGCGCCGCTCGCCTTCATGCGCGGCCGCACGCTCTCCAATGCCGCCATCATCCTCGACGAGGCGCAGAACACCACCTCAATGCAGATGAAGATGTTCCTGACACGCCTTGGCGAGAACGGGCGCATGATCATCACCGGCGACCCGAGCCAGGTCGACTTGCCGCGCGGCGTCACTTCCGGACTGGTCGAGGCCCTGCAGGTGCTGAAGGGTGTGGAAGGCGTCTCGGTCGTCCGCTTCAAGGATACCGACGTCGTGCGCCATCCGCTGGTCGGCCGCATCGTTCAGGCCTATGACGCCAAGTACAAGGTACAGGATGAAAGCGAGCAGGCCGACCCCTGAAGGCCAGCTCCCACTCGATATGACGCAACTGGATATACAGATCGCCGTCGAGGCTGATGGCTGGGCCGATGAGACGGCGCTGGAGGCCCTGGCCTCCCGCGTGCTCGGCGCGGCGGAAACCTTTCTCGCCAAGGTCGAGGGTCAGCCCTTTCCGAAACAGCCGACGGAAGTCTCGCTCGTCTTCGCCGACGACGAGATGATCCGCGAGGTCAACGCCGAATGGCGCAACAAGGACAAGCCGACCAACGTCCTGTCCTTCCCCGCCTTTCCGCTAACCCCCGGCAAGATGCCCGGCCCGATGCTCGGGGATATCATCATCGCCCGCGAGACGGTGGAGCGCGAGGCCGTCGAGCTGGAGAAGAGTTTCGAGGATCATCTGACCCACTTGATGGTTCATGGATTCCTCCATCTCTTCGGCTACGACCACATCGAAACGGAAGACGCCGAGGAAATGGAAGCGCTGGAGACTCGCATTCTGGCGGAACTTGGCCTATCTGACCCCTATGCGGGGCAGGACCCCATCTGATAGTCTGGAACAATGAGCGACTTTGTAACGAAATCGGCCCCTGAGGCCACGGACGGACCGGAAGGTTCGTCGTCCGACGAGGGCAGTAGTCCTTCGCGAGCGGAAAGCTCGAACCGAACCTCAACCTCTTTCTGGGCGCGTCTCGCCCGCATCTTGAAGCCGTCGTCCTCGACGAGCCTGCGCGAGGACTTGACCGTCGCGCTGAAAGCGGATGCGAGCCTGGGCGAAGCCTTCACGCCCGAAGAACGGGCGATGCTGCACAATATCCTGCGCTTCCGTGAAGTCCGGGTCGAAGACATCATGGTGCCGCGAGTCGATATCGAGGCGGTCGACCAGAGTGTGACGATCGGCGAACTGATGACCATCTTCGAGGTCTCCGGCCGGTCGCGCATGCCGGTTTATGCCGAGACGCTCGATGATCCCCGCGGCATGGTTCACATTCGCGACCTTCTCTCCTATGTGACGAAGCAGGCCCGCAGTCGCCGCCGCGCGCCCGCTCGTGCCGCTGCAAACGGTGCCGTCAATGGCGCCGACAAGGTCGAAAAGACCGACAAGGCGGCGAAGTCGAAGATCGATTTCGATCTCTCCCGCATCGACCTTTCGAAGACGGTCGCCGAAGCCGGCATCATCCGCTCCATTCTCTTCGTGCCGCCGTCGATGCTGGCCTCCGACCTGATGAGCCGGATGCAGGCCGCCCGCACGCAGATGGCGCTCGTCATCGACGAATATGGTGGCACTGACGGCCTCGTCAGCCACGAGGACATCGTCGAAATGGTCATCGGCGATATCGACGACGAGCACGACGATGAAGAAGTCATGTTCAGCCGCATTTCCGATGACGTGCTTGTGGCGGACGCCCGCGTCGAACTCGAGGAGATCGCCGAGGCCATCGGCCCCGATTTCGACATCCAGGATCGCCTCGAGGACGTCGATACGCTGGGGGGGCTGATCTTCTCGGCTCTCGGACGGATTCCGGCCCGAGGCGAAGTTGTCCAGGCACTGCCGGGCTTCGAGTTCCACATTCTCGACGCCGATCCCCGCCGCATCAAGCGCGTCCGCGTCACTCGCAAGCGTGCCGCCGCCCGCCGCCGCTCCACCAAGGGCGAGAGCGAAACGCGTGGCGATGAGGTCGAAGCCGCCAAGACGCGCGCGCAGCCGAAGCCGGCCGCGCCGGCCAAGGCCCCAGCTCCCCAGGCGGCTGAGGTCAAGCCGCGCGCTTCGAAGGCCGAGCCGAAACCCCGCCGCAGCAAGCTGGCGACAGCACCTGTCCCAGCAACCGATCCCGTCGTGCCCGCTTCGGCAGACGTGGTCCCCTTGCCCGCAGCCGCAACCCCGCCGACACCCGCTGCGCAGGCCGGTCACGCATCTCCTGCGGACGGCAATAAGTCCGCATCGGGCACGTAACGACCTGGCTGGCGAAGACCGCGACATCCGCTCGGAAGTTTGAAACACTGCCGGGCGGTTGATTCGCGGTAGCGGAGGGGTGTGCATGGAACGATTGGCCGGCAGGATCTTGCTGCTCGGGGGATGGCGACGCGCGGGACTCGCTCTCCTCGCGGGCGCGATCGGGGCTCTCGCCATGCCGCCTTTCGGTGTCTTCGCGGCCATGTTCGTCTCATTTACGCTACTGGTCTGGCTCCTCGACGGGCTGACCGGCAATCCCGAGCGCAGCGGCACGCTCAATCTGCGCGCCGCCTTCGTCACCGGCTGGCTCTTCGGCCTCGGCTACTTCGTCGCCGGCCTCTGGTGGCTCGGCAATGCGCTGCTGGTTGACGCCAGCGGCTTTGCCTGGGCGATCCCGCTCGCGGTGCTGGGTCTGCCGGCCCTGCTTGCCATCTTTTACGGCTTTGCCGCCATGCTCGCCCGTCTCGTCTGGTCGGATGGCATGGGTCGCATCGCAGCGCTCGCTTTCGGCTTCGGCCTTGCCGAATGGCTACGCAGTACCGTCGCTACTGGCTTTCCATGGAATGCCATTGGGTATGCCGCCATGCCTGTCCCCTTGATGATGCAATCGAGCTATGTGCTCGGTCTCTTCGGCGTCACGGCACTCTGCGTCTTCGTTTTCGCAGCGCCTGCTTTGCTCGGTACTCGTCGCGGCGCCGTGCCGGGTATTCTCCTTGCCGCCGTCCTGTTCGTCGCCCATTTCGGCTATGGAGCCTGGCGGCTCTATCTCGCGCCGGCCGATATGGGTGAAACCCGCCAGATCGCCATACGGCTCGTCCAGCCGGCAATCGACCAGGCACAGAAGATGGAGAACTCCGATCGCATCGGCGTCTTCGAAAAGCACCTGGCGCTGACGTCAGCGCCGCCGGCTGCCGGTCACCAGAGACCGGATGTTATCGTCTGGCCGGAAACCTCTGTTCCCTTCATTCTGACGGAGAACCCGGACGCGCTCGTGCGCATTGGCGATGTCCTGCAGGACGGGCAGGTGTTGATCACCGGCGCTGTGCGTGCGGAGGAACGGGGAGCGGGTCTGCCACCGCGTTACTACAACTCGGTCTACATGATAGACGATAAGGGCCAGATCCTCGCTGCAAGCGACAAGGTACATCTGACGCCCTTCGGGGAATACTTGCCGTTCGAGGATGTGCTGCGCCGCTTTGGGGTGGAGCAACTGATAAGCCTGCCCGGCGGCTTTTCGCCGGCCGCCAGCCGCTCCCCGCTAACCCTTCCCTCAGGCGTCTCCTTCTATCCCTTGATCTGCTATGAGGCCATCTTTCCTGCCGAACTCGCGCCTGATCTCAGCGGCGCGGGCGCCATTCTCAACATCACCAATGATGCCTGGTTCGGAGCCACGCCCGGTCCCTATCAGCACTTTCTGCAGTCCCGTTTGCGCGCCGTGGAACGGGGCGTGCCGCTCATTCGCGATGCAAACAACGGTATATCGGCTGTGATCGATGCCTATGGTCAGGTTGTCGATGGTCTGGCACTAAATCTATCGGGCGCCCTGGATGCAACTATAGGCATGTCAACTGTGTCGAAACGGAACAATTTCGACCACAACCTAAACTTTTGGTTGGTCCTCGGAGCCCTTGGTTTCGTCGCGAGCATTTCTCGTATGGGTTTTATTAGGCGGATGAATTGACCAAAAACCCCTAAAATTGCATAGTGGCTCCGACCGTGAGTCTGCAAGTATGCTGAAAGATCATCGACGACGAGTACAACGTATCGTAATGGTTGGGCGGGCATGGGGTTATGGTCGAAACGCCAACACATTTGTCAGGACGACATTAATGATCGAGAACAAGAAGAAGCCGAACCCGATTGACATCCATGTCGGTAGTCGGATTCGCCTTCGTCGAACAATGCTTGGCATGAGCCAAGAGAAGCTCGGTGAAAGCCTCGGCATCACATTCCAACAGATTCAGAAGTATGAAAAGGGCACCAATCGAGTGGGTGCTAGCCGTCTCCAGAATATTTCCAATATTCTGACGGTTCCCGTTTCTTTCTTCTTCGAGGATGCCCCGGGTGAAAGCCCCTCGTCGTCCGCTGGCATGGCCGAAGCCTCCAGCTCCAACTACGTCGTGGATTTCCTCTCCTCCTCCGAGGGCCTGCAGCTCAACCGCGCCTTCGTCAAAATCTCCGACCCCAAGGTCCGCCGCAAAATCGTCGATCTGGTCAAGGCTCTGGGAGCCGATGCCGACGTCGAGTGATCGGCGCGCTTGCCTCGAAAAAAAAGCGGTCCCCCCGGGCCGCTTTTTTTTGCCCTGTAGGGAAAAGTTTACTCACATAAAGATATATTTATGTGGTTGTGTTCTTGTCTTTGAAACTTGAACTGGGTAACGATGCCGCCATCCATACTTTGAGGGGAATCCCGATGCGCGCCAACTATCTCTTCACCAGTGAATCCGTATCCGAAGGTCATCCAGACAAGGTCTGTGACCGCATCTCCGACGAAATCGTCGATCTCGTCTACCGCGAAGCGGCCAAGACCGGCGTTGATCCCTGGACCGTGCGCATCGCCTGCGAAACCCTTGCAACCACGAACCGCGTCGTCATCGCCGGCGAAGTTCGCCTTCCGCCGAGCCTGATGAAGACTGACAAGAACGGCAACGAGGTGATCAATCCCTCGAAGTTCAAGTCAGCCGCCCGCAAGGCGATCCGCGACATCGGCTACGAGCAGGATGGCTTCCACTGGAAGACCGCCAAGATCGACGTGCTCCTGCATTCCCAGTCCGCCCATATCGCCCAGGGCGTCGACAAGGCTGCCGACAGCTCCAACAGCGAAGGTGCCGGCGATCAGGGCATCATGTTCGGCTACGCCTGCAAGGAAACGCCGGACCTGATGCCGGCGCCGATTTATTACTCCCACAAGATCCTCCAGCTGCTTTCCGCCGCCCGCAAGAAGGGCGAGGGTGACGTTGGCAAGCTGGGTCCCGACGCCAAGAGCCAGGTCACCGTCCGCTATGTCGACGGCAAGCCGGCGGAAGTCGCCTCGATTGTTCTCTCCACCCAGCATCTCGACGAGAACTGGGATTCCAAGAAGGTCCGTCAGGTCGTCGAGCCCTTCATCAAGGAAGCCCTTGGCGACCTGAAGATCGCCGACGACTGCGCCTGGTACATCAACCCCACCGGCAAGTTCGTCATCGGCGGCCCGGATGGTGACGCAGGCCTCACCGGCCGCAAGATCATCGTCGACACCTATGGTGGTGCGGCCCCCCATGGTGGCGGCGCATTCTCCGGCAAGGACACGACCAAGGTCGACCGTTCGGCCGCCTATGCCGCCCGTTACCTCGCCAAGAACGTCGTGGCCGCCGGCTTCGCCGACCGTTGCACGATCCAGATCTCTTATGCGATTGGCATTGCCCAGCCGCTGTCGATCTATGTCGACCTGCATGGCACCGGCAAGGTGACCGAGGACGAAGTCGAGGCCGCGATCCGCAAGGTCATGGACTTGTCCCCGTCCGGCATCCGCCGCCATCTTGACCTCAATAAGCCGATCTATGCTAAGACGTCCGCCTATGGCCATTTCGGCCGCAAGGCTGGCCGCGACGGCTCCTTCTCTTGGGAGAAGCTCGATCTGGTCAAGCCGCTGAAGGACGCTCTCAAGGCTTGAAGGTGATATGACGGACGCGGAACGCAAGACGAGGTCGACCGAAGCCTTCTTCGGTCGACGCAAGGGCAAGCCGTTGCGCGAGCAGCAGGTCGGGCGCATGGAAACCATCCTGCCCGAACTCAAGGTCGATCTCGCCTCCGCCGTGCCTGAAGACCTGAAGTCGCTCTTCCCCGTGCCCGTCGACAAAATCCGCCTCGAAATCGGCTTCGGTGGTGGCGAGCACCTCGTTCACCGAGCCCGCACCAATCCCTCGACGGGCTTCATCGGTGTAGAGCCCTTCGTTAATTCCATGGCGAAGCTTCTGGCCGTCGTCGAGGCAGAGGGCTTGAAGAACATCCGTGTCTATGATGACGACGCGACGCAGCTCCTGGATTGGCTGCCGGAAGGCCAAATCGACCAGATCGATCTGCTCTATGCCGATCCCTGGCCGAAGAAGCGCCACTGGAAGCGCCGCTTCGTCTCCCAGGTCAATCTCGAACGCTTCCACAAGGTTCTGAAACCGGGTGGCACCTTCTGCTTCGCCTCCGATATCGACACCTATGTCAACTGGACGCTGCAACATTGCCGCGATCATGGGGGCTTCGAATGGACGGCGCGCAATGCCAGCGATTGGCTGACGCCCTATGACGGCTGGCCGGGCACACGCTACGAAGCCAAGGCCCGCCGCGAAGGCCGATCCTCGGCCTATCTCACCTTCATCCGACGCTGAAATCGGCCTCCCAGGAGGCCGGCGTCATCGGCTCGTCAATACCGCTCAGTGCAGCGAAACGGTCTTCAGATCGTCTTCCGCCGCCTTAAAGAAGGTGCTGGAGCGATTGTCGGTCAACAGGATCGGCGTGCCGTCGGCGGCAAACAGGGCCCACAGGTCCAGCGTCGGATCGATCTCCGGCGCTTCCGGGAAGCAGCGCGACACCTCGTCGGATTTCATCTTGCGAATATAGCCCACTTCGCCGGCTCCGAGATGAGCCAGTTCGGATTGCGTCAGGCGGGCTGAAGCTTCTTTTAGTAACATTCCGAGCCTCCACATTGGGGGAGAGGCGGCAAAGCATGCCGCAACCCTCATTGTGCGGCGGAGATGTTAATTTTCCTTACCAGATGCACCGGTTGCATGCGGATGATTTCGATTGAAAGCAAACCGTTGCGTAGGTTGGCGCCGGTCACTTCCATGCCCTCTTCCAGAGCGAAAACCCTTTGAAACTGGCGTGCCGCAATGCCTCGGAAGAGAAAATCCTGTTCTTCCCGCTCGGCCTGTTTGCCCGTGATCGACAGCTGCCCGCCCTCGATCGTCACATCCAGTTCGTCTTCGGCAAAGCCTGCCACCGCAAGGGTGATTCGCAACCGGTCCTGACCCTTGTCGGCCGGCAGTCGCTCGATGTCATAGGGCGGATAGCCGTCACTTCCGCGCGGACGCCGGAGCGGAACGCCCTCGGCCAGACTGAAGGTAATGATCAATCCCTCGGCGGGAAGGCGGCTCCGGCTCATGCGATCCTCTGTTTGCGCAACCAGCCGAAGCCGGTCATATCAGCGACTGAATATGGGGATCTTCGCGTCGCGGGACAAGCGGCGCGATGCTTGACAAACGCCACCTGCGGCGCCAAGCCTCGCCCATTCGATATCAGGACATCCCATGACAGACCCCCGCAAAATCATCATCGACACGGATCCCGGCCAGGACGACGCAGCGGCCCTCATGCTCGCCTTCGCAAGCCCCGACGAACTGAACCTTCTGGGCATCACCATGGTGGCTGGCAATGTGCCGCTCTCCTATACGAGCCGCAATGCCCGCATCGTCTGCGAACTCTGCGGCCAGCAGGACCGCGCCGTTTATGAAGGCGCAGACCGTCCGATGGTACGCCCTCTCGTCACCGCCGAACATGTCCACGGCAAGACCGGCCTGGACGGCGCGGTTCTTCCGGAACCGACCATGAAGGTGCAGCCCGAGCACGCTGTCGATTTCATCATCGATACCATCCGCCGCGAGCCGGAAGGCTCCGTCACGCTCTGCACGCTCGGCCCACTGACCAATATCGGCCTTGCTCTCCAGAAGGCACCGGACATCGCGCCCCGCGTGAAGGAACTGGTGATGATGGGCGGCGGCTTCTTCGAAGGCGGCAACATCACGCCGGCCGCCGAATTCAACATCTATGTCGATCCCCATGCCGCCGCCGCCGTCGTCGGTTCCGGCATTCCGGTCACCATGATGCCGCTCGATGTCACCCATCAGCTGATGACCACCAAGGCCCGGGTCGCCCGCATCGCCGAAATCGGCACGAAGCCGGCGCACACCATGGTCGAGTGGCTGCAGTTCTTCGAGCGCTTCGACGAAGAAAAGTACGGCTCCGACGGCGGACCGCTGCATGATCCGACGGTCATCGCTTACCTTCTGAAGCCGGAACTCTTCAGCGGTCGACACTGCAATGTCGAGATCGAACTGCAGTCCGAACTGACGGTCGGCATGACCGTCGTTGACTGGTGGCGCGTCTCGGGCCGCAAGCCGAATGTCCAGGTCATGCGCAACGTCGATGCCGACGGCTTCTTCGACCTGCTCATCGAGCGTTTTGCCCGCCTCTGAATTGCGCGCGTGCGCAACACCCTGAATGCAGATGGGCCGCCGGTTTCCGGCGGCCCATTGTCTTTTGCGAGGGTGGATCTCGTCGGGAGATCGTGCAGCGCCGCTGGCTTCAGAACTCTTCCCAGTTGTCGCCACCCGCTGACCTGCCGCCGGCCGCCGCCATTTTGCGCGGTGCGGGCTGATGCGCAGGTGCGCGCGATGCCGTCGATGCCGGGCTGGCCGCAGGCTGGCGCATCGCCGCGGCCGTTGCACTGAGGGCCGCGCCCGGCTGCGCGCCGCCGCTCACCTGAAAGCGTGCCACGAGCTCGCGCAACATGTTCGATTCGCCACGCAGCGCCATGCTGGCTGCCGTCGTCTCTTCCACCATCGCGGCGTTCTGCTGTGTCACCTGGTCCATCTGGTTGACGGCGGAGTTGATCTCCTTGAGACCCATGGCCTGTTCGCTCGAAGAGGCGGAGATCTGGCGGATGAGACCGTTGATCTGCATGACCTGATCGGAGATCTTCTGCAGGGTCTCGCCGGCCTGGCCCACGAGTTCCACCCCATCCTTTACCTGTGCGCCGGAGGCGTTGATCAGCGCCTTGATCTCCTTCGCGGCCGTGGCGGAGCGTTGTGCCAGTTCACGCACTTCCTGTGCGACCACGGCAAAGCCCTTGCCGGCTTCGCCTGCGCGGGCGGCTTCGACGCCCGCATTCAGTGCGAGCAGGTTCGTCTGGAAGGCGATCTCGTCAATGACACCGATAATCCGCGAAATCTCCAGCGACGACTGCTCGATGCCCTGCATCGAGGCGACGGCCTTGCGCACCACCTCTCCGGAAGTCTCGGCATCTTTGACCGCGATGGAAACGGTATTGGCCGCGACACCGGCATTGTCCGCGCTCGAATTGACCTGTTCGGTCAGCTCGTTGAGCGCCGCCGCGGTTTCTTCGAGGCTTGCCGCCTGCTGTTCCGTGCGCTTGGCGAGGTCGGCCGCACTTTCGGAAATCTCGCCGGTGCCCGCATTGATGTTGACCACACCGGCATTCACCGAGGCAATCGCCTGTTCGAGCGTTGCAACCGCATCGTTGAAGTCGCGCTTCAGCGCCGCATATTCGCCTGGGAATTCGTCCGGCAGGCGATAGGTGAGATTGCCCTGCGAGAGCTGCGCAAGGCCGTTGCCGAGGGCGGCGACCACGTGCTGCTGCGTCGCGGCCGAGGCATTGCGTTCCTGCTCGTTGCGCCGGCGCTCGCCATCGGCCGCAGTCCGCTGCGCTTCGGCTTCCGCCGCGAGCATGTGGCTTTCGGCAAGGCGATGGCGAAAACCATCCAGCGCCTTCGCCACCATGCCGATCTCATCCTGGCGATCCTGGTTCGATACGTCGGTATCGTAGTTTCCTTTCGACATCCGCTCCACGTCGCTGACCAGACCGTGCAGAGGGCGCTGTGCGAGCGAGCGCACGGCGAGGAAGAGCGAGATCATCACCGCGGCCAGCATGATGACGCCGCCGAGGATCATCATCGTGGTCTGCGCCTTGACCGGCGCACTGATCGCCGATTCCGGAATGTCCACGAGCACGGCCCAGGTTGCATTCACGCCCGGCACTTCGAAGGGATAGAGCAGGCGATCGAAGCTTTCGCCGTCTTCGCCCCCAAGGTTGCTCAGCACGCTGCCCTTGCCGCTGCTGATCGCGGCCTTCACCGCATCGGCGCCCTCGGCCTCATAGGGCTTCATCAGAAGATCGTCCTTCGGCGCGACCAGCCACTGCGCGCCCTGTCCGACCAGCAGCACGCGTCCGGTCTCGAAGGGCTTCAGGGCCTTCAGCTTGTCCGAAAGGGAAAGAAGCGAAATGTCGACGCCGCTGACACCGATCATCTTGCCGCCGGAGAACACAGGATAGGCAATCGAACTCATCGTCGTCGGCACGTCGGTGCCTTCGGCGAGATAAGGCGCCGTGATCGCGCCCTTGCCGCTCTTCGCGGCGAGCGCATACCATTCGGCGTCGTACTTGGCCGCAAAAGTCGAGTACTGGATCGCCCCGTTGCGGTCCTTCGACCAGTAGGGGGTATAGATGCCGTCGGCATTTGCGCCCAGGTCGGTCTGCCCCTTGATCTCGTCTTTCCGGCCATCGATCGCCCCGGGCTCCTCGGCCATCCAGCTGCCGAATGCGAACGGATTCTGTTCGAGGTTCGCCTTCAGGATATTGGTGATGCCCATACGGTCGAAGGACTTGCCTTCATGGCCACGGCCGATCACGCCCGACATCAGACGCGCAGCACTGGCCAGTTCGCCGATATTCCCGGCGATCTCGCGGGCGATTGATTTCGCCTCCGCGTCCGCCTGCTGCATGATCAGGGAATGCACGCGGTCCCGCGTCTGCGAAATGAGAACGATATTGGAAACAAAGAGCACGAGGCCGATCGCCAGGCCGGTGACGACCAGCAGTTTGGCGGCGATGGATCGAGAAAACAGGGCGAACATGATGGCTCCGGAAATGGAGGTCTCTCTGCATCGGCATGCGGTCCGCGCTGTCATGGCGCGGCCTGCCCGGACGCGGCCGGACATGACGTCGCCTCACGTTAAATCGGCATAACTTAATGGGCCGCTAAAATTGTTTAGATTGCCTGCTCGACGTCGACCAAAACTGGGATCGACGGTTGCGCCCCGGCTTTCAGGCAGGCCAGCGATCCCGCAACGGCCGCACGCCGCAGCGCCAGATCGAAGTCGAGCCCTGCATCCAGGCTCGCGGCTAGATAACCGCAGAAGGTGTCGCCGGCGCCCACCGTATCGACGGGTTCGATCTTGAGGCCCTTTGCCCGGTGCAGCACGCCGCCCTCGGCAGCGATCACGCCGGCCGCACCCAGCGTGATGATCAGCACCTGGCCTGTTTCGCGATGCATGGCGAGGGCAACCTCTTCCCGTTCCGCATCACTCAGACCCTGGCGTCCGGCCAGCAATTCGAATTCCGTTTCATTGGCGATGACGATGTCAGCGAGCGTTGCCAGCGCTGCGGCTTCGGCCGTCAGCGGTGCAAGATTGAGGACAGTCCGCACGCCCCCACCCTTGGCGGCCTTGAGTGCAACTTCCACGGCGGCGGCTGGCACTTCCAGCTGCAGCATCAGCGTGTCGCCCGCCTTCAGCGCAGCAACGGCCGCTTCCGCTTGTCCGGCATCGACGGTCCCATTGGCACCGGCAACCACGGCAATCATATTCTCGCCGTCGCCGCCAACCAGGATCAGGGCCGTCCCTGTCGCCCCGTCCACCGTCTTCACGCCGGAGAGATCGGTCCCAGCTTCCTTGAGGAGGGAAATCGCCGGTTCGGCGAATTCGTCACGGCCGACAGCGCCGACCATCCGCACGGCAGCGCCTGCCCGCTGCGCTGCGAGCGCCTGGTTTGCACCTTTGCCGCCGGCGGCCGTGGCAAAACCCGTGCCGGCCACCGTCTCACCGGGAACCGGCAGGCGGGGCGTGGTGGCAACCAGATCCATGTTGATGGAGCCGAAGACGGTAATCATGAGCGCGCGGGCCTTTCGTGAGCGGTGTTGCGCTCTTTTGGACCAGCCTGTCAGTCCTCGTCAACAACCCTGAGCTTGAGCAACCCCGTGCGGCTTTCCACCGCCCTTGCTCCGCCGTCGCCGGCATCGGCAGGACCACCCGGCGCCTCGAATTCCATCGCCTCGATCTTCGCACCGCGCTTGGCCAGCTTGTCGGACGAGGTGATGATCATCTCCACATCCTTCTGCGCCGCGAGAAAATGGCTCTGCAGCTTGCGCGTCCGGTCGTCGAGGCGTCCGAGATCTTCCATCAACCGGACGACTTCCCCCTGGATCAGATGCGCCTGCTCGCGCATCCGCTGGTCCTTCAGCACTGCCTGGATGACCTGGATCGACAGCATCAGCAGCGATGGCGAGACGATGACCACACGCTGGCGATGGGCCTTCTGGACGATGCCTTCGAAATTCTCGTGGATCTCGGCGAAGATCGATTCCGATGGCACGAACAGGAAGGCCATGTCCTGTGTTTCCCCCGGCAGCAGGTACTTGTCCGAGATGTCCTTGATATGCACCTCGATATCCCGGCGGAATTGCTGGCTCGCAAGCTTCTTGTGCTCCGGCGTTTCTCCGTCGCGAATGGCGTTCCAGGCCTCCAGCGGAAATTTCGCGTCGACCACCAGCGGCGGCGAATTGTTCGGCATACGAATAGTGCAATCGGGCCGCGATCCGTTCGACAGCGTCGTCTGGAATTCATAGGCACCCATCGGCAGCCCATCCGCCACGATGGTCTCCATGCGTGACTGCCCGAAGGCACCACGCGTCTGCTTGTTGGAAAGGATCGCCTGCAGTCCGACCACGTCCTTGGCCAGAGACTGGATGTTGTTCTGTGCCGCGTCGATCACCGCCAGCCGCTCCTGCAGCGTACGCAGATTGTCGTGCGTCGATTTCGTCTGTTCGGTGATTGTCGCGCCGATCCGGTGCGTCATGCCGTCCAGCCGCTGGCTCAGCGACTGGGTGAGTTCCGCCTGCCGGCTGCCGAAGACATCCGCCATCGTGGCAAGCCGCCCCTGCATCTCCGCCTGGGCCTTGAGAAGTTCTGCAAGCCGTGCCTCGGCCGCTGCGTCTCGGCGCAACGTCTCCTCCATCATCTCGGCCCGCAGGCGCGCAGCGCGCATCGAACCCAAAACGAGGAAGACAAGCGGAAGGGCGACCAGAGCGGCCGCAATTGCCAGCAGAAAGACGGGCTCGAGCGTGACGGAGCCGATGGTGACGGCGGGAAGATCCTGGATGTTCATCCGACGACTATACCCGATTCGCCTTTATGAACCAGATCAAAGAGTGAACGAAAGGGTCATGGGCTCGGTCGTCCCGGGGGCGGGATGAAATCTTTTGGCTAATGAAAATTGATAAAACGCAAACACTTGGACCCTAAGTGGCCAGCGTGGCAATCTCGCATATCGGAGGTGGAAATTACTACGATTTTTGAAACCTGACATTTACCATTTCAGGTCTTCCTTATGAAACGGGGCGGCGATTTTGCCGCAAGACCTGCAATGGATAGTAGAACCATGGTTTCGCAGAGTGACAATGCTGATCTGAAAAATCGCCTCCGTTTCCTGGGGCTGGACGATAAGGGGCGCGAGACCCTGCGCCATATGGGGCCCTTGATCCGGGCCAACATCGGTGCGGCCCTCGATATCTTCTACGACAAGATCCGGAAGGTCCCGGAGACGGCAGCCTTCTTCCATGGTGACGACCACATGCGCGGCGCCAAGCGCCGCCAGGAAGAACACTGGGGCATCGTCGGAACCGGGGATTACACCGAAAGCTATGTCGAGGGCGTCACCAAGGTCGGCAAGGCCCATGCGCGCATCGGCCTTGAGCCGCGCTGGTATATCGGCGGTTACGCGCTGGTCCTCGAACAACTGATCCACGCGGTCTCCCGCGACCGCTGGCCAAGCCGCTTCGGCCGCCAGAAAGCGCCTCAGCTTGCCGACGAAATCTCGGTCGTCATGAAGGCTGCCATGCTCGACATGGACTATTCCATCTCCGTCTATCTCGACATCCTCGCCGCCGAGCGAAAGCAAGCCGAGGAAACCCGCCTGCGCGCCGAGGCAGAGCAGGCAACCGCACTCGCCGCCCTGAGGGCAGTGCTGACCAAGCTCGCAGCGGGGGATCTGGAAGCGCGACTGCCCGACGACCTTCCGGCCAATTTCACCGAGATGGCCCGCGACTACAACGCTTCGGTTGACGCCCTGCGCGCGACCATCGGCACGGTTCGCAGTTCCGCCGACGAGATCTTCAAGTCCACCTCGGCCATCGCCGAAGCAACCGACGATCTCGCCCAGCGCACGGAACAGCAGGCCGCCGGCCTCGAGGAAAGCACCGCCGCCCTGCACGAACTCACCCAGAACGTCACGCTCACCGCCGATGGCGCCCAGAAGGCCGCCCAGGTGGTCGGCGTCGCCCTTGATGAGGCACGCGTCTCCGAACAGGTCGTCTCCCGCGCTGTCGATGCCATGGGCGCGATCGAGAAATCCTCCGAGGCCATCTCCAAGATCATCGGCGTGATCGACGAGATCGCCTTCCAGACGAACCTGCTTGCCCTAAACGCTGGCGTCGAGGCGGCCCGCGCCGGCGAGGCTGGTCGTGGTTTTGCCGTCGTTGCCCAGGAAGTGCGCGAACTCGCCCAGCGCTGCGCCAATGCCGCCCGCGAGATCAAGAGCCTGATTTCGGAGAGCTCCAACCAGGTCAATTCCGGCGTCGGCCTCGTCAACAATGCCGGCGATGCCCTGAAGCAGATCATCGTGCGCATCGGCGAGATCAACCAGATCGTCGGCACCATCGCGTCTGCCGCAGCCGATCAGTCCGGCGGTCTGCGCGAGGTCAACACCTCAATCGCCTCGATGGACCAGATCACCCAGCGCAATGCGGCCATGGTCGAGGAAACCTCCGCCCAGACAGCAACGCTCGGTGAAGAGGCCGAACGCCTGATCGCCGCCCTCCAGGGTTTTCGAATCGATGCCGGCCGGTCAGGTGACAGGAGCCAGCGCCAGAGCAGTCTCGCAACCGTCCGCCGGATGGCCGGATAGAACTTGCTGCCGAGGATAATGGAATGCTTAACCATCATCCGTGTTTAGTTTCTGTTCAGGAAACCATGGCAGGTCTGTTTGACGACTGTCAAACTCAGAACGTGGCGTTGGAATCATGAACCAGAAATCGAACACAGCTCTGTCGGAACGTCTCGACCTCCTGGAAATCGACCAGAAAACACGGGAAACCCTGGGAGAACTTCGACCAACGATCCGCGATGTCATCGGACCGGCCCTCGACAAGTTCTACGCCAAGGTCGGCAAGACCGCCAAGACGGCAGGGTTCTTCCGCGACGGCGCCCATATGAGCGGGGCGAAAAATGCCCAGATCGGCCATTGGGAAAAGGTCGCCAACGGCAGCTTCGATGAAAATTACGTCCGCGGCGTCACCGCCGTCGGCAAGGCCCATGCCCGCATCGGCCTGGAGCCGCGCTGGTATATCGGTGGCTATTCCATGCTCGTCGGCGAACTGCTCGCCGGCGTGCTCGTCAAGCACTGGCCCTTCCCCTTCGGCAAGCGTCACGCGGAAGCGCTCGCCGAGAAGATGAAGTCGCTCGTCAAGGCCGCCATGCTCGACATGGACTACGCGATATCCGTCTATCTCGATGAGCTGGAAAGCAAGCGCAAGGCGCTGGAGGAAGAGCGCGCCCGCTTCGAGGCCGATCAGACCATCGCCATGGAACATCTGCGCCGCGGCCTGGAATCGCTCGCCCGCAGCGATTTCGAGACCCGCATGACCACCGACCTTCCGGACAACTTCAAGGAGATGGCCGGCTATTACAACGATACGGTCGACAAGCTGAACGTCTCCTTCGCCGCCATCCGCCGTGCCTCGGAAGAAATCCTCGGTGGCACCGATGCCATCGCCCATGCTTCCAGCGAGTTGGCGAGCCGCACCACCCGCCAGGCTGCCGGCGTCCAGCAGAGCTCGACAGCTCTGCAGCAACTCTCCGTCAGCGTCAGCCAGACGGCCGCCAATGCCGAGCGCGCCTCGGCCGCCGTGCACGAGACCCAGCACCAGGCGAAGACCTCGGGCACGGTCGTGCACCGCGCCGTCACCGCCATGGATGCGATCGAGAAATCCTCCACCGAGATCTCCAAAATCATCGGCGTCATCGACGAAATCGCCTTCCAGACCAATCTTCTAGCGCTGAATGCCGGCGTCGAGGCTGCCCGCGCCGGCGATGCCGGCAAGGGTTTCGCCGTCGTCGCTCAGGAGGTCCGCCAGCTCGCCCAGCGCTCGGCCGATGCCGCCAAGGAGATCAAGCAGCTGATCTCGCAGAGTTCCGATCAGGTGAAGCAGGGCGTCGAACTCGTCACCGGCACGGGGGAGGTCCTCGGCGACATCATCGCCCGCATCGATGCCATCGACAGCTTCGTCTCGGAAATCGCCACCGCCGCAAAAGACCAGGCGACCGGCCTTAACGAGGTGAACCAGGCGACCCGCAACATGGATCTCCTGACCCACGAAAACAGCGGCATGGTCGAGCAGACTTCGGAAGAGACCCGCCGCCTGCGCGCCGAAGTCGCCGGCCTGGTCGAGCTGATGAGCCACATCCGCACCCGCAGCGACAATCTCGGCCATGCGCCGCGCCGCACGGCCGCCTGACCGGGTGGCGCGAAACGGGAGGATCTCGGTGAATTTTCCGATTTCCTCCCTTTCGATCTTGCGCTAAGGGAGGCTCATGACCATCAAGCCACTCATAATCCTGCCCGATCCGCTGCTGCGCCAGGTGTCTCAACCCGTGGAGCGCGTGGATTCCGAGCTGAACCAGCTTGTCGATGACATGCTCGAGACCATGTACGAGGCGCCCGGCATCGGGCTTGCCGCGATCCAGGTCGGCGTACCCCGTCGCCTGCTCGTCATCGATCTCGCCAAGGAAGGCGAAGAGCCGACACCGCTCGTCTTCATCAATCCGAAGATCATCCGCTCGTCCGACGAGCGTTCGACCTATGAAGAAGGCTGCCTGTCGATCCCGGATTATTACGCCGAAGTCGAACGCCCTGCCACGATCACCGTGACCTCGCTCGATCGCACCGGCAAGGAAGTGACGACGGAGGCCGATGGCCTGCTCGCCACCTGCCTGCAGCACGAGATCGACCATCTCGACGGCGTGCTCTTCATCGACCATATCTCCCGCCTGAAGCGCGAGATGGTGATCAAGCGCTTCACAAAGGCTGCCCGGCAGAAGATCTGATCCGAGGCCGCGCTTCGGCGCGACCGCCCGCTCCCTCCTGAAGGCGAGATCGATATGGCATTGCGCATCATTTTCATGGGAACGCCGGCCTTCTCCGTCGCCACCCTCAAGGCGCTGCACGCCGCCGGTCATCGGATCATCGCCGCCTATTCGCAGCCACCCCGCCCGGGCGGCCGCCGTGGCCTCGATCTGCAGAAATCCCCGGTCCATCAGGCCGCCGAAGAGCTCGGCATCGAGGTTCGCCACCCGCTGAATTTCCGTGACCCCGCCGACCGCGAAGCCTTCACAGCGCTGGATGCCGATGTCGCCGTCGTCGTCGCCTATGGCCTGCTTCTGCCGCAGGCCATTCTCGATGGCACACGGCTCGGCTGCTACAACGGTCATGCCTCGCTGCTGCCGCGCTGGCGCGGTGCCGCCCCCATCCAGCGGGCCATCATGGCCGGCGATGCGGAGACCGGCATGATGGTGATGAAAATGGACAAGGGCCTCGACACCGGCCCCGTCGCGCTCACCCGCAAGATCGCGATCGCCCCCGACATGACCGGCGGCGAGCTGCATGATGCCCTGAGCCTCGTCGGCGCCGAGGCCATGGTCGAGGCCATGGCGCACCTCGAAAAGGGCACGCTTGAAACCGTGCCTCAGCCGGAAGAAGGTGTGCTCTACGCCGCCAAGATCGACAAGGCAGAAACACGGGTCGATTTCTCCCGCCCAGCACGCGAGGTCCACGACCATATCAGAGGTCTGGCACCTTTCCCGGGCGCCTGGACCGAGATCGAGCTCGGCGGCAAGCCGGAACGCGTCAAGCTGCTCGCCTCGCATCTCGCCGCAGCAGATGGTCATCTCGGCGCCCACGGTACAGTCCTTGACGATGCTATGACCGTCGCCTGCGGCACCGGTGCCGTCAGCCTCGTGCGCCTTCAGAAGGCCGGTGGTAAGCCTCTCGACGCGCAGGATTTCCTACGCGGCACGCCGCTCCCCAAGGGCACGGTGATCGCCTGATGCCTCGCTTCCGCATGATCGTCGAATATGACGGCACCGCCTATGTCGGCTGGCAGCGCCAGGACAATGGCCATTCCGTGCAGTCGGCCCTCGAGACTGCGATCCTTTCTTTGTCCGGCGAAACTGTCGTCATCAGAGGCGCCGGCCGCACCGATTCCGGCGTCCATGCCATGGGACAGGTCATTCATGCCGATCTCTCACGCGCCTGGGTGCCCTACCAGCTGCGCAACGCGCTCAACGCCCATCTGGCCCAGGCCGGCGAGCAGGTCTCGATCATCGACGTCCAGGCCGCGCCGGATGATTTCGACGCACGTTTCTCCGCACTCCGTCGCCATTATCTCTACCGCATCATAAACCGGCCCGCCCGCTTGGCGCTGGAGGCAAACCGCGCCTGGTGGGTGCCGAAGCCGCTTGATCACGAGGCCATGCACGCGGCCGCCCAGCAGCTCGTCGGCCACCACGACTTCACCACCTTCCGCTCGGCCCACTGCCAGGCGGCAAGCCCGGTCCGCACGCTCGACCGCCTGGATGTCACCCGTCGCGGAGACCTCATCGAGATCCGCGCCAGCGCCCAAAGCTTCCTGCACAACCAGATCCGTTCCTTTGCCGGAACGCTGAAGCTGGCCGGCGAGGGCAAGATGACGCCGTCGGATGTGCGCGCAGCACTCGAAGCCCGCGACCGCGCCGCCTGCGGTCCGGTGGCGCCCCCGGAAGGGCTTTATTTCATGCGGGTGGATTATCCCGGCGACGAACCGCAGCCGGATATTTGAAGCAATTTCAACCGAAGTGCGGTGTTATGTAGCAAACGTACCAGCCGAAAACGGGGTGGAGACCATCGCCGCCGATAGAATGGCGCTAACGCCTTCTCTCTGCTCGGCGATTCGCATGAGCACCGGTAAGTCGCCACTGGAAAGTATACTGGCAGCGCTCAAACGCGGCGTGAGTATACAGCGATCAAAATATGCCGATACTTAAAAAAGATTCGACAAAGCGCCTGCGAATCACCCAAATAGAAAGGTCCACACGTCTGATACACGTGTGGACCTTGAGCGAAACAGCCGGTACGGGCTGCGTTGTGATCACCACGGCACCATGATTCATGTCGTGGGAGACGTCAATACCGTGCCGGCCCTTTTTACGAAGAAAGGGCTATGATGGCCACTTTGACGCACCCCATGACGGGGATTGAAATGAACCCCATCCTCATTGAGCGGAAGGCGCTTACCTTTGAGGAGGCAGTTACCGCGCACCTTCTCCGCATGCAGGGGGTGAAATACAATATCATCGCACAACAACTCGGCACCAACACTCATCGTCTGGGCGAAGTGTTTCGTGGTGAAAAGCACGTAGGGTCCAAGGCGAAGGCTAAGGAACTTATTGCAACGTCACATTGAGCAAAGAGAGGCGGGTTAAGGCCCGCCTCTTCTAACTTTGCTATATAACACCGCAAAAGTGCGCAGCGGTTTTGCGTCTGGAACTGAGTAAAAAGAAGGGCTTCACCCCGGATAAACGCCGAGATAGCGTTCCAGCAGTTCAGCCAGGATCATCGATGGCACCAGCACCACCATCACGATGGTGGAAATGGTCAGCAGGTGATCGCCGACGATCATTCGGACGATCCGGAAGAGGATGGCGATCAGCGTCACCATCAGCAGGAACCACAAAAGCGCCACCAGTCCGCTGAGGCCGGGCAGGAGCATCATGATCAGCACCAGCACGCCATAGGCATAGGATGCCGGCAGCGCCAGCCAGTTGATCACCACCACAAGAGAAGCGAATTTCTCGCCGAGCCCCACCATCCAGCACAAGACACCGAGCAGGATCACCGGCACGAGCCAGTTTGCAGCTTCCACCAGGGTCAGCCGGAAAAAGAAGAGGGGACCGGTCGCCGTGCCCGTGGCCTGTCCTTCGAGGAACAGCACACGCCACCAGGCGAAAGACAAAAGGATCGCCGGCAGGGCCCAGGCGATCGACCAGAAGGAGCGCGCGGCGCCCCGATCGGAAAGATCGAGATGAGAAAAGCCGGCCGGATCCTGCTTCACCAGCAGCCATAGGCCCTTCAGGTAGATCTCGATTTCCTTAAGCGTTGGCATGGACGAACCACTGCTCGATGAAGGTCTGGTAGATCACCGTCAGCGTTTCCAGGTCGGCGACGGAAACCCGCTCATCGACCATATGCATGGTCTGGCCCACGAGCCCGAATTCCACGACAGGGCAATAGTCCTTGATGAAGCGTGCATCCGACGTGCCGCCCGTGGTCGAGAGCTTGGGCGTGCGCCCCGTCACGGTTTCGATGGCGCCCGACAGCGACGAAATCAGGCTGTTGCTGCGGGTCAGGAACACATGGCTCGGCCGCTCCGACCACACCATCTCATAGGCGATCGCCGCACGACCCGGCCGAAGCTCGGGATCGACGGCAGCGGCATCAAGCCGGCGCAGGATCTCCGCCTTGACGCTGTCGGCATCCCAATGGTCGTTGAAGCGGATGTTGAATTTGAAGCGGGTCGTCGCCGGGATCACGTTCGTCGCTGCATTGCCGACATCGATCGAGGTGACTTCGAGGTTTGACGGCTGGAAGTTTTCCGTGCCTTCGTCGAAGGCCGGGAACATCAGGCTCTTCGCCAGCGAGAGTGCTGCGCGCACCGGATTGTCGGCGAGATGCGGATAGGCGGCATGGCCCTGTACACCGCGCACCGTGACCGTGCCAGACACCGAGCCGCGCCGGCCGATCTTGATCATGTCGCCCAACGTATCCGGATTGGTCGGTTCGCCCACCAGACAGGCGTCCCAGCGCTCGCCGCGGGCAGCCGCCCATTCAAGCAGCTTCACCGTGCCATTCACCGCCGGTCCCTCTTCGTCACCGGTGATCAGCAGCGACACCGAGCCCTTCGGCACCTTGCCGGCCTCCACCAGCCGCGCATAGGCCGCGATGAAGCAGGCGATGCCGCCCTTCATGTCGACGGCGCCACGGCCAAACAGCATGCCGTCACGCACCTCGCCGGAAAACGGCCCGGCCGACCAGTCGGCCTCGTCGCCGACAGGCACCACGTCGCTGTGCCCGGCGAACATCAGATGCGGACCGTCGGTGCCGGCGCGGGCATAGAGGTTCTCGATGTCGGGTGTATCCACATCCCGCTCGATCATCCGGTCGACGGCGAATCCGAGCGGTTTCAACAGGTTTTCCAGCACCGTGAGCGCCCCGCCTTCGGCCGGCGTAACGGAGGGGCAGCGGATCAGGGCTTGAAGAACTTCGACGGGGCTGCTGGCGTTCATGATGGTCAATCTGGCTGAATCACAATGGAACAGGTCCTTGCCGAGACTTAGCCGATGGGCACGGCGGTGTCATCTCGGATGCCGCAGCCGAAAGGGTCGCTGAGCCGGACCGATGAGGGGAGGGCGCCGGTCGGACCCGGCGCCTCGTTATGTTATCAGTCGCGCAGCAGCTCGTTGATGCCGGTCTTCGAGCGGGTCTGCGCATCGACGCGCTTGACGATCACTGCGCAGTAGAGATGCGGAGCCGCAACCCCGTTCGGCATCACCTTGTCGCTGCCCATCGAACCGGCGACGACGACGGAGTAGGGCGGCACTTCGCCATAGGTCACTTCGCCCGTGGCACGGTCGACGATCTTGGTCGACTTGCCGATGAACACGCCCATGCCGAGCACCGAGCCTTCCCGCACGATGCAGCCTTCGACGACTTCCGAACGGGCGCCGATGAAGCAGTTGTCCTCGATGATCGTCGGGCCGGCCTGCATCGGCTCCAGAACGCCGCCGATGCCCACGCCACCCGAGAGATGCACATGCTTGCCGATCTGGGCGCAGGAGCCGACGGTCGCCCAGGTGTCGACCATGGTGCCTTCTCCGACATAGGCGCCGAGGTTGACGAAGGAGGGCATCAGGATGGCGTTCGGCGCGATATAGGCCGAGCGGCGCACGACGGCATTCGGCACCGCGCGGAAGCCGGCGGCGCGGAACTGGTTCTCGCCCCAGCCTTCGAACTTCGACGGCACCTTGTCCCACCAGGTCGAGGCGCCAGGGCCGCCCTTGACGACTTCCATATCGTTCAGACGGAAGGAGAGGAGCACGGCCTTCTTCAGCCACTGATGCACCGTCCAGGTCCCGTCTTCGCCACGGGTCGCAACGCGGGCCTTGCCGCTGTCGAGCAGATCGAGGGCCGCGTCCACGGCATCGCGGATCTCGCCCTTGGTGGCGGTCGACACCGTGTCGCGGTTGTCGAAGGCCGCTTCGATGACGTGTTCGAGCTGGGTGAGATCGGAGGCGCTCATCTGAATTCCTTAAACTTCGTTGTCTAACCTTGAGGATGGAAGCGATCAGGACCTGATCGAAAATTCGCGCAAAGCTCTAGCGCATAAGTCGCTGCATGAAAACAGCGTCGGGCGGCCTTGCGCGTCGGAAAGGAACAAGCATGGCGAGACTGAAAAACGGCAAGCATCGGCGCAAGGACGGGTCCTGGGATCCGCTGAAGGACTCATCGACCGATCGCCAGACCGCCAAGGTCATCCCGCGCACGCCGCAATCCGCCTCGTCCTCCTACACGCTCGCCTATGTCGACGAGGAATTCCTCTGCCGCGAGGAACTGCGCCCGGTTCGCCTGCAGCTGGAATTGCTGAAAACCGAGATGATCCTGACCGAGCGCAACATCAAGTCGACGGTGGTCATGTTCGGCGGCGCGCGCATTCCCGCCCCCGGCGAGGCCGCCTGGGCGGCGAAGAACGATATCCAGAAGAAGAACCTGGAGAATGCCTCGATCTATTACGACCAGGCCCGCCGCTTTGCCCAGCTCTGCTCCAACCAATCCAAAGCCAGCGACTACCATGAATATGTCGTCGTCACCGGCGGTGGCCCGGGCGTCATGGAAGCGGGCAATCGCGGTGCCGCCGATGTCGGCGCGCCCTCGATCGGCCTCAACATCGTGCTGCCGCATGAGCAGGCGCCGAACCCCTATGTCACGCCCGAACTCAGCTTCAACTTCCACTATTTCGCCATCCGCAAGATGCATTTTCTGATGCGCGCCAAGGCGATCACCATCTTTCCCGGCGGCTTCGGCACGCTGGACGAGTTCTTTGAAGCCGTGACGCTGATCCAGACCAAGCGCATGGCGCCGATCCCGCTGATCCTCTTCTCGAAAGCCTTCTGGCACGACATCATCAACTTCGAGGCGCTCGCCACCTTCGGCACCATTGCGCCCGAGGATCTGCAACTGCTGCATTTTGCCGAAACGGCGGAGGAAGCCTGGCAGATCATCGCCGATTTCTACGATCTCGACGCAGAAGCGGCCCCGTAAGGGGCCGCATCCGATCTTGATTGGCAATGTTCGCGGTTGATCAGCGGAAGAAGATCGGCCGCTTGGGCATATCGTCGACGCTGATCACGCCGTCCTTGTTTCGGTCCATGCGCTCGAACATCCGGTCGCCCATGGCCACGGCTTCAGCCTTGCTGATCTGGCCGTTTTCGTCCTTGTCGGCCACCCGCATCATGCGGGCCGGCCCGCCCATCCCGTGCTCCCGGCGCCCTTCGCCGCGCTCGGCCCGTTCATTGTGCCAGCCATGGCGCTTGCCGTCGTGATGCTTGCCCTGGTGGCGAGGACCGCCCGCCATGTCGTCCTGCATCATGGCGTCGGGGCCGGCATCAGCCACGTCGCGCGGCGGGGCGTTGCCCGGCGGCGGTGGCGGCGCGGCCGCCTCGTCACCCGGAGCGGGCGGCGTGTCCGCCTTCATCTCGGCACGGGCCTTCTGCATTTCGGCCCGCATGGCCTGGCGATGCTTGCGCATCTCGCCCGGGGTGATCGAGCCGTCGTTATCGGCATCGATCTGGGTGAACAGGGCTTCGCTTGCAGCCGTCGCTTCGGCCTTTTCGATCTTGCCGTCCTTGTTGGTGTCGAACTGCTGCAGCATGCGGACGAACATGACTTCCGGGCCGCCGCGGGGCGGACCGCGCCGGTCGCCGCGATCCTGGGCGAAAGCGCCGCCGGCTGTGGTGCCGATCAGGAGGGACGCGGCAAGGGTCGCCAGGGTGATGGTTTTGCCGTTCATCTGTGGTCCTTTCAATGACTGTGTCGATGAAAGAACCCTAGGGCACCGTGCTTGATCGACCTACTTAACGATCGGTAAGGCGCATGAAACTTTCGTAAGCTTCCGCTAAACTCAGTCGACATCACCCAGAATCCGGCCCAGGAACCCGGCGAGATCATCCGTCATGTAGTCGACGCTGTCGCCGTCGATATGCTCCACCCGCTCCCAGGTTTCGAGCAGCGCCGTCTCCAGATTGCGCGGGACCAGGAGCACGGTCTTCATGCCCAATGCCTTCGGCACTTCCAGATTGCGCGGCAGGTCCTCGAACATGGCGGCCCGCTTCGTGTCGATCCGGTTGAGGCTCGCGAACTTGTCGTATGTCGCTCCCGCCGGTTTTGGCACGTAATCGGCCGCGACGATGTCGAAGATGTCGTCGAAATGATCAAGGATGCCGAGCGCGCGGGCCGCATCCTGCGCATGCGCCACGGTGCCGTTGGTGAAGATGAATTTTCGCCCCGGCAGCCGCTTGATCGCGGCACCCAGCGCCTCGTCGGGCAGCAGCGCGGAATAGTCGATCGCATGGGCCCTTTGGAGAAAGGCGTTGGGATCGACCTTGTGATGCAGCATCAGACCGGCGAGCGTCGTGCCGTGTTCGTGGTAATAGCGCTTCTGCAGCACCTTCGCCTCGACCGGATCGACCTGCAACAGTTCCGCCACGAAGGCGGTCATGTTGGTGTCGATCTGCGCGAAGAGATTGATGTGATGCGGGTAGAGCGTGTTGTCGAGGTCGAAGACCCAGTCACGCACATGGGCGAAATCGTCGGGCGAGGGGAGCTTTGCGGGTTTGGTCATCGGGTCCTTATGGCAGATGCCTCAGAGGATGCAACAGGCGGGAAACGCCCTGTCGCGCGGTCGATAGGTCCGGTGGAAATAGGATTGGTTGCCGCTTCGGGAAGTGCTATCAGAGGCGCATGGCCAGAATGATGTTGATCCGCACCGGCAAGGCGAGTGTGATCCTCCAGGATCGCAAGCGGCTGCCGTGCCGTTTCCATCCGCTGGCCGCCGGCACCATCCGCCTGCGCGTCTGCTGATCGAGGCCATCAGGCCATCTTTCACCGCATCTCCCGTCCTTTCGCCGCGTCTACGACGTCGGTTTGTCATTCCGGATCGATCCCCATGGAATTCTGGGCCATCATCACCATCGGTGCCGCCTTCCTGCAGAACATGCGCTCGGCGCTGCAAAAACACCTGAAGAGCCGCATGGGCACCACGGGTGCCACCTTCGTCCGCTTCGGCTTCGGCCTGCCCTTCGCCTTTCTGTACCTTGCCATCCTCCATCTCGGCTTCGACCGGCCGCTGCCGGTGCCCGGCCTCGTCTTTGCCGGATGGTCTGTGGTCGGCGCGCTTGCCCAGATCGCCGCGACTTTTCTGCTGGTCCACCTCTTCTCGCTTCGCAACTTCGCCGTCGGTACCGCCTATTCGCGCACCGAGCCGGCCCAGGCGGCGCTGATCGCGCTGATCTTCTTCGGCGAGACGATCACTGTCGGTACGTTTGCCGCGATCCTCGTCTCGATCGCCGGCGTCATGCTGATCTCGGTCGCCCGCACGACGCTGACGCCCGCCGCTCTGGTCACTTCGGTGTTGAGCCGCACGGCCCTGATTGGCCTTGCTTCGGGTCTCTTCTTCGGCCTTTCCGGCACCGCCTACCGCGCCGCGTCGCTGTCGCTCGCCCCGACCTTGCCCGCCCCCGATGCGGTGATGCAGGCAGGCTACACGCTCTGTGTGGTCATCGTGGTCCAGACTGGTACGATGCTCGCCTGGATGCTGTGGCGCGACCGGGCGGAACTCTCCCGCATCCGTGCTGCCTGGACGATCAGCACCCTGGTCGGCTTTGTCGGCGCCACCGCCTCCTTCGGCTGGTTCATCGCCATGACGCTGCAACAGGTGGCGGTGGTGAAGGCGCTCGCCCAGGTCGAGATGCTCTTCACCTTCGCTTCTTCGGTCCTGTTCTTCAAGGAGCGGATCAACCGGCTGGAGGTGGCAGGCTGTGGGTTGATCGTGCTTGGGGTGTTGTTGCTGGTTCTGGTGTGAGGTGGGTGTGGATGACATCTCCCCCTTGGTGGGAGAAAGCGATTTCGATAAATTAGGCGAGCGCAAGCCGCCTAAACATCAGAAATCGCAAGTGAGGGGGCCGTTCTCCGTGCCACCATCACCGATCCCCTCACCAACAAAATCTGAGGTTTAGCCCTGATCGGGCTAAGCCCTCGATTTTGTAACCTCTCCCACGAGGGGAGAGGCGGGTGCGGCGGCTTCCGCTCGGGCTCATGCTGAGGTGTCCACCATCACCCAAGTGCGGAACGAACCCTCGGCAGATCCTCGGGACAAAGCCCGAGGATGACGGCACGTGGGGTGGGCACAGTGTCCCCCGCCGGCGTTTCAGAGTGTTGCGACGCTTACGGAGGATACCCTTCCTCTCCGCAATCGTCATCCTCGGGCTTTGTCCCGAGGATCTGCCGACGTGTCGGCAAACTCTCGGCGCGTGGCAACCTGACAAATTGAGACTGTCAAAAATGTAACGCGTAAGATCAGATGGCATTGGCGGGATTAGCCGGGAATAAATGGGAAAGAACGGTTTGAGCCTTGTTTTACAGGGCGTTCAAACGGGTCGGCGACCAAGGGTGGGAATAGCGGCGCGCAAGATCAGATGGCAGTAGGGGGCCGGAAGGCGCCGTCGATCAAGTGGCTCAATATGGCGGTGGCTCCCCGCCGAAATAGCCGAAATAGAGGTCCGCGTCGCGGGCATCGCATGTCGAGCAGCGCAGACGGCGGGCGAGCTTCTCGATGTTCATCCCTTCCGTACCGCCAATGCGGTAGAGCCGGCTCGGGACCTCACGAATGACCTTGCAGTTTCGGCAGATTGCGACAGCGTCGACGTGGGCGGGGATCGTATTGATCGAGGCACCGTGCCATTCGTTCGCGACAAAGAGCCGCCCATCTGGCATCTCGACTTTATTCATTGAAACCAGCTCCAGACCTG
>UCMS01000023.1 GCA_900473805.1 Hyphomicrobiales bacterium | reverse complement strand
ATCGAGAAACATCACCGTCGGGTCGAAACCCGCCGCCCCCGGATTGTCGCCCGCCCGCCCCGGCTCCACCGGCGCCACTTCGGCAGACACCTTCCCGGCAAAGGCCCTGAGCGTCAGCCGCCGCTCGAAGCCCTCATCGATCTCGCTCACCAGAAAACGTCCCGCCGGCCCTTCCGAGAGCCGCAGCACGTCGCCCGGCTGCACCGCGATTTCGCCCGGTCCCAGCGCCAGTTGCAGCGTGCGCCGTGCCAGCCGGTTGTCGCGCAGCCAGCCTTCGGCGGCGGCGANNCTCCTCCGGTATCGCCGCCGGCAGGTCGCGCGCCAGCTGCCGCTCGGTCGCCGCTTCCACCTTGCGCGAGCGCACGCTCGCTTCGGCATAGTCGGCCGCCGGATCGTAGAAGGTCACCAAGGCTTCCGAGGCAAAATCGCTGTCATGCCCGCGTGTCTCGCTCCATAGCGGCTGGTCCGGGATATCCGCCAGCACGGCAATCTCCCTTGCCGGCAGACTGGCGTTACCGCGCGTGCGAAAGCGAAGTCTCCCGCCATCCTCCACCACATCGATCTGAAACAGTTCGATCAGCGGTTCGATCAGGTCCCGCGCCGAGGTCAGATCCCCCTTCACGTAACCGCCGAGATCCCCCGCCACCTGCGACACGTCGAACTCGGCAAAGCCGTGATCGGTGAGGATCGCGGCGATCGTGTCGGCAAGCGTCGCGGTGCCCAGACGCCCGTTCAGCCAATGCCCGGTGCGCCAGTTGCGCCCGTCCGCCCAAAGCCCCGTCTCCTGCGGAAAGGCCGGATAAGGCCGGGCATCCCAGCTCCACACAAAGATCTTCTGCGGATCGACCAGCCCAGGCGGTCTCTCGCCATGCATCCAGTGGCCCAGATGCGCCTCGAGAAAGCGCCGCTGCTGGCTGTCGGATCGCGCGCCGCTGGAAAAATGCGGCCGCCCGCTTTCCGCCGATTTGGCGTCGACGAAGACGTTCGGCTGGTTCGCCCCGCGATCGACCGCACCGCAGCCGAGCTCGGTAAACCAGAACGGCTTCATGCGCGGCGTCCAGGCGGTCGGCGCAGCCTGCTCCACCCCGCCGATCCGGTCGTAATGCCGGTTGCCCCACCAGCTTTCCAGATCCTTGAACCTGTAGACCCAGGGCTTGCCATAGGCCCCGTCCGTGATCGGCGTCCGCATTCTCGCCTGCCGGTCCGCCTCGCTGGCGTAATACCAATCAAACCCCTCGCCCGCCGTCAGCATGCGGGCAAAGCCCCTGGCATCGTCGGCACTGGTAAACCCATCCGGGCTCTCGGCCTCCAGATCCGCGTCGCGCCAGTCGGCCAGGGGCATGTAATTATCGATGCCCACACCCGAAACATCCGGACTCGCCCAGAGCGGATCGAGATGGAAGAACAGATCACCGGAGCCATCCGCCGGCTGATGGCCGAAATATTCGCTCCAGTCCGCCCCATAGGAGATCGCCGTCTCTGATCCGAGAATACCCCGCACCTCACCCGCCAGCGACACCAGCGCCTCGACGAAGGGAAAGGCGTTTGCCGCATCCCGCACTGTCGTCAGCCCCTTGAGCTCCGACCCGAGCAGAAAGCCGTCCACCCCGCCCGCCTCTTCGGCCAGGTCCGCATAATGCCGGATAAACCGCCGATAGCCGTCCGCGCGGGTCACAAATGTCGAAACCTGCGCCCGCGCCGCCGCCGTCTTGTCGGCGCTCACGGGATGAGCCGAAATCCGTCCGCGCCAGGGATAAGCCGCCTGTTCCGCGCCGCCATAGGGATCGGGCAGCCCGTTGCCCGATGCAATGTCCATCAGAAGAAAGGGATAAAGCGTCACCTTCAGCCCGCGCGCCTTCAGGTCGCGGATCGCCTCGATCACGCTCCGGTCATCCGGCGACCCGCCATAGGCCGGCCCACCGTCATGTCGGCTCACCAGATGCGCCTGGCTTCGAGAAAGCCCCGCCACACGCCAGGCCCGGCTCTCCTGCCGCCGCGTCGAAACCTCCACGCCCGGCAGCACCCGGCATTCACCGGCGCGCAGATCGCTGCCGAACCAGGCCACCACCAGTGCCACCTCTTCGAGATTGGGGCAGAGCGCCTGCAATTCGTCGATCGAGGCCTGCCAATCGCTCGAGGCCACCAGCGTGTTGCGGTTCAGCCAGCGCTTTTCGCCGGATTTCGGCGCATCCGACACCCGCGTCACCGCATAACCATGCTCGGTCGCTCCGGGGATTACCGCCACCGCCCGGATCCGGTTTTCCAATTGCCCGACCGGCCGGATCACCTCGAACTGCAGCAGCGGAATGCGATTGCCGAAATCATCGAGCGGCAAACGCTCGAACACGACATAAGCGAGCCCACGATAGGCCGGCGCCTTGTCCGCCCCTTGCTTGGCCGCGATCAACGGATCGACCGGCTGGCTCCGCGTGCCGCGATAGACGCGCATCTCGATCTCGGTCAGGTCCAGCTCGCGCCCATCCGCCCAGACGCGCCGCACGCCCGCAATCGGCCCTTCGCAGAGCCCCAGCGCCAGATTGGCGTAATACCGATAGGTCGTCGTGCGCGTCCCGCCGCTCGACTTGCCGCCGCTACGCTCGGTCACCGCCTCTTCCTCGAAGCGCGTCGCCCAGATCAGCGTGCCACCCAGCCGCGCCGTGCCATACAGCCTCGGGATCGCCGTGCCCTCGCTCGCACCCGCCAGCCGTGCCGAAGACAGCCGCGCCCCGGTTAGCGAGGTCGTGCCCGACAGCAAGCTCCGGTCGATCATGCCGCCAACCGCCGCCCCCGCCGCGCGTCCCAGGATCGCGCCGACCGGCCCGAAGACCGAACCGAGTGCGGCGCCCGCCGCCTGCAACAGGATCGTCGCCATCAGAACACCCTTTCCGGAAACCGATAGATGCCGGCAATCCTGCGCTTCCATCCCGGCACCAAAGCCGAGCAGGTCACCGCCGATTGCTCATAGGCATGAATGAAGGCATCGGGGCTGCCGTTTTGCCCGCCGTGCGACAGCAAGCCCGCGCCCGGTCCGGCAACCACGTCGCCCGCCGAGAAATCCAGGCCACCGGCCGACGCGGCGGCGCCAACCGTCGCATCCGCCATCCGCGCCAAAATCCCCGCATGTTTGGCGGCCAAATGCGGGCGAAAGCGAAACAGCACGAGATCGCCCGGCCGGCTCTCCTTAAAGGATCCAACGGCCGAAAAATGCCGCTCCGCCGCGCGGAGCAAGCGCTCCTCACCCAACCGCTCCGCCCAGTCAGGCGCATAGGCCGGCACAGCCTCCGGCTCTTCGCCATAAAGCTCCCGCCAGATCCCGCGCACGAGGCCCAGGCAATCGCACCCCACCCCTCTCGCCGCCCCCTGATGCCGATAGGGCGTGCCGATCCATGTCTCGGCAATGCCGAGCACGCGTGTGTTGATGGACATGGGAGGTTCTCCCCGTGGGGACATAATCGGAGGGCGATACAGCAACCGACACGCGAAGGATAGAGCAGCGTCTAGTCACGGCGACCGTGCATATGGACAACTCTGTCGATTGTTGCTGTATTGATGCAATCTAAAAGGGGGAAGAAATAAATAGAACTCTCATTGGCGCTCTGGATACGGTCAACAATCTACTGGCATTGTTGATCATTATCGTTTGCACGGTTGCCGGCTTCGTCTCGCCCATGGCCGGCGGGGGCGGTGGAAACGTCGTCATGGGACTGATCGGTCTGATCGGCGGCACCGTTCTCGCAGTGATCGTGTGTGGGCTTTTGGCAATTCTGATTGAGGTCGAGAAGCATCTTCGAAAGCTGGCGGCACAGCATGAGAAGCCGCCGTCAGTTCCATCCTGAGGGAGCTTCCGTCTCAGGCTGATCTGTATTACAATGTAGTGCAAATTCACCCGGAACTTGTGATGCCGAAACGACCTCTCTCCGATCCGATCACGCTGCGCATCCCCGCAGACGTGCTCACCGAGATCGAAGCCATTGCCGAAGCGACCGAACGCTCGCGCAGTTGGGTGATCGTGCGAGCATTGAAGATCTATCTGCAGCAGGAGGGTGCGGACATCCTCGCCTTCGGCAAGGGTCTCCAAGACGTCGCCGCCGGTGAGGTCGAAGACATGGATCAGGTCCTGAAGGACCTCGAACGCATGGCCTCGAACAAGGTCGCCTGATGCGCGTCATCCTGTCGAAATCGGCGGCAAGCTGGCTTCGCAGGGAAATGCAGTATCTCAAGCACCACAATCCGGCCGCGGCCAACCGCTTCGTCGCAACGATGGCCCAAGCCCGCCAGCTTCTGGCCGAATTCCCGGAAATCGGACCTGAAGGCGTGCACCTCCCCCTCCGGACTGCCCGCACCTGGGTGACGGGGGACTATCTCCTGGACTACACTGTGACTGAAACAACGCTGACGATCGTCACGATCCGCCACGTCCGCATGAAGCAGCCCGGACCAGATCTCGATCCCGATGACGGCTGGGACCTGTAATCACAGCCTGGGCGGCTCTCTGTCATCCGCCAGCTGAATTCGTCGAAGGGCAGGTGCGGCCGGCGGCGTGCCCCCTTCTCCCCGTTCACGGGGAGAAAGTCCCGGCAGGGGGATGAGGGGCAACGACGCGCCCTCTCACCCCCGGCTCACCTTGTAGTAGCTCACCTGCTGGTCCGGCCCGACCAGCCCCTTGGTCATGTTGCGATAGATCCCGTATTTGAAATAGACCGAGCTCGCATCCTCGGGCACCAGCGCCAGTCCGGTCGCCTTGATCACCGTCTTGCCGTTGACCTTCGCCGTCACCGCGCCGACCGTCGCGTGCCAGACGAAGGTGTAGCTGAAGGTGTTCCACGACCCCTTGTTCACGGTCACGGGATAATCGACGAAACTGTCGGTGTCGTGGTTGTTGAGGCAAATCGAGAATTCGCCGTTCTCATAGCGGTTGTAGACGCTGTCATAGACACCGTTGTGCCATTGCCCGAGCGTCTGTTTCGGGCTGAACTCGGGATAGTCGGCGGGGATCTTCAGCTGGAACGCATAGGTATGCGTCGAACCGATCGCATCCTCCGTCGTCACCCGCGCCTCGCTGCGCTCGCGATAGTTCAAGGCATCGCTGCCATCCGGCCCGTTCCAGTAATCGCCTGCTTTCACCAGAAAGCTCTCGACGCCGTTCACCCTGATATAGCGGCTCTCGTCGACCGCCTGGACATAATAGGAATAACCGTTTCCGTCAGGGCAAATGATCTTCATCGCAATACCTTTCATTGTTGCTTGCGGAAAACAGGCAGAGGGATGGGGTGACCCCGCCAACTGCGGCCACCCATCACCCCCCTGCCAGGACCTACTTCCCGTGAACGGGGAGAAGGGGACACGCCGCCGGCCGCATCCCTCCTTCTCCCCGCCTGCGGGGAGAAGGTGCCGGCAGGCGGATGAGGGGCGATGGCGCCTTCACTCGTACAGCACCCCGCCGTCATGGGTGCTCGCACCGCTGACATAGGAATAGGCGAAGTCGCTGCCCGGCATATGCGGGAAACCCTGAAAATTCCGCTGGTTGGCGAACTTGGCTCGACAGGTGGAAAAACTCTTGTCGCAGCCGACGGTCAGCGTCACGGCATCGCCAGGCGCGGGTACGGCCTCGAGCGGCAGCCAGAGCCCGATTTCGACCACCCCGTCGACAGCCGCCACGCTGTCCTCGATCGCAAACCTGCGCCCGGAGAGCACCCCGCCATCAAACCGCAGATGGCCGAGGCGGAAATGCCCCTCGGCCGCCCCCGCCAGCCCCGAGACCTTCAGCCGGTCGGCCGAGATGACCTCCGCCACCTGGCCACTGCGCCGCCGCCCGGCGAAGCCGAGGTCGACGCCGCATCTCCCATCACCCAGATCCGCATCGCAGCGGCGATTGTAGATCCGCCCCTGCGGCTGCTGCAACCGGTGTGCCACGCTGCGCAGTTCGGCCGAAAAGCTGCCGCCCGCCCGCCGCACCTCGCCGATCTCCTGCACCGACAGCAGCAGATGCTGCTCCTCCGGCGCCTGCCAATTGACCAGAAACAGCTCGACGCGCGCGCCGTCGTAACGGCCGCTCGCAAGGTCGGCTTCGGTGATCGCGTCGCTCGAAAACCCGCCTTCGATCTCGGCGCCGGGTGCGGCGAGCCCGCTTGCCCCGCGCGCCTCGCTGGCGGCAAAGCCGCTCGCCGGTTCGAACACCGTGCCGTCGAAGGCGAGCACCTGATCATGTTCGGTGAAACCGAGCGCCGCCCCATCCGCCCGCGTGACCCGCCAGGCGCGGCAGAGCGTCGTCTCCCCCGTCGCGATATGGGCGGCGAGCGCCTCCGGAATCCGTCTCATGGGATCACCTCGATCAGGGGAATGGAAGGAATGCGCCCGGCCCGGAAGGCGTCGAGGTTGATCTCGATGCGATCGGTGTCGAATCTGACAGGCACGTCATACTCGAAACCCGCCCGGATCTCGGCGCCGTCATCGGGAACATGGCCGGCCGCGAAGGTGACGATCCCCGTCGCTGCGTCCAGGACAAACCCGTCCTCGCGCTCCACCCCATCGACAGCGATCCGCAGGCTGCCCGCCACCGGCTTCAGCACCGGCCGTCGCTCCACGGCCGCGCCGTCGCCATAGGCCTTGACCAGCGGAAACGCCGCCGTCTCGCCATCGCCCATCCCGAGAAACTGGTCGAGCGCCGTCACCGCCTCGCCCGGCCGCGCGGAGGAAAAATCGACCGGATCGCGAAAACGAAAACCATGCAGCTGTCCGCCGCGCGCCTCGAAGAATTCCAGGACCGCATAGAGATCGGCCACCGAGCGCAGCGCCGAGCCGACATCGTAGCGACGTCTCGAAAACCGCCAACGTCGATTGCGCGCCTCGCGTCCGTTCGACAGAGACACGATATCCGTCTGCCGCCCCGGCCCGCCGCTCGATGTCAGCGACAGACGCAGCGGAAAACGCTGTTCATGAAAGGCCATGGCAGGCTCCGTTCGGTGACTTGAAGAACATGGATGCGTCGAGACGGGCACGCCGCCACACGCATCAGGACGCTGGTGCACCGGCTTCCCGCAGCCCTGCGCAACGGCGCGGCCGAGTTAAGCCCTCCCCCTTGTGGGGAGG
>UCMS01000005.1 GCA_900473805.1 Hyphomicrobiales bacterium | reverse complement strand
AAGGTGTCTGCCGAAGTGGCGCCGGTGGAGCCGGGGCGGGCGGGCGACAATCCGGGGGCGGCGGGTTTCGACCCGACGGTGATGTTTCTCGATCTGCCGCGTCTGGAGGCGACTGCGTCGAGCGGCGATGCCTCCGTTGCCGCCTACGCGAAACCCTGGGTCAGGCTTGCCGTGTCGAGTTCGCCGGAGGTCGAGGGCTATCGGCTGAGGGTGACACTCGATCGGCCGGCGACGCTGGGTGCGCTGGTGGAGCCGCTGGCGCCGGGGGTGACAGGGCGTTTCGACCGGGCCAACGGGGTCTTGGTCGATCTGCTGTCGGGAGCTTTGTCATCGGCGAGCCGGACGGCGGTGTTTGCGGGCAGCAATCTGCTGGCCGTGCGATCGGGTTCGGGGGGCTGGGAAGTGCTCGCCTTCACCGACGCCGAGGAGGTCGCCGCCGGGCGCTTCCGGCTGACCGGCTTGTTGCGCGGGCTTTCCGGCACCGAGGATGAAATGGTGGCAGGCGCCGAGACGGGGGCGGATGTCGTGGCGCTGGATCTGGCGGTGAAGTCGCTGGGGCTGCCCACGGCGGAGCGGGGCGCGGCGCAGAACTGGATCCTGGAGCCGATGGGTCTCGTTACGGATCTCTCGGGTCCGCATGTCTTCGACGGCGGCCTGAGGGCGGAGACGCCGTTTTCCCCGGTGCATCTGAAGGCGACGAGGACCGGCGACGGCAACGTCCTCATCTCCTGGATCCGGCGTGGGCGCAGAGATGCCGATGGCTGGAGCGAGGGCGATATTCCGCTCGACGAGGAGACGGAGCGCTATCGGGTCGAGATCTTCGATGGGGCGGTGGTGCGCCGGACGATCGAGGTGACGGCGCCGCAGTGCGTCTATGCGGCGGCCGACGAGCTCGCCGATTTCGGAAGCGCGCAGGAGAGCCTCAAGCTCAGCATTCGCCAGCTTGGCCGATTGGCAGCGGGCATTCCGACCGAAGCGCTTGTTTTCATTCGATGAACATCAACCCACGAAGGAGAAAGCCATGTTGGAGATGAAGCCTTGGTACCAGTCGAAGACCGTCTGGGGCGCGCTGATCGCGATCGGCTCGCCGCTCTTGCGCCATGCGGGTTTTGATCTCGGGAGTGCCGAAGAAGCGCAGCTGGCGGATGCGCTGACGACGCTGGCGGGCACGCTGGGCGGGCTGCTGGCGCTCTATGGGCGGTTGGCCGCGACGAAGGGGGTTGGTGGGTGAGAGTGCGTGCGCGACAGCCCCTCATCCGCCTGCAGGCACCTTACTCCCCCGCTTGCGGGGAGAAGGGCGGGTGCGGTGGCCGCGCGTACAAGATTGCGCAAGATGCTCAAATGGGCTACAATGAGCCATTGACCCATGGAGACGATCATGGCCGCAAATGCTTATGTCCGGGTCCGTATTGACCCGATTCTCAAGGAGGAGGCAGCCCTGGTGTTGGACGCTCTGGGCCTGACGATCTCGGATGTCATGCGTATGACCTTGACGCGCATTGCGAGGGAAAAGGCACTGCCGCTGGAATTGTCCCGCCCCAACGCCGAAACACTGGCCGCCATGGAGGAAGCCCGCCGCATTCGATCGGCTGCGACTGGTCGCTTTGACGGCGCTGATGCAGTTTTCAAGGCCCTGGAAAAGCGTGCCTCGAAGGCCGAGAAGAATGCCGCCTGACGGCAGGCGCAACCAAGGGAAACCTGACAAGCGGGCAGCATTGCCCCGCAGGGCGGACTTTACCCGACAATTCGGGAAGGATTGGGACAGGCTGAATCGAACCGCACTTTATGACATGCATGAGTTGAAACGGGTGATGATGCTGCTGATAGCAAACGATGCGCCACTGCCCGCGGAGTGGAAGGATCACCCTCTAAAAGGCGATTGGGCCGATCATCGGGAATGCCATATAGGCGGGGATTTTCTGCTGATTTACACGCTGGATGAGAAGGCCAATCTGGTCATCTTCACACGCGCCGGCACCCATGCCGATTTATTCGAATGAGCGCCGCCGCCATGCCGGATCCTGCGCGCCATCCCTCGCCACCCCACCTGAGCATCCCTCCCATGACCAAGCATTCATTTGCCATTCAGAACGCTTGAGGTACATATTTTGCCGGAATGGGCGTTCAGACAGAAGAAGTGGCAATGGCATCTTTGACGAAAACCGCCGGGAAAAAGCTGAAGGCTCTGGCGCTGGCACTGAGCGTGTTCGCTTTGCCGGTCATGCAGGGCGATGCCATCGCCGCCGATTGCCGGGCGGCGGCGGCACGGGTTGTGGCCGAGGTCGGTGGGCAGTTGCTTTCGGTGCGCGAATCGGGCGGTGAATGCGTCATCGTCGTGCTGGTGCCGGGCAATGGTTCCGAGCGTCCCCGCAAGGTGACGATGCGGGTCGCCGAGTGATACCGAGAGCATTTCCGGCGACACGGTGTCGTCTTCAATGCTCTATCTTTTTGTTTTCATGCAATTCCGGACGCAAAACCGCTTCGCATTTTTGCTGGAATTGCTCTAAGCCGGCCGGATCGCCGTCTGCTGCAGCCTAGGGGAATTTCATGCGCATTCTCGTCGTCGAGGACGATGTCAATCTCAATCGCCAGCTGGTCGAAGCCCTGCAGGAAGCGGGCTATGTCGTAGACAAGGCGTTCGATGGCGAGGAAGGCCATTTTCTCGGCGAGACGGAGCCTTACGACGCCGTCATTCTCGACATCGGTCTGCCGGAAATGGACGGCATCACCGTGCTGGAGAAATGGCGCGCGGCGCAGAGGGTGATGCCGGTGCTGATCCTGACGGCGCGTGACCGCTGGTCGGACAAGGTGGCCGGCATCGATGCCGGCGCCGACGACTATGTGACCAAACCCTTCCATGTCGAGGAAGTGCTCGCGCGTATCCGGGCGCTGATCCGTCGCGCGGCCGGCCATGCCTCTTCTGAAATCGTCTGCGGTCCCGTTCGTCTCGATACCAAGAGCTCCAAGGCGCTGGTTGACGGCGTGGCATTGAAACTGACCTCGCACGAATACCGGCTGCTCTCCTATCTCATGCATCACATGGGCGAGGTGGTGTCGCGCACCGAACTGGTCGAGCATCTCTATGACCAGGATTTCGACCGGGATTCCAACACGATCGAGGTCTTCGTCGGCCGGCTGCGCAAGAAGATCGGCGTCGACATGATCGAGACCGTGCGCGGCCTCGGCTATCGCATCCAAGCGCCCACGAAATGAAGCCCCGCTCGCTCACCGCGCGCGTCCTGCTGCTCGCCACCATCTGGTCGGCGCTCGGTCTTGTGACGATCGCGGTGGCGATTTCCGCCCTCTATCGACAGGGCGTCGAACGCGGCTTCAACAACCTCCTGCGTGCCCAGCTCTATAACGTCGTCAATTCGGTCTCGATCGGAGATGGCGACAGCCTGACCGGCTCGCCGGCGCTTGGCGATCTCCGGTTTTCCCAGCCCGGAACCGGCTGGTATTGGCTGGTCGAGCCGCTTGGCAACTACGCGACGGCCCCATTGGCATCGGCCTCGCTCGGTGTTGCCAATCTCGCCGTGCCCGATGTCGAGCAGACCCCATTCGACGAGAATTACGAACGCTATTACGAGATGACCGACGATGTCGGCAATCGCATCCGCGTCGCCGAGACGGAAGTCGTGCTCGACGACCAGGGGCGAGCAGCGCGTTTCCGCGTCTCCGGCAATCTGGCGGTGATTGAGGAGGAGATCTCCTTCTTCGCCAACCGCCTTAACATCGCATTGGCCGTGGTCGGTATCGGCGGCCTGATCGTCAACGGTCTTGCCATCGTTTATGGCCTCAAACCCGTCGACCGCGCGCGGCGCGGGCTTGAACGCATCAGGCGCGGCGAGGCCGAGCGGATCGAGGGCGAGTTCCCGCGCGAGATCATGCCGCTGGCAAACGAGATCAATGCGCTGATCGACAGCAACCGCCGTATTGTTGAACGCGCCCGCATGCAGGTCGGCAACCTCGCCCATTCACTCAAAACGCCGATCGCCGTGCTGCTCAACGAAGCGCGCACGCTGGACAAGACGCATGCCGAGGTGGTGGTGAGCCAGGCGGAGGCCATGCAGGCGCAGGTGGCATCCTACCTGAACAGGGCACGCATCGCCGCCCAGCGCGACAGTGTGCTCGCCCGCACGGAGGCTCAGCCGGCACTGGAGCGCCTTGTGCGCGTCATGCGCAAGCTCAACGACGCGGTCGAGTTCGAGCTGGACGTGGCGCCGGATCTGACCTTCGCCATGGAGCAGCAGGACGTTGAGGAAGTCGTCGGCAACCTCCTGGAAAACGCGTCGCGATTCGCCCGCTCGAAGATCGTCACGCGGGTGACCCAGATTGCCCGGGAAGACGATGGCGCTACGGACGGTCGCCGCAGCTGGATCGAGATCATCGTCGAGGATGACGGCCCGGGTTTGGCGCCCGACCAGATCGGCGAGGCCCTGAAACGCGGTCGCAGGCTCGACGAGAGCCGCCCCGGAACCGGGCTCGGCCTCTCCATCGTCAAGGAGATCTCGGGCGAATATCAGGGCAGCTTCGGCCTCTCGCGGGCCGCTATCGGTGGACTTCGCGCACAGTTGATCCTACCGGCTGTGACGAAAGACACTGCGTGATTGATTTTCCTGTGAAATTACATAGTTGTATAAAACGGCCCGCAAATGCGGGAGCGGTCGGGCACGGCCGCATCAACGCCCTTCGATCGGGGTGGTGGAAATGGCGTCTAGGCTTGGGCAGGTCTGATGGGTAAATCGCGCTTTGGAACTATGGCAGTTGCCGCTCTGGGTTCGCTCGCACTGGCGGGCTGCACCACGACGAGTGGCGGATCGGCCGGTTCGGTCAAGGCGGGCTCCGCCGTCTATATCGCCGCGCTTCAGGGAGGCATCGTCTCCCGGACAGGCGTTAAACTGTCGCGCAGCGAGACCCAGCGGGCGCTGGAAGCCGAGTATCGGGCGCTGGAAGCCGCTCCCGGCGGCCAACCTGTCACCTGGGCCGGAAGCGATACGCGCGGCGAGGTGATCGCCGCCGCACCCTACCAGGTCGGCAAGCAAAACTGCCGCCAGTTTACCCATAAGGTGGTGAGCGGGACGCGGACACTTGAGGCCCGCGGTGCGGCCTGCCGCAACGCCAACGGAACCTGGACGCCGCTGACCTGAGCCGCGCGGGTTCACAGTCTCAGAACGCGTTTCCGACGAAGCCGCACGGGGTCGCAAAGCACTTGATATCAAGGACCCCTTTTACACGGGCGCAGCAGCTTGCCGCTCTCCTACTTGACTTGGGTCAAGGATAGGCGTGGTTTGAGGGGGTAATCGGGTTTGCGGCCAAACGCCTCAACTTTGCGTCATGGCCCGTTTGCCAGTTGGAATGCACCCGCCCTTGCCGTAATTGAGTTTCATGTTGTTCTGGATCTTCTCCGCCTTGCTGACGGTCGCCGCTGCCGTCCTTCTGTTGTCTCCTTTGCTGAGGGCTTCGGCCCGCGCGACGCGCTATGACGAGGGAGAAGCGGCCGTTTATCGCGACCAGTTGCGCGAACTCGAGCGCGACAAGGTGCAGGGGCTGATTTCACCCGAGGAGGCGGAGTATGCCCGCGCCGAAATCGGACGACGCCTGCTGGCGGTGAGTGGACGAACCGGAGCGGGCACTGTCGACGCCGAGGTGACGGCGGCGACAGCGCCGGATGCCGAAGGCGAGCCCCGGCGTAAAGGGGGCGGTTATCGGCTTTCCCAGGCGTTCATTCTTCTCTGTCTTCCCTTGGTCGGCCTCGCCGGCTATCTCGAAATCGGCAGTCCCGGAACGCCGGACGCGCCGCTCGCCGCGCGCATCGAAAACCCCGGCGACGACGTGGATCTGCTGATCGCCAAGGTCGAGCGGCATCTGGCCGACAAGCCCGACGACGGCAATGGCTGGAATGTGCTGGCGCCGGTCTATTTCCGCGTTGGCCGTCTGGACGATGCCGAACTCGCCTTCCGCAATGCGATCCGCCTGCTCGGCGCCGATCCGGAGCGGCTGAACGGGCTGGGTGAAACGCTGGTGACCCGCAATGACGGGATCGTCACCGAGGACGCGGCGCAAGCCTTCGAGGCGGCGCGCAAGATGCAGCCGAACAATCCGCGCGCCGATTATTACCTGGCGCTCGCGCTGGAGCAGGGCGGCCGCAAGGCCGAAGCGCTCGCGGCCTTCCAGGAAATCGCGGCAGCCTCGCCGGCCAATGCGCCGTGGATGGAGCTGATCAACCGTCACATCGCCACCAACAGCGCCAGCATGCCGCTGGCGAACGCGCCTGCGGCTCCCGCCACCGGACCGGCAGCGCCTGCCAACCCGGCAGCACCCGGCAATCCGACGGCGGCTGATATCGCCGCCGCGCAGGACATGTCGGAGGGCGACCGGAGCCAGATGATCCGGGGCATGGTCGAAAGCCTCGACCAAAAGCTGAAGGCCGATCCGAACAATTTCGAAGGCTGGATGCGGCTCGTGCGCTCCTATGCCATGCTGAAGGACAAGGCGCGCGCCGAGGCCGCCCTCAAGGACGGGTTGAAGGCTTTCCCGGCCGATGGTGCCGAGGGCCAGCAACTCATGGCCATGGCGCGTGAACTCGGCCTTGATGTCGAGGAGGTGAAACCATGACCCGCAAACAGAAACGTCTGGCCGTCATCGCCGGCGGCATGAGCTTCATCGTCGCGGCGGTGCTGCTGGTGATGTTCGCCTTCGGTCAGTCGATCGCCTATTTCTACGTGCCCGGCGACCTGCAGAAGACGGAAATCGCACCCGGCACGCGTATCCGGCTCGGCGGTCTTGTTGAGAACGGCTCCGTCAAGCGCGGCGAGGGTTCTACGGTGACCTTCAAGGTGACCGATACGATCGGCGAGGTGCCGGTGACCTATACCGGCATCCTCCCGGACCTGTTCCGCGAAGGGCAGGGCGTGGTGGCGGAAGGCGTGTTCCGCGAGGGAGACCGCATCTTCGTCGCCGACACGGTGCTGGCCAAGCATGACGAAACCTACATGCCGAAGGATGTGGCCGACCGCCTGAAGGCGCAAGGGGTGGAACTCGGCGGCAAGGAAGTGGTCCAATGATCATCGAACTCGGCCATTATGCCCTGGTGCTGGCGCTCGCGACCAGCCTCGTCGTGTCGATCCTGCCGGTGGTCGGGGTGAGGCGCGGCGATGCCGCCATGATGGGCGTCGCGACGACGGGCACCTATGCGATGTTCCTGCTGATCGCCTTTTCGTTCGGCGTTCTGACCTGGGGTTATGTCGTCTCCGATTTCTCGGTGAAGAACGTCTTCGAGAATTCGCATTCGCTGAAACCGATGATCTACAAGATCTCCGGCGTCTGGGGGAACCACGAGGGCTCGATGATGCTCTGGGTTTTGATCCTGACGCTGTTTTCGACCATGGTGGCGCTGTTTGGCGCCAATCTGCCGGACCGTTTGAAGGCGAATGTGCTTGCCGTCCAAGCCTGGATCACCACGGCGTTCACGCTGTTCATCCTCTTGACCTCGAACCCCTTTATCCGCCTGTCGCCGATCCCGGCCGAGGGGCAGGACCTGAACCCTGTTCTGCAGGATATCGGGCTCGCCATTCACCCGCCGCTGCTCTATCTCGGTTATGTCGGCTTTTCCGTCTGTTTCTCCTTCGCCATTGCCGCCCTGATCGACGGGCGCATCGATGCGGCCTGGGCCCGCTGGGTGAGGCCCTGGACGCTGGCCGCCTGGGTCTTCCTGACGGCCGGCATCTCAATGGGCTCCTACTGGGCCTATTACGAGCTCGGCTGGGGTGGCTGGTGGTTCTGGGACCCGGTCGAAAACGCCTCCTTCATGCCCTGGCTCGCCGGCACGGCGCTTTTGCATTCCGCCCTCGTCATGGAAAAGCGCGACGCGCTGAAGATTTGGACCGTGCTCTTGGCGATCATCGCCTTTTCGCTGTCGCTGCTCGGCACCTTCCTGGTCCGCTCCGGCGTGCTGACCTCGGTCCATGCCTTTGCCACCGATCCGACGCGTGGCATATTCATCCTCGGCATTCTCGTGATCTTCATCGGCGGCGCCTTTTCGCTCTTTGCGCTGCGCGCCCCGAGCCTGAAATCCGGTGGCCTGTTCCAGCCGATTTCGCGTGAAGGCGCGCTGGTGCTGAACAACCTGATCCTCACGGTGTCCACGGCGACGGTGCTGATCGGCACGCTCTATCCGCTGCTCCTGGAGACGCTGACCGGGGAAAAGATTTCCGTTGGCCCACCCTTCTTCAACCTGACCTTCGGCCTGTTGATGGTGCCGCTGCTTTTGGCTGTGCCCTTCGGGCCCTTCCTAGCCTGGAAACGCGGAGACCTGCTCGCGGCATTGCAGCGGCTTTATGTGGCGGCGGCCCTCTCGCTCGTGCTCGGGCTCGGGCTCTGGTATGTCCATAACGGCGGACCGGTCATGGCGGTCTTCGGCCTGGCACTCGGTTTCTTTGTCATCTGCGGGGCACTCGCCGATCTCTGGACCCGTGCCGGTTTCGGCAAACATCCTCTGACTACCGCCTGGAGCCGCCTGAAGGGCCTGCCGCGCTCGGCCTTCGGCACGGCGCTCGCGCATCTCGGCCTGGGCGTCACCGTGATCGGCATTGTCGCGGTCTCGACCTTCCAGACGGAGCATGTCGTGGAGATGAAGCCCGGCATGACGGCGGAAGCTGGCGGTTACGTTCTGACTTTCGACGGCATGCGCGCCGCCAAGGGGCCGAACTATACCGAGGACCAGGGTCATTTCACCATCCGCAAGGCGGGGGTCGAGGTGGCGGATGTCTGGTCCTCGAAGCGGCTTTATCCGGCACGGCGCATGCCGACGACGGAAGCCGGGATCGTCACCTTCGGCTTCTCTCAGCTCTATGTGTCGCTGGGTGACCCGATGGCCGACGGCGGCATCGTCGTGCGCATCTGGTGGAAGCCGTGGATCCTCTGCATCTGGTATGGCACGCTGGTCATGATGGCGGGCGGGATCGTCTCGCTGTCCGATCGGAGATTGAGGGTTGGCGCGCCGAAGCGGGCGAAGGTTGCGGTGAAGGCTCCGCTGGAGGCGGCGGAATGAGTGTGGGCAAGAACCCCTCCCCAACCCCTCCCCAAAAGGGGGAGGGGCTTTGGCGCCGCGTGCTTCCTTCGACGGCAAGACGCGTGGCTTCCGCGGGTCTTCTCCCCCCTTGTGGGGGAGATGGCCGGCAGGCCAGAGAGGGACTTCGGGCCACATTCCTCATGCTCGTCCTCTTGCTCACCCCGATCCACGCCTTCGCCGTGAACCCGGACGAAGTGCTGGCCGACCCGGTGCTCGAACACCGGGCGCGCACCATCTCGGCGGAACTGCGCTGCATGGTCTGCCAGAACCAGTCGATCGACGATTCAAATGCCGAACTGGCGCGCGACCTGCGCGTCGTTGTGCGCGAGCGGCTGGTGAATGGTGATACGGACGAGCAAGTGCTCGACTATGTCGTGTCGCGCTACGGAGAATTCGTGCTGTTGAAGCCGCGGCTGAGTCTCAAGACGCTGGCACTCTGGGGCGCACCGGCGGCGCTGGTGCTGGTCGGGTTGATCGTCGCCTTCGTGTCCGCGAGACGTCGCGCGGTACAGCCGTCGGCAAAGCTCTCGGCGGAAGAGGAAGCCCGGCTCGGTAAGCTGCTCGACGGGGAGTGATCAAGGCTGCTCGAAGTCTGTGTCGTCGTCGAGCGGCAGTTCGGGCGGTTTCTCTCGACCGTGGCGGATCGTCAGGATCACCATCCTGGAAGTGTCCATCTCATAGTGAATGAGATAATCGCCCAGGACGAAGCGCCTTGCGTTTCGGAAGGGGAGATCTGTCGCCTCCTGTCCCATCAGGGGGAATTGCGCGAGCGCTTTGACGAACTGGTTCAAGTCGTGGCGGAACCGGTCGGCTGCTGCCCGGTTTCGTTCTCTTAAATAAGCTCCTTCCCGCGCCACATAGGCTCTGGCATTGGGCGAGAAGGTGACTTTCACGCTGCAGCGCCCTTGATGATGGCGTCGAGCTCGGCGAGCACATCTTCAGAGTCTATCCCCTCACCATTGGCGACTGCCTCGCGAGCCTCCGCCAACGCCAGGATTTCACGGCCCTCCTGGGCCATGTAAGCCTTCAAGGCGCGAACCATGATCCAACTGCGGCTGCGCTCGCAGGCGTGCGCCACAGCTTCAATCTCTGCCAGCAAGTCGACCGGGAGACGAAGGGTGATAGGATCGGACAAATTCTGTTTTGTCACGATATTTTCTCCAATTTGTAATACGCAGAATATCTGCGATCACTCCCCTCGTCAAATCGGGGATGCTCGATCCTTTCAACCTTTGCCAACATTACCAACAATTCATCCGCCGTACAGTTCGCCGTAACGTGACGCGGCCTATATCTCTCCTCATCCACCGCTTCCCACCGCCGGACAGTCCGGCGGCTCCAGTCAGAAGAACAGATGAAGGTAGATCCCATGTCGCAGATCAAAGGCCGCTCTTTCCGCTCTATCCTGAAGTCCTCCACCGCCGCCGGCCTTGCGGCCGTCACGCTCTTGACCGCAGCCCCCTTCGCCGCCGCCCCGGCATTTGCCGCCCCGGTTGAAGTCAACGCGCCGCAGGTGCCGAGCTTCGGGGATGTTGTGCAGGCAGTCCTTCCCGCCGTCGTTTCCGTCCGCGTTCAGTCGAACGTGCAGCCGGCCTCCAACGACGAGAGCAATTTCTCCTTCAATTTCGGCGGTCGCGGTTTCGATGAACTGCCGGACGATCATCCGCTGAAGCGCTTCTTCCGTGAGTTCGGCGGCCCCGGCGCCGGTCCGGAAGAAGGCCGTCCCGGCCGTCCGCCGCATGGCGACCATGGCCCCGGCCGTCTGCGCCCGACCGCTCAGGGCTCCGGCTTCTTTATCTCCGAAGACGGCTACATCGTCACCAACAACCACGTCGTCGACGATGGCGCAGCCTTCACGGTCGTGCTGAACGACGGCAAGGAATATGACGCCAAGCTGGTCGGCAAGGACAGCCGCACCGATCTCGCGCTGCTGAAGGTCGACGAGCCCAAGGTGAAGTTCACCTATGTGCAGTTTGCCGACGACTCGAAGGTCCGCGTCGGTGACTGGGTCGTCGCCGTTGGCAACCCCTTCGGCCTCGGTGGCACGGTGACCGCCGGCATCATCTCGGCCCGTGGCCGCAATATCGGCTCCGGTCCCTATGACGACTACCTGCAGATCGACGCGGCGGTGAACCGCGGCAACTCGGGCGGCCCCGGCTTCAACCTGAACGGCGAAGTGGTCGGTATCAACACCGCGATCTTCTCCCCCTCCGGCGGCAATGTCGGTATCGCGTTCGCCATTCCCGCCTCAGTTGCCAAGGATGTCATCGCCAAGCTCAAGGACACCGGCACGGTGTCGCGCGGCTGGCTCGGCGTGCAGATCCAGCCGGTCACCAAGGACATCGCCGATAGCCTCGGCCTGGCCGAAGACAGTGGCGCCCTCGTGGTCGCCCCGCAGGCGGGCTCTCCGGGTGAAAAGGCCGGCATCAAGCAGGGTGACGTCGTGACTGCCGTCAACGGCGATCCGGTGAAGGATCCGCGCGATCTCGCCCGCCGCATCGCAGCCTTTGCCCCGGATACCACGGTCGATGTGTCGCTGTGGCGTGACGGCAAGGCGACCGAAGTGAAGGTGAAGCTCGGCGAACTGCCGGCTGACCAGTCGGCGAGCGCCGAAACGGAGAACAACGCCGCGCCTGCTCCGGAAGCCGAGCAGGAACTGTCGAGCCTCGGCCTCTCCGTTCGCCCCGCTGACGGCGGCAAGGGCCTGGCGATTGTCGATGTCGATCCCGACAGCGATGCCGCCGACAAGGGTCTGAAGTCCGGTGAGACCATCACTTCGGTCAACAACCAGGAAGTCTCCTCGGTCGCCGATGTTCAGAAGGTGATCGACCAGGCCAAGAAGGACGGTCGTACCCGGGCCCTGTTCCAGGTGGAATCGGACGCTGGCAGCCGCTTCGTGGCCCTGCCGATCAACCAGGGTTGATGCTGCAATGAACGAGGGCGCCGGCGGTCTTGGACCGGCGGCGCCCTTTTTCGTGTCCGGCGGATTGACCGCCACCACCAGGGAAAGGACGAAGCATGGGGATCGTGGAACAGGGACAGACGTCTAGCGGTGAAACCGGCTATACGCTGGCAAACACCGACGCTAATGTCGCCCACATGAAAATACTTGTCATCGAAGACGACCTGGAAGCCGCAGCCTATATGACCAAGGCCTTTCGCGAGGCCGGCATTGTCGCCGATCATGCCAGCGACGGCGAAAGCGGCCTCTTCATGGGGTCGGAAAACACCTATGATGTGATGGTGGTCGACCGCATGCTGCCGCGCCGCGACGGGCTGTCCGTGATCAGCGAACTGCGCAAGCGCGGCATCGACACGCCCGTGCTGATCTTGTCGGCGCTGGGTCAGGTCGACGACCGCGTCACGGGGCTGCGGGCCGGTGGCGACGACTATCTGCCGAAACCTTACGCCTTTTCCGAATTGCTCGCACGCGTCGAGGTGCTCGGCCGCCGCAAGGGCAAGCCGGAACAGGACATGGTCTACCGCGTCGGCGATCTCGAGCTCGACCGGCTGTCCCACGAGGTGAAACGCGCCGGCAAGGAAATCCTCTTGCAGCCGCGCGAATTCCGCCTGCTCGAGTATCTGATGAAGAATGCCGGCCAGGTGGTGACCCGCACCATGCTGCTTGAACATGTCTGGGACTATCACTTCGACCCGCAGACCAATGTCATCGACGTGCATGTATCGCGGCTGCGCTCGAAGATCGAGAAGGATTTCGACCGGCCGCTTCTGAAGACTGTGCGCGGAGCGGGCTACATGATCAAGGACGAAGGCTGAAATGGCACGCAAGCCTGCGAGGTCGAGGCTGGGCGTCGTGCTGCGGTCGACGGCCGTGCGCCTGTCGGCGCTCTACATCGTGCTGTTTGCCGTATGCGCCGCTTTCCTCGTCTTCTACGTGACGGGCCTTTCCGAGCGCATCCTGAACAACCAGACGCGCGAGGCATTGAGCCAGGAAGTGCAGGAGATCCAGGGCGCCTATCAGCGGGGCGGCATCAACCAGCTCTTGCGCACCATGGAGCGGCGCGCCCGCCAGCCCGGCGCCAATCTTTACGTGATTGCCGGACCAAACGGCGAGATTCTCGCCGGTAACGTCGCCTCCGTCCAGCCGGGCATCTTCGACGAGGAGGGCTGGACCGAGTTCCCGTTCCGCTACGAGCGCTACAGCGATACCGGCAAGGTGAAGCGGCATCTGGCGACCGCTCACGTCTTTTTCCTCGACAACGGCTTCCGTCTGCTGGTTGGTCGCGATCTCGGCGAGCCGAGCAAGCTGCGCTCCCTGGTGCGCCAGGCGCTGATGGTGGCCTTGCTGATCATGGGCATCGGCGCCGTGGTCATCTGGTTTGCCATTGGCCGCAACGCTCTGAAGCGTATTGACCGCGTCTCGGCGGCGAGCCAGAAGATCATGGCTGGCGACCTGTCGCAACGGCTTCCCGTGTCGGGTTCAGGCGACGAGTTCGACCGTCTGTCCTCCTCCCTGAACGGCATGCTGGGCCGCATCGAGCAACTGAACGAAGGCCTGCGCCAGGTCTCCGACAACATCGCCCATGACCTGAAGACGCCGCTGACCCGGCTGCGCAACAAGGCGGCCGATGCGCTGGAAGAGGATGACGGCGCGGCGCGCCGGGCGGCACTGGAGACCATTATCGCGGAATCCGACCAGTTGATCCGCACCTTCAACGCGCTCCTGATGATCAGCCGCGTCGAGGCCGGTTCGATTGCTGCCGAGCTTTCGGACATCGACATCTCCGCCATTGCCGCCGATAGCGCCGAACTTTACGAGCCGGTGGCGGAGGAGGCGGGCCAGACGATGGTCTGCGATATCGCACCTGGATTGTCGGTGCGCGGAAATCGGGAACTGGTGGGCCAGGCGATGTCGAACCTGATCGACAACGCGATCAAATATGGCAGCCAGGGAGACGAGGGATCGACCATCCGCGTGCGCGTCACACGGTCCGCCGGAGGGGTCGAGATCGCCGTTTCCGACGAGGGGCCCGGGGTGCCGGCGGACAAGCGGGACGATGTGGTCAAGCGCTTCGTGCGGTTGGACAAAAGCCGTTCCAAGCCCGGTACGGGCCTCGGCTTGTCGCTGGTCGAGGCGATCATGGCTTTGCACGGCGGCCGGCTCATTCTTTCCGATACCCGCGACCATCCCGATTATCCCGGCCTGACGGCAACCATGGTCTTTCCGGGAACGAAGCCCTAACCTGTCCCCGCCGTGAGATTCGAAAAGAGATCTCCGGCGGGCGAGAGGAGGCATCAATGGCGGAAATGACAGCAAAACGTCTGGGCGACGTGGGCGAGGGCGTGATCCGGCCGTTGAACCAGACGGAGCTGAAATCCGTCACCGCCTTCCTCAAGGATCTGGTCCGGCAGGAGCCCGAACTGGCGGGAAGCATTGCTGCGGAGGGTCCTCTGCGCAGTTTCCTGGTCTCGGCTTTCACCCTTTCACCTTATCTGCGCGAGGTGGCGAGCGTGCGTCCGGACCTGCTCGTCGAGGCCCTTTCGGGACCACTGGAGCCGATACTTGAAGCGGCCGTGGCCGAGGCCCGCGCAGCCCACCGAGCCGTCGACGGCGTGCTGCCCGCCGAAGGCGAAGTCATGGCACGCCTGCGCCGGGCCAAGCGCAAGGTCGCCTTCGTCACCGCGCTCGCGGATCTCGCCCGGATCTTCACCGCCCGCGATACCACAGCCTGGCTGACCGCGATTGCCGATGCGAGCGTGGGGGCGGCGATCGACCATCTGCTGCTCGCGGGGCACGAGGCGGGCAAACTGACCCTCAAGAACCCGGAGAATCCGGCAGAGGGCAGCGGCTTGATCGTGCTCGGCATGGGCAAACATGGCGCGCGCGAGCTGAACTATTCCTCCGATATCGATCTCGTCGTCTTCTATGATCCGGACGCCGGCATCCTGAAGGATCCGGACGACGCCATGGAGACCTATGGCCGGATGATGCGCCGGCTGGTGCGCATCCTGCAGGAGCGCACGGCCGATGGTTATGTCTTCCGCACCGACCTGCGCTTGCGCCCCGATCCCGGCTCCACGCCGCTGGCCGTCCCCGTCGAGGCGGCATTGATCTACTACGAGGGCAGGGGGCAGAACTGGGAGCGCGCGGCCTTCATCAAGGCGCGACCGGTGGCCGGCGACCTGAAGGCCGGCGAAAGCTTCCTGCGGGAACTGACGCCCTTTGTCTTCCGCAAATATCTCGACTACGCGGCGATCGCCGACATCCACTCGATCAAGCGGCAGATCCATGTGCACAAGGGCCATGGCGCGATCGCAGTGAAAGGGCACAATGTCAAGCTGGGCCGCGGCGGTATCCGCGAGATCGAGTTCTTCGCCCAGACCCAGCAGCTGATCGCCGGCGGCCGCATGCCGGATCTGCGCTGCCGCCCGACGGAGGAGGCGCTGAACGCGCTGGCCGAGGCGCGCTGGATCGATGCGCGGACAGCGGAAGAACTCACCGAATGCTACTGGTTCCTGCGCGATGTCGAGCACCGCATCCAGATGGTGCATGACGAGCAGACCCATGTGTTGCCCGAGACCGAGGCGGAGCTGAAGCGCATCGCCTTCATGCTCGGTTTCATCGACACCACGGCCTTCTCGACCGCCCTTGACGGCGTGTTGAAGACGGTGGAGCGGCGCTATGCGCGCCTGTTCGAGAAGGAGGAGGGCCTGTCGAGTGCGACGGGAAACCTCGTGTTCACCGGCCAGAAGGATGATCCAGATACCCTGAAGACATTGAAGGGGCTGGGTTTCGAGCGACCGGAGGATATTTCGCGGGTGATCCGCACCTGGCACTACGGTCGGTATCGCGCCACGCAATCGGTGGAGGCGCGCGAGCGGCTGACCGAGATGACGCCGGACCTGTTGAGAGCTTTCGGCGAGAGCCGGAGGGCTGACGAGGCGCTGCTGCGCTTCGACAATTTCCTCTCGGGCCTGCCCGCCGGCATCCAGCTCTTTTCCCTGCTCGGCAACAACCCGGCGCTGCTAGAGTTGATGGTCAACATCATGGCGGCGGCCCCCCGGCTCGCCGAGATCATTGCCGCGCGCCCGCATGTCTTCGACGGCATGCTCGATCCCGGTTTGCTGGTCGAACTTCCCACCCGCGACTATCTCGGCAGGCGGCTGAAGGCCTTCCTGTCGAGTGCCCGCCATTACGAGGAGATCCTCGACCGGCTGCGGATCTTTGCCGCCGAACAGCGTTTTCTGATCGGCATCCGCTTGCTCACCGGCGCGATCGGCGGAACCCAGGCGGGCCGTGCTTTCACGGACCTGGCGGATCTCGTCATCGAGGCGGCACTCGATGCCGTCGTCGCTGAAATGGAGGCCGCCCATGGCCGTGTGCCGGGTGGCCGCGTGGCGCTGCTCGGCATGGGAAAACTCGGCTCCTTCGAACTGACGGCCGGATCCGATGTCGATCTCATCCTGCTCTACGAACACGACGACGACGCGGGCGAAAGCGACGGAGCCAAACCGCTCGACACCTTGCGGTACTATACCCGCCTGACCCAGCGGCTGATTGCAGCGCTCTCCGCCCCGACGGCGGAAGGCGTGCTCTACGAGGTCGACATGCGGCTGCGCCCCTCCGGCAACAAGGGACCGGTTGCGACACGGCTCAGGGCCTTTGCCAAGTACCAGCGCGAGGAGGCCTGGACCTGGGAGCATATGGCTCTCTCGCGGGCGCGGGTGGTCTGCGGCGATGCCGGGCTGCAGGACGAAGCCGAGCAAATCATGGCGGAAGTGCTGAGTGCACCGCGCGACATCACGCGGACTGTCAAGGATGTGGCCGAGATGCGCGCGCTCATCGAGCAGGAGAAACCGGCAAAGGACATCTGGGACCTGAAGCTGATCCCCGGCGGCTTGATCGACATCGAATTCATCGCGCAGTTCCTGGCGCTGGTCGGACCCGCGCGCGGCGGTGCCGTGGCAACATCCGGCCTCTCCACGGCCGAAGCCCTGAAGGCTCTGGGCGCCGCGATGGATGAAAACGACCGGGACCAGTGCCTGCAGGCGTTGAAGCTCTATACCGACCTGTCCCAGGTCATCAGGCTTTGTATCGACGGAGCCTTCGATCCCGCCTCCGTTCCGTCCGGCCTGATCGACCGGGTCGTTCGGGCCGCCGAATGCCCCGATCTCAAATCGGTCGAGGCGGAATTGAAGCGGCATTCGAAAGCGGTGCGCAGGGTGTTCCAGCGCGTTGTTGCCACCACCTGAGCGCCAGCAGACAGCTGCTCAAAAAAGTCCCGAACGATCTAATGGAGTAAAATCTAATTAACCGACATCTCACATAGTCCATGTCTAGTCGAGGTCGCGCACGGGCGCATTCATGGGTGACATGGAAGATGAAGAACATACCAATCGTCGGCAAGTTCATTGCCATCATGGCCGTTTTCGGGGTTTTCTCGATCGGCGTCGCCTTCTACACGGGGGCGCAGTTGAGAGCGATCGATACCAGCTACAGCAACTTGCTTAGCGGCGAATCGAACGCGGCGCTGTACCTCGCACGCGCGAACCGATCGATGCAGAACATGCGCGCGGCTATCGGCGATCTCGCGCTCTCCAGAACTCCCGAACTCAATGCCGCTGCCGAGAAAGAAATGCTCACGGCGAAGGAAAGCTTCGTCAAGTTCATCGACAATGCCGCAAAGGCCGTACCGGCGGACACCGCGATTGGCGGCTTGAAGACCGAAGTCCTGAAGATAATCGATGAGCTCTGTGGTCCGACGGTCGCTGCTGCGAAGTCGGCGGTTGACGAGGCGGCTGTTGTCGCGAGCCAGAACAAGTTCTTGAACGAGTGTCAGCCGCATTTTGCCGCGGTTGCCCCGAAATTCACAGAAGTCACCACGCATATGACCGAGGCGGCAATTACCCGCAGCGCCGCCTTGACGGATGAAACCAACGCCACGGCGCGCAATAGCCTCATCGGCGTCATTGCAGGCATTGCCATCGTGCTCGGATTGGGTTTCGTTGCCATTCGTAGCTGGCTTGTCCGCCCAATCCGCTCGCTCTCCGACACCATGGGGACCCTTGCCGGCGGTGATCTCTCGGTAGATGTCGAGGGCACAGAGCGCCGCGACGAAGTTGGCCTGATGGCGCGCTCCGTCCAGATCTTCAAGGACACCGGGCTGAAGGCGCGGGAACTGGCGAGCGAAGCAGAAGCCGCCCGTAGCCAAACCGAAGCCGAACGTCTGCGCAGCGAGGAAGCCGACCGCAAGCGGGCAGCCGAGATGGCTCAGGCGACCTCCAGCCTCGCCGAAGGTCTCGAACGTCTGTCCGACGGCGACCTCGGCTTCCAGCTGAGCACGCCCTTTGCTTCCGACTTCGAAAATCTGCGCGCCAACTTCAACACGGCGGTCGACAAGCTCCGACGCACGCTGGGTGCGGTCGCCCAGGCAACCGGTGCGATCGATGGCGGTTCTCGTGAGTTGAGCCAGAGCGCTTCCGACCTTTCGAAGCGTACGGAGCAGCAGGCGGCGTCGCTTGAGGAAACCGCAGCCGCCCTCGACCAGATCACCACCAACGTGCAGAACTCCTCGAAGCGCACGGAAGAGGCCCGCAGCGTTGCGATGAAGGCAACCGAATCAGCCAAGAAGTCGGGCGAGGTTGTCGCCAATGCGGTCGATGCCATGCAGCGGATCGAAAGCTCGTCGAGCCAGATCTCCAACATCATTGGCGTGATCGATGAAATCGCCTTCCAGACGAACCTCCTGGCATTGAATGCCGGCGTTGAGGCGGCCCGTGCAGGCGAAGCAGGCAAGGGTTTCGCAGTCGTTGCCCAGGAAGTCCGCGAGCTCGCGCAGCGCTCCGCCCAGGCGGCGAAGGAGATCAAGGAACTGATCGGCAAATCGGCCCAGGAAGTCGACAGTGGCGTTAAGCTGGTGACGGCAACCGGCGAGGCGCTGAAGGTGATCGGCGATCATGTCATCGCCATCAACGGGCAGCTGGATGCGATTGCGACCTCGGCGCGGGAACAGTCGGTCGGCCTCTCGGAGGTCAACACGGCGGTCAACCAGATGGACCAGACGACGCAGCAGAATGCCGCGATGGTCGAGGAAGCAACCGCGGCCTCCGCATCGCTGGCAACAGAAGCCGATCGCCTGCGTCAGCTGATCTCCCAGTTCCAGCTGGGCAATGCCGGTCAGGACAATCCTCGCGCCCCCGTGACGGCCTCTGCCGACCACCAGCCGGTGGCGTCACCCGCCCGTCGGATGATGAAGAAGGTGGCCGGCGCGCTCGGCATGGGCGGCGCCAAGCCGGCAGACAGCTGGGAGGAATTCTGAGATTCGCTCGTTCTGGTCCAAGGCGATCCAGCGAAACGAAAAGGCCGCCCATGCAAATGGGCGGCCTTTTTGTCGCTCGGAAGGACTGGCATGTCCGTCCGGCTGCGTGGCTACGATGCCCGTTCAGCCGCGCCGCCGTGCCGCTTCCACCAGCCTGGCTTCCGGGATGACCACCGACACAACGGTTCCCTTGCCCTCGCGGGACAGGATCTTCAGGCGACCGCCATGCATGGTGACCAGTGAGCGGGAGATGGCGAGCCCCAGGCCCGAGCCGCCATTGCTCTTGGCATATTGGCTCTGCACCTGTTCGAAGGGATTGCCGATCTTGGAGAGCGCGGATTTCGGGATGCCGATACCGGTGTCGGCGATGGTGATCGCGACGCTTCCGCCGACCTTGCGGGCCCGTAGCTCGATACGGCCGCCGGGCTCGGTGAATTTGACGGCATTCGACAGGATGTTGAGCAGGATCTGTTTCATCGAGCGGCGGTCGGCGACCATCGAAAGGCCGGGCGCCACGCGCTGTTCGATACGGATTGCCTTGTCTTCGGCCGGAATGGCGGTCAGGCGCAGGCTCTCCTCGATCAAGGGCGACAGATCGATGTTTTCGCAACGGATCTTCATCTGCCCCGCCTCGATCTTCGACATGTCGAGAATGTCGTTGATGACGTTCAGGAGGTGCTTGCCGCTTTCGTGAATGTCCTTGGCATATTCCTCGTATTTCGGCGAGCCGATGGGACCGAACATGCCGGCGAGCAGGATTTCCGAGAAGCCCAATATCGCGTTGAGCGGCGTCCGGAGCTCGTGGCTCATATTCGCGAGGAATTCCGACTTCGCCTTGTTGGCGGCCTCGGCGCGCTGCTTTTCGGCGAGATATTTCTCGTTGGCGTCGGAGAGTTCGGTCTTCTGGCGCTCCAGGATCTTCTGCGAGGCCGAGAGGTCGCCAATGGTGGCCATCAGGCGGCGTTCCTGGTCACGCAGGCGCTCCTGGTGGCGTTTGAGGAGCGTGATATCGGTGCCGACGGAGACGAGGCCGCCGTCACGGGTACGGCGCTCGTTGATCTGCAGCCAGGTCTCGTCGGCGAGCTGCACTTCGGACGTGCGCGAATTGGTGCCGTCGTCGGCATCGGCAATCCGGCGCTGGATGATCGGACGGGCGGCGGCAGCCAGCACCAGCGAGCGCTCCGTACCCGGCAGCAACACGTCGTCCGGCAGGCCGTAGACCTTCTGGAAATGGCCGTTCCAGGCAACCAGCTTGTCGTTTTTGTCCCAGAGCACGAAGGCCTCGGACGTGCATTCGATGGCATCTGCCAGACGCTGGTCGGCTTCGGCATAACGCTGGGCGAGGCGGTGCTGCTCGGTGACGTCCATGGCAATGCCGATGACATGCAGGTCGCCGGTATTGCTGCAGATGATCTGGGCACGGGCGCGCATCCAGACATAGTGTCCGAGCGCGTGGCGCATGCGGAAGATTTGGTCGATGTGTCGCGACTTGCCGCGACCGACGGAGCGGGCAAGCGCATAGAGATTGCCGTCGTCGGGGTGCATCAGGCGGGCCGCATCGGCAAAGGCGAGCGGCTGGGTGGACGGGGCGAGCCCGAGCATGTCGTACATCGACCGCGACCAGACGAGCTTGCGGCTTTCGAGATCGAAATCCCAGAGGCCGCAGCGACCGCGCGCGAGCGCCGCTTCGACCCGCATGTTGGATTCGAGGAAGATGTCGTCGGCGTCGCGGGCGCGTTTCACCTGCTGGTAATAGGCATAGAGGATGACCAGCAGGATCAGGGAAATGCCGGAAAACAGCGTGACGTTCAGCGAGATCTCGCTGCGCCAGAAATCGTCGACGCCCTGCATGGAATGGGCCGTGAGAAGCAGTGCACCCTCGGTTCCGACAGGCGCGACGATCGCATAATGTGGCTCGCCGTTGAACACGGTCTCGATGGCACCGGCACGCTTGGCAGAGGTCTGGCTGACGGAGCGCTGGATCGTGGTCACCTCGGGAAGGACCGCCGAGAGCATCAGGCCGACCTGGCCGGCAGCCGCGGGCGAGGCCGCAAAAATGCGACCGGCCGGATCGACCAGCAGCACGAAGGCGCCGTCGGCGAGGTGGTCGTCATCGAGATAGGTGGAGAGAATTCTTTCCGCCGCTGCCCGGTCGCCTTCTGCAAACAGCGCGGCCTTCTCCGAAAAGGCAGCCTCCGCCGTGGCCGCCATCAGTGATGTCGACACGCGGATGGCATCGACCATGCGCTGCTGTTCGGAAAGGATGCCGACCGTGCGCGAAAGCGCAACCACGGCCAGGAAAGCGAGGATCAACACCGGGATCGCGCGGCGCAGAAGGGTTTCCACCTGCTGCGATGTCGGGCTCGGCGAGGTCGCCGCCGCATGTCCCCGCGCACCGTTTCCGCCGGAAGGTGTGGGGCCGTACTTGCGTGCCAATTTTCCCAGATATGTCCCTACATCGGGAAATTTAGTGCGCAACCGCTCATCGGCTGCGGTCACCCGCTGCGCGTCAGACATCGTCCCTGCCTCGATCCCTCGTGTGATTCGAAAGCGCCGCTCGCCCGAATCTAGGGTCAAGGAATCATGCCCGATTCGCCTTGTCCAGAGCTGCCGGGTAAAGAAAATATTAACCCCTTACGCCGACTCCGCTTTTTTTAACGCGACTGCGGCAAGCGGCTGAATCTGATGCAGGAATCGTCCCTTAAGCTGCTCCGCAAACGCAAAGACGCCGGTCGGGGACCGGCGTCTGGAGGGGGCGACAGGTGGGGTGTTTAGCCCTTCAGCACGCGCTCGACGATGTCGCGGACATCGGTCGACAGCGAGGGGGCGGCCGCAATGGTTTCAAGCGCCGTTCGCGCATGGCCGGCGCGAACCGGCTCCAGCAGGCGCCAGGAGCGCAGAGCGGTGAGAAGCCGTGCGGCAAGCTGCGGATTGCGCGGATCAATGGCGAGGATCTGCTCGGCGTAGAAGGCGTAGCCCGTACCGTCCGCCCGGTTGAAGCCGGTCGGATTGGAGAAGGCGAAAGTGCCGATCAGCGAGCGGACGCGATTGGGATTGGTCGACGCAAAGTTCGGGTTCGCCATCAGACCCTTCACACGGGCAAGAGCGTCTGTTCCCGGGATCGTGGCCTGGATGGTGAACCACTTGTCGAGCACCAGCGGGTTTTCGGCAAAGCGGCTTTCAAAGGACGAGAGCGCCGCCTTGGTTTCTGCAGCATCGGGGAAGCGATGCGCAAGCAGCGTGAGCGCCTGCGAAAGGTCGGTCATGTTGTCGGCTTTGGCGAAAGCCTCGGCCGCAAGGGCAGGGGTGTTCTCGGCAAGCGTCAGGAAGGCCAGGGCGCTGTTCTTCAGCGCGCGCTTGCCGGCACCGTCCGCATCCGGGCTGAAGGCACCGGAGGCTGAATGGGCGGCATAAAGGGTACGGAACACCTCGACGCCAGCCATGGCGATGGCCGCAAGGACGGCCTGCCGGCCGACATGGATGGCGTCGGGATCATTGTTGCCACCGAGTTCGCGCGCGATATCGGCCTCGGTGGGCAAGGACAGGGCCTGGGCGCGGAAGGCCGGCTCCAGCGCCTCGTCGGCGGCAACCGTCAGCAGGGCGTCGATGAAGGCGGGATCGACCTCGACCGAACCGCCGGCCTGCGCGGTCTTGGCGGCGGATGTCAGGATCGGGAGGGCGATGTCGGTGATCGCCTGCCAACGAGCGAAGAGGTCGCTGTCGTGGCGGGCGATATGGATGAGATCGTCCTTGGCCTGGGTGAAATGCAGTGTGACCGGGGCGGAGAAGCCACGGTTGAGAGAAACCACCGGACGGGCGCCGATGCCGGAAAAGGTGAAGGTCTGGGCACGCTGCGTCAGGTGCAGCACGTCATCAGTCACATCGCCTCCCGATATCGCGGACGCCGTCGCCTCTGCGCCGTTCTCCGTAATCAGCGCGAAGCGCAGCGGAATGTGCATCGGCTCCTTGGTGCTCTGGCCGGGTGTGGCCGGGATCATCTGCTCGAGCGACAGCGTCAGGGTCTTGGCGCTCGCGTCATAGGTGGAGGAGACGGTGATCTGCGGCGTGCCGGCCTGGTGATACCAGAGCGAGAACTGCGAAAGGTCCTTGCCGCTCGCATCCTCGAAGCACTTGACGAAGTCCTCGACGGTGGAGGCGTCGCCGTCGTGGCGCTCGAAGTAGAGATCCATGCCCTTCTTGAAACCGTCGCGGCCGAGAATGGTCGCGATCATCCGGGTGACTTCAGAGCCCTTCTCGTAGACAGTCGTCGTGTAGAAGTTGTTGATCTCGCGATACTGGGTTGGACGCACCGGATGAGCGAGGGGGCCGGCGTCTTCCGGGAATTGCTCCGAACGCAGATGACGGACTTCCGCGATGCGCTTCACCGAGCGCGAGCGCATGTCGGCGGAGAATTCGTGGTCGCGATAGACGGTCAGGCCTTCCTTCAGGCAGAGCTGGAACCAGTCGCGGCAGGTGATGCGGTTGCCGGTCCAGTTGTGGAAGTATTCATGCGCGATGATCGCCTCGATATTCGCGTAGTCCTGATCGGTCGCGGTCTCGGGGTCGGCGAGCACATACTTGTCGTTGAAGATGTTGAGGCCCTTGTTCTCCATGGCCCCCATGTTGAAGTCGGAGACGGCGACGATCATGAAGATGTCGAGATCGTATTCGCGGCCGAAGACCTCTTCGTCCCACTTCATCGAGCGCTTCAACGCATCCATGGCATAGGCCGCGCGCGGCTCCTTGCCGTGCTCGACATAGATCTTCAGCGTCACCTCGCGGCCGGACATGGTGGTGAAGGTGTCCTCGACCACGCCGAGATCGCCGGCGACCAGCGCAAACAGATAGGACGGCTTCGGATGCGGATCGAACCAGGCGGCAAAATGTTTGTCCGGGCCGAAGCCCGCGCCACCGAGGAAGTTGCCGTTGGACAGAAGCAGCGGATTGGCGGCCTTGTCGGCGATGATGTTGATCGTATAGACGGCCAGCACATCGGGACGGTCGGGGAAATAGGTGATGCGGCGGAAGCCTTCCGCCTCGCACTGGGTGCAGTAGATGCCGTTCGAGCGGTAGAGGCCCATCAGCTGGGTATTGGCCTCCGGATTGATCATCGTGACAACGGTGATCTCGAAGGGCGTCGATTCCGGCAGATCCCGGATCGTCAGGCTTTCGGGCGTCGCGGTGTAGCGCGCCGAATCCATCTCGATCTGGTCGAAGAGCAGGCTGGTCATGACGAGGTCGTCACCATCGAGCACCAGCGGCGCATTCGCGTCGACACCTTCGCGGCGATGGAAGATGAGACGCGCTTCCACCTTGGTTTCAGTCGGGTCCAGTTCGAAGGTCAGATCAACCCGTTCCAGAACAAAGTCGGTGGGGCGGTAGTCTGCCAGATGAACGATCCGGCCCGTATCTGTGCGCATTGTATATCCTGGTCGCTTCGAGGTTGGCCGCGACGGCGCAAGCAGATTTACTCTGCACCGCTCTGGGTCAAGTTGGTGTCGATGATTGCAGCAAAATCTGAACGATTGTTAAAACACGGGATATTTTTCGCCGGCCCTTTTTGGGATTTGGCCAAGATCAGCGATTGACCGTGGGCAGCCTAAGTCGCGCCGTTGAAGAATAGCGGGAGCGTGAACTCTTTTGCTTCGTTATCGCTTACGACGACTACGGCTACTTCAGCTTGAGCTGGGCGCGAATGTGTTCGTCGCTGTCGGACTGTTGGATGATCACGGCGGACCAGCCTAGACCGTCATAGTCCTCGTAGCCGAGCGTCTTGGCAAATGCGACAATGGCGCCGTTGGCATCGTGGTAGCTCCCGCGCGGTGCCTGTTGCGGATTGGACAGCGCGAAATGGGTATAGACGCGTGAGGGGCGGCTGGAGGCGATGACCATGTTGGTGCCGTCGAGCAGAAGCACCTCGGTGCGCTCTGCAACAGCCGGCGGCAGGTTCGCCTCCTTCTCGACGATCGCCTGCCCCTGGGATTGCCAGTCGAAATAGACCCCAAGCGTACCGACAAGCGCGCCTTCCGAGCGTCCCCCGGCCCGGATGCCGGTGGCATAGACGAGCACGTCGCGCTGATCGTGCAGGGGGCTGCGGCGCACGCGGTCTACAACATAGTCGTCACCGCTGCGACAGCCACGCGCCGCCTTGAACCAGTCCTCGGCGGCGAGGTTCTTGTCCTTCAGGTTGAGCTGGTACCGCGGATTGGCGGAGGCAATCACCTGGCCGGTAGCATCGGTCATGACGAGGTCGAGATAGACGGTATAGAAGCGGTTGATGACGCCGAGCCGGCTTGCGGCGTGGCTTGCCGCATCCGTCGAAGGGTCTTCCAGTGCCGACCAGAGCGCATGGTCGGTCGCCCACCAGCGGACATCCGCCGTGCGCTCGAAGAGGTTGCGCACGATGAACTGGACCAGCGTCTGGGCAAGGTCGATGAGGCGCACGCCTTCCATGTCCTCGACCAGCGCATCCGCCATGCTGCGGCTGAGGCGGATGCGGTCCAGCACGTTTTCCTGGAAGCGTTCGGAAATGTCGGCAGCACCCTGTGCCAGCCGCTGCACCTCATTGGCGACGACCGCGAAGCCCTTGCCCGCTTCGCCCGCCCGCGCCGCCTCAATCAGGGCGTTGATGGCAAGAAGCCTGATCTGCCGGACGATCAGGGCATTGTCGGCGCTGTAGGTCTCAAGGTCCCGGCCGATGCTTTCCGTGACCAGCCGCATCGAGCGCGGCGTGGCTCGATTTTCTGCCTGTTTCGATTCTGCTGCCGTTGGGGTCATGGCGGTCGTCGGCTGAAAAGGTTTTGGTGATGGGCAACGGAGAATGCAAAGCAAAGAAGTATCTGCAGGAAACATAGTTTACTGAGATTGAAGGCATGGTTAACGCGCTATTGCGAGAAAACTGAAGCTGCGCGGCCATTTTTGGGCTTTGTTGGCCTTGTTTTGGCCCGGTGGAGGTGCATGGTGATGCACGCGGGAAGAGTAAGCCCGAATCTGGGGCTAACCTTCCGATGATCCGATCGAGCTCCTTGTGAGAGCCTGCCCGAAACTGCAGATGAAATCGTTGACCTGATGGCATTCGCCGACCCCAATCCCCTGCGCGGCATTCTGCTGAAAGTGCTTTCCGTCACCGTCTTCGTTGCGATGCAGACCGCCATCAAGCTCGCCGGCTCCGGTATCGCGCCCGGACAGATCAGCTTCTATCGCTCGGCCTTCGCCATCGTGCCGATCGTCGTCTATCTCGCCTGGCGGGGCGAACTGCGCCAGGCAATCCAGACAGACAACCCCTTCGGCCATGTGAAGCGCGGCTTCCTCGGCGTCTGTGCCATGGGCGCGGGCTTCTTCGGCCTCGTTCATCTGCCGCTGCCGGACGCGATCGCGATCGGCTATGCCATGCCCCTGATTGCCGTCGTCTTTGCCGCACTTTTCCTGAAGGAGACCGTGCGGCTTTATCGCTGGACGGCCGTGTTCGTCGGGCTGGTCGGGGTGTCGATCATTTCCTATCCGAAGCTCACCCTATTTGCCGACGAGGGGCTGGGATCGGAGGCGGCGGTCGGGGCCGTGGCGGTTCTGATTTCCGCAACGCTTGGGGCGGCAGCCATGCTGCAGGTGCGCCAGTTGGTGCGCGAAGAGAAGACCGCGACCATCGTCCTGTTTTTCTCGGTGACCGCGTCACTCTTGTCGGCGCTGACCTGGTTCTTCGGCTGGCCGGATCTTTCCTGGCGGGCGCTCGGCCTTCTCGCGATGGCAGGCTTCTTCGGCGGGCTCGGACAGATCCTGCTGACCGAAAGCTATCGGTACGCCGACGTCTCGACGATCGCCCCCTTCGAATACATCTCGATCATCCTCGGCTCGATCGCAGCCTATCTTCTGTTTGCAGACGTGCCGACCTGGACGACGGTCCTCGGCGCAGCGATCGTGGTCGGCGCTGGTATCTTCATCATATTCCGCGAGCATCAACTGGGCCTGGAACGACGTGCAGCCCGCAAGGCGTCGACACCGCAGAGCTGACCGCGGCCCGAAAGCGGGTCAGCGATCGGGATCGTTGAGCGGCGATGCTCCGTCCGTTCCCTGCATCGGCAGGGCCACGGCCTGGAAGTCGGTCTTGTCGCTGTTGGTGTCCGGGCGGCGGGAGATGCGCCAGGCGGCATAGCCGGAATAGAGCGCAAAGGCGGTGGCCAGGAAGAAGATCAGCGCATTGGGGCCGAGCCATTGCATCAGCGACCCGGCCATGACCGGCCCGGTGACGGTGCCGAGGCCATAAAGGATCATGATGGCGCTGGAGAGCGTGACATACTCGTCCGGTTCCGCAAGGTCGTTGGCATGCGCTACGTTCAGCGAATAGACGGGGTAGAGGACGGTGCCGACGAAAAAGCCGGCGACATAGATCGCGGTCGCATTCTCCGCGTCGAAGAGCGTCATGGCGAGGCACGAAGCGACGCCGAACAGTCCGCAGCCGATCATCACCAGGCGCCGGTCGATGCGGTCGGAGAGGCGGCCGATCGGCATCTGCGAGATGGCGCCGCCTGCGAGAAAGGCTGCGAGCAGCGTTGCGCCCTGGGTGGTGGTCATCGCAATGGTCTGGGAGTAGACGCCACCCAGGCTGCCCCAGGTCCCCGAGAGCGCGCCCGACAGGAGCGAGCCGAAAAATGCAATCGGCGAGCGGCGATAAAGCCGTTTGAGATCGAAGCGGGCTTCCGCGATGGGTGTCGGCGACTGGGCGGTCGACAGCGCCACGGGGAAGAGCGCGAGCGAGAAGATAAGCGCGCACACCATGAAGAGTTCGGGTCCGTTCACATCGCCGAGCGGAACGATGTATTGGCCGCCGATCGAGCCGACCAGGCAGGTCATCATGTAGACGGAGAACAGCGCACCGCGATTGTCGTTGGTCACCCGTTCGTTGAGCCAGCTCTCGATCAGGAGATAGGCGCCGGCGATGGCGAAACCGGCCATGCCACGGAAAATCATCCAGGCCCACCACTCGACCACGAGGGCGCAGAGCAGGATGGAAACCGTGAGAAGCGTGATAAGCGCGCCGAAGACGCGAACATGGCCGACCCTACGGACGAAGATCGGCGTGACCACGCAGGACACCGTAAATCCGAAGGTGTAGCCCGTGGCGATGACGGAAATGATGAAGGTCGACCAGCCTTCGTTCAGCGAGCGAATGGGCAGCATATAGCCCATCAGACCGAACCCGGCCATCATCAGCAGCGTGGACAGCATGAGGGTGGCGATCGAGGCGAGACTGGACAGCATGAAGACCCCTCGGGCGCATGGAAGGGCGATACTGCCCCGATCGGAGCGTTTAAGGAATTTCGAAACCGACGTCCAGCGTCGCAAAAGCGGGGTTGCTAGCAAGCATACTGGCGTTAGGAACTAATAATTGATTGAAATTGCCTAAGTAAATCGTTTACCTTGTCATTCGTCACTTGGTGATCTGGCGTCAATCCGACGAGGCGCGCCGAAAGGGGTTCATGAGGGTATCGAGTAGAGATCACAAGCCAGCGCCGGCTCCGCAGTTTGCGGCCGTCAGTCTTCTCTGCGGGCTGACAGGTCCTCAGGGATTGAGGCTGGGCAACTGAGGTGAAGCATGGCGTATTCTGCTGAGGACATTGCCGAGCATCCAAACTTCGTGGAAGCCCTGCGAGACTTCGCGGCGTCTCTGCGCCAGCAATTCGATGACAGCCCGCGACTGTCGCGCATGCTGGCGTCGCACCAGCGCTGGCTGTTGAGCCAGGCCGCCTTTGCCCTTCAACTGGAATATGACCCGAGCCAGCCCGGCAGCGGCCTGACCACGACCAATCTGCGCGAGATCATCACCTCGAACAATGCGGCCAGCCGCAACACGGTGCTCAATTTCCTCGATCAGTTGTTGAGCTACAAGTTTGTCCGCATCGTGGGGGATCCGACGCGCCGCCCGAAGCGCTATGAGGCGACCGAGGTCACCTACCAGGCCGTATACCTCTGGCTCCTTGCCAACCTGCTCGTGCTGGACCGACTGGATGGTGGCGACAGGGTCGCCACCCTGCGCGGCCGGCCGGAATTGTTGCGGCTGGTCCAGCCGCAGATCGCGCGGCGCGCCTGCCTGGAGCCGCGCTGGCTAGAGCCGCCCCCGCGTGTCGCCCTGTTCCTCTGGACAGAGGCCGGCGGCCTCGTCATGGACGAACTGGTGCGTCGGGCCGTCGAGCCGGTCCCTGGCGGCGAGGCCTATGAAATCGGCCGCATCGATGCGCGTCAGCTCGCCGAGCAATTCATGATTTCGCGGACCCACCTGCAGCGGCTGTTTCGGCGCGCGGTGGATGCCGGTTGCCTGTCCTGGCCCGATGACACCCGCAAAAACTGCTTGTTGAACCGCGAATTCCTCCGGGAATACTGCCATTGGCAGGCCGTGAAGTTCTCGATCGTTGACCGCGCCTACGAACAGATTTGTGGGCCCGTTCGCCTGGAAAAGCCTGAGCCGCGCCTGGGCGCGGTGCGCGAAGCCTGAGACGCCCTCAATTGTGAAGCGGGGAGGCCGAAACGAAAACGGCCCGCCAAGGGCGGGCCGGTACGGCGATCGATGCGAATGTCGTCCTCAGAAGCCGAGGGGCTGGATCGCAGGCGTTTCCCCGCGGGCAAGGGCTGCCTGTCGCTGATGGGCGGCCTGGGAATATTCCGCCGACGCGCTGACGGCATGGCCGATCTGGTGCATGGCCTGGCGCAGGGTGCGGACGGGATGAAAACGAATGGTCATGGGGCGTGTCCTCTGCTTTTCGCGCATGTCTGTGTTTGCCCGCTTATTAGTTCATGGCTGAACCACTTGTGCAACGCACAATTCGACGGGGCTGATATGCGACGGGTGCAAGGCGCTGGTTGCGGACTGCCCGCGCGGCGAGGTCAGGCGCGAAAATCAGAGAAGATTGTCGCGGGACGCGCAATGCGTCCGGCGTGGCCGGCATGGCGGGCGCTCAGCTGTTCCAGCGATACGGCGGCACCGATGCGGTTGTAGGGGCTGTTGGTCCGGCCCTGCTCGCCAGCGAGGCGCAGGGTCTCGAACTTGCAGTGGATGGGGCGGGTCCGAAGGCTCACGGCGGTCTTCCTTGTAAAGTGTCCCTCCCACTTTGCCCTTCGTATATCGCAGTGCAGCATTGAGTCGGCAAGTCGCGCGGATGCGGCCCTGCCTTGCATATTACGCATGGCTGGTTTCATCATTTGTTTACAATGGCGCTTATTTGGTCATTTACGCTTTTGGCAGGCGTTCCGAAAACGCCAGAAGGTCCATCCAGGCGAGCGCCTTGCTGGCCGGTGCCGTCAGCAATTCCTGCGGATGAAGGGTGGCCATGGCGGGCAGACTGCCGCCGCCGGTGCCGATCTCGCGCCACTTTCCCCGGAGCGCATGGATCGTGCCCGTCTCGCCGAAGAAGAAACGGGCGGCAAAATTGCCGAGCACGAGAACCTGACGCGGTTCGGTGAGCGCGATCTGTCGTTCGATGAACGGGCGGCAGATGGCGGTTTCCGGTCCCGACGGCATGCGGTCGCCCGGTGGGCGCCAGGGAATGATCGTGGTGATCAACACGGTCTCGCGCGACTGGCCAATGGCGGCCAGCATCCGGTCCAGCAGCAGGCCGGCCCGGCCGGAAAAAGGCAGCCCCTCGCGATCGTCGTCGGCGCTTGGCATCGGGCCGATCACCATGATGCCGGAGCTGGCGCTTCCCGCGGCCGTGATGGTCGAGCGGGCGGACGTTTTCAGGTTGCAGCTGGCAAAGCCCTCGACGGCGGTCTTGAGTTCCGCAAGCGAACGCGCCGATTCCGCGGCAAAACGCGCCTCGGCAATCGCATTCTCGTCCGGAATGGCGGGAAGGGCGGAGGACTGCGACGGTTGAGGCCGAGCCTGCTGACGCTGATCGCCGGCGGTCCGCGCGGGAACGTTTCGGCTTGCTGCGGCCGGACCCGCAGGCGCCGTTGCCGCCGCGGCGGGGCGATTGGCTTGCCGGGCTGCCTTCTCCGCGGCAAAAGCCGCGATCCGATCGACCGGATCGTCTTCCAGCAGCCATTCGACCCCCGCTTCCGCATGGAATGCGAGAAGGGCGGCGAGTTCTGCGGGTGTCATGTCGCGGGCCTGGATCATGCGGCTGTTCTAGAGCCAATCGGCGGGGGATGGCAAATGGAAAGGGTGGAGGTGGGTGGCTGAAGGCTGGTTGTATTTTGTTGGTGCACGCTTCCAGCGGGTGGAGTTTCGGGGTTAAGCTTCGGCAGGGGGAACTTCAGCCCGTGGCGAATCCGCTGATGGCTTCTCGCCCAATGACGATTTGCCAAAATGAACCGTATAAGGTACAAGAGGGCAGGGGTATGAAGCGTATTGTCGCAACGTTCTTTGTGACGGCGGATGGCGCCGAACCCGTGAAGGAATGGCTAAAGGCACTGGACAAAAAAGATCGCCATATCGTCGGTTCGGACATTGCCGTGGTCGAGTTTGGCTGGCCCGTCGGGATGCCGACGTGTCGAGCGGTCCGGGACGGCGTTCGTGAGGTGCGCTCCTCCATCAAGAACGGCAAGGTCGAGGCCAGGACCTATTTCGCTATCGATCATGGTTTGATGATCTTGTTGCATGGCGAGGCAGGTAAAGATGGTCAGCCGAATGCGATTAAACTGGCCGTTCAGCGTTGGAAGGAACACCAGGAGCGTTCAAAGCGCATGACAAAGGTCGACAAAGGAAAAAGCAGATGACTGATACACCATCGTCTATCGGTGGCACGCTGGAGGACTTCCTCGACGAACTGGACGAACGGGATGCGGTCTATGGCGAGGCGCTCAAGCGGGTCTTGGCGTGGCAGATCGAGAATGCCCGCCAGAAGCAGGCGATCACGAAAACGGAGATGGCTTTGAAAATGGGAACGAGCCGAACTCAGGTGGAGCGCGTGCTCGATCCCCGTAATCTCGCGGTTTCACTGGATACGCTAGACCGCGCGGCCCGTTCTGTCGGCAAGAAGCTGGTGATTGAACTGGTCGATGTATGATCGTCCCAGGCTCTGAATGAGCCGGAGCGGTGGCGGGTCACTCCACCCCGGAGCTTCGCTCCGACCCTCGCCCTCAATGGGAGGGTATACGCTTCACACCACCCATTGCTGGATGTCGTCGCGCTCGCCGATCAAAGCGAGGCCGTGGGCGATCGACACCAGTTCGCCGCCTGTCTCGATTTTGTCTTCGGAAAAGCGGCGGCGGAAGATGTTGCGGACGGCGGGTACGAAGGATGTGCCGCCGGTGAGGAAGACCTTGTCGATGCTTTCGGCGGAGGTGTTCGTCGAGACGAGGACTTGATCCAGCGCCTCTTCCATGCGGGTGATATCGTCGGCGATCCAGCTTTCGAAGGCGGTGCGGGTGACGGTCTTGTGCCCGGCCTTGCCGAGGGGGGCGAAGCGGAATTCGGCCTCTTCGGAAGAGGAGAGAACCATTTTGGCGGCCGAGACCGCCTGGTAGAGCGGGTAGCCCTCGTCATGGTCGATCAGGTCGATGAAGAGTTCGAGCTTTTCCGGCTCTTCCGCCTGGCGCACGAGCGATTTGAGATCGGTGAATTCCTTCAGCGTCTTGAAGACGGAGAGCTGGTTCCAGCGCGAGAAGGCGAGGTAGTAGTTGCTGGGAACGTCGAGAAGCTTGCCAAAACTCTTGAACTGGCTGCCCTTGCCGATCTCCGGCGCCACCAGCTGGTCGATGATCCGCGCGTCGAACTGATCTCCGGCAATGCCGACACCGGACTGGCCGATGGGGGTGGCCTTCAGCTTGCCGCCTTCGGTCTCGAAGCGGATCAGTGAGAAGTCGGTGGTTCCGCCGCCGAAGTCGGCGACGAGAACGGTCGCGTCTGCTTTGAGGTTCTGGGCGAAGTAGAAGGCGGCCGCGACCGGCTCGTAGACATAGTGGATCTCGGGGAAGCCGAGCCGGGTCAGGGCCTCGTTGTAACGGGCGGTTGCCAGCGAGGGATCGGGATTGGCGCCAGCGAAATGCACCGGGCGTCCGGCTACGAGGCGTTTTGCCCCGGTCGGCCAGCCATCACCGGCATACGCCTCGAGCCGCTTGAGGAAAACCTCCATCAGGTCCTCGAACTGGAAGCGGCGGGCATGCACCAGCGTACCCTGGAACAGGGGCGAGGCGGCGAAGGTCTTGATTGATTGCAGGAAGCGACATTCGCCGGGATTGTCGATAAAGGCGCGGATTGCGGCCAAGCCGGCTTCGACTTGCAGTGCACCGGCGCCGAGTTGTCGGTCCTTGAGAAAGGAGAGCGCCGTGCGCATGCTGTCCGACGTGCCGGCGGGCGACGTATAGGCCACCGAATGGGTGTGCTCGCCATCATCAGCCACGGCAATCACGGTGTTGGTCGTGCCGAAATCGAGCCCAAGCGCCTGTGCCATGGCCGTTGCTCCCTGTCTTGTGCAGATGTCAGTGAAGGCCGGGCAGGCCCGGTCCTGCGCCGGTCACGCCGGCGTCGATGAAGAGGGCGCCAGATGCCACAGGGTCAGCGTCAGGGCAAGCGTAAAAGCGTGACGATCAGCTCAGCTACGGCGGCGAAGGACGTAAAGGCCGGCAAGCCCCGCCAGCGCAAGGAGTGCGCCATTGAGGATCCAAGGGCTCTGGTTGATCATGAAGCTCGATGCCGGATAGGGGAAAATGCCGGTGCCCTGGGCCATCCAGATCACCCCCATCAGGATGGCGAGCACGGCGACTATTTTGAGGACGATGCGCAAGGCGGACATGAGGCGTGCTCCGTTGGACGCCTGAGCTTAGGTCGAACGGGTGGCGTAGGCCAGCGGCATTTGCACCCCTGCTCGGTGTCGTCCGGCCGTTCCTCAGACCTCGAAGTAATGCCGGGTGAGGCCCGGCCGTGTATCGAGGCTTTCAGCGGCCTCGCGATCGGCGAGTTGTGGCAGCATGTGGCCGATGATCAGGCCCTGTGCCGCAATGCGCAGCAGTGGCCCGGCCACGCGTTGCGGCTCGGCTTCCTCGGGGTCGAAAATGTCTTCCTCCTGGCGCGGCGACAACGTGTCGAGCAGCGTCCGGTCATCATGTCCGGCTTCGATCATTTCGGGATCTCTCATCTCCCAGCAGTCTTCGCGGTCAGCCTTAACCGCGAGAGATTGAGAGCCCGTTCATGCAGTCGATCGAATTTTAGCGGATGCGGATGGAGGGTGGCAAATTACCGCCCGCAACCTCAGTTCGACTTTGCCGCCCCGCCATCGACCCTGAGCATCGTGCCGGTGATGTAGCTCGCTTGCGCCGAGCAGAGGAAGGCGCCGGCGGCAGCGAATTCCTCGACGGTGCCGAGCCGCTGTGCCGGGATCGACTTGACCGAGGCAGCGCGCACTTCGTCGAGCGACTTGCCCGAGCGTTGGGCGTTGGCGCCGTCCAGTTCGTCGATCCGGTCGGTGTGGATGCGGCCAGGCAGCAGCATGTTGGCGGTGACGCCATAGGAGGCGACTTCGGAGGACAAGGTCTTGTTCCAGCCGACCAGCGCGCCGCGCAGCGTGTTGGAGAGAGCAAGGTTCGGGATCGGCTCGAACACGCCGGAGGAGGCGACAGTGAGGATGCGGCCGAAGCCCTGCGTCTTCATCAGCGGCACGAGCGCATTGGTGAGCGTGATGACGCGCACGACCATCGACTGGAAGAAGGTGTAGAGCTTGTCCGCATCCATGTCCTCGACCGTGCCGGGCGTCGGCCCGCCTGTATTGTTGACGAGGATGTCGATCCCGCCCAGCTTGTCGTGCACGGCACGCAGCATCTGGTCGACGAAATGGGCGTCCGCGAGGTCGGCGACCACATAATCCGCCTTGCCGCCGGCTGCGCGCATGGCCTCGACATTGGCCTTCAGCCGCTCTTCGGTTCGGCCGCAGATCAGTACATGCACGCCTTCGGCGGCGAGTGCCTTGGCGATGCCGAGGCCGAGGCCGCGCGAGGCGGCGAGCACGAGGGCGCGTTTGCCGGAAATGCCGAGATCCATGGGAGTATCCTTCCTTGATGTAATGTCTTTGACCGCAGTCTATCGGGCGGGCGACGGGATCGGAAGCCCGACCATCTGTGGATGAGCCGTCATCAGAACGGCACCTTGCCAGGGTTGAAGAGCATGTCCGGATCAAGCATCGCCTTGAACTGCCGGGAAAGCGCCTGTTTGACGGGATCGACATGGGCGAGATAGGCAGACCGTTTGTCGAGGCCGACGCCGTGTTCAGCCGAGAAACTGCCGCCTGAGCTTTGAATACCCGCATAGACCGCGTTTTCGACCTGCGTCTTCATCGCCGGGGGCAGGGGGCCGGCCTCTGCGATGGCGATATGCAGATTGCCATCGGCGATATGGCCGTAGACATAGGCGTCGAGGCCGTTGCCGATGGCGGCAAGGTTTTCGGTGAGGTGCGTCACATAGGTATCGAGCGCCGACGGCGGCATCGAGACGTCGAAAGACGGCGCATTGGGGAATTGCGCAAAATAGAAGCCCGAATCCTCACGCAGGTCCCAGAAACGGCGCGCCTGGTCGGAGGACTGGGCAACGATCCCGCCCTTCAGATCCGTCTCTTCCCAGAGGGTGGCAAGCTCTTCTTCCAGCAATGTCCTGGCCGCTTCCATCGTCTCACCGGAGACTTCGATCAGAAGCACCGCAGCATCATTTTCGAGCCAGGTGAGGTCGAAGCTTTTTAGAGCCGCATGATCGTGCACATAGCGCGGCCACATCATCTCGGCGGCTTCGAGCAGAAGCGCCGGATGCCGGCGCAGTCGCGCCGCGACCTGGAGCGCCCGGGCAGCATTCTCGACGCCAAGAAGGGCGACAGCGCGATGCGGCCGGATCGGCTCGACCTTCATCACGACCCGGGTGACGAAGCCGAAGGCGCCTTCTCCGCCGATGAACAGCTGCTTGATGTCAGGGCCAGCAGAAACCTTCACCACGCGGGTCATATCCGAAAACACCTCGCCTGAAGGCAGCACGGCTTCCAGCCCGAGGATCTGGTGGCGCATCACCCCGTTGCGGAAGGCGAGAATGCCGCCGGCATTGGTGGAGACCATGCCGCCAATGGTCGCCGAGCCACGCGAACCAAGATCGATGCCGGTGGTCAGGCCAAGCGGTGCGAGCGCAGCCTGCAGAGCCTCCAGCGTAACGCCGGCTTCGACCTCCACGGTCTCCTCCTCGGCATGGATGGCCACGACGCGGTTGAGCCGCGCACTGGACAGGATGACCTCTCCCGCATGGCTGACGCCCCCGCCGACAAGACCACTCAAGCCACCCTGCGGGACGATGGCGACATGGTTGGCTCGGCACCAGGAAATCAATGCGGCCGCTGCTGCCGTCGAGGCAGGCTGCGCCATCACGCCGGCGTTCAGATTGCCCAGGTCTTCACCGGGATGTCGCCCCGCAAGGGCGTCGGGGCCAAGGATCCGGAGATCCGGATGCAGGCCGTCGAGTGAGCGGGCAAGGTCGTGGGGCGAAAAAGTCGGATGCGAAGACATGGGGCAAGCCTGATCTGTTTGCGCCTTCTTCGCCGCAAAGCTTTGTCGCCGCAAGTCACCCCTCGGCCTTTCCCGACCTGTCGGCCCCTCTCACAGCTCCGCCGGAAAGCCCGGCGCCCTGAGATCTGTGCCGGTGGCATCTTCCAGAAGCTTCACGACCTGCGACGACCAGGCGTCACCGCCATAGGCGGAGCGGGCGCGGATGAAGGTCTGCATCGCATGCGAGGCCAAGTCGAGCGGCACGCCGAACTCGCGGCCGAAGCCGAGTGCGAAGCCGAGATCCTTCACCGCGAGATCCATGGTGAAGTTGATGTTGTAGCTGCCGTTGAGGATCACCTGGCCCTCGGTCTCGTGGACGAAACTGTTGCCAGAGGAGGCCTTGATGATGTTGAAGGCGTCCGTGAGATCGATGCCGCCCTTCTTCGCCAGCATCAAGGCTTCGCCGGTGGCGATCAGGTGGATGAAGGCGAGCATGTTGGTGATCACCTTGATCACCGCAGCTTTTCCGAGCGGCCCGGCGCGAAAAATCCGTTTGCCCATGGCCTGGAAGGCCGGAAGATGCAGGTCGTAGAGATCTTCGTCGCCGCCGATGATGACGGTGATTTCACCAGAGGCCGCCAGATGCACGCCGCCGGTGACGGGCGATTCCAGCATGCGGATCCCAGCCTCTGCGGCGATCTTGCCGAGGCGCAGGACTTCCTGTTCGTCGAGCGTACTCATCTCGATCCAGGTGGAACCGGGCTTTAGCCCCTTGAGGATGCCGCGCTCGCCGGTCAGCACCCGTTCGCTGACCTTGGGCGAGGGCAGGCAGGTGATCACGGCATCGACGGCTTCGGCCACGGCTTGCGGATCAGCGGCGAATGTGGCGCCGGCGGCAATGAGGTCTTCCGCATTGCCCGGATCGAGGTCGTTGACGACGACGGTGAAGCCCGCCCTGACCAGACTGCCGGCGAGATGGCGGCCGAGATGGCCGAGCCCGATGAAACCATATGTCAGTGCCATGTCGTGTTCCCCTGCTGGCGTTTCGGCAGAGACTGCGACAAAGAGCAGACGTGTTCAAAGGCAGATTTTGGTCAGCGACGGGATTTGCCGCAGGCGGAACAGGCGCGGGGAACTTTTGTTCGGACGACACGCTTTGGTCAGACGGCAAGGCGCTGAACAGACAGGCGGGCGCGGCAAAAATGATCGAATTGACCCTTACGTTCACGTAAGATATTCTCGGTCCTCACACCGCCTTGCCGGAATTTGCGCCTTGGCGCGTCGCGCTTCGGCTCGACAATCCGGTTGGGTTTTGTCAAGGAGGATGGCGGAACGCACCGCCTGGCGAGGAATGACGAATGAGCACCGAGATGGAACTGCCTGAACGCGAAAGCATGGAATTCGACGTCGTGATCGTGGGCGCAGGCCCCGCCGGTCTGTCGGCTGCGATCCGGCTGAAACAGGTCAATCCGGACCTCACCGTCGTCGTGCTCGAAAAGGGTGCCGAAGTCGGCGCGCATATCCTCTCCGGTGCCGTGGTCGATCCCATCGGCATCGACCGGCTAATCCCGGGCTGGCGCGAAGAGGCTGACCATCCGTTCAAGACGCCCGTCACCGACGACCAGTTCCTTTTCCTCGGTCCTGCCGGTTCGGTTCGTCTTCCGAATGCCCTGATGCCGCCGCTGATGAACAATCACGGCAACTACATCGTCTCGCTCGGCAATGTCTGTCGCTGGCTCGGCGCCCATGCCGAAGCGCTCGGCGTCGAGATCTATCCGGGCTTTGCGGCAACCGAAGTGCTCTACAATGACGAGGGCGCGGTCATCGGTGTTGCCACCGGCGACATGGGCATCGAGAAGAACGGCGAGCCAGGCCCGAACTACACCCGCGGCATGGAACTGCTCGGCAAATATGTGCTGATCTCGGAAGGCGTGCGTGGCTCGCTCGCCAAGCAGTTGATCGCCAAGTTCGACCTGTCGCGCGAAAGCGATGTGCAGAAATACGGCATCGGCCTCAAAGAGCTCTGGCAGGTCAAGCCCGAGCACCACAAGCCGGGCCTCGTGCAGCACTCCTTCGGCTGGCCGCTCGGCATGAAGACCGGTGGCGGCTCCTTCCTCTACCATCTCGAAGACAACATGGTCGCCGTCGGCTTCGTCGTGCACCTGAACTACAAGAATCCCTATCTCTACCCCTTCGAGGAATTCCAGCGCTTCAAGACCCATCCGGCGATCCGCGACACCTTCGAGGGCGGCAAGCGTCTCTCCTATGGCGCCCGCGCCATCACCGAAGGCGGCTACCAGTCGGTGCCGAAGCTCTCCTTCCCGGGCGGTGCGCTTATCGGCTGTTCCGCCGGTCTGGTCAACGTTCCCCGCATCAAGGGCTCTCACAACGCCGTGCTTTCAGGCATGCTGGCGGCTGAAAAGATCGCCGATGCCATCGCAGCCGGTCGCGCCAATGACGAGCCGATCGAGATCGAGAACGAATGGCGCTCCACCGACATCGGCAAGGACCTCAAGCGGGTGCGCAACGTCAAGCCGCTGTGGTCGAAGCTTGGCACGGCGCTCGGCGTCGGCCTCGGCGGTCTCGATATGTGGACCAACCAGCTCTTCGGCTTCTCCTTCTTCGGCACGCTGAAGCATGGCAAGACCGATGCCCAGTCGCTCGAGCCGGCAGCGCAACACAAGCCGATCGCCTATCCGAAGCCGGATGGCGTCCTGACCTTCGACCGCCTGTCCTCGGTGTTTCTCTCCAACACCAACCACGAAGAAGACCAGCCGGTCCACCTCAAGGTCAAGGACATGGACCTGCAGAAACGCTCCGAACTCGGCGTCTATGCCGGCCCGTCGACCCGCTACTGTCCGGCCGGCGTCTATGAATGGGTGGAAAAGGACGGCGAGGAAACCTTCGTCATCAACGCCCAGAACTGCGTCCACTGCAAGACCTGCGACATCAAGGATCCGAACCAGAACATCACCTGGGTCCCGCCACAAGGCGGCGAGGGGCCGGTCTATCCGAACATGTAAATGTTCGGCATCGGGCTGGAAACAAGATCGACAGTTCAAAAGGGCAGTCTCGCGGCTGCCCTTTTTTGTTCTCGATTTCTGTCAAATCTCGCACTGGACAGGATACGGACAACCGGTGTCTGCTGCCGCCGTCAAAGGGCTATGAGGGGTGGCAGCCATGACCGATACAGAGCCGGGGCCGTTTCGTGCCCAGACCATCGAACTGTTCTTTGATTTGGTCTTCGTCTTCACGATCACCCAGATCACCCACCTGATCGAACACGCCCACGGCGCAGTCGATTTTTTGCATGCCCTGGCCGTGCTCATGCTCGTCTGGTGGATGTATGGCGGCTATATCTGGCTCACCAACCACGCCCATACGCCGAAGAGCATGCGTCTCGTTCTCATGGCCGCCTTGGCCGGTTTCCTGCTGATGGCGCTGGCGATACCGGAGAGTGCAGGGGATGGCAGGCTGCTGTTCGGTGCCGCCTATCTGGCAATCGTGCTGTTGCATTTTGCCGCCTTCGTCTGGCAGGGCGGCCCGTCGGCTGCGCGCGCCATGCTGCGCATTGTGCCGTTCAACCTCGCGGCCGCTGCTCTGGTCATCGGCTCCTCCCTGATTGAAGGCAGCTGGAGCTGGATCCTGCTGCTATCGCCGGCGCTTCTCTACGTTCTGGTCAGCGTCTTGAATACCGGTGAAGGCTTCGCGCTCGATGTCGGGCACTTTGTCGAAAGGCACGGTTTGCTGCTGATCATCGTGCTGGGCGAGATTGTCATCGCCACAGGCAGTGGATTTGCCGTCCTGCCGCACAGCCCCGGAGACTTCGCGAGCCTCTTTCTCGCCGTCGCTTTGATCGGCACTCTCTGGTGGAGTTATTTCGACCGCGACGACCAGCGGGCCGAGCACAGGATGGCCGCTGCCGACAACCGCCGCCGTACGCGCATCGCCCTCTTCGGCTACAATGGCGCGCATCTTTTCATGATCGCCGGTTTGATCCTTGTGGCTGCAGGATTGAAGGCCCTGATCGCCGCCCAGATTGATCCAGGTGCTGCGGGCCAGGCGCATGCCGCCCATGGCAATGATGCCCTGCTGCTTTACGGGCTCGCGCTCTATCTTGCCTTCGATACGGCCTTTCGTGCGCAGCTGGGCCTTCGTCCACTCGGAGCGCGTCTGATGGGGGCAGTTGTCGCTCTGACCGTGGCCGTGGTCGCACCGCTTCATGGCATCCCCATGCTTGCCGCCGCCGTGGTTTTGATGATCGTCATGCTTTTCGCAGAGGGGCGGATTGAGGCAGATACTCCCCCTTGAACCTGGAGGGGCAGGGAGCCCGAGGGGAGGCGTGCCTCATCTTCGCCATCTCTCTTAACCGCCATGTTCGGTTTTAACCGCTGATTAACCATAAATTCCTAGGCTCCTCGGCATCGAATCGTATCCCAAGGACGCCTGAATCATGACCATTTCCCGCCGCGGTCTCCTGTTCGGCCTGCCGCTCTTCCTGGCCGGCTGCCAGTCCATGCCCAATCAGCAGGCCATGTATGGCGATCTGCCCGATGAGCCGCATCCGCTGAAGAAGGTTCCGCTGGAGAAGATCAAGCCGGAGCTGCGTCGCCAGGAAGTGGCCTATGAAACCGGGCATCCCGCCGGCACCGTCGTCGTCGATACGCCGGCCCGGCGCCTGTATTACATTCTCGGCAACGGACGCGCGATGCGTTACGGCATCGGTGTCGGTCGCAATGGCTATGCGCTGGCCGGCAATGCCTATGTCGGTCGCAAAGCCGAATGGCCAACCTGGACGCCGACGCCGAACATGATCCGCCGCGATCCGGAAAAGAACCTGAAATATGCCGGCGGTCTGCCTGGCGGCCCCAACAATCCGCTGGGCGCGCGTGCCATGTATCTCTACCGGGATGGCAACGACACCATGTTCCGCCTGCATGGCACCAACCAGCCCTGGTCGATCGGTCAGGCCATGTCGTCTGGCTGCGTGCGCATGATGAACCACGACGTGATCGATCTTTACGAACGCGTGAAGGTCGGCACCAAAGTCGTGGTGATGCAGGCCTGACAGCCCGTGACATCGATATGGACAAGGGCCGCCGAGACCCTCTCGGCGGCCTTTTTCATTGCACATTGGCCGGCTGGCACACGGCCTTCTCACAATGACGCCATAGGTCTTGTTCACTCCTCAACTGGCCACCATTTCCCCGCAGTGAAACTTTCCGGCGCGCTCGCGCGTCAAACAACCTGTTGACGCTGTGTCGACCAAAATCCGATCGGGCCACGACTTTCCGTTCCGCCCGCCGGGAGCTATGTGGGAACCAGACGCGCCGGGTGCCGGTTGCGTCGAAGATGTGAGAAGGAATTTTGTATGGGCCGCGAAACCAATTTGGAACTTTCGGATCTCGGCGGTTGCCAGATCGAGGCGACGCTCCAGCTTCTCGACGGCAAGTGGAAAGGTGTCATCCTCCACCATCTTCTGAAAGACGAGATCCTCCGTTTCAACGAACTGGCAAAGCGCCTTCCGTCGATCACCCACCGCATGTTGTCAAAGCAGTTACGCGACATGGAAGTCGCCGGCCTCGTTGCTCGCACGGTTTATCCCGTCGTGCCCCCGCGTGTCGACTATTCGCTGACCCCGCTTGGCCGCAGTTTGGAGCCCGTCATCAATGCCATCGGGCGTTGGGGCCAGGAAAACCTCGTCGCCGTCGAGGGGGCCGCGTTGAAGCCAAGCGAAGGCCCGACGGGCAGCGCCGCCATCATGCGGTCGGCAGCCTAGCCTCAGTCGAGCGAGGCCGCCGATTGAAGGCGGCCCCGAAGCCGGCCTAGACCGGAAATCCTTCGAGCACGATCTTACCGCGCGACCGCTCGCTTTCGATGATCCGATGCGCCTCGCGCAGGTTTTTCGCAGTGATCTGTCCCAGGATGGCGTCAAGCGTCGTGCGCACCTTGCCGGCGTCGATGAGGTCGGCGACATGGGTAAGCAGTCTGTGCTGCTCGATCATGTCGGCCGTCTGAAACATCGGCCGCGAGAACATCATCTCCCAATGCAGTGAGACCGCCTTCGGCTTGAAGGCCATGATGTCGAAACCGTCTGCGAAATCGTCGATCAGGCAAATGCGTCCCGCCGGCGCGATGATCTCGGCCAGCGCAAGGCGATGCTGAGTGGAATGGGTTACTGAGAAGATGAAGCCTGGTGCGCCTATCCCCAGTGCTGCATATTCCTCGGCAAGCGGTCTGCTGTGGTCGATCACGTGATCGGCACCGAGAGACCGTGCCCAATTCGCCGTTTCTTGTCGGGAAGCGGTGGCAATGACGGTCAGATTCGTCAACTGCTTTGCAAGCTGAATGGCGATCGACCCAACGCCGCCGGCGCCGCCGGTAATGAGGATCACCCGCTCGGCGCCGACAACCGGCTCTTGCACCTTGATCCGGTGGAACAGTGCCTCGTATGCCGTGATTGCGGTCAATGGCAGCGCGGCGGCTTCGGCAAAGCTCAATGTCTTCGGCTTGAGGGCAACGATACGCTCGTCGACGAGATGGTATTCGGCATTGGTTCCGGGCCGATTGATTGCGCCGGCGTAGTAGACTTCGTCACCTGGCTTAAACAGCGTCACGTCGGTGCCAACGGCCGTCACCACGCCGGCGGCGTCGTAGCCGAGGATGCGCGCATCGCCGGCCAAAGGCATGAAATTGGCACGAACCTTGGTATCAACGGGGTTGACCGAGACGGCCTCGATCCGGACCAGAATGTCGTGACCGGTCGCAACCGGCTGGGGCAGGTGAAGATCGACGAGTGCCGCGTCAGAGGTGATGGGCAGGGGGCGGTGAAAACCGATGGCGCGCATGGGAAGCTCCTGTTTGGTGTTTGCACGCCGCCCATTAAGAGCATAGATTTGAATTCCGCAAGAATGCACTTTTTTTGTTTGTAGGCACCAAATGGAGCCTCAGTATAAAAAGGATACCGACCATGTCGCGCCCCCGCGCCAAGATGACGAACAATTTTCCGGGTTGCCCGGTCGAAACCACGCTCAGCTTTCTGGACGGGAAGTGGAAGGGCGTGATCCTCTATCACCTGCTAACGGATGGCACGCTGCGTTTCAGCGAACTGCGTCGCCGGCTGCAGGCGGTCACGCAGCGCATGCTGACCAAGCAGTTACGTGAACTGGAGGAGCAGGGGCTTCTCACCCGCACCATCTATCCTGTAGTCCCGCCACGCGTCGACTATGCGCTGACCCCGCTCGGCCAGAGTTTGCGCCCCGTCATCATGATGCTCGAGCAGTGGGGCAGCCGGCACGTCGAATGCAAGGATGGTCAGCGCCGCGTGATCGAGTCCGCGACGATCGAGGAGACCGCCTCAGCCGCGTGACGTCTTCTTCTCGATCGCAACGGAAATCATGAAGATGACCAGGCCGAAGGCCGAAAGCACCGAGCCGACGTAACCGGTGGCACCGTAGCCATAACCCGCGGAGATGACGATGCCGCCGAGCCATGCGCCGAGCGCATTGGCGATGTTGAAGGCGGAATGGTTGGTCGCCGCTGCGAGCGTCTGGGCGTCTGCCGCCACGTCCATGATTCGGGTCTGCACGGCTGGGCAGGCGGCAAAGCCACAGCCCGTGAGGAAGACGCAGATGCAGAGCATGACGGGGTTGTGAGCCGTCAGCGAGAAGACCGCCATCAAGGCGATGTTGAAGGCGAGCATGCCGCCGATCGTGCCCTTCAGCGAGTAATCAGCCATCCGGCTGCCGACCACGTTGCCGACATTCATGCCGATGCCGAAGAGCGCCAACACCACGGCCACCATGCTCGCCGGCAGGCCGGCGGTATCCGTCACGGTCTTGGCGATATAGCTGAAGATGGCGAACATGCCGCCAAAACCAACGGCAGCGACCCCGAAAGACAGCCAGACCTGCAGCCGACCGAAGGCTGACAGCTCACGGCGGATGCTGGCGCCTTCGGCCACCTCGTCCTTCGGCAGGTAGAGCGCGATCAGGGCCACGGTGATCGCGCCGATCACGGCCACCATCAGAAAGGCGGCCCGCCAGCTCATCAACTGTCCGAGAAAGGTTGCAATCGGCGTGCCGACGAGCGTTGCGATCGTGAGACCGAGCATCACGCGCCCCACGGCCCTGACGCGCCGGTTCGGCGGTGCCATGGAGGCCGCAACCAGGGCCGCAACGCCGAAATAAGCGCCGTGTGGCAGCCCGGTGATGAAGCGCAGCAGCGTCAAGCTGGAGAATTCGGTGGCCAGCGCACTGGCGAAATTGCCGACGGCAAAGAGGCCCATCAACAGCAGAAGCAACGTCTTGCGCGGCAGTTTGGCCGCGAGTACAGCGATAATTGGCGCACCGATGACGACGCCGAGCGCATAGGCGCTGATCACGTGACCGGCCTGCGGAACGGTCACGCCATAGGTCTGTGCTACCTCCGGCAGAAGGCCCATGATGACGAACTCTCCGGTGCCGATCCCGAACCCGCCGGCAGCCAGAGCAAGTTCGATCAGCGCGATCGTCGTCGGGTTCAACGCCGCAGGCGGTTGAATCTTCGAAGGAAGGGAAGGAGCGATATCGGTCATCAAAACACCATGGGACCGCGCTGAGATCGCGCGGCGCAAATGCGCTTCCGGAAAAGCCGGGATGAAAAGGAAAGCCGTCAGGCTGCTGGGAAGAAGAATTGTTGTTTATCATATCTGTGTGCGCTGCGGCAAAGGCTTTTGCCCGCCACCTTGAAAATTGCTCGCGCTCTATCGATCTGCAGACATATGCCGAAACTTTTGAGCGCACGGCACGTTTTGAGCTTTGGCCCGCTGGGGCCGTTGAAAGGGCGAGATGAAGATCAAGGCGGTACTCAATCGCGACGGTGGCACGTTCAAGACCACCGACATGCAGTCCTATTGTGAAAGCGCGACCCGCGCCTTTGCTGCGAAGGGGCACGAACTGGTCTGTGATGTTGTGGCCGGCGACGAGATTGTCGAGGCGCTGCAGACGGCGGTCGCGACATCAGGCGTCGATGCCGTTATTGCCGGGGGCGGTGATGGCACCATTTCGGCCGCAGCCGGAATCGCCTGGAAAGCTGGCCTTCCGCTCGGTGTCGTTCCGGCAGGCACGATGAACCTCTTTGCCCGCTCCCTGAAGCTGCCACTGGATATCTGGAAGGTGGTGGACGTGTTGGCGGCAGGCAAGGTGGCCTCGGTCGATATCGCCACCGCCAACGGCCGCCCCTTCGTACACCAGTTCTCTGCCGGTCTGCATGCCCGCATGGTGCGCATGCGCAACCAGATGAACTTCGCTTCACGGCTCGGCAAGATCAGGGCGAGCACCAGTGCCGCCTTTGGCGTGATGCTTGATCCGCCTCGTTTCGAGGTGATCTTCGATATCGATGGCGACGGCCGCAGCGACGAGCGGGCGGTCTCCGCCATCTCGGTCTCCAACAATCCGCTCGGCAACAATTCGCTCTTCTTCGCCGATCGCGTCGATACGGGTGAGCTCGGCGTTTACCTCGCCGACCCGCTGGAACCGACGGGTGTCGGAAAGCTGGCCTTCGACATTCTGCGCGGTCGGTTCAAGGAGAACGAGGCGGTGACGGCTTCGACCGCCCGGACGGTCCGTCTGCATTTCCCCAAGCATCGCAAGGGGGCGGCCTGCGTGCTCGATGGCGAACTGTTGCGCATGCCGGCCGATGTCGAGCTGAAGATCCATCCCGGTGAGCTGAAGGTACTCGTGCCGCCACCTCAGTCGGCGGCATAAACAAAAACGGCGCCGGCTGAGGCGCCGTTCCTGTTGCAGTTTTGCCCGCCTCAGTGGGTGAAGGCGGCGGCAATCAGCGCCTTGGTATAGTCTTCCACCGGATGGTCGAAGATCGCCTCGGTATCGCCTTGTTCGACGATCTTGCCGTTCTTCATCACCACCACATGGTCCGACATCGCCCGGATGACGGAGAGGTCATGGCTGATGAAGACGTAGGACAGGCCGTAGCGGTCCTGCAGGTCGCGCAAGAGTTCGATCACCTGACGCTGCACCGAGCGGTCGAGCGCCGAGGTCGGCTCATCGAGGATGACGACCTTGGGCTTCAGGATGATCGAGCGGGCGATTGCGATGCGCTGCCGCTGGCCACCGGAGAACTCGTGCGGATAGCGGTTGCGCGCCGCCGGATCGAGGCCGACTTCTTTGAGGGCCGCGATCGCCCGCTGGTCACGTTCGGCGCGGGACAGCTGGGGCTCATGCACGTAAAGCCCTTCGGTGATGATCTCACCGACCGTCTGGCGCGGCGAGAGCGAACCATAGGGGTCCTGGAAGACGAGCTGCATCTGCTTGCGGAAGGGCCGCATGCCGGCCCGGTCCAGCGCGGTGATGTCGTTCGTGCCGAAGCGGAAGGCTCCATCGGCCTGCAGAAGTTTGAGAAGAGCGCGGCCGAGCGTCGATTTGCCCGAACCGGATTCACCGACGATGCCGATGGTCTGACCCTGGCGAAGCCGAATGCTGACCTGGTCGACGGCGCGGAAGGTGCGTGCCTTGCCGAACAATCCGCCACCGCCGATGTCGAAATCGACAATGACGTTGCGGCCTTCCAGCACCATGGGCGCATTTTCGGGCGGCGGCGCCTTCGTGCCTGATGGTTCAGCGGCGAGCAGCATCTTGGTGTAGTCGTGCTGCGCATTGCCGAAGATTTCGTCACGCGTGCCCTGTTCGACGATCTCGCCCTTGCGCATGACGGCGACCCGGTCGGCGACGTGTTTGACCACGCCGAGGTCATGGGTGATCAACACGATCGCCATGCCGAACCGCTTCTGCAGCTCGGCGAGCAGCGTCAGGATCTGCGCCTGGATGGTGACGTCGAGGGCCGTCGTCGGCTCGTCCGCAATCAGCACGTCGGGTTCGTTGGCAAGTGCCATGGCAATCATCACGCGCTGGCGCTGGCCGCCGGACATTTCATGCGGGTAGCTGTCGATGCGGCGTTCCGGGTCGGGAATGCCGACGAGTTTCAGCAGTTCCAGCACACGCGCACGGGCCGCCTTCTTGCTCAATCCGCGATGGTGGATCAGCGGTTCGGCGATCTGCCGGCCGATCCTGTAAAGCGGATCAAGCGAGGTCATCGGCTCCTGGAAAATCATGGTGATCTTGGAGCCGCGCACCGTGTTGAGCGTCGAGAGCGGCTGGCCGACCAGGTTGGTGCCGCCATAGAGGGCCTCGCCGGTGACGCTGCCGTTCTTCGCGAGCAGGCCCATGATGCCCATCATCGTCTGGCTCTTGCCGGAACCCGACTCGCCGACGATGGCGAGCGTTTCACCCTTCTTCACGTCGAAGCTGATGCCCTTGACCGCTTCGACGGTACCGTCGGGCGTCTGGAAGGTGACCTTGAGGTCGTTGACGGTGAGGACCGGTGTCATCTGGTTCGTCTCCATTTCAGCGATCCTTCGGGTCGAGCGCGTCGCGCAGGCCGTCGCCAACGAAATTGAGGGCAAACAACGTCGCGACGAAGAAGATCGCCGGGAAGATCAGGAGCCATGGTGCGCTCTGCATGTTCTTCGTGCCCTCCGAAATCAGCGTGCCCCAGCTCGCAAGCGGCGCCTGGACGCCGAGGCCGAGGAAGGACAGGAAGCTCTCGGTCAGGATCACCTGCGGCACGACGACGGTCACGAAGACGATGACGGGGCCGATCGTGTTCGGGATGATGTGCCGGCGGATGATCTGCCAGTCGGTGAGGCCGAGCGCTTCCGCCGCGCCGACGAATTCGCGACGTTTGAGCGAGAGCGTCTGGCCGCGCACGATCCGGGCCATTTCCAGCCATTGCACCGCCCCGATCACCACGAAGATCAGCACCACCGATCGTCCGAAGAAGACCACGAGCACGACGACGAGGAAGACGAAGGGAAGCGAATAGAGGATTTCGACGAAGCGCATCATGACGTTGTCAATGCGGCCGCCGAGATAGCCCGAGGTCGCGCCGTAGATGACGCCGATGCCGAGCGAGACGAGGCTCGCGGCCAGGCCCACGGCAATCGAGATCTGCCCGCCGAGCATGACGCGGACGAGAAGGTCACGACCATTGGTATCGGTGCCGAAGGGGAAGGTGACCTGGTCGACCTTCCCGGTGACGGTGACCTGCAAGCCGTCGGCGCTGGTCTCCTGGATCGTCGTCTCCTTGAACTCATTCGTCCGGTCGAAATAGCGGATCGTGCGCGGGTCGATCGGCTTGGAGGCTGTCAGGACGGCGGTAAACCCGCCATCGGCGACTTCCAGGCTTTTGAGCTCGACGCGCGCGCGCTTGGCAATGCCTTCGGCCACTTCCTGCAGCGATTCCGGATCCGGACGCGGCTCAAGGCTCGGCGGCACGGTTACGTAAGAGGCAAAGACCTGGTCATAGGTGTGCGGCACGAAGAACGGACCGGCGAACGAGAAGAGCACGATCAGCGCCAGCATGATGCAGCCGCCCATGGCCGCCTTGTTGCGCTTGAAGCGCATCATGGCGAGCTGGGTCAGGCTGCGGCCGGCCACTTCGGCGGGGGCAAGGCCCTGGGTTGCGGAAGTATCAGTCATTGCGGACCCTCGGATCAAGCAGGCCGTAGGCGATGTCGACCAGGAGGTTGAAGAAGATCACGAACACGGCGACGAGAATGACGGTGCCCATGACGAGGGGATAGTCGCGATTGAGCGCGCCGAGCACGAAGTAGCGGCCGACACCGGGAATGGTGAAGATGCTCTCGACGACGGCAGAGCCGGTGAGCAGGGCTGCAGCACACGGTGCGAGATAGGAAACGACCGGCAGCATCGCGCCGCGCAGGGCGTGCGTGATGACCACGACGCGCGGCGGCAGGCCATAGGCGCGGGCGGTGCGGATATGATCGCCGTTCAGGGCTTCGATCATCGAGCCGCGTGTGAGCCTTGCAAAGACCGCGAGCTGCGGCAGGGCCAGTGCCGTCATCGGCAGGATCAGGTTCTGGAAGCCGCCATTGCCCCAGCCCCCGGCCGGAAGCCAGGAGAGCATGACGGCGAAAATCAGGGTAAGCACAGGTCCAACGACGAAGTTCGGCACCGTGACGCCAATGGTCGCGAAGGCCATCAAGCCGAAGTCCAGCGCGCTGTTCTGGCGAAGCGCTGCGATCGTGCCGAGAATGACGCCACCGATCAGCGCGATCAGGATCGCGTAGAGGCCGAGCTCGACGGAATAGGGCAGGGCCTTGCCAATGAGTTCGGCGACCGTGTTGTCCTTGTAGATGAAGCTCGGGCCGAAATCGCCCTTAAAGGCATTGCCGAGATAATGCAGGTACTGGCTCCAGAGCGGGTCGTTGAGCTTGTACGTTTCCATGACATTGGCCATGGTCTGCGGCGGGAGCGGACGTTCGAGGCTGAACGGACCACCAGGCGCGAAGCGCATCAGGAAGAACGAGATCGTCACGACGACGAACACGGTGGGCACGGCGCTCATGAGCCGGCGCAGGACGAATGAGATCATGGTGATAAAAGCCGGCGCGCGACAGCCATCATGCTGCCGCGCGCCGATCCCTTTTGTTCGTTATTCGGAAACGCTGAGGAACTTGGACAGGTGCTCGTTCACCGCATTGTCTTCCCAGCCGGAGACGCGCGACGAGACCAGCCACAGGTTGGCCGAGTTCATGAACGGCGCGATCGGCTGGTCGTTGTTGAGGACGGTTTCAGCCTTCTTCAGGATTTCCATGCGCTTGGCCGGATCCTGCTCCTCATAGGACTGCTTCATCAGCGCGTCGTATTCTTCGCTCTTGTACTTGCCGTAGTTGAACGTGGTATTCGTGCTGACGTTCAGCGCCAGGAAGTTTTCCGGATCGCCGTAGTCGGCCGACCACGCGGCGCGGGCGACGTTGAACTTGCCGCCTTCCTGCAGATAGGCGTAGTGCGAGGCCACATCGAGGTTCACCAGCGACACCTTGGCGCCGAACGTGTTCTTCCACATGTCGGCAACCGCGGTTGCGACGCGCTCGTGGTTGGCGTTGGTGTTGTAACGGATCTCGATTTCGAGCGGCTTGCCGCCTTCGCCGTAACCGGCGGCTTTCATCAGTTCGATCGCCTTGTCTTCACGATCGATCTGCGACATCGAGGCGAAATCCGGAACCGGTCCGTCGCCATAGCCCGGCATGCCCGGGGGCACGAGGTTGTAGGCCGGAAGCTGGGCGCCGGCATAGATTTCCTGGGCGAGGAAGTCGCGGTCGACGGCCATGGAGAGCGCGCGGCGGACGTTGACGTCGTTGTAAGGCGGCTCGCGGTTGTCGAAGACGTAGTAGTAGGTGGCGAGCGACGGGGTCACGTGGACCTGGTCGTTATAGGTTTCGCGCAGGCGTTTGATCTGGTCTGCGGAGAAGTTGTAGACGAGGTCCATTTCCTTGGCCTCGAAGCGGCGGACGGAAGCGGCATCGTCGTCGATCGGGTAGAAGATGACCTTGTCGAGCTTGACGTTGGCGGCATCCCAGTACTTGTCGTTCTTGACGACGGTCAGGGTATCGTTCGGCACGTGTGCTTCAAGCTTGAAGGCGCCGTTGGACACCATGTTGCCGGGCTTCACGAACTGGTCGCCGAACTTCTCGAAGTTGGCCTTGCTGATCGGCAACGCGGTGTAGTGGGCAAGAAGCTGCAGGAAGAAGGGGGTCGGACGCTCGAGCGTGATCTCGACGGTCTTGGCATCGATGGCCTTGATGCCGAGCTGATCGACCGGCACTTCGCCCTTGTTCACCTTTTCGGCGTTCTTGATCGGGTAAAGGATGCCGGCATATTCGGCGGCGGTCTTCGGATCTTCCAGGCGGCGCATCGAGAAGACGAAGTCTTCGGCGGTCACCGGCGTTCCGTCGGACCAGTTGGCGTTTTCGCGGATCTTGAAGGTGTAGGTCAGGTTGTCGTCGGACACCGTCCAGCTTTCGGCAGACCCCGGAACCACTTCACCCTTGGCGTTGAATATGGTCAGGCCCTCGAACATGTCGCGGACGACGAAGCCTTCGATGTCGATCGAGATATGGGCGTAGTCGAGCGTCTGCGGCTCGCCGGCATTGCCACGATGGAGCACCGCTTCGGCCAGCGCCTGGCTGGCACCGGTCAGCAGCGATCCGAGCAGCAGTGCCGTGCCGAGAAGTCGGCGGGTCTGGATTGTCATGACTGTTCTCCCAGTTACGTTTACGGAAACGGGAGAGAAGAGCATTCATTTCGCGGTGGCAAGTCTTATCGTGCAGCGCTACCCCAAAATTCGGGTGGTTTTGCATTCTAACCCTGTGACTTGGTTCGAAGATTTCGTGTGACGACTTTATGACGAAAGAATATTAGCGCGCCATTTTATCGTCCAAATGCGACGGGCGGCGCTGATGCACCGCCCGCGATGGCCTGAAGGCTATGGTTTGAGCGTCAAATCCGCGTGAGCGTCAAATCCGCGGCAGATAGGTCTGGTAGTCGAAGCTCGACACGGTGCGCAGATAGGCCATGGCTTCCTTGCGTTTGGTATCGCCATAGATGCGCTGGTATTCGGCGCCGAAGATGTCCTTGATGAAGGCGGATGCGCGGAAACGCTCGACGGCGGTCAGGAAGTCGTAAGTGAGCATATCCGGGTTTTCGGGTGCGCTGTCCGGCGTCGTGACCGGACCCGGATCGAGGTCTTCTTCCAGGCCGAGCAGGATGCCGCCAAGGATGGCGGCAAGCAGCAGATGTGGATTGGCGTCCGCACCGGCCACGCGGTGTTCGATGCGGGCGGCGGGGCCATCCTTGTCCGGGATGCGGATCGCTGTGCCACGATTGCCGAAGCCCCAGTCGATCTTGTCGGGTGCGAACGAACCCGGCTGAAAGCGGCGATAGGAATTGGCAAAGGGGGCGAAGATCAGCTGGGCATCCTGCATGCTTTTCAGCATGCCGGCGGTGATCGATTTCAGCTTCACCGGATCGCCGCCCTTGGCGTCGAGGATGTTCTTGCCTTGCCTGTCGATGATCGAGGCATGCACGTGCAGACCCGACCCGGCGTGATCGCCATAGGGTTTGGCCATGCAGGTCGCCTTGAAGCCATGGCGCCGGGCGGCGAAGTCGACGACGCGCTTCAGATAGATGCAATCGTCGGCGGCCGAAATCGCATTCGGCTTGTGCAAGAGATTCACTTCGAACTGGCCGGGGCCGAATTCGGCCGTTGTCGCATCGGCCGGCAGACCCATGTGATCGCAATATTCGCGCACGGTCTCGAGGAAGTCTTCCATCGCAGCGGTCGCGCGCATATCATAGAGCTGGTAGCCCTCGACCTCGCCGTTCATGACAAGCGCCTTCGGCGGCATCGGTACGCCGGTCTCGCGGAAATCCGGCTCCATCACGTAGAATTCGAGTTCTGTCGCGACAACAGGCGTCAGGCCCTTCTCCTCGAAGCGTTTCAGTACGTTTGCGAGGATGGCGCGCGGGCAGACGTAATGCGGCTCTCCGTCAAGCGTGTGCATGGTGGCAAGCACCTGCTTGGAACCGGCGGGACCCCAGGGCAGGGTGGTGAGCGAGTTCTTGTCCGGGGTACAGATCCCGTCCGGATCCCCCAGCGTCAGCGAGATCTTGGTGATGTCGTCATTGTCGTCGCCCCAGATGTCGAGCGATTGCGTCGAGGCGGGCAGGCGCACCGTGTTCTTCCAGACCTTGTCCTCGGCCTTCAGCGGAATCATCTTGCCGCGCAGATCGCCATTCATGCCGACGAGCAGCACCTCGATACGCGCGGAAGGATCGGCTGCGGTCTGATCGGCGGCCTCGGTCGATGCTGTCATGGAAAAACTCTCGCTGGCTTTCAGGGCGAATTTGGCCGGAGGAACGCGGCAATCGGTGCCTTGCCAAACGCGTTTTGGATCGTCATGGTCGTAGCCGATAATGTTCCGCCTTTCAATGCGGGGTAAGCTGGGCACACCGACCATGTTTGGCCGTCACGCCGAGCGCTATCGCCCCGACCAAGGATCCGACCCATGAACAAGCCGCTTACCGCCGTCTCCAACCTCGGTGCCATCGATGCTGCCCACCATCTTCATCCCTTCTCGGACATGAAGAAACTGAACGCCGCCGGCACCAAGATCATCACCCGGGCGGATGGCGTGCATATCTGGGACGCGACCGGCAAGCAGTATCTCGACGCCTTTGCCGGCCTCTGGTGCGTGAATGTCGGTTATGGCCGAAAGTCGATCGCAGATGCCGCCTATGCCCAGATGCTGGAACTGCCCTATTACAACACCTTCTTCGGCACCACGACCCCGCCGACCACCCTGCTCGCCCAGAAAATTGCCGAAAAGACCGGCCCGAAGCTCAACCGCGTCTTCTTCTCCAACTCCGGCTCGGAGGCTTCCGACACGTGGTTCCGCATGGCGCGCGTCTACTGGAAGGCGCTGGGCCATGAAACGAAGACGCAGGTGATCGCCCGCAAGAATGCCTACCATGGCTCGACGGTGGCCGGCGCTTCGCTTGGCGGCATGAAGTGGATGCATGAGCAGGGCAACCTGCCGATCGAAGGCATCCACCACATCAACCAGCCCTATTGGTATGCCGAGGGTGGTGATCTCTCGCCGGAAGATTTTGGCATCAAGGTCGCTCGCGAACTCGAGGAAAAGATCCTCGAACTCGGCGAGGAAAATGTCGCAGCCTTCGTTGCCGAGCCGATCCAGGGCGCCGGTGGCGTCATCGTCCCGCCGTCCACCTACTGGCCGGAGATCAAGCGCATCTGCGCGAAATACCAGATCCTGCTCGTGGCCGACGAAGTCATCTCCGGCTTCGGTCGCCTTGGCACCTGGTTCGGTCACCAGTACTATGATTTCGAGCCGGACCTCGCGCCGATCGCCAAGGGGCTCTCCTCCGGGTATCTGCCGATCGGTGGCGTTCTCGTCTCCGACCGCGTGGCGGAAGTCATGGTCAACGAGCTCGGCGACTTCTACCACGGCTACACCTATTCCGGTCACCCGGTGGCCGCTGCCGCAGCCCTTGAAAATATCCGCATCATCGAGGAAGAAGGCCTGGTCGAGCGCGTCCGCGACGACACGGGCCCCTATCTCGCCCAGGCATTGGCCTCGCTGACCGACCACGAGCTCGTCGGCGAAGCCGTCAGCGTCGGCCTGATGGGTGCCGTCCAGATCACCGCCGACAAGGCCACCCGCCGCCGCTTCAAGAAGCCGGATGATACGGGCACTGCCGTGCGCAACCAGTGCGTCGACGCAGGCGTCGTGCTCCGCGCCACCGGCGACCGCATGCTCTTCTCCCCGCCGCTGATCATCTCACGCACCGAGATCGACCAGGCGGTCGATACGCTGCGGGCAGGGCTGGACTGGCTGAAGGATAACAGAGGCGAGGGCTGAGGCTGGCGGTCCATCTCTGGTACGCTCCGCCGTATGGTGATATATATGAGCGATATCACTCGGAGGATGGCATGCGCACATTGGTGGACATTCCAGACGCTGACATTGAAGCCTTGGACAGGATCGCTGCCGAAAAACAGGTCTCGCGTGCTTCATTAATCAGGGAAGCCGTGGGTAACCTGCTGGACCGACACAAGGATGATGTTGTCCTGAACGGTTTCGGACTATGGGCGGGATCCGAGGCCGAAGACGGCCTCGTCATTCAGCGTAAACTTCGCGCCGAATGGTGAAGGTGCTTTTCGACACGAATATCGTGATCGACGTGCTGAAGGGCGTTCCAGCCGCACGGCACGTGCTGAGCGATTATCCACAGCGGGCAATCAGTATCATAACCTGGATGGAAGTCATGGTCGGCACACCCGCCACGCTGACTGACGCTACCCGAGACTTTCTGAGAGGATTTGGACTGATCGGCCTTGACGAAGACGTTGCCGAGCAGGCAGTTATCATACGGAAGGTTCATAGGCTCAAATTGCCGGACGCAGTGATCTGGGCCACCGCCAAAGTGAATGGGCTGAGCTTGCTGACGCGCGACACCAGAGGCTTTCCGCGTCAGCATCCCGATATCGTCATACCTTACGAACTTTGATGTGCCGCCGTCCCAGGGCCCTCACGGCATGAACTGCCCACCATTCACGTCGATCGTCTGGCCCGTGATGTACCCTGACAGCATCTCCGACGCGAGGAAGAGATAGGCGCCGACGCAATCCTGTGGCGTGCCGGTGCGCTTCAGAGGCACGCTGCCGGCCACCTGGTCGAGCTGGCCGGGCAGGGCGTATTTGTCCTGGAACGGCGTGGTGATCACGCCGGGTGCCACCGCGTTGACACGGATATTGTATTTGCCGAACTCCAGCGCCATGCCCTTGGTGACCGCGCCAACGAAGGCTTTCGACGAGCCGTAGACGCCTGAACCTGCCGTCCCGCCGGTGCGGGCTGCGACCGAGGTCGTGTTGATCACGAAGCCGCCTTGGACCTTGAGGTGGGCGATTGCGGCCTGGGTCGTCGACAGAACCGAGCGGGCATTGACGTCCATCACCTTGTCGTATTGGGCGTCCGTCATGTCCTCGTAGAGCACGCGGGCGATCATGCTGCCGGCATTGTTGATCACGCCGTCCAGCCGTCCGAAGGTCTTCGCGACATGAGCGACGGCCTCGGCCATGGCCTCCGACGAGGCTGCATCCGCCTTGACCAGCACAACGCTGCCACCGGCGGTCTCGATGTCCCGGGCGATCGCGTGGGCTGCCTCCGCATTCGAATTATAATGCAGGCCGACCAGCGCCCCCTGGGCGGCGAAGGCGCGCGCCAGCGCCTCGCCGATGCCGCTCGATGCGCCCGTGATGAGCACGGCCTTGCCGGCGAGATCGGGGATGGTGAGTGTGGTCATGGCGAAGTCCTCCTGTTGGCGGACAAACTTAGAGCGGCCCCGCCAAGGTTTGGCAAGGCCGCTCCGCGCGTTCGTTCACGATGTCTGCGCCGCGAAGGACCGCAAGAGCCTTGTTCAGGCCGCAGGCGCGCCCGGTTGCTTGCGGACATATCTCGTATAGGCGAAGACGAGTGCGGCAACGCCGACGATCAGGCCGATCGACAGCAGCGGCCGCACAGCAAACCAGCCGATCGCGATCACGGTCACGCCGATGGCCAGTGCCAGGACGAAGGAGATGAGCCCCGTGCCGAAGCCGATCAGGGAGCCGATGAAGGGGACGACGTCGCCGATCACGCTGAAGATCCGGAAGATCAATGCAAAGGCGACGAACAAACCGACAATGCCCGCGACACGGATGACCCATGTGAGCACGACATTTTCGGCCTGACTGTCGGCAAACATCTTGGCGGCGGGTTCGCGACCCGAAGCCAGCAGGAACAGGGTGTATCCGTTCTGCGTGGTATAGTCCTTGAGGCTGTCGCCGTGCTGCATGGCCACGATGCTGACTTCGGGCAGAACGATCTTTTCGAAGCGGATCTTGGTGTCACCGATTTCAGGCGCTTTCTCGTTGGCGCCGAAATACAGCGCCTGCATCACGGCGCGGCCTTCGCCCGGATATCCCAGCGTATCGGAGGCTTCGGCGGCGGTCTCGTCGGTGATCGGCAGCGTTTCGCGTGCGCCGACTGCCGCAATCTGCGAGCCCTCGACGGTGAAGGCCCCGAGTTGCGCCTTCTCGACCAGTGTCTCCTGCGAGGACAGCCAGAAATCGGGGTTTTCGTGACCCGTCGTTTCCTGGAATTTCGAGGAGTCCTGGGCGCCCTCACTCCATTCCTTGGAATAGGTGTAGGTCGTCACGGTCTCTTCGCCGCCGCCGAGCTTCTTCTCGGTCTTGCTGCTCTTTTCCTCGACCCACTGGTACATCTCGACCGTGCGCTTGAGCCCGATGACGCCGGAGGCGGTGATCCCTGTTTCAGCATCGACGACGTCGCCCTCGGGCTTCACATCGCTTTCGATGTGGATCAGCTTGCCCTCGAGGGCCGGGTCGATCCGCGATGCATCGGCGGTGACGACGATCGACTGGCCTTCGACCAGCGATTTATAGGTGGCGACCGAGCGTCCTTCATTCCAGAACAACGCGACGATGGCCGCGATGAAAAGGACGAAACCAAATAACGCGCCCGTCAACGCCCCACCAAGACGTGAAAACCAGGATGTCGATGTCTTTGTCACCACATTCATGGCAACCCCCATTGCTTCGTGCCAGTGTCTATTAAGACGGCGTTCTAGCAAGTTTCATCGACAGGGAAAGTTCTTATATTGGGGAGACTGGCCAAAGCCGAGCATAGATGGCTGCGTAACCCTCTGATCGGCCAATCTCCAGTAGGAGACTGACCGATCGATACGTTTTCTGGTTGGGAAATCGGCGTCGCTCGCAATCAGACAGCTTGCCATGCAAAGGGCAGCGGCGCCTCGCGAAAGGCGAAACGGTCGAGATGGCTTGAGACAACGCCCTTCATCCGCTCGAGCACTTCGGGCGAGTTCGCCTCGATTTCGACGGTGAGTGCGCGCTCGTCCGATCGCATCACGGCGATGGCTTCGGCAAATGTCACCACGCCCTTCTGTTCGGTGAGTTCCACCTCCAGCTTGTGCGCCCAATGTTTGCAGAGCTGCTGCAGGTATTTCCAACCGCTTTCGGTCGGGACGACCGCAATTGCCTTTGCCATGTTCAGAGCCTTTCGATCTTGCCGACCGCTTCGTCGAGAATGCGGGCGACTTCCAACTGGGTATCGCGTGTCGTGCCTTCGCGCGACAGACAGTCGTGAAGGGCCTGCTTCAGATTGCCCATGGCACGCCGGACCGGGCCTGCATCGGTGCGTTCGCTCACACGGGCGAGGGCGGTGAGGCGACCGATCGCAACGGCGACGTCATCGGCGCGTTCCGCCAGATGCGCCTGTCCGGCCTCTGTAATGGCCAAGAGCTTGCGCGGGCCTTCGCTCGCCTGTTCTTCCGCCAGACCCATGTCGAGGAGAAGGGTCATGGTCGGATAGACGACTCCGGGAGAGGGCGCATAGGCGCCGCCGGACAGCGATTCGATTTCGCGGATCAGGTCGTAGCCGTGGCGCGGCTGGTCGCCGATCAATTTAAGCAGCACGAGGCGCAGTTCTCCGCCGTCGAACATCCGGCGCCGTTCGCCCCGTCCACGCGGGCCGCCACCCATCGGGCCGCCGAACGGGCCGCCGCGCATGGCCATGGCCATCATATGCCTGAAGCCTTGGACATGGTCTCTGTCACAATGATGATGTCTCATCTTAGAATTCCTTAAATCGGTTTCGATGACTCTAAGATATATCGTAAGGCGTCCGTCGCAAGAGGCGGAGCAAACTTTTCTCTTTGGATCCTGGGATTGGACATTGCCGGCTCCAGGCCTATCATCGCGGCTTGAGACTCAAATATACCTCTGCGGAGACAGGAATGTCGGAACATCGCCACGAATATCGTCTGACGGTCACCTGGCAGGGCGATCGCGGCACCGGCACATCCTCCTACCGCGCCTATGGCCGGGATCATCGGATTGCAGCGCCCGGCAAGCCCGATATCCCCGGATCGGCCGACCCCCATTTTCTCGGCGACCCCGCACGCTGGAACCCGGAGGAACTGCTGATCGCCTCGGTCAGCGCCTGTCACAAGCTCTGGTACCTGCATTTCTGCGCGGTCTCCGGCGTGATCGTCACGGCTTATGAAGACAGCGCCGAAGGCACCATGCAGATGGACGCGGATGGCGGTGGCCGATTTACGGAAATCGTGCTGAAACCGCGCGTGACTATCAAGGCGGGAACCTATCCAGAGCTTGCTCTGGAGTTGCACGAGGATGCGCACGAAAAATGCTTCATCGCCAATTCGGTAAATTTCCCGGTGCGGTGTGAGGCAGAGGTAGTGGAGGCGTGACGCTTTCGATCAATTTTGCACCTCACGGATAGATCAGCACATAGCTGAAATCCGGCGCAGCAATTCCAGAATTGCCCTCGAACGGAAGTGTCACCCTTTTGGCTTCCGGGATGACAACGGCGTCCCCCAGGTTGTCCTTGGCCCAATTCTGCAGGGCCTTTGGCGCGGTTTGCGCCTCTCCCCGCCACATCAGGGCCACGGGCCTATCATGCTCCCACCGATAAGGCAGAGTGAGGTTTGGAAACTGCGTCGTGATGACCGCAATCTCCGGCCACTCCTTCTTAATGTTGCCGGCAGAAAGCCAGTCCGGTGTGACGATCAGCGACGGTGCATGCGCTTCTTGCGCAACGAAACTGTCGTGGAACGCCGAGTAAGGCTGCTGGTAGTGGGACGGACGTCCCATATGGCCGGCTGCAAGGACCGCGAATGGAATGACCGCCAGCACGACGAGTGCGCCAGGCAGCAGGCGGCGAAATGCCGCCTCGGCATCGGTCCCCTGAGCTTCGAGCTTGAGCACCAGAAAGATCGGCACGACCTGCAGAAGCGGCAATAGCCAACGGTCCCTGAAGGTCGTGAAGGTGAAGACAATAATCATCAACGTCAGGATCACGAACAAGGCGGCGAGAAATGAACCGAGGAACCGGCTTTCCGCATTCTTCGCCCGCCACGCCGAAAGCGAGGTCGACCCGAAGGCAAGGCCGATGACCAGGGCTGCCGGAGCACAGATCACAATGCTCATCTGAAGGAGTTCGCGAAGCCCCAGCACGATCTGCTGAAGGCGGCTGCTGTCACCCGCATCCTCGGCCATGCGGGCAGCGGTGACTGACGAGGCGACCGCGAGGTTGTCGACGAACCAAAGCACATGCGGCAGCACGATCAGGCCGCCGATGACCATGCCTGCCAGAATTCTTGGGTTCAGCAGCCGCTTGAGCCCGTTTGGCTGCGAGAGGCAGGCAACTGCCAGCGCCGGCAAGACAAGGGCGAAATTGTACTTCGTCAACATGCCGAGGCCGGCAGCGGCGCCAAGCAGGATGTAGTTTCGCAGCGTTGGCAAACGGAGCGTGACCACGGCCGCAATCAACAGCAGGTTGGTCATCAACATCGTTGCCGTCGTATGGGTCAGATCGCGCTGCGCCTGCCAGAATGTCTGGGGAATAAACACGAAGGCGAGGGTCGCAATGGCCGCTGACTGAGGCTGACGGACCAACAGCCGCGCAAGCCAGTAGTAGGAAGAGACCACGGCCAGCAGAATGGCCGATTTCAGTGCGGACAGTCCGACCAGATAGTCGCCGACGACCGCAAATGTCGCCTGTTGCAGCCAGTTGTAGAGCGGTGGCTGGGCATCGTATCCGGCAGCGAACCATTGCGACAGCAACACTTGCTGCGCCTCGTCGATGCGCAGGCCATGCGGAACCAGAAGCCGGACAATGAACTGAGCGACGTAATAGATGCAGAAAACCAACAGAATGCCTGTCGGGTTGCGCGTCAATCCGTCGGTCAGCCGTCGTATGTCAGGCATCTTTATCAAAAACCTGCCGCACGATGTAGTTCGGCGACGCATCGTCCCGATAGTAGGTGCGGGCGATCATCTCGGCGAGGATGCCGGTGGTGATGAGTTGAACCGACGACAGGAACAGCATGAAGCCGAGGATGAGGAGAGGGCGTCCGCCGATATCTTCGCCGAAGGCAACCTTCTGGATGAAAAGCCAGAACAGGATGAGCCCACTGAGGAAACCCGTGCCGAGGCCTAGCGAGCCGAAGAAGTGTCCCGGCCGCGCCTTGTAGCGCATGAAGAACATCACCGAGAGCAGATCGAGGATCACACGGAAGGTACGCGAGATGCCGTATTTCGACGTCCCGTGCTGCCGCGCGTGATGGGTCACTTCCATTTCGCCGATGCGCGAGCTCGGCACGACGCCGGCCACCCAGGCCGGAATGAAACGGTGCATCTCGCCCATCAGCTTGACCTGCTTGATGATCGAGGCACGGTAGATTTTCAGGCTGCAGCCATAGTCGTGCAGCTTCACGCCTGTGATCCGGCCGATCAGGGCATTGGCGCACCAGGACGGGATCTTGCGCAGCAGCAACCCGTCCTGGCGGTTCTTCCGCCAGCCGACGAGCAGGTCGAGTTCGCGCTCTTCCAGCGCCGCGACCATGGTCGGGATGTCCTTCGGATCGTTTTGAAGGTCGCCGTCGAGCGTCGCGATCAGCCGTCCTTGGGCGGTGTCGATCCCGGCCTGCATGGCTGCCGTCTGGCCGAAATTGCGCTGTAACGCGACAATCTTCAGGTCGAGCCCCGCACGGCCGATGAACTTGCGGGCATTGAGAAGCGTTCGATCGGCGCTACCGTCATCGACCAGCACAAGTTCCCATGTCGCCGCGAAGGCCGTCATCGCGTCGCAGATACGCTCTATCAACGGGCCGATACTGTCTTCCTCGTTGAAGACCGGCACGACCAGCGACAGCTCGATCCCGGTGGTCTCTGCCTCGGATCGGTGGTGCGTTTCCATCATCGCATTCACGTATCAAACTCCCTGACGGCCAATGGTACAGGCTCACCAATTTATGCTAGAGGCCGCGATGAGCAATCTTCGGGCGCACGACTATATGAATTCAGAGACGGATGCCAGCCGCAGATCCTGGATATTCCGCAACCGCATAGGCCTTGTGGCGGTTGCGGTCGTGGTGGCCTATGGCGCGTTTCTGCAATGGGCTTTCGGCTGGCCTGCCCTGGTCGGTCAATTCCGCGATATCGGCCCCGGCCCCCTGAGCATTGCGCTCATCCTGCTCGTCGCGACCTATGTCGTGCGTGGCTGGCGCATCCGCGACTACTTTCCCCGAGAAACAAAAGGCGCTTTCCTGCGCCTGCTGCGATTGACGCTCGTCCACAATCTCCTCAACATCATGCTGCCCATGCGCACCGGCGAAGCGAGCTTTCCGCTTCTGATGCGCACGGAATTCGGCATGCCGCTCGCCCGTGCCACGGCCGCTCTCCTGGTGATGCGGCTTCTCGATCTGCACGCCTTGCTCGCAGCTGCCGGACTTGGGCTGGTGATCGGCCCGGACCGGCCGGCATGGGTCTGGCCTCTCTGGCTGCTTTTCCTCGCAGCTCCGCTTCCGGCCTACATGCTCAAGCGCCCGCTCTTTGCCCTGGCGCGAAGGCTTCCAGGCCGGCTAAGGCATATCGTCGAGGAACTGGAGCGCGGCATGCCGGTAAACGCTGCTGCCTTCGTCCGCGCCTGGCTAGCCACGGTGGTCAACTGGGGTACCAAGGTCGTGGTGCTCGCCTGGGTCCTGACGCTGATGGGCGTGCATCCTCTCTCGGCGAGTTTTGGCGGAGCGCTCGGCGGCGAACTGTCCTCGGTCCTGCCGGTCCATGCACCGGGCGGCGTCGGCACCTATCCCGCCGGCATCGTCGCGGGCGGCCTAGGCTTCGGAGCCGCTCCGACGGCACAGTTCCTCGGCATCCTCGGCAAGGCAGCTGTCAATGCACACCTGCTGATCCTGCTGTCGGCCTTTGTCGGCACGGGGCTTGCGGTGCTGGCGGCTCCCGGTCAACCGAGGAGATGACCTCAAGCCATCCGTCTCACTGAAACGCCGTCTCAAAAAAGCTCCTCAGCTTGCGTGAATGCAGCTTCTCGGTCGGCATCGCCCCGAGCTTTTCCAAAGCCCGGATACCGATCTGCAGATGCTGGCTGACCTGCGTCTTGTAGAATGCGGTCGCCATGCCCGGCAGTTTCAGTTCGCCGTGCAGCGGCTTGTCGGAGACACAGAGCAGGGTGCCGTAGGGCACGCGGAAGCGGAAGCCGTTGGCGGCGATGGTGGCCGATTCCATGTCGAGTGCGATGGCGCGCGACTGCGACAGGCGCTTAACCGGTCCGCGCTGGTCGCGCAGTTCCCAGTTTCGGTTGTCGATCGTCGCGACCGTTCCCGTGCGCATGATGCGCTTGAGCTCGAAGCCCTCGTAGCCGGTGATTTCCTCCACCGCGTCTTCGAGTGCCAGCTGCACTTCGGCGAGCGCCGGGATCGGGACCCAGACGGGCAGGTCGTCGTCGAGCACGTGGTCTTCGCGCACATAGGCGTGGGCAAGAACATAGTCACCGAGGCGCTGGCTGTTGCGCAGGCCAGCGCAATGGCCGAGCATCAGCCAGGCATGCGGTCGAAGCACCGCGACATGGTCGGTGATCGTCTTGGCGTTGGAGGGGCCGACGCCGATATTGATCACGGTGATGCCGGCATGGCCCTTCTTCTTCAGGTGATAGGCCGGCATCTGCGGCAGACGACCGAGCGAAACACCCTCCGTGGGCGCGCTGTGGCCGGCCGGCGTGATGATGTTGCCGGGCTCGACGAAGGCGGTGTATTCGCTGTTGCCATCGGCCATGAGCTGCCGGGCATAGGCGCAGAACTCGTCGACATAGAACTGGTAGTTGGTGAACAGCACGAAGTTCTGGAAATGATTGGCGCTGGTTGCCGTGTAATGCGACAGGCGCGCCAGCGAATAGTCGATGCGTTGCGCGGTAAACGGCGCCAGGGGATGCGGCTCGCCCGGCTTCGGCTCGTATTCGCCGTTGGCGATCTCGTCATCGGTCACGGTCAGGTCCGGCGTATCGAAGATGTCGCGCAGCTGCATGTCGGCAAGCCCCCCGGCCGAGGCTTCGACGTGGGCGCCTTCACCGAAGGCGAAATGTAGAGGGATCGGCGTCGTTGATTCCGACACCGTCACCGGCACCTGATGATTGCGCATCAGAAGCGCCAGTTGCTCCTTCAAATAATGGCGAAACAGCTTTGGCCGGGTGATTGTCGTCGTGTAGACGCCGGGAGACGTGACATGGCCGTAGGACAGGCGGCTGTCGACATGGCCGAAGCTCGTCGTTTCCATGCTGACCTGCGGGTAGAAGGCGCGGTAGCGTCCCTCGATCGCCCCCCCATTGGCAAGCGCCGAAAAGGCCTCGTTGAGAAAGCGCGTGTTTCGCTCGTAGAGAGCCGTGAGCGCATCGACAGCCGCGACTGCGTCGGTGAAGGTCTGCGGCTCATAGGCTTCGGGACTGATGGAGTTCAGCGGCACGGGAGAAGAGATTCGTGTGTTCATGCCACATTATAGAAGAGGAACATTGACAAGCAAACGACGTCGCACTCCGTCGTGGAGAAATGTGCCGCGATCCTCTCCCGGCCGCTGCGTCGGGGCGTGAAGCCCTCGGTCAGAAGGTCGGCCGGCAGGCATTGAGCCCGACGGGCGCGCAGCTGGCAACGAGCCCGTTCGATGCATGGCGGACAACCGGCTGGTTGTTGACCACCAGATGGCTGAAGGCCATCGCGAAGACCGCCATGGTCAGGGTCATGATCGTCATCCGCCGTATCACCGTTGCCATCGTCTTGGCCTCCGCTCTCGTCTATGCGGCCTTTATGCACGAAGCGGTCTGAATGCGGCCTGAGAGGCGAATTCATCTGGCGTTCAGCCGGAACTGAGCGATCCCGGGCTTTTCAAATGCTGTGTATCCACGCAATAAGGGTGTCGGTGGGCACCGTCCCGCCAAATCCTCCTTCGAAGAGATGCGCGCAGGTGGAGCATCGTCTCCGCCGCGCGGAGATCTTCGGCAACATGGTGACAACCATGCACAAGACAGACGACAAACCCCTGCGCTTCGGCCGCGTGGCCGCGATGCTGCCGGTTCGCAACATGGCGCGCGCGACAGACTTCTACATCGGCGTCCTCGGCTTTCAGAACGTCTTCCAGAACGGCGATCCGGTCGGCTTCATGATCCTCGAGCGAGAGGGAGCCGAAATCCACCTGACACTTCAGCCGGCCCACCGCGCGGCTGATTTCAACGTCGCTCATATGATGGTTGAAAATGTCGATGCTCTGCATGATCTGATCCAGAAGCACGGGCTGCGGGTGATCAAGCGCTTGCAGAACAAGGACTACGGCCTGCGTGCCTTCGTCTTCGAGGATCCGGACGGCAACCGCATTGATGTCGGTGAGCCGATTTGAAAACGGCCTTACTGAAATGAGAAAGCGGCCGGATCGCTCCGGCCGCCTACTTTTAAGAAGGTATGGCGCTCAGCTTAGAGACGTGTCCAGGTCTGGCTCTTGCAGAGCACGGCCAACACGCAGCCCTTCATCTTCAGCGAATTGCCGGAGACCGTACCCGAGCCCGAATAGGTTTTGTCGCTTTCCGGATCGGTGATTTCGCCTGAATAGCTGTCGCCCGAGCCCGCCATCTTGCCAATCTGCTTGCCGTTGAACTTGCCGCTCTTGAGCGTCACGCAGAAGCTGCCGCCGCAAGGGGCGATTTCCGCCGTTGCCCCGCTTGCGGTCTTCCACTTGCCTTCGATCGGCTCTGCCGCCTGTGCCGAAAATGCCGAAAGCGCGAGCGCTGCCGCGATGATGAGTGTCCGCATGTCTGATCTCTCCTCCCAGGAATGATGGTGCCGCCGGCGAACGCGTCCGTGGTCCTCCTGCAGAGGCGGTCGTCGGTTAAGAAATATCTTACGCACACGTAAAGGTAAAATGCAATCCGCCTGTTTCGACCCGCCGCGGGCAGGTGGAAAACCCAGTGTTTGCGGGTGTCGGCTGACTTGGCTTCGTGGATTGTGGTGAAGGAAGCGTTGATTTCCAAAGCTGAAGACTTCGTAAATTTCCGCGCGGATTCCTTAATTCCCAAGGGGTGTAGTGCTTAACAAAAACCCAAATTTACGAAGCTTTTGTACTTTGTTTTCAGCAAATTAAGGATGCATTTTAAGCGAGTTTTGAAGGCCGTGCGGCATAGTGGGTTCATCAAACGAGCAGGGACAAACCCGCCGCCCTCGACCGAAACGAGAATGACCGGACAAAGAGCCGGCGCCGGATCGGACGGGACCCGAAAGGGAAAACAGGGACATAAGTAACCGCTAGGCAAACAGGGACAAAACCAATGGCACGCTTTGAAATGCTTTCTTCCGAAAATGCCACGATGGGTGGCGAAACCCGGGCCGACGTCTTCCGCGACATGGGCCTGATGTATGCGACCGGCCGCGGTTGCCCGATCGATCTGGTCTCGGCGCACAAGTGGCTGAACATCGCCGCGATCAAGGGCTGCGACCGCGCCGCCGAACTGCGCGCCGATCTCGCCCAGACCATGAGCAAGGTCCAGCTCGCCGAGGCGCTCCGTGCCGCCCGCGAATGGATGACCATGCACTGATCCTTTTCGCCGCAGTCTGCGGCGAGTGAAATCACAAGAAGAACCCGAAAGGGGAATGTGGCGGGGGACCTTTGGACGGGGCCAGTGCCAACACTTTCAAAAAACCGCGACCGGCAGGGACAAGGCCGGCGCGGTTTTTTCTATCGTGCCGCGCGGTTTAGCCGAGCGCCTTCAAAACTTGCGGCAGCGCCTGCTCGAACAGGTCGAGATCGGCAGGCAGGCCGGTCGAGACCCGGATGCAGCGATTGAGCGGCGCTACCCCCGGCATGCGGATAAAGACGCCATGGCTCATCAACCCGTCGACGATGGCACGGGCGTAGCCGCCGTCCCGCCCCGTATCGATTGCGACGAAATTGGTGGCCGAGGGCAGGGGCACAAGACCGTTTGCCTGGGCGACGCCGGCAATCCTCTCGCGGGCCGCTTTGATCCGACCCACGACATCGACGAGATAGGCCTGGTCGGCGAGCGCGGCGAGCGCCGCCTCCGTTGATAGCCGCGGCATGCCGAAGTGGTTGCGGATCTTGTCGAAGGCCGAGACCGTGCCGGGCGTGCCGATGCCATAGCCGACGCGGGCGCCCGCCAGACCATAGGCCTTCGAGAAGGTGCGGGTGCGGATGACGTTCGGGAGATCGATCAGTGCGTTCGCCGCCGGGATCGACCCCGCCGGTGCCGTCTCGCTATAGGCCTCGTCGAGGATCAAAAGCGTTGTTTGCGGCAGAGCGCGGGCGAAGGCGATGATCTTGTCGGCATCCCACCAGCTTCCCATCGGGTTATCCGGATTGGCAAAGTAGACCAGCGGCGCGTCTTCGCGCTTGGCAAGGTCGAGAAGCGCATCAAGGTCCTCCCGATCGTTGCGGTAAGGGGCCGTGACCAGTCGCCCACCGAAACCGCTCACATGGAAATTGAAGGTCGGATAGGCACCGAACGAGGTGACGACCGGCATGCCTGGCTCGATGACGAGGCGCACGATCAGTCCCAGCAGGTCATCGATCCCTTCCCCGATGACGAAATTCTCCGGCCGGAGCCCGAGATGGGCCGCGAGCGCCGTCTTCAGCGCATGGTTTTCGGGGTCGTTGTATTTCCAGATCTCCCCGGCCTTCTCGGCGATCGTCGCCAACACCGACGGGGCAGGGCCGAAGCCGCTTTCATTGGCCCCGATGCGCGCTTGCACGCTCAGGCCACGCTGGCGTTCTATGGCTTCCGGCCCGACAAAGGGCACCGTGGCGGGGAGCGATGTGGCAAGTGGCGTGAATCGGGAAAAGGCAGTCATGCGTCAAAGGCCATCCGGGAAAGAGAACGGAAGGCTCACAATAAGAGGTGATCACATCCGCGCAAGGCCACGACGCGGCCTTAACACCGCCTTGCCGTCGTCCGTCTGGGCGATCAGCGCCCGAGACGGGCGCCGTTTCCGTTTTGGAAAGGTTTGATTGGCCTGTTGATCTCATCGCCGAGCATAAAGTCGGCACGCACGATCCTGTGCAGCATATGCTCGGAAATCGGGGCGATGAACTTGACCCCCACGCGTTTGCCGTTGCGATAGACCTCGGCGCAGCCAATGCGGTCGGCAAGCCCGATGATCTGCAGGTAATAATGAGAGGAAAGCCCGATGGTCGTGGTCAACTCGATCCCTGCGCCACCGCGCGAAATGTCCAGGACCTGGCAGCTGCGAATGGTGATGCCGCTGAGCGCTGGGCTGACCGACATGATGCGGGCGGGGCGCTGTACATAGAACCGCTCCCACTTGCGCTCGTACATTTCCGAGCTGACGGTGGCCAGATGTGTTGCATTCTCCATGGGCATTTCAAACGCTCCTCATCTCTTCACATCCTCACTCTGTCCCCAATTATTTTCAGTAGGCTCAACAACTTCCGTCAAATTTTAACAAAGGCTAAAATTGAGTCGCAGGAAATCTGCTGCGACGGCCCAAGGCTGCGCAACGAAAAAAGGCCGGATCAGAATCCGATCCGGCCACGGGGGAGGAGATATAGGGGATGCGTCAGTGGCTGAGTTCGAAGGAAAGCCTGACGACGTGATGGAGAAATTCGGGATCGATCAGCATGTTAAATCCGACCGTGAGCTTCTCGGCCTCGCGACGGATGACGGTGCAGCCGATCTCGTCGTGAATGCCGAGGATCTCGAGAAAGAAATTGCTCGGCACCGCCACATGGGGCGAGACTTCGAGATCTGCGCCGTAAAGCGATATGGTCCGGATCAGGCAGCGCAGCGAACTCTTGGTCGTCAGATGATGGCCGACAAAGATGATCTTGCCGGGGCGGTCCACCTGAAAACGCTCGAAAGCCTGGTCCCGAGGGATGTTCGACTTGGCGTCTGGTATGTGCAGCAAGGGCATGTCACCCTCCCTAGACCGATTGTTACGGTCCCAAATTAAACCAACTTCGTCGACATAATCTGAATGGTGTCGATAAAATTCTCACGAGAGGCAGCTTTCCGGTTGTGGCGGGAGCGGGTCGTCACCTCGCCGGCGCGGTGGCCTTGACCGGCGCAATGGGCAAAGCTAGGCCTTGGATGGAACTCGACCGCGCGTCCTGCGCGGACTATGAATGGCAAGAGGCGTGGACAGTGGCAGGCAGGCTTGTGATCGTCGGGGCAGGGCAGGCGGGTTTCGCGCTGGCTGCGAAGTTGAGGGCGCTGAAGGACGAACGTCCAATCACGATGATCGGCTCCGAACCCTGCCTTCCCTATCAACGCCCGCCGCTTTCCAAGAAATATCTGCTCGGCGAAATGGAGTTCGATCGGCTGACCTTCCGGCCCGAGAGCTGGTATGGCGAGAACGATATCGACATCCGCTTGTCGACACCGGTCGAGGCGATCGACCGCGAAAACAAGCTTGTCCGGCTGTTTGACGGCAGCGCCATACCCTATGATCGGCTCGCGCTGGCGACCGGCGCCACGCCCCGGCGCCTGCCTTCCGCCATTGGCGGCGATCTCGCCGGCGTGTTCACCGTGCGCGACAAGGCCGATGCCGATGCCCTGGCTGACGAGATGAAGGCCGGTCGGCGGCTGCTGATCATTGGCGGCGGCTATATCGGTTTGGAAGCGGCAGCTGTCGCCCGCAAGCTCGGCCTTGAAGTGACGCTGATCGAAATGTCCGATCGCATCCTGGCCCGTGTCGCCGCCCCGGAGACGGCTGATGCAATCCGGGCGGTGCATGCCGCCGAGGGCGTCGTCATTCGGGAAAAAACCGGGCTTATCAAGCTGATCGGGCTTGAGGGCCGGGTCAAAGGCGCGGAACTCTCCAACGGCACGGTGCTGGATGTCGACATGGTGATCGTCGGGATCGGCGTTCTTCCCAATGATCAACTGGCCTCCGAAGCCGGCATCGAGACGATGAACGGCATCCTCGTCGATTCCCATGGTCGCAGCTCCGATCCGGACATCTTTGCCATGGGGGATTGCGCGGTTCAGGACTGGAACGGCACTCGTGTTCGGCTGGAATCGGTGCAGAACGCCGTCGATCAGGCCGAGGCCGTGGCTGCAGTGCTGGCGGGGGGTGACGAACCCTATCGCCCCAAGCCCTGGTTCTGGTCGGACCAGTATGACGTGAAGCTGCAGATTGCCGGCTTCAATCTCGGTTATGACGAAACGCTGTCGCGTCCCGGCGCGCGCGAAGGCAGTCTTTCCGTCTGGTATTTCCGTCAGGGCATGCTCGTCGCGGTCGATGCGATCAACGACGCCAAGGCCTATGTGACGGGCAAGAAACTGCTCGAAACCGGACGGGAGCCGGACCGCAGTCTGCTTGCCGACCCTTCGGCGGACCTCAAGCAATTGCTCGCCTAAGCGCGTTCCAACCTGGAGGCGCGTATCTGGGCGCTACCGGAAAGAACCACGAAAAGAAGAAGGCCCGGCTTGCGCCGGGCCTTTTCGTTTGCGGTATGCATTTAATGAAGAACGTGGTCATGCAATATTTTCAAAGTGGTGGCGTCGAAGGGGTGCCACTCTGAAAAGCGTTAGTCTCAGGATGCCGCCCGTTCCAGAACGGGAATGCACATGTCGAGATCATGCGACGCGAGATGTGCGTAACGCATGGTCATGGTCAGTGTCTGGTGACCGAGCCACATCTGGACACGCCGGATGTCGATGCCGCCCTGGACGAGACGCGATGCGCAGGTATGGCGCAAGACGTGAGGTACGACATCGGTGTCATCGGCAAAACCGACGGCATCCTTGGCCGTATGCCAGGCGATGCGGAACCGTTGCTGATCAATTTCGGCGAAGGGGCCGGCATGGCGTCGGTCCGATGCCGCAATGGCGGCTGCCGCCCGATGGGTGAGGGGGACCGAACGCGAACGCCCGGACTTCGTAACCCAGAAGGTGACCCGGTCCTTGTGCATGTCGCCCCAGCGCAGGTTCAGACCTTCGCTCAGGCGGGCACCGGTATCGACGAGAAAGATACAGAAACGGTAATAGAGTTCGGAATGCGCCCGGATCTCTGAAAACAGAAGATCCTCTTCATCCCGGTCGAGAAAACGGATTCGTCCCGCCTTCTCCTTTTGTCGTTTGAATTCCGGCAGACTGTGAACGTCTCCCATTTTATACGCCTTTCGCAGCAGTTTGCTTAAGGCCGCCATCTTTCGATTGATGGTGGCGTTGCTGTTACCGCGTTTGCGCAATTTGCCAATCAACTGGTCGAGCATCTCGTCGGAAAATGTCGAGAAGCCCGGAATATCGAGGAGATCGTGAAGTTCTCCGATGAAATTGGTTACGTTATATTTGTGGCTGCCATTCATCCATAACAGGTCGCCATATTTGGCGAACAGTTCGCGCAGCGACGTATCGCGCACCTCATGCAGGACCGTTCCCTGCCTGTAGTGATAGTGAACCGAATAATCGGGCACGCCTGTAAAGACGTCAAAACCCATCCCGGCCGGCATTTCCACCTGCATATATCCCCCAAATTCCCTTTGGCGAGCACGCGAACGAGCTCACCGCCCGTCCCCACGGGCGTACATATCGTTATATCTTATAAAAAGTATAGTGCAAAACAGCACAAACTTTCCGGAGCGGCTCGCCTCGAGCCTCGTCATGCCTTCGATCCTATCTCCTTCTCTTGAGCCCTAAGCAAAGCCGGGCAGGGCAAATTCCTTGGATTTTCAACGGCCGAACGAACCGCCCGCCGCTTGCGGAAAAGGGTCCGGCTTAGAAAAGCCGGACCCCAAACCTTTTCGCTAATCCGCTGTGGATTAGAACGAACGGGTCAGACGAACGAAGCCGCCCCACTCGCTGTCAGCGCCCGAAGCATCGATGTCGATGTAGCGAACGTCAGCCGAAGCCTTCAGGCCATCAGCCAGAGCGTATTCGACGAGCAGGTCGGCAGACCATGCGTCGAAGGACGTGAACAGGTAGTCGCCGTAGTAGTTGACTTCCGGAGTGATGGTCAGCTTTTCAGTTGCCTTGAAGGCGTAAGCTGCACCAACCGTCCACTGAGCCGTCAGATCGACAGTCGGGTCGGTGTAGGCGTTGACGTCAGACGAGTAAGCAGCGTTGACAGCGAGCGTACCCGGACCAACATCAGCCGAAACTACACCAGCGATGGTGCCTTCTTCTGCGCCGAAGTCGTAGGTGCCGTACATGGTGAGGGTAGCAGCGCCGAGCGTTGCAGACGCCATAGCCTCAACACCAACCTCGTTCGAGGAGTAGTAGTCGCTCAGGTCGTCCACACCAACGCCAACCGTGAAGGCATCAGACGAATAGGTGTACGAAATCGTGTTGAACAGGGTGTCCGTGTAGAAGAAGTCGCTTTCGCCAGCAAGACCGAAGTCGTCAACGAAGGTGAGAGCCTTACCAACCTTGAAGCCGCCAACAGTGATGTAAGCCTGCTCGACAAATGCGTCGTCAGAGTCAGAACCCTGCAGACGGATGTAGGAACCTACGGTGCCGATTTCCGAGTCGTTCTTGGCTTCGAAGGTCAGACGAGCGCGAACGCCAGTAGCCCAGTCGATGTCGTTGTCGAGACCGTCGCCGAACGTGCCGTCATCGAAGCCGAGGGTCGCACGAACTTCGCCGCCGATCTTGAGGCAGGTTTCGGTGCCGGGGATGTAGAAGAAGCCGGTGCCGAAGGCGTCGCAAACGCGGACGTATTCCATGGGCTCGGGCTCAGCAGCGACGATTGCGTCAGCGGCCTGAGCGCCGGAAACTACTGCGAGAGCAGCAGCGGAGCCGAGAAGAAGGCTCTTGATGTTCATTATTGACCTCCAGTCAAGTTTCGTATGGGTCTGGGTAATTTGGCTGAAGGACAGCATTCCCTGCCCCATCCCCGTCGGTTTCAGAAGACGGACGATCCACCGCCTCGCTTCCGAGGTTGAAAATACAAAACGTGGTCCGTCATGCAATCACCAAACAAGCGAAAGGGGTGAATGTGGTCACCCTTACCAGGGGGCTGTTGCTCAAACGCCACAAAACCACCCCCTGAGCGCCGCATTCTTTACCCTCTGTTAAGAAAGCCCTTTAGAAACCGCTGGTTATCCGGGCTCCCGCGATGGTCACAGAAGGCCGTATCCAATGGGGAGTTTCATTTTGATACAGGAAAAGGTGGGTTTTGTGGCCCGTGAGCGTGGATTGCTCCCGCCAGGTTTTGACCAGTTCATTTATCTGGGAGGTTGGCGGCGCGGCGATTCCGGTGGCCGCAACGGGCAAGTTCGATGGAATCACATGAGAATCGGCTTTTCGATTCGAACCCGACGAAGAGTTCCGGGCGGTCACTCTCTTATAAGAGGGGTGCGCGGCCGAGGGTGTTTAAAATGTGCAGGGCGGAGAAAAGGCCTTGCATTCAGTGATTCAAGCAAATAATCAGGCGGCACCGGAGAGGTGGCCGAGTGGTCGAAGGCGCTCCCCTGCTAAGGGAGTATACGTCAAAAGCGTATCGAGGGTTCGAATCCCTTCCTCTCCGCCATCACCGCCAGCTGCGGTTTCCCATTTTTTGTTCGATAGAAGCCGATCTGGATGCGAGCCACACTTGGATCGCGGCGCAATTTCTGTGCGCAAAAACGCGTCTTCAGATCAAGCTAGACATCGAACCTGTCGCAAAATCGCCTCCGGATCCGCGGGATAGAATCCGCTAAGTATCTGTAAAATCTATTAAAAACATCTACAGGGCGACTTCCCCGGTCTATAATTGACTGGAGGTCAATAATGAACATCAAGAGCCTTCTTCTCGGCTCCGCTGCTGCTCTCGCAGTAGTTTCCGGCGCTCAGGCCGCTGACGCAATCGTCGCTGCTGAGCCCGAGCCCATGGAATACGTCCGCGTTTGCGACGCCTTCGGTTCCGGCTTCTTCTACATCCCCGGCACCGAAACCTGCCTCAAGATCGGCGGCGAAATCCGCGTCGCTTACGACTGGAACAAGCTCGACAGCGCAGACTTCGAAAGCGGCTTCGAAACCCGCGCTCGCGTCAACTTCACTGCTAACAGCGACTCCGAAGTTGGCGTTATCTCTTCCTACGTCCAGTTCGAAGCTGAAAGCGATGAGCTGAACGGCGACTCGTTCGGCCCGGAAGTCGTTCTCGAAAAGGCCTACATCAGCGTCGGCGGTTTCAAGACCGGTTACACGACCACCTTCTGGGATGACATCGGCTTCGCCGGTGAAGCTGACGGTTCGTTCTCCGGCGGCACCAAGTTCGACATGATGAGCTACACCTACGCTACCGACGCCTTCACGGTTGGTATCGGCTTCGATGAAGTCTCTGAAACCGGCTTCGACGATGCTGGCGCAGAAGGTATGGTTTCGGCTTCGCTCGGCGCAGCGACCGTTGGCCTCTACGGCGTATACGACTTCGCCGCTGAAGAAGGCGCTGTTGGCGCACTGCTTTCGGCTGATGTTGGTCCGGGCAGCCTCTCCGCAGCCGTTGTCTACGCTTCGGGCGACAGCGTCTATGACGGTGGCAACGAATGGGCTATCGGTGCAGCTTACGCCTTCAAGGCAACCGACAAGCTGACGATCACCCCCGGTGTTGCTTACTACATCGACAACTTCGCAACCGGCGCTGACGCTTGGGAAGCCAGCCTCTATGCTGAATACGCGATTGCATCGGGCCTGACGGCATCGGTCAACGTCGAATACGGCGACACCAACCTCGCTGGCGACGATGGCGACTGGAACGGCTTCGTCCGTCTCGTCCGCTCGTTCTAATTCGATCTGACGATCGGATTGGGGAAAGCCCGGCCTTGCGCCGGGCTTTTTCCTTTATGGTCAGCTGACGCGTCGTGCCTGCTCTTTGTCTTGAGAGATCTATGCAGACAAGAAGCGTCGGATCGCGTTGGGCAAACTCCCCAGATGCAGTAGCGGAGCATGGCCCTGGCCCTTTGCCTCGATGGTGACAAGGCCCGAATGCCGTTGCCGCATGGCCTCCACAGTCTGCCGCGAGAGCAGCCGCGAGTGTTCTCCCCGCACAACCATGACCGGTTTGTCTGCCAAAAGGTCGAATTGTGCCCAGAGGTCCGGCAGCGGTTGGCTGAAATCGGCGGCGCGAAACGCTTCCGCGATGGCGGGATCGTAGTCGGAGGCGATGGTGCCATCGGTCTCGCGATAGAGCGCCCGCGCCATGTCGGCCCAGTCATCGGCCCTGAGGGCAGGAAAGTCCCGGCCATGGATGTCCCCCAAGATTACCGCTGCTTCGTCGAAACTTTGCGGCATCCGCCGGCCACCGAGATAGCTCTGGATCTGCTGCAAGCCTTCTACCTCCAGCACCGGGCCTACGTCGTTCAGCACCAGCCGCTCGATCCGGTCGAGATGCGTCATCGCCAGCACATGCAGGATCAGGCCGCCGCGCGAGGTGCCGATGAAGGCAGCACGGGCAATTTCCAGTTGGTCAAGCACAGCAATCACATCCGCCGCCTCCACCGGAATGGTGTAGCGGGAAGGATCCGGATCCCGGTCGGAGAAGCCGCGACCTCGCGATGAAAGGGAGATGACCCTCCGACCATCCGGGCCGGCGGCGAGCGCCACGGCTAGATCCTCGAAATCAAGCAGATTGCGCGTCAGCCCCGGCAGACAGACGACGGGTAGGCCGGGATTGTCGGCGCCATATTCACGCGCATGCAGCGCCAGTCCGTCCGCATTGGTAATGAAATGGTCGATCCTCGCCATGATAGCCTCCCGTCTCGCTCCGCTGCAGGAACCTAGCGGAGACGTGAGGCTTGGTCATCATCCAAGGCGAGAATAGCGACGGGCCAGAATAGCGCCGGACAAGCTTACCGCCCGAAGCGCAGATCATGCACGATATCGGTCTCTTGCCCGAGCCGGCTTTTATAGACCTGATAGTTCTCCATCACCCGCTGCACATAATTGCGCGTCTCGGGGAAGGGGATGCGCTCGATCCAGTCGACCACCTCGTCGATGGACTTGCCGCGCGGATCGCCATAACGCGCGATCCATTCCGGCACTTTGCGCGGACCGGCATTATAGGCGATGAAGGTCAATATATAGGAGCCGCCGAAGGCGTCGATCTGCTCGCCGAGATAATGGGCGCCGAGCGTCGCGTTGAAGCCGGGATCGCGGGTGAGTTTATCCGGTTGATAGGCGATGCCATGGCGCTGGGCCACGCCCTTCGCGGTCGATGGCAAGAGCTGCAGCAGCCCGCGTGCATTGGCCGGCGAGACGGCGGCCGGGTTGAAGGCGCTTTCCTGCCGGGCGATCGCATAGGCCAGCGCCTTGCCGGAGCCGGAGATATTGGCGCTGTCGGGGATGACGCCGACGGGGAAGGCGAGGGCCGGCACATCGACACCCCGCGCATAGGCCGCCTTGCCGATCTGCAGCGACAGCTGATGCCCGCCATCCGATTTTTCCGCCCGGGCTGAGAGCAGTGCCAGTTCGCCGGGGCTGTCGATCTGGTCGGCCAGCGCCCGGTAAAGGCTCTGCGCCCGCCAGCCATGGCCGGCCGCCTCGTAACGCGCAATGGCCTGCACGGCTTCTCGGCGCGAAAACTCTGCCCGCTCGGCCTCGGAAGGGCGCGGGTAGGGGATCTGGATGCCCGGTTTATCGATGCGCGCGGCCGCCAGCTGGCCGTAAAACGTGCTCGAATGCCGCGCCGCCCTGGCGAAATAGTCTCGCGCCTTGCCGTCCTTCGCCACTTCCGCCGCCCGGCCGAGCCAGTAATAAGCGCGGCTGGCCGAGAGCGGCCGGTTCGACACATCGAGAATGCGGGCAAAATGCCGGCTCGCGGTCTTGGGATCGTTCAAGCCGCGCAGCGCATACCAGCCGGCATGGAATTCCGCATCTGCCACATCGGTCGCATCCGTGGCCACATGCTGGGCGACGATCCGGTAGGCGGCTTTAAAATCGCCGAGATCGGCCAGTCCCCGCGCGATGATGCGCTGCTCGTTCCACCAGTCGCGGGCGCTGACCAGTTTTTCGCTGTCCTTCGGCATCTTGAGGAGGAGTGCCGCCGCCTTTTCGTAATCCTGGTCGCGGCGCAGCTTTTCGATCTGGATAAAGAGGAAAGCCGGATCCTTGCGCCATTTGGCGTCGACCCCGGCGATGGCCGCGTCGAGATTGCCCGAGCGCGCAATCAGTGCTGCCCAGGCTTTGTAGAGCGACTGCGCCTCGCCGAGCGTCGAAAAGCGCTTCGCCTGGGTGGCGCGGTCGCGGTAAAGCAGCATGTCCATGCGCGCCCGGTGGTCCTCGACCCGCAACAGGCCGGAAAACTCGCCAAGAATCTTGTCTTCCGTTGCCGTATCCAGCGCATCCGAGCGCCAGAGGTTTCGCAGCCGTTTCGCGGCCTTCGCCTGCTGACCCGCAGCCAGTTCGGCGCGGGCAAGCAGCATCGTACCCTCCGTCGTCTCGGGCAAGGTATCGCCGAAGGCGGCGAGCACGTCGCGGGCGGGCGGGTTTTCGCGGTAGAGCGCCTTTTCCGAATTGGCCCGGAAGGCCTTGAGCCCTGGCCAGCCGGTGAGCTGGCGTTGCGCCGCTGCGATCTCGGCGGCCGGCACGTCCTTCAGGCCGGACATGGCGATCGACCAGGTCAGCATGTGCCGGTCGAGGCCATCGGCCATCCGGTTGCGGATGGCGATGGCAGCCGCACCGTCCTTGTCGGAGAGCGCGTCGAGCCCGGCCTTCAGCTGCGGATTGACGGCGGCAGGGTTGCCGGCACGCGGAATGGCCCCCGTCGTCTCGAAGGAGGGCGGCGTCTTCTGGATCGGCGCGAACCCGAGCGGCTTGACCGCCGGCACCGGCACGTCGGACGCAAGCGTTCCCCCCGCCGGCAGGAGTGCCGTCAGACAGAGACCGAAAACGGAGCCGAAGAGACGCGCCTTATGCATCCACACACCAGAACCCAGAGAAATCTCCCTCATCATTAGCCGGGCGTCTGGTTAACGAAACCTTGCCAGCCCTGATCACATTTCTCTGAGCAGCGCCCCGGCGCCTCTCGAAGGTCCTCGCGAATGAGGCCTGAAAAGCGTCATAAAACCATCGCTTATGCGCTTGTGGGGCTTGAGCCTGCACAGTAATGTGCCCCCGATTTAATCCGAGAATGCGGCCGAAGCGTGGATCTCGGCCATGAGGAGTTTGACTGCATGTTCCAGGGATCCATTCCCGCACTCGTCACGCCGTTCACCGATGACGGCGCCGTCGACGAGGCAAGCTTTGCCGCCCATGTCGAATGGCAGATTTCCGAGGGCTCGACCGGCCTCGTGCCCGTCGGCACCACGGGCGAATCGCCGACTCTCTCCCACGCCGAGCACAAGCGCGTGGTCGAACTCTGCGTCGATGTCGCGGAAAAGCGCGTGCCCGTCATTGCCGGCGCCGGCTCCAACAACACGGTGGAAGCGATCGAGCTTGCCCAGCATGCCGAGGCCGTCGGCGCCGATGCGCTGCTCGTCGTCACCCCCTATTACAACAAGCCGACCCAGAAGGGTTTGTTTGCCCATTACGAGGCGATCGCCAAGGCTACCTCGCTGCCGATCATCATCTACAACATCCCCGGCCGCTCGGTGATCGACATGTCGCCGGAGACGATGGGGGCGCTTGCCAAGGCGCATAAGAACATCGTCGGCGTCAAGGATGCGACCGGCAAGATCGAGCGCGTCTCCGAACAGCGCATCACCTGCGGGCCGGATTTCGTCCAGCTCTCGGGCGAAGACGCAACGGCGCTCGGCTTCAACGCCCATGGCGGCGTCGGCTGCATTTCCGTCACCGCCAATGTCGCCCCGCGCCTCTGTGCCGAATTCCAGGCGGCAACGCTGGCGGGCGACTATGCCAAGGCGCTCGCCTACCAGGACCGCCTGATGCCGCTGCACAAGGCGATCTTCTTGGAGCCCGGCCTCTGCGGCGCGAAATATGCGCTGAGCCGCACCCGCGGCATGAACCGCACCGTCCGCCTGCCGCTGATGGCCACGCTGGAGGCTTCGACGGAGGCCGCGATCGACGCGGCGCTGAAGCATGCGGGACTGGTGAATTGAGGGGATGAGGGGAGACCGGCTCATCTCGGCCATAGCTGGCTGGACGAAAATGGGGTAGCTTCGCATATCAATGTGAGCCGTACCAATATTCGGTTATATTTCCAAACGCAGTCGGTCGCAGCTAGTTGAGCAAATAGCTGCAGACACTTGCCACAAGTTACTGGCACTCCCGTTGCTAATTGTTAAAACTGACCTCGCTCTACTTTCACCGATTGTAGAAACTCGCTCGGAAAGCCCAAATGACACAGTTGCAGCATGTGTTTCGAAAGGCCCCGTAGACTGAACGCCGCCCTTGAAAACCGCAGCAAGTCACGCCTCGATTTTCAGCTCTAGACACTTCAGATTCTTGCGGGCAAGAGTTCCTTACCTCAAATTGCATCTTGCTCCAAAATTCGCACGGGTGACAAACGTGAAGAATTCCTCGCGAAAACTAATGTCTAAAAACATCAAAGCCAGCTCCATCAGACCTGTCATAAAGCTAGCCGAACCGAGCTCTGTCTCCCCGGACACCAAAGAATTTATGAAACACGCCTTCGCTACTGCCCGAAAAAGCTCGGTGGCAACGCGTAAAGTGGGAGCTGTGATCATCGGCGCAGATGGAACCATGATTTCAGATGGTTACAATGCGCGCCCGGTTCAGATTTCAGCAGCATATAGAGTTGACGAAAATTCAACAGAAGCAAAGCTTTATTGGATTGAACACGCTGAACGCGCGGCGATATTTTCAGCGATACACCAAGGTAAAGATGTTCGCGGGGGAGCAATTTTCACAACATTCTTTCCTTGCTCTGCATGTATGAGAGCAATAATCCAGTGCGGGATCGAAACCTTAGTTTCTCCTCCGCCCGAGATTGAAGATGATAGATGGGGTAACGATCATCGCAACTCTAAGCTGATACAGGAGAACTCCAATCTTTTATATGTAGTTGCTGATAGTGTAGACTGATTATGAACTTTTTAAAGGGCAAGTCTTGGAAGAGAGCGCAGCCTCGACAGCCTGAATGTTGCCGTCAAAAAATCTCAGTTCAGGATGATCAAGAATATACTCCTTAAGAGCTAATCTTGTAGCGGCGTTGTCAATAACAAGCCAATCTTTCCTGTCGTTACTAAGCCATTCAATTTTTGTAGTTCGTTCTTGTGCCGCGTGACTTTTTAAATATTTTGATCGCCGTGTGTAGAAGGGGCCGTCAACAAAGTTTGAACACCATGGCCTGCATACATCGACAATGTCTTTGGCCTCTTTCGCTGAAAGATCAGGAAGGACCGGCCGAATTGCAGAAACTGTGTGAATGCCTTCTCTGGCTAATTTTTCTAGATTGATGATGCGATCATCAATCGAACAAGTTCCTAATTCGTATTTTCTCAAGTTGTAAATTTTCGGAATTGATATTGTGACTGAAAGCAACGCACCGATTTTATCCAGTCGGCCGTTTATTTCCGCAAGGCCTCGAATCATGTGGTCCGAGAGTGCCATTTTTGTAGAAATGCTTATTGAATGGCCAAGCTCTGACAACAGAAATAAAATTTTCATTCCGTCATCAGGTCTTGCAAATATCTCGCTATCACAGCAGGGTTGAACCAAAAGGGAACTATTTTTTCCAAAAGTTGCTGCCTCTTTTAAGGCCGCATCTACAGTATCTTGGGGTACATAATTTGGCTGCAATGCGAAACAATAACTGCAACTTAGGGGGCATTTTACGTCCCCGCTCATCAAAACTCGTTCCAGTTCACTCATTTCACCGCCCAGACATCTAACCAGGTTTTATCGTTATTGAAGTCTCGATGCTCGGACCAGTAGGAAATCTCGAAGCCAGAGCCCTGAACTGCGTCATGCAATTCGGTCTCACTCCAAATCCTTTTGAATCTCTTAAAATTCCCGGCGTAATCCACCTTCTCACGTATTGCTTCGCTGCTTTCGTGTGCCCCCGACACGGATATATAGAGCAGGCCAGCAGGCTTCAATATCTCCCTTATTTTTCGAAGGATCATCAAAGCCTCTTCCTTCGGATATAAGTGCAGAAAAGCTTTGCAGAATACACCAGAGTAACGTGCACTTTCGAATTTGTAGCTTACAAAATCACCGCAAATTATATCGGCCAGCGGGGCGGTCTGAGCAGCGACTTCTGCCATCCTCGGAGCCAACTCAATGCCAGTCACTTTAATTCCCTCGTCGGAGAGCATTCTGCAGTTTAATCCTGAACCGCAGCCCACATCCAATACCTCTTGGGCAGTTTCCGTGGTAAATTGTTTTCGTACGTAACTCGACATCGGCCCTATGAGAAAAAGGTCCTTCACCTCAAACCTGTTAATTCGCTCTCGGTACTCGTCGGCCAAGCTGTTGTAGGTGTTCACATGAAGTTCGTTATCTGACATAATGAGGTCTCAGCTACCTTAGTTGGCTCCTGCCAAAACTCTATTTAGAGTTGTCAGCTAAGGCTAGGCGTAAAAATGCAAACGAGAGAGATTTCAATGGTGGAGAGTTCTCCGATTATGTTAGGGAAGTTCTCCAACCTTTATTCGAGGAAAAGCAACAGAAATATGCATGACCGCATATTGTCTGCCTTGCGCCAGTCTATATCCTCAGTTTTCCAAAAAAAAAACTCAGAATTGAAGAAAGTATTGTTATTAACTTATGGGTACTCAATAGATGAGAGTAAGCTTAAATTCGATTTTGATTGTGATGTTACATTTATAGAAATCGGTGAGCGGGCCGTTGGAGAAATTTATCTCAAGCACGGCCAAAAAGGCCACCCTTTACCGTTCGATGACCGGCAGTTTGATCTTGTCGTAGCTATTGGGCTCTGGCAGCGGGCCGACTCGCGCCTTTTATTTGGCGATATACAACGTTGTTTGCGGCAGGAGGGAAGGCTGATTTCTGCTGATGAAGTCGGTGACTACTTTGCGAACTACTGGGGCTTGTTGTTGCAGTTGCGCAACGGAGATCATTATTATCTAGCGCCGCCGGTGTCGTCAGACCAGGTTCGAGCGAACTTGGCTGAAATCCCATACGAGATCCACACCTTCCGTTTTATAAATTTTAATGATCAAGTGGAATTTGCCGCTTTAAAAGAAAGTGCCAACTCCGAGGTTTACGATAAGATCCTCGATCTCGAAAGGATTTGTGGAAATTCCCTCTTTGCGCCAGCTAAAGAAGCCGAGTTATTTGTGCAAAAGAACAAAATGTCGCTGAATAGACGTTGGGTTTTGTCCGACTGTACGGTTGGCGACAGAAGGCGTCACCGCGTGCCTCTAGTGGCATCGGTATTAATGACGCGGGGAAGTGGGGAAAATAGGTGCGTTCTTTTGCAGCGCAGGAGAAGAGAGGCGGAATTTTGGGGGCATTGGGAATTGCCGCAGGGCCATGTCCACGAACACGAAACATTGATTGAAGCCGCGCTGCGTGAACTCTTTGAAGAAACCGGATTGATTGGTGAGCTATCGGAGACGCAGTGGTTTTATCGGCCACTAAAGAATGGAACCGCTACTGCTAGTATTGCCAGCCATACCGTTATTTCGGGCTCAGCCGCCAAGGAATTCGTAAGTGTTGCTATTATGATGGACTATGAGGGCGGTGAGCCGACGTCTAGCGAAGATCGTCAATTCAAATGGGCAAATGTGGATGAAATAATATTTCTTGCTAGAAACAAGCATTTGTATCCACTTAATGAATTGGTACTGATGGATTTTGTGAATAGATTGAGTGAAATTTAGAGGGGCGCCCATGAGTATGTTGGAGAAGAGCCAGGCTTTAGCCTCGAATTTGGCAAAGTTAACGCTTACCTATTGGAATGCGTTTCTGCTGGCGATAGCGCTTATTGGATTTCTGGTGGGCGAGTTATGGCCCCCAATGAAAGCATACAAAGACTCCTTTGTTGTTCTGGGCGCGGTCGCCGCCGTTCTGACGCTGCTTGAGGTGAAGCTACTGCTTGAGAAAAGGCGCGAGGCTCCTCTGCAGCTGTCCAAGGTAAGAATGTTTCGAACCATGCGAGAAGCTCGTTCAGATATACTTTCGGGGATGGTTGATCAAGTACGATTGGGTAGCAAAGGATCAATCACAATTGTTGGTGGGCGAATTCGATCTATTATAGAACTGATACGAGAATTCTCAGATCTTGTTTCTCGTGAAGCTATTTCCAACAATCCAGGTTGTAAAATTAGACTTTTCATGATGAGTCCGGAATTTGTTGGTAATTTATTGCTTCCTGGGGCTGTCGAGGTTGAGAAGCAAAAAGAAAGAAGTGCTGCAGTCATGGCTCAAATGAGGGCGGCTTTGCAAGAGATTGAGAATTTAGTGAAGTCGACATCGTTCTCCGCGCATAAAATAAACTTCGAGATTGACTATTATAATGACATACCCTTTGCATACTATTATTTGCTTGGAGATGAGCGTATATTTTTTGGCGGTTACATCTGGAATGAAAAGACTGCAGATCTGGATGGGCCCTCATCCCAATGCTGGGAAATTGTAAATTCAGCTAGTGAGTTCTCCGCAATGCATAACTGGTTGCAGAATAGAGCGGCCTTTCTTGGCGCTTGTAGCGAATTGCGTAAGGGTACAGATATCCAGAGGAATGCAAATTTCGTCTGAAATGCTCGTGCCGATGCAAATCATTGGTGGATAGGTTTTGCTTCGTTCTATTATATAATTGCGTGTGAAGGAGCGTCTTTAACATCTGGATTTGAGGTAGAATGCACTGGGTCATAAAATAAGTTAATTCCCCTCCTTTGTTCCCCCCCCATCCTCCATTACATACCTGTCATACCCGCCACGCCCCGCCCGCGTATGGCGAAGACCACCACAAAATCCCGGGCGAAACGGAAGATTTGGCCATGGCCCCCAAAGGCTCACAGCGCGTCGTCAACAAGATCGTTGCGGAGAACCGCAAGGCGCGCTTCAATTATGAGATCGTCGACACCTACGAGGCGGGTCTGGTTTTGACTGGCACGGAGGTCAAGTCGCTGCGCGAGGGCAAGGCCAATATTGCCGAATCCTATGCCTCCGACGAGGGCGAGGAGATCTGGCTGATCAATTCGCATCTGCCGGAATATCTGCAGGCGAACCGCTTCAATCACGAGCCGCGCCGCCGTCGCAAGCTGTTGCTCTCCAAGCGCGAGATCAACCGTCTGCGCGCCTCGATCAATCGCGAGGGCATGACGCTGGTGCCGCTCAAGATCTATTTCAACGAGAAGGGCAGGGCGAAGCTGGAGCTGGCGCTCGCCAAGGGCAAGAAGCTGCACGACAAGCGCGAGACCGAGAAGGAACGAGACTGGAACCGCCAGAAATCCCGCCTGTTGAAGACGGGCTGATCATGGCGCTCTCGCATCTCAAGGTCACCGTCGGCCCCTTCGTCTTCGAGGCGAGGCTCGAGCGCGAAAAGGCGCCCGCGACGTGCCGCATTTTTGAGACCTTCCTGCCGTTCCGCAACCAGGCGATCCATTCGCGCTGGTCCGGCGAGGCGGTCTGGGTGCCCCTGGGCGATTTCCAGTTCGGAGCCGGTTTCGAAAATCACACGGCCCATCCCTCGCGCGGCGACATCCTGCTTTATCCCGGCGGCTTCAGCGAAACCGAACTGCTGTTTGCCTATGGCTCCTCGCAGTTTGCGAGCAAGATGGGCGTGCTGGCGGGCAATCACTTTCTGACGGTGGTGAAGGGGCAGGAACAGCTGGAGGCCATGGGCAAGATGGTGCTCTGGCAGGGCGCGCAGGATATTGCTTTCGAGGCGATGTAGTCCCAAGAAAAAGTCTCCTCCCAAACCCTCCCCACAAGGGGGAGGGCTTAACCCGGCCGCACGCTCCCACCTCCCCCTTGAGGG
>UCMS01000025.1 GCA_900473805.1 Hyphomicrobiales bacterium | reverse complement strand
GGGGCCATGGCCCCATTCGCCCGCAAAGCCGCCTGTGCTGTTGATCAGCTTGCCATCAATGACGAGGCCGCCGCCAACGCCGGTGCCCAGGATCACGCCAAAGACGACACGATGGCCACGCCCGGCGCCGATGCCGGCTTCTGCCAGAACAAAACAATCGGCATCATTTGCAATGACGACGGCAAGCCCGAGTTCTCGTTCGAGGTCTGCCTGCAGCGGCCGGCCGTGCACGCAGGGGATATTGGCAACCACGGCATTCGACGTGTCGGGATCGATTACGCCGGCGATCGACAACGCGACGCAATCGGGGCGCTTGCCGGCCTGTTCTTCCGCCTCGGCGATGAGGGTCGATAGCGTGGCGACGAAGGCGTCGAAGTCATGAAGTGGGGTCGGCTGGCGCGGGAAGGGACGGATATCTTCCGGTGAGTAGGCCACCGCGCCCTTGATCGCGGTGCCGCCGATATCAAAGCATACGATCATGCGGTGGCCCTGTCGGCGAAGGAACCCGACTTATGGACACAAGATCCGCCGATCCAGGTGGACAAGAGGTCGAGTTGTTCATCGAGCACGACGAAGTCAGCGCGCTTTCCGGCTTCCAGCATGCCGCGATCACCCGCGCCAATGGCTTCGGCCGGATACACCGTCGCCATGCGCAGGGCTTCCTCAAGCGGCAGGTCGAGTTTTTCATGGACGAAACGGATGCAAGAGAGCATGTCGATATCCGCTCCGGCGAGAGTTCCGTCGGAAAGCGTCAGCCGGCCGTCGCGGCGGTAGACGGTTCGCCCGTTGAGGTCGAAACTCGTTTCCTCCGAGCCGATGGTCGACATGGCGTCCGTGACCAGGAAAATGTGCGCCGGTCCCTGCTTGGCGGCGAGCGCGATGCGCATCGAGACCGGATCGACGTGGAAGCCATCGGCGATCAGGCCGCAATGAAGGGCGGGCGAGGCGAGGGCCGCGCCCACCAGGCCGGGTTCACGGTTGCCGAGCTGGCTCATGGCGTTGAACAGATGGGTCACCATCCCGGCGCCAGCTTTAACATAGGGCGGGACGTCGGCACATGGCGTGTCCGTATGCCCAAGGCTGACGCGGTAGCCGGCAGAAACGAGCCGTTGTACCTGCTCGGGCGTCACGCTTTCCGGGGCGATCGTGATCATCGCCAAACCGAAGCGGCCGGCGACGCCTTCGAGATACGAGAGATCGGCTTCCGTCATGGGCCGGATGAGGGCGGGGTCGTGGGTGCCCTTGCGGGCGACCGACAGATGCGGCCCTTCCAAATGCAGACCGAGAAAACCGGCCAACACCTGGGCGGCCGCCTGTTCACCTGCGGTGATCGCCTCTCGTTTCAGTTCCGGGCGGTCTGTAATGAAGGTGACCATCAGAGCCGTGGTACCGTAGCGGGCATGGGCCTCGCAGATCGTCCGGATGCCAGCTGTGCTCGGATGGTTGTTGAACAGCGCGCCACCGCCGCCATTTACCTGCAGGTCGATGAAGCCCGGGGCGATCAGAGCCACCGGCGGCCCGGATCGCGGCATGCCGGCCGGCAGGTCCGGCTGGGAGGTGATGGCGCGAATCTTGCCATCCTCTACCACGAGAGCTGAATCGGCATGCATGCGGCTGCCGTCGAAGATGCGGCGCGCGGTGACGGCAAAGGCGGCAGTCATTGGGTCTCTGTTACCTTTTTCAGCGCGACAGGCTTATCCGGGTTGAAACCCCGGGCGCGCGACAGGGATTCGATGAATCCATAATAGGGCACGATCAACGCCAGTGCATCCGTGATCGGGTGACCAGTCGCAACAAAGGGCAGACGGTGGCCGCCTTCGCCCAGAGCCGAGGTCATGAAGCATGCCGCATTGCCCGCCGAAAGTTTCGATATCGTCTGCACGATCGAGGCTTCCGCCTTGTCCCGCGCTGCGAAGCCGACAACCGGAAAGTCACGTCCCACAATCGAGACGGGGCCATGCAGGACTTCGGCCGAGGAATAGGCCTCGGCATGCAGTTCGCAGGTTTCCTTGCATTTCAAGGCGGCTTCGGCGGCGATCGCGAGAGCGGGGCCACGTCCCAGCATGTAGAGCGAATCCGCGTGCAGAAGTGGGTCCAAGAGGGCGCTCCAGTCGAGCGCGAGGGCTTTGTTGAGGTGTTCCGGCAGCGCCGCAACCGCGCGCTCGAGTTCGCGGTCCTCACCCCAGGCCGCCAGAATGGCGAGACCCGCGACGATGGAATTAACGAAGGACTTGGTCGCGGCGACCGCAATCTCCGGGCCGGCCATGATGTCAACGGCGTGGTTTGCCGCCTCAGCGAGCGGCGAGGGCAGGGTGTTAACGAGAGTTATGGTGGTCGCTCCGCCATTCCGAGCGCCCTTTGCCATGGCGACGATGTCGGGACTTGCCCCCGATTGCGAGACCGCAAAGGCGGCGGCGTTGTGCAGCTTCATCCGCTGTTCGTAGATCGAGGCGAGTGAGGGGCCGAGGGAGGCCACGGGCAGGCCCAGCTGCAGTTCGATCGCGTATTTCAAGAAGAAGGCTGCATGGTCGGAGGAGCCGCGCGCGACCGTGACGACCACGGAAGGGTTCTTGTCGCGCAGGGCTTGGGCGCAATGCGCTATTGTCGAGGCGGACCTGTCGAGGAGACGAGCGGCCGCTGCCGGAATCTCGTCGATCTCCTCTCGCATTTTCGTCGTCATGTCTTTGCTTTCAATTTTGGGCTGTCAGTATTGTATTTCCGGGAGAGCGTCAGCTCTGCGGCTTCATTGGCGAGCCGATGCCGAGCTCGGCGACCAGATCGTAGGCGTCGCTGCGATAGAGGGCGGTGGACATTTCCATGACCCGCCCGGTTTCGAGATAGGCGATACGCTGCACGGAAAGGGCTGCGGAGCCCGGCGGCACGCCGAGCAGTCGGGTCTCATCGTCCTTCAACAGCACGGCGGAGATGCGCTGGTTGGCCCGAACAGGCCGGATGCCGGCGTCGAGCAGGCAGAGATAGAGCGAGTCCTCGATCCGGTCAGGATCGGGCAGCAGATCATCAGGCAGGCTCGTGCGCTCGAGGGCGATCGGCATGTCGTTTGCCGTGCGCAAGCGGTCCAGGCGCGCGACGCGGGCGCCCCCGGCCAGACCCAGCATCATCGTTTCCTCGGCTGTTGGATAAAATAAGCCGCGGCCCAGCCAGCGGGAACCGGCCACCATCCCGCGCCGCCGCATATCCTCGGTAAAGGAGGTCAGTTGGCTCAACGGCTGCTGCATGCGCTGTACGGGTTTGACGACGAAGGTGCCGGAGCCTCGACGTCGTACGAGAAGGCCTTCGTCGACCAGTTCGTCAATCGCCTTGCGCACGGTGACCCGACTGATCTGCGCCGCCTCGGCAATGTCTCGCTCGGCCGGCAAGGCGTCTCCGTGCTTGAGCTGACCGGACGCAACGGCATGTTCGATCATCATGCGCAGCTTCATATAAAGCGGTCCGCCGCGTATGGACTGAAGATCGGTCAAGGGAAGTGCTGGGGTCATGCGGCGCGTCCACCTGGGCTGTTGCCGGCAAGCAGGCGGCGTCTCAAGCCGTATGCGCAGATGTCGTCTGACATGGTGGTGTCCCGTGAACTTTGACAAAAACAATACCAACTCAAAACCTATTGCGCAAATGGTTTTGAATTATGGTTGTGCAAACATGTGCTCACCTCGAATTTTGGCTGAAATTCCAGATATTTGGCGAGATATCGTCTGATTTCTGCGAAATTGGCTTTACGATTGGACTTTGTTTGGTATTGTAAATTAACAAATGGTCTAAGGGTGCCATCCCGGCTCCCCTCGCTGCTCCAGCGCTCGTGCAGGGCTCTCGCAGGAGGAAGGGTTTGGCTCGGTACCTTTGCCCGTTTCGCAATGCCCTGAAAATGATTTTCATCATCACGCCGAATTTTGCGGCATATGTTGACGATCTTCGTTTTTTGACGCAGTCTGCGAAAAAGAATTACGAAAGCAGGGGAATTATCATGAAGGTCGCCATAATCGGACTCGGATTCCGTCTCGGGTATCTGGGTCGGGTGTTTCGAGAGCTCGATCCGAGCTTCGAGATCGTTGGTTATGTCGATCCCGCGCCCGCCGGCNNAAACGGTATCTCCGCCGGCGCGGCCTACGACACTCCCGAAGCTCTGATTGCTGCTGGTGGGTTCGATCTCCTGATGATCGGCTCGCCCAACCACATGCATCTCGATCACATCCGTCTGGGGCTGCAGGCCGGCCTGACGGTGTTCACCGAAAAGCCTATCGTGACCAGTGTTGAAGAGAGCTATGCGCTAGCGTCGCTGCTCAACACCTATGGTCACGACCGCCTGCTGGTCGGCCTCGTCCTGCGCTACTCGCCGCTTTACCGCGACCTCAGGAAGGCTCAGGCGGAAGGTCGTCTTGGCGACGTGGTGTCCATTGAGGCCTCCGAACATATCCAGCCCTATCATGGAGCCTTCTTTATGCGCGACTGGCGCCGCTACGGGCGTTATGCCGGCGGCTTCATGCTGGAGAAGTGCTGCCACGACCTCGATCTTTACAATGGTCTGGTCGGGGCGCGGCCGCGTTTCGTGGCAAGCTTCGGCGGGCGCAAAAGCTTCGTTCCGGCGAATGCCCCGCAGAATTCCGGCATCAACGACATGGAAGTCTATCACCGCAAGCCGAGCGGTTGGGAAGGCTCCGACAAGGTGTTCGACAGCGATGGTGACATCGTCGACTACCAGACCGCGATCGTGGAATACGAGAATGGCGTGTCGATGACCTTCCACACCAATCTCAATGTGCCCGACGAGTTTCGCCGTTTCTGCGTGATCGGCTCCAAGGGCATGGCGGAAGGCGATTTCGTGCGCGGCTTCATGGATGTGCATGATGCCCGCACCAATGAAAAGGTCGTCGCCAACAAGTACCAAGCGCCGTCGGCGCAGTCCCATCACTACGGGGCCGACGAGCAGATGGCCGAAGATGTCATTGCCTTTGTGCAAACCGGTGCCAAGCAGCCGGTCTCGGCGATCGATGCGCTCGAAGCCGGGATCCTGGCGCTCGCCATGGACGAGGCGCGCTTCGGTCGCAAGGTCATCGATCTGCAGCCCGTCTGGCAAAAGTTCGACGCCTGCCTTCATGGTGAGACTGCCGCTGCGCGCGCGCGGTCGGCTTAAGGGGGCGGTCGGATGCAAGCTCGCCGAAGCGCCATCCTCTTTGCCTGGTTGCTGATTGCGCCGGCTCTTCTCTATATCACGGTTATCGTTGCATACCCGCTGGTCGAGACTTTCATCCTCTCCTTTACCGATGCGTCGCTGAAGAAGACGACCAACTGGGTCGGCTGGGTAAATTACGAGAAGATCTTCAACGATACCTTTGGCACGGTCATCGTGCGTACCTTCATCTGGACCTTCTTTTCGGTCTCCATCAAGATGATCATCGGTACATTCGGCGCGGCAATGCTGAACTCGGCGGTGCCCGGCCGTACGCTTTTCCGTGTGTTGACGATGCCGCCCTGGATTGTGCCCATGGCGATCGGCATCTTCATGTGGGGCTGGATGTATAACGGCCAGTTCGGCATGATTTCCGGCGTATTGCAGCGCATGGGCTTGGTCGATGGTCCCGTTGCCTTCCTGGCCTATGGCTCGACCGCCTTCTGGGCGACGATTTTCACCGATGTCTGGATCGGTGTGCCGATGGTGACGCTCTACATGCTGGCGGCCATGCAGGCGATCCCGCAAGACCTCTATGAGGCTGCCTGGACCGATGGCGCCGGCCGCGGCTATCGCTTCCGCCGGATCACGCTGCCTTTGATCCTGCCCGCCATGATCACCATGTCGATGCTGTCACTCATCGCGACCTTCAATTCCTTCGACATCATCTGGATTCTCACGCGCGGCGGCCCGAGCGGCGAGACCACCACCATGATCATCGATACCTATCACACGGCTATCGGCTCGAAGAAGTATGGCGAGGGNNGCCGCACGCGCCGTGCTGATCTGCATCTTCCTGTCGATCTTCTGCTTTGCCTATTTCCGTGTGACGAGCCGGCTTTCTCAGGAGCACGCCCGATGAGCTACGACAAGACAGCCCTGATCAATCGCTACAAGTGGTATGAGTTGATCGGCATCTATGCGGGCATCGCCGTCTTCCTGACCTTCGTGCTCGCGCCCTTCGTCGAAGGTTTCCTGGTGTCGCTGAAGCCGCTCAGCCAGCTGTTTTCCTCGCCCTATCGGTTCTGGCCGGAAAACGGCTCGTTCGAAGCCTACCGGACGATGTGGGTGAGCGTGCCCGGTTTTGCCCGTTACATCTTCAACTCGTTCTTCATTTCGACCGTCGCAACTGTAGTGGTGCTGATCCTCGTCGTTCCGGCGTCCTATGCCTTTGCCCGTTTCGAATTCAGGGGAAGCGGTCAGCTCCTGGGTGCGTTTCTCGCCGTCAACATGTTCTCGGGCGCCGTTCTGCTGATCCCGCTCTTCCGACTGATGCGGTCGCTCGGTGTGCTCAACACCTATTTCGCCATGATCGTGCCGGGTGTCGCCTTCCTCATTCCGTCCGCCATCTGGCTGCTGCGCACCTACATGATGCGCATCCCGCGCGAGCTGGAAGAGGCCGCCTATGTCGATGGCGCCGGCTATTTCTACACCTTCCGGCGCGTGGTCCTGCCGCTCGCCACGCCGGGCATCGCCGTGGTCGCCATCACGACCTTCATCGGCGCCTATGCCCAGCAGTTCATCTTCGCGCTCACCTTCAACTCCAAGACGGAATACATGCCGTTGCCGATCGGGCTGTTCGCCTATTTCGGCCGGCAGGAAGTCATCTGGAACGAGTTGATGGCCGCAAGCTTCGTCGGGATTGCACCGGCGATGATCGTGATCTTCTTCCTGCAGCGCTATCTCGTCAGCGGCCTGACCGCCGGGGCGATCAAGTGAGCTGCCAATAAAATTCGGGTCAACCGGACGCCTTCAACCTGTCAACAAAGGGGAATTACCGATGACGAAAAAACTGACCATGCTCGCAGGCTCGTTTGTCCTGCTGGCCAGCTCGGCGCTCACCACGCTGGCTGCCGACCAGGAGATTTCCTGGATCTACTGCGGCGACAAGATCGACCCGATCCACGAGAAGTACATCAAGGAATGGGAAGGCAAGAACGAAGGCTGGAAGGTCAAGCCGGAAGTTGTCGGTTGGGAACAGTGCCAGGACAAGGCTACGACGCTCGCCGTTGCCGGCACGCCGGTTGCCATGGCCTATGTCGGCTCGCGCACGCTGAAGGAATTCGCCCAGAACGACCTGATCGTTCCGGTTCCGATGACGGATGAGGAAAAGGCTTCCTATTATCCGAACATCGTCGACACCGTCACTTTTGAAGACACCCAGTGGGGCGTTCCGGTCGCCTTCTCGACCAAGGCACTTTACTGGAACAAGGACCTGTTCAAGGCTGCCGGCCTTGACCCGGAAACCCCGCCGAAGACCTGGGAAGAAGAAATTGCCTTCGCCAAGCAGATCAAGGAAAAGACCGGGACTGCCGGTTACGGTCTGCCGGCCAAGACCTTCGACAACACCATGCACCAGTTCATGCACTGGGTTTACACCAACAACGGCAAGGTCATCGACGGCGACAAGATCGTCATCGACAGCCCGGAAGTCCTGGCCGCTCTGCAGGCCTACAAGGATATCACGCCTTACTCCGTTGAAGGCGCGACTGCTTACGAGCAGAACGAAATCCGCGCCATCTTCCTCGACGGCAAGGTCGGCATGATCCAGGCCGGTTCGGGCGCCGCCTATCGCCTGAAGGACACCAAGATCAACTGGGGCGTGGCTCCGCTGCCGAAGGGTCCGTCGGCGAAGGGTGAAGGCACGCTTCTCATCACCGACAGCCTTGCCATCTTCAAGGGTTCGGGCGTCGAGGAAAAGGCTACCGAATTCGCCAAGTACATCACCTCGACCGATATCCAGCATGAATACGAGCTGCAGGGAGGCGCAGGCCTCACCCCGCTGCGCCCGGGTGCTGTCGTCGACCAGTTCGTCGCCAACGAGCCCTTCTGGAAGCCGTTCATCGACGGTATCGCCTATGGTGGTCCGGAGCCGCTCTTCACCGACTACAAGGGCTTCCAGAACGTCATGATCGAGATGGTCCAGTCGGTTGTCACCGGCAAGGCCGAGCCGGAGGCTGCCCTCAAGAAGGCTGCCGGCGAACTCGAGCAGTACAAGTAATCTCGTCTGGACGAGGCTCCGCGGGCCGGCTTCGGCCCGCGGACTTTAATTGACAATGATCAGGCCGGTCGCTTTGACAGACCGGCACGCGGGGACAGAAGTCGTGGGACAGCTATTTCTCAACAAGGTGCGCAAGTCGTTCGGGCATTTCGAGGTGATCAAGGGTGTCGATCTCGAAGTGAAGGACGGTGAGTTCGTCGTCTTCGTCGGTCC
>UCMS01000003.1 GCA_900473805.1 Hyphomicrobiales bacterium | reverse complement strand
GAGGGACGCATGCAGCGGGAATAGACGCCGAACGAGGCGCCGGAAGGAGCCACATAAAATACTTAGACAGGTTGCTTCTGGCGCCTCGTCCGAGACAAGCATTGATCAACCGGAGGGAGAAGATCCCGACCGGCGGCGACGCTTGGGGTTTTTGACAATTGGTCTTTCCCTCTCCCCCTTGTGGGAGAGGTTACAAAATCGAGGGCTTAGCCCGATCAGGGCTAAACCTCAGATTTTGTTGGTGAGGGGATCGGTGATGGTGGCCCGGAGAACGGACCCCCTCACTTGCGATTTCTGATGTTTAGGCGGCTTGCGCTCGCCTAATTCATCGAAATCGCTTTCTCCCCCACCAAGGGGGAGATATCTACCTCACATCCCCTCGCCCGGCTTCCATCCCCTCGGCGCCTTGCCCGGTTCCACCACATAGAAGCCGTCGGTCGAGACCTTGGCCCACGCACCCGCCTCGCCGTTCGGCCACAGTACCCGGATCTCCGTCTCCGCCTGTTCGCCCAGACCGAAATGCCACCAGCCGGTCTTGCCGCTGGCATGGCCGCCGCCGACTGTCACTTCGCGGCGCTGGACATGGTCGCCAGTTTTCACCTCGATCCAGGCGCCGATCGCATCGCGGTTCGGGCCGTCCTGGCGCAGCGCGATCTCTAGGAAACGACCGGCACCATCCGTCGTGTTGCGCCAGATCTCGACGGGCGAGCCCTGGTTGACGACGAGGAGGTCGACCTTGCCGTCGAGGTTGAAATCGGAGAGAGCGCCGCCGCGGCCGGTCGCCAAACTCGCCACGCCGGCCTTGTCGCCCATTTCGGTGAACTTGCCGTCTTCGCCCTGGACCAGCAGGTTGTTCGGATCCTTTTCGGCAAAGTCCGGCATCTTGGCGACATTGCCCTTGGCGATGAAGAGATCGGCGCGGCCGTCATTGTTGACGTCCTCGAAATCCGTGTGCCAGGCCGTGGAGGGACGGATTTCGCCGCCGGTATAGGGCCGGTGGGCGGTGGCGCCCTTGGCGAAGGCGATATCGGCATAGGATGGCTTGGGCTTGCCGTCGGTGGGGATTTCGCCCAGCTTCTGCAGCTTGTTGTCGGCCATGCTCGTCAGGAAATATTCCGGATAGCCGTCAAAATCGAGGTCATGGGAAGCGATGCCCATGCCCCAGATGCGCAGGTATTTCCAGCCTTCCTCCTGGGTGAAGAGCCGCGGCGGCTCACCTGGCTCGACATGCCACATCTGCTCCTGGCCGCCCTTGTAATATTCGCGGTCGTTGGAGACGCGCAGCGAGGGCGTGCCCGACCGGTTCCAGTCGGTGAAGAGGATCGAGAGCGGGCAGAAGGACGGGTTGAGCGATAGCGGTGGGGCGAAGCGGCGCTCGTTTGCCGAGACCGGCCGGTGCAGCCAGTTGTCGGTGCATGAGCCCCAGGGTTCGAAGTCCTCGAAGCGGTCGATGTAATTGCCGATGGCAAGCGTCGGCCAGGCATTGCCCTTTTCCCAGGTGGCAGAAAACGCCGTCGACCAGGCGTCACCGCCATCGAAGCCCCAGGCCTCGTTGGCACGCTCGAACCGGCATTCGCCAAGGCCGCGCATGACGACATTCTCGCCGGAACGCAGGAGCACGACGTCCTGCAAGCCGTCACCGTCGACATCGAGCGGATAGGCGCCGACCACCTTATCGAGTTCGAGGCCGGAGGGCTTTTCCTCGAATTTCAGCGCGCCGCCGGCCTCGCTGCGGTTGAGATAGAACTTCGCCTTGTCCTCGCCGCCGGCCAGCACGAGATCGGGAAAGCCGTCGGCGTTGCAGTCGAAGCTGCCGGCCCCGCCGCCGACCATGAATTCCCAGTCGCCGCGATAGGTGCTGGTGATGCCGCTGGTTGCGGTTTCATCGGCAAAGCGGGGAACGAGCGGGCCGCCATTGGCCAGCGCGGTGCCGGCCTGCAGGCCGAGGATAATCGCGACAGCGGTCGCGGCACCGGCCCGCGGATAGACGCGAGAAAGATGCTTCATCCGCGCGTCCTCAGGGCCACCGCCTTCTCGCCGATGCAGCGGCCCTGGTCGAGGCCGCGCTCGATCGCGGCGCGGAAGTGGATGCCGCCATAGAGCCGGGAAATGCCCGCTTCGTTTGCCGCGTCCCAGAAGCTCTTGAAGCTCCGATTGGGCAGCTTGTCCTTCTCGTGCGTGCTGTCGGTGAAGGCGTAATTCTCGCCGAAGAAGGCGGTGAGCACGGTCGCTGCGGCACCCGACTGGGTGGAATGGCCGGAAGGATATTCCGGGAAAGGCGGCGTGATCAGGATCGGCTCCCACTTCGGGTCGATCACGCGCTTGATATAGGTGACCGGGCGCAGCAGATCGTACTCGAATTTCGAATGCCAGCAGCCAATGAAGGCATCCGCCAGCGTGACGCCGAGCCGGGCGAGCAGATCGGCATGATCGGCCGCGCTCGCCTTGCGTTCGTCGAGCTGTTTCAGGGCAATGACAATCCAGTGGCCGGGCGGCGTCGGCGACAGCATCGGGTCGTCCGACCAGAAGCGGGCAACGGCACGCTGCTCGGGCGTCAGGTTCTTGACGGTGTCGTAGACCTCCAACGCCTCCTGATAAAAGGCTGAACCCTTTTCCTCGCTATAGGCGGGTGGGGCGGGCAGGCCGCAGGTGCCGCCATCCGGCATGGTGAAGGGCCGGTTCTCGCCCCATTTCGGCAAGAGCGGCAATTGCTGCTGGTTGATCAGGCTCGTCGGCACCCAGTGGGCGGGACCTTCGGTCAGGGCGAATTCGAGCGGGAAGCCCATGTTTTCGATCTTCGCGCCGCCATCGCCTTCAGACCAGGCGAGGATATGGGCGGTGACGCTCTCGCCGTAAGCCTGGCTGCGGGCCACGAGTTCGGAGGACAGGCCCTCATTGAGGCCAGCGGCCATCTTTTCGCCCATGCGTTTCAGGGCGCGCTGTCCCGTCGGGCCGGTGTTGCTGAAAAGGACTTTGGCGGCAGAGCCGAGAGCGGCGTTGACAACAACGGCTTCGTCGTAGGTTTCGCCTGCCGCACGCGCGGGAACGGGGGTTAGGCCATTCAGCTGACCGGCGAGGCTCGTCAGGCTTCGATCGCCCGAAGCGAGCGCCTCGTAGCCGGTGACGCCGAGATAGGCAAAGGCACGACTGGCGACCGGTGGCGAGTAGGTGGGCGTATGGCGCACCAGCTCGAGCATCAGATGATACCAGTCCCGGATGACCTTGTCGGCGCCGATGGAGGCTGCAGACGCCGGTCCGGAGGAAAACATGCAGAGAATAAAAAATCCGAGCGCGCAGAAGCGCTGAAACCATGCTTTCATTTGCCCCCTCCCCGAGGTCCCTGAAGCCATAAAAAGTCTCGATCATCAATGAGCGCGCCAAGAAAGGCTGTCACTCAACCGATTGAATAGCGATTAAGCATGGGTTCCGGCCTCCCGCAAGGGGTGTGGGGTCGTCCCCTCAGATCAAGCCGATCGCCCGCCCGGCAAGGCTTGCGGCGAAGAGAACGAGGAAACTCGCGGCGATCCGTCCCAAGAGGTGCGGATTGCTCCGAGCGACCCGGCGCAAGACCGCAGCGCCAACCATGAGCCAGGAGCAGGCAACGGTCACGACCAGACCGGAAAACAGAGCGAAATAGGGAAGAGGAGCGGCAAGTCCGCCGGGTGTACCCGTCACCGCCGGCGGGATCAGGGCAAGCCCAATGATCAATCCCTTCGGATTGAAAACCGTCGTGGCGAAGACGCCCAGGACATTGACGGCGCCCGGATCGGCGGCGGTCGGGGGATGGCTCCAGAGCCGGGCCGCCAGCAGCAGGACCCAGACGGTGGAGGCGAGCTTGACCGCAAGAGCTGCGATCGGCTGGCCGACGAGCCATCGGGCTGCCACAAAGACGAGAAGGGAGACCGTGGCGAGATACCCGGACAGTTCGGCGAAAGCCAGAGGAAGCGATGCCTTCAGACCTCGCGAAGCACCCGCAACGGCCAGAAGCGTGTTGGTCGGACCGGGCGTCATAAGGAGAAGCAGAACGGCGAGGGTGAAGGCGGGCAAGGACACGGGGGACACTCCGAAGGCAATGCCTCTCTCCTAACCGTGTGGTCGACCGAGCGGCTTGATTTCGGTCAATCAACCAGTGGGCCGGCCCTCAGCTGCGGATCGTCGCCACCCAGGCGCGGGCGAGCGCCAGACCCGCTTCGTCCGACACAATGCCATCTCGCTCCGCCAATGCATCATGGCGCGCGGCCCAGCCCGGCTCCTTGCGTTCGATCGCATCCGGAAACTGGGTCAGCCAGTCGCGCACCACCGCGCGGCTTGCTTCGAAATGGAACTGGAAGCCGTAGGATGCGCGGCCGAGGCGGAAGGCCTGATGCCGGGCGCTCCGGTTCTCTGCCAGATGAAGCGCATCGGGCGGGAGGGTGAAAGTATCGTCATGCCACTGAAACGAGAGAAAGTCATCGGACACGGCCGAGAGGACCGGATCGGCCTGTGCCTCGGCGGTCTTTCCGATGCGACACCAGCCGAATTCGGGGGCCGTGCCGATCAGATTGTCGGCGCCATAGGCGCGGGCGAGCAGCTGGCTGCCGAGGCAGATGCCGAGAACCGACTTCTCGTTTTCACCGAACCGGCGCATCAGCGCAGCCAGATGCGGCAGGTAGGGATGTTTCTCGTCGTCGCGCGCGTTCTGCTCTCCGCCGAAAACGACGAGGGCGTCAAACTGATCGGGCTCCGGCAATGGCTCCCCGGCATAGGCGCGGATGGTGATCGTTTCGGCACCGGCTTCAGCCAGCGCAACGCCGACCTGGCCGGAATGGGTGATTTTCGAATTTTCGACGATGGCGACGCGCATGGAGACTCGGAAGCGTTTTTGGCTGATGCGGGAGAAAAAGCATGCCGTGGGGCTGGCCGCAAGGGCGCCCGACGGCATTTGCCGGGCGCTTCACGTCATCGGAGAGGCGAGAGATCAGAGGGTTTTCGGCAGCCGGGCATCGACTGACTGGGCATTGCCGCCCCGGATGACAAAGTAGAGGGTCATCGCTGCCCACAAAAGGGACTTTTCCGCACCGGAAAAGCCCTGCCCCATCTGGACCCAGTGGAAATAGACCGTGACGAGCAACACGATCGTCGTTGCAAAGGCCGCGGGGCGGGTAAGAAGGCCGATCGCCAGGAAAATGCCGCCGAAGAATTCGGTGGCGGCGAGCAGCGGCGACCAGAAGACACCGGGATAGAAGCCGAGCCCCTCAACCATCTGTACCGCGCCGAAGGGATCGACGATCTTGCCTGCGCCATGCACGACGAGGAAACCACCCGCAACGACGCGCAGCAGCGTTTCGGCGAGGTCATGGGTCGAGCGATAAAGAGGTGCGAGGGCAGGAATGACGAGACGTTCGTTACGGGTGGACATAGGAGCTCCTGTGCGGACAATGGATGCCGGCCAATTGCCGCCCGCCGTCGATCATGGCAAGGCAAGCGAGATCAAAACTTGAATAAATCAGTTAACTTATTTGTGAGGTGAAGGACTGCAAATGGACAAGGCCCGGATTTCGATCACCTATTGCACCCAGTGCAACTGGCTGCTCCGCTCCGCCTGGGTTGCACAGGAATTGCTGCAGACCTTCGGTACCGACCTGGGCGAAGTTGCGCTCGTCCCCGGGACGGGCGGGATCTTCGAAATCCGCCTGGGCGAGGCGCTCATCTGGGAGCGCAAACGCGACGGCGGCTTTCCCGGCCCGAAGGAACTCAAACAGCGGGTGCGTGACGTGATCGACCCGGAGCGGGATCTGGGCCATGTGGACCGGTCCGGCAAGAACGAGGGGCTCGACACCTGATCGAACGGCCCGGGGCCCACCTTTGCACCGCCGGATAGGCGGGGCGAGACAGCCGAGGCGGAGGGGCGTGCCATGGCGTCACCCCTCCCCTCAAAGCTTCCCTCAATAGAAGGGCGAGCGGCAGGTCTTGTAGTAGCCGCTGGACGAAAGGAATTCGTTCGTCCGCGGGTTATAGGACCGGTAGCGGTTTAGGCACCATTCCACATGGCGCGCCCAGACATTGCGCGGCGGACGGTAACCCGGCTCGACGTAAACCGGTGGGCGCGGACGCGGGCGATAGACCGGTGGCGGCCGGTACACCGGCGGCGGGCGATATCCCGGTTCGTCATAGACGGAGGGCGGATAGTAATCCGGCGGTGGGGGACGATAGCGCGGAGGACGCGGGCGGTCCCAGGTCTCGTAGCATCCGGAGAAATCGCAGACGAGATCGACCTTCTCGATCCCGGCCATGCCGGACTGGGTTCCTGCGGACACGATCGGTGCAATCGGCCCTGGCATCGCTGCCTCGGCGACCGGCCCAAGGATCTGTGCGCCGATCAGCGTGAGGGCCAAGACGGGCAACCTTGTGTTCATCTCAACATCCTTGCTCGACTCTTCCGCACCGCCTTTGCCGGCCGGTGCTTCGACAGGCGCAGTCAGCGTCCCGATCACGGCTTTTTCACGACGCCGTCATTTCGATTTTCGACGACAGGGGAGAGCGGGCAGGGAAACGGCAGAGGTGAACGATTGCTCTCATGACGACGATTTCACGCCGTGACATGAAAACTTCAAAATGGCGGTTGACAGGTCCGGGCAGTCCCTTTACACGGCTCCTCGTCGCCCAGATGGCGGAATTGGTAGACGCGCCAGCTTCAGGTGCTGGTACTCGCAAGGGTGTGGAGGTTCGAGTCCTCTTCTGGGCACCAATTTCCTTTCAGAACAAGGCTTTGCCTTGGATTGAGAGCATCACAAAAAGCCCGGTTCGCCGGGCTTTTTTGTTGCCTTTTTCTCCGGATTGCAGAAAGGCTTGCCGCCTGTGGTGCGGCGCCATTCATCCTGTGTGCGGCCAGCGGCCGATAGCCCAGCAAAGGACTTTTCATGGAAGACACGGTCGCGATCGAGACCCGCAGCGAATTCGCACTCTGGGCGATCGAAAGGGCGAAGGAAATCGTCTCGCAGGAAGGTACGGCGCTGGCGCTGGCTGCCCGCGACATGGACGAGGACGAGTTGCGCGAAGCGGGACACAAGCTGGGCGCGGCGATCAGCGACGCGCTTCTCGAGGTGTTTGACGGCCTGCTGGGTGACCAGGGCTGAGCACGTCGGGACTGACGCAGAAGGCGACGTCAGCGCGCGATGCGTGGACCGGCGGATGCAACTGCTGACGACCCGGCCCCGCCCGTATAGGGCTCGATCTTCCAGTTTGACGCATTCATGATGATCGAATTGACGACCAGGGTGATCTTGCTGGTTTGCTCGGTGGTGGAGTTGTAGGTCACGTCGCGATTGGGCAGGTGGATAATGCCTTCCAGCGTTTCCCCCTTGCTACCGTTGAAGACATATTGCTGGGAATAGCGATTGTTGCCGGCATCGCTGGTCTTCTCATACATCAGGATGCCCTTGTAGGTGCCGGACGTCGGCGCCGTTGCCGTGAAGCTCAACCCGCCATTGGCGCGGATCTCGCTGTTGACGTCGGGAAAGTAGAAGGTCACCCCTTCCGCCTTCACCGTTGCCCCGGAATTGATGATCATGCGGCCCGAGATGATGTGCAGGCCCGGCTTGAAGGTGATGGTCGGGGAACCGTTGAACGTGGTTGCGCAATGCTTCCCGGGTTGCAGGGTGATCGTCGCCCCGTCCATGGTTCCGGAGGTTGTGCAGCTTGCTGGCACGGCCGGTTCCGGCAGCTTGTCTGCATAAGGATCTGCTGCGGCAGCGCAGGACGTCTGCAGGTTGGTCAGGGTGCCGCCATTCTTGATGTAGTTCGAACCCTTCACACAGAAGTGTGCGGTGTCGACCGATGCGCCGGCATTCATGATGAAGGCAGGATTGCTGGTCGAATGAACATGGACCTCGCACTTGCTCGACTTGACGTTGGCACCGGAGTTGATCAGCACGGTCTGGCTGATATTGCCGAGTGCATAGATGCAGCCACTGCCTGAGGCCGGGGCTGCTTCGCCGGCGACCACAGTGGTGCTGACGCCGACCTTAAACACCGGAAGTCCCGCAATTCCAAGAAAGCGATTTGCGACGGTCCGCTGGTAATTGCCGGTTATCGAACCGTCGGAATTCGCCTTGATCGAGAAGCTGACGCCTTCGGATAGCTGGGTGCCGGTTGTATCGAGGCCGAGGAAGCGACGCGCCTGGGTTTCGCGGCCCGAAGCGTCAGCTTGGCCTGCCGCCGCCAGCATGGCAGCGTCAAGGCGCGCCTGCATGTCGCTGCGTTCAACATAGGCGGAGGCCAGGTCAAGTACACCACCCGCCGAGACGAGCAGTGCGGGAGCCAGCAGCGCCGAAAGCATAGCAAAGTTGCCACCTCGATGCGCGAGAAGGCGGAGCAGATTCCAGGAAACCATCACGGCAATCCTTTTCCTTCAGGAGGACATCCACCTGTTATTTCATGTGGATCAGAAGTTGCCGGTTATTTATTGAATTCTACTTAATGCAGAATAGGATATTTCAGGATTTCATTGAAAACCTGCGCCATTGATCGTCTAAGGTCGCCAACCGGCTCTTCCGCAGCTTTCTCAATCGATGTTGCGCGGATTCACGCCCGGATACCACAGGCGCCCGCGCATTGGTGGCTGGGTCCCCTGGTAGACGACCCCGTCCTTCTCGCAGCGGTACACCGTGTAGGGCAGCGAATCGCGAAGGCTTCGGCTTCTTCCAGCCAGTGACGGCGAGGCTGTCGCCGTTTCGCAGGTATAACCATCTGACAAAGGATCGGGAGACTGGGGTTTCACGCCGGGCAAGTCATGGAAGGCTTCAGACCCCGCCTTGTTCCAGGAGATGCCATTCTCCGCTGCCAATACCGGCGATGCTCCGCCGAGGGGTAGGGCAAGACACTGCAGCACGACCGCCAAAGCGACCACCCCCAGCAGGTGCAATCTGGCGGACGGGAAGAAAACAGGCATTGGCATCGCGGGCTTCGCTTCTGACATCAAAGGTCTGCGAGATATAAGCATCTTTCCCCGGTGACCCAAGACGCCGACATTCACGTTTCGGCGACGGGGCGGCGGTAACCGGTCGGGGTGCCATAGAGCCAGCCGATACGCTCGATCGCATCGGCAAGCGTCTCGCGGGCCACCGTCATGGTGTGGCCGTTGGCATGGATCATCATTTCCGCATCTTCCATGATCGCGGCGTGGCCCTTCCAGAAGACGAGATCGCCACGGCGGAGTTCTTCCCGCGTGATAGGCCGGCCAAGCCCGGCCGCCTGCATGTCGCTGTCGCGGGGTGCTTTGAGGCCCGCCATCGCCATCGAGAGCTGGACGAGGCCGGAGCAATCAATGCCGAGGCCAGACTTGCCGCCCCAGAGATAGGGGGTTTCGAGGAAGAGTGCGGCGACCGAGACAAAATCCTCTGCCGGCGAAGGGGAGAGCGGCCGCAGATGGCGCAGGATCAAAGCGCTGCCATCGGCAAGCAGGCCATAGCGGGTGCCGCGAGTTTCCGCCTCGCCGACGACAGTGACGCGGCTGCCCATGGAGAGCGTATCGCGGCGGGGAAAACGCAGATCCGGACCGGGATACATGAAGGTGCGGGGGACGCAGACGACGTGGGTGGTCGCTTCGGGTTCGCCGAGTGCTGCTTCGGGAAGGTAACCGACATAGCCGTCTGCCACGGCCTGAACCCAGGCGATGCCCCCTGCCCGCTCGAAGACGCGGATATCCTCGCCAAGCAGGAGCTGGGTGTCGATGCCACCGGCCATGTCGGACGTCGGGTGCAGGTCGACGACCGGCAAGGCGATGCGCGCCGGCTCGGGTGTGACGAAGCGGGCCGCCTCGACCTCTCCATGCAGGGCGGCATCGGCGAGATCGGGGCGGAAAGCGTGGAGGCGGCGGTCGAGGGTGGTCATGAACAGTCTCCGTCAGCCGAGCGAGCGGCCCCTGGCGATGATGCGATCGCCAAATTTTTCGAGGAAAAGCGCACCGCCGACGGTGCGCTTGACGATGACGCTGCGGCGGTCGAGCGGGTCTCTGACTCGGTCGACCAGGGCCATCTCGCCGAGCGTATCGAGGGCGCGGGTGATGACCGGCTTGGTAACCTTCAGGGTGGCGGCAAGCCCGCGCACGGTGTGCGGGGGCGGTACCAGGTAGATCTCCAGCAGGATCGCCAGCTGGCGCATGGTGAGATCAGGCCCGTCATGCTGGACCTGTTCGAGGGTGACCCCGTGCCAGAGGCCGAGCGCCTGGGTTGCCGTCAGTTCAAGGGCCATCGAGGATCCTGCGTCACGGCCGGGGCATTTGCCGCCCCTGGCCTATGACGCTATCATTCCGGCAAAGGAACGATTGTGCAAGGGGGTCAGCCCCAGCGGCGCTGCAGCAGGCGGTAGAGCGCCCGGATGGCCTGTGCCTCGCCACCGACGGGACCGTGGGCGCGTTCGCTCTGTGCCCAGCCGAAAATGTCGAAATGGGCCCAGGCACGTCCGGGCGACACGAAACGCTTGAGGAAGAGAGCCGCCGTGATGGCGCCGGCCATGCCACCGGCCGGCGCATTGGTGAGATCGGCGATCTGGGCTTTCAGCATACGCTCGTAGCCCTTGTGCAGCGGCAGGCGCCACAGCGGATCGTCGACCTCAAGCGCGGCATCGGCGATGTCATGGGCGAGGTCTTCGTCATCGGTGAAGAAGGGTGGCAGATCGGGGCCAAGGGCCACGCGGGCAGCACCGGTAAGCGTCGCCATGTCGATCAGGAGGTCGGGCGCATCGGCATCGGCGTGGGAGAGTGCGTCGGCGAGGATCAGCCGGCCTTCGGCATCGGTGTTGTCGATCTGGACGGTCAGGCCCTTGCGGCTCCTGTAGACGTCGCCGGGGCGGAAGGCATTGCCGGCGATAGCGTTTTCGACCGCCGGAATGACGACATGGAGATCGACCTTGAGCTTGGCGTCCATGATCATCAGCGCGAGACCGAGAACATTGGCGGCACCGCCCATGTCCTTCTTCATCAGCAGCATGGAGGCCGAGGGTTTGATGTCGAGGCCGCCGGTATCGAAGCTCACGCCCTTGCCGACGAGGGTCAGCTTCGGATGGCCCTTCTTGCCCCAGCGCATTTCGATGAGGCGTGGCGCGACGGTCGAGGCACGGCCGACGGCATGGATGAGCGGAAAATTCTGCGCCAGCAGTTCTTCGCCGACGATCGTGGTGACCTCGGCCTTGTAATGGGCGGCGAGGCGACGGATGGCGTCTTCGATATCGGCCGGGCTCATGTCGTTGGCCGGCGTGTTGATCAGGTCACGCGCGAGATAGACGCCGGCGATCTGCCGCTTGATATCGGCGGCGTCGGCATCCTGCGGGATCAGCAGGCGCGGTTCGGTGATGCGTTCGGAGCGGTAACGGTCGAAGCTGTAGGCGCCGAGGCCGTAGCCGAGCAGGAGGCGGTTGGCGGTGAGCGGCGCGGTTTCGATATGCCATTCGCCGGCCGGAAGGAGGCGGGCGAGCTTGCCGGTCAGGAAGGGCGTTTCGGACGGGTTGGTGCCAAGGCCAAGGAGGGCGCCGCCGAGATGGCCGTCCTCCGTTGGAATGAGCAGGAGCGAACCGGATTCCGCCTTGAAGCCCGCCTTTTTCGCCCAGTCGAGGGCCAGCGGATCGAGCGTGCCTGTTTCGACATGGGCGGGCGTGACCGCGAAGACCGGCAAGGATTTGCCACCCTTGATGCTGAAGGGAGTGGGTCTTTCAATGTACTGGAACGGGGGCATGGCAGCGGCTTTCTGGACGGGAATCGCGATGGCTCGATTAACACTCCGTTAGGGTTAACAGATTATTGCTTGAGCGGAGATTGCGCCGTGCTTCGCCGCCCGGCGACGACACGACATTCGGAGCGAAACGCAATGTTCACCCGGCACACCACACAGCGCAAACATCTGCAGATCCTGGCCACGGCTGGCCTGGTGCTGGCGGTTCTTGCGACCTCGGGATGTTCGACGAGCCGCGACAGGCTGACGACGGGCTCGATCCCGAAGATGAACAAGGCCGTCGCCAGCATGAGCGAGCCGGAACTGGCGCGCGCCGCCGAAGGCATGGGGCAGGCCTATGACCGCAACCCGAAGGACCGCAATATCGGGCTTTCCTATGCCAATGTGCTGATGATGCAGGGGCGCAATGCCCAGGCGCTTGCCGTGATGCAGCAGGTGGCGATCGCCAACCCGACCGATCGCGAGGTGCTGGCTGCACTGGGCAAAGCGCAGGCTGCGGCCGGGCAGCTGGAGAAGGCACTCGGCACGATCAACCGGGCGCAGACGCCGGATCGACCCGACTGGCGGCTCTATTCGGCGGAAGGGGCCGTGCTCGACCAGCTCGGTCGTTCCGACGAGGCGCGCGGGCGCTACAGGATGGCGTTGCAGATCCAGCCGAACGACCCGAGCGTGCTGTCCAATCTCGGCATGTCCTATGTGCTGACCGGCGACCTGAAGACGGCCGAAAGCTATCTCCGGCAAGCCTCGCAGCAGCCGGGGGCCGACAGCCGCGTTCGGCAGAACCTGGCGCTGGTGATCGGCTTGCAGGGACGGTTCCAGGAGGCCGAGCAGATCGCGGCGCAGGAACTCAATCCGCAGCAGGCGGCGGCGAACCTGCAATATCTGCGCGGCATGCTCTCGCAGCAGAATTCCTGGCAGCAGCTCGCGTCGCAGGACAAACCGAAGAAGAAGGGCTGAACAAAGCCCTCCCCTGTCAGATCAATCGTTGGTCGCGGGATCGGGGAAACGCAGGTGTGATCGGCCGCTGGTCAGGTCCTGGACGAGGCGTTGCGTCATGGTTTCGTCGCCACGCTTCAGCGTGACATCGAAGCGCACACCGTCCGCCTCGAAATGTTCGACCAGGGACAGATGCGGGATCGCCTGAAGGCGGGCTTTCAAGAGCGCCAGATCCGAGAAGCTGCAGGCGAGTTCGCCCGTGACGAGCGGGATGATTTCGGTTTTCGTCCCGAGCCGGAGCGCCTGCGCGGTCGTTCCGCCATAGGCGCGCATCAGGCCGCCGCTGCCGAGCAGGATGCCGCCGAAGAAGCGGATGACCAGGACCACAACGCCATCCAGTTCCTGACCGTCGATCGCCTGCAGTATGGGTTTGCCGGCCGTGCCGGAAGGTTCGCCGTCGTCGGAAAAGCGGTAGGCCTGGCCGAGGCGCCAGGCCCAGCAGTTGTGGGTGGCGGTGGGATCGGATTTCTCTGCGAGGAAGGCTTTGGCCTCGTCTTCGGATGATATCGGCGCCGCATAGGCGATGAAGCGGCTTTTCTTGATGTCCTGCTCGTGCTCGACGGGAGCGTTCAGCGTGAACGGCATAGGCGTGGCCTCACTCTTGCGCAGAGGCGGCAGCCTCGTTTGCCTGAAGCCAGAGGGCGAGTTCGGCAATCACCGAGAGCCTGAGCGCCGCCTTCATGGCAAGGGCGCGCGTGAGAGACGTGTCGCGCGGGGAGAAGCCGAGTTCGGCCATGACGGCCGAAGGGGTCATATTGCGGGAACGCATGACGGTCTCGACCCTGACGATGGTGGAGGGGAGTAGATAACGGCCGTTGGCGATCAGGGCTTGCCTGTCCTCGCCGACGGAGGCGGGATCGGAAGATTCGGCCGGGCGGGTAGCCGATGGTGCGGTCGACTCACCCCTGGCGCGCACCTCCGCCGTGACGAGATCAAGGAAGGCCTGACGCTCCTCGGGCGAGGCTCCGGTCCAGGCCTTCAGAAGTTTGGTGAGTGGCGTGGGCTTGGCTTTCTTCGACATGACCGGCTTTCTGTTCCTCCCCGTCCATAACTCGCCCGAACGGTCGGTGCGAGAAAAAAACTCTCCGGTCTGTCGCTTCTTTTCCGGCTGCAAATCACCAGCCAAGACAGCGGGATCGGCACCCTTCACAACGCTTTTTCGACGCCGCATGCATGAGGAATTCCGAATGGACGACAAGCAGTCGTTAACCTTTATTTTCTACTGAAAAGGCTGCGTATCCGCTTTCCCGTATCTCGTCAGCGTTCAGGTTTTCGATGCATCCTCCCCGTTCCAATTCCGCTTTCCAGGCCAGCCAGTTCGGGGATCAAAACGGGGGCAGCGCCCAGACCCCGCAGGGGCAACAGGCCGCCCGTCCGGCGAGTGCCGACCAGACGGCCGCGAACCAGATCGAGGGGCGCGAAGAGCAGCCCGTCTGGCAGAGCGCCTTCGTGCTGGGTCCGAATGTGCGCTTTACCCGCACCCCTGACCGGATGCCGGCGAAGCCGGAGACGGTGGAGCCGCTGACGGCTTCCACGGCGGCAGCCACGCCAACCCCAGCGGCACCACAGGCAGCCTCCATTCCGGCTTATCAGCCGCAGACCGCCGTCACACCGGCTCATGCCGCACGCGTGACCCCGCAAGCAGACCAGCGTCCGGCGGCGCCCTATGGCTTGCCGCGCACCGGAGCGCCGACGCAAGCGGCGACCTCAGCGAGACATCCGGTCTCGACGCAGGCCCTGCAACAACAGCAACAGCCGCGTATGCCGGCCTCCGTCACCCTGCCGCAGCCGCCGGATGCCGTCGGCGCACGAGCGCTCACCTACAAGCTGCGCCGCGAACTGGCGCGCCAGCAGGCCGAACAGGCTGCTTGGGAGGCTTCGATGGCGGATGGCGGAACGGGTGACATCGGACCTGCCCCGCAGCCCATGCAGCCCGCGCCGCTGGTCGAGGGAATGCGCAGCGTTCTGGCAAGCACTCAGGCCGCAAGCGTCGGCACTGCCGCCGGGCGTATTACGGCCGAGGCCAATGTCCCGCCGCACCTGCAACGGTCGCTTGCGCAGCAGGCCGAGACGGCTCGCCTTGCCGCACAGCAGACGGCACCCGCGATACGCCCGCCGATGGTGCGCAATGCGTTTCTCAGGACGCCCCCCGCACAGGGCGGCGTGCAGCCGGCGGCGGCTCCGCAGACGGCCACGCAGGGGGGCGCGCCCGTCGCACAGAGCGCCTCGCCTACGACATCTGGCTTTGTCGCCTGGGCACAGATGACCACTCCTTCGGCTGCCACGGTCGAGGCTCCGGCTGCGATTATCCCCCCCGCTGCCGATGCGCCTGCCCAAAACACACGGCTTCCGATTGCCGCGCTGCTCTCGGACCACATTTTCTTCGAAGCGCTGATCGACCAGACGGATGCGCCTGCCGAGATCGAGATGGCGCGTCCCACCCCATCCAACCCCATGGTCGCCTCGCCCAAGCCGATGGCTGTCCAGCCGAAACAACAGGTTGCGCCGGCACTGGCCCCGAGCACCCCGGCGCGCATCCCTCAGGCGCCGGCTGCTGTCCGCGCCGAGGTTGTCCGCTATCGGCCAGAGGGCTTGTCGACGCAAGTCTCAGCAGGCAGCATTCGCAAACCGGCATTCGAGGCGACGCCGGGTTCGGTCGTCGCACTCTACCGGGAAGTGGCCCGTCGCCAGATCTCGGCATCCACATTGGACGGCGCTTCGCCACAGCACGCCGTGACCGAAAAACCGCCGGAGGCGGCGGTTCCGACCCCTGTGCAGGCGCCCCATCCGGCTTCCGTCTCCATCTCTGCAGCACAGCCGCGCCAGCCGCTGTTCCGTGCCCAGGAAGCGCTGGGTGAAGGCGAATACGAGCTGCCCTATCTCGACTACCTGCAAATGCCGCCGGTGCAGACGGGCGTGACGATGACGGCCGAAGCGCTGGAGCAGAGCGCAGGACTTCTCGAAAGCGTGCTCGAAGACTTCGGCATCAAAGGCGAAGTGATCGACGTGCGCCCCGGCCCGGTCGTCACGCTCTACGAATTCGAGCCGGCACCGGGGGTCAAATCCTCCCGCGTCATCGGTCTCTCCGACGACATCGCCCGGTCAATGTCGGCGCTTTCGGCGCGTGTCGCCGTGGTGCCCGGCCGCAACGTGATCGGCATCGAGCTGCCCAACCCGGTGCGCGAGACGGTCTATCTGCGCGAGCTGATCGAGACGCCCGATTATGCCGAGACGCGCTACAAGCTGCCGGTCTGCCTCGGCAAGACCATCGGTGGCGAGCCTGTGATCGCCGAACTTGCGAAGATGCCGCATCTGCTCGTGGCCGGCACCACCGGTTCGGGCAAGTCGGTCGCGATCAACACGATGATCCTCTCGCTGCTTTACCGCTTCCGGCCGGACGAATGCCGCTTGATCATGGTCGATCCGAAGATGCTGGAGCTTTCCGTCTATGACGGCATTCCGCATCTCCTGACCCCCGTCGTCACCGATCCGAAGAAGGCCGTCATGGCGCTGAAATGGGCGGTGCGCGAGATGGAGGATCGCTATCGCAAGATGAGCCGCCTCGGCGTGCGCAATATCGACGGCTACAATGCCCGTGCGGCCCAGGCGCGCGAGAAGGGCGAGACGATCACCGTTTCCGTTCAGACCGGCTTTGACCGGCAGAGCGGCGAGATCGTCTATGAGGAGCAGGAACTCGACCTCTCGCCGATGCCGTACATCGTCGTCGTGGTCGACGAGATGGCCGACCTGATGATGGTCGCCGGCAAGGAGATCGAAGGGGCGATCCAGCGGCTGGCGCAGATGGCGCGTGCAGCCGGCATTCACCTGATCATGGCGACGCAGCGGCCTTCGGTCGATGTCATCACCGGCACGATCAAGGCGAACTTCCCGACGCGCGTTTCATTCCAGGTGACCTCGAAGATCGACAGCCGCACCATTCTCGGTGAGCCGGGTGCCGAACACCTGCTTGGCCAGGGCGACATGCTGCATATGGTCGGCGGCGGGCGCATTGCCCGCGTGCATGGACCCTTCGTTTCCGACGAGGAAGTCGAGAAGGTGGTTGCGCATCTGAAGCTACAGGGCCGTCCGGAATATCTGGGCACCGTGACCGAGGATGCCGACGAGGTCGAAGAAGAGCCGGAAGAAGATACCGCCGTCTTCGACAAGGGCGCCATGGCAGAAGAGGACGGCAACGACCTTTACGACAAGGCCGTCAAGGTGGTGCTGCGCGACAAGAAGTGCTCGACATCCTACATCCAGCGGCGCCTGTCGATCGGCTACAACAAGGCCGCCTCGCTGGTGGAGCGCATGGAGCAGGAGGGCATTGTGGGGGCCGCCAACCATGTCGGCAAGCGGGCGATCATCGTCGGCGGGCGCGAGGTGAGCGGCGAAGGCGACTTCGAAGGCTGAGGCTTAGAACTTGACGCAATTCCGGACGGAAACCGCACACACTTTTCCTGGAATTGCTAGGCGAGATCAGGGCCGGAACTCGGCCTTGACCTCCTTCATCGCCATGCGATCGACGATCTGAGGCGCGAGCAGCCTAAGCCAGCGACCGAACTTCATCCGGGGCGTCATGAGAACCTCACGGCGCCCCTTTTCCATGCCTTCGCGGATGAGCCGGGCACAGGTTTCCACCGGCATGGCACGGTCGTCCCGGATCATCGAGACGCCGGCCGGTGAACCGCCGGGGCCGAAGCCGCGCTTGCGCAGATCCGTATCGATCGTGCCGGGATAGGCGATCATGACCCTCAGCCCCTTGGGAGCGAGTTCGGCGCGCAGCGCTTCGAGGAAGCCGTTCATGGCGAATTTGGTGGCGCAATAGGCGGTGCGGCCCGGCACGCCGACGAGGCCGGCCACCGAACTGACGCCGACGACGAGACCCCTGGATGCCAGCAGATGCGGCAGTGCGGCCTGGGTGAGCCAGACGACGGACCAGTAGTTCATCACCATCAGTCTTTCCGACCAGTCGAGATCGGCATCGGTGAAATCAGAAAAATTGGCATGGGCTGACATACCGGCATTGTTGACGAGCACGTCGATGCGGCCGAGGCGGGTCATGGTTTCGGCGATCAGGCGGCGGCAGGCTTCACGGTCCGTCACGTCGGTGGGGATGATCTCGACGCGGGTACCGTGGCTGCGCAACTCGATCGCAAGGTCTTCCAGGCGCTCGGCATTGCGGGCTGCAAGCACCAGGGCGGTGTCTGCCTTGTCGCGGGAGGCAATCTGGCGGGCCAGCTCGCGACCGATACCTTCGGATGCGCCCGTGATGACGATGACCTTCATGCTCTGATCCTTCCGTTCGACCTTGTGGCGTCATGCGCCTTTTGTTCGCCGCAGGCTGTTTCGGGCGAGAGGCCGCGTCAAGCCATGATGCGGCGGAACAGTTTCCCGCTGCGACGGTTCGAGGAGAGCAACCGAAACGGGAGAGATTTACAATGGTAGAAGACCGACGCTCGCTATTCGTCACCGGGCTGAAGAACGCCCATGCGATGGAGAACCAGGCGCTCTCGATCATCAAGCCGCAATTGAAGCGGATCGAGAACTATCCGCAGGTGGCGACTCGCCTGGAGACGCATCTGCAGGAAACCGAGGCGCAGATCACGCGGCTGGAGGACATCCTGGCGAGCCTCGACGAAGACAACTCGACGCTGAAGGACTGGATGCTCTCTGCCGGCGGCAGCATGGCGGCCATCGGGCATTCCATGGCGGACGACGAAATCCTGAAGAATTCCTTCGCCAATTTCGCCTTCGAGAATTTCGAAATCGCCGCCTATAACTCGCTGATCACGATGGCCGAACTCGGCGGCTTCCAGGGGGCGGTCGCCGGACTGCAGCAGAACCTCGCGGAAGAGAAGGACATGGCCCGCTGGCTCGAAGACAATCTGCGCGAGGTTACAACCGAGTTCGTGATGCGACGGGAAGCGGGCGAAAGCGCTAAAGTTTAGAGAGAGCGAGCAAAGCCCGTCGCCGACGGGCTTTGCATTCATCACATTTGTACCGGGCGAATGGTGTCGGTGGAGATTTCGCCTTCGAGGATACCGCGTTTGAGATCGGATCTGTCACGATCGATCTCGACCACCGTGTAAAGCTTGTCCGACCGGAACGCACTGGCCATGGTCGTCGTCACATCTTCAGCCGGCTTGGCATCGATTTCCATGTAGTCGAGCTCGCGGGCCGAGGCGACGATGCGGGCATCACCGGCGGTGCGCGCGGCGACGACCACCGTGCCCTGGAAGGGCGAATTCTCCCAGCGCGGATCGTCGGCTTCGGCAATCGGCTGGAGCCGGTAGACGTTCAACACCTCAGGTCTGCCGCCATCGCCATGGGCGGTCGTCTCGGCATCGTCTTGCCGGGCCGCAAACTCGACCGGGCGGTCGGCCAGACTGGCTTTGGGCGTTGCACTGGTTTCGTCGGTGGGATGGTCCATGATGCGCCTCCTGCTGTGTGGTTGCGATATGATCAACCACCGGGCAAGCGCGCGGTTCCATTCGCTGACACGAGCCGGCTCCTCTCCAGACGGGCGCAACGCCCGTTCAGGCGGTGCGGGCGAGCAGATCCAGCACGTGCTGCGGGCCGGTTGGGACGATGCCGGTCGCATTCAGCGTCTTGATCGAATAGTAGCCGCGGGTGATGTGGTCCATGTTGACGGTGGCGCGCACGCCTTCAAGCCGCAGCACACGCTCCATGTAGGCGGACAGGAACGGATAGTCGGCAATGCGGCGACGGTTGGTCTTAAAGAGACCGTGGTAGGCGGCATCGAAGCGGATCAGAGTGACGAAGAGGCGGATATCGGCTTCGGTGAGGCCGCTTCCGAACAGGAAATCGCGGCCATCCGACAGACGGGTCTCCAGTTCGTCGAGCATGGCGAAAACACCCTCGACCGCCTCGTCATAGGCGGCTTGCGTCAGCGCGAAACCGGCCTTGTAGACGCCGTTGTTCAGTTGGTCGTAGACGCGGGAATTGAGCACGTCGATGTCGGCGGCCAGCTCCTGCGGGTAAAGGCGCAGGTCCGACGGGACGAGACCTTCGAAGGCGGTGTCGAGCATGCGGACGATATCGGCGCTCTCGTTGTTGACGATGGTGCCGGTCTTTTCGTCCCAGAGCACAGGGACTGTTGCGCGGCCGGTGAAATCGGGATCGGCGCGGGTGTAGAGTTCGTGGAGATAGGTGGCGCTAAAGAGCGGATCGGCATCGGCCCCCGGATAACCGCCGAACTGCCAGCCCTCTATCGAGAGGGCCGGGGCGACGACCGTGACGGCGATGACGTCTTCAAGGCCCTTCAGGGCGCGGGCCATCAGTGTGCGCGAGGCCCAGGGGCAGATATAGCCAACATAGAGACGGTAGCGGCCGGCTTCGGCCGGGAAGCCGCCCTCTCCGGTCGGACCGGGGGCACCATCGGGGGTGATCCAGTGGCGGAAGGACGAGATCTGTCGGACGAACCGGCCCTTCTCGTCAGCCTTTTGAACCGGCTGCCAATCTTCGGTCCATTTTCCATTCACCAGCATCGCCAATCTCCGTCACGCTGCAAGGCTCACGCCTCTCTTGATGACGTGATTATGTGCCGTTCGGTCGTTCAGTGAAATCGGAAGTTTCTTGAAGAACTGTTCGATGATGGTGAACGCGCATCAGGATCCCGGATGCGCCCGGCTGCCGGGAAAGAGCAGTTCGATGAAACGCTCCGCCGTTGGCTGCGGTTCGTGGTTGGCAAGGCCAGGGCGCTCATTGGCTTCGATGAAGACATAGTCCGGCTGGGCCGGGTCGCGCACCATGAAATCAATGCCGACGACGGGGATCTTGATCGCTCTGGCGATTTGGCAAGCGGCATCGACAAGGTCGGGATGCACGATCTCGGTGACGTCATGGATGGTGCCGCCTGTGTGGAGATTGGCGGCCTTGCGGACGGTGATTTCCACGCCATCCTCCAGCACGGTGTCCAGGTCGAGGCCCTGTTCGGCGAGGCAACGTTTGGTCTCGACATCGACCGGAATGCGGCTTTCGCCGCCGGTCGCGGCGGCGCGGCGGCGGGACTGCTGGTCGATCAGTTTGCGGATCGAGGAACGCCCATCACCGACGACACGCGGTGGGCGCCGGACGGCGGCAGCGACCAGACGGTAATCGATGACGACGAGGCGCAGATCCTCGCCCTCAAAGCAGGCTTCCAGCAGGACGCGGTCGCAGACCTGGCGGGCCTGCTTGATGGCGGTGGTCAGGGCCTCCGACGTGGAGACACCGACCGAGATGCCGCGACCCTGCTCGCCGCGTGCGGGTTTGACGACCAGCTTGCCATGTTTCTTCAGGAAAGCCTCGCGCTCGGCTTCCGGGGCGTCGGCAGAGATCTGCTCGGGCACGGTCAGGCCCGCCGTTTCGGCAAACCGGCGGGTGACGGCCTTGTCGTCGCAGATCGACATGGCGACGGCGGAGGTCAGATCCGACAGGCTTTCGCGGCAGTGGATGGTGCGGCCGCCATGGGCCAGACGGAAGAAACCGCCTTCGGCGTCCGTCACCTCGACATGGATGCCCCGGCGCAAGGCTTCGTCGACGATGAGGCGGGCATAGGGGTTCAGCGCCTCATAGGATGCGACCGGCTGGGCGAAGAATTTCTCGTTGATGGCGTTCTTGCGCTTAACGGCAAAGAGCGGCACGCGGCGGAAGCCGAGCTTTTCATAAAGCCGGATCGCCTTTTCATTGTCGTGGAGGACGGAGAGGTCGACATACGAAAGCCCCCTCGCCTGGAAATGCTCGGCGAGCGTGCGCACCAGGCCCTCACCGATGCCGGGCTGGCGGGCCTGGGGATGAACAGCGAGGCACCAAAGGGAGGCCCCCTGCTCGGGATCGTCGAAGAGGCGTTTGTGGTCAATGCCGGTGACCGTTCCGACGATCTCGCCGGTCACGTCGTCTTCTGCGACGAAGTAGGTGACGGGGCGGTTGTCGCGTTCGCCGGCGAAGAAATCTTCGCGGACCTGCACCATGCCACAGGCGGCATAGACCGCATTGATGCCGCCGGCATCACCCTCGACACCGAGGCGGCGGATGGTGATGCCCCGTGGGCGACGGCCACCTGGCCTGTACGTGGCAAGGTCCAGGCGGTAGGTGTGCGAGGGATCGAGGAAGATCTCCTGCGGGCCCCGCGACAGGAGGACATGCGGGTCGCCGACATAAAAGGCGATGTCGCGGCTCAGCGGCGCCTCGTCCTTGAGGGCAGCGAGCAGGGTGGCATCGTCTTCGAAGGTGCCGGCAAACAGAAGCCGGCCCCAGCCGCAGTCAAGCACCACGTTGCGTCCCGGCGCCGGCGCATCACCGGAGCGTGGCTGGCCCGTTGCGCCCCCCTTGCCAGGCTGGCGCAGCCGGGCCAGTCGATGGGAAAGGGCCTTGCTGATGCGCGGCTTGCGGGCGGCGCGCGGGGTGGCCAGAACGACCTTGTCGAGCTTCTTCATCGTCAGACCTCGTGTGCCTGCAGCCACATTTCCAGGAGCCCGATCTGCCAGAGTTCGGAGCCCTGCAGCGGGGTGATGTGTTCGGACGGGGACGCCAGCAGACGGTCGACATAGTCTTGCCGGAACAAGCCGCGCTCACGGGCGGCCCGGGAGGCGAGCGTGTCGCGGAGCATATCGAGATAGGGGCCGGCGATATATTTGAGCTGGGGTACGGGGAAGTAGCCCTTCTTTCGGTCGATCACTTCACTCGGGATGACCTTTCGGGCGACGTCCTTGAGGATGCCCTTGCCGCCGTCGCGCAGTTTCTCCTCGGGCGGGATACGGGCGGCGAGCTCGACGAGTTCGTGATCGAGGAAAGGCACGCGGGCTTCGAGGCCGAAGGCCATGGTCATGTTGTCGACGCGTTTGACCGGATCGTCGACCAGCATGACGTTGCTGTCCAGCCTCAAGGCCCTGTCAACAGGGGTGTCGGCGCCTTCGGCGAGCAGGTGTTCGCGGAGAAGGTCGCCGCTGACATCGCGATCGGCCATCCAGCGGTCCTGGAGTTGTGCCTTGAGGGTGTCATGCGAGCGGTCGCGGAAGGCGCGGCCATAGTCGCGGACCACATCATCGGAGCCGACCAGCGGCGGATACCAGTGATAGCCGCCGAAGACCTCGTCGGCGCCCTGGCCCGACTGCACAACCTTGATATGTTTCGAAACCTCCTTGGAGAGGAGGTAAAAGCCGACATTGTCGTAGGAGACCATCGGTTCCGACATGGCGGCGATGGTGCCCGGGAGAGCGCCCATCAGATCGGCCGAGGGGACGAAGATCTTATGGTGGTCGGTTGCGAATTCGCGGGCAATGAGATCGGAATAGACGAACTCGTCTCCCTTTTCGCCATTGGCTTCCTCGAAGCCGACGGAGAAGCTCATCAGCCCGGTCTGGCCGGCTTCGGCGAGAAGGCCGACGATGAGGCTGGAATCGACTCCACCGGAGAGGAGGACGCCGACCGGCACGTCCGAGATCATGCGGCGCTTGACGGCAATGCGAAGCGCGTCGAGAAGGCGTTCCTGCCATTCCTGAGGCGTCACCGACCGATCATCGGCGCGGCGCTGGTAGGGTGGGTTCCAGTAGCGGCGATCGTTGAAGGTGCCGTCGCGATTATAGACGCGCAGGGTGGCCGGCGGCAGCTTGCGTACGCCCTTCAGAATGGTGCGCGGCGGCGGCACCACGGCGTGAAAGGTCATGTAGTTGTGGAGCGCGTCGACATCGAGACTGGTGTCGACGCCACCCGTCTTGACGATGGCGGGTAGCGAAGAGGCGAAACGCAGACCGCCAGGCACTTCGGCGAGGTAAAGCGGCTTGATGCCGAAACGGTCGCGGGCCATGATGACGCGCCCGCTGTCGCGCTCGTGGATGGCGAAGGCGAACATGCCGTGGAAGCGGGAGACGCAAGCCTCGCCCCAGGCGTGCCAGGCCTTCAGGATGACTTCCGTGTCGCCACCTGAGAAGAAGCGGTAGCCCTGCCGCTCCAGTTCAATGCGCAGTTCGCGGAAATTGTAGATGCAGCCATTGAAGACCAGCGAGAGGCCGAGATCAGGATCGACCATCGGCTGCTGCGATTTGTCCGAGAGATCCAGGATACGCAATCGCCGGTGACCGAGGCCGACATTTCCACGCACCACGACCCCGGCGGAATCCGGACCTCGAGGGGCGAGCACATCCGCCATGATCGAAACCGCCTGAACCGACGGCGCGCTGCCATCGAACCTTACTTCTCCACAAATGCCGCACATGAGCCTGGCTGGAACCTCCGTTCAAAGACAAAACAAAAGGTGCCGATGGGCCGGAGTTCATATCCGGCCCATCGAGCACATGTTTTGCAAATGACCGGAGGAGCGCATTGTTCCACGCTTTTTTCGGTGATCTCGCCGCAGCTCGTATGACGGTTGGTGCCGGCAGGCCGCCTCTCGGTGGCAAACGTCGGGATCGGAACCGCCCGTAAGGAGGGCGGTTCCATTTCGGCAAGCAATCAGCTGAGCGCCTTTTTCAGCGGCGCAATGTGGCGGAAGACCAGGAGGTCGAGCAGGAGAACGGCCACAAGGACCGCTCCGCTCAGCGGGAAGAGCAGCGAGACTGCGACCATGACGATCGCGCCGGTTTTCCAGAGGGGGCCAGGTTCGCTGAGCGTCGGGGCGACGAGGCGGGCGGCACCCCGGGGGCGACGCTTGAACCACATCACGAAGCCGCTGACCGACAGGAAGATGATCGACAGACAGAAAACCGTGACCAGAACGAGATTCCACAGGCCCATGTCACCCTCGTGGAAGGCGATGCCGGCTGCCATGGCCTTTCCGGCCACGCCGTAATCGGCAAAGCCGACATCGGCGAGAATGCGGCCGGTATACTGGTCGATGTGGACGATGCGGTCGTCGAGCGGATTGGCGCTGTCATTGCTCATGGTGTCGCGCGAGATGCTCCAGACGCCGGTTTCATCGCCGGGGAAAGCGAGCTGGAAGCGTTGATCGAAGCCGAGTGCACGGGCGAGCGTGACGATGGCATCGAGGGTGACGGGCTGGCCTTCGGGCGTGCCTACAATGCCCGCTTCAGAGCCGGAGGCCGGCATCGGGGTCTGCTCGAGCGCCCAGGGCACTTCCTTGACGCCGTTGTGGTTCATGCTGGCATGGGTGACATCCGACAGGGGGACGTTGTCCCATTTCTCGGCCGGGAAGGTGCTCCAGGCCTGGGTGTATTTCTCGCCCCAGATCCCGGCCCAGGTGAGGCCAGACAGCAGGAAGACGACAAGGAAGAGCGCGGCATAGAAGCCGACCGACAGATGCAGCGACTTCCACAGCTGGCGGCCCTTGGCGGACAGCTGGGGGACGAGCACGGAGCCGAAGCCTCTGCCATCGCGCGGCCACCAGAGATAAAGGCCCGTGATGACCAGCACGATGCCGAAGCCGGCGGCGATTTCGATCAGACGGTCGCCGAGGTCCCCGATCAGAAGCGTGCCGTGGATCGTGTCCGCGAGATCGTAGAGACCGTTGCGGCGGTCCCAGTGACCGAGGGCCTTGGCCGTGTAGGGATCGACGGCGACCATGAAGGAGGATTCGCCCTGGTTCACCCGGAAGAGCGAGGCCTGTTCGGGCGTGCGCGGGGCGATGTATTGAACGATCTGGCCGGCGACCTCGCCATAGGCGGCTTCGGCCTGGGCCGAAACAGGGGCGGTCGTGGCCTGAGGAGCGACCACATAGGTCTTCTCACCGTCGCGGCCATAGAGCGTGGCCGTCCAGAGCATGATGAGGCCGGTGACTGCGAGCATGATCAGGAATGGCGCGACATAGAGGCCGGCATAGAAATGCCAGCGCCAGGCGGTGATATAGAAACGGCGCGCGAGGCCCGCAGATTGTGCCGGAGGCACGGAGACGTCTGAAAGTATGGTCATTGTGGAAAGTCCTCGAAGAATGGGTTCGGTGTTTCAGGACAAGGGTCGATCGCCCGAGGCAATGCGGGCGAGATGCAGCGGCTCAAGCAGGGTCACGCGGTCGCTGTGCTGGAAATCGATGAGGCCGGCCTTCTTGAGCCGGGTGAAACACCGGCTAACCGTCTCGACCGTCAGCCCGAGCCAATCGGCGAGATCCGTGCGGGTGGGGAAGAGATGAAAGGTGACGGCGCCGCGCTTCTGCTGGCGGGCCGGACGGCCGAACTGGCCGGCAAGGTCAAGCAGGGCCGAGGCGACCCGTTCCGGGGCCGTCTTGCGGCCGAGCAGCATGGTGAGCGCCTGCGAGCGCGCCAGCATTTCGTTCAGCGCGGTTTCGAGATCGCCATGGGACAGGGGTTCGGCGATCGGTTCGAGGCGTGTGAGACCCAGGGTTTCCGCAGAATAGCGGTTCCGGTCACCCAGCCCCAAGCCGACGAGGCGGCCGGGACCGACCAGATCGATGATCTGGCGCCGGCCATCCGACAGGGTCTGCGAGGTGGCAACACAGCCATCCACTACGCGGTATTGCGGGGAGCGGGAGAAGCCTTCGAGGAAAACCGTGGTGCGGGGCGGCAGGAGGGTCTGGTCCTCAGATCTCACCCTTTGCAGCGCAGTCCTCACCACAGCAGGGGACGGCGCCTTCTGCGCCTCACCATCGGCAAGCATTGACAACATGACGGATATCCGGATTGCGACCGGACATGCGTCAAACGCATGATCCCCGGCCTGATGATACGATAAGCCTTGCGCAGGAGCGCGAGGCCGTTGATCGATCAGGTCAGGACTGGCGGCGCGCGGGGGGCGCTGTTGGGCGGGAAGAGCTGGCGATAATGCGCTTCTGCCGGCTGCGGCAGAACGGCTGCGATGACGACCGGCAAACGGATGCCGACGAGGTCAGCCGGAGCCGGCAATGCAAAGGCTGCGGAAATTCGGCAGGCTTCGCAATCTGAGGCCATCGTGTGGGATTTGGACTTGCCGTCCTGATCCGTGCCGGGCAGGCAGAGTTCCGGAAGTGTGCCATCCGGCAAAGTGAGACGCGCGACTTCAGCGGGGCTCAGCGTGGGGACGGCCGGCACGGGCGGACGGTGCGCGAGGCCAAGCAGAACGAGCGCGACGACGCAGATGATGCGTATCGCTCGATCAAACCCCGTCTTGACGTCCCTTGATGCCATTCTATCCCCCGATAGGTGTTTCGTGGATAGCACCGGGATTTTCGCTCCGCAAGCGGGCGAAACTGTCGCATGCGGGGCGGCGTGTCTCGGGCCGTGGGAGCGGCTGACGAATGTCAATAATGCGGCGGGCGGGTGATGGCGGGAGCGTCGAGGGATTGCTCCTCAAGGGTCAGGAAGCGTTCCGTCAGGCGATCAAGCTTGGCGCGGGTTTGCTCGACGACCTTCCACTGCTCGGCCAGCTGGTCCGACAGTTCCTCGATCACGCGCGTCTGGTGGGCAACCGTTTCTTCGAGGCGCATGATGCGGTCGTTCTCAGCGTCTGCCATCGTCGTCTCTCCGTCGGGTTCGGTTGCGCGCCCTCCATGCCGGAAGACTGGCCGGGCGTCAAATGGGGTTGCCTACGCGGTTCCCGTCAGCGCTGCTTCTTCTTGCGGTAGGGCATGAGCATGACCGCCGAGGCGGTGACGGCAGCGGCGAAGGTGAGCGCCAGGGGCACGACCATCATCAAGGCCGGGAGAACCGGATGAAGCGAGCGCGACAGCGCGGTGCCGACACCGCCGATATCGAGCCAGAGGATGGCCAGGCCGACGATCAGGCCGAGGCCTGCGCCAACCAGCGCGTTGACGGCGAGAAAGCGCAGCATTTCCCAATGATCGCGCCGTGCCTCTTCCGGCGTCAGTTCGTCGGATTGTCTTTGCATGGTCGTCTCCCACGGTCCTCAGGCGACGACCATAGCAGAAAAAGGAAGTGCCTTCAGGGCGCCAAGGGTCGCAGCCGTCACGTGCTCGGAAAAACATGCTGCACCTTGCCTTGGGCGCGCAATCGGCCTAGCTCAGAGTGCTGCAACTGATGCGACCGATGACACAGAAAACCTTTATCCAGCGGCTGAAGCTCACCGATTTCCGCAACTACACCCAGGCCGGGCTCGTCCTCGATGGCCGGCATGTTGTGCTCGTGGGCAAGAACGGCGCCGGCAAGACGAATTTCATGGAGGCGATTTCGCTTCTCTCGCCCGGTCGAGGCCTGCGGCGGGCGGTTCTGTCGGACATGCCGCGGATCGGTGCGGAAGCCTCCTTCACCATCTTTGCCTCGATCGACGGCATGAACGGCGAGGCGGATATCGGCACCGGCACGGAGACCACGGAAGAGGACAATCTGGTTCGGCGGCTCAGGATCAACGGCTCACCGGCAAAATCCGTCGACGATCTCACCGACCATCTGCGTATCCTCTGGCTGACGCCGGCGATGGACGGGCTGTTCACCGGACCATCGGCCGAGCGGCGACGGTTTCTCGACCGGCTGGTGCTGTCGCTGGACCCGGCGCATGGACGGCGGGCGAATGATTTCGAGCGGGCGATGCGCAGCCGCAACCGACTGCTCTCGGAAGGGCGGTTCGACCCGTCCTGGCTGTCCGGCATCGAACAGCAGATGGCAGCGCTAGGGGTTGCGATGGCGGCCGCAAGGCGCGAGATGCTGGGGCTGCTAGCCGGACTGATCGAGGCCGATCGGCAGACATCCCCCTTTCCTTCGGCAGAGCTTTCGCTGACGGGCTTTCTCGATGAACTCGGCGACCTGCCGGCCTTCGAGCTGGAAGAACGTTACATCGAGGTGCTGGCGCAATCGCGGCACCGGGACGCGGCGGCGGGCCGGACACTGGAGGGGCCGCACCGGGCGGATCTGACCGTGCGGCATATCGAGAAGAACATGGATGCGGAGCGCTGCTCGACGGGCGAGCAGAAGGCGCTGTTGATCGGGCTGGTCCTTGCCCATGCGCGGCTGGTGGCGACGATGACGGGCTTTGCGCCGATCCTGCTCCTCGACGAGATCGCGGCGCATCTCGATGAGGGTCGACGGGCGGCGCTGTTCGACCGGATCGATGCGCTGGGGGGCCAGGCTTTCATGACCGGGACTGATGTCGCGATGTTCTCGGCGCTCGGGGACAGGGCACAGATCGTTACGGTGGAGGATGGCAGCCTCGATGTGTGAGATCCCTTTGAACGACCACGAAGCAATGGCAGGATGGTGACCATGGACCCGCTGCTGCCCGAGGAAATCTCCCGCTATCACCGCCATATCCTGCTGCCCGAAGTGGGCGGGCATGGGCAGCAATTGCTGAAGGCGGCGCGCGTCATGGTGATCGGGGCCGGCGGACTTGGATCGCCGGTGCTGCAATATCTGGCGGCAGCCGGCGTCGGCACGCTGTCGATCGTCGACGATGACGGGGTGTCGCTGTCGAACCTGCAGCGGCAGGTGATTCACGACACCGGTACGCTGGGAGAGCAGAAGACGGAGAGCGCGGCGCGGGCAATTGCGCGGCTCAACCCGCATTGCCGGGTGATCCGCTTCGAGGAGCGGTTCGACGCGCATTTTGCAAGGGATCATCTGGTCGGTCAGACGCTTCTGATCGACGGCTCGGACAATTTCGATACGCGCTATGCAGCAGCCGACGCGGCGGAGGCGGCGAAGGTGCCGCTGGTGACGGGGGCTGTCGGGCGGTTCGACGGGACGGTGACGGTGCTGAAGCCCTACGAGACGGGGCCGGATGGCGCGCTTTATCCGCGCTACCGAGATCTGTTTCCCGAACCTCCGCCAGAAGGTTTGATCCCGTCCTGCGCCGAAGTGGGGGTGATCGGGGCGCTGACCGGGGTGATCGGCACGCTGATGGCGATGGAGGCGATCAAGCTGATTACCGGGATCGGCGAGCCGCTTGTCGGCAAACTGTTGATGTATGACGGGCTTTCGGCCCGGTTCGAGACGGTGCGTTACAAGAGACGAGGTTGAGTTTGACATGTTGATTTTGCAGCGGATAGGCACTGACGGATACGAGGATCATGAGGCCCTGCTGGGACTTATCCTGCGGTCTTTTGCCTATATGGACGGCGTGATCGACCCGCCCTCCTCCGCGCATCGGCTGACGGTGGAGAGCCTCAAGCAAAAGGCGCGCGACGAGATTGGTCATGTGGCGGTCGACGGAGGTGTACCGGTCGGCTGCATCTATCTGCGGCCGGAGGCGGATTGCCTTTATGTGGGCAAGCTCGCGGTCGAGCCTTCCGCACAGGGGCGCGGCATCGGGCGGCGGCTGATGGACGTGGCGGAGGCGCTGGCCGACGAGCTATCGCTGCCGGCACTCAGGCTGGAAACGCGGATCGAGCTTACCGGCAACCACAGCCGCTTTGGCGCCTGGGGTTTCGGCAAAACGGCGGAAAAAGCCCATCCGGGTTATGACCGCGTCACCTTTATCGAGATGAAGAAGCCTTTGGGATAAGGTCGCTCGGATCAGGCTCTCAAGTCCGGCTGGGCAGGACCCGGTTCGGCGGACGATGGCCGTCGAAATAGGTGCGGATGTTGATGATCACCTTGTCGCCCATGTCGATGCGGCCTTCGATGGTGGCCGATCCGGTGTGCGGCAGGAGCACGACCTTACCCTCGTTGGCGAGCTTGACGAGCTTCGGGTTGACCGCCGGTTCCTTTTCGAAAACGTCGAGGCCGGCGCCGGCGATCCGGCCGTTGCGCAGGCACTGGATCAGGGCGTCCTCGTCAATGATATCGCCGCGGGCGGTGTTGACGATGTAGCTGGTCGGCTGCAGCAGGGCGAGCCGGCGGGCGGACAGAAGATGGAAGGTGGCGGGCGTCGAGGGACAATTGACCGAGACGATGTCGACCCTTGCCAGCATCTGGTCCAGGCTGTCCCAATAGGTCGCTTCCAGCTCGTTTTCGGTCGCCGGGTTGACCCTCTTCCGGTTGTGATAATGGATCGACAGACCGAAAGCCTTGGCGCGCCGGGCAACGGCCGTGCCGATGCGGCCCATGCCGATGATGCCGATGCGTTTGCCCCAGATGCGGCGTCCGAGCATCCAGGTGGGCGACCAGCCCTCCCATTCGCCGGGGCGGTCCATCAGGACGCGGGCACCCTGAACGAGGCGGCGAGGTACGGCGAGGATCAGCGCCATGGTCATGTCGGCGGTGTCTTCGGTCAGCACATTCGGCGTGTTGGTGACAGTGATGCCCTTCTTCGCTGCCGCATCGATATCGATGTGGTCGGTGCCGTTGGAGAAGCTGGCGATCAGCTTGAGCTGTGGCCCGGCCGCATCGATCAAGGCGGCGTCGATTCGGTCTGTCACCGTCGGAACGAGCACGTCGCAGGACTGCACCGCGGCAATCAACTCTTCGCGCGTACGCGGCTTGTCGTCGATGTTGAGCTCGGCCTCGAAGAGCTCGCGCATGCGCGTTTCCACGGCGTCAGGCAGTTTCCGGGTGATATAGACCGAGGGTCTTTTCCTGTTCGTCATGGGATGGTTCGATGCCTTGTTCAGAACTCGTTAACCAACGCGGAGGATACTCTCTCCCTTGAAGGGCAATTTCTAGCAAACCCGTCGGGGAAGACAAACAAAACTCGTCGAGGCGTCGCTGATTTGTCCCGGGCTCGCCGCAAGCCCGCCCCAAAAGGGCAGATAAGTCCCTTGTTTCCACCGCTTAGTCCGGAACGATCATGTTTGTGAACCTGTCCCGAGCCAGCCTCCTCTCCGGTGTCCTCGTCCTGTTCCTGATTGCAGGGACGCAGCCGGGCCTTACCCAATCGACCACCAAGGGGTCGAGCGGCCTGCCGCTGCCGCGTTTCGTCAGTCTGAAAGCGGAAAAGGTCAATCTCAGGATCGGGCCGAGCACGGACTATGCCGTCTCCTGGCGCTACCTGAAGTCCGGCCTGCCGGTCGAGATCATCCGCGAATATGAAAACTGGCGGCAGATCCGCGATGCCGACGGGACCGAAGGCTGGGTGAGCCAGACGCTTCTATCCGGTCAGCGCACCGCCGTGGCCGCCCCCTGGATGCGCGGCAAGGGCAGCAATGTCTATGTGATGATGCGGCGCGATTCGATGTCTTCGGCTGCCGTGATCGCCAAGCTCGAGCCCGGCGTCGTCGTCAAGATCGAAGAGTGCAACGGCAACTGGTGCAAGGCCGAGACGCAAGGCGTCACCGGCTGGGTTTCGCAGGAAGAGATCTGGGGCGCCTATCCGGGCGAGGCCTTCAAATAAGGCCGATCTCGCCAGCGCCCTTCTTCAGGGACATCATCGGGCGCGGTCCGATCTGCTGGATGACGATACCGGCGGCATAACAGCCGAGGCGGGCGCAATCTTCCAGCGTGCGATCCTGCGTGTAACCGAAGAGGAAGCCGGCGGCGAACAAATCGCCGGCGCCCGTCGTGTCGACGAGGCTTGCAATCTGGGTTGCGGGTACGCGAATGCGCTCATCACCCTTGACCACCACGGCGCCCTGATCGCCCATGGTGACGGCCGCCAGCTTGCAATCCTGCGACAGGCGGGTGAGCGCTTCGGCAAAGTCTTGGGTCTCGTAGAGCGAGAGCGCTTCCTGCTCATTGGCGAAGACGATATCGACAGTCCCTGAGCGCATCAGCTCGAGGAATTCTTCGCGGTAGCGACCGACGCAGAAGCTGTCGGACAGCGTCATCGACATTTCGCGGCCGTTTTCATGGGCAATGCGGGCGCAATCGAGGATCGCCTGCTTGGCGCGCGGCGGATCCCAGAGATAGCCTTCGAAATAGGTGACCTTGGACTGGGCGACGACCTCGGGCTCGACATCCTCAGGGCCGAATTCGACGCAGGCGCCAAGATAGGTGTTCATCGAACGCTCGCCGTCTTCGGTGACGAAGATCATACTGCGGGCGGTCGGCGGCTGGGTCGTGCCGGGCGCCGTCTCAAAATGCACGCCCTGGGCGCGGATGTCGTGGGTGAAGATGTGGCCGAGCTGGTCTTCGGCGACCTTGCCGAAATAGGCGGCCTTGCCGCCGAAACTGGCGATGCCGGCCGCGGTGTTGCCGGCGCTGCCGCCCGAGGCTTCCACGGCGGGGCCCATCAGGGAATAGAGCCGTTCGGCACGCTCGGCGTCGATCAGGTTCATCGCGCTCTTGGTGATGCCGTTGTCGATCAGGAACTGGTCCTGACAGCGGGAGATAATGTCGACGATCGCATTACCGACGGTCAGGACATCGAACTGGCTCATGGAAAGGGGCTCCGAATTTCTCGCTCGCCGGTCATAGTCGTTTTTATCGGTTAGGAAAGAGAAAAGACGGCTTTGCGGCCACTGTCATGCGCATGTCACCCATCCGGGTTATCCGGAGATGCGAGTGGCGCTCCCCCGCCACTCCCGAAAGCCATCAGGGCTTTCCTTTCGGGTACCGACCACGGATGTACTGGCGGCGACCCACATCTCGGATGAACCGAGCGGAAAAGCAGGCAAGGCCTGCTTTTTGACGTTCTGGGGTCCCTTCCTCTTAGACGTCTCGATCCGCGATCTTGTCCTCGCGACGCGTTTGCGGTTGGCGCAACCCTGGCCTGCTCCTATGAATGGATCTTCCTCAGCAGACGAATCGCCATTTCATGACCGCCATTGCCCAAGACGTCCTTCCTATCTTCATTCTGATCCTGTTCGGCTTTCTGCTGGTGCGGCTGAAGATCCTGTCGGCTTCGGTCGGTGACGGGCTCGGGGCCTTCGTCTTCAACGTGGCGGTGCCGATGCTGCTGTTTCGCACCATTGCCAATGCCGATTTTCATGGGGCCTCGCCCTTCCGGCTGTGGGTCTCTTATTTCGCCGGCGTCTTCGTCGCCTGGACGATCGGTCATCTGATCGCGACCCGGCTTTTCGGGCGGGACCGGAGAGAGGGGGTGCTGGCCGGCGTGTCCTCGGCCTTTGCCAACAATGTCTTTATCGGCCTTCCGCTGGTGGACCGAACCGTCGGGCCCGACGGAATTGTCGCCATGTCGATCCTGCTCGCCATCCACCTGCCGCTGATGATGATCATAGGGACCGTGCTGATGGAGCGTGCCGAACAGAAGACGAGCGGCCAGCCGTCGAACGGCATTCTCGCCGTCTCCCGTCAGGTGGGCCTCAATCTTCTGCGCAATCCGCTGGTGATCGGGCTGATTGCGGGCATGGCGGTGCAGCTTCTGGGCGGGCCGCTGCCCAAGATGATCGACGGGCTGGTCGGACAGGTTGCCGGAACCGCGGCGCCGCTCGCCTTGATTTCGCTTGGCATGACCCTGAACAAATACGGCATGCTGGGCAATATGCGGATCGCGGGGTCGATTTCCACGGTGAAGCTGGTGGTGATGCCGGCAACCGTCTGGCTTTCTTCGCATCTGCTGGGGCTGTCGCCGCAATGGACCGCAGCCCTGGTGCTGACATCCTCGGTGCCGACCGGCATCAATGCCTGGCTGATTGCCAACCGGTTCGGGGTTGGTCAGGGGTTGGCGGCCTCCGTCATCACGCTTTCCACCGCTGTTGGCGTCGCCAGCGTCTCGGCCTGGGCCTTGCTGCTGCTCTGAGGCTCCGCAAAAGAAAGCGCCCGACCACGAGGGCCGGGCGTCTAATTCGACAGTATCATGAATGATCAGCTTGCGCCGATTACGGCGTCGCAGGCTGAGCCGGTGCAGGTTCCGCAGGTGCTTCTGCCGGTGCTGCAGGCGCGGCTTCCGCAGGAGCCTCTGCCGGTGCGGCAGCGGCATCGGCCGGTGCTGCGTCGGCTGCCGGGGCAGCGGCAGCGTCAGGTGCCGGCAACGGCAGCGGGCTGTCGGACTGGCTGTTCAAATATGCGATGAGGTTGGCGCGCTCGTCGTCTTTCTTGATCCCAGCGAAGCCCATGGCGGTGCCCGGGATGTGCTTCTTCGGCGCGGTCAGGAAGGCGTTCAGGTGGTCGAAGGTCCAGAGCTCCGATTGGCCCTTGGAGAATTCGGTGATGGCAGCCGAATAGCTGAAGCCTTCGTGGCTGGCGATCGGACGGCCGACAACGCCCCACAGGTCCGGACCGACCTTGTTCGGTCCGCCCTTCTCAATGCTATGACAGCTCGCACACTTCTTGAAGACGCCTTCGCCAGTCGCAGCATCGGCGCTGGCCAGCAAGACGGCGATCGGCGTCGCAGCAGCGGCCTCTTCGGCAGCCGGCGCTTCGGTTGCTTCGGCAACGATGGCGAAACCTTCCTTCTCAGGCGTTTCCGAATGGAAAATACCTTCCGAAGCGATGGACACGGTCATCAGCACGAAGACGGTCCCGAGAAGGGCACCGACGGCCATATTCATTTTAGAGTTCATCTGCAAAGCTCCCCATGCAGCCAGCCGATCAGCAACCGGACGATCTTGAAATCGCGCGGAACCTATGTCTTTTGCATAAGACATGCAACACGATTATGGTCCCGCAACTGGGACTTTTTGACACTTCTGTGCGGTGATTTGAAGGGGTTAGGACCATGAATAACGGCAAAAGCGGTGAAACGCTGGTCCTCATCCCCGCCCGCATGGCATCCACCCGTTTGCCGGGCAAGCCGCTGGCCGACATTGCCGGACTGCCGATGATCGTGCAGGTGGCAAAACGCGCGCAGGAAGCCGATGTCGGGCGAATCATTGTTGCCGTTGACGACCCGCGGACCTATGACGCAGTCGCGGCTGCCGGCTTCGAGGTGGCGATGACGCGGGTCGACCACCAGTCGGGTTCCGACCGGATTTTCGAGGCGCTCAGCAAGGTCGATCCGGAAGGGCACGCAGAAATCGTCATCAATGTCCAGGGCGACCTGCCGACGATCGATCCTCAAACGATCCGCGCCGCTCTGAGGCCGCTTCAAGACCCAGCCGTCGACATCGCGACGCTGACGGTGGAGATCGAGGACGAGCAGGAAAAGACCAATCCGAATGTCGTGAAGGTCGTGGGATCACCGATTTCCGGCGACAGACTGCGCGCGCTCTATTTCACCCGCGCGACCGCTCCTTACGGTGTCGGGCCGCTTTATCACCATATCGGGCTTTACGCCTATCGCCGCGCAGCGCTCGAACGCTTCGTCTCCCTTTCGCCGTCGACGCTCGAAAGACGCGAGTCGCTCGAGCAGCTTCGCGCGCTCGAGGCCGGCATGCGCATCGATGTCGAGGTGGTGAAGACCGTGCCGCTCGGCGTCGACACGCCCGCCGATCTCGAGAAGGCGCGCCGCATCCTTTCCGCATCCTCCAACGCAGGACACTGATCCCTTGGCTCCCACGAACAAGATTTCCTTCCAGGGCGATTACGGCGCCAATTCCGACATGGCCTGCCGGGACATGTTCCCGGATATGGAGCCCCTGCCCTGCCCAACCTTCGAGGATGCCTTCGTGGCGCTGGAGACGGGCGAGGTGGATCTCGCGATGATCCCAATCGAGAACACGCTGGCCGGTCGCGTGGCCGACATCCACTATCTGCTGCCGCTGTCGCGCCTGCATATCGTCGGCGAATATTTCATGCCGATCCGCTTCCAGCTGATGGTGCTGCCGGGCGTGAAGCTCGACGAGATCCGCACCGTGCACAGCCACATTCATGCACTCGGCCAGTGCCGCAAGATCATCCGCAGCCATGGCTGGAAGGCCGTCGTTGCCGGCGATACGGCAGGGGCGGCAAAACTCGTGTCCGAAAAGGGCGACCGGACGATGGCGGCGCTCGCGCCGCGGCTCGCGGCCTCGCTCTACGGGCTGGAGATCCTGGCAGAGAACGTTGAGGATTCGGAAAACAACGTGACACGCTTCGTCGTGCTCTCGCGTGACGAGGACGAGCCGAAACGGGTGAGCGAGGACGAGCGCTTCATCACCACGTTCGTGTTCAACGTCCGCAACATTCCGGCAGCCCTCTACAAGGCGATGGGCGGGTTTGCCACCAATGGCGTCAACATGACCAAGCTCGAAAGCTACCAGATCGGCGGCAAGTTCATCGCGACCCAGTTCTATGCCGATATCGAGGGACATCCGGAGGACGCGCCGGTGAAGCGGGCGCTGGAAGAGCTGCGTTTCTTCTCGGAAAAGGTCCGTATCCTGGGCGTCTACAAGGCGCATGAAATGCGCGGCAAGCTCTAAGGCGACACCGGCGTGAGCGAACTAAGTCAGTCCTATGTTCGTTTGTTCAGCCGGGGCTATCTGACTCTGCCGCTCGTCGGCATTCCCTTGCTGGCCTACATAGCCAGCTACTACACTGGGACAGACGCGACTGGATTGCTCTCTTTCCTCAGTGTCTTTTACCCAAGACTGGCCTGCGACCTTGAAGCCGTCTCCAGCTATGCTGGATACAACGGTCACGCCTATGTGGGCTCAATCCTGCTCGGCATAGCAGGCTGCCTTGCTTTCACATTCATCAGCCTCGGAAATTTGATTGTTTTTGGCCACCGCCAAATTCGAACATATGTCGCCAGAGAGCACCTAAGCAAAAAGATGATGGCACTCGCCGTCATCATGTCACTGCCGCTGAGTGCTTTCGTGTTTATGATGCACTCCTACTTGCCGACGATTAACGGTTCGCAAGGTGGATGTTCCTGGCTGGGAAAGGGCCTGCCACCGAATGAATTCGCGCAACAGTTCTGGTTCTCTCTGTCCCTTTCGGGTTGGCTCTTGTTCACCCTTGTTCAGTTAGTTCAAGTTCTGATCGTCCACTTCGTAGGACTGTTCCTTCCTGCAAAGGCAACAACTCCTCGGCAAAGAATAGATAGGTAAACCACACGACAGCGTGGTGAGAACCGTGAAAGCGCAGTCGGTTATGGCGGCTCAGTGCCGCCACTCGTACCAGTCTTCGATCAGCCTGCGGGCGATGGTGCCCTGGATCGGCAGCGACCGCCCGTCATATGAGCCTTCCGACAGCATCGCGCCGATTTCCTTGCGGGTGAACCAGCGACAATCCTCCAGTTCCGTCGTGTCGAAAGTGATGTCGACATTCGTCGCCTCGCCGTAGCAGCCGATCATCAGCTGGTGCGGCATCGGCCAGGGTTGCGAGGCGTGATAGCGGACGCGGCCGACGGTGATGCCCGATTCCTCGCGTGTTTCGCGGCGAACGGCGTTTTCGATCGTTTCGCCCGGCTCGACGAAACCGGCGAGCGAGGAATACATGCCGGCCGGAAAGCGCGGGCTGCGGCCCATCAGGCAGCGATCCTGCTTTTCATCGACGACCAGCATGATGGCGACCGGATCGGTGCGCGGAAAGATCTCGTGGGCGCAGGCGGTGCATTTGCGTTTGTAGCCGCCGATCAGGGTTTCCATCGTGCCGCCGCAGCGGCCGCAAAACTTATTGTCGGCATTCCAGCGCAGGAGGCTGAGCGCCTGAGCGACTTCGCCGAGCAGCTGGTCACCAATAAGAGCGTCGCGGAAGAGTGCGCGGGGGTCGGCCGGCTTGTAGTGGGCGGCGAGTGCCTCGGGTTCAACACTGACCGGCACGGCAAGGCGCGGTTCGCCGGAAGGCTGGTGGCCCAGCAGGATCGCATCATCGAAATTCGGCTGAAGCTCGGCGAGCTCATAGGGGGCAAACAGTGGGTCGAGCACCTGGCCATCATGCTTCAGCACCAGCTGGGTACCGGAGAAGGCGAGGATGTGGGTCCCCTCGACCTTGAGCGCCTTCTCAAGCGAGGTTTCGTCGCGATGTTCGCTGTCGCGGTCGAGCTTGTTGCCGGAGAAGGCCGTGAGTTCGCTGGGTTCGAGATGCGGGGCACGGTTGAGGAAAATCGAATTCTTCATTGGAATGCTTCAAGGATCCTGTTTTTCATGGCCTCGAAGGCCTTTTCCTCATAGGGGATGGTCTGGCCGAAACCCCAGATCGGGCCCGGCCAGTTCGGGTCATTTTCGAAACGCGCAACGACATGGACGTGAAGCTGGCGCACGATGTTGCCGATCGCGGCAATGTTGATTTTGTCCGCACCGGTCGCCTTTTTCAGCGCGGCACCGACCGTCACCTGCTCGAAGGTGAAGACGGCCTGATCGAGCGGCGTCAGATCGAAGACCTCCGACACGTCGGCTCGCTGGGGCACGAGGATCAGCCAGGGCCAGCGGCTGTCTCTAGCCAGTCTGAGGTCGCAGAGGCCGAGTTTGAGGATCGACTCGCTGTCTCGACCAAGACGCTCATCCAGGGTGAAGGGCTGCACGGTGTTTCTCTCCGGAACGTTTTGATCGAGGCTAGCAGTTTTTTTGGCGCTTGGCTTGCATTTGGCGACGTTATTGCCGATATGTCTCCTCGGGAGGTTGGTGGTGGACGAGCCACTCGCCAACCGGGTCAGGTCCGGAAGGAAGCAGCCCTAACGAGCGCGGCACGGGTCATCGTGCCAGCCTCCCACCTCATCTTCATTTCCGGCCTTTGTTTCCAACTCGGGCCGTGCCATGCCCGGCTGCGGGCGACGGGGAAGCTGGCAACGCGATGAGCGATTTCGAGCCGACTGCAGAGGCCAAGCCCGCCCCCGGCGGCTACCGCGTTCTTGCCCGCAAATATCGCCCCAAGGATTTTACGGACCTGATGGTCGGCCAGGAGCCGATGGTGCGGACGCTGACCAATGCGTTCGAGACCGGACGTATCGCCCAGGCCTATATGCTGACCGGCGTGCGTGGGGTGGGCAAGACCACCACGGCCCGCATTCTGGCGCGTGCGCTCAACTACAAGACGGCTGAGATCGACAAGCCGACGATCGACCTTCGCATCCCCGGCGAACACTGCCAGGCGATCATGGAAGGCCGGCATGTCGACGTGATCGAGATGGACGCCGCCTCGCATACGGGTATCGATGACATCCGTGAGATCATCGAGCAGGTGCGCTATCGCCCGGTCTCGGCGCGCTACAAGGTCTATATCATCGACGAAGTGCACATGCTGTCGACGGCAGCCTTCAACGGCTTGCTGAAAACGCTCGAAGAGCCGCCGGAGCATGTGAAGTTCATCTTCGCGACGACCGAAATCCGCAAGGTGCCGATCACCGTTCTCTCCCGTTGCCAGCGCTTCGACCTGCGCCGCATCAGCGCCGGCGATCTCGTCGGGCTGTTTTCGACGATCGCATCCAAGGAAGGCATCGAGGCGGAGGAAGAGGCGCTGGCGATGATCGCGCGTGCGGCCGAAGGCTCGGCCCGTGACGGCCTGTCGCTGCTCGACCAGGCGATCGCGCATGGCGGCGGCGTGGTCCATGCCGATGCCGTGCGCGCCATGCTGGGGCTGGCCGACCGCGCGCGCATCGTCGATCTCTTCGAGCATGTGGTGCGCGGAGACGTGGTCGCGGCTTTGTCGGAATTCGGCAGCCAGTACGAGGCCGGTGCTAACCCTTCGGTCGTGCTGACCGATCTTGCCGATTTCACCCATCTGGTGACCCGTCTCAAATATATCCCGTCCGCCTCGCAGGACCCCTCGCTCAGCGAAGCGGAGCGGGTGCGTGGCAGCGAACTGGCTGACAGCGTGGCCGTGACCACGCTTTCGCGCATGTGGCAGATGCTGCTCAAGGGCATTCCGGAGGTCGAGGCTTCCTCGCGGCCGGCAGGGGCGGCCGAAATGGTGCTGATCCGGCTCGCGCATGCGGCACATCTGCCCTCGCCTGAAGATGCGGCGCGGCGCCTGCTCGAGATGTCGAATGGCGAAGGTGGGGACAACGCGCCTTCCGCGCCGCGCCCGAATGGCGGTGGTGGTGGCGCCTCCATGGCAATGCGGGTTCAGGCGGTGGCGCAGCCTTCGCCGGACAGCGCTCCGCGCTCGGCCATGAGCCAGCCTGTCGCCCATCTGCAGAGCGTGCCGGCAGGCGACGCCCTGCCGCGCGGGATGGAAACAGTTCAGCCGAAGGTTCAGGACGTGCCGGCGATGCTGGTGCCGGTCAATTCGCTCGACGATATCGCCGATCTTTGCACCAAGAACCGCAGCCCGGTGCTGCGCGCGCAGCTTCGGCAGTTCGTGCATCTCGTCAAGATCGAGCCGGGGCGGCTGGAGATCCGGCTGGAGGCACAATGCCCGCCGACAATCGTCAACGAGCTGAAGCTTCGGCTGACCGAGTGGACAGGGATCAACTGGTGGGTGACGCTGTCGAACGAAGCCGGCTCGCCGACCCTGGTCGAGACAGAGAATTCGACGCGGGCTGCCCGTTTGCTGGATGCGCGACAAGACCCCGACGTGGCGGCGATCCTGTCCCGCTTTCCGGGCGCAAAGATTACCGACGTGAGAATCAAGGCCGAGGCTATCGAAGACGACGAGACGCCGGTCGCCCCGCCACCTGCGGCGGAATCGGCCGAGGGCGATATCCTTCCCGGCGACGACATCGAATTCTAGAGCGCGACGCGCCATATCTAATCGACACAGGACCAAGGAGACGACGATGCGCGACATCATGGGCATGATGGGCAAGGTCAAGGAAATGCAGGGCAAGATGGAGAAGATGCAGGCGGAAATCGCCGCACTCGAAATCGAGGGCAAGTCCGGCGGTGGCCTGGTGACGGTCGTGCTCACCGGCAAGGGCGAGCTGCGTGGCGTCAAGATCGATCCGTCACTGTTCAAGGAAGACGAGGTCGAGATCCTCGAAGACCTGATCGTGGCCGCTCACAAGGACGCCAAGGACAAGGTGGAAGCGCAGACCCAGGAAAAGATGGCTTCGGTGACTGCCGGCATTCCGCTGCCGCCCGGCATGAAGCTGCCGTTCTGATCACCGTCCAGGATCGGGTCTGTCAGGGATAGACCCGATCTTGCCAAGGGTTTTTCCCGTCTCGCAGAAATGCGAGGCTCTGACGCCAGAAGCCGTCCTGATGGCGGGCGTGGAAGAGATCGAAGTGACCGACCCGGTCAAGGCCGAGGTCCTGCGGTGCGAGGAGCACCTTGGTCACCGGGGCGCGGCGATAGTAGCGCATGGCGCGGCTGATCGCTTTCGGCGTCGCAAATTCATCGTCCGACATGGTGACGCTGAGGATCGGGCCCGTCGCGCTCGCGAAACGATCACGCATGACTGCAGCTGCCGCGCGCGACAGCCCCTGTTCGGCCCTGCCCTGCTGCAAGCCCCAGCCATAGGCAACACCCTTCGGCAGATCCTCGAGCCAGCCCAGGCGCTTGCCGGGGAAATGGCCGAGGGCCAGGGTTACTGCCGGCATCGCGACATGCCATTTGAGGAACAGCGGCAGGCGCCGCGCCGGGAGATAGTCTCCCCAATAACCATACTGGCCGCCGACCGACAGCATGGCCGTCACGCGCCCGACGGCCGGCGAATAACCCGGCAGGAAACCGCCGATGCTATGGCCGACAACGAGGACACGCCCGGATTCGTCCGTCTCCAAGGCATGGCGAAGCGCTGTGTCGAAATCCTGCTCGCCCCATTGCCGCCAGGTGAAGGTGGAGCCTTCGAGGTTTTCGGGGCGCGAAAGCCCTATGCCGCGATAGTCATAGGTGAGAACGGCAAAGCCATGGTTTGCCAGGAAGGCGGCGTAGCGATGGTAGTAGCGAGCGTGCACACCCGTTGCCGGATTGATGATCACCGTGGCTCGCCGGATTTCTCCGGGCTTCAGCCACCAATGGCCCGTGAGCCTGATCCCGTCGGGACAGGTCAGGTCAATCTTCGTCTGGTCCATCACGCCTCCCTGCGGGCGGGATGATGGCGGCAAGGCGCGCCGGGGTAAAGCGGTGGGAGGTTAGACCTTCGGCGCAGGCTATATCTCGCCGGCGAGGATCGCGTCCCGGGTCTTGTAGTGGACGGGTGCCGAGAGATAGCGGGCTCGATCCGTCTCGCTCAGCTTCCGACCATAGGTCGCCATCATGTCCTGCATCGTGACGCGCTCGCCGGTATAGGGGGTGTAGACGACGGGCTGTCCGGCTTCGACCATGCCGCCCTTGAGCACACGGGCATAGGCGCCCGGACGGGCGGCCTCTGTGTAACGCTTGACGATTTTCGGGTCGCCCATGTGAGCGGCAAAGGTGGCGCAGGGCATGCGGGGCGAGGTGATTTCGAGCAGGATCTCGCCGATGGCGAAGCGATCGCCGGCGGCGAGCCTCTGGCTCTCCAGGTCTTCGATCACGAGGTTTTCGCCAAACATGCCGTAGTGAAGCTCCCGACCGAGCTCCCGGCTCCACCAGTCGATGTCGAGGCTGCCTTGGATATAGACCGCCTGATCGACGCCGCCATGGTGCTTGCGGTTGAGGATCGCATCGCCGACGAGGCCTTCGGCATCGACCATGACCGGGCCCTGGATGGCGAGCTTGTTGATGCCGGTCTTGTATTTTTTGCCGGGCAGCACTTCCGGCCGGCCGAGGCAGACGGCGAGGATTTTCATCGGAGACGTCCTGTTCTGCGATTCCGTTCTTTTCTTATATGGGCTAGAAACGCCGCCATGGCAAAACGAGTCACCGGCCCCGAAATCGAGAAACTGATCCAGCTTCTGGCGAAAGTGCCGGGGCTTGGTCCCCGCTCTGCCCGCCGGGCGGCGCTGCATCTGATCAAGAAGCGTGACCAGCTCATGGGGCCGCTCGGCCATGCGCTCGGCGAAGCCTATGACAAGGTGAAGATCTGCTCGTGCTGCGGCAATGTCGACACGATCGATCCCTGCACCGTGTGCACCGACGTGCAGCGCGACCAGTCGGTGATCATCGTCGTCGAGGATGTTTCCGATCTCTGGGCGCTGGAACGGGCCGGCGCGATGAATGCCGCTTATCACGTGCTGGGGGGAACACTGTCGCCGCTCGATGGGGTCGGACCCGATGATCTCAACATCAAGGGGCTGATCGACCGTGTCTCCAAGGGCGGGATCCGTGAGATCATCATCGCGGTCAACGCGACCGTCGAGGGGCAGACCACGGCGCATTACATCACCGACCACCTGACGGGGCTCGACGTGAAGATCACAAGGCTCGCCCATGGCGTTCCCGTGGGTGGCGAACTCGACTATCTCGACGAGGGGACATTGTCCGCTGCCCTTCGCGCCCGGACGGCGATCTGACCGCTCCTTTGAGGAGGCAAACATGCTGCGACTGATTTCTCTGCCAGGCCGTCTGTTGACCCTTGCCGGCCTTTTGCTCGGCTCTGCCACCAGCGCCTTGTCTGCGCCCTCAAAAGCAGAGGTGGAGGCGCAGTTCCAGCGCTGGATCGCAACCGATCTCTGGCAGGCGGCGAAAGTCGGGGGCATCGAAAAGTCGGTTTTCGACAGGACCATGCAAGGCGTGACCCTGAATTGGGATCTGCCGGATCTCGTGCCGCCGGGCACGACGCCGCCGAAGGAACAGGCGCAGACCCAGGCAGAGTTCTCCTCGCCGGCGAGCTATTTCTCCGAAAAGCGGCTGCAGGGGCTCGCGGCCACCGGTCGGGCGCTTGCCGGACAATATGGCTCGACGCTGCGCAAGATCGAGGCGACCTATGGGGTTCCGGGATCAGTCCTTCTGGCGATCTGGGGCCGTGAATCCGGCTATGGCAAAGCCAAACTGCCCTACCGGGCGATCGACGTGCTGGCAACGAAGGCCTTCATGTCGACGCGCAAACCGCTCTTTCAGCAGGAGCTGATCTCGGCGTTGCACATTATCGAAGGCGGCGACGTGGCGGCGGAACGAATGATGGGTTCGTGGGCCGGGGCGCTCGGCCAGCCGCAATTCATGCCGGGCAGCTATCTGAAATATGCCGTCGACTTCGATGGCGACGGCAAGCGTGACATCTGGAATTCGGTGCCGGATGCGCTGGCCTCTATGGCCAACTATCTGGTGAAGAGCGGTTGGCAGCGGGGTCGTGACTGGGGTTTCGAGGTAGTGATCCCGGACGATGTGTCCTGCGCGCAGGAGGGACCTGATCGGGCGAAGCTCGTTTCCGTCTGGACCGGGGAAGGCATTCGCCGGGTTTCGGGCAAGGGCTTTCCGGCGAATGAAACCGGGCTGTCGGCCATGATGCTGGTGCCGGCCGGGACCCATGGCCCGGAATTCATCGTCACGCCGAATTTCTACGTGATTAAGGAATACAACAATTCCGACCTCTACGCCCTGTTCATCGGCAATCTGGCCGACCGGATCGGCTCCGGCGGCGGCGCCTTCAAGGGCGCGTGGGGCGATGTCGGCAAGATGCTGCGCTCCGACGTGCTCGCCATGCAGCAGGCGCTGGTGGCTCAGGGTTATGATGTCGGCAAAGTCGACGGGCTTCCGGGCTACAAGACGCGGCGATCGCTCGGCGAATGGCAGGCGCGGCAGGGCATGCGACCAACCTGCTATCCCAGCGAAAGCCTTAAGGCTAAACTGCGCTGATCCACTCTCCCCTCGTGAGACTAGGGAGACATCTATTGGAAAAAGACCCCTCCCCACCCTCCCCACAAGGGGGAGGGCTTAACCCGGCCGCGCCGCCGTGCGTTCGGAATGAGCGGAGTGAGCGAGCTCTTCTTCTCTCTTTTGGGAAAGCTGGCCGTCCTTCCTTCCAAGCACAGGCCCAGAGGGATGGGGTTCATTCCCAAGCGGTTGTCGTGGTTCAAGGGTGATCAATCGGATGCTGGTGGAACACGTCATCCGAGGGAGGGATGGCCTGCCGTTCGATCATACGATGGACACGCGGCGGTGAGGCGCCGCGATGGAGTTCCAGCAGACGGTCGGTGAACTCGGCATCGGCCTTTGTGCGCCGGTGGTTGTGGCGGACGTAATCCACCCAGGTCGGGACGTGATAGGTTTCAGTCCAGATGTCGGGGTTTTCCAGATCGCGCATCAAGGTCCAGTTGCGGGCACCGTCGCGCAGACGGATGCGGCGGCGCTCGACCATGACCGCCAGGAATTCCGGCATGTCCGCATCGGCGATCTCGAAATCGATCTGGATGACGATCGGGCCGCTGCGCGGACGAATGTCGAGCCGCAGGGCGGGTTCGTTGAACCGGTTCAGCGGGTCGAGATCGAGGGTGGCAAAGGCCGGCATGGGCAGGAAGAAACCGATGGCGACGCCCACAATCATCAGGATGCTGGAGGCGACGAGAGCCTCCGGGGAGCCGGAGTTTTCCGCCACGGCGCCCCAGATCCAGCTGCCCGTCGCCATGCCGCCGAAGGTGGCTGTCTGGTAGAGGGACAGGGCCCGTCCCACGACCCAGCGCGGCGTCGAAAGCTGGACCACCGTGTTGAACAGCGACAGGGCGAGAACCCAACAGGCGCCGGCCAGGACCAGGGCTGCGGCCGTCAGCCAGATCGAGGTGCTGATCCCTGTGATGGCGGCTGCGAGCGCGAAGCCGGCGAAGGACGCGCGGACGATATCCTCGCTAGACAGGATTTCGCGCAGGCGCTGGTTGCCGAGGGCGCCAAGGATGGCGCCGAAGCCGAAGGCGCCGAGCAGGCCGCCATAGGACAAGGCCCCGCCTGACAACTGGTCACGGGCCACGATGGGCAGCAGCGAGAGGATGGCCGTGGCGGTGAGGCCGAAGACGAAGCCGCGAAACAGCACCTTGCCGAGATTGGGCGACATGGAGACGTAGCGCATGCCGGCCCAGACGGCCTGCCCCAGTTGTTCGCGCGGCAGAGGATTCTTGGGATAATCCGGCTTCCAGCGAAAGAGCGCGTAGACAATCGCGAAATAGGAGACGGTGTTGACCGCAAAGGCGGCGGCCGCGCCGGCAAAGGCGACGATCATGCCGCCGATGGCAGGGCCGACGCTGCGGGTGATGTTGAAGCCCATGCTGTTCAGCGAGACGGCGGCGGCAAGATCCTGCCGCGGGACGATGTCACCGACCGAGGCTTGCCAGGCCGGATTGTTCAGCGCCGTCCCGCAGCCGATCAGGAAGGTGAAGCCGAGAAGCGACCAGGGCGTGATCATTCCGAGGAAGGCGAAGAGCGTGAGCAGGGCCGAAACCGTGATCATGAACAGCTGGGCGGCGATCATCACGCGGCGGCGATCGAAGCTGTCGGCAATGGCGCCGGCGACCAGCGAGAGCAGCATGATCGGCCCAGTGTTCGAGGCCTGGACGAGGGCCACCATGTTTTCAGAGGTCGAGATCGAGGCCATCATCCAGGCGGCCCCGACACCCTGGATCAGCCCGCCGAGATTGGAGGAGATGCTGGCGAGCCAGATCCGCCGGTAGAACTCGTTGCGCAGGGGAGAAAGAGGGGAGCGTCTGTCGGGCACGGGGTGGCTCGTCCTTTGGTCGGGGGAGAGCTGGCAAGCAGCCGGGGTGAACTTGCAACATGCAACGCATCAGAGGCAAGAATGTTTTCGCCCCCTGGAAAAGCTTGCAATTGCCGGGTCGCTGGCGTATATGACGTTCAAATTCTTGATCGACAGATGAAGGGTGGGCCCGGAAGGACCCGCTCTTTTTTATTGGCGATCACAGCCAATCGGGAGTAAAACGATTGTCCGAAGAGATGCCGCAGCCGGCACCCGGCGAAGCACGGATCATCATTGAGACGGGGCTTGACCGTCGTATCGCAGATATCATCGAGCCTGTGCTCGTCGCGATGGATTTCAAACTGGTTCGCGTGCGCATGATGAACCAGAACGGAATGACGCTGCAGATCATGGCAGAACGCAACGACGGCACGATGACCGTCGAGGACTGCGAAGCTGTGTCGATGGCGATTTCGCCGGTGCTCGACGTCGAGGATCCGGTCGACAAGGCCTATCACCTCGAGGTTTCGTCGCCGGGCATCGACCGTCCGATGGTGCGCAAGTCCGATTTCACGCGCTGGAACGGCCATCTGGTGAAGTGCGAAACCTCGGTCCTGGTGGACAACCGCAAGCGTTTTCGCGGCAAGATCACCGCGGTCAACGAGGACGGCTTCACGCTTGAGCGTGACCAGGTCGCCTATGGCGAGGAGCCGCGGGTGGTGATCCCGTTCAATACGCTTTCGGAAGCCAAGCTCATCCTGACGGACGATCTGATCCGTGACGCGCTGCGGGCCGACAAGCTGGCCAAGGCGCAGGCCGCGAACCAGAACGACGAAGACGACAGCGAAGAATAACGTTTGACCCAAAACCTCGCGGCAAGGCGCCCGGGGGTGAAGACGGAGACCTACACATGGCAGTCAGTGCTAACCGGCTCGAGCTCTTGCAGATCGCAGATGCCGTAGCCCGTGAAAAGGTGATCGACCGCGAAATCGTGCTCGCCGCCATGGCCGACGCGATCCAGAAGGCTGCCCGCTCGCGTTACGGCACCGAGACCAATATCCGCGCCGACATCAACTCGAAGACCGGCGAAATCCGCCTGCAGCGTCTTCTCGAAGTCGTCGAGAAGGTCGAGGACTACTCGACCCAGATCGCGCTGGAGCTGGCCCGCGACCGCAATGTCGACGCCAAGCTCGGCGACTTCATCGCCGACCCGCTGCCGCCGATGGATTTCGGCCGCATTGCCGCACAGTCGGCCAAGCAGGTCATCGTGCAGAAGGTGCGCGAAGCCGAGCGTGACCGCCAGTATGACGAGTTCAAGGACCGCGTCGGCGAGATCATCAACGGCACCGTCAAGCGCGTCGAATACGGCAACGTGATCGTCGACCTCGGCCGTGGCGAAGGCATCATCCGTCGCGACGAAATGATCCCGCGCGAAGCCTTCCGCTATGGCGATCGCGTGCGTGCATACGTATATGATGTTCGTCGCGAACAGCGCGGCCCGCAGATCTTCCTGTCGCGTACCCATCCGCAGTTCATGGTGAAGCTGTTCACCATGGAAGTTCCTGAGATCTACGACGGCATCATCCAGATCAAGTCGGTTGCCCGTGATCCGGGTTCGCGCGCCAAGATCGCCGTCATCTCGAACGACTCATCGATCGATCCCGTCGGCGCCTGCGTCGGTATGCGCGGTTCGCGCGTCCAGGCCGTCGTCGGCGAATTGCAGGGTGAGAAGATCGACATCATCCCGTGGAGCCAGGATCCGGCCTCCTTCATCGTCAACGCCCTGCAGCCGGCGGAAGTCGCCAAGGTCGTTCTGGACGAAGACGCAGAGCGCATCGAAGTGGTGGTTCCGGACGAGCAGCTGTCGCTGGCCATCGGCCGTCGCGGTCAGAACGTGCGTCTGGCCTCGCAGCTGACCGGCTGGGACATCGACATCATGACGGAAGCCGAGGAATCGGAACGCCGTCAGAAGGAATTCAACGAACGCACCAACCTCTTCATGGATGCGCTCGACGTCGACGAAATGGTCGGCCAGGTTCTGGCATCGGAAGGCTTCGCGCAGGTCGAGGAAGTCGCCTATGTCGATCTGAACGAAATCGCCTCGATCGACGGTTTCGACGAAGACACGGCGCAGGAAATCCAGACCCGCGCCCGCGAATACCTCGACAAGATCGAGGCCGAAATGGATGCCAAGCGCAAGGAACTCGGCGTTTCCGACGAACTGCGCCAGATCGACGGCCTGACCTCGGCCATGCTGGTTGCGCTCGGCGAAGACGGCATCAAGACGATCGAGGACTTTGCCGGTTGCGCCGCTGACGATCTCGTCGGCTGGAGCGAGCGCAAGGATGGCGAGACGAAGAAGTTCGAGGGCCTCTTCTCGAAGTTCGACGTAACGCGTGCCGAAGCGGAGGCCATGGTCGTGCAGGCGCGTCTGGCCGCCGGCTGGATCACCGAAGAGGACATTGCTGCCGAGACGGCTGAAGCGGAAGGCGAAGCCGACGTCGAGCAAGAGGCGTGATGACCGCGCTGACGCCCGAGGCGCCGGAGAACGAGGACGACTTCGACCTCTCCGAAGCGAACGGACGGATGTGCATCGTCACCCGTGACAGCGGATCGCCCGATACGCTGTTGCGGTTCGTGGCAGCACCGGACGGAACTGTCATTCCCGACCTGAAGCGCACGCTTCCCGGTCGGGGATGCTGGGTGAGCCCCCGCCGCGAGGCGGTGGACAAGGCCGTGGCGAAGAAGCTTTTTTCCCGCGCCCTGAAGCGGGATGTGAAGGCGGATCCGGAACTCGGGGCCGCCGTCGACCGTCTGCTGGTTTCCCAGTTGACGGGCATGATGAACATGGCGCGCAAGGCCGGCCAGTTCATCAGCGGCGCTGCCAAGGTGGAGGCCGCAGTGAGAAATGGCGAGGCCATCGCGGTGTTCCATTCAAAGGATGCGGCGGCGGACGGCATACGCAAGATCGACCAGGCCCGAAAGGCCTGGCACCTCGGAACAGGAGCCGATGCGGAAATTCCCGCATTCCATCTTCTGACCGGGGCGGAATTGGACGAACTGATGGGCCAGAATGCGTTTATCCATGCTTGCGCGCTTGCAGGGCAGGCGGGTGAGGGTGTAGTGAAACGCGCAACTCTGCTCGAAACCTATCGCGGCCCGACGCCGCAGGTCTCGAGCGCTGGCCCGAAACCACAATGACGCGGTCACCGGCGAAAGCCGGCCTCCGTGGTTTAGGACAGTATGTGAACGGCGTGGTCTGATGCTCGGCATCCGGCCTCGCTCGAAGGAACGGGAACGGAATGACCGACAACAAAGACGACAAGACAATCGGCGTGAAGAAGACACTCACCCTGAAGCCCTCGGGGATGAGCCAGGGTACCGTGCGCCAGGACATGGGGCGCGGCCGTACGAAGTCGGTCGTCGTCGAGACGGTGAAGCGCCGCCCGACCCGCCCGCTGGACGAAAAGCCGATCACCCCCATCGCAGCACCGGCAGCCCAGGCACCCGCTCAGGCACCGGCACCGACCCCCGTGGCCGCTGCTGCCCGCCCGGCGCCTGCACCGACGCAGACCCGCGTGCACCAGCCGACACCGCAGCCGCAGCGTCCCCAGCAGCCGCAGCGCCCGCAATCTTCGCAGCCGCCACGCCAGCAGGACCGCCCGCGCGGCGCTGTTCTGCACGATCTGTCGGCGGGCGAGATGGAGGCGCGTCGCCGTGCACTTCTCGAAGCCCAGGCTCGTGAAGTCGAGGAAGCCAAGCAGCGCGTGATCGAGGAGGCCCGCCGCAAGGCCGAGGCCGAAGAAGCCGCCCGTCTTGCTGCCGAAGAGGCCGCCCGCCGCGCAGCAGAACCCCAACCCGAGCCGGAACCGGAAATCGTTCCGGCACCCGTCGTTGCACCTGTTGCCAGCGCACCGGCTGCAGCCCGCCCGAATGCCGCGCCTGCGGCACCGGCGGCCGCGCCCGGCTTCGCCCGCGGCCGCAAGGCAAACGACGACGACGATGATCGCGCATCTCCGCGCGCTGTTCCGGGCCGCGGCAAGGTTGCCATGCCGGCTCCGGCCAAGGTCCCTGCCCGTCCGAAGGCCGAAGAAGATCGCCGTCGCGGCAAGCTGACGGTCACGAGCGCTGCCGTCGACGACGAAGGTGGCGCAGCGCGCGGCCGTTCGCTCGCCTCCATGCGCCGTCGCCAGGAGAAGTTCCGCCGCAGCCAGATGCAGGAAACGCGCGAAAAGGTCATGCGCGAGGTCATCCTGCCGGAAACGATCACCATTCAGGAACTGTCGCAGCGCATGTCCGAACGCGCGGTCGACGTCATCAAGTACCTGATGAAGGAAGGCCAGATGATGAAGCCGGGCGACGTCATCGACGCCGACCTCGCCGAAATCATCGCGACCGAATTCGGCCATACCGTCAAGCGCGTTTCGGAATCCGACGTCGAAGAAGGCATCTTCAACGTCAAGGACGACGAAGGCGAGCTGGTTTCCCGTCCGCCGGTCGTGACCATCATGGGTCACGTCGACCACGGCAAGACCTCGCTGCTCGACGCCATCCGCAAGACCTCGGTCGTCTCGGGCGAAGCCGGTGGCATCACCCAGCATATCGGTGCCTATCAGGTCGAACAGAACGGCCAGAAGATCACCTTCATTGACACCCCCGGCCACGCCGCCTTTACGGCGATGCGTGCCCGTGGCGCTCAGGCGACCGACATCGCGATCCTCGTGGTGGCTGCCGACGACAGTGTGATGCCGCAGACGATTGAATCGATCAACCACGCCAAGGCGGCCAATGTGCCGATCATCGTGGCGATCAACAAGATCGACAAGCATGAGGCAAACCCGGACAAGGTTCGCCAGCAGCTTCTGCAGCACGAAGTCTTCGTCGAATCCATGGGTGGTGAAGTGCTCGACGTCGAAGTCTCGGCGAAGAACAAGCTCAACCTCGACAAGCTGCTCGAAGCCGTGCTTCTCCAGGCCGAAATTCTCGACCTGAAGGCCGACCCGAAGCGTACTGCCGAAGGGACCGTCATCGAAGCGCAGCTCGACCGCGGTCGTGGTGCGGTGGCGACCGTGCTCGTTCAGAAGGGCACGCTGAAGCCCGGCCAGATCATCGTGGCCGGCGATCAGTGGGGCCGTGTCCGCGCGCTCGTCAACGACAAGGGCGAACACGTCAAGGAAGCGGGTCCTGCCATGCCGGTCGAGATCCTCGGCCTGTCGGGTACGCCTGCTGCCGGCGACAAGTTCGCCGTGGTCGAGAACGAGAGCCGTGCTCGCGAGATCTCCGAGTATCGTCAGCGTCTTGCCCGCGACAAGGCGGCTGCCCGCCAATCGGGTCAGCGCGGTTCGCTCGAGCAGATGATGAGCAAGCTGCAGGATACCGGCTTCAAGGAATTCCCGCTGGTCATCAAGGCCGACGTGCAGGGTTCCGTCGAAGCGATCGTTGCAGCGCTCGACAAGCTCGGCACCGACGAAGTTCGGGCTCGTATCGTCCATTCGGGCGCGGGTGCGATCACGGAATCGGATATCTCGCTGGCCGAGGCATCCAACGCCGCGATCATCGGCTTCAACGTCCGTGCCAATGCCCAGGCGCGCACCGCATCCGAGCGTGCCGGCATCGAGATCCGCTACTACAACATCATCTACGATCTGGTGGATGACGTGAAGGCAGCGATGTCGGGCCTGCTCTCGCCGGAGCGTCGCGAAACCTTCCTCGGCAATGCCGAGATCCTCGAGGTGTTCAACATCACGAAGGTCGGCAAGGTCGCCGGTTGCCGCGTCATCGAAGGCAAGGTGGAGCGTGGTGCGGGCGTGCGACTGGTGCGCGACAACGTGGTCATCCACGAAGGCAAGCTCAAGACGCTCAAGCGCTTCAAGGACGAAGTCTCCGAAGTGCCGATGGGTCAGGAATGCGGTATGGCCTTCGAGAACTACGAAGACATCCGCGCCGGCGACACGATCGAGTGCTTCCGCGTGGAACACATCACGCGTACGCTCTGATCCCAGGCGTTTCGAACCACGATCTCTTCGGGCGCCGGATTTTCCGGCGCTCGCTGTTTATGGAGATCGCGATCTTCGGCATCAGCCGAACCTAGAACACATGGCATGACCTGGACGGTCAGACCTCTGGCCGCCGCATGCGAAAGGCAACTGAACCATGACCAAAGCAACCTCATCGGCACCTTCGCAGCGCATGCTGCGCGTCGGCGAGCAGGTGCGCGCCGCCATCACACAGGTCCTGCAGCGCGGGGAAGTTCGCGACGACGTCATCGAGAAGACGGTGATTTCGATCTCGGAAGTGCGCATGTCGCCGGACCTGAAGATCGCGACCGCCTATGTGACGCCACTTGGCGTCAAGGACCATGACAGCGTGATCGCCGCGCTGAACAAGAACGCCAAGTTCATCCGCGGGCGGCTGGGCAATCAGCTGCGGCAGATGAAATACATGCCGGAAGTGCGCTTCCGCGACGATACGAGCTTCGACAACTATCAGAAGATCGACGCGCTGCTGCGCTCGCCAGAGGTTCAGCGCGACCTCGGCACCGACGAAGAACAAGACTGAGAAAAGAACTAGATGTCAAAACCCCGCAAGCCCAAGGGCCGTCCGATTTCGGGCTGGCTCATCCTCGACAAGCCGGTGGACTTCGGCTCGACCGAGGCGGTCGGCAAGATCAAGTGGCTGTTCAATGCCCAAAAGGCTGGCCATGCCGGAACGCTCGACCCGCTCGCATCCGGCATGCTGCCGATCGCGCTCGGTGATGCGACGAAAACCGTGCCTTACGTGATGGACGGGCGCAAGATCTACGAATTCACCGTGACCTGGGGTGAAGAACGCTCGACGGACGATCTTGAGGGCGAGGTGACGCAGAGCTCGGACAAGCGCCCGACCGAAGCCGACATCAAGGCACTGCTTCCGAACTACACTGGGACGATCAACCAGACCCCGCCGCAGTTCTCTGCGATCAAGATTGCCGGCGAGCGCGCCTATGATCTGGCGCGCGATGGCGAGACGGTCGAGATCCCGTCACGTGAAGTGGACGTCCACCGGCTGACGCTGTTGAAATGCGAGACGGATCGGGCCTTCTTCGAAGTCGAATGCGGCAAGGGGACCTATGTGCGTTCGCTCGCCCGCGATTTCGGCCGCGATCTCGGCTGCTACGGGCATATCTCGAAGCTGCGCCGCAGCTATGTCGCCCCGTTTGCCGAAGAAACCATGGTGCCGCTGGCCGACCTGGTGGCGCTTGAAGCAATCGAGGACAAGGACGAGCGCCTGGCGGCGCTGGATGCCTTCCTGGTCGACACGGCAGAAGCGCTTTCCGCCCTGCCCCAGCTCAGGATCACCGAAGATCAGGCACACCGGCTGCGGATGGGCAATCCGATCATCGTGCGCGGGCGCGATGCCCCGGTGGCCGAGCCGGAAGCGGTGGCGCTTTCCGGTAGCAGGCTGGTGGCAATCGGCGAAATTGCCGGTGGCGAGTTTCACCCGCGGCGGGTCTTCAACTGAAACCGTGCCGTCGAATGCTCTTTTCTTTGGCATCTTTCCTTATGGCCGGGAATGGAGTATAGGCGGCACCAGCTTGTGCCAATGGCACATGCCTTCACGGCCAATGCTGGACGACATCCCGGCGTTTGGCGACTTCTATTCCTAAATTCCAGAAAGGATTTACGATGTCGATCACTGCAGAGCGCAAGGCCGCCCTCATCAAGGAATACGCAACCGCCGAAGGCGACACCGGTTCTCCGGAAGTCCAGGTCGCGATCCTGACCGAGCGCATCAACAACCTGACCGAACACTTCAAGGGTCACAAGAAGGACAACCACTCGCGTCGTGGCCTTCTGACCATGGTTTCGAGCCGCCGTTCGCTGCTCGACTACCTGAAGAAGAAGGACGAAGGCCGTTACACGAAGCTGATCACCAGCCTCGGCATCCGCCGCTAACAAGTTCCCGGCGGACCTTCCCGACGAAGGTCCGCCGGTTGCCTTTCCGGGTCAGGCGAAACGACCCGCGACCGGTTCCGCGCGACGATCGCCCGGAACGAACGACAGGCCGGATGGGCCGGATCTGTCGACGACAACCGATGACCTGTCATGGGGCAGGATTGTTGGATGCTTCCGCGCCCGAGGGCGATATTGCGGGACGACCCGCCGGATCCGAAGCCTCCCACTGTCTTGCCCGTGATTGCGTCAGCACATTGCAGACCGCCCGCCCCTGCCCTTCCGGCAGGACGAAGGTCCGCATATGAAGGACAAGATATGTTTGATGTTCACAGCGTTGAAATCGAGTGGGCAGGCCGCCCGCTGAAGCTGGAAACGGGCAAGATCGCCCGCCAGGCCGACGGCGCCGTTCTCGCCACCTATGGCGAAACCGTTGTTCTCGCCACCGTCGTTTCGGCCAAGGCGCCGAAGCCCGGCCAGGACTTCTTCCCGCTCACCGTCAACTACCAGGAAAAGACCTATGCCGCCGGCAAGATCCCGGGTGGCTATTTCAAGCGCGAAGGCCGTCCGTCGGAAAACGAAACGCTCGTTTCGCGCCTGATCGACCGTCCGATCCGCCCGCTCTTCCCGGAAGGCTACAAGAACGACACGCAGGTCGTCGTGACCGTTATCCAGCATGACCTGGAAAACAACCCGGACATCCTGTCGATGGTTGCTACCTCGGCCGCTCTGACGCTGTCGGGCGTTCCGTTCATGGGCCCGGTCGGCGGCGCCCGCGTCGGCTACATCAACGGCGAATATGTTCTCAACCCGCATCTCGACGAGATGGATGAGTCTGTTCTCGACCTCGTCGTCGCCGGTACCTCCGACGCCGTTCTGATGGTCGAATCCGAAGCCAAGGAACTGAACGAAGACGTGATGCTCGGCGCCGTCATGTTCGGTCATCGCGGCTTCCAGCCGGTCATCGACGCGATCATCAAGCTCGCCGAAGTGGCTGCCAAGGAGCCACGCGAATTCGAACCGGAAGATCATTCCGCCCTCGAAGCCGAAATGCTCTCGATCGCCGAGACCGAACTGCGCGCTGCCTACAAGATCACCCAGAAGGCCGATCGCTATGCTGCTGTCGACGCCGTCAAGGCCAAGGTGAAGGCACACTTCTTCCCGGAAGGCGAAGAGCCGAAGTACACGAACGAAGTTGTTGGTGCCGTCTTCAAGCACCTGCAGGCCAAGATCGTTCGCTGGAACATCCTCGACACCAAGAGCCGTATCGACGGCCGCGATCTGTCGACCGTTCGTCCGATCGTCTCGGAAGTCGGCATCCTGCCGCGCACGCATGGTTCGGCACTCTTCACCCGCGGCGAAACGCAGGCGATCGTCGTTGCGACGCTCGGTACCGGCGAAGACGAGCAGTATGTCGACAGCCTGACTGGCATGTACAAGGAACGCTTCCTGCTGCACTACAACTTCCCGCCCTACTCGGTCGGTGAAACCGGTCGCATGGGCTCCCCGGGCCGCCGCGAAATCGGTCACGGCAAGCTCGCATGGCGCGCTATCCGTCCGATGCTGCCGTCGCCGGAACAGTTCCCCTACACGCTGCGCGTCGTCTCCGAGATCACCGAGTCGAACGGCTCGTCCTCGATGGCAACCGTCTGCGGCACCTCGCTCGCTCTCATGGACGCCGGTGTTCCGCTGGCCAAGCCAGTTGCCGGTATCGCCATGGGCCTGATCCTGGAAGGTGAGCGCTTTGCGGTTCTCTCCGACATCCTGGGTGACGAAGACCACCTCGGCGACATGGACTTCAAGGTAGCCGGCACCGCTGACGGCATCACCTCGCTGCAGATGGACATCAAGATCGCCGGCATCACCGAAGAGATCATGAAGGTCGCTCTCGGCCAGGCCCAGGGCGGTCGCAAGCACATCCTCGGCGAAATGGCGAACGCCCTTTCGGAAAGCCGTGGCCAGCTTGGCGAATTTGCACCGCGCATCGAAGTGATGAACATCCCGGTCGACAAGATCCGCGAAGTCATCGGTTCGGGCGGCAAGGTCATCCGCGAAATCGTCGAGAAGACCGGCGCCAAGATCAACATCGAAGACGACGGCACGATCAAGATCGCTTCGTCCTCCGGCAAGGAAATCGAAGCGGCCCGCAAGTGGATCCACTCGATCGTGGCCGAACCGGAAGTCGGCGTGATCTACGAAGGTACCGTTGTGAAGACCGCCGACTTCGGCGCCTTCGTCAACTTCTTCGGTTCGCGTGACGGCCTCGTGCACATCTCACAGCTCGCTTCCGAGCGCGTTGCCAAGACCTCCGACGTCGTCAAGGAAGGCGACAAGGTCTGGGTCAAGCTGATGGGCTTCGACGAGCGCGGCAAGGTTCGCCTGTCGATGAAGGCCGTCGACCAGGCTACTGGCAAGGAAATCGTTGCCGAAAAGAAGAAGGAAGACGGCGAAGCCGCTGAATAAGCGCGTCGGCGTTAGACCCTATCTCGAGGCGCGGGAGACATCCCGCGCCTTTTTCGTAAGACCCTGAGACAATTCAATCCGCCCAACGAGAAGACCGACCATGAGCCGCGACACGCTGAAGACCCTGTTTCATCCGTTCACCACCGAGGCGGTTCCGCTGCCGGGTGCGGATGCGCGTTATCTCTTCCTTGGCGCCGAGGCGGGTTTTTCCAAGCCGGAAGGTTTCGCGGCGGAACTGACCGTTGTCCAGGATTTCCGGCCGGAATTTCGCCGGCTTGAAATGAGCCACCAGAAACCGGTGGCCGTTGTCGATGGCGAGAATTTCGACGGCGCGCTGGTGCTGTGCAGCAAGCACAAGGGTCTGAACGAGGACCATATTGCCGAGGCTCTCTCGCGGGTGAAGGCTGGCGGCCTGGTGATGATCGCCGGGGCCAAGGAAGAAGGGATCCTGCCGCTGCGCAAGCAGCTGGACCGGCTGGGGCTCGCTCCGGAATCGACCCCGAAGTATCACGGCGTGGCCGTGTGGTTCACCGTCCCCGACGACGCGACCGGCGCGATTGCGGCACTGGCTGCCAAGACCGTGACGGTCGAGGGACGCTTCGAAACCAAAGCGGGCCTTTTCTCCCATGCGCATGTCGACGAGGGCTCCGAACTCTTGGCAAGCCGACTGCCCACCGACTTCGACGGCAATGCTGCCGATTTCGGGGCTGGTTGGGGCTATCTCTCCGTGATGCTGGCCGAGGCCTCGCCGCGGACCAACCGCATCGACCTGTTCGAAGCGAGCCATACGGCCCTCGAACATGCCAAGCGCAACCTCGCCCGCAACCATCCTGATCTCACCACACGCTTCTTCTGGCAGGATCTCGCGACCGAGCCGACCAAGGAGAAGTACGACCTAGTGATCATGAACCCGCCTTTCCATGAAGGGCATGCGGCCGAGCCGTCGATCGGTGCGGCCATGATCAAGGCGGCATACGAGGCGCTTCGCAATGGTGGCAACCTGTTGATGGTTGCCAATCGCGGCCTCCCCTACGAGCCGGTGCTGGCGGCGCATTTCAAGCAGCATGGCGAAGTCTGCCGCAACGCGCGCTTCAAGGTCTTGTGGGCGAAACGCTGACGCGCCGGCGTTTCACGATGGAGTGATGCAAATGAAGCCGTTGGCGCGCTCGACTCCGGGTGCGCCGTGGCTTACCATTTCATGCCAAGATCTTCCCTTTGGGCGACAGGGAATGGCATGGCGGGGCGCAATCTCACCGATGAACTCACAACCGTGGCCGGACTGGCGTCCGCCGTGGTGGTCCATGCGCAGTCCTACGGCATCGACATCCATCCGATCTGCAAGGCGCTGGAGATCGATCCGGCCTGTTTCCAGGACATGACAGCCCGCATCAGTCTGGACCGTCTGTGCAGGCTTCTGGAGGCCTGTGCGCTGCTGGCGGACGAGGAGGCTTTCGGCGTCACCAGCGTGAAAGCCTATGAAGCGGGATCGACCGGACCCTTCGGTTACGGACTGATGTCGGCGCCGACGGGCCTCGATCTCGTCCGCTTTCTGGACCAGCATATCCAATATGTGACCCATACGAGCTATTCGCGGCTGGTGATCGACGCTCAGGGGGCGCATCTTGCCTGGACTTTCGCTCCCATCATCGTCAAACGCGACCAATATGTGGACATGTCTGTCGGGCTCGTGATGCAGCGTGTGCGGGATCTGGGCGGACCGACCGCAGATCTGGTCGAAGTCGAACTGGAACGGCCTAAGCCACGCAATCTGCAGCCTTTCCGCCAGTATCTCTCAAAGCGCGTCAGCTTCGGCGCCGGCATGAACTGCGTGCATTTCCCACAGGCTTTCCTGGAGACCCACAACCCGACGGGAGATCGACGCCTGTTCGAGCTCATGGATCTGCAGTGTCGAAGCCTGAGGCCGCCTGCGGCGGAACTGCCGGGTGACTTCGTCGATCAAGTTCGCAAGCATCTGCTGGTGCATGTCTCACAGGACGACTATCCGCTCTCGGAGATCGCGCCTTATTTCGGCCTCTCGGAACGGACCTTTCAGCGCCGCCTGGCCGAACACGGTACGAGCCTCAATGAGCTGCGTGACGGCATCAGACGGGATGTGAGCTACAATCTTCTCACCGAAAGCGAATTGCCGATCTCCGAGATCTGCTATCGGCTGGGCTATTCCGCGCCGAGCGCCTTTACCCGTTCGGTGACCCGCTGGTTCGGCTCAACCCCGACCGAGGTACGGGAGCGAAAATCCGCTTGAGACGGAACCGCTTGACAAGCCAAACGGGATGTTATGTCTTTCAATGAACCAGCAAATCAAGGCATCTGCACGATGCTCTTTATTAGCGTCTGCCGATAAAAAATTGGCGCGCAGGGTTAACGACTTTCATTGCTGTCTCCCTATAACCGCCGCGCTGACGTCATGGTGTTCATGACGTTCTCCCATGGTGCTTCCCGGCAATGAAAATGATGATGACCGATCCCTATCAGGCGCTCGGGCAGGAGCCCGGTTTCTCCTTGCTGACCGACAGAGAAATTCGCTGTCTGCAACTCGTTGCGGAAGGCAAGCGAGCGGAGGATGCGGGTAATATCCTGGTGTTGTCACCGGAAGAGGTCAGTGACGCGCTGGCCTCCGCACAGATCAAGCTCGAGGCGCGCAACCTTTTCCATGCCGTCAGCATCGCACTGCTGATGGGCGTGATCCGGCATACCGATCCCTTTCAACCGAAGTAAGCCGTACTCCCACGGCTGGCGGACCACTTCGGAAGGCGATGGCCTGGCGCGGTAACGTGCCAGGCCTTTTGTTTGACGTCGACCGCATGGCCCCAAACGACAATGGGGTGGCCAAGGCCACCCCATTGGATCGTCAGGAATGCGCGGCCAGTACCTCAGCCGTTATGGCGCTGGAAAACGAGCGTCGCGTTGGTGCCGCCGAAGCCGAAGGAGTTGGACAGCACGGTGTCGATCTTGGCGTTATCGATGCGCTTGCGCACGACCGGCACGCCTTCGAATTCCGGATCGAGTTCGGTGATGTGCGCGCTTTCGCCGATGAACTTCTCCTGCATCATCAGCAGGCCGTAAATCGATTCCTGCACGCCGGCAGCACCCAGCGAGTGGCCGGTCAGCGACTTGGTCGACTGGATGTGCGGGATCTTATCGCCGAAGACTTCGCGGATTGCGCCGATTTCCTTGCTGTCACCCACCGGCGTCGAGGTGCCGTGCGTATTGATGTAGTCGACTTCGCCTGTCACGGTGGAAAGTGCCTGGCGCATGCAGCGGATCGCGCCTTCGCCCGAGGGAGCGACCATGTCGTAGCCGTCGGAGGTCGCGCCGTAGCCGACGACTTCGGCATAGATCTTGGCGCCGCGGGCCTTGGCATGCTCCAGCTCTTCGAGAACCAGAACGCCTGCGCCACCAGCGATGACGAAACCGTCACGCGAGACGTCATAGGCGCGCGAGGCGGTTGCGGGCGTGTCGTTGTACTTGGACGACATGGCACCCATGGCGTCGAACAGGCTCGACATCGACCAGTCGAGATCCTCATGGCCGCCGGCAAAGACCATATCCTGCTTGCCCCACTGGATCATCTCATAGGCATTGCCGATGCAATGGGCGGAGGTCGAGCAGGCCGACGAGATCGAGTAGTTGACGCCGTGCAGCTTGAACCAGGTGGCAAGCGTGGCAGAGGCGGTCGACGACATGGCCTTCGGCACCGCGAACGGGCCGATGCGCTTGGGGCTCTTGTTCTGGCGGACGATATCGGCCGCTTCGACGATCTGCCGGGTGGAAGGCCCACCGGAGCCCATGATGATGCCGACGCGCTCGTTCTGCTGATAGTCGGCGTCTTCGAGACCGGCGTCAGCGATCGCCTGCTTCATGGCGACATGGTTCCATGCGCCGCCCTGGGACAGGAACCGCATGGCGCGACGATCGACCAGTTCGGTCGGGTCGAGGGTCGGCTTGCCCCAGACCTGGCACTTGAAACCGTTCTCGGCGAAATCGGGAGAAAAGGTGATGCCCGACTTGGCATTGCGCAGCGACGCCGTGACTTCAGCGGCATCGGCACCGATGGAGGACACAATGCCAAGACCCGTTACTACAACCCGTCTCATCTCTCAGACCTTCTTCATAAACTCAGGTGTGGACGGGGCCGGATCAGGCCGCCTTGTCCTTCGACAGACCGACGCGCAGGTCGGTTGCCTGATAGATAGTTTCGCCATCGGCCTTTAACCAGCCGTCGGCCGTTCCAAGAACGAGACGACCGCGCATGACGCGCTTGAAGTCGATGCCGTATTCGAGGAGTTTCGTATCCGGGCGGACCATGCCTTTGAACTTTACTTCGCCCGTGGAGAGCGCCATGCCGCGGCCCGGCTCGCCGAGCCAACCGAGGAAGAAGCCGGTCAGCTGCCACATGCCGTCAAGGCCAAGGCAGCCGGGCATGATGGGGTTGCCCTGGAAGTGGCAGGGGAAATACCAGTCATCCGGGCGCACGTCGTATTCGGCGCGGATGTAACCCTTGTCGAAGGCGCCGCCGGTTTCCGAGATGTCGGTGATCCGGTGGACCATCAACATGGGCGGCAGGGGGAGCTGGGCGTTGCCGGGGCCGAAGAGTTCGCCGCGGCCGCAGGAGAGGATTTCTTCGTAATTGTAGCTGGACTGTCTCGTAACCATCGTTCTTCTTCTTCCCCCCTCTGCTTCTGGTGTCCGGACCCAATAGACCAAGACGGCGCTAAAATGAAGCCTTTCCCGCTGGCAGGTCGCAGACGCGCATTCGTGCCTTTCGCCGGCACCGCCGGTTTTCTTCCCGTCGCATACAGGAACGAAAAGGCCATCACCAGACCCAAGAGCCCGAAAAAGCGGGCCGCACCATGGCCGCCGGGGCTTGTCCCCACCCAAACTATTGAAACGACCGGTTTTTGAGGCTATATCGGTCGAAAGGCGGCAACACGGCCGCACAAACTGGAGTTCGTCTTTGACGATGGCACCCTGCCAAACCGGCATCGAGCTGAAATTGCGTCGTTCGGGCCTGCGCCCAACGCGGCAGCGCATTGCGCTGGCCGGGCTTCTGTTTGCGAAGGGCGACCGCCATCTGACGGTGGAAGAGCTGCATGAGGAAGCGATTGCGGCCGATTTTCCGGTGTCGCTGGCGACCGTCTACAACACGCTCCACCAGTTCACCGAGGCGGGCCTGATCCGGGTTCTGGCTGTCGAAAGCGCCAAGACCTATTTCGACACGAATGTGTCCGACCATCACCACTTCTTCGTCGAGGGTGAGAACACCGTTCTCGATATTCCCGTGAACAACATCTCCATCGACAATCTTCCGGCACCTCCGGAGGGCATGGAAATCGCCCACGTCGACGTGGTCATCCGCCTGCGGCCGAAACAGGCCTGAGCCTCACATCACCTCGTCGGGATGACGGCCGGGCCTGCGTTTGTAGGTCGGGAATGTCCAGCCGAAATAGAGCGCACCGCCGCGGATGACAAACGCCGCCGCAACGCCTGCGATCGAGGCGAGATACAGGGGCGCGCCTAGTTCATTGGCCAGCGTGAACACAGCCGCACCCGCGAGCGCCGCCGTGATGTAGATTTCCGGGCGCAGCAGGACCGAGGGTTCGTTGGCGAGGAGATCGCGGAGCACGCCGCCGAAACTTGCGGTCAGCGTTCCCGTGACAATGGCAATGGTGGGCGAACCCGTGGCCGCCAGCCCCTTCACCGCGCCCATGACGCAATAGGCGGAAAGACCGATCGCATCGAGCCAGATCAGCAGTCGATAGCGCGATTCGACCAGATGGGCGGTGAAGAAGACGAGAACGCCCACGGCACAGCAGACGAGGATGTAATTGGGATTCAGCACCCAGAAGACGGGCGTGCGGCCGAGCACGATGTCGCGGACCGTACCGCCGCCGACGCCAGTGGCCACGGCAAAGAACAGAAAACCGATCATGTCGAGCTGTTTGCGGGAGGCCGCGAGCGCGCCTGTGGCGGCAAACAGGGCAACGCCGGCGTAATCGAGATAAGACAGCAGCGACATTCATCCCTCCCCTAGCCCCCATGCCGGGCTACAGGGCCAGATTTGAATCATGCCGTTAACGCCGAGGCAAGCCGCGGAGGCTAGAGTTTTCCAAACTCAAGACGCCATCCAGATCCGGAGCATCCGACCGTGTCGTTCTTCAAGTCTCTGTTCCTCGCCTTCATCGTCGCGCTCGGAGCATCGCATGCGACGGCTCAGCAGGAGCTGCTGAAGGACCCCGAAACCTATGAAAAGGCCCATTACAGCAAGCGCTGTGGCGAGGCGAAATTCGGCGCCGGCTTTATCGAGCGGATCGACATCAACAATGACGGCATCAAAGATGCTGTGACCAACAGCAGCGAAATCATGTGTGACGGCGTGCGCGGACCGGACTGCACTGCCGATGGCTGCCCGTTCAACTTCTACCTCCAGGTCAAGGAGGGCGGCTACTTCATGATCGCCACGGCGCAGATGTATTCCTATGATTTCATCAAGCGTTTCGGCAACATGGTCTTCGTCCTGAAGATGCATCCGCGCTATTGCGAGCGCGACGAAGGGGCCGAGCCCTGCGAGATGACCGTCAGGGTGCGTGGCACGAAATTCCTGACGATCTCGAAGAAGTGACGGGCCTCAGGGCGCCGGGAACACCGTATCGATCCGGCCGAGGAAACGATAGGCGACGAGACCGACCCATTCGCGCGTGGCGGTCGCCATCTGCTGGGCGTTCAGCGTCGGCTGGGTGAAATCAAAACCGAGTGCGATCTTGCCCGTGGTGCGGAAATCGGTCGGCCAAGGCGTGACGGCGAGACCGGCCTTGCGAAACAGCCCGACCGAACGTGGCATGTGAAAAGCCGAGGTGATCAGGAGACAATTCGAAAGGCCGTGGTCGGCAAGAATCTGGCGGCTGTTCTGCGCGTTTTCGTCGGTGTTGCGCGAGGTGGTCTCCATCACCAGCCGATCCGGCGACAATCCAAAGGCCTGGAAGAAGCGCACCGAGGCGGCCGCATCTCCTTCATAAGCACCGCTCAGCGAACCGTCCCCGCCGGAGACGAGGATCCTGGCGTTCGGATAAAGCAAGGCCAACCGGAGCGCCTCGACGAAGCGGTCGGCCGCCTGGTTGAATTCGATGCCACCCCTGGCCGTCGTAACCTCCGTCTCGAAGGCGCCGCCCAGCACGATCATGCAGGCGACATTGGCGGGGTCGGACGCAGGGCGGGGAAAGCGCGCCTCAAGCCCCTGCAGCAGATAGGAGCCGGTCGTGGTGTAGAGCGTGACGAAGAGCACGAGCATGGCTGCAGCCAAAGCGCCAAGGGCCGTGCGACGCCAGCGCAGGAGCATCAGCAGAAGCGACGACAGCCCCAGGAGGAAAACCAATGACAGGGGCTGGACTGCCATCCAGAAGAGTTTCGACAAGACGAACATGGGTCGCTCCTTCGCTCGCGGGCTCTTCAACGCCTCGGGCGCATCGGACAGCCTTCCGTAACGTCAGCTTCGCTCAAGCAGGCGTTACTAAACCCTCGTGCCACTGTCACCCTTTGGATTCGCACTTTTTGAGGAGTGGACCTTGCGCTTCGCCATCGACACCGTGGACGATTCCGGCAATGACCGCATCTATATCGGCACCCCTCTCGGCGTTACCGACAACACCCTGCGCCTGCGTCTGCGCGAAGGCGAAGTGAAGCTCGAGATCCGCAAGATCATCGACTGGTTCCAGATCGACCGCAGCGAGAACGGGGAAAAGGTAGAGCTGTTTCCGCGGTGAGCGGGATGAGCGGGCGAGGTCATTGAGTGACTCGCACATTCCGCAATCGAATGGAAGCATACGACGCCGAATGCCGTGAAACGGCATCATGCAGCAATGCAATCTTCATTGAATGAGTTTTGTGGAGCTATAAGCTAGGCCTCTACGGATGCACTATAACGATATCAAAGCAAGGCAGCTGAGTTAGCCGTTGCAATCGATGGAAATGTAGAACGTTAAGGAAGCGGTCCATCTTCATCTTGTGGCGGCATCTCGGCTTGGCTAAGCATAGGCAGTTGTGATTGCGGCAAGCCATTCCGTGATTCCAAGCGTTCACCCAGTCTTACAAACTCTTGGCCCGGCGTTACATAAATCATTCCACTGTTTGACTTCACGTAGGTGTCCGGAACGACTTCTTCATTATTACCAACCTTCCTATAAAGCATTGAGTTGGCGAGGCGCTCATACCTGTAGCCGGAAATAACTCCAACAACTCCAAGATCACCTTTATCATCCGCAATGTATACGGGGCCGCCCGAATATCCCGGATTGTTAAATCCATCAAACAGTAACGTAGGCTCGCTGTCGAATTTAACAATACCACTGAAGTGGGCGTGGCGAACAAGTGGGCTGGGGAACCCAGCAATGCCGGGATATGTATTAATTAATTGATGTGGGAATCCGAGAAACAGAGCTTCCTGCCCTAACTCTATAGCCTTAGCGTTAGATGTCGCCCATGCCGTATGAAATCTTACAGCATCCGTGGTGAAGACACTAACATCAAATATATCTGAATGTATTACTTCCTTTATTTCACCTCGAAAACCAGTTTCGCCTTGTCGAAATATTACGTTATCTCCCGCAAATGCCCCGTTTAATATATGCTTTGCGGTAACAAAATAAAGTCCGGCCTCATCTCCCGCTAGAAAGCATGTTCCCCAACCATGGCTGTAGCATATATTCAGAACTCCGTTGACATTAATCGGCTTTAACTTCATGTTTGAAACTCCACGCTTGACAGACAATTTTTACTGTATTTTAATTTTACTTAAATTAAAAATTTAGTAAACTGCTATCTGGCGAGCAAGCTTGGTATAAGTAGCAATGGGGAAGCGGCCCCAGGTGATCTGAAGGACCGGAGCAGACACATCAGACATTATGTCGATGTTACTAGCAAGCCAACGAAAGCCGCTACCATCGCGTTGCTATTCCATAAAGAATATGGGGCAAAATCCCCGGCAACTTGACCACTCATGATAGTCACCGCCCCCCAATCCGACAGTCTTCCTGTCGCCAAAAATCTTCTGCGGGACAGCGATCAGCTCGAACTTCTTGCTCAACAAGTGTTTCACTAATCCAGCCCAAATTGACATGGACAAGAATTTTTTTGAGAGGAAGATCAGATTTCCTTCTCGCAATCTGATTTCATTACCAAATCTGGAAATCTGTAAAATTTGGTGGAGCTAAGCGGGATCGAACCGCTGACCTCTTGCATGCCATGCAAGCGCTCTCCCAGCTGAGCTATAGCCCCATCAGGGTACCGGGTAACTTCCGGCTCCGGGAAACCCTTCGAAGCGTCGCTTCCGTCGGGGTGGCGGCTTGATACTTCCGGTGATCGGAGATGGCAAGCCGAAAAATGAAAGCCCGGGCATTTTTTTGTGCCCGGGCTCGAAATCCTTGAAAAATCAGACTTCGTCGTCGTCGCCGGGGACGCCGATCAGGCCGGACATGTCGTCATCGTCGTCATCTTCGTCGGCTTCGAGGAAGGTGTCGTCGTCATCGCCGTCGATCTCGACGTCGTCATCGCCCATATCGGGGATGTCGTCGCCCGATGCCTCGTCGGCATCTTCGAGCGAGACGAGTTCGACGTCGGTGTTTTCGGTATCGACTTCCGCGACGTCCTCTTCCTCAGCCTTCTCCATGATGGCTGCGACCGAGGTTTCCTCGAAATAGGAAAGCGGCCAGGACTTCCCCGTGTACGGCGACACGATCGGGTCCTTGTTCAGGTCGTAGAATTTCTTGCCGGTGTCGGGGCAAGTGCGTTTCGTTCCAAGTTCTGCCTTCGCCACTGTCAAAGCCTCATGAAGTCGTGAAGAATAGGGGGCATGCGCCTAGCGCCCGGCACGAGGCCGGCCAAACTGTAGTCGGTCCCCTTAATTGCTGGCACTGCATCTGTCAAAGGCAATCTGCGGGGGAATGTCGCACACCGCGAGGATCGATCTGTCCTTCGGTCTCATCGCCCGCACGCGTTGCCGACACGCAGCGGCGATCGACAGCTCGTTGGCACCGGTTCGCTTGGCAAGTGGCGCCAAGCTTTGTATCAGGCATCTGACAACCACAAAGATTAAGGGACCGGCATGATCATCGCCATCGACGGGCCGGCGGCGGCCGGCAAAGGGACGCTGTCGCGCAGGATCGCCGAGACCTACGGCTTCCACCATCTGGATACGGGGCTCACCTATCGGGCGACCGCAAAGGCGCTGATCGATGCCGGTCTGCCACTCGACGACGAGGCCGTCGCCGAGAGGATGGCACTGGCCGTCGAACTCGCCGGCCTCGACCGTGATGTGCTTTCCGCCCATGAGATCGGGGAAGCCGCCTCGAAGATCGCCGTCATGCCGGCCGTTCGCCGCGCTCTGGTGGAGGCGCAGCGCACCTTTTCGAAACGTGCGCCCGGCACGGTGCTCGATGGCCGCGACATCGGCACCGTCGTCTGCCCGGAGGCCCCTGTGAAGCTCTACGTCACGGCTTCTCCGGACGTCAGAGCAAAACGTCGCTACGACGAGATCCTGTCGAAGGGTGGACAGGCCGATTTCGAGGCAATCTTCGCGGATGTGAAGAAGCGCGACGAACGCGACATGGGACGCGCCGACAGCCCCTTGAAACCAGCGGATGATGCGCACTTGCTAGACACGTCCGAAATGAGTATAGAGGCCGCATTCTTGGCGGCGAAGGAACTCATCGACGCTGCCCTGACGAAACTGCGCTGATCCGGAACCGGCCGAGCCGCTTTTCGTTTCAGCTGGCCATTTCCCCGTCCCCGCGCCGGACAGCTCTCCAATGAGAGCGGATGGAGGATTTGGTCCCGACCAACACGAACCACCGGCGCTCACGCATCCCAATGGATGCGACTAGGAGATTTCATGTCTGTTTCTACCCCGTCGCGCGAGGACTTTGCAGCCCTCCTCGAGGAATCCTTTGCCAAGACCGACCTGGCCGAAGGCTATGTTGCCAAGGGCATCATCACCGCCATCGAGAAGGACGTCGCCATCGTTGACGTCGGCCTCAAGGTCGAAGGCCGCATCGCTCTGAAGGAATTCGGTGCACGCGCCAAGGACGGCACGCTCAAGGTCGGCGACGAAGTCGAAGTTTACGTCGAGCGCATCGAAAACGCTCTCGGCGAAGCTGTTCTGTCGCGCGAAAAGGCGCGTCGCGAAGAAAGCTGGATCAAGCTCGAAGCCAAGTTCGAAGCTGGCGAGCGCGTTGAAGGTGTCATCTTCAACCAGGTCAAGGGCGGCTTCACGGTTGACCTCGACGGCGCCGTTGCCTTCCTTCCGCGTTCGCAGGTTGACATCCGTCCGATCCGCGACGTCACCCCGCTGATGCACAACCCGCAGCCCTTCGAAATCCTGAAGATGGACAAGCGTCGCGGCAACATCGTTGTTTCGCGTCGTACGGTTCTCGAAGAGTCGCGTGCCGAGCAGCGTTCTGAAATCGTTCAGAACCTCGAAGAAGGCCAGGTTGTTGACGGCGTCGTCAAGAACATCACCGATTACGGTGCGTTCGTTGACCTCGGCGGCATCGACGGCCTGCTGCACGTCACCGACATGGCATGGCGCCGCGTCAACCATCCTTCGGAAATCCTGTCCATTGGCCAGTCGGTCAAGGTTCAGATCATCCGTATCAACCAGGAAACCCACCGCATCTCGCTTGGCATGAAGCAGCTCGAGTCGGATCCGTGGGATGGCATCGCTGCCAAGTACCCGGTTGGCAAGAAGATCTCCGGTACCGTCACGAACATCACCGACTACGGTGCATTCGTCGAGCTGGAGCCGGGCATCGAAGGCCTGATCCACATCTCGGAAATGTCCTGGACGAAGAAGAACGTTCATCCCGGCAAGATCCTTTCGACCACGCAGGACGTCGACGTCGTCGTTCTCGAAGTCGATCCGTCGAAGCGCCGTATCTCGCTCGGTCTCAAGCAGACCCTCGAGAACCCGTGGCAGGCATTCGCCTACAGCCATCCGGCCGGCACTGAAGTCGAAGGCGAAGTCAAGAACAAGACCGAATTCGGCCTGTTCATCGGCCTCGAAGGCGACGTCGACGGCATGGTTCACCTGTCGGATCTCGACTGGAACCGTCCGGGCGAGCAGGTCATCGAAGAGTACAACAAGGGTGACGTGGTCAAGGCCGTCGTTCTCGACGTCGACGTCGAGAAGGAACGCATCTCGCTCGGCATCAAGCAGCTCGGCAAGGACTCGGTTGGCGATGCCGCCGCTTCCGGCGACCTGCGCAAGAACGCCGTCGTTTCGTGCGAAGTCATCGGCATCAACGATGGTGGTATCGAAGTGAAGCTGGTCAACCACGAGGACATCACGTCCTTCATCCGCCGCGCCGATCTGGCTCGCGATCGTGACGATCAGCGTCCGGAGCGTTTCTCGGTCGGTCAGGTTGTCGACGCTCGCGTCACCAACTTCTCCAAGAAGGACCGCAAGGTCATGCTGTCGATCAAGGCTCTCGAGATCGCAGAAGAGAAGGAAGCCGTTGCTCAGTTCGGTTCGTCCGACTCGGGCGCGTCGCTCGGCGACATCCTGGGCGCAGCCCTCAAGAACCGCAACAACGACTAATCCTCGCTGTTGAGTGAATAAAAGAACCCGCCGGGAGCGATCCCGGCGGGTTTTTTGTTGGTCGAAACGACGAATGTCAGGCGAAATCGGACAAGCGCAGATAGAGCGCCTGAGCCGGATCCACCTCGGGGAGGGGCAAGGCAGCGGGCTCTACCGCATCCATCGATGGCGGAGCGAGGTCGATATCGGCCGGTTCGTCCCCGTCGCTGGCAGCCGATCCCTGGGCCATCAGTTCGCTTTCCTCCTCCGTCGCATCATCCGCCGCCTCATCGTCTCGCGGAGGTTCTTCGTCTGCGGTCTCGCCGGACCCTTCGTCTTCTCGCGTCTGCCTGCGTGCCTCGCTCCGCGATGGCGTCTCATCTTCGCTGTCGATGACGTAATTGACGAAGGCGAGCGGAAGCCCGTCGCCAGAAGCCGGCACGCGCGGGGCATCGCGATGATCCGGGGGCAGACTGGATGCCGTCAGAGCCAGGCGCTCTTCGAAATGGAGCGGGCGGTCCGGTGCGGGGAGATCGGGCTCTTCAACGGTGCTCGCGACCAACATCCCCTTGTGCGACGGTTCGTTGTCCGCTTCCATCTCAGCAGGGGTCGCAGGCGTCAGTGCGTCGAGAACGCGATCGACGACATCCGGCTCGCCTTCAGCTCCGTAAAGCGCCAGCAAGGTGCGGATCAATTGTGTCTCCGCCAGCCCTTGCAGAAGCGCCGCAGACGAAGCCGGCATTGAAGGGCGGACGGCCGGAAGCGCCGCGACCACCTGCTCGTCCGGATCAAGCCCGTCGGCCACGGTTGCCAATTCGCGCTCGCGGCCCGATGTTTCAGATAGTGCAGATTTCGATCGTTCCGTCGGCGGCGGTGCATCCGGGCCGGCGGCATTCCGGACCGCGCCGGCTGCTTCGACGTCAGCCTGCCCCGCTGGTGTCTGGCGGCCGACAAGCGTCGGATCCGCAGCCCTTGCCAAGCGTTCCCGCATCTGACGCAGAGCCTGAAGATTGGCGCTGTCGGCTATGTCGGAAGCCTCCGGCGCATTCGGCGTTGCCGCGTCGTAGGAAAGATCTTCCTCCGCAGGCAACGCGGTTACCGGAGGATAGGCGATCGTGCCGCTTGTTCGCGACGGCAGGGCGGCGACCGGCGGCTCTGTCGTCGAAGACGATGCAGTCAGAACCTGGAGTGGCCGGCCCGGTGCGGGTGGAGAAGGTCGAGGTTCGACACTCCGAGTATCGACGGTTTGTGCGAGCGGCATTCCGCCATTCTGCCGGTAGGACGAGATCACTGCCCGGGCGCCGGGATCGCGGTCCTTCTGGCGGTACAGCTCCAGATAGATCGCCAGCGTTGCGGCTTCCGGCCCCTGCGGATTGCGGAGCGCCTGGAGCAGGGTTCGCAGTTGCAGCCCCGCAAAGGCGTCGGAGAGCATCGCCTTCAGTTTCTGCTGTTCCGCCGGTGCGAGCGTCGCAATGGCTTCGATCAGGCGGGCGGCAAACGTCGTCAGCGATTCGCCCGGTTCCTGTTTCATTTTCAACGCAACGGCGAGGACTTCGGTCAGTACGACGAGGTTCTGCGACATACGCTCCGGCGCGCTGAGAAGCATCATGTTGAGATTGCCGGAAATTGTCCCGGCCGCGCTGGTCGAATAGGGCTCAAGACCGACGGTCGGCTGGATTTTCTCAGACGTGCGGATTTCTGCCTGGGGGCGGGTCTCCTGGACCGGCTGATACAGGTTCGTCGGAGCGCTGACGGGACCAAGCATGGCGACCTCTCGCTTTCAGGCTGGCCTTTCCCACATGGTCTCCGCGTGGCACCCGACGGGACCGGAGAACGGCTGGGGCGTGGCGCATCTGTCTGCTTTCAACGAGAAGTGTCGCAAAACATGGTTAACAAATGGCAAATTGTTGCGTTGCGGTAGCCAATGCTCAAGCTTCGCGCATACCTGGGGTGGCACACTGCCTGCCGGCGGCTTTGCGCCGCGCAACTCTCGACGGGCGCCAGCATGACATCCAATCTCATCCTGAACACGGACAGCTATAAACTCGGAACGTATCTGCAATATCCGGCAGACACGCGCTCCGTGAGCGCCTTTGTCACCACGCGTGGCACCTCGTTCAGGCCGGAAGTGATGTTCTTCGGCCTCCAGATGTTCCTGAAAGATTACCTGTCACGCCCGGTGACCCGATTGGATGTGGCAGAGGCCGAGGACGTGGCTTCGGCTCACGGTCAGCCATTCGACCGGGCCGGGTGGCTGCGCATCGTCGAAACGCATGGTGGCTTGCTGCCGCTCAGGATCGAGGCTTTGCCGGAAGGTACGGCGCTGCGGCGGGGCGTGCCGGTGGTCCAGGTGGTCAACACAGACCCTGCCCTGCCCTGGCTGACCTCGCATATCGAAACTTCGCTGCTGCGTGCCGTGTGGTATCCCTCGACGGTGGCGACCACGGCCTGGCGATTGCGTATGGCGATCCTCCCCTTTCTCGAGCGGACCACGGACGATCCGCAGGGTCTGCAGCCGAGCCGGATCAGCGATTACGGCTGCCGCAGCACATCCGGGATCGAGCAGTCGGCGATCGGAGGGGCTGCTCATCTCGTTCATTTTCACAGTTCCGATTCGCTGCCTGGCATCCTTCAGGCGCGGCGCGCCTATGGCGCCGCCATGCCCGCCTCCTCCATTCCGGCGGCTGAACACGGGACAATCACCGCCTGGGGTCAGGACCGGGAGACCGAAGCCTATTCCCACCTGATCGACAAGTTCTCGAGCTTCGGGGCGTATTCCGTCGTCTCAGACAGCTACGACCTGCACAATGCGGTGACCGAGATCTGGGGTAAGAAGCTGCAGACCAAAGTGCGGGCAGCCGGCGCCACGCTGGTTGTGCGCCCGGACAGTGGCGACCCGATCGATACGCCCGTGCAGGTCGTGGCGCAGCTTGCCTATGCCTATGGGACGCGGTTGAACGGCAAGGGCTTCAAGGTGCTCGACGCGAATGTCCGGGTGATACAATCGGACGGCGTTTCGCTGCAGGATATCCAGATGATCCTGGGGCGGTTGGAAGGCATGGGCTTTTCGGCCGAGAACATCTCTTTCGGCATGGGATCGGGTCTGCTGCACAAGATCAACCGCGACACGCTGTCCTTCACCATGCGTCAGAGCGCCGTGCAAAGCGGGGCCGGCGAATGGCGGGACATCGGACGCCGCTCTCCGCATCCGCAGGACAAAGCCCCAATGGCAGGCCGCGTTGCGGCCATCGCTGACGGGACGGACATCGTGGCTATCCCGCTCGGCGAACTCGGTAGCCGGGAGAACCTGCTACAGCCCATCTGGGAGAACGGTCGCCTGCTAAAGGAGTGGAGCTTCGACGAGGTTCGCGCGCGGGCCAGCGCCGCGAGCGTGTCGCCTTAACTCTTCAAGAGCCGTCAGTCGACAAGACGAAGGAACATCGGATAGAGCCCGGCTTCGTCCGACGGTGCCGGAATACGCTTTCCAAGCGGCTGATCTGGACGGCTGCGCTCGTCCACCATCAAGGCATCGAGCCAGGTCGCCGGCGCATAATCCGGACCTGAAGCTTCATCCTGTTGATCAATTTTATCGGTGTCCAGTCGGTCCGTATCATACGTGATGGTCGAGCGGGACAGGCTATCAAGGAGGCTGTGGGCTGCTTCCGTCATGGTCGCTTTATTTCTACGCTTTGCTTCTTGCGGAACCCTTGAAACGCGGGCCCCGGTTGCCGATTTCACTGCGGTCATGATGCAAAGTGTGCGTTAATGAAAGCTTGGCGTAATCGTTTCATTGCATCTCAATTGTCGTCTACAAGAACAGCTAGGCCATGAGCTTTAGACCTCCCGCATTTCTGCTGACATCCTCGCCGGAAGGGCTGCTTTCCGCCCTCGACCAGGAACTTGCCGGCGAGATGGCCGATGCGCTCGGACGGGCGGGGCGCAAGGTGGAAGCGGCGCTGGTCCGCTGCGCGGAAGCACGCGCGGAGTCGAGCGAGCGCCTGGAGGCTGCCCTGGACGATGCAGCGCAGGCCGTTTTTGCGCTTTCGGTTCAGCGAGAATTATGCGGTTTGCGCAACCCGGCGGCCATGATCCGCCATTACGGCATTCCGAAGGACGTCATGGCGCGCGTCGGGATCGTGCGCCGGACGTGATGTCACCGTCGCTCAGCTATGGGCGAAGATATCGGTCTCTTCCCAGCCGAGCAGGTCGAGCTTGGCGCGGGTGGGCAGGAACTCAAAGCAGGCTTCAGCATGCTCCATGCGGCCGTCACGCAGGAGCCGCTCCGTGAGGCGGTCGCGCAGCGCATGCAGATAGAGCACGTCCGAGGCCGCGTATTCGAGCTGGGCCTGGCTCAGCTTTTCAGCGGCCCAATCGGAGGACTGCTGGGCTTTGGAGATATCGACTTCGAGCAGTTCCTTAAGATTGTCCTTGAGGCCATGACGGTCAGTGTAGGTCCGACACAGGCGCGAAGCGATCTTGGTGCAGAAGACGGACGCCGTGGTAACCCCGAACGTGTGAAACAGGACTGCGATATCAAAACGCCCATAGTGGAAGATCTTCTGGCGTCCGGCGTCTGCGAGAAGAGCAACGAGGTTCTGCGCTTGCGTCTGGCCTGCGGCGATCCGAACCACATCGGCGGATCCGTCGCCCGGTGACAGCTGCACAACACACAGGCGATCACGGCGGGGCACGAGCCCCAGCGTTTCCGTATCCACCGCGATCGCTCCCGTGTAACGGGCTGCGTCCTCAGCAGAAATATCGCCTTCGTGGTAGCGGATCGTCGCCATGAAACGTCTCCAGTCTCTCGTTCGTCTGCCCGCTATAAAGGAAAGGTCGAGGCGGTGCCATCCCGGCCGGAGTATCAGGCTTCGGGAGCTAGATGATGCAGAGATCCAAGCCATGCCTTCGTCGCATGGAAACACCTTTCAGGAGCAGCAGGATTTTCCAAACGAAGGTTCGCTTTGTCACCGATTGCTGAATTACGAAAGATTCGAAAGCGTGAATTGCAGAAATAAGTACTTCGGACCGCAGTTTCGCAGGCCTTGATATGCGTCAGACGCATTGGTGCGTTGCAACAAAGGTGATTGGCAGACCAAAGCCTTTTGAGTACAACAGACTCATCGAAGCGGCGCACTCCTCCTCCCAGCGCCGCTCGGTAGGATCGGCAATACTCCTCCTCCTCCCAATTGCCGATCAAGTTTAAGAGCCTGGCGCACCTCCTCCCGCGCCGGGCTCTTTTCATTTTTACCCGATGTTTCCTCACCTTCGTTCATCAGCTTGACGCTTGATGCCCCCTTGGGTCGGCCCATATAAGTGGCTCCGAACAACCAGGGAGATATGGCATGACGGCAAAGTTCGGCACCAGCGGCCTCAGGGGACTTGCAACGGATCTGGTGGGCGCCGTCTCGGCCCTCTATTCGACCGCATTCGCCCGTCATCTCCTGTCTGAAGGACTGGCGCAGGCCGGATCCCCTGTGGTGATCGCCCGCGACTTCCGTCCGTCCAGCCCTGAGATCGCTGCCACCATCATGGCGGCCCTTAGGCGCCAGGGCCTTGTCCCGATCGATTGCGGGACGATCGCGACGCCGGCGCTTGCCCTTTACGGCGCGTCTTTGGGCGCCGCCGGTATCATGGTGACCGGCTCGCATATTCCTGCCGATCGCAACGGCATCAAATTCTACCGCCCGGACGGTGAGATCAACAAGGAGGATGAGCAGGCGATCGTGCGTATCGCGGCCGAACTCGCGCATGACCCTGTCGCGAACCTCGTCGAGAGCAGCACCGGGGACGATCAGGAAAGGCAAGCGAGCGCCCTGTTCCTCGACCGCAACTTCCACATCCTGCCGTCCGGCTGCCTCGATGGGAAACGTATCGGCATCTATCAGCACAGCACGGTCGCGCGGGATATGCTGGTCGACGTGGTCCAACATTACGGGGCGACGGTCTTTCCCCTGGGGCGCTCCGAAGTCTTCATCCCGGTGGATACCGAGGCTGTTTCCCCGGACACCGTGACGCAACTGGCGCGCTGGAGCGACGAGTTGGCGCTCGACGCGATCTTGTCCACGGACGGCGACGGCGATCGACCGCTGGTGGCCGACGAACACGGGCTGCCGCTTCGCGGCGACCTTCTGGGATTGATTGCGGCGCGGTTCCTCGGCGCCGGAACGGTCGCGACACCGGTCACGTCCAATTCCGGCCTGGAAGAGGATGGCGGCTTTTCCGTCATCCGCACCCGTGTTGGCTCGCCTTACGTCATCGCCGCCATGGAGGCCGCGCTGGCGGACGGCCGAGAGGGCGTTCTCGGCTTCGAGGCGAATGGCGGATTGATGCTGGGTTCGGACTTTACGGTCGAGGGCAAGGTGCTGAAGGCACTTCCGACCCGCGACAGCTTTCTGCCTGCCCTGGCGGCGCTCGGCATGGCCGCCCGAAACGCACAGTCACTGTCAGACCTCACCAAAGCCTTCAGCCTGCCGATCGCATTGAGCGATCGACTGGAAAACTTCGCAACTGAGCGCAGTGGTTCCCTGATGGCGCATATTCGACGGTCGCAGGACAACCTCTCCGGCTTCCTCTCGCCCATCGGCACAGTGGCGGCGGTCAGCGACATCGACGGAGTGCGGGCCACGCTGACCGACGGACGGGTTATCCATTTTCGTCCTTCCGGTAACGCACCGGAAATGCGGTGCTACGTGGAAGCGAAGAGCGCGGGCGAGGCGGAAGACCTACTGAGACGCGGACTCGATCTCCTGCGCAGCTGGGCGGGATAAACCGGCGACCCGTATCCGGCGTATTGGTCATGACACAACCGAAGAGGATTTCATGACCAAAACCGCATGGATTACCGGTTCGAGTTCCGGCATCGGCCGGGCGCTCGCCAAAAGACTGGTGGCGGACGGCTATCAGGTTGCCGTCAGTGCCCGGAATGCCGGTTCGCTTGCGGAACTCGCCGCCGAGCACCCCGGGCGAATCTTCGCATATCCGCTCGACGTGACCGATCATGAGGCCGTTCGACAGGTCGTGGACGCCGTGACAGCGGCGCATGGGCCAATTGATCTCGCTGTCTTCGCCGCCGGCTCCTACACCCGCGACTATGCCAAGGATTTCAGCGTCGAGCGAATGCGGCAGATGTTCGATCTCAACGTCATGGGAACGGCGCATTGCCTGGAAGCGGTGATGCCCGGGATGATCGCACGGAAAGCCGGGCATATCGCGGTGGTGGCTTCGGTGACCGCCTATGTGGGTCTGCCGGGCGCTGCGAGCTACGGCGCGACGAAGGCGGCACTCAACAGCCTGTGCGAAGCCCTCCATCCGGAGCTTGCCCAGCACGGCGTGACGCTTTCCGTGGTCAATCCAGGCTTCGTCGCAACGCCGCTGACCGAGAAGAACGACTTTCCCATGCCCTTCCTTGTCTCGTCGGACGAGGCCGCGGACATCATCGCCAAGGGCCTGTCCCAAGAGAAATTCGAGATCATCTTTCCATGGAAGATGGCGCTGGCGATCCGTCTGCTTCACGCGCTCCCGCACAGGCTGCGATTTGCGTTGACACGCAAGATGCTGCGCAACTGAGGCGAAGGCGGGGCTCGCGCCCCGCCTCGGTATCAGGCCGGCTTGTCGAGCCGGAACTGGACCACATCGATGCGACCGACGCGGAAACCGACGGCGCAGTAGTGCAGATAGAGACGCCACATCCGATAGAAGCGCCGGTCGAAGCCGAGCGGTTCGATCGACGACCAGCTACCGGTGAAGGCATTGTCCCAGGCGACAAGAGTGCGATCGTAATCGCGGCCAAAACGGAACCGGTCGCCGACCTGCAGACCGACATGAGCGGCATCCCGCTCGAATGTGGTCACGGACGGCAACATGCCACCGGGGAAAATATAGGTCTGGATGAAATCGGCGCTGCGGCGGTATTGCTCGAAGCGGCTTTCATCAATGGTGATCGTCTGGATCATGGCCTTGCCGCCCGGCGCCAGCCGCTCCTGGACCGCCTTGAAATAGACCGGCCAGTTTTCTTCGCCGACCGCCTCGAACATCTCGATCGAGACGATCTTGTCGAACTGGCCGCGGCAGTCGCGGTAGTCTTCCAGCCGGATGTCGGCGCGATCGGCAAGACCTGCCGTTTCCAGCCGTTCGCGGGCGAATTTCGCCTGTTCGACCGACAGCGTCAGGCCGGTGACCCGGCAGCCGGTGGTGCGGATGGCGTGTTCGGCAAAGCCGCCCCAGCCGCAACCGATCTCCAGGACATGGTCGTCGGGGCCGATGTTCAGTTCTCGAACGATCCGGGCATATTTGGCTTCCTGCGCTTCCGCGAGCGACTGGCCCGGGGATTCGTAGAGAGCCGAGGAATAGGTCATCGTACGATCGAGCCACTGGCTGTAGAAGGCGTTACCCAGATCATAATGGAAGGCGATGTTTCGCCGGCTACCTTTTTTGGAGTTGCGCCGAAGCTTGTGGCGCAGGCGGGCGATCCACTCGAATACTGCCGAGGATGACAGGATTTTCCCGAGCTCGGCTTCGTTCGCCAAAGCGAACTCGACCACGCTGCCAATATCCGGGCTGTCGAGGTCGCCATCAATGAAGGCTTGGGCAAAGCCGAGAGTACCGCCAGTCAGGATGCGAAGTACCGGTTTTGCGTTGCGAACGCACAGCGTGGCATGGGGACCCGGGAGCCTGCCGACGGCCACGTGTTCGCCATAGCCTTCGAATTGCAACGTCAACCGGCCCGTCGAGATGCGGTCGGCCCAGCGGCACAACACCCGCTGCCAGAAGGGAAGGGACGTGGCTATGGACGGAATTTCGCGTTCGGCGTGACTCATTGCTTGTTCATCCCATTGTGCAGAACGATCGTCGAGGCGATCGGCGCGGCCGCAGGCGCATGGCGATAAACCGGAACCCCCTTCAACCAGAGCCGCAGCGCTTCCCAATGAATTCCCCCCATGACTTTGAGTGTCATCAGGGGATACGTCACCAGCATGCGCAATAAGCCGGCATCCGACAAGGGGGAGCGCCTGCCGGAAAAGACAGCCGTCAGCACAGGACCTTCACCGTCGCTCTCGGCAATATGAACACCGACCTTGTCAGCCGGCGGATTGATACGGAAATGGTATCGGCAATCCATGGGCATGAAAGGCGAGACATACATCTCCTTGGCGCATTCATGCCGCAAGACCTCCCGGTCTTCCTCAACCGGGATGACATAGGTGTGGCGCTCGTTGAAGGTGTTGCAGACTTCATAAAGCACGGCCTGCAGCCGACCTTCACGGTGGTAACAGAAATAGACGGTCAGCGGGTTGAAGACGTAGCCGAGGATACGCGGATAGCAGAGCATGCGTATCTTCGAGCCGCGTGCATCAAGCCCTGCCGCTTCGAGCCGGCCCTCGACCCAGTGCCGCAGCGTTCCGGCATGGCCATCGCCATGATCGGCATCATAGACTGCGTAGAGCGCACGGCGATTGTGGCCGAACCAGCGGAGATTGCGATCCAGATCGTCGATCTCGTCGAGATCGATCAGCAACGAAAAGACGCTGTAATGCAACTTGTGCTGCCGGGGACGGGTACGCACATGCACGACGTGACCGGCATAAATGGCGGACTGCCGGTTCATTCGGCAGCCTCAAGCTGGCGAGTGACGACGATGCGACCGGACTCGTTTTCTACCGACCAAGGCCGCCGGACGCCGCCGAGCGCTTCTGCCACCGCGAGACCCGATTGCAGACCGTCCTCATGGAAGCCGCTGCCGAAATAGGCACCGCAATACCAGACATTCCGGTGACCCTGGAGATGCCAGATCTCTCGTTGCGCCTTGATCGCTGCAGCATCGAACAAGGGGTGCTCATAGTGGAAGGTCTGGATGACCTTCGCGGGATCGATCGGACGGCAGGGGTTCAGAGTGACGAACAACGGCGTGGCCGGATCGAGCGACTGGAGCTTGTTCATCCAGTAGGTGACGCAAAGCATGTCACCCGCGCCGTCCCGACGACCTGCCACATAGTTCCAGCTCGACCACACCGACTTGCGCTTGGGCATGAGGGCCGTGTCCGAGTGCAGGACGGCCACATTCGGGGTGTACTGGAAGGCTTCCAGCATCGCACGCTCTCGCGCGTCGGCATCCTCAAGGAGATCGAGGCTCTGGTTGGCATGGGTTGCCAGGACAACGTCATCGAAGGTTTCGGCATGACCGTGGATGTCGATGACCTCCACACCGGCCGGCAGGCGGCGAACATGCGCCACGGGCGTGGAGAGACGGACCGTGCCGCGGAAATTCGCTAGGATTCGGGCCACATATTCCCTGCTGCCACCTTTCACTGTCCGCCAGCGGGGGCGATCGGTCAGGGTCAGCAGGCCATGGTTGACGAAAAAGCGGATGAAGGCATGCAGCGGATAGAGCCGCATTTCGGATGCAGTCGTCGACCAGATCGCGGCACCCATCGGCAGAAGGTGATCTTCCACGAAGGAAGGCGCGTAGTCCGCGGAATCCAGGTAATCGCCGAGCGACACGCCTTCCAGGTCCGGGCGCTCAAGCAGCGCCGGCGCCTCGCGGTAAAAGCGCAGGATATCCTTGAGCATGCGCCAGAAGCGCGGCCGGAACAGATTCGTCTTCTGACCCAGCAACCCGCTCAGTCCGGATCCCGAATACTCAAAGGCACCTTCACCCAGGGACGCGGCGAAAGACATGTCGGAGGCGATGGTGGGAACGTCGAGATGCTCGAAAAGCTTCACGAGGTTGGGGTAATTGCGGTCGTTGTAGACGATGAAGCCGGTGTCGACGGGAGTGCCGCGTTCTCCGACCGGTGCAATCACCGTGTTGGAATGCCCACCGGCACGCCCCTCGGTCTCGTAAAGAACGACCTCGGCGCTACGGGACAGAAGCCAGGCGCATGAGAGGCCCGAGATACCAGAACCGACCACCGCAATCTTGCGCTTCCCGCCGACTGCGGTCTTCGTGACGCCAATATCCATAGACCACCCATTTCCTTTATCGCGAATCATGTGTTTTGCCACTGATTACGCAAGGGTTTTGCAAGTGGATCGATGCGTGCGAATAAATTCGTGTGGGGTGATCCGATTTTCCGGCCTCGGCGTAGTCGGCTTCATGATCAACACGATTTCCATCCAGGCCGATGCGTGCCACAGTGGTCCCGGGCGTAACGCGCGGCAAGCTGCCGTGACCAAGCCCCAGCGAGGGATAAAAAGCGTTTCGATGACCGGATCGGTTGATGAGTTAGAGCCGCATAATTTTTCTGAACTTCTGGCCTGCGTCGGTCGCGATCGCGATGTCGAGGCATTCGAGACGATCTTCAAGCATTATGGGCCAAAAGTGCGGGCCTATATGGCCAAACTTGCCCGGGACGGGCAAGCAGCCGAAGAGCTGATGCAAGAGACCATGCTCGCCGTCTGGAACAAGGCGGCGCAGTTTGATCCGACACGCGGAAACGTTTCGAGCTGGATTTTCACGATCGCGCGCAATCAGCGCATCGATGCTTTCCGTCGGGCCAAACGCCCGGTGTTCGATCCGTCGGACCCGGCTTTCGTTCCCGACGACGTGCCACCCGCAGATGTCGAATTCGAAGGCCGTCAGGAGGCAGATCGCCTTCGGCGCGCCATGGAAACCCTACCACCCGAACAACTCGAACTCCTCAAAATGTCATTCTACAGAGAAGCATCCCACAGCACGATTGCAGCCGAACTCGGACTGCCCATGGGAACCGTGAAATCACGCATCCGGCTGGCATTCGCCAAGCTGCGCGCAGCACTGGAGGAGCGGGCATGACGCTCCACGTCCAACATCATATCAGCGACGAACTGTTGCTCGACTATGCCAGCGGAACGCTCGCCGAAGGCTGGAGCATTGCCGTAGCCACGCATCTCGCGCTTTGCCCGAGCTGCCGCGACCGCTTGTCCTTCATGGAGCATGCGGGCGGCGAGTTGCTGGAGACGGTTGATGTGGATGAACCGGTCAGCGAAGCTGCCAGCTGGACATCGATGATGGGCAAGATCGCCGCGGAGAAGGACAGGCCGGCGGTCGAAACACCGGCGCGTGTTGCTGCATCTGGCGAGGCGCTGATTCCGGAGCCGCTGCGGTCGTATCTGGGCAGCGATGTCGATGGATTGAAGTGGCGGGCGCTGGGACGGGGTGCCTACCACATCCCGATCAAGACCGGTGATGCGGAAAGCCAGGTTCGGCTTTTGAAAATCCCTGCGGGTAAGCCAGTGCCGGAGCATTCGCATGGCGGACGCGAACTGACGCTCGTGCTGAAGGGCGCCTTTACGGATGGCTCGACGGTATTCCGGCGCGGCGATCTGGAAGAGGCGGACGAGACGCTGACGCATCAACCGGTCGCCACACCCGACGAGGATTGCATCTGTCTCGCCGTCACGGATGCGCCGCTGAAATTCAAGAGCCTGATCGTCAGGCTCGTGCAGCCGGTTCTGGGGATATGAGGAGGGCGGGCATTCTGCCCTGCCCTCGTGGAGACGACGCATGACCTATCTGATCGCCTATGTATCGACGGCCGTTGTCTTCTTTGCGCTGGATTACGTGTGGCTGACGCGCGTGGCGATCGGCTTCTACCGCCAGAACATCGGGGAACTGCTGCTTGCCACCCCGAATTTCGCGGCGGCCGGGATCTTCTACCTGTTCTACGTGATCGGCCTTGTCTATTTCGCCGTGATGCCGGCATTGACGGCGAGCAGCGTTGTCACGGCTTTGCTCAACGGCGCGCTACTCGGCCTCCTGGCCTATGGCACCTACGACATGACGAATTTGGCGACGCTTAAGGGCTGGTCTCTTTCCGTTAGCCTGGTCGACATGGCCTGGGGCGCCGTGCTTTCCGCGACGGCGGCTGCCGCCGGTTATCTCGTCGTTTCTCGTTACGCGGCCTGAACGGCAAGAGCCCGGCATCTGGCGGTCTGCACCTGACCGCCCTATCTTGCCCTGATGATAAAACCGGACCTTCTTCTGCATCCGACGCCCGGCGGGCTTTATTGCCCGACGGGCGATTTTTACGTCGATCCGGTGCGGCCGGTGGGTCGAGCGCTGATCACGCATGGGCATTCCGACCACGCGCGCTCGGGTCATGCGCATGTGCTGGCGACGCGCCAGACGCTCGACATCATGGCGATCCGCTACGGCGAGGATTTTGCCGGGTCGTCGCAAGCGGCCGGCTTCGGCGAGACGATCAACGTGAACGGCGTTTCCGTGCGGTTTCATCCGGCCGGTCACGTGCTCGGATCGGCGCAGATCGAGATCGAAAAGGACGGCACGCGCATCGTCGTTTCCGGCGACTATAAGCGGGGCGTCGATCCGACCTGTGCGAGCTTCGAGCCTGTTCCCTGCGACGTGTTCATCACAGAGGCGACCTTCGGCCTGCCGGTCTTCCACCATCCGCCGGCAGCGGGCGAGATCCAGAAGCTGCTCACCTCGCTTCGGCAGTTTCCCGAGCGCAGCCACCTGATCGGCGCCTATGCTCTGGGCAAAGCACAGCGGGTGATCTCGCTGATCCGGCGTGGCGGCTACGACCAGCCGATCTATATCCACGGCTCCCTCGCCAGGCTTTGTGGCTACTATGAGAGCGAGGGAATCGATCTCGGCGAATTGCGGCCGGCGACGACCGAAGACAAGAAATCGGGAAGCCTCAAGGGCGCGGTGGTGATCGGTCCGCCGTCGGCTTTCAACGATCGCTGGGCGCGGCGCTTCGAGGACCCACTGCCGATCTTCGCTTCCGGCTGGATGATGGTGCGGCAACGCGCCAAGCAGCGGGGCGTGGAGCTGCCGCTCGTCATATCCGACCATTGCGACTGGCCGGAACTCCTGGACACGATCCGCGAGGTGAAGCCGCAGGAGGTTTGGGTGACGCATGGGCGCGAGGAGGCGCTGGTGCGCTGGTGCGAGCTATCAGGTATTGCCGCACGGCCGCTGCACCTGGTGGGTTACGAGGACGAGGGGGATTGAGCCATGAAGGCCTTTGCTGATCTTCTCGACCGCCTGGTGCTGACGCCGAGCCGCAATGGCAAGCTGACGTTGCTCGTCGATTACTTCAAGGCGACACCGGATCCTGACCGGGGTTATGCGCTGGCGGCGCTGACCGAGGGGCTCGACATCAAGGGCGTGAAGCCCGCCCTGCTCAAGGAACTGGTGCTGGAGCGGATGGACCCGGTGCTGTTCCAGTATTCCTACGACTATGTCGGGGATCTCGCCGAGACGATCTCGCTGGTCTGGGAACCCTCGGATATGGAAGCCGCCTCTGAAGAGGACGATCGGCTGTCGGCGATCGTCGAGCGGCTGCAACGGTTGGGGCGCAGCGAAACGCGCGGGGTGATGCGATCGCTGTTGGACCGGCTTGATACGTCCGAACGGTTCGCGCTGATCAAGCTCGTCACGGGGGGACTCCGGATCGGTGTATCCGCGCGGCTGACGAAGCAGGCGCTGTCGATCTTTGGCAACAAGGACGTGACCGAAATCGAAAGCCTGTGGCACGGCCTGAAGCCGCCTTATCTCGACCTTTTCGCCTGGCTGGAAGACCGGACGGAAAAGCCGGTTCTGGCGACACCGGCGATTTTTCATTCGGTGATGCTGTCGACGCCGGTGGAGGATCGCGACATTGCGACACTCGACCCGGCGGATTTTGCGGCGGAATGGAAGTGGGACGGGATCCGGGTTCAGCTTTCCTGCGCGGGCGGACGGAACCGGCTCTATTCCCGCTCGGGCGATGATATTTCGGGCGCCTTCCCGGATATCGTCGAGGCGGCGCGGTTCGAGGGGGTGATCGACGGGGAACTGCTGGTGGGCGGCACATCGCGCACCAATGCGCCGACCCGGACCTTCTCCGACCTGCAGCAAAGATTGAACCGCAAGACCGTGACTGCGAAGATGCTGGACGAGTATCCCGTCTTCATCCGGGCCTATGACATTCTCTTTGATGGTGCCGAGGATGTTCGGCAGGAGGTGTTTCTCGACCGACGGGAGCGGCTGGCCTCCCTTGTGGAGCGGCAAGCACCCAACCGTTTCGACCTGTCGCCGCTGGTACCTTTTTCGACCTGGGACGAACTGGAGCGACTGAGAGCAGACCCGCCCGATCCTGTCATCGAAGGGGTCATGCTGAAGCGCTATGACAGCGTCTATCAGGCGGGGCGTGCCAAGGGGCCGTGGTTCAAGTGGAAGCGCGACCCGATGAATGCCGATGCCGTGCTGATGTATGCGCAGCGTGGGCATGGCAAGCGATCCAGTTACTACTCCGACTTCACGTTTGGGGTCTGGACGGCCATTCCGGGCGAAGGCGACGTGCTGGTGCCGGTGGGCAAGGCCTATTTCGGCTTTACCGACGAGGAGCTGGAGGTTCTCGACCGCTTCGTGCGCAACAATACCGTGGAGCGGTTCGGGCCGGTGCGCAGCCTGAGAGCCGAGCCGGAGCACGGATTCGTGGTCGAGGTGGCATTCGAAGGGCTGGCGCGTTCGACCCGGCACAAGTCGGGGATCGCGATGCGGTTTCCGCGCATCGCGCGGCTGAGGCAAGACAAGCTGCCGAAGGACGCCGACCGGCTGGAGACACTGGTCGCCATGCTGGCGGGTTAGACCGCTCCGGCGTTTTGAGCCTCAGCGCGTGGTGAGGCAGCGGGAGACGCTGTCCTGCCAGCCGGCAATGGCGGCTTCCCGTTCACCCGTCTCCATCGTCGGCTCGAAGCGGTGGTCGCGTTTCCAGGTGGCGGCGAAACCGGCCTGATCGGGCCAGAGGCCGGCGCGGGAACCGGCAAGCCAGGCGGCGCCTAGAACCGTGGTTTCGAGCACGACGGGACGATCGACCGGGGCGGCCAGGATGTCAGCGAGGCGCTGCATGGTCCAATCGGAGGCGACCATGCCGCCATCGACGCGGAGCACCGTCTGCGAGCTCGCGCCGGTCCAGTCCTTCTTCATCGCTTCAAGCAAGTCATGGGTCTGGTAGGCAACGCTTTCGAGAACGGCGCGCGCAAATTCGGCGGGGCCGGTGCCACGGGTCAGGCCGAAGATGGCGCCGCGCGCATCGGCGTCCCAATGGGGCGCGCCGAGGCCGGTGAAGGCGGGCACGAGATAGACGCGCTGGTTGGGGTCTGCCTTGCTGGCGAGTGCATCGGTTTCCGAGGCGACCTGGACGAAGCCCATCTGGTCGCGCAGCCATTGCACGGCAGCACCGGCGATGAAGATCGAGCCTTCGAGCGCGTAAGTTGTCTTGCCGTTCAGGCGATAGGCGATGGTGCTCAGGAGACGGTTCGACGACGTCACTCGGTCGGTGCCGGTGTTCAGGAGCGCAAAGCAGCCCGTGCCGTAGGTGGATTTCATCATGCCCGGTTCGAAGCAGGCATTGCCGATGACCGCGGCCTGCTGATCGCCGGCCACGCCGAGGATCGGGATTTCCGCGCCGAGCACCGTCTTGTCGGTGGTGCCGAAATCGTCGGCGCAATCCTTGACCTCGGGCAGCATGGCGCGCGGGATGTCGAGGATGGAGAGAAGCTCGTCGTCGAAGCGGTTTTCGCCGATGTCGTAGATCAGCGTGCGCGAGGCATTGGTCGCATCCGTGGCGTGGACCTTGCCGCCGGTCAGCTTGTAGATGAGCCAGCTATCGACCGTGCCGAAGCAGATCTCGCCGTTTTCGGCGCGGGTCTTCAGGCCATCGACGTTTTTCAGCAGCCAGGAGAGCTTGGTGCCGGAGAAATAAGGATCGAGCAGCAGGCCGGTCTTCTGGGTGAACAGCGCTTCCAGGCCCTTTTGCTTCAGCTCGTCGCAGAAGCGGGCGGTGCGGCGGTCCTGCCAGACGATGGCGCGGTGAACGGGCTTGCCGGTGTTGCGGTCCCAGACGACGACAGTTTCGCGCTGGTTGGTGATGCCGATGGCGGTGATATCGGTGATGGCGATCTTGGCGGCGGATAGCGCCTTTTCGATCGTTGCGAGCACACTCTGCCAGATCTCGTCTGCATCATGTTCGACCCAGCCGGAATCGGGGAAATGCTGGGTGAACTCCTGCTGGGCGACACCGACGATGTGCATCTCGTGATCGAAGATCATCGAGCGGGTCGAGGTGGTGCCCTGGTCGATGGCCAGAATGTAACCGCTCATCAGGCTGAGACTCCTTAAGTGAAGAAGCCGGGGCGTAGATTTCGCCCCGGCGATTGTCAATGATCAGGGTCTGATCCGGCTCACTTCTGCCAGCTCTTGACCAGTTCGTCGTAGTTGACCGTGATCGGCTTTTCTTTTTCGTTCTCGATCTTCAGCTGCGGTGCCAGGTTGCCCTTGGCGACAGCGTCCTTGTTCCAATATTCGAGATCGTGCTCTTCGGCGAGCGCCGGACCGATGTCACCCTGAACGCCTGCGCGTTCCAGACGCTGCAGGACCTTTTCCTGCTCGGCGCAAAGCGAGTCCATGGCTTCCTGCGCGGTCTTTGCACCCGAGGATGCATCGCCGATTGCCTGCCACCACAGCTGAGCCAGCTTCGGATAGTCCGGGATGTTCGTACCGGTCGGCGACCACTGAACGCGGGCCGGCGAACGATAGAACTCGATCAGACCACCGAGGTTCGGCGCACGGTCGGTGAAGGACTTGTGCTGGATCGTCGATTCGCGGATGAGGGTCAGGCCTACGTGGCTCTTCTTCACGTCCACGGTCTTCGAGGTGACGAACTGCGCATAGAGCCAGGCGGCCTTGGCGCGGTCGTCAGGGGTCGACTTCATCAGGGTCCAGGAACCCACGTCCTGATAACCGAGCTTCATGCCGTCCTTCCAGTAGACGCCGTGCGGGCTCGGAGCAAAACGCCACTTCGGCGTGCCGTCCTCGTTGACGACCGGCAGGCCCTTCTTGACGAAGTCGGCAGTGAACGCCGTGTAGGTGAACATCTGCTGGGCGACGTTGCCCTGAGCAGGTACCGGACCGGCTTCACCGAAGGTCATGCCCTGGGCTTCCGGCGGCGCATAGGCCTTCAGCCAGTCGAGGTACTTCTGGATGGCGTAGACTGAGGCAGGGCCGTTGGTGTCACCGCCGCGGGCGACGCAGGAGCCGACCGGCTGGGACTTTTCATTGACCTTGATGCCCCATTCGTCGACGGGCAGACCGTTCGGCAGGCCCTTGTCGCCGTTGCCGGCCATGGAGAGCCAGGCATCGGTGAAGCGCCAGCCGAGCGACGGGTCCTTCTTGCCGTAGTCCATATGGCCGAAGACCTTCTTGCCGTCGATTTCGCGACCGGTGAAGAATTCGGCGATGTCTTCGTAAGCGGACCAGTTGACCGGGACGCCGAGGTCGTAGCCGTACTTGGCCTTGAAGTCGGCCTTGTTCTTTTCGTCGTTGAACCAGTCGTAGCGGAACCAGTAGAGGTTGGCGAACTGCTGGTCGGGCAGCTGATAGAGATCGCCGTCCGGAGCGGTCGTGAACTTGGTGCCGATGAAGTCAGCAAGATCGAGGCCGGGGTTGGTGACGTCCTTGCCTTCGTTGGCCATCCACTTGGTCAGCGAGCGGGCCTGCTGGTAGCGCCAATGGGTACCGATCAGGTCGGAGTCGTTGACATAGGCGTCGTAGATGTTTTCACCCGACTGCATCTGGGTCTGCAGCTTTTCGACGACGTCGCCTTCGCCGATCAGGTCATGGGTGATCTTGATGCCGGTGATCGCGGTGAAAGCCGGGGCCAGAACCTTGGACTCGTATTCATGGGTGGCGATGGTTTCGGAAACGACCTTGATCTCCATGCCGGCAAAGGGCTTTGCCGCATCGATGAACCACTGCAGTTCGGCTTCCTGGGCGGCGCGGTCGAGCGTCGACATATCGCCGATCTCGGTGTCCAGGAACTTCTTCGCCGCTTCCATGTCGGCGAATGCCACGCCGGTCATGGCGAGCAGCATGGCCGCTGTCGTTGTCAAAAGGTGCTTTCGCATTTTCGTCCTCCCTAAGGTTGCGATTGCAGAGTTGAAGTCATCAGGATGGCAGCCTCCCGCCGCCATCCGCCGTTGTCCGGCCCTATACGTAGCGGAATACGCCGATGGCGTAGACCACGGACAGAGCGAGAGCCCACCACAGGTTCGGCCCAACAAGGCCGAGCCAAGCGAGATGAATGAAGGCCGAGCCGAGCAGCGACACGAACAGGCGGTCGCCACGGGTTGTCTCAAACCTGAGTATGCCGACCCGGGGATTGCCGCCCGGCGAGAAATATTCCCACACCGCCATTGAGACGATCAGCGTCAGGATCGCGATGAAGAAAAGCGCCGTCGGCAGCGTCCAGGCCATCCATGTGAAGTTCATCGACGCCTCCTCAGACGCGGCCCAGGGCAAAGCCCTTGGCGATGTAGTTGCGAACGAAATAGATCACGAGCGCGCCCGGGATGATGGTCAACACGCCGGCGGCGGCGAGCACGCCCCAGTCCATGCCGGATGCCGAAACCGTGCGCGTCATGATGGCGGCGATCGGCTTGGCATCGGTCGTCGTCAGCGTGCGGGCAATCAGGAGCTCGACCCAGGAGAACATGAAGCAGAAGAAGGCAGCGACACCGATGCCGGAGGCGATCAGCGGGATGAAGATCTTCACGAAGAAGCGCGGGAAGGAGTAACCGTCGATATAGGCGGTTTCGTCGATTTCCTTCGGTACGCCGGACATGAAGCCTTCCAGGATCCAGACCGCCAGCGGCACGTTGAACAGGCAGTGGGCGAGTGCCACAGCGATATGCGTGTCGATGAGGCCGAAGGCCGAATAGAGCTGGAAGAAGGGAAGCGCAAAGACGGCCGGCGGCGCCATGCGGTTGGTGAGCAACCAGAAGAACAGGTGCTTGTCACCGAGGAAGCGATAGCGCGAGAAAGCGTAGGCTGCCGGAAGTGCCGCAGCGACCGAGATCACCGTGTTCAGGCAGACATAGATGATCGAGTTGATATAGCCCTTGTACCAGGACGGATCGGTAAAGATCACGGCATAGTTGGCAAGCGTCGGATTGACCGGCCAAAGCGACAGCGCGCCGGTGATTTCCGAATTGGTCTTGAAGCTCATGTTGACCAGCCAATAGATCGGCAGCAACAGGAAGATGATGTAAACCGTCGGGATCAAGAACCCGAAGCGCGAACGATCGTCGGAACTGCTCATCGAGTGCGCCTCCTTACTGGCTCTTTGCGTCGCTGACGGTCATCACGGTGTAGAAGACCCATGACATCAGCAGGATGATCAGGAAGTAGATGATGGACATGGCGGCCGCCGGACCAAGGTCGAACTGACCGACGGCCATCTTGACCAGGTCGATCGACAGGAAGGTCGTGGAGTTGCCGGGGCCACCGCCGGTGACGACAAAGGGCTCGGTGTAGATCATGAAGCTGTCCATGAAGCGGAGCAGCACGGCGATCAGAAGCACGCGCTTCATCTTCGGCAGCTGGATGTAGCGGAAGACGGAGAAGCGGGAGGCACCATCGATCTTGGCGGCCTGGTAATAGGCATCCGGGATCGAGACGAGGCCGGCGTAGCAGAGCAGCACGACGAGGCTGGTCCAATGCCAGACGTCCATGGCGATGACCGTGATCCAGGCATCGACGGGATCCTGGGTCAGGTTATAGTCGATGCCGATGGCGTTCAGAACATAACCGAGAAGACCGATGTCGACGCGGCCGAAGACCTGCCAGATGGTGCCGACGACGTTCCACGGAATGAGAAGCGGCAGGGCCATGAGCACCAGGCAGACCGGCACGCCCAGACCCTTCTTCGGCATGTTGAGCGCAATCAGGATGCCGAGCGGCACCTCGATCGCCAGGATGATCATCGAAAAGATCAGGTTGCGGACCAGGGCATCCCAGAAGCGGTCCGACGACAGGATTTCGGCGAACCAATCGGTGCCGGCCCAGAAGAATTCGTTGTTGCCGAAGGTATCCTGAACGGAATAGTTGACCACGGTCATCAGCGGGATGACGGCCGAGAAGGCCACCAGCAGCAGGACCGGAATGACCATGAACCAGGCCTTGTTGTTCCAGGTCTTTTCCATCGTCAGCCCTCCAGACCTACGCGCCAGGAATCTGCGAAGATGCCGATGCCCGCGGGGTCGAACGTGATTTTCGGATCGGTCGGAATGTCGGCGTCTTCCGAAACCACGATCGACAGGGGCTGGTCGCAGAAGCGGGCCCGGACGATCTTCTGGCGGCCGATGTCTTCGACCTTCGTGACCGTGACCGGCATGCCTTCGCGTCCCAAGCGAACGAATTCGGGACGAATGCCGAGCTCGAGTTTCGACTGAGAAGCGAGCTTGGGTGCACCGGGAAGCGCGATCGATTGGTCGCCGACGGTGGCGGTCGTGCCGCTGACTTTGGCCGGCATGACGTTCATACCCGGCGAGCCGATGAAATAGCCAACGAAGGTGTGGCTCGGGCGTTCGAAAAGTTCGGCAGGCGTTCCGATCTGAACGATCTGGCCGTCATACATGACGACGACCTTGTCGGCGAAGGTGAGGGCTTCGGTCTGGTCGTGGGTGACATAGACCATGGTGAAGCCGGACTGGCGGTGCAGGCGCTTCAGCTGCGAACGCAGGACCCATTTCATATGCGGATCGATGACGGTCAGCGGCTCATCGAAGAGGATGGCGTTGACGTCGGAACGCACCAGGCCACGGCCGAGCGAAATCTTCTGCTTCTGGTCGGCGGTCAGACCTTGGGCGCGTTTTCTCGCCATGGGCTGGAGGTCGATCATGTCGAGGATCTCGTTGACCCGCTTGTTGACCTGATCTTCCGGCACATGGCGGTTGCGCAGCGGGAAAGCGAGGTTGTCGTAGACAGTCATGGTGTCGTAGACGACCGGAAACTGGAAGACCTGGGCAATGTTGCGCGCCTGGGTCGGCAGCGTGGTCACGTCGACGCCGTCGAATTCGATGCGGCCATCGGAGGGGTGAAGCAGGCCCGAAATGATGTTGAGAAGGGTGGTCTTGCCACAGCCGGAAGGACCGAGCAGAGCATAGGCACCGCCGTCATCCCATTCGTGATGCACTTCCTTGAGGGCATAGTCTCCGGCTGCGCGAGCGGCCGGGGTGTAGGCGTGGCGGATATGGTCGAGATTGATGCGCGCCATGTCGGTCCTCCCTCACGCGGCCAGTTCGGGCGAAGCACCAAGGGCGCGGCCCTCGGCATCGAAGGCCATCAGGTGTCGGGTGTCGATGAAGACGTCGATGTCCCGGTCGGGTTCGATGTCGTGAATGCCGTGCTCGAGGCTGACCCAGCGGGCATTGCCGTATTCGACGTGGATGAAGCTTTCCGACCCGGCGATCTCCGATACCAGTGTGCGGGCCGTGAGACCGGCGGAGCCATCCGGTGCGGACAGGGAGAGGTGATGCGGATGGAAGGCAATCGTGACCGGGCCGTCCGGGATCGCGGCCAGATGGGCCGGGACCGGAAGAACCATCCGTCCATCACGCTGGAACTGGTTCGACACCTTCACCACGTCCAGGGTGTTGAGCGGCGGATCGGCGAAGATGCGGGCCGAGGCGAGATCGGCAGGCTTACGATAGACCGAGATGGTGCTGCCGAACTGGGTGATGCGGCCTTCGCTGAGGGTTGCCGTATTGCCGCCGAGCAGAAGGGCTTCCGAAGGTTCGGTGGTGGCGTAGACGAAGATGGCGCCCGATTCGGCGAAGATCTTGGGCAGTTCTTCGCGCAGTTCTTCACGCAGCTTGTAGTCGAGATTGGCAAGCGGTTCGTCGAGCAGGACGAGATTGGCCTTCTTGACGATGGCACGGGCGAGCGCCGTGCGCTGTTGCTGGCCGCCGGAGAGGCTGAGCGGCGTGCGATCGAGATAGGGGGTGAGCCGCAAGAGATCGGCAGCCTTGCGGACTTCGCGGTCGATCGTTGCCTGATCGACGCCCTTGACCCGCATCGGCGAAGCGATGTTCTCGTAGACCGTCAGGGCGGGATAGTTGATGAACTGCTGGTAAACCATGGCGACCTGGCGCTTCTGCACCGGCACGCCGGTCACATCCGCCCCGTCGAAGAAGACGCTGCCGGATGTGGGCTTGTCGAGGCCCGCCATCAACCGCATCAGCGAGGTCTTGCCCGAAAGCGTGGGGCCGAGCAGGACGTTCAGCGTACCCCGCTGCAACGTCAGGTCGGTCGGGTGAATATGATAATCCACCCCCACCATTTTCGAGACTTTACGCAGTTCCAACATGTTTCCTCGGGCCTCCTCCAAACCGTCGGTATCTTCGCTTCGGCCTCAGGCCGCAGCCATCAACCCCATATATCCGTCCAGCCCTTCCGCCTCCTCTGGCGTCAGGAACAATCCCTGCTTCGTCCGGCGCCACAGCACGTCTTCGGCCGTGACAGCCCATTCGCGTTCGATCAACCAGCGAACTTCCGCCTCGTATAGCGTGCCGCCGAAATAACGGCCCAAATCCTCAGTCGTCCTGGCAGCGCCGAGGATGGCATGGGCATCCGTGCCGTAGCAGCGGATCAGCCGCTCGGCATGAGCCCGCTCAAGGAAGGGATAGGCTTTCAGCAGTTTCTCCACGGTCGCCTCATAGGCGTTGACGCCGAAATCACCGCCGGGAAGCTGGCTGCCGGCCGTCCAGGATGTGCCCTTCGAACCGATCGTCTCGCCGATCTTTTCCAACGCATGCTCGGCCAATCGGCGATAGGTCGTAAGCTTGCCGCCGAAGACGTTGAGCAGCGGCGCCTCGCCTTCCCTGCCTTCAACCTTCAGCACGTAATCACGGGTCGCTTCCTGGGCCTTCGAGGCGCCATCATCGAAGAGCGGGCGCACCGCCGAATAGCTCCAGACGATGTCATCAGGAACGACCGGCTCCTGGAAATACTCGCTTGCCGCGCCACAGAGATAGTTCACCTCTTCAGGGCTGATGCGGACGTCCTTCGGATCCTCGGTATAGTCGCGGTCCGTCGTGCCGATGAGGGTAAAGTCGCGCTCATAGGGGATGGCGAAGATGATGCGATTGTCCGGGTTCTGGAAGAAATAGGCGCGCGGATCGTTGAACTTCTTCTTCACGATGATGTGGCTGCCCTGGACGAGCCGGACATTGTGCACGTTGTTGCGGCCGAAGGCGCCGGCGAGCACCTGATCGACCCAGGGACCGGCTGCGTTGACCAGCATGCGGGCACGGTGGGTGGAGACCGTTCCGTCGCGCTTGCGGGTGGTGATGACCCAGACGCCCTCTTCGCGCTTCGCCGATGTCACACGCGAGCGGCTGAGGATGGTGGCACCGCGGATTTCGGCATCGCGGGCATTCAAGACCACCATGCGGGCGTCATCGACCCAGCCGTCGGAATATTCGAAGGCCTTGGAGAAGATCGGCTTCAGCGGCTTGCCGGCCGGATCGCGGCGCAGATCGAGCGTGCGCGTTGCGGGCAGGAGCTTACGCCCACCGAGGTGGTCATACAGGAACAGCCCAAGGCGGATGAGCCAGGCCGGGCGAATGCCGCCCTTCTGGAAAGGCAGGACGAATCGCAGCGGCCAGATGACATGCGGCGCCATCGCCCAGAGCACTTCGCGCTCCATCAGCGCTTCGCGGACCAGTCGGAATTCGTAGTGTTCGAGGTAGCGCAGGCCGCCATGGATCAGCTTGGTGGCGCCGGACGACGTGCCGGAGGCGAAATCGTTCATTTCCGCCAGGGCGACGGAATAACCACGGCCAGCCGCGTCACGCGCGATCCCACACCCGTTGATCCCGCCACCGATCACAAACAGATCGTAGATAGGCTGCCCCGACATCGTTCCTCCCTGTTTTCGCACTGCAGCATTTGCTGCGATAGCGAAAGTCTGGATATCTAAAACGCAATTTAAACGAATGTCAAACGAAAGTTATTCGGCTTCGATCGCGGCTGTAGCGACGGATGTTTCGATCATGCGGACATCATTGTCGAGGCAGATCGAGCGGATGCTGTCGGAGGGACAGTGATCGGTTATGAAGGTCTGCACCTGCGATATATGGCCGATGCGAACGGGTGCGGTCCGTTCAAACTTGGAGGCATCCGTGACCAGAATGACGTGTCGCGCGTTGGCAATGATGGCCTGGGCGACTTTCACTTCGCGGAAATCGAAATCGAGCAGCGCGCCGTCTTCATCAATCGCGGATACACCGATGACGGCGAAATCGACCTTGAATTGACGAATGAAATCGACGGCTGCTTCGCCGACGATACCGCCATCAGAACCCCGCACGACACCGCCCGCGATGACCACCTCGATCGAGGGAAAGACACGCAAGCGGTTGGCAACATTGATATTATTGGTAATGACCATCAATTCCTTGTGGTCGACCAGGGCGTCGCCCACCGCTTCCGTTGTGGTGCCGATGTTGATGAAGAGCGAGGAGTTGTCGGGAATGAGATCGGCTGCGGCCCGGCCGATCGCCTGCTTCTCGGTCGCGGCCATCGAGCGGCGCGCTTCGTATTTGACGTTTTCGTTTCCGCTCGGAAACACCGCGCCACCATGAATGCGGTTCAGCGCGCGGGCATCGCACAGATCGTTGAGATCCTTGCGAATCGTCTGGGGTGTCACCGCGAACCGGGCTGCCAGTTCATCCACGAGAACGCGGCCATATTCCTTGGCGAGCGTCATGATTTCCGTCTGTCGGGCCGAAAGCAGCATCTCCATCCCCTACTCTTTCGTTTTTCTTCAACCTAAGTCAAAACGAACCAAGGGCAACAGAAATCTGAACAGTGCTTATCGGCGCCTCAGAAGAAGAATGAAGGATAGGCCCCCGACGAGACCGGTGATCACGCCGATCGGCACGTCCTCCGGGGCCATGATCGTGCGGGAGACGACGTCGGCGAGGATCAGAACCACCGCGCCAACCAAGGCCGACAGCGGGATGACGCGGACATTGTCGCTGCCGCCGGTCAGGCGAACAAAATGCGGAACCAATAGTCCGACGAAACCGATCGCTCCGGAAAAGGCGACCATCACGCCCGTCAACAGCGCCGTCACCACAAAGAGTTCCGCGCGAAAGCGGGCAACGGGCACCCCCAAGGTGGCTGCCGTTTCATCGCCCATGGCGAGCGCATTGATTTCGCGGGCACGCAGGACAAGGAAGACGAGGGAGGCGGCAAGCGTGGCCGCCGGATAGACAAGATGGCTCCATTCGGCGAGGCCGAGGCCGCCGAGCATCCAGAAGATCACCGTATGCGCGGCGCGCGGATCACCGAGGAAAATCGCGAGATTGCCGAGCGAGGTGGCGATGAAAGCGACGGCGACGCCCGACAGCACCAGCCGGTCGGGTGCGGCTCCGGTCATGCGGGTGACGGCGACGACGGCCATTGTGGCGCAGAGCGCGCCGGCGAAGGCGAAGAGCGGAACCGTGATGACGCCGAAGATCAGTCCGGTGTGGAGGAGCGCGATGATTGCCCCCAATGCACCGCCCGAGGAGACGCCAAGCAGATGGGGATCGGCGAGCGGGTTGCGTGTGATCGACTGAAGGACGGCGCCGACGACTGCGAGACCGGCGCCAACGAGAGCGGCCAAAAGCACGCGCGGCAGCCGCACTTCCCAGACGATGCTGTCGCGACCAGCCGACCAAGTCTGCTCGAAAAGGTCCGGCGCGACATGATAGCCGAGGATCGACCAGACCATGCCGACGGGAATACGCGCCGAGCCGAGCGAGACCCCGAGGGTGATGCAGAGGAGGAGCAGCCCGAGTGGGCCGACCGTCCAGAGGAAGATCCTGCTGCCGCGCATCGCGTTCCTGTTTTTTAAAAATGCAGCCGGTCGCGGCCTCAGAGTATAAGCTGAGGCCGGTCAGCCGGCATTACATGTTGCGCGGGTGGAAAGCCTCGGCGAGGCGTTCGATGGCGGCGACATTGCGTGGACCAGGTGTCGCCTCGACATAAGCGAGCACGACGAAACGATCATTCTTGACGGCGTCGAGGTTCTTGAATGCCGGGTTTTCCTTCATGAAGGCGATCTTCTGCTCGGCGGTGACATCGCCATAGTCGACGATGACGATCACCTCAGGATTGCGGTCTATCACCGGCTCCCAGGAGACCTCCGTCCAGCTCTTTTCGACATCCTCCATGATGTTGATGCCGCCGGCGGCCTCGATCATGGCCGTCGGAATGCCGAAACGGCCAGAGGTGAACGGCTTTTCGGTGCCCGAATCGTAGACGAACACGCGAACGGGCTCCTTGATGGTGCCGATGCGCTCCTGGACCTTTGTCAAACCGGTCTTGTAACCGGCGACCAGGGCGTCTGCCCGATCCTCGACGCCGAAAATCTTGCCGAGATTGAGCAGGTCGACGAACATGTCGTCCATGGTGGGCTTGGCCTTGGCCATGATGTGGCTGCAGGATTCCGTCAGTTCATAGACCTTGATGCCAAAGGGGCTGAGCGTCTCGGGCGTCACTTCGCCGCCGACCTTCATGCCGTAGTTCCAGCCGGCAAAATAGAAATCGGCATCGGCTTCGAGCAGGACCTCCTTGCTCGGATATTTGGGAGAAAGCTCGGGCAGTTCCTTCACACCTTCGCGCAGGCTCTCATCCAGCGTCTTCCAGCCAGAGATGCCGGTATAACCGACCATGCGGTCCTGCAGTTTCAGGGCCAGCATCATTTCGGTGAGATTGACGTCATTGGAGACTGCGCGTTTGGGGGCCTCCTCGAACGTGACATCGCGGTTGCAGCTCTTCACCGTGACAGGAAAGGCGCCGGCTGCCGAAGCGGCGAGGACAGCGATGAGGAATGTGGCGGCGGAGGACAGGCGGAACGAGACCATCTTGGTTCTTTCGAAATCAGGAGTTGGCAAGGGAGAATGAAAAGCGCGAGGAGCCGGCACTCGCCATATGCTGGCGTTCGGCGAGAACGCCGAAGGTGCCGGAAATGGCATGGTCGGTCAGGACCTCGTCGGGGTGGCCGAAGGCCGTCATGCGGCCCGACTGCATCAGCGCGACATGGGTGGCGAAATCGGCTGCGAGATTGATGTCGTGCAAGGTGGTGACGATTGTCAGCCGCAAGGTGGCCAGTAGGGCCAGGATCTCCAACTGATGACGGATGTCGAGATGGTTGGTCGGCTCATCGAGGATGATGACCTCCGGATTTTGCGCGAGCGCGCGCGCCACGAGAACGCGCTGCTTCTCACCGCCAGACAGCGTGGAGAACTGACGGGACGCAAGGGAGAGCAGATCCAGATGTTCCAGTGCATGGCGGGCTTCGTCGCGGTCCTGCGCAGTCCAGCCGGTCAAGCCTTCCCGCCAGGGTACGCGTCCCATCAAGACGACGTCCTGGACGGTGAAGGGAAAATCGGCCGGCATTTCCTGCAACACGACGGCAACGCGGCGGGCAACCTGACGGGGCGTCAGATCGGCGATGTCCTGGCCATCGACTTCTACCCTGCCCTCAAGCGGCGTCACACCGCGATAGAGGCAACGCAGAAGTGTCGTCTTGCCGGCGCCGTTCGGGCCGACAATGGCGAGGCGATCCCCGCCCACGATCGAAAAGGAGACGTTGCGCACAAGAAATTGGGAGGATTTCGGTCCCCAACCGAGGTCAACTGCCCTGACGGATATGCCCTTGGTATCACAGCTCATCGTCCAACCCTCCCCAAGAGAAAGGCAGCGGTCACGCCGTGTATTCCAGCAGGCCTGCTGAAACTATCGCTGATGATGTCCGGCAAGTCTTTCCTCCGCAGGACTTCTCCGGAGGCAAAATGGCACCCATGAAGCCGCGCGAAAGACGCGGTCTGCAAGCCAGTTCGTATCCATCGGAACACCCCGTCCGCTACGTTTCTCACTCATCTGACGGCAGGTCTCCTGGCTTGCGAATATCTGTCGTCCATCTGCCTTCCCACGATCGCTCGCAGTGGCCCGACGCTTTCGCGCCGCGAGAATGGACGGCAATCCGCTTACAGTTGCGGGGGCAGCCACGGTCTTGGTCCCTACAGGGTCTTCCGCACCGTGTTCCCTATTAATCCCCTCGGAGTCATCCGGTGGGGGAACCGTCGCTTCCTGCATAGAACCTCCGCGACAGACTGGTCAAGCATGTCCTGTGTCAATTGTTCGATATGTAATAACATTACGCACGTCAATAGATTTCTGTAGCGGAAGCGGAATTTCCGTCAGGCCATCGAATTGTTGGTCTTTTAGGGCACGGACCGCAACTGATCTGCTGCGTCCTCATCGATCAACCGTGCGCCGCGCTGCCGGGTTGCGTAGCGCCAGACCCATTGGATGCTGACCAACAGCCGCTTCTCGAAGTTGACCAGCAGCCAAACATGAACGATCGCCCAAAGAAACCAAGCAAGGCGCCCCTTCAAATGCCATCTGCCGAAATCGAATATTGCGGCGTTGCGGCCGATGACTGCGGTATTTCCACGGTTGTGAAAGGCGAACGGCCCAGGGGTTCTCCCAGACAAGAGTTCCGCGCGCAGTGCCTTCCCCAGATAGGTCCCCTGCTGCTTGGCGACCTGCGCAAGCGCCGGCAGGGGTTTTTCATCAGCGCCGAGGGTGAGTGCCGTGTCGCCGAGTGCGTAGATGCCGGGCCGGCCGGGCACAGTAAGATCGGCTTTGACCGGGATACGGCCCGCAGCGCCTGGTTCGACACCAAGCCAATGGGCAGCCGGTGACGCCTTGACACCGGCACCCCAGACGATGGAACCGGCAGGGAGCCATTCTCCCGCGATACGAATGCGTGTCGCCTCTATCTCTTCCACTGCGGATTCCAGACGGATTTCGACGCCGATCCGGGTCAGATAGTTCGCGGCATAATCGGCCAGATCCTCCGGAAAGCCCGCCAGAATCCGGGGCCCTGCCTCGACCAGCAGGACCCGAAACTGGTCGTGAGCGAGGCTGTCGAAGTCATTGGCGATCATGAAGGTGCCAAGTTCCGAGATCGCGCCTGCCATCTCCACGCCCGTCGGGCCGCCACCCACGACCACGCTCGTGAGAAGCCTGCGCTTCTCGCTCTCGTCCGTGCTGCGTTCGGCCCGTTCGAAGGCGAGCAGAAGGCGGTGGCGGATCTGACGGGCCTCGTGCACCGATTTGAGGCCGGGCGCGTGCTTGTGCCAGTCGGGATGACCAAAGTAATTGTATTCTGATCCCGTCGCGATGACGAGGCGGTCATAGGAAATGCGGGCGCCGTCGGCGAGCAGCGCCTGCTTTGCCTCCACGTCTATCCCGGAGACTTCGCCCATCAGCACGCGGATGTTGTCATAACGCGCAAGGGTGCGACGAATCGGTTCTGAAACGTCGGCGGGCGAGAGGGCGGCGGTTGCGACCTGGTAGAGCAGCGGCTGGAACAGATTGTGGTTGCGGCGGTCGATGACGGTAACCCTGACATCACTGTTGCCGAGCGCTTTTGCGCAGGCCAGGCCGCCGAAACCCGCACCGATGATGACCACGTGTGGCTTCGTCATCCTTTTTCTCCCATGCCTCGCGTTGAAGTCCATCCGACAAACAGAGGCCGCCGGCGAATGTTCCGGGGGAACCGTCGCATGAAACTGCGGTTGGAAGGGAGATGAAAACGCAGGAGATCAAGATGGGTATGAACGGTCCAAAGGACGGCAAAGCAGGAACGACGGACCAGTCCCCGCGCTGGGAAGGGCCACAGGAGAACCGGCCACGCGGCTATCTGCCGGCAGAAGACAACCCCGACATCGACCGCGATGCCAAAGGCGAAAACCTGTCGGACCCGGTCAAACGGAACCTGGGCGATGCAATGAAGACATCGGACGACGACGCACAGTGAGATTACTGCCGAACTCGAAGATGGCGCGGGGTCAGACAGGCCGTGCGGACAGACGAATACGTGCGCACATGATTGCGCATGGTGCCAACCAGTCCAGATCGCAGTCCGTTAAAAACTATGTTCCCAATGTGGAACAATTGGAACTCTGGGCCGTTTGTTCGTCAGTATGTTCCCCCAACCTCCCCCGGCAGCCTCAGGGCTCCCACCTCGATCCCGCTTCGGCGGGATCGTTTTTATTTGGGATAATGGTGCGATCGACCGTCGCCCGCCACCGGTTTCAAGGATTGCTGATATCGCCGGTCGCGCTCGGCGGTACGCCGGGAACGGATCGTGCCGTGTCGGCGCATCGGTCGGGGCCGTTTGGGTGTTATCCTATAGCAGTTCAGCGGCAAACACCATCAACAGCGCAATCGCCAGGGCGGCCAGTATTGTCGCCAGTTGCCATGTCGTGTTCGTCAGCTCTCTCCAAGATCGGACGCGAGTTTCAACCGGCCAAAAGCTGGTGGTTCCCGGCAGGCTGCGTCCCTCGGCGCCATTTGACAGCGGCTCGCAAAATTGGCAGCACTGTTCCCATAGGGGAGGCGAGGTGTCATGGCGCGGCGCAGTGAAGGACAGACGAGACTGGACGATGCCGCGCGGGCCGGCTGGCTCTACTATGTTTCGGGTCGCACCCAGGACGAGATCGCAGCCCTTATGGGCATTTCACGTCAAAGCGCTCAACGTCTGGTCTCGTTGTCGATCGCGGAACGCCTGATCAAGGTCCGGCTGGATCATCCGATTGCGGCCTGCCTCGAACTGGCGGAAGCGCTGAAGGACCGGTACGGTTTGCGGCAGGTTGAGATCGTTCCCTCCGATCCCGAATCGGAATCGGCGACGGTGGGCGTGGCCGAAGCCGGCGCTGCGGAACTCGAACGCTGGCTCAAACAATCCGATCCCCTGGTGATCGCCATGGGGACCGGCCGCACGCTGCGCGCCATGATCGACCAGTTGTCGCCGATCGAGTGTCCGCAACACAAGATCGTCTCGTTGACCGGCAATATCAGTCCGGACGGATCTGCCGCCTATTTCAACGTCATTTTCTCGATGGCGGATGCGATCAAGGCGCCGCATTTTCCCATGCCTTTGCCGGTCATCGTCTCTTCCCCCGAGGAAAAGGCGTTGCTTCATGCGCAGCCGCTGGTCGCGCCGACGATCGCACTCGGACAGAAATCCGATGTTACCTTCGTGGGTATCGGAGATATCGCACTCACAGCACCCCTCCTCGTCGACGGCTTTTTGAAGCGGGACGAAATGGAGGACCTTCTCAAGGCCGGAGCCGTCGGCGAAATCTGCGGCTGGATCTTCGGTGCCGACGGAAAACTCCTCGATCATCCGGTCAATGACCGGGTTGCCAGCCTTCACATTCCCTCGCGGGAACGCTCGACTGTGATCGGCATGGCACGCGGCAAGCGCAAGCATGCCGCCATTCTCGCCGCCGTGCGAGGCGGTCATATCAACGGCTTGATCACCGATGAAGAGACGGCCAAGCAGCTCTTGAAGCGGTGAATTCCGCAAGTTTTTCTCTCGATTTTTCATAGACTTGGCTTTCCCTTGCGGCATTGCAGCGAAGAATCCCGCTTGACTTTGCACGCGCGGCAAATGAGTAATTGCCCATGAGCAAAGCGAATGCTCATTATTCTTCTGGGAGGAAGACATGAATTTGAAGACGATTTTGCTGGGCGCCTGCTCAGCGCTGGCGCTTGCCGGCATGGCCTCGGCTGAAACCCTCACGATTGCCACCGTCAACAACGGCGACATGATCCGCATGCAGGGCCTAACCTCGGAGTTCACCTCCAAGAACCCGGAGATTCAGGTCGAGTGGGTGACGCTTGAGGAAAACGTTCTGCGCGAGCGCGTGACGACAGACATCGCCACCAAGGGCGGCCAGTACGACATCATGACGATCGGTACCTATGAAGTTCCGATCTGGGCCAAGCAGGGCTGGCTTCTGCCGCTCGAAAATCTCGGCGCCGATTACGACGTCGACGATCTGCTACCGGCCATCCGCTCCGGTCTGACCGGCGATGACGGCAAGCTCTATGCCGCACCGTTCTACGGCGAAAGCTCGATGGTGATGTATCGCAAGGACCTGATGGAAAAGGCGGGACTCACCATGCCCGACGCTCCGACCTGGGACTTCATCGCCGACGCCGCCCGCAAGATGACGGACCGCGCCAACGACATCAACGGCATCTGCCTGCGCGGCAAGGCCGGCTGGGGCGAGAACATGGCCTTCCTGACGGCCACGTCGAACGCCTTCGGCGCTCGCTGGTTCGACGAGAACTGGAAGCCGCAGTTCGACCAGCCGGAATGGAAGAACACGCTCGACTTCTACGTGAAGCTGATGAACGACGCCGGCCCGCAGGGCGCATCCTCGAACGGCTTCAACGAGAACCTGGCACTGTTCCAGCAGGGCAAGTGCGGCATGTGGATCGACGCCACCGTTGCCGCCTCCTTCGTGACCAACCCGAAGGATTCGACTGTTGCCGACAAGGTGGGCTTCGCACTCGCCCCGGATACCGGTCTCGGCAAGCGCGGCAACTGGCTCTGGGCCTGGAACCTCGCGATCCCTGCCGGCTCGCAGAAGTCGGCCTCGGCCGAGAAGTTCATCTCCTGGGCAACCAGCAAGGCCTATCTTGAGCTCGTGGCTTCCAAGGAAGGCTGGGCCAACGTTCCTCCGGGCACGCGCACCTCTCTCTACGAGAACCCGGAATACCAGAAGGCTGCGCCGTTCGCGAAGATGACCCTCGACTCGATCAATGCAGCTGACCCCAAGAACCCGACCGTCAAGCCGGTGCCTTATGTCGGCGTGCAGTTCGTGGCCATCCCCGAGTTCCAGAGCCTCGGCACCTCCGTCGGCCAGCTCTTCTCGGCAGCTCTTGCAGGCCAGATGTCGGTCGATGATGCCCTTGCTCAGGCGCAGAGCCTGACCGAGCGCGAAATGACCCGCGGCGGCTACATCAAGTAATCGGCTTACCTCCCGAAAACCTCCGCCCGGACTGCGGTTCGGGCGGATCGAGGTTTCCCAAATTCGACGACACCCATGCCGCTTCGGCATGCTGTTTGCGCAACGCGCCTGTGACGGCGTTTCGGCCTCGTTCACACGGCTACCAAGGCGGGCTCTCCCATGGCTACGGAAAACACACGGACCCTGGCACGTCTGATGATGGCGCCGTCGGTTGGGCTTCTGCTGATCTGGATGATCGTGCCGCTGTCGATGACGCTGTGGTTCTCGTTCCAGAACTACAACCTGTTGAACCCCGCCAATGTCAGCTTCGGCGGTTTGTTCAACTACCGCTATTTCTACACCGATCCCGCCTTCTTCCAGTCGATCTGGAACACCCTGCTGATCGTCGGCGGCGTTTTGCTGATCACCATCGTCGGCGGAATTCTGCTCGCCCTGCTGCTCGACCAGCCGATCTTCGGCCAGGGGATCGTGCGCATCCTGGTGATCTCGCCGTTCTTCGTCATGCCGCCTGTCGCCGCGCTGATCTGGAAGAACATGATCATGCATCCGGGCTATGGCGTTCTGGCAGACATCAACCGCGCCATCGGGCTGAAACCGGTCGACTGGTTCGCACAGTATCCGCTGTTTTCGGTCATCGTGATCGTCGCTTGGCAATGGCTGCCGTTTGCGACGCTGATCCTGCTCACGGCCCTGCAATCGCTCGACATGGAGCAGAAGGAAGCCGCCGAGATGGACGGCGCGAATTTCATCAACCAGTTCATCTACCTGACGCTGCCGCATCTGGCCCGCGCGATTACCGTCGTGATCCTGATCCAGACGATCTTCCTGCTCGGCGTCTATGCGGAGATCCTGGTCACCACCAATGGCGGCCCCGGCTATGCCTCGACCAACCTCGCCTTCCTCATCTATCGCACCGCGCTGCTCGGCTACGACGTCGGCGGAGCTTCGGCCGGCGGCATCATCGCCGTCATCCTCGCCAATGTCGTCGCCATCTTCCTGATGCGCGCGGTCGGCAAAAACCTCGACCGGTAAGGAGAGAACCATGGCCCGCATCACCAGCCCGCGCCGCAGACTGGCCTTCACCACCCTGGCCTGGATCGTCGCCTTCGTCATCTTCTTCCCGATCCTCTACACGCTGATCACCAGCGTGAAGACGGAAACCGAGGCGATCCAGGGCTTCGACATGATCCCAACCTTCACGTTGGAAAATTACGTGACGGTGCAGACACAGCGCGACTACATCAAGCCGTTCATGAATTCGGTGGTGCTATCGGTCGGATCCACGATCCTGGCGCTCATCATCGGCATTCCCGCCGCCTGGGCGATGGCGTTTTCGCCGACCAAGCGGACCAAGGACATCCTGATGTGGATGCTCTCGACGAAGATGATGCCGGCCGTTGCCGTGCTCGTGCCGATCTACCTGCTGTTTCGCGATTTCGGCCTGCTGGACACCCGCATCGGCCTGACGATCATGCTGACGCTGATCAACCTGCCGATCGTGGTGTGGATGCTCTATACCTATTTCCGCGAAATCCCGGGCGAGATCCTGGAAGCCGCGCGAATGGACGGCGCGTCCCTGTTCAACGAGATCTTTCACGTTCTGACGCCAATGGCTCTGCCGGGCATCGCCTCGACACTGCTGCTCAATATCATCCTCGCCTGGAACGAATCTTTCTGGTCGATCCGGCTGACGACCACGAACGCAGCGCCGCTCACCGCCTTCATCGCTTCGTTCTCCAGTCCGCAGGGCCTGTTCTGGGCGAAGCTTTCAGCGGCCTCTACCATGGCTATCGCCCCGATCATCATCCTTGGCTGGTTCAGCCAGAAACAACTCGTGCGCGGCCTCACCTTCGGCGCCGTCAAGTAAGGACAACCACCATGGGCAGCATCAAGCTCGAACAGCTCTCCAAGTCCTTCGGCGAACATGCCGTTATCCCGGGGATCGACCTCGAGATCAACGACGGTGAATTCGTTGTCTTCGTCGGTCCCTCCGGCTGCGGCAAGTCCACCCTGCTGCGGCTGATCGCGGGCCTTGAGGACGCGACCGGCGGCCGGATCCTGATTGACGGCAAGGACCAGACGCAGACGCCCCCTGCACAGCGCGGCCTGGCGATGGTCTTTCAGTCCTATGCGCTCTATCCGCACATGAGCGTGCGCTCGAACATCGGCTTTCCGCTGAAGATGGCGAAGGTGGATCCGGCCGAGATCAAGCGGAAGGTCGAGGAGGCAGCCCGTATCCTGAACCTCACCGACTATCTGGAGCGTCGACCAGGCCAGCTTTCCGGCGGTCAGCGCCAGCGCGTCGCCATCGGCCGCGCCATCGTGCGCAATCCGCGCTGCTTCCTCTTCGACGAGCCGCTCTCCAATCTCGACGCAGCCCTGCGTGTCGCGATGCGCCTCGAAATCACCGAATTGCATCAGAAGCTGAAGGCGACATCGATCTACGTGACCCATGACCAGGTCGAAGCCATGACGATGGCCGACAAGATCGTCGTTCTGAACAAAGGGCGAATCGAGCAGGTCGGATCGCCGCTCGAGCTCTATCGCAGCCCCGCCAACCTGTTCGTCGCCGGCTTCATCGGCTCGCCGAAGATGAACCTGATTTCCGGCCAGGCCGCTTCGGCCCATGGAGCGCATACGATCGGCATCCGGCCGGAGCATGTGACGCTTTCGACTACCGAGGGCATGTGGCGCGGCATCGTCACCGTCGCAGAGCATCTCGGTTCGGATACCTTCCTTCATGTTCAGGTGGAGGGCGTGGGTACGATCACGACACGAACGGGCGGAGAATTCCCTGTCCGGCACGGGGACACCGTCTTCGTCACGCCGGACCTCGCCCGTCTGCACAAATTCAATGACAAGGGACTTGCCCAATGACTGGCAGACTGAACGGAAAATCGGCGATGATCACGGGTGCTGCACGCGGCATTGGTCGCGCCTTCGCGGAAGCCTATGTGCGCGAGGGAGCAACCGCCGTCGCAATCGCCGACATCGACTTCGACCGTGCGACGGCGACTGCCGCCGAGATCGGTCCCGCCGCCTATGCCGTGCGGATCGACGTTTCGGACCAAGGGTCTATCGACGACGCGGTTCAGGCCTGTGTTGACCGCGCGGGTGGCATCGACATTCTCATCAACAATGCTGCAATCTTCGATCTCGCACCGATCGTCGAGATCACCCGGAAAAGCTACCAGCGCGTCTTCGACATCAATGTCGGCGGCACGCTCTTCACGCTCCAGGCCGTGGCCAAGCAGATGATCGCACAAGGGCGCGGCGGCAAGATCATCAACATGGCCAGCCAGGCCGGACGGCGGGGGGAGCCGCTGGTCGGCGTCTATTGCGCGTCGAAGGCGGCGGTCATCTCGCTCACCCAGTCAGCCGGTCTCAACCTCATCAAGCACGGAATCAACGTCAATGGAATCGCGCCCGGCGTCGTTGGAAGCGAGATGTGGGACGAAGTGGACGCGCTGTTCGCCAAATACGAGAACCGCCCTCTTGGCGAGAAAAAGAAGCTGGTCGGGGAAGCCGTTCCCCTCGGCCGCATGGGCCGGGCGGAAGACCTGACCGGCATGGCGGTCTTCCTCGCGTCGGCGGAGGCCGATTACATCGTTGCCCAGACCTATAATGTCGACGGCGGAAACTGGATGAGCTGACGGCTCGTGCAGCCCCCAGCCAAGGAATGCACCCATGACGACCAAACTCTCACTTGCAACTCTCGATGACATTGGCGGCCGAGCCTCCCTGCCCGCCTATCGCCGTGAGGAAATCCGTCCCGGGATCCTGCATTTCGGTGTCGGTAATTTCCACCGCGCGCATATGGCCGTGTATCTGCATGAGTTGTTCAACCAGGGGCGGGATCTGGACTGGGGGATCATCGGCGCCGGCGTCATGCCTTCAGACCAGAGGATGCGCGACACGCTGAAGGCGCAGGATTTTCTGACGACCGTCGTCGAGCAGGACACCACGCGCTCGGCTGCGACGGTCACCGGCCCGATGCTCGACGTGATCACGGCACCGGATTTTCACCGGATCATCGAGACCCTCGCGGACCCCTTGATCCGCATCGTTTCGATGACGATCACCGAAGGCGGCTATTTCATCGATCCGGCAACCGGTAAGTTCGACCCTCAGCATCCGGCGATCGTCGCGGATGCGCAGACCCCCGACACGCCAAAGACTGTCTTCGGCTTGATCATTGCAGGCCTCAAGGCGCGACGAGATGCCGGGCATCCGCCGTTTACCGTCATGTGTTGCGACAACATCCCAGGCAATGGGGAAGTCACCGAGGCCACACTTTGCGGATTGGCAAACCTCTCAGATCCAGACTTTGCCCATTGGATCCACGAGAACGTGGCCTTCCCGAACTCAATGGTGGACCGAATCACACCGGCGACGGGCCAGAGAGAAATCGATCTGACGCGGGACGTCTATGGCATCGAAGACGGCTGGCCGGTGTTCTGCGAAGAGTTCAAGCAGTGGGTGCTGGAGGATAAGTTTCCGCTCGGGCGGCCGGCGTTGGAGCAGGTCGGTGTCACCTTCGTGCCTGATGTCGCCCCCTACGAGTTAATGAAGCTCCGGATTCTGAATGGCGGGCATGCGGCTATCGCCTATCCGGCAGCACTGCTGGACATTCATTTCGTGCACGAAGCCATGGAGCATCCGCTGATCCGGGCCTTCCTGGCCAAGCTCGAACACGAGGAGATCATTCCCGTCGTGCCGCCGGTCCCGAACACCAGTCTTCAGGACTATTTCACCCTCATCGAGAACCGTTTCTCCAACCCGAAAATCGGGGATACCATACCGCGCCTGGCGCAGGACGGATCGAACCGGCAGCCGAAATTCATTCTGCCCTCAACAGCCGATCGGCTGACCCAGGGCTCCGACGTACGGGGGCTGGCTCTCGTCTCCGCACTCTGGTGCCGGTATTTTGAGGGCAAGAGCGACGGCGGAAGGACGATTATCTTCAATGACCCAAGTGCAGAACGCCTGCATGCTGCAGCGCTCGCTTCGCGCTCGGACCCCATGGCCTTCATCGGCCTTAGCGACATCTTCGGCTCGGTGGGGGCAGATGCCCGTTTCCAGAAGCGGTTCAACGAAGCGATCGACAGCTTGCGGAGCCAGGGTACCGCCATTACGCTCCAGCGCTACATCGATGGAACCCTTTCAAGCTGAGTGACCATGGACCTACAGCCGATCCGCCTCGTCATCTTCGACTGTGACGGCGTCCTCGTCGATAGCGAGCCGATTGCGCTTGAGGTGCTGGTCGAGGCGCTGGCCGTCAAGGGGATCGAGATGAATGCCAATGGTGCGGCCGAGCGTTTTCTCGGACGCAGCATCAGCTCTATGGCCGATGTCGTGCGTCAGGAGTTCGGTGTCGAAATCGACCATGTCTTTCTGAACCGGATGCGCGAAGCCCTGTATGCCCGGTTTCGCCGCGAACTCCAGCCGATTGCCGGGATAGAGCGGGCCGTGGTCGGGCTGAAAGAGCTGGGGCTCTCCTGGTGCGTCGCCTCTTCCAGCCAGCGGGAGCGGATCGAATTGTCGCTGGCGGCAACCGGCCTGCTCGGTCTTTTCGAGCCGTCGATCTTCAGCGCCACCATGGTCGAGAACGGCAAGCCGGCGCCCGATCTCTTTCTTTACGCCGCCGCTGCCATGGGCATCGAGCCATCGGCCTGCCTGGTCGTTGAGGATAGCCCTGCCGGCATTGTCGCGGCTCGCGCGGCCGGCATGAGGGTCTGCGCTTTCACCGGCGGGTCGCACACCGTCCACACTTCGTATCAGGAAGCCCTGACGGCTCTTCATCCTGATGCCCGGTTTGACGCGATGGAGGAATTGCTCCACTTTGTCGACGGAGCGAGGAGACCGAAAGACCATTCCGATGCGTGAGCACCTCATGGCCGTGGATGTGGGCACGGGCAGCGCGCGGGTCGGTATCTTCGACCTTACGGGGCGCCAACTCGCCCGATGCGTCGTGCCCATATCGCTGCATCGTCCGCAGCATAATCACATGGAGCAGGACAGCGAAGAAATTTGGGGCGCCGTTTGCCAGGCATCCCGGGCTGCCCTTGCGGCCGCGGGCGTGGATGCCGCGAGCGTTCGTGCCATCGGTTTCGATGCCACGTGTTCGCTGGTGGTGCGAAGCCGGGACGGCTCGCCGCTTTCCGTTTCCTATGGTGGAAAGCCAGAGCATGACACCATCCTGTGGATGGATCATCGTGCCATTGCCGAAACCGATGAGTGCAACGCAATCGATGATCCCCTGTTCGACCGATTCGGTGGGCGGCTGTCGGTGGAGATGCAACTGCCAAAGCTCCTGTGGCTGAAACGGCATCTGCCCGATACCTGGGCCCGGGCCGGACTGATCTTCGATCTCAGTGACTTTCTGACCTGGCGGGCGACGGGGATCGATCGAAGAAGCCATTCGCCGCTTGCCTCGAAATGGGGATATTCACCTGAGCCGCCCGGTGTGAGACCCGACGCTTTCTATGCGCAGATCGGGCTTCAGGACCTTGCAGAGAAGGCGGCGCTTCCGGAAAGGTCGCATCCGGTTCGCATTCCGGTCGGGCCGCTTTCCGGGCCTGCGGCAGAGGCGCTTGGGCTGACCACCGCATGCCTCGTGGCACCCGGCCTGGTGGACGCCTATGCAGGTGCCGTGGCGCTGTTCGGAACGGACGCATCGCCTGCGGGCAGCCGCGCCGCCCTGATTGCCGGCACCTCGAGCTGCATCGTGATGCTGTCCCCCGACCCGATATCCGGACCAGGCTGCTGGGGCGGGTTCCGGGACGCCGCACTCCCCGACCTCTGGCTGACCGAGGCAGGACAATCGGCCTCGGGTGCCTTCCTCGATCATATCGTCAGGGACCATCCGGCAGGCGGAATACCGACGAAGGATCGCCATCGCGACCTGCTCGACCGGATCGCGGAGCGAGTGGCGGAGGAAGGTCCAGACTTTGGCCTGCCGATCAGCGTGTTGCCCGATTTTCATGGGACACGGTCGCCGATTTCAAACCCCTTGCTCACCGGTGCCATTTCGGGTCTCGATCTCGACCGCAGCCTCGACGGACTGTTGAGGCTCTATTGGCGAAGCTGCGTCTCCCTGGCCTGCAGCATCCGCAACATTCTCGACCATCTGCCAGCTAAGGCGGGAAATCCGCAGGCCCTGTTCCTTGCAGGCGGGCTTGCCGATCATCCGCTGCTTTCGCAACTGTACGCCGATGCGACCGGCTGCGTGATGCACGTGCCTGACGGGTGCGACGCCGTGCTCCTCGGCTCCGCACTGCATGCCGCCGTTTCCGCTGGCTTGTTCCCGACACCCGAAACCGCCGGTGCGGCGATGCGGTTTCCGCTGAAGACTGTCCGGCCGGATCCCGCGCGCCAGGCGGCGCTGGCGCGCGACCACGCCCTGTTGCGCGCGATGATGCGTCATCGCGATGAGCTGTCGGCGCTGATGTAGCCGCCATCCTTGCAGGTTTGAATGAAAAAAGGGGTGAACCATACGGCTCACCCCTTCTTTGATTTTCAAACCCGTCCTTCGATCAGTCGCTCAGCGTGTCAAAGAAATCCTTCATACGGGCGAAGAAGCCCGTCGATTCGGGGTTATTTTCCTTCGACGAAAGCTGCTCGAACTCCTGCAGAAGTTCGCGCTGGCGCTTCGTCAGCTTCTGCGGCGTCTCGATCTGGATCTGGATGTAGAGGTCACCCGTCTGCGTCGAACGCAGAACCGGCATGCCCTTGGCCTTCAGACGGAACTGCTTGCCGGCCTGGGTGCCTTCCGGCACCGTTACGCGCGACTTCGTGCCATCCAACGTCACCACGTCGAAGGTGCCGCCAAGGGCAGCAGTGGTCATCGAGATCGGCACAGAGCAATATAGGTCGGCACCATCTCGCTGGAAGAACTCGTGCGGCTTGACCGACAGGAAGATGTAGAGATCGCCCGCCGGACCGCCACGCAGACCGGCTTCGCCTTCGCCCTGCAGGCGAATGCGCGTGCCGTCCTCGATGCCCGAGGGGATGTTGACCGAGAGCGACCGCTCTTCCGTCACGCGACCATGGCCGTGGCACTTGGTGCAGGGATCAGAGATGGTCTGGCCGCGACCGTGGCAGGTCGGGCAGGTTCGCTCGATCGAGAAGAAGCCCTGAGCCGCACGGACGCGCCCCGAGCCCTGACAGGTGGCGCAGGTTGTCGGCTTGGTACCGGGTTTGGCACCGGTGCCCGTGCAGAGATCGCAGGTGATCGAGGTCGGAACCCGGATCTGCGCCGTCTTGCCGGTGAAGGCCTCTTCGAGGCTGATTTCCATGTTGTAGCGGAGATCCGCGCCGCGCTCACGACCGCCCGTGGAGCGCGCCCGGCCGCCACGGCCGCCGCCCATCATTTCGCCGAAGATGTCTTCGAAAATGTCGGAGAAGCCGCCGCCGGAGAACCCGCCGCCGCCACCGCCGAAGCCGCCGCCACCCTGTTCGAAGGCGGCGTGGCCGAAGCGGTCATAGGCCGCGCGCTTCTGGGGATCCTTCAAGGTCTCGTAGGCCTCGTTGATCTCCTTGAACTTCTTCTCGGCTTCGCTATCGCCCGGGTTCTTGTCCGGATGAAATTTCATGGCCAGCTTGCGAAAGGCGCTTTTCAGCTCCTTTTCATCCGCAGTGCGGCCAACCCCAAGGGTCTCGTAGAAATCTGCCTTTGCCATCGTCTTACAAAGCCCTCAAAGCTTTCCCAACGCTCGTGTGACCGCCCGACGCTTTGCCGGCGAGCTTGTCACAGGCCTGCATGTCTTTCTGGAAGTCGGAAGCCGCCGCCATCGCATCGTCCATCAGGAGCTTGCGCGCCTCGCCCCTGCTGATCAAACCATCGGCCGCTGAAACGGCAACAAAGGCAAGCGAATGGGCCGCCATGTCACAGGCCGACACCGAACCGCCATCCTCGCGCCGCTGCAAGGCCGCCTCGATGATCTTTCCAAGTTCACTGCCAATCCGGGAAAGTCCCTTGGAGTCCTTGGCGGACAGGGCCTTGGCGACTTTCGCCTCGGCGCCCGCGACCTGTCGATAAACGGATCTGACCTCGGCGTTCTGCGCAAGAGCTGCCGTCGCCATCATCAACGCGATGCAGGCTGGCCCAAAGGCCAGCCCGCCCGAAACGATGCGCGTGAAGCGAGCCGGCATCAGGCCGACTTCTTCGCGTCTTCGTCCTTCACTTCCTCGTAGTCGGCATCGACAACATTGTCGTCACCGGCTTCGGCATTGCCACCTTCGGCCTGCTGGGCCTCGTAGATGGCCTGACCGAGCTTCATGGAGACTTCCATGAGCGCCTGAGTCTTGCTGCCGATGTCTTCCGGCGACGGATCGGAGGCCTCAAGCGAAGACTTCAGCGCGGCGATCGCATCCTCGATCGACTTGCGGTCGGCTTCCGATACCTTGTCACCGTAGTCCTTCAGCGACTTTTCGGTCGAGTGGACAAGGCTTTCGGCGCTGTTCTTGGCTTCGACCACCGCACGACGCTTCTTGTCGGCTTCAGCATTCGCCTCGGCGTCCTTCACCATCTTCTCGATGTCGGCGTCCGAGAGACCACCAGAGGCCTGGATGCGGATCTGCTGTTCCTTGCCAGTGCCCTTGTCCTTGGCCGAAACCTGGACGATGCCGTTCGCGTCGATGTCGAAGGTGACTTCGATCTGCGGAACGCCACGCGGTGCCGGCGGCAGGCCGACGAGGTCGAACTGACCGAGCAGCTTGTTGTCTGCAGCCATTTCACGCTCGCCCTGCGAAACGCGGATGGTGACGGCCTGCTGGTTGTCTTCAGCCGTCGAGAAGGTCTGGCTCTTCTTCGTCGGGATCGTCGTGTTACGGTCGATCAGACGGGTGAAGACGCCACCGAGGGTCTCGATGCCGAGCGACAGCGGGGTCACGTCGAGCAGCAGAACGTCCTTGACGTCGCCCTGCAGAACACCGGCCTGGATCGCTGCCCCGAGGGCAACCACTTCATCCGGGTTCACGCCCTTGTGCGGCTCCTTGCCGAACAGCTGCTTCACGACTTCCTGGACCTTCGGCATGCGGCTCATGCCGCCGACCAGAACCACTTCGTCGATATCGGCTGCGGTGACCCCGGCATCCTTGAGAGCTGCCTTGCACGGTGCGATCGTGCGCTGGACGAGATCGTCGACCAGGCTTTCGAACTTGGCGCGAGTCAGCTTCATCGTCAGGTGCTTCGGACCGGAGGCATCTGCTGTGATGAAGGGCAGGTTGATTTCGGTCTGCTGCGAGGACGACAGCTCGATCTTTGCCTTTTCGGCGGCTTCCTTCAGGCGCTGCAGGGCAAGCTTGTCGCCCTTCAGGTCGATGCCCTGATCCTTCTTGAACTCGGCTGCGAGATATTCGACGAGACGCATGTCGAAGTCTTCACCGCCGAGGAAGGTGTCGCCGTTGGTCGACTTCACTTCGAAGACGCCGTCGCCGATTTCCAGAACCGAGATATCGAAGGTACCACCGCCAAGGTCGTAAACGGCGATCGTCTTGCCGTCCTTCTTGTCGAGGCCGTAAGCGAGAGCAGCAGCAGTCGGCTCGTTGATGATGCGCAGAACTTCAAGACCGGCGATGCGACCGGCATCCTTGGTGGCCTGGCGCTGCGCGTCGTTGAAGTAGGCGGGAACGGTGATGACGGCCTTTTCGACCTTTTCGCCGAGATAGGCTTCAGCCGTTTCCTTCATCTTCTGAAGGATCATGGCCGAGATCTGCGACGGGGAATAACCCTTGTTCTGGGCTTCAACCCAGGCGTCGCCATTGTCACCCTTGACGATCTGGAACGGCACGAGGCCCTTGTCCTTTTCAACCGTCGGATCTTCGTAGCGGCGGCCGATCAGGCGCTTGACGGCGAAGAGGGTGTTGGTCGGGTTGGTGACCGCCTGGCGCTTGGCCGGCTGGCCGACGAGGCGTTCGCCGTCGTCCGAAAATGCCACCATGGACGGCGTGGTGCGTGCGCCTTCCGAATTCTCGATGACCTTCGCATCCTTGCCGTCCATGACGGCGACGCAGGAATTGGTCGTTCCAAGGTCGATACCGATTACTTTTGCCATGTCATATTCTCCTTGAAGCAGGCCGTCGGAACCCCAATCAGGCATTCCTGACAGCCCCTCGACGTGGATGGTCTGGGATCTGCTACAGCGGTGCTGCGGCTATGTCGCGTATATAAGAAGCGGTTTTTCCGACTGCAAGGCTGGAAATCCGCTGAAAATCAGTAAAAAGAACAGATTGGAATGGCCTCTTGAGCCAATTTCCATGCTGCCCGTTCGTCTTCTCCGACAAGGCCTTTAGCATTCAAGGCTTGCTCCTGGCCATCGTCAAAATGGTCCGATGAGACGCGATCACTGACCGAGGATCAGGTCGAGCAACGTGGTGCGTCGCGGCGCACCGTTTTGAGGACCCTGGCCGACATCGCCGGGCGGCACGGGACCTTCCAACACAGGCCAGTCGCCCTGCTCTTCCTGTGGGATCGGCTGTTCGTCCGCCGCCTGCGGCTGGGCTGGATAGCGCTCTTCCCCACCACCGTTCAGCACATCCGATATGATGGAGCCGATGGACGGATCCTCTGCGATGGGGGCGGGATCCTGATAATCGCCACCCGGCAAGGGTGCGGGCGCCAGGCCCTGATGGGCGGCAGACATAAAATCGTGCCAGGCACGCGCCGGCAGCCCGCCGCCTGTCACCTTCTCCATCGAATCGCCATTGTCGTTGCCGAACCAGACACCGGTGGTCAGATTGCTGGTGTAACCGACGAAGAGCGCGTCGCGGAACGACTGGGTGGTGCCGGTCTTTCCAGCCGCTTCCCACCCCTTCAGGCGCGCCTTCTTGCCGGTACCGTCGTTGATTACACCCATCAGCATCTGGTTCATTTCGCTGACAACCTGATCGCTGAGAACGCGGGGTGGTTCGAGATAGTTATTCTCGTAGATAACCGTGCCGTCGGATTTGAGGATTCGCTGAACAATATGGGGCGTCGCCTTGTAGCCGCCGTTCATGAAGGGCGCATAGGCTGCCGTCAGCTCGAGCAGCGAGACTTCGGAGGTACCGAGGGCGATCGAGGCATTGTTCTGAAGGTCGGAATCAATGCCCATGCGATGGGCAAGCTTGATCACCTGATCGGGGCCGACTTCCATGACCAGTTGGGCGGCGATGGTGTTGAGTGATTCGGCCAATGCGTGGGACAGCGTCACTGGACCGCGATACTTCTCGTCATAGTTCTGAGGTGTCCACGATCCGATGCGGATCGGAGCATCGTTGCGGGTGGAGCCCGGTCGCAGGCCGATCTCCATCGCGGCGGCATAGACGAAGGGCTTGAAGGCCGAACCGGGCTGTCGCTTCGCCTTGACCGCGCGATTGAACTGGCTTTCGGCATAGTCACGCCCGCCGACCAGAGCCCGGATCGCGCCGGTGCCATCGATCGAGACCAGCGCTGCCTGGGACGCATTGACCTTCGCGCCTTCGGCTGCCAGCGACTCGGTCAGGGCCGCCTCGGCCTTTTTCTCCAGCGTCATGTCGATCGTGGTTTCGACGACAATATCTTCGGTGACCTGACCAATCAGGGCCGTGACATCGTCGCGGACCATGTCCGCGACATACTGGCCCGCGCCGCTCCAATAGCGCTTCGCCTTGGTCGGGGATTGCGACATCGCCGTCTTCACCTCGTCGGCGGTTATATAACCCTCTTCCAGCATGGCCTGGAGCACGACCTGGGCACGGGCTTCTGCTGCTTCCGGATCACGGGCGGGAGAGAGTCTCGACGGCGCTTTCAGCAATCCGGCGAGAAGAGCGGCTTCCCCGAGATTCACATCACGCGCCGATTTGTTGAAATAGCGACGTGCGGCGGCTTCCACGCCATAGGCGTTCGAGCCAAAATAGACCCGGTTCAGATACATCGCGAGGATCTGATCCTTGGTGTATTTCTGCTCCAGCCAGAAGGCGAGCAGGACTTCCTGCACCTTGCGCTCGACGGTGCGCTCCGGGGACAGAAAGAGGTTTTTGGCCAGCTGCTGGGTCAGCGTCGAGCCGCCCTGCACCGCGCGGCCGCTCACCACGTTGGTCACGATGGCGCGGGCGAGGCCCAAGGGGTCGATGCCGAAATGCGAATAGAAGCGCCGGTCTTCGATCGCCATCACCGCCTGAGGGATGAAGGGCGACATTTCTTCCAGAGGAAGCGCTTCGCCGCCGGTCGCGCCGCGATTGGCAATCACCGTGCCCTCGACGGAGACGATCTTCATGTTCGGCGGGCGTTCGGGGATCGACCAGCTGCTGGCGCTCGGCATCTGGGAGCCGTAATAGGCAATCAGAGCACCAAGCCCGATGGCACCCCAGATCGACAGGACGAAACACCAGTAGATCAGGCGTCCGAGGCCAAAGCCGCCGGACGATTGGCGCTTGCGGGGCTCAGATTTTTTGCCGCTGTTGGATCTGGCTGTCGGGGCCGATCGCTTGCCGGCCGAGCGCGCCTTGCGGCCTCCTGCAATCCGATCGTCCGCATCCAGCCGCAGATCCTCGTCCTCGCGTTCCTCCTCGAAGCTCGGTTCAATACGGTCGCGGGATTTGCCTCGGCTCACCATTCCGGCGGTCTTGCTCCAGATGCTCATGTGGCAGACGACGCACGAACCGAGATGCTCGCGAGCCGCCGTGCTGATATCGCTGAAATCCGCGTCCGGGCCGGTGCGGCTTTCCTTCGATTGCACAATAATTGCGGCGATTTAAGGGGTGGTTAAGACGCGGTAAACAGCCATAACCACACTTCAGTCACTGGCAGAGGTCGGCCCATTCCGCATCGACCAGCGTTGCCATGCGCTGCGGCTCTATCCTGACCGCGGCATTTGTCGCTCCGCCAGCGGGCACGACCTCGGTCCAGTTTTTCAGCGAGATGTCGCAATAGATCTTGAGCGGCGCGGGAAGACCGAAAGGACAGACACCGCCGACCGGATGACTGGTGGCTTCGACAACAGCCTCTGCATCAAGCATGCGCGGCTTGACGCCGAAGCGATCCTTGAACTTTCTGTTGTCGAGCCGTCTGGTGCCCGCAGTGACGACAAGCACCGTGTCCTCACCGATCCGCAGACAGATCGTCTTTGCGATCTGGTCGGGTTCGACAGCATGGGCTTCAGCAGCCAGAGCCACGGTCGCAGAACTCGCTTCCGTCACAATGACGGAAAGATCTGGGGCATGGGTGCGGAAAAACTCACGGACGGATTCAAGGCTCATGGGTTTACCCTACTCGGCTTTGGTCGCAATCTTCAACTCTGAACGCAGAGGCCCTTGAAACATGATCGGGCCGTTCCCATCTCCAGGCTACCAAGCGACGAGCGAATCGTTTCAGCGCAGAGATTGCACGAAACGTGACGCCCTTAAGGAATTGTTCATCATCCCGCGCGATCCTGTGGATCAGGGATGAGCTTGCCAAGGCAAGCAGACATCCGAAGCATCGCATGGCACGTTTCCGCCCCTGACCACGGATGTACTGGCAGGACAGCGTTGAAGCGTAAAGGAAAGGCCGGTTTTTGACCGGCCTTTTTGCTTTTCTGGCTTATGCGCTCACTTGTTGGCTAGCGCGTCGAGGATACGGATCCACGAGCGGATACCCTTGTGGAACGAGTTCAGGTCATACTTTTCGTTGGGCGAATGGATGCGGTCATCGGTCAGACCGAAGCCGACGAGCAGCGAGTCCATGCCGAGCATTTTCTGGAAATCTCCCACAATCGGGATCGAGCCGCCCATGCCGATGATCACGGCCGGCTTCGGCCACTCATCCGAAAGCGCATTCTTCGCCTTGGTCAGCTCCGGCGAATCATAGGAAAGCTGGATTGCAGGCGAGCCCCCATGTTCGTGGAAATCCACCGAGCAGTCGGCCGGAATCCGCGCCTTGACGAAGCTTCGGAAGCTCTCGCGGATCTTTGCGGGATCCTGGGTTCCGACGAGACGGAACGAGATCTTGGCGGAAGCCTTGGCGGCGATGACCGTCTTGAAACCTTCGCCGGTGTAGCCACCGATGATGCCGTTCACCTCCGCCGTCGGACGGGCCCAGGTCAGCTCCAGAACCGAACGGCCCTTTTCGCCCGAGGGGATCGACAGACCAACTTCGCCGAGGAAGCTTTCTGCGGTGCGGCCAAGGCTCTCCCAGGATGCCTTGATGTTGGAGGGTGTTTCCTCAACGCCGCCATAGAAGCCCGGCAGGGTGACCTTGCCGGTTTCGTCATGCAGATCGGCCAGGATTTTCGTCAGGATGTGGACCGGGTTCGCAGCGGCACCTCCGAACAGGCCCGAATGCAGATCGCGGTCAGCAGCCGTAATGGTCACCTCTTCACCGACCAGGCCCCGCAGCGCAGCGGCAATGGCAGGGGTCTCGCGGTCCCACATGCTGGTGTCGCAGACCAAGGCAAAATCGGCCTTCAACTCCGCCGCATTGGCTTCGAGGAAGGGCTTCAGCGAGGGCGAACCGGATTCCTCCTCACCTTCGAACAGGATGGTGATCCTGACCGGCAGGGAGCCCTTGACCGTCTTGTAGGCGCGGCAGGCTTCGACGAAAGTCAACAACTGACCCTTGTCGTCAGACGTGCCGCGCCCGGTAATGATCTTGCGGCCGTCCTTTTCCTTGATCGCTGGCGCGAAGGGATCGTCTTCCCAGAGGTCCAACGGATCGACCGGCTGAACATCGTAGTGACCGTAGAAGAGCACGTGGGGCGCGTCCGCACGGTCGGCAGCGTGATGCGCCACGACCATGGGATGGCCGGGCGTGTCGCGCAGCGAGGTATCAAAGCCAAGCTCGGCCAGTTCCTTCACCAGCCATTCGCCGGCCTTGCGGCATTCGGCCTTGTAGGCGGGGTCGGTGGAGATGGAAGGGATTCGGACCAGATCGAACAGCCGGTCGAGGCTCTGTGGCAGAGTATCATCGGCCTTGGCAAGGATGGGAGAAAGATCGGTCATGGTCATGTCCTGCAGAATTGAAATCGCGGCGGACCATAGAGCAAAGCGTCTGTCGTTTCGAGGCATGACGACGGTAAATTTCGAGATGCCGGACCGGCCCGCCAGCCAATCGACCACAGCTCACAGCTTGCGGGCGTTCGCGATCGCCCAGCGGATGTATTCCTTCAACAACTCCTTTTCGAAGCGTCGGAAACCGGAAAGCACGGCATCTTCGGCTTCGCGGACCAGAACGAGTGCTTCCTCGCGCATTGTTCTCGCCTTTTCGGTCAGGAAGATCTGCTGGGCACGCTTGTCACGCGGATGCACGCGGCGCTCGATCAGGCCGTCGCGCTCCATGCGGGCCAAGGTGTTGGCCATGGTCGCCTGTTCCACATCGACGCGATCGAGGAGTTGTCGCTGGGTGAGCCCCTCCTCCTCCCACAATTCGAGCAGAACGGGAAACTGACCCGGCGAGAAGCCGAGACGCACGGCCCGGCTTTGCAGAGCACGCGTCACGCTGCGGGCGAACTGGGTCGCCAGTTGTGTGGCAGATTCCGGGCGGTCATTGGCCATGGCACGACAGTGTCGAGAGGTTAGGAATTTGGGTCGCCGACTTTAACGGCAAGAAGCATCGCAGGCGATGCATTCCTGTGGCTGACCAGTCATGGGATGCGCTCTTGACTTCGGAAGCCGCCGTGGCTTGAGGCGGGGACTGCCACGGCGGCTCCGGAATATGGGGACAAAGGCCCGGAGAGGGGGATAAGGCCTTTGCCCGAGTCTGACGCGGCGGGGGACGAGCCTCATTCAGACTACGGCGTGATCAGACGCCGATGACTGTGATCTGAGGTTCCAAATGTGGTTTTTCAAGGGAAAGAGGCATTACAAATCGGTAAGCTTTTTGTGAGCTTTCCATTTCAGGTCAGGGTCGCGTGCTGCCCAAGCGCATACTCGGTTTTTGTCCACGCAGAACAAACCGTCATGGACGTTTCAGCCTCCCCGCGCTATCCATGCCGACATGAAAAAAGGCGATCACCTCTTCCTCGTCGACGGCTCGGGTTTCATCTTCCGCGCCTTCCACGCCATCCCGGCCCTGAACCGCAAGTCGGACGGCCTGCCCGTCAACGCGGTCTCCGGCTTCTGCAACATGCTGTGGAAGCTGTTGCGCGATGCCCGCAACACCGATGTCGGTGTCACGCCGACGCATCTGGCCGTTATTTTCGACTACTCGTCGACGACTTTCCGCAAGGAAATTTATCCGCTTTACAAGGCGAACCGCTCGGCCCCGCCGGAAGACCTGATCCCGCAGTTCGGCCTGATCCGCCATGCGACCCGCGCCTTCAATCTGCCCTGCATCGAAACCGAAGGTTTCGAGGCGGACGACATCATCGCCACCTATGCCCGCCAGGCTGAGGCCGTCGGCGCCGACGTCACCATCGTTTCCTCCGACAAGGACCTGATGCAGCTCGTCACCGCGAACGTGCATATGTACGACGCGATGAAGGACAAGCAGATCGGCATTCCCGACGTCATCGAGAAATGGGGCGTGCCGCCGGAAAAGATGATCGATCTGCAGGCGATGACAGGCGATTCGACCGACAACGTTCCCGGCATTCCCGGTATCGGCCCCAAGACCGCCGCCCAGCTGCTCGAAGAGTTCGGCGATCTGGAAACCCTGCTCGCCCGTGCTGATGAGATCAAACAGGTCAAGCGCCGCGAAAACATCGTCGCCAATGCCGAGCTCGCGCGTGTCTCGCGCCAGCTCGTCGAACTGCGCACCGATGTGCCGCTCGACATGAAGCTCGAGGAGTTGGTGCTCGAACCGCAGAACGGTCCGAAGCTCATTGCATTCCTTAAGGCGATGGAATTCACCACGCTGACCCGCCGTGTGGCCGAAGTCTGCGACTGCGATGCAGGCGTCATCGAACCGGCCGTCGTGCCGGTTGAATGGGGTGATGCGGCCCGTGGCCCCGATCTTGATGCCGGCGACGTGCCTTCTGCCTCTTCAGCCGACGCGTCTACTGCTTCCGTATCGACGGCCGCAGCCTCGTCCGCAAAATCCGGCAGCCCCGATGGCGCGACACCCGCTGGTCTCGCAGCAAGCCGGGCGAATGCCTTTGCAGGAAAGCCGATCGATACCAGCGCTTACGTGACAATCCGCGACATCGAGACCCTTGAGCTCTGGATTGCTGCTGCCCGCGAAACCGGCCTCGTCGCCTTCGACACAGAGACCACCTCGCTCGATCCGATGCAGGCCGAGCTGGTCGGCGTCTCGCTCGCGATCCAAGACAATGTGCTGTCGCCCGGCTCGACCGACATCCGCGCCGCCTACATTCCGCTCACGCACAAGACCGGCGTCGGCGATCTTCTCGGCGGCGGGCACGCCGATGGCCAGATCCCGATGAAGGATGCGCTGGCCGCCCTGAAGGGTCTACTGGAAGACCCCTCCGTGCTGAAGGTCGCGCAGAACCTGAAATACGACTACCTGGTGATGAAGCGCCACGGCGTGACGCTCCAGTCCTTCGATGACACCATGCTGATGTCCTACGTGCTCGACGCCGGCAAGGGCAATCACGGCATGGACGGCCTGTCGGAGAAGTGGCTCGGCCATACCCCGATCGCCTACAAGGACGTCGCCGGCTCCGGAAAGTCCTCCGTCACCTTCGATCTCGTCGACATCGACCGCGCAACCGCCTATGCCGCCGAAGACGCCGATGTGACGCTCCGTCTCTGGCTGGTGCTGAAACCGCGTCTGGCCGCCGAGGGTCTCACCCGCATCTACGAGCGCTTGGAGCGCCCGCTGGTGCCGGTGCTCGCCCATATGGAAGAGCGCGGCATCACCGTCGACCGCCAGATCCTCTCGCGCCTGTCGGGCGAACTCGCCCAAAAGGCCGCTGCCGCTGAGGACGAGGTCTATGAACTCGCTGGCGAGCGGTTCAACATCGGCTCGCCGAAGCAGCTCGGCGATATCCTGTTCGGTCGCATGGGTCTGCCCGGTGGTTCCAAGACCAAGACCGGTCAGTGGTCGACCTCAGCCCAGGTGCTGGAAGACCTCGCTGCTGAGGGTGCGCCGCTGCCGCGCAAGATCGTCGACTGGCGCCAGCTGACCAAGCTGAAGTCTACCTATACGGATGCGCTTCCCGGATACATCCATCCGCAGACCAAACGCGTCCACACGGGCTACTCTCTGGCGTCAACGACAACAGGTCGCCTCTCGTCGTCAGAGCCGAACCTGCAGAACATTCCGGTCCGCACCGCCGAAGGCCGCAAGATCCGTACAGCCTTCATCTCGACGCCCGGCCACAAGCTCTTGTCAGCCGACTACAGCCAGATCGAACTGCGCGTGCTGGCCCATGTCGCCGACATCCCGCAGCTCCGCCAGGCCTTTGCCGATGGCATCGACATCCATGCCATGACTGCATCCGAAATGTTCGGCGTGCCGGTCGAAGGTATGCCGTCGGACGTCCGCCGCCGCGCCAAGGCGATCAACTTCGGCATCATCTACGGCATCTCCGCTTTCGGCCTTGCGAACCAGCTCGGCATCGAGCGCTCGGAGGCCGGCGACTACATCAAGAAGTATTTCGAGCGCTTCCCCGGCATCAAGGACTACATGGAGAGCACCAAGGCCTTCGCCCGCGAGCATGGCTATGTGGAAACCATCTTCGGCCGCCGCGCCCACTACCCGGAGATCAAATCGTCCAACCCCTCAATGCGCGCCTTCAACGAACGCGCCGCGATCAACGCTCCGATCCAGGGTTCGGCCGCCGACATCATCCGCCGCGCCATGATCCAGATCGAGCCGGCGCTTGCCGCAGCGGGTTTGTCGGAGCGCGTGCGCATGCTGCTGCAGGTGCATGACGAACTGATCTTCGAAGTTGAGGACGATGCCGTCGATGTCGCCATGCCTGTTATCGTCAACATCATGGAAAACGCCGCCATGCCCGCCGTCTCCATGCGCGTTCCGCTCAAGGTCGACGCCCGCGCCGCCCACAATTGGGACGAGGCGCACTGAGAATTCCCGGCCTTGCCGGTTAGCGAAACACGGGGGCTGTAAAGCCCGCAGGAGTACAAGATTTGGCCTTCAAGACCATCAACGGCAATGTCGTGCACTACGAACTGATCGGCGAGGCGAAAGCCAAGAACCTGATCGTCTTCTCCAACGGGCTCGGCACCGACTTCCGCATCTGGCTGCCGCTCTTCGACGAGCTCGGCGACGATGTCTCGGTGCTGCTCTATGACAGCCGTGGCCACGGCCTCTCCGGCGGCGCCGACAAGCCCTTCGGCATGAGGGACCTCGTTTCGGATCTCGCCAACCTCTGCGACGAACTCGGCATCCGCAAAGCCACCTTCTGCGGCCTCTCCGTTGGCGGCCTCGTCTGCCAGGGTCTCTGGAAGGAGCGGCCGGATCTGTTCCGCAAACTCATCCTCTGCGACACCGCACCCCGCATCGGGTCTGCCGAAATCTGGGCCGAGCGCATCGCCGGCATCGAGAAGGGCGGCCTGGAGAGCGCTGCTGACAGTGCCATGGCACGCTGGTTCACCCCGGCCTTCCATGAAGACCGCCCTGACCAACTCGCCGGCTACCGCTTGATGATGACGCGTCAGTCCATCGCAGGCTATCTGTCGACCTGTGCTGCCCTGCGCGACACCGATTTCTCCGATGTCCTGCCGACCATCACGGTCCCCACGCTCTTCGTCGTCGGCGACCAGGACGGCTCGACGCCACCCGCCACGGTCAAGGCCGGTGCCGATCTCGTTCCGGGCGCCCGTTTCGAGGAAATCGCCGATTGCGCGCATATCCCCTCGGTCGAGCAGCCGGAAGCGCTCGCCGATCTCATTCAGAAGTTCATGCGGCAGAGCTGATCGCGCGCGGACGAAAACCGCTGTCAACAGCCGTCGGGCATTTGCCCGGTGGACAGGCAGGAAAGTCGCACGAAGGCCGAAAACGAAAAAGCCTGCCGCGGGAGGAGGTGCGGCAGGCTTTTCGAATAGTTTGAACACCGACTGGGAGGAGGAGTGCCGGTGTTCTGTAGGACGACCTTGGGAGGAGGAGTGGTCGCCCTGCGTCGAAGCTCTGCGGGAGGAGGTGCATTGCTTCGATGACTGTGATCATACGCTGACCACCGCCGTTTCCAAGCATCAATGCTGCACTGCAGCTATGCGAAGCATGCATTGCTTGGTGATTACGAATTGGGCAGAACAGGGCTCGCCGGAGGACCCCAATCTCGTGGTCCACTGGTCATGGAACCAACGAATTAGCCAGCGCCAGCCGCCAGCGGTTCTCAGCACAAATCGTCAGGTCAATCTGGATTGTTTTGGGCGCTTGCGATCCGGCTGCATAGGCCCACGGTTCACACCGCCTGCCTCAATGGAGATTGGCATACGCGGCCGGCAACCGGTCGCCAAGCCACTCTTTCATCAGCTCGTGTAGGAAACGGAATCCAAGTTCCAGCATCGGCCTCACCAGGGAACCAGGAAGAGCGCTCAGGAATAACGGTTGGATATCAAGGAAATGGCGGACAGGGTGGGATTCGAACCCACGGTACGCTTTCACGCACACACGCGTTCCAGGCGTGCGCCTTCAACCACTCGGCCACCTGTCCAGGGAGGTCGCGGCGAAAATCACCGCGGTTGGTCGGGCGCGATATATACCCATGAAATCCGGCGGATCAACCGAAATCTCTCATTATTTTGACATCGGCCGACAAATCCCTATCTATAGCCCCAGACAGCAGCGGGATCGGAGGTTGCCGTCGAATTCAGCCGGGGATGTTGATGGTGCGGCTTGCCTTGAGAATGATGAGTTTGCTCCTGCTGTGCGCAGGGGTGGTTGCAGCGACGGCAGACACGATCGCATCTGTTTCGGCTTCCCGCATGATTCTGACACCGTTGACGTCCGTCTGGGCAGATGTCAGCCCGGCTTCGTTGGCGATGCTGCAGCAGACAGCCGAGGCCCGCTTCGGCATCGGCACTTGGGCAGCCTTGCGCGACACCGTCCTGGTGCAACCTGCCTTTGTCGTGCTGTTTGCGATGTCGCTGGTCTTCTGGATGCTGGGCTACAAGAAGCCGTCGCTTGCCGGACGGTTTGCGGCCTGAGCGCCGGCTCGACGCATTGAGCCACCGCATGGGCATGTAAGGTCAGCGGGAAAACTGCGACATACAACAGTCATTCGCCCCACCCGTGCTTGGCCCGCATCCGGCGGCGCCCCGCTTAATCAGAAGGAGTATCGAGATGTTCCTGATCGACATGTTCAATAAGAAGACGACAATGCCCACCGCCGAAAGCGCGCTTCCCGGGAGAGCCGAGGCCCTGCCGACCGCCGAAACACATTTCGTCTCGGGCCTGCCTCTCAAGGGGCCCTACCCCGAGGGCATGCGGACCGTCTATCTGGGTATGGGATGTTTCTGGGGCGCGGAACGGCTGCTTTGGCAGACGCCCGGCGTCTATGTCACGGCGGCAGGCTATCAGGGCGGAATCACACCGAACCCGACCTATCAGGAGACCGTCACGGGGCTGACCGGCCACACCGAGGTGGTCAAGGTGGTCTACGATCCGGCAAAGATCAGCCTGGAAGAGATCTTCAAAATCTTCTTCGAGGCCCATGACCCGACGCAGGGCATGCGGCAGGGTAACGATATCGGCACGACCTACCGGTCTGCAATCTATGTCGAAACGGACGAGGACATGGCGCTGGCGATCACAGTGCGCGATCGGTTCCAGCAGGCCTTGGTTCAGGCCGGACACAGCAGTCGCGTAACGACGGAAATCGCCCATGCCGGCCCCTTCTATTACGCCGAAGACTATCACCAGCAGTATCTTGCCAAAAATCCGAACGGCTATTGCGGTCTGCGCGGCACGGGCGTTGCCTGCCCGATCCAGCCGGCGGCCTGAGACGTGCTGCCCAAAGCGGCAGCACAAATCCCCTTGATCTGACTAGATTTTCACACTCGATGCTGAATTTTCAGCACGGGTGTGAATCTTTACCAGATGAAAAAAATCTGGTGAATTTTTGCGAAAGCCATGCAAGGATGCGGCCCAGCCAGGACCTCTGGAAAAGGGGAGCGGCGGTTCCGCAGACATGTCTTTCTCATGAGGAAAGGCTTGCGGGAGGACCCAACAAGATCAATAGCAACAAACAGGGCTGCACAATGAAGAAAACCCTCCTCAGTCTCTTTGCCTTGGCCGCGATGTCGGCGACCGCACTTGCGGCCGACATCAAGCCGGCGCTGGTTTATGGCACGGGCGGCAAGTTCGACAAGTCGTTCAACGAAGCCGCCTATGGTGGCGCCGAGAAGTTCAAGGCCGAAACCGGCATCGACTATCGTGATTTCGAGCCGACCAGCGACACCCAGGGCGAACAGGCGATCCGCAACTTCGCCTCGAAGGGCTTCAACCCGATCGTTGCCGTGTCCTTCGCATGGACCTCGGCCATCGAAAAGGTCGCGGCAGAATTCCCCGACACCCAGTTCGTCATCGTTGACTCGGTCGTCGACAAGCCGAATGTCCGTTCGGTCGTCTACAAGGAAGAAGAAGGTTCGTACCTGGTCGGCCTGCTCGCCGGCATGGCGTCGACCACCGGCAAGGTCGGTTTCGTCGGCGGCATGGACATTCCTCTGATCCGCAAGTTCGAATGTGGCTATGAGCAGGGCGCACGCGCCGCCAAGGCCGACATCGAAGTCCTGCAGAACATGATCGGCACGACGGGTGCTGCATGGAACGATCCGGTCCGCGGCGGTGAACTCGCCAAGAACCAGATCGACCAGGGCGCTGACGTCATCTACGCGGCAGCCGGCGCTTCCGGCCTCGGCGTTCTTCAGACCGCCGCCGACAACAAGAAGTTCTCGATCGGCGTCGATTCCAACCAGAACCACCTGCAGCCGGGTTCCGTTTTGACCTCGATGGTCAAGCGCGTCGACCTCGCCGTCTACAACGCCTATTCCGATTCCAAGAACGACAAGTTCACGCCCGGCCTGCTGGCACTCGGCGTCAAGGAAGACGGCGTTGGCTATGCGCTCGACGACAACAACGCCAAGCTGATCACTGATGACATGAAGGCAGCCGTCGAAAAGGCGAAGGCCGACATCATCGCAGGAACCGTCAAGATCCACGACTACATGTCGGACAATTCCTGCCCGAAGTGATCTGAAATCCGGGCGCAGGACGGCTCATTCGTCGTCCTGCGCCCTTTTTGTATGTCTGGGGGACCGGAATGACTGCAACGAGCCAGGTACCGGCGATCGAATTGATCGGCATCGACAAGAAGTTCGGTGCGGTGCATGCCAACAAGAACATCAACCTTACGGTCGCCAAGGGCTCCATTCACGGTATCATCGGTGAAAACGGCGCGGGCAAATCGACCTTGATGTCGATCCTCTACGGCTTCTATCAAGCCGACCAGGGATCCATTCAGATCGGCGGCAAGCCGACCACCATCCGGGACAGCCAGGCGGCGATTTCCGCCGGCATCGGCATGGTGCACCAGCATTTCATGCTGGTCGAAAATTTCACGGTGCTCGAGAACCTGATGCTGGGCGCCGAAGGTGGCGCGACACTGGCCAAGGGTGTGGACAGCGCGCGTGCCGCGCTGAAGAAACTCGAAGAGGATTATGAGCTGGAAGTCGATCCCGACGCAGTGATCGAAGAACTGCCGGTCGGCCTTCAGCAGCGTGTGGAAATCCTCAAAGCCCTCTATCGCGGCGCAGAAATCCTGATCCTGGACGAGCCGACAGGTGTGCTGACGCCGGCCGAGGCCGACCACCTGTTCAAGATCCTCGGCGTGCTGCGCGATCAGGGCAAGACCGTCATCCTGATCACGCACAAGCTGCGCGAGATCATGGCGATCACCGACACCGTCTCGGTGATGCGACGCGGCGAAATCGTGGCGACACGCAAGACAGCCGAAACCACGGTCGAGGAACTCGCAGAGTTGATGGTCGGCCGTCGCGTGCTGCTGCATGTCGACAAGCAGCCGGCCAATCCGGGCGACATCTACCTCTCCGTGCGGAACCTGACCGTCAAGGACAGCCGTGGCGTCGTCATGGTCGACAATGTCTCCTTCGACGTGCGCTCCGGCGAAATCGTCGGAATCGCAGGGGTCGCGGGTAATGGCCAGAGCGAATTGCTGGAAGCGATCACCGGCATCCGTAAGCCGACATCCGGCGAGATCTGGATCGGCGGCCGCAACGTCGCGGGGCTCGATCCGGCAGAATTGCGCGGCATTGGCGTTGCCCATATTCCGGAAGACCGACACCACATGGGCCTGGTCCTGCCTTTCGAAGAGAGCCAGAACGCCATTCTCGGTTATCATCGTGACGAACGCTACGGGAAGGGCTTCTTTCTCGACCCGGATGCGATCCGCAAGGCCGCCGTCGCCGAGATCGAAAAATACGACATCCGCCCGCCGAACCCGCGGCTGAAGACCGCCAACTTCTCCGGTGGCAACCAGCAGAAGATCGTCGTTGCCCGCGAAATCGAACGCGACCCGAAACTTTTGATCGTCGGCCAGCCCACACGCGGTGTCGACATCGGCGCCATCGAGTTCATTCACAAGCGGATCGTCGAGACGCGGGACGCCGGCAAGGCCGTGTTGCTCGTCTCCGTCGAACTCGACGAAATCCGTTCGCTGTCCGACCGGATCCTGGTGATGTTCGCCGGCAAGGTGGTTGGCGAGAAGACACCGGACGCCGGTGAACAGACACTCGGCCTGATGATGGCCGGTATTGCCGCTTGAGGATTTGATGAGCACTGCATCCGTACCCCTTCCAAACTGGATCAATTATGCGCTGCTGCCGCTGATCAACCTCACGCTGGCGTTTCTCGTCTCCGGGCTTGTGGTCTGGATCATCGGCGAGAACCCGTGGGAGGCCCTGCAATTGATGCTGCAGGGTGCGCTTGGGCGCGGCGAAGGCATTGGCTTCACGCTGTTCTACGCAACGAATTTCATCTTCACCGGGTTGTCGGTGGCAGTCGCCTATCATGCGGGACTGTTCAACATCGGGTCGGAGGGGCAAGCCTATGTCGGCGGCCTGGGTGCTGCACTAGCCGCTCTGGCGTTGGACCACTACGTCCCGTGGTATGTGACGATGCCGTTCGCAGTCCTCGGCGCTGCTCTCTTCGGCGCAGCCTGGGCGCTGATTCCGGCGCTCCTACAGGCAAAGCGTGGAAGCCATATCGTCATCACCACGATCATGTTCAACTTCATCGGCGCGGCACTGATGGTCTATCTGCTGGTGAACGTGTTCATCGTTCCCGGCAAGATGGCGCCTGAAACCCGCACCTTCCTCGAAGGCGGCCAATTGCCGAAGCTCGACTGGCTCATTGCCATGTTCGGCGGAAAGCTCGGTCCTGCCCCGTTCAATGTGTCCTTCCTGATCGCGGTCGTCATGTGTTTCGTGGTGTGGGTGCTGATCTGGCGGACAAAACTCGGTTTCGAGATGCGGACGATGGGTCTCAGCCGCTCGGCCGCCGACTATGCCGGCATCTCCTACACCAAGATCGTGGTCATCACGATGCTGATTTCCGGCGGTCTCGCCGGGATGATGGCGCTCAATCCCGTGCTTGGCGCTTCGGCACGTCTGCAGGTGGAATTTGTCGGCGGCGCCGGTTTTGTGGGCATCGCTGTCTCGCTGATGGGACGCAACCATCCGCTCGGTATCATCATCGCCGCCATTCTGTTCGGGGTGCTTTATCAGGGCGGGGCGGAGCTTTCCTTCGACATGCCGAACATCACCCGCGACATGATCGTCGTCATCCAGGGTCTTGTCATCCTGTTTGCCGGTGCGCTCGAATTCATGTGCCGGCCGATGATTGTCCGCGCCTACCAGACATTCGTGAAGGGTTGAGGATTAGACCATGGATAGCTTCGACATCCTCATCAGCATTCTCGGATCGACCATCCGCTTGTCGATCCCGCTCATCTTCACCGCGCTGGCAGGTCTCTTTTCGGAACGCGCCGGTATTTTTGATATCGGTCTTGAGGGGAAGATGCTGGCCGCCGCATTTGCGGCCGCTTGCACCGCACATCTCACAGGCTCTGCCTGGGCCGGTCTCTGCGCGGGTATCGGAATTTCGCTCTTCTTCTCGCTGATCCACGGTTTTGCCTCGATCACCAATCGCGGCAACCAGATCATTTCGGGGGTGGCGCTCAATTTCGTGGCCGCCGGCCTGACCGTCGTGCTCGGCCAGGCCTGGTTCGGCCAAGGCGGCCGCACGCCGCAGGTGACCAATGACGGGCGCTTTGCGCCGATCATCCTGCCGGGTGCCGACGCGATGCGCGACGTACCCTTCATCGGGCCGATCTATGCGAATGTGATTTCCGGCAACAACATCCTCACCTATCTTGCCTTCCTCGCCGTGCCGCTGTCCTGGTGGGTGCTCTACCGGACGCGTTTCGGGCTGCGGCTGCGCGCCGTCGGCGAAAATCCGGGCGCCGTCGATACGGCCGGCATCTCGGTAACCTTCCTCCGTTACCGTGCCGTTCTGGTGGCGGGCTTCCTCTGCGGTTTTTCCGGCACCTATCTGGCGATCGCGCAGTCGGCGGCCTTCATCAAGGACATGTCGGCGGGCAAGGGCTACATCGCGCTTGCGGCGCTCATCTTCGCCAAGTGGAAGCCTGTGCCGGTCATGTTTGCCTGCCTGTTGTTCGGCTTCCTCGACGCGCTCGCCAACTTCATGCAGGGTAAAGCAATCCCAGGGATCGGCGAGGTACCGGTGCAGATCTTCCAGGCTCTGCCCTATATCCTCACCTGTATCCTGCTGGCCGGCTTCATCGGTGCTGCCAACCCGCCGAAAGCCGGTGGCGTGCCCTACACCAAGGAGCGTTGATCCATGGCGCATGATCTGTTCGAAGCCGCGCGCGGCGCGATGCAATTCGCCCACGCGCCCTATTCCAAGTTCCCCGTGGGAGCTGCGATCCGGGCCGATGACGGCAAGATCTATACAGGCGCGAACATCGAGAACCTCTCCTTCCCTCAGGGCTGGTGCGCGGAACCGACCGCCATCGGCTGCATGATCATGGGCGGGGGCAAGAAGATCGTCGAGATGGCGGTCATTGCCGAGAAACTGGCGCTCTGCCCGCCCTGCGGCGGATGCCGGCAGAAAATCTCGGAATTCGCCTCTGCAGATACCAAGATCTATCTCTGCGACGAGGTGGGCGTGCAGAAGTCCATGACCATGGACGAACTTCTGCCGCTGAGCTTCAAGACGGACGTGATTGGATGAAGCCCGCCGTCGATCTTCTCGTCGAGCGGCTGAACGGCCTCGTTCCCCGTCACGGCATCGTCCTGGGCTCGGGATTGGGTTCACTGGTGAACGAGGTTCGGGATGCGGTTCGTGTGCCCTATTCCGAGCTGCCCGGCTTTCCCTTGAGTGCCGTATCCGGTCATGCTGGCGAGCTTGTCGCCGGCATGCTGGGGAACACGCCGGTCATCATGCTTGCCGGTCGTGTGCACTATTACGAGCATGGCGATCCGACAGCGATGCGGATTCCCATCGAAGTGCTGATGGGGCTGGGGGTCACGACGCTGATCCTGACCAATGCGGCGGGGTCTCTGCGCGAGGACATGCCGCCGGGTTCGGTCATGCAGATCACCGACCACATCAATTTCTCCGGCAAGAACCCGCTGATCGGCGAACCGAGCGACGCGCGCTTCGTCGGCATGACTTCGGCCTATGACGCGCAGCTGCAGGCTGCCATGCGCGAAGCCGCAGCCGCAGAAGAAGTCCCGCTCTCTCGCGGTGTCTATATGTGGTTTTCCGGCCCGAGCTTCGAGACACCCGCCGAGATCCGCATGGCGCGGGTGCTGGGGGCTGACGCGGTGGGCATGTCGACCGTACCGGAAGTCATTCTCGCGCGCTTTTTCGGCCTAAGGGTTGCGGCAGCCTCCGTGATCACCAATTATGGAGCCGGCATGACCGGTGGCGAACTGAGCCACGAAGAAACCAAAGACATGGCGCCGATCGGCGGCGAACGTCTGGCCCGCATCCTCAAGCGGATGATCGGCGGAGGTAACGATATTGGATAACCAGGAACTGCGCGCGGTTGCGACCAAGGCGCTGTCGCTTCTCGACCTCACCAACCTGAAGGATGATTGCACGCCGGAGCAGATCGTTTCGCTCTGCGGCAAGGCCCAGACCGCTTATGGTCCTACGGCCGCCATCTGCATCTGGCCACGCTTCGTGATGCAGGCGCGCACGCTGCTTGGGCCGGACAGTCCGATCCGCATCGCGACCGTGGTCAACTTTCCCTCTGGCGGCATGAAGATCGAGGATGTGTTGGCGGAGACGCGCGACGCTGTTGCCGACGGCGCCGACGATATCGACCTTGTCATTCCGTATCGTGCCTTGGTTTCAGGGGACGAAAAGGCCGTGACGGACATGGTTACCGCCGTGAAGGCAGCCTGCGGCCATGCGATCCTGAAGACGATCCTGGAAACCGGCGAACTGAAGGACGTGGCTCTCATCCGCAAGGCATCCGACCTTGCCATCGCGGCCGGTGCGGATTTCGTCAAGACTTCGACCGGCAAAGTCGGCGTCAATGCCACGCTGGAGGCGGCAGACATCATGCTGCAATCGATCCGGGACAGCCGCAAGAAAGTCGGGTTCAAGCCGGCCGGCGGGATCTCGACGGTTGCGGACGCCGCCCTCTACCTGAGGCTCGCCGATACGATCATGGGCGAAGATTGGGTCATGCCGTCGACCTTCCGTTTTGGAGCATCCGGTCTGCTCGACGACATCCTGGCCACGCTTTCCGGCGAACGATCAACTGCTGCGGCTTCAGGATACTGATAATGCTGCTACCGCAGGAGATCATTCGTCGGAAACGGGATGGGGACGTGCTCTCGGCTGACGAGATTGCTGCCTTCGTCGAAGGGTTGTCGAATGAAACGATCTCCGAAGGCCAAGTCGCGGCCTTTGCCATGGCGGTCTTCTTTCGCGGTATGACGCCGGACGAAATCGTCGCGCTGACGCTGGCCATGCGTGATTCAGGCGACGTCCTCTCCTGGGCCGGAGTGGGCAAGCCCATCGCCGACAAGCATTCGACGGGAGGTGTCGGAGACAATGTCTCGCTGATGCTGGCGCCGATCGTGGCTGCCTGCGGGCTGGCGGTCCCGATGATTTCAGGGCGCGGGCTTGGGCATACCGGCGGCACGCTCGACAAGCTGCAGTCGATCCCCGGTTATGACGTGATGCCGGACAATACCATCTTCCGCCGCACGGTGGACCGCGCGGGCTGTGCCATCATCGGCCAGACGGGCGATCTCGCGCCGGCGGACAAGCGGCTCTATGCGATCCGCGACGTGACAGCGACGGTGGAATCCATCCCGCTGATCACGGCCTCCATCCTGTCGAAGAAACTGGCGGCCGGGCTGGACAGCCTGGTGCTCGACGTCAAATTCGGCAATGGCGCCTTCATGGCCAAGGCGGAAGATGCCGAAGCGCTCGCCCGTTCGCTGGTGCGTGTGGCCAATGGCGCCGGTGTCCGGACAACCGCGCTACTGACCGACATGAATCAGCCGCTTGCCGACTGCGCCGGCAATGCGATCGAGGTGCAGAACGCGGTCGACTTCCTCAAGGGCCTGAAGGGCGGCACACGTCTTGAAGAAGTAACGCTCGCCTTTGGAGCGGAGATGCTGATCAATGCCGGCGTGGAGAGCGATCACGGCGTCGCCCTCAAACGTTGCGTCGAGGCTCTCGCCTCCGGCAAGGCGGCCGAGATCTTCGGAAAGATGGTGCGCGAGCTGGGCGGCCCCGCCGACTTCATGGACAAAGCAGAGCATTACCTGCCGCGTGCCAGGGTGGAAATTGCTGTGGAAGCGCCCGAAGACGGCTATCTCTCCGCCTGCGACACCCGCGCGCTCGGGCTTGCCGTGGTGACGCTTGGCGGTGGACGGCAGCGGCCGAGCGACAGCATCGATCACGGGGTGGGGATATCCGGCTTCAAGCCGCTCGGCACGAAGGTGACGAAGGGCGAGCCTATCGCCTTTGTGCAGGCCAATGACGAGCCTTCGGCAACACGTGCTGCGGAAACCGTCGCTCAGTGCTACCGCATCTCGCAAACGAAGCCGGCCGCGGCGCCGGTGATCGGCCTCAGGATCGAGTAGGCCTCAACCTCACTGGATCAAGCGAAGCGTGCGATTTTCCGCCGTGTAGGACCTTAGCTTCTTCATGAAGCTCATGCCGACCAGCGTCGAAGAGAGGGTCTTGTCGTCGAGAACAAAGGCGTCGACCGCCCGGACACGGATGCTGCCGATCTCAATGCGGTCGAGCACAACATGGGCGGCTTTGAGCGAACCAGTGGCCGTCGTTACGTCATAGCGGAAGTCGAGCATCGAAGGGCTGAAGCCTAGGCGACGGGCGGTAGAGATGTTGATTGCGACGAGCGAGGCTCCGGTATCGACCATGGCCTCGACGGGCTTTCCGTTCATCTTGAACGTGCCTTCGTAATGTCCACTTGGACCCATTGTCAGAACCGTCTGTCCCGACGATGCCTTGGCCGGCTGCGTTCTCGGCTCTTCCGGCGCTGCGGTTTCCCGCTGGTTCAACAACGCCTGGACCTTACCCGCGATCATCGGCCACTGGCTGGCAGACAGAGCGATCAGCAAGACTGTGAACAGCGTGCGGGCGAACATCGGCACTCCTCAATGGGTTCGCGCTCACTGTAGCAGCAGGGTCTTGCCGGATGGATACTGGATAAACAAAAACGGCCCGAAACAAGGGTTCCGAGCCGTCAAAGCCAGTGATCTGGTTAAGAAATCACTTCGTTCCGTACATCCGGTCACCCGCATCGCCGAGGCCGGGCATGATGTAGCCCTTCTCATTCAGATGGCTGTCGATCGAGGCTGTGAAGATCGGCACGTCGGGATGGACAGCCTGAAAGTTCTTGATGCCCTCAGGCGCCGCCAGCAGGCAGAGGAAACGGATGTTTTTCGCGCCGCGTTCCTTCAGTTTGTCGATGGCAGCGATCGAAGAATTGCCGGTTGCCAGCATCGGGTCAACGACGATGATTAAGCGCTCCGACAGCGCTTCGGGTGCCTTGAAATAGTATTCCACGGCCTGAAGGGTTTCGTGATCACGGTAGACGCCGACATGGGCGACACGGGCTGCCGGAACCAGCTCGAGCATGCCTTCCAACAGGCCGTTACCGGCGCGCAGGATCGAGGCGAAGACCAGCTTCTTGCCCTCGAGGATCGGGGACTGCATTTCGGTCAGCGGCGTCTCGATTGTCTCCATGGTCAGCTCGAGATCGCGCGTCACCTCGTAGCAGAGAAGGGTCGAGATCTCACGCAAAAGCCGGCGAAAGCTGGAGGTCGAGGTTTCCTTGCGGCGCATGATCGTCAGCTTGTGCTGAACGAGAGGGTGATTGATGACTGTTACGCCGTCCATGGATCGAACCTTCTTTTCTTTTTGTCTTCGGATGGGTCTATTTTCACGTTCTCAGGGAGAGCCGCAAGAGCAGGCGTGGATTTTGCCCGGTCTTCAACAGCGCTCACGTTGCGAGTTTCGCCAGCAGCGCTTGTCGCGTCTTTTCGTCCACGAAGGCTGCCTCGATCGCCGTGCGGGTCATCGCGTCGATCTCCGCGTTCGAAAATCCAAATTCCGTCGCCGCCAGTTCATACTCGCGGGCGAGCGACGTGTGGAAGAATGGCGGATCGTCGGAATTGATGCAGACGCGGACGCCGGCATCCCGGAGCTTACGCAGGGGGTGGCTCTGGAAATCGGGATAGACCGACAGCGCGATGTTGGATCCAGGGCAGACCTCCAGAACCGTCCCGAGATCGGCGAGCCGCCGGACGAGTTCCGCATCCTCAATGGCACGCACGCCATGCCCAATGCGATCCGGCTTCACGAGGTCAAGCGCATCGGCGACGCTGAAGGCACCACAGACTTCACCGGCGTGGATGGTCAGGCCAAGCCCCGCCTCTCGAGCGATATCGAAGGCACGGGCATAGTCAGCCACACGGCCCATGCGCTCTTCACCGGCCATGTTGAAGCCGGTTATCAGCGAGTTGGGGCTCCGGGCGGCATATTCGGCGGCGGCAATCACCCTTTCCGGACCGAAATGGCGTTCGCCCGTCACGAGAATGCGCACCTCGATGCCGGTGTCCGCCTTTGCTCGCTCGATACCAGCTGTAATGCCGGCCAGGTAATTGTCCGCACCGAGGCCGATCCGATCGCCATGATCCGGCGAGATAATCAGTTCACTGTAGATGGTGCATGCCGATGCCAGTTCGCGCAGATAGGTCTCCGTGAGAAGCGCATAATCGTCTTCCGTCCGGAACAGGCCTGCGACCTTGTCATAGGCTTTGATGAACTCCGAAAAGTCGGTCCAGGCGTAGCGGTCACCGTCCATGAATGTGTCGGGATCGACGCCGTATTTGCGCGCCTGGTCAAGGGTGAGTGCCGGGGGCGCCGCGCCTTCGAGATGACAGTGCAGTTCGGCTTTTTTCAGCTGTGTCGTCACAGGAAGCTCCGTCCGTGGCGGCCCGGCGCGATGCCGAGATGCGCCGCAATGGTTTCGCCGATATCGGCATAGGTCGTGCGCAGTCCGACATTGCGCGAGCGGATGCCTGGCCCGAAACACATGATCGGAACACGCTCGCGCGTGTGGTCGGTGCCGCGCCAAGTCGGATCGCAACCGTGATCCGCGGTCATGAGGACCATGTCTCCGGGCTTCAGTCTGCGATGGACCTCCGGCAGACGCCGGTCGAAGGCTTCGAGCGCGGCTGCGTAACCGGGGACGTCGCGACGGTGGCCATACAACATGTCAAAATCGACGAAATTGGTGAAGACGAGATCGCCATCGGCCGCTTCATCGATCGTCTTGAGGGTCGCATCCATCAGGGCTGCATTGCCATTCGCCTTGATCATGCGGGTAATTCCCTGATGAGCGAAAATGTCGGCGATCTTGCCCACAGCATGCACTTTCCGGCCGTCGTCGACGAGGCGATCGAGCAGCGTCGGCTCCGGCGGCACGACGGAGTAGTCGCGGCGATTGCCGGTGCGTTCGAAGCTCTGTGGCGTCTCGCCGATGAAAGGACGCGCAATCACCCTGCCGATGTTCAACGGGTCGAGCAGTTTGCGGACGGTCTGACAGAGCGAGAGCAGACGCTCAAGACCAAAATGGGTTTCATGCGCGGCGATCTGGAAGACGGAATCGCTGGAGGTATAACAGATGGGCTTGCCCGTCCGGATGTGTTCCTCGCCGAAGCGAGCGATCACGTCTGTGCCAGAGGCATGACAATTGCCGAGGATGCCGGGCAGGCTGGCTTCCCGGCAGATAGCTTCCACAAGATCCGCCGGGAAAGCTTCCTCGCCTTCGGGGAAATAGCCCCAGTCGAACATGACGGGGGTCCCGGCGATTTCCCAATGGCCAGACGGCGTATCCTTGCCATGCGACACTTCACTTGCCGCCCCGTGCAGCCCGAAGACACGTTCGGGCACGGGCATGCCGACTGGAACCCGACCTGTGGCGAGTTTTGCCGCTGTCAGCAGACCAAGGGCGGACATGTTGGGCAGCACCAGCGGACCTTGCCGCAACCCCTTGCGATCTCCCGCGCCCGCCGCACAGAATTCAGCGATATGACCAAGGGTATCGGACCCGTCATCGCCGTAACCGAGTGCATCTGGCGCACCGCCGATGCCAAAGGAATCGAGAACAAAGAGAAATGCGCGTGCCATGCTGTATCCAAGGCCGGTCCAGAACGAAACGACGGACGGCGTCTGCCCGCATCAATAACTGCTGAGCTCGGGCTTGGCAAATAGGGTGCAGTCAGCAGTCGTTGCAGGTGATCTGCGCACCCAGCCGCTGGCGGTAATAGAACTCGCGATAGAGGGTCAGGCTCTTCGTGCCGCCGCTGACCAGACCGGGCAGATAGGTCATCAACTCATGGGAAACGCTGAGTTCGCTACGGATCAGGAACGTGTCCGCAATCAAGAGATCCGCAGGGACCGGCGCCTGAGTGCCCACGCCATAGGGTGCGACACCGGTCGAAGACCAGGACCAGGCAACCTTGGCCGCCTTCGCACTGTCGATCTTGATCGCGGTGACCTTGATTAGAAGATTGGACGGCGGATAAGGCACAAAAATCGCCTTGGCCACGTCGGGCATGGTGCCGAGAAATGCCTTCGTGACCTTCTCTTCCCGCGCAACGATATCGGCAACGGCATTGCTGGCCAGCGAGGCTTTCTTGGCTGCGCTGAAGCCCATGGTGAGCTCGAACGCCATCAGGTAAAGGACCAGAAGCATCGGTGCGACGAGGGCAAACTCCACACCGCCGACGCCCTGCCGGTCGCGCAGGATCGCTCCCAAGCGAATGAACAAGCCCCTGTGTCGCCGAACCGGCCCTGCAGTCGCGTTTGTCGCGCTTTCGAGAAGCTTCCTCATCATGGATATTTCTCGTTCTTGAATGCGGTCGTCGCCACGATCAGGAAATCGCTGGGCATCGAGCCGTCCGACGGCCGAATGGTCGTGATGTAGGGGCGAACGAGGTCCGTGATCACCTGCCAGCGGTAATAGGCGCGCAGCATGTTGATCGTATCGGGGCCGCCGGGCGTAAAGGCGAATGTCGCCGGATTGATGTCGGAATACGTGGCGCTGCTCATGCGCGGGATCGTCGTCGGGATCGCCGCGAAGGTCGAGAATGTCCGGGCATCGATGTAAAGCTTGGCAGCTGTTGCAACTTCCGTCGCCGAGCACTTGATGAGAATGCTGATCTCGTCACAGAAGCGCTGTCTGAACTGCTCCTTGGTCTTATCCGTCGAGCGATTCAGCCCATAGGTAATCTGCCCCGTACGGATCTCGCGTCCGAGGGTATTGACCGCATTCGTCACGAGTTGCTCGGCCGCAAATGCGATGAAGGTCTCTATGATGGCAAAGATGATGATGAAGTAGGGGATCGACAGGATTGCGAACTCGATTGCCGCAGCGCCGTCGCGCGAACGTGCCAACCGCTTCCAAAGGCGGCCTACCCGAATCCTGGATGATCTTGCGCAATGCTGATCGTTTTCTCGGCCGCTCATAGCCCCACCCGCTCCAGATGTCGGAGTGAAGCTAAGCTGCAAGTATTGATTTTCCGTTTCCGAACTCTTTACACTTGTTTCAGTTTCAGAAACCGAAATGCAGCGTGACTATTGTGTCGGGCCGGTCTGGGCGTGCTGTTCACAGTTGGGCGTGCATGACAGCACAGTGCGGTCCGTCGCTTTATAGACGCGCACGGTGTTGGATTCATCGATCGAGACAAGTACGCGCTCGTCGACGATCGCATTTCCATCTGCATCGAGCAGAACGAGATTCGTGGTGCCATAGGCGCGCCCGGTCAGGACGATCGTCTTTGCATCCGCCACCGTGGCATCTGCCACTTCCGAGTTGCCAACAATGACTTTGCTGACCGGACGGTCGAGCTTTAGAATGCGGGCGCTGTTCATATAGACGCGAAGAATGTCATCGGCTGCGGCAGCCGGCGCGGACACCACCATAACCGTCACCAAGGCGAGAACCGCAGCAAGAGCTGTGAAACGACGGTCGAAGTTGGACATGCCTGATAATCCGCGCGTGAGAGGGCTCAGGCGATGAGTATGGAGCCGCTTGGTGAATGAAGCGTTAAGCCTTCAGGTCGGTATTTTCGCCACCGAGCGTCTCACCTCACCGCCAGCCCTCTGACTAAGGCCTGTACCACTCCGACACAGGCAGGATGTCTCACGGGCATGATCGTGTCTCAAACCGGATTTCCGTACTCGGGATACCGATTGTCATCAGGCAGCATGGACTTGCCACGAAAGCCCGGAATACGGGCCATTTGCCTTCGGGCACGCGACCGTTGCGCGCATTTGACTGAATGCAAGGGTTCTTTGTTTACCACAGTTCTCGCAAAGACCGGTTCACGGAGCGGTAACCTTCTTTCTTAAGTCGATAGCAAGGGGGTCGATTTAGGTTGAGGACATCCGAGCAACGGAAACAGTTGCCGGCAGTGCTGATCAACCTCGCGGAGTAGGAGAATAACATGACCAAGCTTTTCGCACGTTTCGTCAAGGACGAGTCCGGCGCAACCGCTATCGAATACGGCCTCATCGCCGCCCTGATTTCTGTCGCCCTCATCACCGGCGCGACGACCCTCGGCAACGCTCTGAACACGCAGTTCACCAACCTTTCGGGCAAGCTCAACTACAAGTGAGCCTACGGACGCGCCCGGCGTCTGATGGGTAGCGTAATGTTCTGGAGAGACACATGAAATCCATGATTGAACGTTTCATCAAAGATGATTCGGGCGCTACTGCTATTGAGTATGGCCTGATTGCAGCACTTATTTCGGTCGCGCTGATCACGGGTGCAACGACCCTCGGCAACGCTCTGAATACTCAGTTCGACAACCTGTCCAAGAAGCTCAACTACGCGGGCTAAGACCTGGTTAACGGAAATCGACAAAGCCGTCTCGCGGAGCGAGGCGGCTTTGTCGTTTCGGGACCGCAGATCCGGCGTCAGCTTTGCCAATTCTTCACCTCTTTGCCGTAACATGAGAGTGGGTCAAGGATATCAGCCATGTATGCAGCCATCATCTTCGTGATACCGCCTATCTGCTTTGTTATGGCAGCGCTGACGGATTTCCTGGAGATGACCATACCCAACCGAATTCCGGTCATTCTCCTTTCAGCCTTTTTTCTTGTTGCGCCGTTCAGCGGCCTCACCCTGGGAGAATTCGGCTGGCATGTCGCTGCCGCCGGCCTCGTATTTGCGGCCTGCTTCGGGTTGTTCGCCTTGAACGTCATGGGCGGAGGAGACGCGAAGCTTCTGTCCGCCGCCGCCATCTGGTTCGGCTTCAACCATTCCCTTTTCGAGTTCCTCGCCTATACCGGATACTTAGGCGGCGTTTTGACAATCATGGTGATGCTTGTGCGAGCCAACTGGGCGAAGTTTGCAACGCTGGGCGTCAAGTTACCCAAGACGTTGATGGTCGCGAACAAGATCCCCTATGCGATTGCGATTGGCGCCGCGGGGCTTATGGCCTATCCGCAATCGCCCCTGATGATTTCAGTCATCGCAAGTCATTGAGCCAGTAGAAACCTTGCATTAACCACAAATGTAAGCGGCTTATTAACCATAAGTACACCAATTCCTGATCATTCTTTGGCGCAGAACCTATTGCGTCGTTCGAGGATCGATCATGAAACCCGCCCGCCTCATCATACTCGCTGTCGCCGTCGTGGCCGCCGGTATGGCCGGTCTCCTCGCCATGCAGCTGAGCGGCAACAAGACCATCGTCGTGCAGGAGAATGCCCCGGCGGAGAAGCAGCCCACCGTCGACGTCCTTGTTTCCGCGAAAAACCTACCTGTCGGCGCGCGTCTCGATGAAAGCGCCATGCGCTGGATGCCATGGCCCGCAGATAGCGTGGTCGACGGCTTCATCACGTCATCGACACGAGCCGACGCGATCACGGAATTGCAGGGCGCTGTCGTGCGCCTCCCGATGTTCGAAGGCGAGCCGATGCGCCGCGAGAAGATCGCGGACTCGTCCTCACGCATTCTTTCTGCGCTTTTGCCATCCGGCAAGCGCGCCGTGTCGACCGAGATATCGGTGGCCACGGGTGCCGGCGGTTTCATCCTTCCCAACGACCGCGTCGACGTCATCATGGTCCGCAAGGGTGACGAGAACAATTTTCTGACTGAGACCGTCCTGTCCAACGTACGCGTGCTTGCGGTCGACCAGCAGATCGAAGAGGCCGCGGACGGTTCACGGTCGGTGATCGGAACGACCGCGACGCTCGAGCTGACTCCGGATCAGGCCAAGGTAATGGCGGTTGCGCAGCAGATGGCCGACCGTCTGTCACTCGCGCTGCGCTCGGTCGCCGACGCGCAAGAGGAAGACACGAGTGCAGCCGACTATCTGCTGAGCGGCGGTGACGGTCAGCCGACGATCCAGGTCATCAAGTCCGGCGAGGTGGTGAAATCCTCCGAACCGGCCGCCAATTCCATGAAGTGAGTGGGGACACATCGTGAAAAGCTCGACCAACAAACTTCGTGTTTCCTTGACCGCGGGATTGGCCATGGCCATCGCCGTTTCCGGCATGCCGACGCCCTTCGGCTCGACAATCCTCGACACACCTGCCGCCCAGGCCGCTCAGGAAAGCGTACTTCGGATCACCAATTCCGGTCCGGGCACGCGTCGGACTGTCAAGCTGGGTCTGAACAAGGCCCTGGTCGTCGACCTCCCGGCCGACGCTCACGACATTCTGGTGGCCGATCCGAGCATGGCCGATGCCGTGACCCGTTCGTCACGGCGCATCTACCTGTTCGGCAAGACCGTCGGCCAGACCAACATCTTCATCTTCGGCGACAACGGCCAGGAAATTGTCAGCCTCGACATCGAGATCGAACGCGATATTGCAGGCCTTGAGGCCAATCTGCGGCGGTTCATTCCGGAATCCGACATCAAGGTCGAGATCGTGTCCGACAACATCGTGCTGACCGGCACCGTGCGGACGCCGCAGGACGCGGCTCGAGCACAGAGCCTCGCCAAGGCCTTCCTCCAGGGCGGTGAAGCGACGACCCGCAATACGACCGCTTCGAGCAGCCAGGAAGGCGGCGACGTCGCCATCTATGCGGAAGAGCGCCAGCAGTCGCAGATCGTCAACCTGCTGCAGATCGAGGGCGAGGACCAGGTAACCTTGAAGGTTACGGTGGCTGAAGTCAGCCGACAGGTGCTGAAACAGCTCGGCTTCTCTGGCAGCATCTCCGACGGCACGAGCGGCATCAGCTATGCCAATCCCTCGAACCTCGGCAATGCGATCGATCCGACCGGCACCGCCAAGATTTCCAGCTCGATCGGCAATGTCGGCATCAGCGCCTACGTGAACGCCATGGAACAGGCTGGTGTCATGCGCACCCTGGCCGAGCCGAGCCTCACCGCCATTTCCGGCGAGCCGGCGAAGTTTTACGTGGGTGGCGAGTACCGTCTTGCGGCCGCGCAAGAGATCAACGTCGACGACAACGGGCAGGCCACGCTCAGCCGTACGACAGATACGGTTGACTACGGCATCGAGCTCAACTTCCGTCCGGTGGTGCTTGCACCCGGCCGCATCAGCCTCAAGATCGAGACCAACGTTTCCGAGCCGACCTGGGAAGGCAATGTGGTGACCGGCAACACCGCCCCGAGCATTCCCGGCTCTACCTATATGTCGATCCGCAAACGCGAAGCATCGACCACTGTCGAGTTGCCGTCAGGCGGCTCCATCGTGATCGCTGGTCTGGTGCAGGACAATATCCGCCAGGCCATGAGCGGACTGCCGGGCATCTCGAAGGTTCCTGTCCTCGGGGCTCTGTTCCGCAGCAAGGACTTCCAGCGCAATGAGACGGAACTCGTCATCATCGCGACACCCTATCTGGTGCGACCCGTCGCCCGCGGCGCACTTGCACGCCCCGACGACAACTTCAATCCCGAAGGGGATGGCGCGACCTTCTTCCTGAACAAGGTGAACAAGGTCTATGGCCGCCGTGAAAGCAACGCCCCCGCTGGCCAATATCATGGCGCGGTCGGTTTCATCTACAAGTGAGCGAGGTTCAACGAGACACATGACGATCGTACCGCTCAAGACCATCGAAAGCCAGGAACCCATGGCCACGCGCACCCTGCCTCGTCTCGTTCTGGCGGCCGCCATCGCCGGCGCCTCCGTCATGCTTGCCGGTTGTGGCAACATGAACAAGGATGGCATGTCGACATCCGCCATTCCGGACGACTATCGAACCCGTCACCCGATCATGCTCAGCGAAGTGGAGCACACCCTCGATGTGCCGGTTGCCAGCGGCGACCGCAAGCTGACCAATGGACTTCGTGATTCGATCGGCGGCTTCGCCAATGACTATCTGTCGACGTCATCCGGTACGATCCAGATCATCTTGCCGCAGGGTTCTGCCAATTCCGGCGCCGCATCAGCCCTGCGCAAACAGATCCGTGACGTGCTCACCACACGGGGAGTGGCCGCAAACAAGATCATCGAGACAAGCTATCAGGCTCAAGCCAGCGGTGACGTGGCTCCTATCCGGCTGAGCTATGTCGCGATGACCGCGATGACCAATCCCTGCGGCGAATGGCCGGAGGACCTGACCAACAATACCATGGCCAACAAGAACTATCACAATTTCGGCTGCGCGACGCAGAGCAACCTGGCCGCGCAGATCGCCAATCCGATGGACCTCATGACGCCGCGGGCCATGGCACCGATCGACGCCACCCGTCGGTCGACGGTGATCGGGCTCTATCGCCAAGGCAGCGATACGTCGACCAAGTGACCGGTAACGCGTCCCTGAAGGACAGGAAAGCAGCATGAACGCGATCGACTACGAATTCGAGGACAATATCGGTGGAGACCGCTCCGCTGCCGAGAGATCTGTCGCCGGCGACGTCGAAGCCCTTCGTCCCCTGCCCCGCATTTCCGTCCACGCCTTCTGCATTAGCGAGGGCGTGCACACCATCATGCAGCAGTGTGCGGGTGACCGCCGCATGGCACGGGTGAGCCTGCGGGTGACGCGCGGCAATATCGCGGCGGCTGCAGCAATGTTCGCCACGACGCCGACGCCGAACCTGATCATCCTGGAGACCGAGGCCGGCCCACGCGATCTGATGGCCGAACTGACGCCTCTTGCCGAAGTCTGCGATCCCAGTTCCCGTGTGATCGTGGTGGGACGGCACAACGACATCTCGCTCTATCGCGAACTCATTCGCAGCGGCATTTCGGAATACATCGTTTCGCCCTTCTCCATGGCGGACATCATGGCCGCGATTGCCTCCATCTTCGTCGATCCGGAAGCGGAGCCGCTTGGCCGGACTATCGCGTTCATCGGCGCCAAAGGGGGTGTCGGTTCCTCCACCATCGCCCACAACTGCGCCTTCGACATCGCATCCTTGTTCTCCACCGAAACGGTGCTGGCCGATCTCGACCTGCCGTTTGGAACTGCAAACATCGACTTTGACCAGGATCCGGCCCAGGGCATGGCAGAGGCCGTCTTTTCACCGGAGAGACTGGACGAGGTCTTTCTCGACCGTCTGCTCACCAATTGCGGACAGAACCTCTCGCTGCTGGCGGCGCCGTCGCTGCTCGACAGGGGCTACGACTACGAACGCGGTGCCTTCCAGCCGATCCTCGATCTTCTGCAGCGCAATGCCCCGATCAGCGTGCTCGACCTGCCGCATACCTGGGCCGACTGGACCCGCGCCGTGCTCGCGGATGTGGACGAAGTCGTGATCACCTGTGCGCCGGATCTCGCCAATCTGCGCAACATGAAAAACATGCTCGACGCTTTGAAGAAGCTGCGCCCCAACGACAAGCCGCCTCATCTGGTGCTCAACCAGGTCGGCATGCCGAAAAGGCCGGAGATTTCACCCCAGGACTTCTTCGAACCGCTCGAACTCGAGCCGGTGGCCATCATTCCCTTTGATGCGCAGCTCTTCGGCGGCGCCGCAAACAGTGGTCGGATGATCCCGGAAGTGGATGCCAAGTCGCCGATCGCGGAGACGTTCAGTCAGCTTGCACACCTCGTTACCGGACGGGCCACCATCAAGAAGCCGAAACGGGCCGGACTCGGATCGCTGCTTGAAAAGCTGCGGAAGAAATAGACCTCGGACAGGAATAGGTAGAACTCATGTTTGGCAAACGCGGAAACGACGGTTTCGGCAAGGGAGGTTCGGTTACCGGCACGATGCCGGCACCCGCGGCTGCCGTGCCTGCGGCGCGCTCAAGCACGAGCCTGATCGAGCCGGGAAGCCCCGAAGCCAGCACTCGCCTTCAAGTGACACCGCCCTCGATGCCCGGTGCCGTCCGCAAGAAGGCGCCCCGGACCGAGGACTATTACGATACCAAGAGCAAGGTCTTCTCCGCGCTGATCGACACCATCGATCTGTCGCAGCTGGCGAAGCTCGACGGCGAAAGCGCGCGCGAAGAAATCCGCGACATCGTCAATGACATTATCACCATCAAGAATTTCGCGATGTCGATCTCAGAGCAGGAAGAACTGCTCGAAGACATCTGCAACGACGTTCTGGGTTATGGTCCGCTCGAGCCGCTGCTCGCGCGTGACGACATCGCCGATATCATGGTCAATGGTGCCGGCCAGACATTCATCGAAGTCGGCGGCAAGACGATCGAGTCGGAAATCCGCTTCCGCGACAATTCCCAGCTTCTGTCGATCTGCCAGCGTATCGTGAGCCAGGTCGGCCGTCGTGTCGACGAATCGAGCCCGATCTGCGACGCGCGTCTGCCCGACGGCTCGCGTGTCAACGTCATTGCTCCGCCGCTCGCGATCGACGGGCCGGCGCTCACCATTCGTAAGTTCAAGAAGGACAAGCTGAACCTTGCCCAGCTCGTCAAGTTCGGCGCCATCACGCCGGAAGGTGCCGAGGTTCTGCAGATCATCGGCCGCGTTCGCTGCAACGTCGTCATCTCGGGCGGCACCGGCTCGGGTAAGACGACGCTTCTGAACTGCCTGACCGGCTTCATCGATTCAGACGAGCGCATCATCACCTGCGAAGACACGGCCGAACTGCAGCTGCAGCAGCCGCATGTCGTGCGTCTGGAAACGCGCCCGCCAAATATCGAGGGCGAAGGCGAGATCACCATGCGCGATCTCGTGAAGAACTGCCTGCGTATGCGCCCCGAACGCATCATCGTCGGTGAAGTGCGCGGACCTGAGGTCTTCGACCTGTTGCAGGCGATGAACACCGGTCACGACGGCTCGATGGGCACGATCCACGCCAACACGCCGCGCGAATGCCTGAGCCGTATGGAATCGATGATCGCCATGGGCGGCTTCTCGCTGCCGGCCAAGACCGTGCGCGAGATCATCTCCGGCTCGATCGACGTCATCATCCAGGCTGCCCGCCTGCGCGATGGTTCGCGCCGCATCACCCACATCACCGAAGTCATCGGGATGGAAGGTGACGTGATCATCACCCAGGACCTGATGCGCTACGAAATCGAGGGCGAGGATGCGGGCGGCAAGATCATCGGCCGGCATATGTCGACCGGGATCGGCAAGCCGCATTTCTGGGATCGGGCTCGCTATTATAACGAGGATCGTCGCCTCGCGGCGGCTCTCGACGCCATGGAACAGAAATCGAAGGGGATCTGAGCCGATGAACCCGACCATACTCGGCATCGTCCTGCTGGTTGCGGTTTCCACGGCAGCGATCGCCTACAGTCTTCTCTACACCAGGATGGAGACCGAAAAGAAGACGGCAAACCGAATCAATCGGGTGAAAGCGGCCGAGACCGACATGGGTCAGGTCAAGGCCGCCCGGGACCGAGTCCAGGAGATATCGAAGCGTCGCAAGTCGGTTCAGGACTCCCTCAAGGAGCTCGAGAAGAAGCAGCAGGAAAAATCCAAGAAGGCCAACGAAACGAGCCTGAAATCACGGATTATCCAGGCCGGGCTGTCGATTACGCCGGTTCAGTTCTATCTCTTCAGCGTTGTCCTGGGCGTTGTTGTTCTTCTGATGACCCTGCTTGCCGGCATGCCGCCGCTCGTCATGCTCGGACTGACCTTCGTTTCGGCCCTCGGACTGCCCCGGTGGGTCGTCAATTTCCTCGTCAAGCGCCGTCAGAAACAGTTTCTGGAGGAGTTTCCGAACTCGCTCGATGTCATGGTCCGCTCGATCCGATCGGGTCTACCCCTCAATGATGCGATCCGCATGATCGCATCGGATGGTCAGGAACCGGTCAAGACGGAGTTCCGCCGGGTTGTCGAGTCACAACAGCTCGGGCTCAGCGTACCTGATTCCATTGCACGCATGCATTCGACCATGCCGCTGTCGGAGATCAGTTTCTTCGCGATCGTCATCGCAATCCAGGGACAAGCAGGCGGCAACCTTTCCGAAGCATTGTCAAATCTATCCCGCGTGTTGCGCGACCGGAAAAAGATGAAGGCAAAGGTTCAGGCTCTGTCGATGGAGGCCAAGGCTTCCGCCGCCATCATCGGCGCCTTGCCGTTCATCGTGGCTTTCCTCGTCTACCTGACTTCGCCGCAATACATCATGATCCTGTTCACCGATTCCCGAGGTCATCTGATCCTTGGCGTCTCCGCCGTCTGGATGAGCATTGGCCTGTTGGTGATGCGCAACATGATCAACTTCGACATCTAGGAGCGCACCGATATGAGCGAAGACTGGGCAGCCCAAATCGCCAATCCTGCGCTGATCATGGCGGTGCTTGTGGCGCTGGCGGTTTTCGGCACCTTCTACACGCTGGTGATGCCCTATTTCGAGAAGGGTGACCTGAACAAGCGCATGCGTGCCGTTTCGACGGAACGCGATCAGATCCGCGCTCGCGAGCGCGCCAAACTGAACGCGGAAGCAGCGCAGAGCCGGACGAGCCTTCGCGCCAACAACAACAAATCCGTTCGACAGATTGTCGAGCGCTTTAACCTGCGCAAGGCGCTCGTCGACGACAAAACCGTCGACAAATTGAAAGCGGCGGGTCTGCGTTCGCAGAATGCACTGAATATCTTCCTGGTCGCGCGCTTCCTGCTGCCGTTCGCTACATTGCTGCTCACCGCATTCTGGATCTTCGTGCTGGGGAACCTGGCCGACAAAGGTCTGCCGATCCGCATATTCGCCACCATCGTCGGCGGCTATGTTGGCTTCTACCTGCCGAATATCTATGTTTCGAACCGCATATCCAAACGTCAGCAATCGATCCGGCGCGCTTGGCCGGATGCGCTGGATCTGATGCTGATCTGCGTCGAATCAGGCATTTCGCTCGAGGCTGCCATGCGTCGCGTCTCAGAAGAGATCGGAGATCAATCCCCTGAACTGGCTGAGGAAATGGTGCTTACGACCGCAGAGCTCTCCTTCCTGCCGGACCGTCGGCAGGCGCTGGAGAACTTGGGCACACGCACGCAGCTGGACAGTGTGAAAAACGTCGTACAGGCGCTGATTCAGGCCGATCGATACGGGACGCCGGTCGCCCAGGCTCTGCGCGTGCTCGCACAGGAAGGCCGCGACGAGCGCATGAACGAAGCGGAGAAGAAGGCCGCCGCGCTGCCGCCAAAGCTGACGGTCCCGATGATCCTGTTTTTCCTGCCCGTGCTCGTTGCCGTCATTCTCGGCCCCGCCGGCATCCAGGTGTCCGACCGGTTCTGATCAAACCGGTCGATCGGATCAGTGGACGGTGGAGAATTCCTCGTCGAGCAGCTTCAGCGCGTCCTGAAGTGCTTCTACCAAGATGTCGGTCAGCTCGTCCGACTTGTTCTCGATCAGCATCAGCTTCACGGTCATGTCCTGCTGATCAAAATATTGATCCGGTCCCTCGTTCATCGTCATGTCCCCTTCTGGCCGAATCATTTCGGCTGGAGCCAGAGTGAGGTGACATGCTTGCGCAAAACTGTCACGCGGAAGTCCTGGTGTCGGTCAGGTCGAGATGTCTGAATTTTCGGCGGCGACCGCAGCACCGAAATTGGCGAAGAACTCCGCCGCGAGCTTCTTCGAGGTGGACTCGATCAGCCGGCTGCCCAGCTGGGCAATCTTGCCTCCAACCTCCGCCTTCACAACGTAGGTCAGCACCGTTGCCGATGGCCCGTCACTCTCGAGCGACACATCCGCGCCGCCCTTGGCAAAGCCCGCGAGCCCTCCCTTTCCCTCGCCGGAAATCGTATAGGACCTCGGGGGATTGAGGTTCTGCAGTTCGACCGCGCCTTCGAACTTCGCCTTTATCGGCCCGATCTTCAGGACCACTTTGGCCACCATGGAGGTGTCAGAGATCTTTTCGAGGCTCTCGCAGCCAGGAATTGCGCGTCGCAATATGTCGGGGTCGTTGAGTGCATTCCAAACGGCATCAATAGGTGCTTCGATCCGCTCACTGCCTTGCATGTCCATGGTCAATCCTCCCAATGCGGACGGGTTTCTCCCTCCCGTCTGACTCAACAGAACATGGCAGAGGTGATGGATGCAAGGACCCTAATGGAGGCCTTCGGCTGATCACACGAGAACGGCCTGTTCGACCCTGTCCTGGGATCCGAAGAACCGCAGGTAACGCTCGACTTCCGCCGGTTCACCGGTCGCTTTGCGCGGATTGTCAGACAGCTTCACCGCCGGCCGGCCATTGGCTTCCGAAACCTTGCAGACGATGGAAATCGGCTTCAGCCCCTCAATCTCGACCGGTGCACAACCGGCAAAATCATTCGTGAGATTGGTACCCCAGCCGAAGCTCATGCGGACTCGACCGGCAAAATGCCGGTAGGTGTCGACAATAGCGTCGACATCGAGGCCGTCGGAGAAGATCAGCAATTTTTTGCGGGGATCGCGTCCCATCTTCTTCCACCACTCGATGATCTTCTCGCCACCTTCGATCGGTGGAGCGCTGTCGGGACGGAATCCCGTCCAGTCGGCCACCCATTCGGGTGCATCGCGGAGGAAAGCGGTCGTGCCAAAAGCATCCGGCAGGACAATCAGGAGATTGCCACCGTAGAGGCGGTTCCAATCTTTCAGGACGCGGTAGGGCGCGGCGGCGAGTTCTTCATCATTGCGCGCCAAGGCGGCGACGACCATCGGCAACTCATGGGCATTCGTGCCAACAGCCTCAAGGTCCGAATCCATAGCCAGCAATACATTGCTGGTGCCGGTAAATGCGGGGCCAATGCCTTCCTTCAGAGCTTCGACGCACCAGCGCTGCCACAGGAAGCTGTGGCGACGTCGCGTACCAAAATCCGAGATCCTGAGGCCCGGTAGCTCCTTCAGCCGCTCGACCTTGGACCACATCTTGGCCTTGGCGCGGGCGTAAAGAACATCGAGTGTGAAGTAGCCCAACGACCGCATGGCGGCGCGTGAACGCAATTCGTTGATGATGGCGAGCGCTGGGATCTCCCACAGCGTCGTCTCCATCCACGGGCCATGAAAGGTTAGTTCGTATTGGCCATCGCGCTTGGTCAACTCATATTCTGGAAGCTGCAGATTGCCCAGCCAGGCCAGGAATTCGGGTTCAAAGATCTGCGCGCGGCCATAGAAGGTATTGCCGGCAAGCCAGATCATCTCCTTCTTGGATAGCCGCAAAGCCCTGACGTGGTCGAGTTGATCGCGCAACTCCTGCTCGTCGATCTCGTCTGCAAGCCGAACAGAGGTCGTTCGATTGATCAGCGTGAATGTCGCGTGGACGTCGGGATAGAGCTTCCAGATCATCTGGAGCATCAGCAGTTTGTAGAAATCGGTATCGATCAGGCTGCGGATGATGGGGTCCAGCTTCCAGGCATGATTGTAGACCCTGGTTGCGATATCAGTCTTGGTCATTGGCCGCTGCCTTATCGATCATCGACCGGAGGTCGAGATCAGCGGCCGCCATGTGCAGCCGCTTCTGGTGTCTGTTATCGGCAATCGGTTCAATCTTGTCCAGTCACCCACGCCAGGATCACTGCCCAGGCGTCGGGTTTGATTGCGGCATGTTCTGGCTGCCTGACTCGCTGGCGTTGGGGGCCGGTGCGGTCTGCGCCGGGGGCTCATTGGCCGGATTGCTCGGGGCGATGGAGTTTCCCCACCATTCTGCGGGTATCCAGACGAGCATCGCCAGCACCAAGCCCGCGAGAAGAACAATCAGCACCGGCTTTCCACGGAAGCCTTGTCTTGCTTCGGTGGGAGTCATTGGCTCAGGCTTCAAGCCGCGTGTCCGTCGGTCGGTGGCGTCGGGAAGGTCGGTTCGGCTGCTCATGGGGCTCTCCCTGCGTTGCGGTGAGGACGTGCGAGACGTCGTCTTCATCAAGCAAACGGGAAGACCCACTGATTGTTCCGAGGTTTCGGGCGTCAGTAACCGGAAAGCCGATCCACAACGAACTGCAGCGGCTCGCCGTTTTCCAGCCGGCGTACTTGCTGTTCGACATGGCGAAAGAGGGCGCGCACATCGGAGGAAGCAGCCGCATGCGGTGTGATCAGAACATTCGGCAAGCCCCACAGCGAACTGTTTCGTTCGAGCGGTTCCTTTACGAAAACGTCGAGCGAGGCGGCCTTCAGCGTTCCGTCAGACAGGCAGGCGACGAGATCGTCTTCGTTCTGGCTGCCACCGCGACCTGCATTGAGAAAAATGGGACCACCCAGCACTCCGGAACGCGACAGCCTGGAGAACAGCGATCTGTTGTAGATCCCGCGGGTATCGTCTGTCAGCGGCAATAGTCCGACGAGGATATCGGTCTGAGCCAAAAACTCGTCCAGACCATTCGCGTCAAATGTTTCAACGCCCGAAATGTCCTTCTTGCTGCGTGACCAGCCAATGACACGAAAGCCCAAAACCTTCAGCTTCGCCGCAGCATCGGCGCCAAGGACGCCAAGTCCCATGATGCCCACCGTCACATCTCGGGCCTCCGGCTGCTCAGCAATTTCGCGCCACACGCGGGAGCGCTGCTGATCGGCGTAGACAAATCCGTTGCGCAGGTGGTGCAGGGATTGCCAGACCACCCATTCGCTCATGCGATCCGTCAGGCTGCGGTCGACAAACCGGACGATGGGCAGGTCCGGCAGATTGTAATTCGACAGGATATGGTCGACGCCCGCGCCACCGGAGAAAATCGCCTTCAAGCCGCTTGCACGCCGGAAAAGCTCGGGATCCGGTTTCCAGACAACCGCATAGGATGCACTGGAGAGATCGCGATCACGATTGGCAGGATCCCCCATATCGATGACCGTCCGGTCCGGAAAGGCTTCCGGCAGGGCGCGCAAGACGCTTTCGCGATCAAACCGGAGATCGATGAGGATGGCGCTTTTGTCTGTCATGTCTGTCTTCCGTTACTGACGGATGCCGCCGATCTCGGCGGCCTCAAGATTGAAGGCGGCGGCCAGCAAGCCACGGGTATAGTCTGCCTTGGGCGCCGAAAAGACATCCGTTGCAGGGCCTTTCTCCACGACCTTGCCACCGCGCATGACGATCAGTTCGTTTGCCAGCGCCTTCACGACCTTTAGATCGTGGCTGATGAACAGATAAGCGAGATCATGCTTGGCCTGAAGGTCACGCAGGAGATCAACGACCTGGGCCTGAACGGTCATATCGAGTGCCGAGGTCGGTTCATCCAGCATAACGAAGCGCGGCTTCAGGACCATGGCGCGGGCAATCGCAATGCGCTGGCGCTGCCCGCCGGAGAATTCGTGTGGGTAGCGCCAGCGGGTGGCGGGATCGAGCCCGACCTCCTCCAGCGCTGAGGCGACGCGACTGTCGCGCTCCGCGGCGGTCAACCGGCGCTCATGCACCTTGAGCCCCTCGGCAATGATTTCCCCCACGGACATGCGCGGGCTGAGCGAGCCGAAGGGGTCCTGAAAGACGATCTGCAGGCGATCACGAAGCGGGCGCATTTCGCGATAGGAGAAGGCGTGGATATCCTTGCCGATGAAGCTGATGCGGCCCTTCGACGAGATGAGGCGCGCGAGGGCCAGACCGAGCGTGGTCTTGCCGGAGCCGGATTCGCCGACGACGCCGAGCGTTTGGCCGGCACGAAGCGTGAGATCCACGCCATCGACCGCCTTCACGTGGTCTACGGTGCGACGCAGGAAGCCGGCCTTGATCGGGAACCAGACACGGATGTCTTCGCCCTGCATGACGACCGGTTTCGTCTCGTCCAGCATGGGTGGTTCGCCGCGCGGCTCGGAGGCGAGCAGCTTCCTCGTGTAAGCGTGCTGTGGCCGTTCGAAGATGTCTTCAACGGCTCCGGCCTCGACGATCTTGCCCTTGGTCATGACGCAGACCCGGTCCGCGAATTTGCGGACGATGCCGAGATCATGGGTGATGAAGAGCATGGACATGCCGTGCTCCGACTTCAGGCGTCCAAGGAGCTCCAGGATCTGCGCCTGAACGGTGACGTCGAGCGCCGTGGTGGGCTCGTCGGCGATCAGGAGCTTAGGCCTGTTGGCGAGCGCCATCGCGATCATGACGCGCTGGCGCTGGCCGCCAGAGAGCTCATGCGGGAAGGCTGTCAGGCGCTTTTCCGGCTCGCGGATGCCGACCTGATGCAAAAGCTCGAGCACGCGGGCGCGGGCGGGTGCGCCTTCAAGGCCCTGATGCAGCGCCAGGATCTCGCCGATCTGCCGCTCGATCGTGTGCAGCGGATTGAGCGAAGTCATCGGCTCCTGGAAGATCATGGTGATGTCGTTGCCGCGCACGGCGCGAAGCTCAGGCTCGCTTGCCGTCATCAGGTCGCGGCCGTCGAAGAGGATTTGCCCCGACGGGTGGCTCGCAGCGGGATAGGGCAGAAGCTTCAGGATCGACGCGGCGGACACCGATTTGCCGGAGCCGGATTCCCCGACCAAGGCAACAATCTCGCCGCGGCCGACCTCGAAGGAGATACTGTCAACTGCCAGGCTCTCGCGGGCACCCTGGTGGAAGGCGACGGAGAGATCGCGCACGGAAAGCAGGGGTTCGGTCATGCGGACAGGCTTTCGATCAGGGAAGTGAGCGTGGGTTCGTCGGGGCGGAGGACGGTGAGGGTGGGTGCAGAGCGATTGAACCCATTTCGTCTGTGTACGAGATCGTAGCGATCTTTGATGCCATGATCATCAGACAGGAAATGTGAGCAATCTTGCCCGATCGCGCTGGACACATGGATCGCATCCGGCAGCTTCAAGTGGCGGTATTGAGCGCGAAGGGCAGCGGCATAGTAAAGTACGGCGCGATCCACCGGGCGCACATCGAGCCATTCGCTGTTCAGTATCAGCGACTCGTAACCATTGATCAGCGTGTCGTCGCCAGCTTGATACGGCTTTACCAGAAGTTCCGACAGCGTCAGCTCACTGGTTGCGAACTTCGGCGGCTTTTCAGAGGGTTGCGACGAAATCATCGGCACTAGCAGTTGCTGCAGACGATGGTCCTTCTCAGAGAGCATGATGAACACGTTGGTGTCCAGATAGACACGTTCAACGGCCGTCATTAATCTTCCCATTCATCTCGAAGCGCCCGGATCCTTGAAACTGCTTCCGCAACGTCGGTGTCGGGAACGCGGCCTTGTCGTATGTTTTCCAAGTGCTCCAGAGTTTGTTTGACCGAGCGCCGTCTATGGTCATCGGGTGTTACCCCGTCGACCTCGATTACGACCCGCACTGTCGCACCATCACCGAGCCCTTCTCTGAGGTCAGCCGGCAAATTCTCAACCGGATAATGCTCTCTGACGATCTTATTCATCGCATCGCGCTCCTGATCAGGCCTGCGCCCATCATGCCACAAATGCGTCTCCATGACGAACCCGCGCTCATCGGAAGGTCTTCCTAGGATCGAAGGCATCGCGGACGGCTTCGCCGATGAAGATCAGGAGCGAGAGCATGATCGACATGGTGAAGAAGGCCGTCAAGCCGAGCCAGGGGGCCTGGAGATTGCGTTTGCCCTGGGCGATGAGTTCGCCGAGCGAGGGCGAGCCGGGGGGCATGCCGAAGCCGAGGAAGTCGAGCGAGGTCAGCGTGGTGATCGAGCCCGAGAGGATGAAGGGCAGGAAGGTGAGCGTCGCGACCATGGCGTTCGGCAGCAGGTGGCGGAACATGATGGTGCCGTTGCCGACGCCGAGCGCGCGGGCGGCGTTCACGTATTCGAAGTTTCTCGCGCGCAGGAATTCGGCGCGGACGATGCCGACGAAGCCGACCCAGGAGAAGAGCAGCATGATGCCGAGCAGGACGAAGAAGCCGGGCGGCAGGATGGCTGCGATGATGAGCAGGATGTAGAGCACCGGCATCGACGACCAGATCTCGATGAAACGCTGCATCAGAAGGTCAGTCCAGCCACCGAAATAGCCTTGCACGGCACCGGCCGTTACCCCGATGACGGCCGAGGCAAGCGTCAGCGCCAGACCGAAGAGAATCGAGATGCGGAAGCCGTAGATCATCCGGGCCATCACGTCCCGCGCCTGGTCGTCGGTGCCGAGCCAGTTCATGTTGCCGAGCACGCAGTTCGGATCTTCGGCCTTCAAAGGATAGGCGGCGCAGCGGGTTTCCTTGTCCATCAGCCAGAAGGGCGGCGTGGGGGCGGAATGGGGCACCTCGGCATTGACCGTGCGGTAGGAGTAACGGATCGGCGGCCAGACCATCCAGCCATTGGCGTTGATCTCGTCGGCGATAAAGGGTGAACGATAATCTGTCACGGCGAGGAAGCCGCCGAATTTTTCCTCCGGATAATCGGCGACCACAGGGAAGAGGATCTCGCCCTTGTAGGATGCGATGATCGGCTTGTCGTTGGCAATGAACTCGGCAAACAGGCTGAGGACAAACAAGACCATGAAGATCCAGAACGACCAGAAGCCGCGGCGGTTCGCCTTGAAATTCTCAAGCCGACGGCGGTTGGTGGGGTTGAGCCAACCCTTCTCCGGCGGGGCGATGGTGGTGGTTTCGGCGGCGGACATCAGACATCCCTCCGGTCGAAATCAATGCGTGGGTCGATCCAGGTATAGATGAGGTCCGAAATCAGACCGACGACCAAGCCCATCAGCGAGAAGATGTAGAGCGTGGCAAACACGATCGGATAATCGCGATTGACGATCGCGAGGTAACCCAGGCGGCCGAGGCCATCGAGCGAAAAGATGTTTTCGATCAAAAGCGAGCCGGTAAAGAAGGCCGAGATGAAGGCGCCCGGAAGACCAGCAATGACAATCAACATGGCATTGCGGAAGACGTGTTTGTACAGCACCTGCCGCTCACCGAGCCCCTTGGCTCGTGCGGTCACCACATACTGCTTCTTAATCTCGTCGATGAAGGAGTTCTTCGTCAGCAGCGTGGTCGTGGCAAAGGCCGAGAGCAGAAGCGCGATCAGCGGCAGGGTCAGATGCCAGAAGTAGTCGAGGATCTTTTGCCACCAGGACAACTCGGCGAAATTGTCTGACGTGAGACCGCGCAGCGGGAACCAGTCGAAGAAGGATCCGCCAGCGAAAAGTACGATCAGCAGAATGCCGAAGAGGAAGCCGGGAACAGCATAGCCGACGACAATGACACCGGAGGTCCAGACATCGAAACGGGAGCCGTCGGATACGGCCTTCTTGATGCCGAGCGGAATCGAGATCGCGTAGGAGATCAGCAGAACCCAGATGCCGAGCGAAATCGACACCGGCATCTTCTCGATGATCAGATCGATGACCGAGGTGTTGCGGAAGAAGCTCTCGCCGAAGTCGAAACGGATGTAGTTCCACATCATTTCGAGGAAGCGCTCAAGCGGCGGCTTGTCAAAGCCGAACTGTTTTTCGAGCTTGGCGATCAGTTCCGGATCGAGCCCCTGGGCCCCGCGATAGCGAGAACCGCCCTCCTCCGTGCCGGTCTGCTGGCTCAACATGTCACCGCCGCCAGACAGCCGGGCGTCCGCGCTGTCACCCTGACCGCTCAGTTGGGCGATGACCTGCTCAACCGGGCCGCCCGGTGCGAACTGGATGACGATGAAGGAAATGCCCATGATGCCGACGATCGTCGGGATCATCAGCAGAAGACGACGCAGGATGTAGGCGGTCATGACACGTACCTCATGACGGACGTCCTACCGCTGTCAAACCCCTGTCCCTTTCCGTCAGCCAACCCGTCGGTCCTCCTGCAATGCGATTCGCCTGTCGTTCCTAGATAACCGGCTTCACTGCGGATGTCCTACCGTTTAGTTTTGCGTCGGTTTTGCCCACCAGATAGACGGAAAGCCGATGGCATAGGCCGGCAGCTCGGCATGATCGACCTTGTCCCAATAGGCGATACGGGATGAGCGGAGCGTGTAGCTCGGCACCGTATAACTGCCCGCCAGCAACAGACGATCGAGCGCCTTGACGGTCGGGATCAAGGTGTCACGATCTTTGGCGAAGATGATCTGATCAATCAGCGTATCGATGGCGGGATTCGAAATGCCGGCGTAGTTGCGTGAGCCTTGCTGGTTGACCGACCGCGAGCCCCAATAATCGCGCTGCTCGTTTCCGGGGTTCAGGCTCTGCGCCCACCCGAGATAGATCATGTCGTAGTCGAAGCTACGGACCCGGTTTGCGTACTGCGCGGAATCAACCGTTCTCACGGAGGCCTGGATGCCGATCTTCTTGAGATTGTCCGCGAACGGAAGGGCGACCCGCTCGATGGTGGGGCCGTTCAGAAGGATTTCGAACTGCAATGGTGCGCCCGTCGCGGCCTGCACCATCTTTCCATCACGTAGTTCATAACCGGCCTGCTTGAGCAAGGCGAGCGCCGATCTCAGGTTCTCGCGCAGCTTGGCACCGTCGCCTCCGATTGGATTTCTGTATGGCTTCGTGATAACTTCTGGCGGGACATCGGGCCCAAGCGACTTCAAGATTTCCAGCTCTTTGCCCTCGGGCAGTCCCTGCGATGCCAGCTCGGAGCCGTAGAAATAACTGTCTATCCGCTTATACTGATCGAAGAAGATGGTCCTGTTCAGCTCTTCGAAGTCGAAGGCGTAGTTCAGCGCTTTGCGGACGCGGACGTCTTTGAACATCTCCCTGCGCATGTTGGGAATGAAGCCGACAAGCACACCGGAGGTCTTGTACTCATTGTCCAGGACCTGGCGTTTCACCCGACCCTCTACAACAGCCGGAAAATCATAAGACCGCGCCCAGCGCATCGCTGAGTTCTCAGCCCAATAATCAACTGCCCCGGAGCGGAAGGCTTCGAATTCGACATCCAGATCTGCGTAATAGGTGTAGGTCTGCGTCCTAAAGTTGTTATAGCCGATGTTGACGTTCAGATTTTTACCCCAGTAATCATCCCGCAGCTCGTAGGTTACCTTCGCCCCTGGCGTAAACGACGCTATCCTATAGGGTCCCGATCCCATGATGGGTTCGAGCGTGGTGCGGGAGATATCGCGTGGTTTTCCATCGGGTCCGTTGGCCGTCCACCAGTGCTTTGGAACAATGTCGAGCTCACCGACGATGATCGGCAGTTCCCGGTTGTTTTTTTCGTCGAAGGTAAACGTCACCTCCCGCTCGCCTGTCTTCTCCGCTTTCAGGACATGGGCGTAGTAGGTGGTATAAAGCGGATTGAGATCCTTGAATTTTTCGAAGCTGAAAATGACATCTTCCGGCGTCACCGGCGTGCCGTCAGCCCACTTTGCTTCCGCTCTCAGGCGGAAGGTCGCATAGGCGTAATCGGGCGGATAAGAGACCGCTTCGGCCAGGAGACCGTAGACTGCGTCCACCTCGTCCATCGACGGTTTCAGCAGGGTTTCCGTCACAAGAGATAGTCTGGGAGACAACCCCGCGGCAAGCTCACCTTTGTCCAGAACCGGATTGAAGCTATCGAAGGTGCCTGATGCCGAGAGATTGATAACGCCACCTTTCGGCGCTGCGGGGTTCACATAGTCAAAATGGGCAAAGCCGGGCGGATATTTGATGTCTCCGACAATGGCGAGTGCATGGCGAAAGGTATCGGCCGGCGACTGGTCCTGGGCTGCCGCGTTGTTGGCCCACAATGTCACGCCCGCAACGACAAGCAAGTCTAGAAGTCGCCTCGTCAAATTCATATCGGTTCCCTTCGTTTTCGTTGGCCTCAGAATAGGACAAAACCCTCAGGAATACAGGCTGGGTTACAGAGAATTGAATGAGTGCGCCTCCGCAGTTTCACCCGAATCTTTTTTCACGGTAGCATCTCGATGTGATTCATCCGGGGAACCGGGTCGTTCAACCGTTAGGAATATCGTTGATGTCATTGCCCGACACCTGCCGACGCCTCACCGCAAGCCTGATGCTCGTGGGAGCTTTCTCCAGTTTAGCTGCGGATGCTGCGCTGGCAGAAGGACGACCTGCCAAGGAACTGTTCGGCGGCATGGCTCTGCCGGCCAAGGCGGCACCGTCCCCTTATGGCTCCTATGCCAAGGGGTGTATTGCCGGTGCGGTGGCGATTCCGACCGACGGGCCGACATGGCAGGCGATGCGCCTGTCGCGCAACCGTCGCTGGGGGCACCCCGAGATGATCGCGTTACTCGAGCGCTTCTCGAAAGATGCGGTGCGGCTCGGCTGGGGTTCGGGCATTCTGATCGGCGATATCTCGCAGCCGCGCGGTGGGCCAATGTTGTCCGGCCATGCCTCGCACCAGATCGGGCTTGACGCCGATATCTGGTTCACTCCGAAGCCGGCCAATCCGCTGTCACCGCAACAGCGCGAGGACATGCCGTTCACTTCGATGCTGGTACCGGACAAGTTTCTCACGGTCGACAAACGGCTGTGGACGAATACCCATGCGCGGCTGGTTGTGCAGGCGGCGAGCTACCCGCAGGTGGAGCGCATCTTCGTCAATCCTGCAATCAAGAAGAAGCTCTGCGATACGTGGACAGGCGACCGGGCGGTGCTCGGCAAGATCCGTCCGATCTACGGGCATGACGCGCATTTTCACATCCGGATGCGTTGCCCTGAGGGTGCGAGCGGCTGCAAGCCGCAAGCGGCGGTGCCGCCCGGCGACGGCTGCGACAAGTCGCTTGCCTGGTGGTTTACGAAGGAGCCGTGGGCCGCTCCAAAGAAGGATCCAGATGCCAAACCGGCCCCGAAGCCGCGGGCCATGCAGATCTCCGATCTGCCGAAGGCCTGCGCCATGGTCCTCGATGCAAGAGGTCCGGCAAGCGAGTTCGAAGTGACGTATCGGGCGAGCGGCGGGATCATGCCGGGCAACAGCGCAGCTTCGGCTTTCGTTGCTCCCGCACCCGCTCAGCAGACAGGTTTCGAAATACCGGCCGTCGTTCCCGTTCCGGCACCCCGTCCGGCGGGATGGTGAACGACCTGCTCTCACCGCGGGGTGCCTTTTCAAGTCCGCTAGCCTGCGCTAGATGGGTTATCAAATCGATTTAAATCAATTGGGGACCCGTCGTGAGCCGCACCCGTTGCATCGCCCTGATCGCGCATGACCAGAAGAAGGATGACATGGCGGATTTCGCCCGTCGTCACCAAGCGAAACTGCAAAGCTGGAAGATCGTGGCGACGGGCACGACGGGCGGGCGGATCAAGGATGCCGTGCCGGTGCTCGATGTCACGCGGCTGAAAAGCGGCCCTCTCGGCGGCGACCAGCAAATCGGCGCGTTGATCTCGACGGGGGAAGTCGACATGCTTGTCTTCTTCGTCGACCCCTTGACTCCGATGCCCCATGATGTGGATGTCAAGGCGCTGATGCGACTTGCGACTGTCTACGATATTCCGATGGCGCTGAACCTCGCGACCGCCGACATCCTGATGCAGACCCTCACTGCCTGAGCAGCAGGGCCAAAGACCGGACACACCATGGCCAACACACAGCGCGACGATACCCTTCCCTTCCCGATCCTGATCGGCGACATCGGCGGCACCAATGCCCGCTTCTCGATCCTGATCGACGAAAGCGGCGAGCAGATCAGCTTTCCGAACGTGGTGAACAAGGATTTCGCGACGATCGACGAGGCCATCCGCGTGAGCGTGCTGGAAACGACTGATTACAAGCCGCGCTTGCTGATCCTGGCACTGGCTGGCCCAATCAAGGGCGACGAGGTGCCGCTGACGAACTTCCCGTGGGTCGTGCGGCCGAAGATCCTGATGGCCGATCTCGGCTTTTCGGAAGTGCTGCTCCTTAACGACTTCGAGGCCCAAGCGCTCGCGGCCGCGACGCTCGGTGAAAACGACCGACAACACCTCGGGTCGTTGAGCGAGGCCCCGCTCGGTTCACGCGTGGTCCTTGGTCCCGGCACGGGATTGGGAGTGGCCGGGCTGCTGCGGGCGCGGGACACCTGGTTCCCGGTGCCGGGCGAAGGCGGACATGTCGATGTCGGGCCACGGACGGCCCGAGATCATGCCCTATGGCCTTACCTGACCCCGGTTCATGACCCCAATGCCGCGCTCGGACGAATTTCTGCAGAAGAGCTGCTTTCTGGTCGCGGTCTGATGAACATCTATCGCGCCCTATGCAAGGTGGAGGGCAATCTTACGCCGCGTTATACCGAGCCGGCGGAGGTGTCTGCGGCCGGAATTTCCGGTTCAGACGGTCTGGCTGGGGAGGCGCTCAGCCTGTTTGCCACCTATCTCGGCCGGGTAGCCGGCGATCTTGCGCTGATCTTCATGGCCAAGGGCGGCGTCTTTCTCGCCGGGGGAATCTCGCCGAAAATTCTGCCGGCGCTGCAGAGCGGAGAATTCCGCGCCGCTTTCGAGGACAAGGCGCCGCATCAAAGTCTGCTGCACGGGATCCCGACCTTCGTCGTGACGCATCCCCAGGCGGCCCTGCACGGGCTTGCGGCCTTTGCGATGACCCCATCCGAATTCGGGCTTGCCACCGAGGGCCGCCACTGGCGACGCTGAGCCGCAAGGCGGGCACTATGGTCAAATGTGCGGCAACTGGCTATAGAGCGGCGGCCCCTAAGGGCTCTGGCCGGAGCAACAGCACAGGACACCTCTCTTGACCGCCATTGGCACTTCCAACGAAACGCTGGACAACGACAGCATCACCGTCGTCCTGCGCCGCGTGATCGCCGAAAACGGTCGCGAGCATCTGGGCGCTTACGCCTTTGCCATAGCCTGCCTCCTCACCGTGGCCATGACGACCGCTTTTACGGCATGGATCATGGAATCGGTGATCAACGAGGCTTTCGCCAATCGCCGCGCAGATCTGATCTGGACCATCTGCGGATCAATCTTTGCCGCATTCGTCATTCGCGGCTTTGCCGGTTACGGCCAGGCCGTTACACTGGCCAAGATCGGCAACAACATCGTCGCCAACTATCAGCGGCGCCTTTTTGCGCATCTGATGACGCTTTCCGTCGGTTATTTCAACGAAGCGCGTTCTGCGCGTCTCTCCGCCCAGATCAACCAGAATATCAATGGCGTGCGAGACGTGCTCAACCTCACCGTCACGTCACTTGCCCGCGACCTCGTAACATTGGTCTCGCTGATCGGAGTTATGTTCATCCAGGACGTGGTGCTGTCGCTCATCGTCTTCACGGTGGCTCCGCCGCTGCTCTTTGGACTGCGTTATCTCGCCAAGCGGCTGCGCACAGCCACTCGAGACGCCGTGATCCTGAACTCGCACGTGCTCGGCGCCATGCAGGAGACCGTTCAAGGGATCTCCATCGTCAAGGCATTCACGATGGAGAAACAACTCGAGCAGAAGATCCAGTCGACGATCGATGCCGCAGAGAGGCGCTCCAACCGTATCGCCCGGCTTAGTGAGAGAAACGGTCCGCTGACGGAGTCACTGGCTGGACTCTCCGTCGCAGGCGTCATGGCTTATGCCGCGTTCCAGGCGATCTATGGAGGCGTGCTGCCGGGTGCGTTCTTCTCCTTCATCACCGCGCTTCTGCTCGCTTATGAGCCGGCTAAGCGACTGGCGAAACTGCAGGTGCAGATGGAGCGTGCTGCGGTCAACGCGAAGATGATCTACGAGATTCTCGACATGCAGACGCATCAGCGGGACAAGCCGGGCGCAGGCCAACTCGTCGTTGGCGAAGCACGTATCGAGTTCCGCAATGTCACTTTCGCCTACGGCAGCAATGGACCTGTGCTGCACGACCTGAGCTTCGTCGCGGAAGGCGGAAAGACGACCGCCCTTGTCGGCCCTTCCGGAGCCGGCAAGTCAACTGTCATCACCCTCGTGCCCCGGTTTTACGATCCCGCTGCTGGGGAGATCCTGATCGACGGGCAGAACATCGCTGACGTTACCAAGTCGTCACTGCGCCACCATCTGGCCTATGTCTCGCAGCAACCCTATCTCTTCGAGGGGACGATCCGTGATAACATCCGCTATGGTCGCCCGGAGGCGACGGATGAAGAGATCGAGGAGGCAGCCCGGCTTGCCAATGCGCACGAATTCATTCTCGCGCAGCCAATGGGCTATGACACCCCCGTTGGCGAAAACGGGCTGACGCTGTCAGGCGGCCAAAGACAGCGGCTGTCGATTGCGCGCGCTCTGGTGCGCAATGCACCGATCCTGCTCCTGGACGAGGCCACCTCCGCGCTCGACACGGAATCGGAGGCCGCAGTCCAGCAAGCGCTGGAAGCGGCAATGGTCGGGCGGACCGTGATTGTCATCGCTCACCGGCTTTCAACCATCATCAAGGCTGACAAGATCATCGTCATGCAGGGCGGCCAAGCGGTGGAAGAAGGCACACATGAGAGCCTTGCACAGCAGCCGGGTGGTCTTTACGCTCGCCTCAACAACCTTCAGGCCGCCCCCACCGGCCCGCTCAGCAGCCAGGAATAATTTCGCATGGATACGCCCATGAAGCTCGTCGTCGTTGGTGCCGCCGGTCGCATGGGCAAGACGCTGATCAAGCTGATCAGTGAAACTCCGGGCCTTGTTCTCCATGCAGCGGTGGAACGGGCGGGCTCTGCGGCGCTCGGCCAGGATGCGGGCGAACTGGCGGGTGTGCCCAAGCTTGGCGTTGCCGTGACCGACGATCCGCTGGCGGCCTTCCTACATGCCGATGGCGTCATCGACTTCACGACACCGGCCTCAACTGTCGAATTCGCCGCCCTTGCGGCCCAGGCGCGCATCGTCCATGTGATCGGCACCACGGGCTGCCTGCCGGAGCATGAGGCAAAGATTGATGCCGCGGCGCGCCATGCGCGGGTGGTGAAGTCGGGCAATATGAGCCTTGGCGTCAATCTGCTCTCGGTTCTGATCAAGCAGGCGGCGCGCGCGCTCGATGCCGCCGGCTGGGATATCGAAGTGCTTGAAATGCACCACAAGCACAAGGTGGACGCGCCGTCGGGCACCGCGCTGCTGCTTGGTGAAGCTGCGGCCGAGGGCCGGGGTATTTCGCTGGCCGATCATTCGGTTCGCGTGCGCGACGGCCATACCGGGCCGCGCGAAGAAGGCTCGATCGGCTTTGCCACGCTGCGCGGCGGCTCGGTGATCGGCGAACATCAGGTGCTGTTTGCCAGCGAAGGCGAGTTGATCACGCTGTCTCACAGCGCGACCGATCGCTCGCTCTTTGCCCGCGGCGCCCTGAAGGCCGCCACCTGGGCCCGGGACAAGAAGCCCGGACGCTACACCATGCTCGACGTGCTCGGGCTCAACTCCACCCCCTGATCGTCAAGAGAGGAATTGTCGATGACCGGTACCCTCGTGCTCGTGCGCCATGGCCAGAGCGACTGGAACCTGAAGAACCTGTTTACCGGCTGGCGTGATCCGGACCTGACCGAGCTCGGCGTGCAGGAAGCCAATGCCGGCGGCAAGGCGCTTGCCGATTACGGCATCAAGTTTGATATCGCTTTCACGTCCGTGCTCACCCGCGCGCAGAAGACCTGCAACATCATCCTGGAAAACGTCGGCCAGACCGGTCTCGAGACGATCAAGGATCAGGCGCTGAACGAGCGCGACTACGGCGATCTCTCCGGCCTCAACAAGGACGATGCGCGCGCCAAGTGGGGCGAGGAGCAGGTGCATATCTGGCGCCGTTCCTACGACGTTCCGCCGCCGGGCGGCGAAAGCCTGCGCGACACCGGTGCCCGCGTCTGGCCGTATTACCTGACCGAAATCCTGCCGCGCGTGCTGCGTGGCGAAAAGGTTCTGGTTGCGGCACATGGCAATTCACTCCGCTCGCTGGTCATGGTTCTCGACAAGCTGACCAAGGAGCAGATCCTCGGCGTCAATCTCGCGACCGGCGTTCCCATGGTTTACAAGCTGAACGCAGACTCGACCGTCGCTTCCAAGGAAGTACTGGGCGATATGTCTGCGGCGCACTGAATTGACATAGCGCCGTCCAGAGAGTTTCCGTACTCTCGGAATCGGCCAGACGGCTTGCCGGCTGCGTTCTGATCTTCGTGGACGTGTCACAGCGATACGACGATGCGCTATGGGTTCATCCCGAGCGCATTGTTTCATCGAGAGCCCCAAACAAAGACAACATCCATCAGAGACTTGGACCCGGTCGGTAAGCGCCTGCTGAGGTTTGCGCGGCAACGCTTACCGGCGTTGAGCTGCCGTGGGGTGAATGAGACCCCTAGTCAACATGGTGAAATTCGGACGAAGAACGGGTCAGACTTGGCGTAATGCCGTCGCTTTCGGCTGCCCACCCTCCGCCGAAAGATAAGTCGGTCCAGACCTTACACTTCCCGATGTTCGGGCCGGCCCTGGGGTTTGGCGGTCTCATTCAAGGAAGCACCTCGCTGTTGGACCCTTGTCGCGCGATAGCCCTCCGCGGCGCAAACCGGCTTAACTTTGGCCGACAAAAACATAACAGGTTATGCAAATGTTTTGGTTTGTTCGTTGCCGCGATTGCCCGCCGGCGCTTTAAGTCAGCTGAAACATTTACAGTTGAGTTACCATGTCAAATCCGCGCCAAGCCAATGTGATCCTCTCCACCAAGATCAACACCGTGGACGAGGACGCTGCCCTCACCCACAGCTCTGCCCCGGCCCAAACTGCTGATTCTGCGCAGGTGCCGACCATTGAACTTGCTGCATCCAGTCAGTCTACGAATGCGAACCCAGCGGCAGTCACCTATCTGACCCCCGGCGCCGATCATTCCGTGACGCTTCCAGCCGGCTTCGATCTCGAGAATGCCGACTTCCGGATCGAAGGCTCCGACCTCGTTCTTGTGCTGGCCGACGGCTCTGAACTCGTCATCACTGGTGGCGCCGCCCATATTCCGACCTTTATCATCGGTGACGTCGAACTGCCGCAGGCGACCGTTGTGGCCGCTCTGGAATCGAGCAACATCAATGTTGCAGAAGGCCCCGATGGTTATTCAGCCTCGGTCCGCGCACCGGATTCCAGTGCCGATTTCGATGACAGCGCAATCAGCGCGACCCCGGAAGACTTCACCATGGCGTCGTTGCTGGAAGGCACCGCCTTTGCAGACAACGTCGCCGCAGAAAGGCCCTCCTTCGCTTACGACGGCCGCCCATCCATCATTCCTATGAACGATCCCATCCCGCTTAATGAAGCGGTGATCGCCGATCGCGACGAGGGCAACCAGACCTATTCGGGCAAACTGGGTTTCGATCCTGGCTCCGATCTGGGCACAATCTCCGCCATTGGCTTTGCTGGCGCAAGCAATGTCGATGAAGCGGGGCTCGGCGGCGATCAGACCCTCGCGCTGACCTCCGGTGGTTTGCCGGTCACTATCGAGACCTATCCAGCCACCAGCGATACGTCTGTGCCCTACGTTGCCCTTCGAGCCGTCGACAGCGAAGGTAATACCGTGTTCACGGTGACGATCGACAATCGTTTGACCGGTGCGTTCACATTCGAACTGTCCGGCAAACTCGACCATCCGGATCCGGGCCATCACGGCGAGCAGATCGATCTGGAGGACATCATCAGCCTCGGCTTCACCTACACTGTGACTGATCGCGACGGTGACTCGGCAACCGGCACGTTTCATGTCGACATCAGGGACGATGGACCGACGATCGTGAACCTACCGTCGAAAAGCCTCGATGAGGAAGATCTGGCAGGCGTTATAGGGAATCCCGGTGACAGCTATCCTGCAGGCGACCTCGATGGCGAGCCGGGTGTCGAGAATGGCGACGGCAGGACGGTCTCGGCTTCGCTCGGTATCGACTGGGGCGCGGACGACAATTCCGGCCATACAGGTGCCCTTTCCTTCGTCGGCTATGAACCGGACGTCGTGATCGATGAAGAGAGCGGAGAGCCGGTCGAGCAGCTAGACTATCAGCGCGTCCATGTGAATTCCGAGGTGCCGCTGACTTCTGGGGATCAGGCTGTTTTCTATTTCGTGACCGAAATCAACGGCCAGCCGGCTCTGATCGGTTTCACCGGCACCGATCCGTCAGCCGAAGAGAACTGGGTATTCACGGTCACGCTCGACAACAGCGGTTCGACCGGCGCCTATTACTTCACGCTGCTGCAACCGATCGATCACAATGGCAGAGATGTCGAAGATGACCTGCGTTTCGACTTTGACTTCCGTGCCACGGATTCAGACGGAGACAGCACCGACGGACGTTTCTCTGTGGTCGTGAACGACGACGCACCCGTGGCCAATCCCGAAGCCACCCCTTCGGACGGTCTTGAGGACGCAGCACAGGGCACCGCCGGCGCCGAGAGCAAGATTGACGAGGTTGTTGCCGGGCGGATCGTCGGCGGCGAGGCCGGAGACCTGTTCAGCGTGGGTGCGGACGGATTTGGTAACGTCACCATCAGCAAGGGCAATTTCTCTGTCATATGGCAGCCCGAGGAAGGGATGGCCCGCACCGAGACCGTGACATGGGGCGAGGGAAAGACGGGGGCCGATGGCAGCACAGTCTTTGTTGCGACAGGTACGAATTCGCACCAGACGGCCGCAATCCTGACCATCAACGCGGACGGCTCCTACAGCTTCGAGATGACGGCAGCCTACGCACATGCCGAGGGCAACGACAGCGGCTCGATCAACATCGGTTTTACGGCGACCGACAAGGACGGTGACACGGCGTCCGGCGAGCTGTGGTTGCACGTCGAAGACGATGTGCCTGTCGCCATGGAAACGGTTCTATTCCCGAAAATGGCAGAAGGCAGCGAAGTTTCGGGCGACCTGTCACGCGTCGTAGACTTTGGCGCGGACGGTGTGGGCGGATACATCGTTGAAACCGACAATCTCTCGAGCACGCTCACCAATCTCACGTCCAATGGCCAAGCCCTCTCTTATTCGGTGATCGACAATACCCTTTATGCCAAGGTCGACGGCACCGTCATCTTTACCTTCGCCGTTGACGCCACCACCGGAGCTTATGGCTTCAAGCAATACGGCGCGCTCGATCACGTTCTGCCGGGCACCAAAATCTCCGGAAACGATGACGGCGGTCCCATGCTTGTCGGTCCCGAACCCGTGGAAGGCGGACCCTCAGGGATCCCGACTGACAAGCTGACCCTGGATCTTTCGACGGCCGTGACCGTTCGCGACGGCGATGGCGACACACTGCCTATGAAGAACCAACTTCAGATCACGATCAGCGACTCCCATCCCTCCTTCGCCCCGACCGTGCCGTCCTTGCTCAGCGAAGACGGCCCCTGGTCAGTCACCGCTGGCACGGGGATAAACTTCGGTGTCGATGGCGGGCCGGCGAGGGAACTCTCCCTCGGCGCGGAGGTCGTCGCGACGGATCAAAACAACGCAACCGTCAGCCTGACATCCGGCAGCCAGATCGTTAACGTCGCTCTGGTTGGCTCGATCCTGGTCGGCTATCTCGGGAACGAGGCTCCCCAGGACCTCACGGATCCCAACAGCGTCTTCAGCGTCTCGGTTGACGTATCCAGCGGCAATTACGTGTTCGAATTGTACCGTCCCCTCGACCACGGCGCACACACCGATGGCAGCCAATATCTGGACCTGACACTTCAGCTGTATGCAAAGGATGCCGATGGTGACGAGACGAGCGGCACGATCACCGTCCGGATCGACGCTTCCGGCGAGATCAACGGTACATCACTGAGCTATGCGGCCCTGGACACCGGCGTTTTCGTCAACCTTGGAACGACGGAAGCCAGCCGCGACGGCCACGTCATTGCCGCCGAGACCGCGGTGGATGGCGGTAGCGGTAAGACCATCGGCCGGGACAGCGTCGCCGGCATCGTCGATGTGGAAGGCAGCAAGGCCGACGACACTCTGGTCGGCGGCGATGAAGCAAACCACTTGAAGGGCGGTGCAGGGGACGATCTGCTCGTCGGTGGCAAAGGTGCGGACACACTCGATGGCGGTAGCGGTGACGACACGCTGATCGTTTCGGCAGACGTTGACGATCTGGCCGGCTCCGCCCCTATTGTGTTCACCGCAGGCGACGGCAGCCCGATACCTATCATTATCTCGGGCGCATCCGGCGAAAACGATGCTCTTATCGGTGGTTCGGGTAACGATACGCTGCGCTTCGAACCTCGCAGTCAAGACCAGGGTTTTGTCTTCGACCGTGCCGGTTCAGCTGGCGAACTCTCTGGCATCGAGACATTCATCGGCACGGATGGCAACGACATCATCCTTCTTCCCAAGGGGTACACAACTTCGGACGCCGCCTCCATCGCGATTGAGGGGGGCAGCGGCAACGACATCCTTCAGGGTTCAAACAGCCAGTCTGACAGGATCGATGGCGGAGCCGATGATGATTGGATCTCCGGTCTCGGCGGCAATGACGAGCTGCATGGCGGAACCGGCAACGACCAGATCTGGGGCGGCAGCGGCGATGACACGATTTTCGGCGGCGCCGGCGACGACATCATCTATGGTAATGCCGGCAATGACACCATCAATGCCGGATCTGGCGATGACAGGATCGTCTATTCCGTTGGCGATGGACGCGACACCATAAGCGGCGGCACAGAAACATCGGGCGGGCGCGACCTCCTGACCATCGAGGGCTCCGCATCCTCGGAAGCCTATGTGGTCTGGACACGGGCTGCCTATAATGCCGCTCATGGCGAAAGCTATGTCGGATCGTCGGAAATCCTCGTCACGATCAACGGCAGCATCGTCGCCGAAGTCAACGAGATCGAAGACTTTGCGATCGCTGGCAATGGTGGCACCGACAGCTATAGCGTCATCGGCGACTTCACTGGAACTTCGCTACTGACCTCGACCATCACACTGTCCGGCAGCGATTCCGCCGAGCGTTTCGATGTCTCCGGTCTCAGTTCAAGCCACTCGGTTGTCGTCCACGCGGGAGGCGGCGACGACCGTCTCGTGATCGCCGAGGCTGACGGCGATATCCGCTGGCAGGACGTCAAGGTTCTGAAGGATGCTACGACGGGCGAATTCTCGCTTTCGCTCCCGAATGGCGCCGTCATCAAGGCAACTGGCGTGGAGAGCTTCCAATTCTCCAACGGCACGGTGGCCGCCTCGCAACTGGCAGAGGAAGCCCCCAGCGATCTGACCTCGACGGCCCTCACAGTTCAAGAGAACAGCGATGGCGGCACTGCGGTTGGCAAGGTTTCAGGGCTTGATCCCAATGGCGAGATCGATCCCTTGACCTATGCCTTCGTCAAGGATGGTGGGGCATCTCTGGTTTCGCCGGATGGTCGCTTTGTCATCGACGCCGACACAGGTGTGATTTCCGTCGCGGCAAACGCCGTTATCGACTACGAAAAAACACCGTCCATCGACCTCGAAATCCGTGTCACAGACAGCCAAGGCCTATTTCTCGACAAGACGTTTGCGGTGGACGTCATCAATCTGAACGAGGCTCCCGAGACTGCGGATGTCACCGCGACCGGCAAGGAAGATGGCCTCGTCACGGTAACGTTTGCGAGTACCGATACCGATGGTGACCAATCGAGCTATGTCATCAAGACCCTGCCGGGCAATGGCCAGCTCTACCTCTCCGCAGGCTCAAGCGATCCACTGAAGGTTGGCGATGTCGTCAACAGCACCACGGTCTATTTCAAGCCAACCGCCGACTATGCGGGAATGGACCACTTCACCTATGCCGCAAAGGATGCCGGCGGCCTTGAGGACAAAACGCCGGCGACAGCCACAATCACTGTCTCGTCAGAACCCGATGACTTTACCTTCACGCTTCAGCCGGCAGTCGGGTTGGAAGACAAGCCCATCGCTCTCGATTTCACCTCGGTTACCAAGGATAGCGACGGCTCTGAACATCTGCTGGTGACACTGAACACCATTCCGGTGGGCACCACGATTTTTGATGACAAGGGCCACAGCTTCACCTCTGACAGTCTCGCAGATACCGTCGACATCAGTAACTGGGATCTCGACAGTCTGCAGGTCTTGCCACCCGCAAATGTGGACAGGCAGTTCACCTTCTACGTCACCTGGGGCTATCAGGACGCCTTCGACGGCTCCAGCCATCCCATTAAGTCCTACTGGCTTGTGAGCGTTTCTGGCGTAGCAGACACGCCAACTGCGACCGTGACGCCGGCATTCGGCTCGGAAGACAGCAGGATTCCCCTCTCCATCGAGGGACACCTGTCTGACACGGACGGTTCCGAGACCCTCGCCTACACGATCTCGGGACTGCCGGGAGGAAGTTTCCTCTCCGACGGCAAGGGTCATGGTGGCTTCTCCGGAAGCGTCGACGTGACAGGATGGGATCTCTCCAGCCTCGTCATTACGCCACCCTACAACTTCTCCGGTACCATCGACCTCAAGGTCACTGTGACGTCAGTGGAAAGTGGGAGCGGTGACAGAGCCTCCATATCCTACGACCTGCCGGTGACCGTGGAAGCTGTTGCAGACAAGCCGTCAGTTGCTCTGGTTTCCGTCATGGGTACCGCTGAAGATGGTTCAGCTCGGCTCTCCTACGATGCAACCCTCATGGATACCGACGGGTCCGAAACGCTGAAGCTCCTGATCTCGAAGATTCCAGCCGGAACGACAATCAAAGACAGTGACGGGCACGAATTCACTGCAACTGACGGGCATACCGAAGTCGATGTGACGGCATGGAATCACAAGTATCTCTCGGTCGCGCCCCCGGCAAACTTCAACGGCGATCTGAAGCTGGATCTGGTGATGGTGGCCACCGAGACAGCCAACGGTCATGCCGCCTCCACGACCTTGCCGATCACCGTTCCCGTCTACTCCGTCAATGATGCCCCGGACGTTGGCGGACTTGAAGGAGGAAGCGCCATCGAAGCCGACAAGGGTGGGATCCTGATCGACAGCTTCACGGTTTCGGATGTGGATGCAAAGACCGACCTATCGTTCCGCGTGCTGAAGGCGGATGGGGTAAACGTCGATGATCGCTTTGAAATCGTGGCAGCAGGGGAAACCACGGCAGGAGAGACGGGCTCTTACGAGTTGCGCCTCAAATCCGGCATCGCTCTCGATTATGAAAAAACGAGTTCCATCCAACTCACTGTCGAAATCACTGACAATGACGGCAGCAGTAAACTGGTGACCGCCAAGCCGGTGACAGTCACGGTTATCGATAAAGTCGACGAATCGGTTCCGACGAGCGTCAACGAGAACACGACCATCACAGGCCACATGGCATATCAGGCAGGTCATGCCGGAACGAATACGATCCAGATTTCGGCAGCGGGCCTCTTCAAGGACCTGCCAAGCGGCACGACCTACACTTACGAAAAGGTCTTCGCCCAGAATAGCGATGCGTGGCTGACTTTCTCCAGCAAGGGCACCATCAGCGGAACGCCGGGCGAATCAAGCTCGGGCATTTATGTCTATAAGGTTATCGCCACGGAACCGAATGGCGACACCCATTTCACCTATACCCCGATCATGGCGCTCCATCACAATGCCTCCGCTGTCAACGTGGAAGTCGCAAGCGGTTATGGAAACTCCTATGGCTTCATCGACAGTTTCCGCAACTGGGAAGAGCACATGATCATCACCCTTGCTGAAACGGCGCCTAGCATGGATCTCAATGCGGGCAAGGGTAATGACATCGTCATCGGCAACAGCAGCGGCAATGCGATCTATGGCGACGCGGATTCCGATATCCTGCTCGGCATGGACGGCAATGACACGATTGTCGGCGATAGTGGACGGACCCCATCCGCCGGCAGCTTTGACTTCATCGATGGCGGCAACGGCGACGACCGGCTGTCAGGTGGCAGGGGAGACGCACTTGTCCTTGGCGGCGCTGGCAACGATACGATTTCTGCCGGCCGTGGCTGGGACGTAATGGTCGGCGGCTCCGGACGGGATACGTTCGCCTTCAAGATCGGCGAAGGCGGGGCAACGATCACCATGGTCGACGGAAAGGTCGCCGGCATCAAAAATGATACCGTCATGGACTTCCACTATGGCGAGGATCGGCTCGCAACGGCACCGGTCATGGTGAGAGTTGCGGACGGCAACTATAACGACACCACCGCATCCGCCGCTGCGGCGTCAGATCCGTCCTTCGTGATCCGCTCTCATGCGGTCGTCAATGGCATGGTCGTCTTCGACGACACGACGAATTTCGGTTCCCCGCTTGTCATCAACTCGAATGAAAAAGCCGCAGTGGCAATTCAATATCTGATGAACAACGATCTCGGTGTGGGAGGAGCGACGGTTGCCTTTACGGCCCGTTTCGACGGTGTCTCCCACACATTTGTCTACCAGCAGACTGGCAATGTGTCGGCGGCAAAGTCTGGTGACTATTCCGTATTCGACCTCCGCGACACCGATTTCAACGACATCGGCGACATCTTGCGGAACAGCATTCTCGACCCCATCGTCCTGGACCTCGACCGCAACGGCTTTGCCTTCTCCTCCGTCGACCACGGTGTCGCCTTCGACATCAATGCCGATGGCCACAAGGACCAGATTGCCTGGACCAGCGGTGACGGCATCCTTGCCTATGACCTGAATGGCAATGGCACGATCGACAATGGCTCGGAAATTTTCACGCCGGACTTTAACGGGGGGAAGTATGCCAGCGGCATTGAGGCTCTGGCCTCGCTCGACACCAATGGGGACGGCAAGATCGATGGCCATGATGCCGCCTTCACCGATCTCGCGATCTGGCTTGATGCCAACAACAACGGCATCAGCGATGCCGGGGAGCTCCTGAGCCTCACCGATCACGGCGTAACGGAAATCTCCCTGTCGACCGACCAGACGGGCGGCACGGAAGATGGGCAGATGGTCTTTTCCAAGGGAGAATTCACCTTTGCCGACGGCTCGACAGGCAGTTTCCTTGAGGTTGGTTTCGACACGATCTTCGGTTCGGGTGGCGATGGCCATGCCGTGTTCGGAACAAATGGCAATGACGTGTTGCACGGTGGCATGGGTGCAGTCACCGTCACCGGCGGTGCAGGGGCCGACACTTTTGTTTTTGACGAGACGGCGCTGAGCAACCTCGACGTTGCTGACGTGATCACAGACTACAGCCTGATGGATGGCGACGCTCTGGATGTTTCGGCCCTCCTCGACGCTCTTCTCGGCGAACAGGCCAGTCAGACCGAGATCGCCGCGCATGTGGGTCTAAGGGGCGACGGCACAGACACGACGCTGAGCGTGGATCTGGGCGATGCCGGCTGGAAGGACGTGGCCGTTCTGCAGAACCACACTGAAGCCGTTAAGATCCTGTTCGACGACAAGCATCTTGTCGTCGACTCCCATACGAGTTGATTGCAGGAACCGTCCTATAAGCTCAACGGCGCCATCTGCCCGGCACATGGCCTGGCAGATGGCGCCGTTGCGTTTGTATGCATCCATGTCATCCATGGCGCCGTGCCGGAAGACTATCGACCGGACTAAGGCACCGCGTGCGCCAGCATCCAACTGATGCCTGACAACCTCAGACGATGCCGCCTGAGCCGCCCTTCACGGCCGGCCGTTCTGCGGCGACCCTCGCGCGGTAGCCGCTGGCGCGATAGGTGGCGACAGGGTCGATCGCGCCACCAGCCCGACGGCGCGCCTCGGCCAGGATGGGTTCGACATCGGTGCGATAGGCGCGCTTCAGCGTTTCCGTCGCCATCAGCGCGTCATTGTCGGACTGGTAGCCTTCGAGCGCTGTACGATCGACCAGAAGCGCCTGCGCATAGGCGCGGCGGATCTCGTTGGCGCTTGCAATCAGGCTCTCGATCGGGTCCGTCACATTGTGGCTCTGGTCGATCATATGCGCCGGGTGGAAGCCCTTCACGCCGCGATGCTCGGCATCAACGAGTTCGTTGAAGACGAGGAAGAGGCGGTAGGGCTCGACCGAACCGGCATCGAGATCGTCATCCCCATATTTCGAGTCGTTGAAGTGGAAGCCACCGAGCTTGCCGAACTGGATCAGGCGCGCAACGATCATCTCGATATTGGTGTTCGGCGCATGATGGCCGAGGTCGACGAGGCAGTAGGCCTTCTCGCCGAGCGTCTGGGCGATGAGAAAGTTGGTGCCCCAGTCCTGCACGACCGTCGAATAGAAGGCCGGCTCGTACATCTTGTGCTCGGAGAACAGGCGCCAGTCATCCGGCAGCGCCTTGTAGATGTCACGCATCGCATCGAGATACCGCTCGAACTGGCGGGTGAAATTGCTCTGCCCGGGGAAGTTCGAACCGTCGCCGATCCACACCGTCAGCGCCTTGGAGCCGAGTGCGGCGCCGAGTTCGATGCATTCGATATTGTGCTCGACCGCCTGACGACGGGTCGTTGCGTCCACATGGCTGAGCGAACCGTACTTGTAGGAATGGGCCTGATCAGCGCTATCCGAGAAAGTATTCGAGTTCATCGCGTCGAAGCCGAGCCCGAGCACATCGGCCTTGGCCTTCAGCTCCTTCGGATCGGCCTTATCCCAGGGAATATGCAGCGAGACGGTCGGCGTGGCTCGGGTCAACTGCTGGATGACCCCGCAGTCGTCCAGCTTGTCGAAGATATGCCGCGGCTCGCCGAGACCGGGAAAGCGGGCAAAGCGCGTGCCGCCGGTGCCGACGCCCCAGGAGGGAACGGCAACGAAGAACTCCGCCACCTTGGCCGTTATGGCCTCGATGTCAATCGACTGACGGGAAAGCCTAGCGCCCAGCGCCTCATAGTCGCTCTGATGGGCGCTCTGACGACGCTCGTTTTCTGCCGCGATGACATCGGCGGCGATCCGGGTCTCGGTCATTTGATCCTCCTTCGCGCATGAAGAACCGTGCTTCAGCGCATCTGTCGCATTTCAGGGGACATCATGCGAGGGGCGCAACCCCCCTCTCCTCCACACCCCCTTTCATCCAATCGCCCGAGAGAGCGGCTGACAGCCTCGCGGCGAAACCGCCGCGAGGCTCTTGGGAGGTCAGCGGGGGAAACTCTGTGCGTTGCCGGCATCGACATTGATGATGTTGCCGGTCGATTTCGCGGAAAGGTCCGACGCCAGGAAATAGATGGCTTCGGCAATGTCTTCCGGGAAGACATTCAGCTTCAGCATCGAGCGGTTACGGTAGTGCTCTTCGAGATCAGTGACTTCGATCTTCGAGGAGGCCGCGCGCTGTTCGCGCCACTCGCCATTCCAGATCTTCGAACCGCGCAGCACGGCATCGGGATTGACGGTGTTGACGCGGATGCCAGCGTCTGCGCCCTCGAGCGCCAGGCAGCGGGCGAGATGGATCTCGGCCGCCTTCGCCGTGCAATAGGCGGAGGCATTCGGCGAAGAGGCAAGGCCGTTCTTCGAGGCAACGAAGACGACATTGCCACCAAGCTTCTGACGCCGGAACAGGCGGAAGGCCTCGCGGGAAACGAGGAAATAGCCTGTGGCGAGGATGCTGATATTTTTGTCCCACATCGCAAGCGTCGTGTCTTCGACCGGCGCCGACGAGGCGATCCCGGCATTCGACACGAGAATGTCGACGCCGCCGAATTCCACACAGGCTTCGGCGAAGGAGCGGACAACCGCATCCTCACGCGTCACGTCGAGCTGGACGGAACGGACCACATCCGCGCCATGCCGCTTCGAGAAGTCGGCAACGGTTTGCTCGAGCGCCGCAGCATCAATATCGGCCAGCACCACGCAGGCGCCTTCCGCCATCAGCCTGTCGGCGGTCGCCCGGCCAATGCCGCCGGCGCCACCGGTGACGAAGGCAACTCGGCCAGCCAGGCTCTTCGGCTTCGGCATGCGCTGCAGCTTTGCCTCTTCGAGCAGCCAGTATTCGATGTCAAAAGCTTCCTGCTCCGGCAGTCCCTGATATTCGGAAACCGTCGAGGCGCCGCGCATCACGTTGATCGCATTGACATAGAACTCACCGGCAATGCGGGCGGTTGCCTTGTCCTTGGCAAAGGACAGCATGCCGACGCCGGGAACCAGGAAGATCACCGGGTTCAGATCGCGGATCGCAGGCGAATTGTCGTGTTTGCAGGTCTCGTAGTAGCGGGTGTAGTCGGCGCGATAGGCTTCGAGCGCCTTGTCCAGACCGGCAAGAACCGCATCGACATCCGGCTTTGCCGGATCGAAATCAACGATCAGCGGCCGGATCTTGGTGCGCAGGAAGTGATCAGGGCAAGAGGTGCCGAGGCTGCCCAGCGGCTGCAGGTTCTTTGAATTGACAAATTCGAGCACGGCATCCTGGTCGTCGAAATGGCCGAGCTTGCGCTCCGCCTTGCCGATGCGGCCGCGGATCTCGGGCATCAGGCGCGCAGCAATCGCACGACGCTCCTCTGCCGGCAGGCTCTTCGATACCGCACCGCCGAAGATCGTCTTGCCCTCGGTCTCCTTGGCAAACCACGCGATCGCCTTGTTGATGATCTCGAGCGTCAGCAGGTAGCAATCCTTGGCATCGTTTGCCCAGGTGAACAGGCCATGGCTTTCAAGCACGACGCCCTTGGCGGTCGGATTGGCCTTCACGAAGGCTTCAAGATCAAGGCCGAGCTGGAAGCCGGGACGGCGCCAGGGCAGCCAGCCGATCTCCGAGCCGAAGATCTTCTCAGTCAATTCCTTCGAGTTCTTCGCCGCCGCAATCGCGATGATTGCGTCCGGATGCATGTGATCGACATGCGTGAACGGCACGAAACCATGCAGGGGGGTATCGATCGAGGCTGCGCGCGGATTGAGGTTGAAAGTGCAATGCGGCAGGAAGCCGACCATACGGTCTTCGTCATGCACACCCTTGTAGATGCCCTTCAGCGCTTCGAGCTTCTCCTGATAGAGTGTGGCAAAGCCATCGAGCTTGATGGTTCCGACATCACCGCCTGAGCCCTTGACCCAGAGCACCTTGACCGTTTCGCCGGTCAGCGGGTCTATCTCTATGACCTTGGCAGAGGTGTTGCCCCCACCGTAATTGGTGATGCGCTTGTCGGCGCCTAAGAGATTGGAACGGTAAAGAAGCTTGCCGGGCTCATCCAGCTTGGCCGCGTGGGCATCATCCCAACGGTTTTCGAGAAGGCGGGTTTGGCCCGTCATGACATCCTCCCTGCATTGATTTTCATGAGCGGTCAGCGACAGCTCATCTCCTTCTTGTTCGCAGGTATCGCGCAGCCATCCCGCGATTGTCAATCAGTTTCGATCATTTCTTTTCATTGTGCGATGCAATATAACTATTTTTGATCGTTTCTGATTGACAGCGTAAAAACATTACGAATAAATCACCGTCAGGAGGACCCCATGCACGAACGCGAACGCCATCGCATTATTCTGAGCGCGATCCAGGAAAAGCCTGTGATCACGGTGCAGGATATTGCCGAGCTGACCGAGGCTTCAGAAGCTACGATCCGCCGCGATATCGCGTCTCTTCACGTGCAGGGAAAGCTGAGACGTGTCCGTGGTGGCGCCGAGGCAGTCCACCCGCCGCAGCTCGGCAATCTCGCCGCCCGCCCCTTCCGCGTGTCCGAATCGGTCAATATCGACAAGAAACGCGCAATTGCGCGCGCAGCGGTCGATCTCTGCGAAGAAGGTGATTCGATCATCATCAATGGCGGCACCACCACCTTCCAGATGGTCCATTTCATGTCGGCCCGCCGCCTGCAGGTCATGACCAATTCCTTCGCCATTGCCGAGCACCTGGTGAAGCACTCGAAATGCACGGTCTCGGTTCCAGGCGGCGCGATCTATCGCGACCAGAGCCTCATCCTGTCGCCGTTCGACAATGACGCAATCCGCAATTTCTATGCCCGCCGCATCTTCATCGGAGCGCAGGGCATCAATGCACTCGGTGTGATGGAGTCCGACGCTCTCGTCATCCAGAGCGAACAGAAGCTGGTGCGCCAGGCCGAAGAGCTGATTGTCATGGTTGACTCCAGCAAGTTCGCCAAGCGCTCCAGCCTGATCCTGTGCGCGCTCGACAAGGTGTCGACGATCGTCACCGATGACGGAATTTCCGACGATGCGGCCGCCATGGTCACCGACGCCGGCGTAAAGCTCATGACCGTGAAGCCGATGGCTTCATCGGCAAGGGAGGATACCTCGTCGGTCGCCTGAGGAGGCGCCGGGAGGGAGAGGTAAGCAGTTCAACAACCTGGGAGGAAAACATGAAACTGACGAAAATGTTGCTGGCCGGTGCAGCCATTGCACTCGCAACCATGGGCTCGGCCGCACAGGCCGCCGACATGAAGATCGCGCTCGTGGTCAAGTCGCTCGGCATCGGCTTCTTTGAAGCTGCCAACAAGGGCGCGCAGGAAGCAGCCAAGGAACTCGGCGGTGTGGAAGTGATCTACACCGGCCCGACCTCGACCACGGCCGAAGGCCAGATCGAAGTCATCAACTCGCTGATCGCTCAGGGCGTCGATGCCATCGCAATCTCGGCAAACGATCCGGATGCAGTTATCCCGGCTCTCAAGAAGGCCATGGACCGTGGCATCAAGGTCATCTCCTGGGATTCGGGCGTAGCGCCTGAAGGCCGCATCATGCACCTCAACCCGTCGTCCAACGCGCTAATCGGCAAGATGTGCCTGCAGCTCGCCGCTAACCACCTGCCGGATGGCAAGGGTGACTTCGCCATCCTGTCCGCCACCACCACCTCGACCAACCAGAATATCTGGATCGAGGAAATGAAGGCACAGCTGAAGGACTTCCCTGGCCTGAACCTCGTGACCACCGTTTATGGTGACGACCTGGCCGATAAGAGCTACCGCGAAGCCAACGGCCTTCTGACCTCGCAGCCGAACGTCAAGGTCATCGTCGCTCCGACGACCGTCGGCGTTCTCGCAGCGTCCCAGGCCGTCAAGGATGCCGGCAAGATCGGCGACGTCTATGTCACCGGCCTCGGCCTGCCGTCCGAAATGGCGGGCGCCATCAAGTCCGGCGCGACGAAGGAATTCGCGATCTGGAACCCGATCGACCTCGGTTATTCCGCAACCCAGATCGCCTATCGCATCGTGAAGGGCGAGACCGACGCAGCTCCGGGTTCTGAAATCGAAGCCGGCCGGATGGGCAAGATCAAGGTTGGCGACGACGGTCAGGCCGCTATGGCAGATCCCTTTGTCTACGACGCCTCGAACATCGAGGAGTTCTCCAAGATCTTCTGATCTCGGAAAACCAGACCAGACCCGGCGGCCAAAGCCGCCGGGATTTTCCTTCAGTCGGTAAGTAAAATGATGACCGTTCAATCTGCCAAGCTTGCGGCGGGCGCGATCCCGGCTGGCGAGCCTATTCTCGAAATGCGGGGCATTTCCCAGATCTTCCCGGGCGTCAAAGCCCTGGATCGGGTCGATATCGCTCTCTATCCGGGCAAGGTCACCGCGCTGATCGGCGAGAACGGCGCCGGCAAGTCGACGCTCGTCAAGATCCTGACCGGCATCTACCGCCCGAACGAAGGCGAGATCCTGATCGACGGCAAGGCCACCAGCTTCGCCAACGCCCAGGAAGCCATTGATGCAGGCGTCACCGCCATCCACCAGGAAACCGTGCTGTTCGACGAACTTACCGTCGGGGAGAACATCTTCCTCGGCCACGCGCCGCGCACGCGCTTCGGCCTGATCGATTGGCGCACCATCAACGAGCGGTCCCGGCAGCTGATGAAGGCGCTGGAAAGCGACATCGACCCGACCACCAAGCTCAAGGACTTCTCGATCGCCCAGCGCCATCTGGTCGCGATCGCCCGCGCACTCTCCGTCGATGCCCGTATCGTCATCATGGACGAACCGACAGCCGCCTTGTCGCGCAAGGAAATCGACGATCTCTTCCGCATCGTCGAGGGCCTGAAGCGCCAGGGCAAGGCCATCCTTTTCATCAGCCACAAGTTCGACGAACTCTACGAGATCGCCGACAACTATGCCGTCTTCCGCGATGGTCGCATGGTCGGCTCCGGCGTTCTCAAGGACACGCCCCAGGACGAGATCGTGCGGCAGATGGTCGGACGCGACGTGCACGATGTCTTCCCGAAGACCGAGGCCGTGATCGGCGCACCGGTCCTCAGCGTCGTGGGCTACAGCCACGAAACCGAATTCCGCGATATCAGCTTCACCCTGCGCAAGGGCGAGATCCTCGGCGTATACGGCCTGATCGGCGCCGGCCGCTCGGAGCTCTGCCAGTCGATCTTCGGCATTAGCAGGCCGAAATCCGGCAGGTTGGAGCTCGAAGGTCGCGAGATCGCCATTCGCAACACCTCCGATGCGATCACAGCCGGCATTGTCTATGTGCCCGAGGAACGTGGTCGCCATGGTCTGGCGCTGGAACTGCCGATCTACCAGAACATGTCGCTGCCCTCGCTGATCCGCACTTCGGTGGCAGGCTTCCTGAAGGCGACCAATGAGCTGAAGCTCGCCCGTCGCTTCGCCGAACGGCTCGATCTGCGCGCAGCCGCCCTCTCCGTGCCGGTCGGCACGCTGTCGGGCGGCAACCAGCAGAAGGTCGTGATCGGCAAGTGGCTCGCCACGTCGCCCAAGGTCATCATTCTCGACGAACCGACAAAGGGCATCGACATCGGCTCCAAGGCCGCCGTCCACGCCTTCATCTCGGAACTCGCAAGCGAAGGCCTTTCGATCATCATGATCTCGTCCGAACTGCCCGAAATCCTCGGCATGTCGGATCGCGTCATGGTCATGCGCGAGGGCCTGCAGGCCGGCAGTTTCGAGCGGGAAGGCCTGACCGCCGAGACGCTCGTGCGCGCCGCGACCGGCAATGCGTGAGGAACGACCATGCTGAAACTGCTCAAAAACCGCGAAATGCTGCTGGGCCTGATCATCATCGGCATGATCCTCGGCTTCACCACCCGCGCGCCCAATTTCGCCAACCCGGACAATCTGGTGACGATCTTCAACGACACCTCGATCCTGATCATCCTGGCGCTCGGCCAGATGGTCGTGATCCTGACCAAGTCGATTGATCTCTCGGTTGCCGCCAATCTCGCCTTTACCGGCATGGCGGTTGCCATGCTCGACAGCGCCTTTCCGGGCCTGCCGCTGGCGCTCCTGGTTCTCGTCGCGATCGGCATTGGGGCCGCCCTTGGCGCGATCAACGGCTTCCTCGTCTGGGCTCTGCAGATCCCGCCGATCGTGGTCACGCTCGGCACGCTGACCATCTATCGCGGCATGAGCTTCGTGCTCTCGGGCGGCGCCTGGGTCAATGCTCACCAGATGCAACCTGACTTCCTCGGCGTACCGCGCCTGCCCGTCCTGGGGCTGCCGATCCTCTCCTGGGTCGCGATCGCGGTCATCCTGCTGATCGGCTTCATTCTTGCCCGCACCGCCTTTGGCCGCTCGACCTATGCCGCCGGCGGCAATCCGGTTGCGGCCATCTATGCCGGCATTGATGTCGGTCGCGCCCGCTTCCTCGCCTTCGTGCTCTCGGGCGCGCTTGCCGGCCTCTCCGGGTACCTCTGGGTCTCGCGTTATGCGGTCGCCTATGTCGATATAGCCGCCGGCTTCGAACTCGATAGCGTCGCGGCCTGCGTCATCGGCGGCATCTCGATTGCAGGTGGCATCGGCACCGTGATCGGCACGGTCTTGGGCGCCCTCTTCCTCGGGGTCATCAAGAATGCGCTCCCCGTCATCGGCATTTCGCCCTTCGCCCAGATGGCGATCTCGGGCATCGTCATCGTGCTCGCCGTCGTCTTCAACGCCCGCGCCGAAGCCAAGAAGGGCCGCATCATCCTGCGTGACCGCGCAGCCGGAAAGGAGGTGACCGCATGAGCACTGCAACCCAACAGACGAAACGCGTCATCCCAGACCGCCTTGAAACACCCTTCCGCCGACTGCTCGGCAGCTGGGAAGTCCTGCTCTTCTGCGTGGCGGTGCTGATCTTTATCGCCAACTCGCTGGCCTCGCCCTACTTCCTGAATGCCTGGAACCTGTCGGACGCCACCTTCAACTTCACCGAAAAGGCGCTGATCGCCTTTGCCATGGCGCTTCTGATCATCGCCGGAGAGATTGACCTCTCGGTTGCCGCGATCATCGCGCTTGCCTCGACAGCCATGGGCTATGCCGCACAGCTGGGCATCGGTGCGCCCGGTCTGGTCGCGATCGGGATCACCACCGGCCTTGCCTGCGGCGCCTTCAACGGCCTGCTGGTCGCCGGCCTGAAGCTCCCCTCGATCGTCGTGACGATCGGCACGATGAGCCTTTTCCGCGGCATCTCCTACATCGTGCTCGGCGACCAGGCCTTCGGCAAATATCCGCCGGAATTCGCCTATTTCGGACAGGGCTATGTCTTCTGGGTCTTCTCCTTCGAATTCGTCCTCTTCCTGGTGATGGCCGTCATTTTCGCCATCCTCCTGCACCGGACCAATTTCGGTCGCCATGTCTATGTCATCGGCAACAACCCGCATGCCGCACGTTTCTCCGGCATCCCGGTCGAGCGGGTGAAGTTCATCCTTTTCCTGCTGACCGGCCTGATGAGCGGCATCGCCGCCGTCTGCCTCACCTCGCGCCTCGGCTCGACCCGTCCCTCGATCGCTCAAGGCTGGGAGCTTGAAGTCGTCACCATGGTCGTGCTCGGCGGCGTCTCCATCCTCGGCGGCTCTGGCACCATCGTCGGCGTCGTCATCGCCGCCTTCGTCATGGGCCTCGTCACCTTCGGCCTTGGCCTGCTCAACGTGCCGGGCATCGTCATGTCGATCTTCATCGGCCTGCTCTTGATCATCACCATTGCCCTGCCGATCGTCGCCCGCCGGATCAAGCATGCGAGGAACGCCTGATGAGCGAGACTGAACGCCATGTCTTCAAGATGAAGCTCAATCCCGGCATGGAGGCCGAATACAGGAAGCGCCATGACGAGATCTGGCCTGATCTCGTCGACCTCCTGCATGATGCCGGCATCAGCGACTACACGATCCATCTCGATCCCGAGACCAACCTTTTGATCGGCGTTCTCACGCGCACCAAGACGCACAAGATGGCCGACCTGCCCTCTCACCAGGTGATGAAGCGCTGGTGGGCGCATATGGCGGATATCATGGCCACCAACCCCGACAACTCCCCCTGGGCGGTGGATCTGAAACCCGTCTTCTACATGCCATGAGCCAGTCCTTCGAACGCATCGCCGTCATCGATATCGGCAAGACGAATGCCAAAGTGGTCGTGGTTGACACGGCAACGGGGAGCGAAATCGCCGTTCGCAAGACCGCAAACGAGGTCGTCTCCGGCGGGCCCTACCCGCATTTTGATACGGAGCGGCTCTGGGCCTTCACCCTGCACGCCCTCTCGGATTATGCGCGACAGCCCGGCTTCGACGCCCTTTCGATCACGACCCACGGGGCAAGTGCTGCCCTCCTCGACGAGACGGGAGCGCTGGCTATGCCGGTGCTGGACTATGAGCATCTGTATCCGGCAGAGGTGATCAGCACCTACGACGCTTTGCGACCCGACTTTACTGACACCTTCTCGCCAAGGCTCACCGGCGGGCTGAATGCCGGCGCCCAATTGCACTATCAGCGCACCTGCTTTCCCGCAGACTTCTCTCGGGTCAGGACAATCATCACCTATCCGCAATACTGGGCCCTGCGCCTCACGGGGGTCGCTGCAAACGAAAAAACATCGCTCGGTTGCCATACCGACCTCTGGCTGCCTTTCGCTGACGGATTTTCACCTCTGGTCGAAAAGCTGGGCCTTTCGGAAAAAATGGCGCCGATCCGCTCTGCCTTCGACGTCCTCGGCGAGATTCGCGCGGATGTCGCCCGCCAGATCGGATTGTTGAAACCGGTCCCGGTCTATTGTGGCATCCACGATTCCAATGCCTCGCTTCTGCCCCATCTCGTCGATCGCAAAGAGCCTTGCACCGTCGTGTCGACCGGCACCTGGGTCATCTGTTTTGCGCCAGGCGGACAACCCTCCAAACTCGATCCAGCCCGCGACACCCTCGTCAATGTCGATGCCTTTGGCACGCCCGTGCCGTCGGCCCGCTATATGGGCGGACGCGAATGGGAGATGACAACCGCGGATGTCTCCGCCGTGAACCCGGAGCAGGAATGGACCGCACTTGATGCCGTTCTTGCCAGAAAGAGCTTGCTGCTGCCCAGTACGGTGAAGGGCACCGGCCCCTTTCCTCTGGCACAGGGCAAATGGATTGCGGAGCCGGGTAATGCCGCTGAGCGTCGTGCGGCAGCCAGCCTCTACCAGGCGCTGATGACCGCGACCTGTCTGGAGATGATCGATTCCAAGGGGGAGATCATCGTCGAAGGCCCCTTCGCGACAAATCCGATCTTCCTCGCCGGTATCAGCAGCCTGACCAACCGTCCCGTCCTGGCCTCCGCATCACAGACCGGAACCGCCCTTGGCGCTGCAATTCTCGCAGGGATGCGGCCCGAGCATTCCATTCGTCGGATTGAGCAAACTGTTCCAGATCTCCCCGAATATGCTGAAGCGTGGCGAGGGCATATCGCTAGCCTGCTCCCCTGACAGTCCACGTTCATTGTGGTCACGTTTTGGTTCTTCAGGGGCTTTTCCCCGCTGCAAGGAAACCTGGATTCTCCATTGGATCCAAGGTGATTGTCCTCATTTGTCTCAAGCAGAATTGCTCACATGACGATCCTCGTTTGGTTTCACTCTGAGGAGGATCTTCGGGCGGACAGCGATCGGAAGTCGCAGGGCCGGACCTAAACCTCGGGCGAGAGCCTCATTCCGCCGCGGTCATGTGCGCGATGTCTTCGTTTCCATGCTGACGCAGCGGCCGGTTCCCGGCAAGCAACCGGGCCAGGAGGTAGAAGACCGGCGTCATGAAGATGCCGAACAGCGTGACGCCGATCATGCCGGAGAACACGGCGACGCCCATGGCGGAGCGCATCTCCGCCCCCGCTCCGGTCGAAACGACGAGCGGGATGACGCCCATGATGAAGGCCATCGACGTCATCAGGATCGGCCGAAGGCGCAGGCGGCTCGCTTCGACTGCGGCCTGAAACGGCGTGCGGCCCTCGAACTCGAGTTCGCGCGCAAATTCGACGATCAAGATCGCGTTCTTCGCCGAAAGCCCCACCAGCACGACAAGCCCGATTTGGGTGAAGATGTTGTTGTCTCCGCCCGTGTACCAGACGCCGACCAGTGCGGCGAGCACGCCCATGGGCACGATCATGATGATCGAGAGCGGCAGGGTCAGGCTTTCATACTGCGCGGCCAGAACGAGGTAGACGAGCAGCAGGGCAAGCGGGAAGACGACGATACTCGAATTGCCCGCCAGGATCTGCTGATAGGTCAGATCCGTCCATTCGAAATCGATGCCGGCCGGCATGGTTTCCTCGAGGATTTTCTCCATCGCCGCCTGCGCCTGCCCCGAGGAAAACCCGGGTGCTGGACCACCATTGATGTCGGCGGCCAAAAAGCCATTATAGCGCGTGGTGCGTTCCGGGCCGGTCGAGGTCTCGACCTTGAGCAGGGCCGAGAGCGGGATCATCTCGCCGCTTGCCGAACGCACCCTCAACTGACCGATGTCTTCCGGCTGGGCGCGATATTGCGCATCCGCCTGAACGCGCACACTGTAGGTGCGACCGAACGCGTTGAAGTCATTGACGTAGAGCGAGCCCAGGTAGATCTGCAGGGTCTGGAAGACGTCCGTCACCGACACGCCGAGCTGCTGGGCCTTCACCCGATCGAGATCGGCGAAGAGCTGCGGCACGTTGATCTGGAAGCTCGAGAAGATGCCGGCAAGTTCCGGCGTCTGATAAGCCTTGGCAAGAACTGCCTTGGTCGTCTCGTCCAGCGTCTGGTAGCCAAAGCCGGCACGATCCTCGATCTGCAGCTTGAAGCCGCCGGTGGAACCGAGACCATTGACGGGCGGCGGCGGGAACATGGCGATGAAGGCGCCGTCAATGGCAGCGAACTTCTGATTGAGTGCCATGGCAATGGCCCCACCCGACAAGGACGGATCCTTGCGCTCGTCGAAATCGTCGAGCACCGCAAAGACGATGCCGGCATTCGAGCCGATGGTGAAGCCGTTGATCGACAGGCCCGGGAAGGCGAGCGCGTTCTTCACGCCGGGTTCCTCGAGCGCGATATCGCTCATCTGGCGGATGACCTCTTCCGTGCGGTCAAGTGTTGCCCCGTCAGGCAATTGCGCAAAGCCGATGAGATACTGCTTGTCCTGGGCGGGAACGAAGCCGCCGGGCACGCTGGTGAACATGCCATAGGTGGCGGTGACAAGCGCGAGATAGATCACCATCACCAGGCTCTTGCGGCCGAGCAGCCCGCCAACGGTGCGCCCGTAGCCGTTTGAGGCCGCACCAAAGGCCCGATTGAAGCCCCGGAAGAACCAGCCAAGCAGGCTGTCCATGATGCGGGTCAGCCGGTCCTTCTGTGCGTGATGGTCCTTCAGGAGCAGGGCCGCGAGCGCCGGCGAAAGCGTGAGGGAGTTGATCGCCGAGATGACCGTCGAAATGGCGATCGTCAGGGCAAACTGACGGTAGAACTGTCCCGAGAGACCGGTGATGAAGGCAAGCGGCACGAAGACCGCGACGAGCACCAGAGCGATGGCGATAATCGGCCCGGAGACTTCCTTCATCGCGCGATAGGTCGCCTCGCGCGGCGAGAGACCGTTTTCGATGTTGCGCTCGACATTTTCGACCACGACGATCGCGTCATCAACCACGATACCGATCGCCAGCACGAGACCGAACAGCGTCAGCGCATTGATGGAAAAGCCGAACGCGTACATGACCGCAAACGTGCCGATAATCGAGACCGGGACGGCAATCAGCGGAATGATCGAAGCGCGCCAGGTCTGGAGGAACAGGATCACGACGAGCACGACAAGGGCAATCGCCTCGAGAAGGGTATCGACGACCTTGTCGATGGAGGCACGGACGAATTCGGTGGTGTCGTAGACGATCTCGAAGCGGACACCTTCCGGCATGGCCTGCTGCAGGTCGGCCATGGTCTGCTGGACGGCATCGGAGATAGCGATCGCGTTGGAGCCCGGAGCCTGAAAGATCGGAATGGCGACGGCCGGTTCGCCGTCGAGAAGCGAGCGGAGCGAGTATTCTGCGGCCCCGAGCTCAATGCGCGCAACATCGGCAAGACGGGTGATCTCGCCATTCGGACCCGCCTTGACCACGATTGCGCCGAATTCTTCCGGCGACTGAAGGCGACCGCGCGCATTGATGTTCAGCTGAAGGTCTACCCCTTGTGGCGACGGCGAGGCGCCGATCGTGCCGGCAGCCGCCTGAACGTTCTGTTGGGCGATGGCATCAGTGATGTCGCTGGCCGCCAGCCCGTGCTCGGCCACCTTTTGCGGGTCGAGCCAGATGCGCATCGAATAGTCGCCCGCGCCGAAGATCTGGACCTGACCAACGCCTTCGATGCGTGCCAGGCGGTCCTTGATGTTGAGCGTGGCATAATTGCGCAGATAGGTGAGGTCATAGCGATCACCGGTGGAGACAAGATGCACCACCATCATCAGGTCAGGCGAACTCTTCACCGTCGTTACGCCGAGCGCCCGCACTTCAGCCGGCAGCCGTGGCTCGGCCTGCGCAACGCGGTTTTGAACGAGCTGCTGCGCCTTGTCCGGATCGGTCCCGAGACGGAAGGTGACGGTCAGGGTGAGCACGCCGTCGGACGTGGCCTGGCTCGACATGTAGAGCATGTCCTCCACGCCATTAATCTGCTCCTCGAGGGGCGTCGCCACGGTTTGGGCGATAACGGTGGGGTTGGCGCCTGGATAGACCGCACGGACCACCACGGATGGCGGCACGACTTCGGGATATTCGGAGATCGGAAGTGCGCGCAGACCGATGAGGCCGGCGACGAGGATGAGGATCGAAAGCACGCCGGCAAAGACCGGCCGATCGACAAAAAAGCGGGAGAAATTCATCTGAGGACCCATAAGGCGGACAAAGGGGGAGCGATCCCGCGATCGGCATCACGGGAGGGGCGAATTTCGATAAAGGCGTTGGGTGGTGGCGAAGTGCTCTGACGAAAATGTCAAAGCTATTCGTTCGCCACCTGGCTGATCAGTTCTTGAAAGCTGTCTGTTCCTGCGGCGCGACCACCGCGCCCGGGCGAATGCGCTGCAGGCCGCTCACCACGATGCGATCTCCGGCCTCGAGGCCGGTTTCCACAATCCGTTGGCCATCAACCGCAGCGCCAAGCTCGACCTGCCGATAGCTGACCGTATTGTCCGGGGCGACGACGAAGACGAATTTCTTGTCCTGATCGGTCCCGACAGCGCGTTCGGAGATCGTCATGCGGTCTTGCGCCTTCGCCTGTCCGAGCCTGATGCGCGCGAACTGTCCGGGAATAAGGCGGCCATCCGGATTGTCGAAGACGGCGCGCACGCGGATCGTCCCCGTCGCTGCGTCAATCTCGTTGTTGATCAGCTGCAGCCGACCGGGAATGGCAGGGCTTCCCGGAGCCGCCTCGACTTCGACCGGGATCTGCTCAAGCAGCAGGCCTGCGTCATTGGCCGGCAGGGTCGACAGGACATCGCGCAGGTGGTCTTCGGCGATCGTGAAGCTTGCATAGATCGGGTCGACCGAGACCAGCGTCACCAGAGAGGGCGAAGAGGGGCCGGCGGCAACCAGATTTCCGACGGTGACATCCAAGGTCCCGATGCGGCCTGCAATCGGCGCACGGATTTCGGTATAGGCGAGATCGAGTTCGGCGAGCTTCAAGGCCGCCTTGGCAGACTGCAGCTCGGCTTCGGTCGACGCTTTCGTGCTCTTCCGCTGGGCGACTTCGCTCTGAGAAATCGTGTTGCGTTCAAGCAGCGCGTTGCCACGTTCGAGTTCCGTCTCAGCAAGCACCAGCCGAGCTTCCGCGGATGCCACCGCGCCGCGTGCCTGGTCGACCACGGCGCGATAGGGCTCCGGATCGATCGAGAAGAGCAGGTCACCCTGGCTGACATGCCCGCCCTCGCGGAAATGGACGGCCTGGATCGCGCCTGCGACGCGCGAGCGGATTTCGACCCTGTCGACGGCCTCGAAGCGGCCGGAGACTTCACGCCAGACCTGCACCGGTCGAGGTTGGACTGTCGCGACCGTGACTGGCACGGCCGGTGGTGCGGTTGCGGTTTCCGTCGATGCAGCGTGCGCATCCCAGGTTGGTTCGAAATAGACGACGCCTGCAATTGCCAAAGCTGTCGCCATCGCGGAACCCCATAGGGCCGCGTTCCTGATCCTTGCGGTCATGATCGTCTCCTTCGGTTCGCCTGGAACCGCTATGTGGTGGAAGCGGGTTGGGAGCCCGCCGTCAGTGCGGCAGTTCCTGCAGGAACTGCGAAAATTCGGTCGAGACTTGCGAATGCCATTCGCCGTCTCGACCATGATAAAGCCCTGTCCATCCGAGATGGTCGGGCAATATTCTGGTCTTCACGGACACGCCTGACGACTGCAGACGTGCCGCATAATCCAGGGCCTCGTCGCGCAGCGGATCGTCATCCGACGTCACGACTAGGGCCGGAGCCGCTCCCATCAGCCGTGTGCACAGACACGGGGCAGCATAGGGGTGCTGGCCATCGCTCGCCTGGGCCAGATAATGGTCCCAGCCGTCCGACCAGCGCTGTTGGAGCCCGATCGCGTCGGCCTTGCGAAAGGACACTGTCACCATGCGCGGATCGAGCATGGGAGACAGAAGAACCTGCCCCGCGAGCTCTCCCGGCATGGCATCACGCGCCTTCAGAGCGAGGCTCGCAGCGAGGTTTCCGCCCGCCTCATCTCCGGCAACCAGCACCGGAGAATGCAGGTTGGCAAAGCGCTTGCGCTTGGCAAACAAATGCTTCAACGCCTCGAAAGCCTTTTCCAGCGCTCCTGGAAACAGGTTGCGCGTCGGCCCGCCAAAATCGGCTTCCACGACCAGGGCGCCGGCTTCTGCCATGGCCGCTGCGGCCGGCGCATCCCCCAGACGCGGTGGAGCTGCACCGAACGCATTGCCGGAAAAGTACAAAACGAGCGGCCGGCGCTTTCCTTTGCCAGTCCCGTCATAGACGCGGAACGGCAAGGGAAACCCTATCTCTCCGTCCTCTCCGCTCTTCCATTCCTTGCTCATGCTATTCCGTGGTCATCTGCTGAATTCAGCTTCCGCTTGTTGGGTCTTTATATTATTATCCATTGAAGCGGCACAAGCCTTGCAAATCCGAGAACTCTGTTCCGATATTTTGAATAATAACCCTCTTGTTGAAGCTAAGGCGCAATTTATGGATCAGCTATCGGCCATGCGGGTGTTCACGAGAGTGGTGGAGACCGGCAACTTTTCCAAGGCGGCCCACTCGCTCAAGATGCCGAAGACCACCGTCACCACTGCAGTTCAGGCTCTGGAGGCGCATCTGGCGACCAAGCTCTTGAACCGGACCACCCGCAAGGTGGTGGTGACGACCGATGGCGCGCTCTACTACGAACGCGCTGCGCGTATCCTATCGGAGCTGGACGAGCTTGATGGAAGTCTCTCCAGCTCGCAGACACAGCCATCAGGCAAGGTCAGAGTTGCTCTGTCCGGTGCCTTTGCCGATCGCATCATCATGCCGGCCCTGTGCGACTTCCACACGCGCTATCCGAAAATCCAGCTCGAATTCGATATTGGCGACCGGATCGTTGACTACGTCGCTGAGAATATCGACTGCGCCTTGCGGGCGGGCACTCCGACGGACCAGTCGCTTGTGGCACGGAAAGTGGCAGACCTCGAACTGCGGACCTATGCCTCGCCGATCTATCTCGAGCGGATGGGGATCCCCCGCCATCCGCGCGATCTCGAAAACGGGCACTTCGGCGTCGGCTACATGAAAGCCTATGAAGGCCGCGTCTTCCCGCTGCAGTTTCGCAAAGGAGACGAAGAGGTCGAAGTCAGGCTGGATTATGTGATCTCGGTGAATGAATTCAGGAGCTACATGGCCGCAGCCGTTGCCGGCATCGGCGTCGCCCAGGCGATCGCCTTCACCGTCCGGGATTATGTGGATCGCGGCGAACTCGTCGAAATCTTGCCGGACTGGCCGCGCGATCCCGTCCCCCTCTACATCGTCTACCCACAGACACGCCACTTGAGCAACAAGGTGCGGGTTTTTGTCGATTGGTTGGCGAAGAAGCTCAGCGAGGCGCACCAATGCGAAGCGCAACTTAAGTCCTTCGCGACGGGCGCAGAGGCCAAACAGAGGACATTCAGGGAAAGAGCGAGAAGCTGAAGCGCAGTTCAAAGCGCAGACCGTCGTCGTCGGCAAGATGCCTGACCATCAGCCGGCTAGCCTCGACGGTTTCTGCCATGCGCGCGCTCGCCTTGCCGGCGCCAATCACGATCGAGCGCCCCTTCGGCTTTTCGGGAAGGAAATGTTTCAGCGAACGCATGGGATCGGCCACTTCGACCGCCCGATCGAACAGGCGTCGCAGAAAAATGTCCGGTCGATCGATTATGGGATGTCCTTCAAGCCGCTGGTATCGCGGATAACGAGTTCCACCGCCGTGAGCGTTTCCGGCTCGGGACGCTTGCCCTCCTCCAGCCAGGTCAGGATCGTGGCCGCGATGCTGCGGCCAAGTTCGGCGATGCCGCAATGGACGGTAGAGAGCACAGCCGATTTGGAGGCGCAAAGCGGAAATAACTTCCTAAACGGGGCCGGCAGCGGACTATCCGCTTCTGTCTCGTGGACGAAAGAAGCGGACACGCCTGTAGGGATTACTACATCAGTCCTGCAGGGTAGCCGTTGTTGCAGAGCCAGCTTGGACTTTTAACGGGCGAATTGGTCGCATGATCGTCATATAAAATACCGGAACGAAAACGACCGCCAGCGCCGTGCCAGAGATCATCCCGCCGAACAGGCCGGTTCCAATTGCGTTCTGGGTCTCCGAACTTGCGCCCGAAGCAATGACCAGCGGCACGACGCCCAGCGTGAATGCAAGGGAGGTCATGACGATAGGACGAAGGCGCAGACGCGCTGCCTCGACAACGGCGTCCGCAAGTCCCAGCCCGTCGCGCTGGCGCTTGCGCGCGAACTCGACAATCAGCACCGCATTCTTGGCAGAGAGGCCAATCAGGGTGATCAGGCCAACCTTGAAGAAGACGTCGTTTTCCAGGCCGCGTAGATGAACCGCGATCACCGCCCCGAGGATGCCGAGGGGGACGACCAGCATGACGGAGAGCGGAATGGTCCAGCTCTCGTAAAGTGCAGCCAGCACCAGAAAGACGATCACGAACGAGAAGGCCATCAGCATCGGCGCCTGGGCACCCGATTGCCGCTCCTGCAGGGACTGCCCCGTCCATTCGATGGCAAAGCCTTTGGGAAGCTTCAGCGCCAGTTGCTCGACCTCATCCATGGCCTTGCTGCTTGACACACCCTTTCCGGCAGAGCCCGACAGACTGAGGGATGGGTAGCCATTATACCGTGTCACCTGCAGCGGAATAGTCGACCATTCTGCTGTGACGATCTCGGAAAGCTGGACCATCTTGCCGCTATCGCTGCGAACATGCAGGTTAAGAATATCCTCGACCTGCATACGGCTATTCGGCTCGGCCTGGACTATGACCTGTTGCAGCCGACCGTCACGCGGGAAATCGTTAACATAGGTCGAACCAACAGAGCCACTGAGCGTGTCACTGATCGTCGAATAGCCAACACCCAAGGCACTCGCCTTCTGGCGATCGACCACAAGGGTAACGCTTGGACCATTTGGCAGCCCGTCCACACGCACGTCGTTCAGCAGTTTGTTCTGAGAGGCAAGCTGCGTGAGTTGGGCTGCAGCCTCTCCAAGCGCCTTTTCGCCGTGACTGGCGCGATCCTGGAGCCTGAGCGAAAACCCGGACGTCGTACCAAGCTCATCAATGGCCGGCGGCTTCATGCTGAGGACCTCGCCCTCCGGCGCGGCGGACATGGCTTCGGTTGCTGCGTTAACTTCGTCATCGACGCTGCCTGAGCGTTTGTCCCAATCCTTCAAGCTGGTGAAGGCCATGGCGGTGTTGGTACCCGAGCCCGAGAAACCAAAACCCATAATCGTCAGGTTGTTGACGATATCGGGCCTTGTCTGGACATGCTGTTCGAAGAGATTGACGACGTCTCGGGTGCGTCCGGCCGTCGCCTCTGCAGGCAGCGTAATGGAGGTCATGAATGAACCCTGGTCTTCCTCCGGCACGAATGCCGTGGCCAGCGTGCTGTAGCCATAGGCGACTGCGCCTACAATCGCGAGATAGACGAGCATTGTCCGGCCAGTCTTCTGGACAAGACATTTGACCCAATCCGTGTAGCCCTCGGTCAAGCGGTCAAAACCGCGGTTGAACCAGCCGAATAGCCCTTTCCGCTGATGATGCGCGGGGTCGATCGGCTTCAACAGGCTCGCGCAAAGAGCGGGGGTGAGGCTGAGAGCCAGAAACGCCGAGAAAGCGATTGAGACCGCCATCGACACCGTAAACTGGCGGTAGATCGCGCCAACCGAGCCTGAGGCCAGCCCCATCGGAAGAAGCACGGCCGTCAGGACAAGCGTGATCCCAATCACTGCACCCGTGATCTCACCCATGGCTTTGCGTGTGGCCTCACGTGGCGACAGCCCTTCCTTTGCCATGAGGCGCTCGACATTTTCGACAACGACGATTGCGTCGTCGACGATAATCCCGATCGCAAGAACCATGCCGAACATCGTCAGCACATTGATGGAATACCCTAAAGCCAGCATGACGGCGAAGGTGCCAAGCAGTGCGATCGGTGCCACGATCGCCGGAATGAGCGTGTAGCGAATGTTCTGCAGGAAAAGCAGCATGATGAGAAAGACGAGCACCATGGCCTCGGCCAGTGTCTGCGCCACTTTCTGGATCGAGACCTTCACGAAAGGTGCCGTGTCGTAAGAGATCGCATACTCGATGCCCGCCGGCATGGTCAGGGAAAGCTCTGCGAGCCGCGCGCGAACACCATTCGAGGTGCTGACCGCATTTGCCCCGGGGGTCACCTGGATAGCGGCAGCCGTGGCAGGTTTGCCGCCGTCGAGAATGGCGAAGCTTGAGGCCTGGGCTCCAATCTCGATACGCGCAATCTCACCCAATGTCAGGCGAGAGCCGTCCGAATTGGAGCGAAGGATGATGCCCGAGAATTCGTCAACTGTCTGGAGTTGACCTCTGACATTGAGCGGCACAGTGACCTTCTGCCCCGGAACAGTCGGCGCATCGCCAAGCCGCCCAGGCGCAACCTGAAGGTTCTGCGACTGAATTGCCTGCGTGACCTCGGCCATCGAAATTGAGTGCGCGAGCATACGCGCGGGATCAACCCAGATCCGCATGGCAGCTTCCGACCCGAAGGATTGGACGCGGCCGACGCCGGATACACGCTTCAGTTCAGGAGCAATGTTGCGTACGAGATAATCGTCCAGTGCCAATGCGTCGATACTGCCGTCTTTGGACTTCAAAGAGACAATCATCAGGAAGCCCGACGAAGCCGATTCGACCGACAGCCCGCCCCGGCGTACTGCTTCAGGCAACCGCGCTTCGACGGCCTTCAACCTGTTCTGGATGTCTACTTGTGCGAGTTCCGGATTGGTGCCCGGCTTGAAGGTAACGGTGACCGTTGTGGATCCCGAGGAGTCCGCCGACGAATCGAAGTACAGCACATTCTTGGCACCGGAGATCTCGCGTTCGATGACACTTGTGACGCTGTCGTTGATGACCTGCGGGGTAGCGCCCGGATAGCTCGCAAATATCGACACGCTCGGTGGGGCAATCGCTGGGTAGCGTGAAACGGGCAATTGCGGGATGGCAACCAGACCAGCGATCACAATCATGATCGCGATGACCCATGCGAAGACAGGCCGTTCGATGAAAAATTGCGGCATGATAAGTATCTCAGCTCTGCGGATCGGGGACGGTTTGGACCGGTGACGTCTCCAGAAGTTGATCAGTCTGGACCCTGTCCTGGCCTCGGACGACGACGGCTTCACCAGCCGCAAGACCTCGCTTCACGAGGTAGTTCCGATGGATGAGTGGCCCCAGTTCGACCCGGCGTCTTTCGCCTGTCCCATCGGCGGTGACGATGACGAGCTGCGGCTTCCCGGTGAGATCGCGGATGACGGCCTCTTGAGGCACGAGCAGAGCTGCGGAATAGACTTCGCGTGGCACGAGTGCACGCACGAACATGCCCGGCAGCAAATGGTTTTCCGGGTTAGGGACAATGACGCGGATCCCCAGACTCCCCGTGGCGGTATCGACCGAGATGTCGGAAAACAAGATGGTGCCGGTATGGGCGTAGGGCTTGTCCGTAATCGTCTTGATCTTGACCGGCAGTTTCTCAGGATCGCCAAGTTTTGAACCCGTCACTGTCTCACGCAGGCTCTCCACGCTAATGGAGGATTGCCGGATATCCACATAGACCTGATCAATCTGCTGGATCACGGCAAGCGGCGTGCTCCCGGATGAGGAAGCGAGCCCGCCTTCCGTCATGAACGACTGACCAATTGTCCCACTGATCGGACTGCGGATCGTCGCATTTGCGAGGTCAAGCTTTCGCCGTGCCAGATTGGCCGTGGCCTCAGCGACGTTCGCTTTGGCCTGGGCAAGTGTAGCGGTCGCATTGTTGAAAGCCTCGTCACTGGTGATCTTCTGTGCCGAGAGAAGCTGAGCGCGCTCGAACTTCACCTTCGCGTTGACAAGTTCGGCGTTTGCCCGCGCAAGCGCGGCGGATGCTGCATCGACGTCAGCCACAAAGGGCGACGGATCGATCTGGAAGAGCGGCGCATCGGCGCTGACGAAAGAGCCCTCCTGGAAGAGCTTCTTTTGAATGATGCCGCTGACTTGCGGCCGGATCTCGGCCGTACGCAAGGCACTGACCCGTCCTGGCAACTCGTCATAGACAGTGATGGCTTGCGGCTGCACCGTCATTACGCCGACCCGCACGGCCTGCGGCTTGGCCGTTGCATTCGCCTGAGCATCCTGCTCACCACTGCAAGCAAGGAGCAGAAGTAGCGGCACACATAACATGCAGAAAATCCAAAACCGCGCGACGTTTCGCATCTGGGTCACCATCATCACGTGAGGAATTGGTCGATGGCGATGCTCTAGAAGCCTTCCATTGGCGGATTGTGGAGGTCTTGTTGCGATCGTGTGGAGGCCGGACACGGCCGCTCGACGGAGAGACGGTTCGATGTCATGTAAATCGCAAGGAGTGCTATGATCATGGCAGAACTTGTTTTGATAGCTGAGGACGATGCGCAGATTGCCGGTATCCTCGAAGCCTATTTTGCCCGCGAAGGCTTCCGCACCGTGCATGCCCGCGACGGACAGGTCGCACTCGATCTGCACCGATCCTTGAAACCCGATATCGTTCTCGCTGATATCACCATGCCGCGCCTGGACGGCTGGGAACTCCTCGCGGAGATCCAGAGACGAGGCCGCACACCCGTCATCATGATCACGGCACTTGATGAGGATGTCGATCGGCTGCAGGGACTGCGCATCGGCGCAGACGACTATATCGTCAAGCCGTTCAACCCGATCGAAGTCGTCGCGCGGGCCAAGGCCGTGCTGCGTAGGGCCGGTTTGGCTCAGGCGGGAGCTGTAATCCGGGTAGGAAGCCTGACCATTGATCTCGATAGCTATCAGGTCAAGATCGAGAAGGAGAGTGGGCCGGTGGCCGTTCCCCTCACACTGACCGAATTCAGGCTCCTTGCCCATCTCGCTCGAACACCCAACAAGGTCTTCTCGCGCGCCGAACTCGTTGATGCCTGCCTGCCCGGCTCGGACGCTTTGGATCGAACGATCGACAGCCATCTGAGCAAGTTGCGCAAGAAGCTCGAACAGGCGGGAGGCGAAGGCTTGTTGATCAGCATCAGAGGCGTAGGCTACCGCCTTGGGGTCGATCCATGATCGTGAGAGGGCTCAGCCGTCAGATCTTGCTTGCCATGGCATCCGTCACCGTGGCGGCGGGTCTACTCGTCTTCTTTGGCACCTATCTCGCCTTCACCATCCTCTTTTACTTCTCCCCTTGGTCCGAAGACACGGACAATTGGCTGACGGGTTTCGATTTCATCATTCTGGCCATTCTGATCCTTATCGCGCTGGTCGTCGCGGCGATCGCTTCGATCCGATTGGCGCGTCGCATTCTTGAGCCTCTGGAATCCTTGGCGACAAGCGCCCGGCAGATCAAGGGCGGCGATCTTTCGGCCCGCGCCATCCCCGGCGACCATTCTCTGGGGGAAACAGCCCTTCTCGTTGAAGACTTCAACGCCATGGCACAGCGGCTGCAGGACATGGCCTCGGACATGAAGCTCTGGAATGCAACGATCGCTCATGAATTGCGAACACCTTTGACCATTCTGAAGGGTCGTCTGCAAGGCATGATTGACGGCGTTTTCGAGCCCGACGAAAAGTCGCTTCAGGCGCTTGTCCTGCAGGTGGATTCCCTGGCAAGGCTGGTAGAGGACCTGCGAACGGTAACCCTTGCCGATAGTGGTCACCTTGATCTTCACCTACAGCCTGTTCGGCTCAAGGACGAGATCCACAAACTTGCTGCCGTGCTGGAGCAGGACCTGAAACAAGAAGGCTTCGAGCTGAAGCTCGACCTTTCCGATGTGATGGTGCAGGTTGACCCAATGCGGATCCGGCAGGCCCTCCTCGCCCTCGTCACCAATGCCCGCCGATATGCGCATCGAGGCCTCATCGAAATCAGATTTGGCGTGGAAAGCAACAAGGTGATCCTGCGTGTCGCCGACGAAGGTCCCGGTCTCGCCCCCGACATCGCCACGTCCGCGTTCGAACCCTTCCGGAGAGGCGGACAGTCAGGCTCGCGGGAGAAGGGCGGAAATGGTCTGGGTCTCTCCGTCGTCCGTGCAATCGTCGAGGCTCATGGTGGGACAGTCCGCTACGCCCGGTCAGGCACTGGCGGCGCCATGTTCGAGATTAATCTCGGTGAGGTAGTCTCCTGACTTGCAATTGATTGCAACTCATCCACCGAAATCCCGAGGCTCCTTCCCATTGACTGCACGCCTCCACACATCCTCCACAAGACCTCCACAACTCGCCAACGCTGGTCTGCTAGCTCCTCTTTTGACGAAATCATCCCAAGGTCACAGGCCTCAGCAGGATGGTGTGCTTTGGAGGATCGGTGGCGTGGCTAAGGGCGCAGAACCGCGCTCCGCTTCAGCAACCTCTAGGAGAGACATCGTGACCAATCAAACCGTTACCCTGGCAGTCGCTCATCCGGATGATCTGCAGGACTTCAAGAGAGAACTCCAGGAAGCATTTGCGGTCGCCGTAATTGATAGGTACGGGGCTCTGCCAGATGGCCCGGTCCCTTCCGACGAAGATCTGGATCAATCCATCCATGCGCCACGCGCTGTTGCCTTGCATATTCTCTCAGATGGCGAAAAGGTCGGTGGCGTGGTCGTAACCATCAACGACGAGACGCATCACAACACGCTGGACCTCTTTTTCCTAAAGATCCGTGAGCATGGCCAAGGGCTGGGCCACAAGGCATGGCTTGCGATTGAGACGCGCTATCCGAAGACGATCACCTGGCAAACCCACACGCCATATTTCGAGAAGAGGAACATCCACTTCTACGTAAACAAGTGCGGCTTCAAGATCGTCGCGTTTCACCACGCCAAGTTCCCTGATTCACAAAGACCGGGTCCGAGTGATCTGCCGGACGACGAAGGATTTCTGTTTGAGAAGGTGATGCGATAAGGCAATCGATGTCACACTTTGCAGGCGATGGCTGGTTCCAGCGAGTAGCGTCGGCCGCCACAATGGTGGACATGATTCACTTAGCTACCGGGACCCGCGCTCTTGAACGAATCTGGACCGTGGCCCTATCAACAGAAGTAGGTTACGTCCTGCTATTGTTATAAGCTATGCTAAGGTACCCCTAATCGAATCCCTCCCACGGCACAAAGTGCTCCGACGCTTGCCCATCTCGGGATCGCCTCCTCTTCCGCCGCCTCCAGAAACGCCGA
>UCMS01000039.1 GCA_900473805.1 Hyphomicrobiales bacterium | reverse complement strand
CTTTCAAAATCTGAGGTTTAGCCCTGACCGGGCTAAGCCCGCGATTTTGCTTGCTCCCCCGCAAGGGGGGAGATGGATCCCCCACCCTCCCCTCGAGGGGGAGGGTCGGAGCAAAGCTGCGGGGTGGGGTGAGCCGGCGGCGCACACCACCATCACCCCACCCGCGCGTTCCGCGCGACCTCCCCCTCAAGGGGAGGTTGAGAAGCCCGTCACCTTCGCCGTCCTCAATCTCAGCGCATTGGTCAGCACAAACACGCTCGACAGCCCCATGGCGGCTGCCCCCAGCATCGGCGAGAAGGTCACGCCTGACAGCGGATAGAGCACACCCGCCGCCACCGGGATCAGCGCCACATTGTAGCCAAAGGCCCAGAAGAGGTTCTGGCGGATATTGGCCATGACCCTATCCGAGAGTTCGATCGCGTGCAGCGCGCCGAGCAGATCACCGCCGACGAGCACCACATCGGCGCTTTCGATCGCCACATCCGTGCCCGTGCCGATCGCAATCCCGGCCTCTGCCGTGGCCAGCGCCGGGGCATCGTTGATGCCATCGCCGACAAAGGCGACCTTCTCACCCTTCGCCTGCAGGTCCTTGATCGCGCTCACCTTTCCCTCGGGCAGCACTTCGGCGACCACCGCACCGATGCCGGCCTTTCTCGCCACGGCCTCTGCCGTGCGCCTGTTATCGCCGGTCACCATCATCAGCTTCAGGCCACGGGTTTTGAGCGCCGCAATGGCAGCCGCGCTCGTCGGCTTGATCGGATCGGCCACCGCAATCGCCGCGGCAAGTTTCCCGTCGATCGCCACATAGAGCGGGCTTGCGCCATCGTCGGCGAGGCGGGTCACGGCAGCGGTGAGGTTCGAGGAAGACAAGTCCCCCTCTGGCCTGCCGGGCATCTCCCCCACAAGGGGGGAGAGACCGTGTGGCCGAGCCTCGGCGGCGTCAGCCCCTCCCCCCTGTGGGGAGGGGTTGGGGAGGGGATTTTCCTCTCGCGAGGAGGCTGGAGCAAAGTCCCCCTCTGTCCTGCCGGGCATCTCCCCCACAAGGGGGGAGAGACCGTGGGGCAGAGCGTCGGCAGCGTCAGCCCCTCCCCCTTGTGGGGAGGGGTTGGGGAGGGGTTCTTGCATCACCCCGAGCCTCACCATGAACCGATCAGCCCCGGCGGCAACCCGCCGGCCCTCGACCATCCCGGTCACGCCAAAGCCGGCCACTGCCTCCACCTGCTCCACGGCCGCAAGCGCGATCCCTCGCCCTTCCGCGGCGCGCACAATGGCATCCGCCAGCGGATGCTCCGAGCGTGCCTCAAGGCTTGCCGTCAGGCGCAGCACCTCCGCCTCGGTAAAGCCATTGGCGGTCACGATCTCCGTCACCTCAGGCTTGCCGGCGGTGATCGTGCCGGTCTTGTCCATCACCACCCAGTCGATAACCGACAGGCTCTGCAGCGCCTCGCCCTTGCGGAAGAGCACGCCGACTTCGGCGGCGCGGCCCGTGCCGACCATGATCGAGGTCGGGGTGGCGAGCCCCATGGCGCAGGGGCAGGCGATGATCAGGACGGCTACGGCGGCCACCAGCCCATGCGTGTAAGCGGGCTCCGGCCCGAGCAGCAGCCATAGGAAAAAAGTCATGAGCGCGATGCCGATGACAACGGGCACGAACCAGGCGGTCACCTCGTCGACCAGTTTCTGGATCGGCAGCTTTGCCCCTTGCGCCTCCTGCACCATGCGGATGATGCGCGAGAGCATCATGTCGGCGCCGACGCCGGTCGCCTCGAAGCGGAAGGCGCCGGAGCCATTGACCGTGCCGCCGATGACGGTGTCCCCGGCCCCCTTCTCCACCGGGATCGGCTCGCCCGAAATCATCGCCTCGTCGACGGCACTTGCCCCATCGATCACCCGGCCATCGACCGCAATGCGCTCGCCGGGCCGCACCACGATGACGTCGCCGAGCCGGACCTCGGAGAGGGCCACGTCCTGCGTTGCCCCGTCGCGCTCCACGCGGGCTGTCTTCGCCTGCAGACCGGCAAGCTTGCGGATCGCCGCCCCGGTGCGGCCCTTGGCCCGGGCTTCCAGCAGTCGTCCGAGCAGGATCAGCGAGACGATGACGGTCGCGGCCTCATAATAGACATGGCGCGCATCGACCGGCAGCAGGCCCGGCGCGAACGTCGTCACCAGCGAATAGAGATAGGCCGCCCCGGTGCCGATCGCGACCAGCGCGTTCATGTCGGGTGCGAGCCGCAACAGCGCCGGTATGCCCTTGGCATAGAAACGCCGACCGGGGCCGGCAAGCACCGCCGTCGCCAGGGCAAACTGCAGGAGATAGAGCGTGTTGCCCGGAAAAATCTGCATCAGGCTGTGATGCAGCGGCGGATAGATGTGAGCGCCCATTTCCAGGACGAAGAGCGGCAGGGTGAGGACGAGGGCGATCAGGAAATCACGGCGCAGCCCAGAAATCTCCTTTTCGCGCCGTGCCTCCCGGCCATCGGCCACCGAGCCTGCTGAGCCCTCCGCATGCCCCACGCCCTGAGCCTGTGCAGCACCACCCTGGCCAGGGCCGCCCTGCCCCTCGCCCGCAACAGTGCTGCCGGGCTGCAAAGCGGTACCGCCGCTGACGAGCCTCACGGCATACCCGGCCTTGGCAACGGCAGCGGTCAGCGCCGGCAAGGCGGAGACCCCGCCCAGCACCCTCACCACGGCTTCGCCGGTTGCCAGATTGACGCTCGCCGTCTCGACCGACGGCACCGATTTCAATGCCTTTTCGACCCGCGAGACGCAGGAGGCGCAGGTCATGTCCTCGACCTCCAGCACCAGCGTCTCGGCCTTCGCCCCATAGCCGGCCTTCTCGATCGCGGCGAGAAGTGCCTCAGCCGAAAAGCCTGCGCCCGGCGTCACCGACAGCGTCTCGGTCGCGAAATTGACCGCACTTTCGGCCACGCCCGGCAGCGCCGCGACGGCCTTTTCCACCCGCCGCACACAGGATGCGCAGGTCATGCCCTCGACGGGCAGAAGGATCGTCTCGTTCGTGATTTTGGCCCCATCGGGCCTGGACTGCATGTTCATAGCGGTCACCTCCGCCACCTTACATGGACCTTCCCATGATGGGAGGGTCAAGGGGTGGCGGTCAAAATTTGTGGTCAGCTACAGCCAGGCTTCCAAGTGCCCTTCATCGGTGAGCGCCTTCCCATCCGCCGGCGCTCTTGTCCGAGCACGCGCTTGGCCAGACCATCATCATGCAAATCCTGGCTTCCCTCCTCGTGCGCTTCGCATATCTCGGTGCGAAACCAGACGTCACTAATCGTCTGCACTGTCGAGCGGATTGTCAGCGCAGACCGCCGATGTTACATGTAACAAAAAGTTTCAGAGGTGCATCATGGCGACGACAGTTCGACGGCGTGTGCAGAAGCGGCGAGAGAGCCTGCGCGCGCAAGGCCTGCGCCCCGTGCAAATTTGGCTGCCGGATACCCGACTGCCGGGGTTTGCCGAGGAAAGTGCGCGGCAGGCGCGCCTGACGGCGTCTGCGGATCACGGGGACGCGGAACTGGCCGATTTCCTAGACGCCGCCCTGGCTGATCTTGACGACGCCGCGGAGCCGGAGAGCGACGGGTGAAGCGCGGCGACATCGTCACGGTCGCCATGACAGGCGATTTTGGCAAACCCCGCCCCGCCCTCGTCATTCAGAGCGACCGATTTGTCGAAACGGGCACGCTCACGGTCCTCCTGATCACCAGCACGCCGATCGATGCACCGCTGCTGCGTGTTCCGATCGAGCCGACCCCGTCGAACGGGCTTGCCCTCCCCTCCTTCGTCATGATCGACAAGGCCATGTCGGTGAAGCGCGAGCGCGTGGGCAAGGTTACCGGGGCGGCGGATGATGCCGTCATGCTGGTTGTGACGCGAAACCTCGCCGTGTTTCTCGGCATGGGATAGGGCTTTGCGACGCCATAGGCGTCTGCGACATCCAGCGCTGCGTGTCCAACCCTCTCGGACAGCTCTCCGAACGCCGCCCCCAAAAGCAAAGGCCGGTCGCGCGTGACGACCGGCCTCGGTGTTTTTAAGCCTCAAAGAGCGTCACGCCCCTCAGAACTCTTCCCAGCTGCCGCCGCTCTTGACTGCGGCATTGCCGTGGAAGGCCTGGGCGACCTTGGCGGTCATGCGGCGGGCCGGAGAGGGTTGCGGGCGGGACTGGTGGTTGGCGGCAGCGGGCGTGCTGCGGGCCTGGGTGGTTGCGCCGATGTTGAACTGACCGAGCAGCTGGAACAGTTCTTCCGCTTCACGCGCCAGGCTGTGGGACGCGGCCGTGGTTTCCTCGACCATGGCGGCGTTCTGCTGGGTGCCCTGGTCGATGGTGTTGACGGAGGTGTTGATCTCCTTGAGACCCGTCGCCTGTTCCTTGGAGGCCTCGACGATGGCTTCGACATTGCCGTCGACCTGGACCACCTGGGTGACGATCTCCTGCAGCGCCCGACCGGTCGTGCCGACGAGGTCCACGCCTTCCTTCACGTGTGCGTTGGAGGCGTTGATCAGTTCCTTGATTTCCTTGGCGGCCTTGGCCGAGCGCTGGGCAAGCTCGCGCACCTCCTGGGCGACGACGGCAAAACCCTTGCCGGCCTCGCCTGCACGGGCGGCCTCGACGCCGGCATTCAAGGCCAGCAGGTTGGTCTGGAAGGCGATCTCGTCGATCACGCCGATGATGTTGGAAATCTCGGAAGATGACTTCTCGATCCGGCTCATGGCCTCGACCGCATTGCCCACGACATTGCCGGAATGCTCGGCATTCTCCTTGGTCTTGCGCACCAGGGCACCCGCCTCCTGGGCACGCTGGCTGCTGTCGCTCACGGTCGTGGTGATCTCTTCCAGCGCGGCTGCCGTTTCTTCGACCGAGGCCGCCTGCTGTTCCGTACGCTTGGCAAGCTCGCTGGATGCCTGCTGGATCTGCTGCGAGGCCGAGGCAATCGCGCCGGCATTGCCGAGGATCGACTGGAGCGTGTTGCGCAGCTTCGACGAGGTCTCGTTGTAATCGGCGCGCAGCTTGTCCAGCGCGGGCAGGAAGGGTTTGGCGATCGTCTGCGTCATGTCGCCTTCCGACATAGCGTTCAGTGCCGTGGCCAGCGTCTCGACGTTTTGAACGCGGGTGGTGACGTCGGTGGCGAATTTCACCACCTTGAAGACCTGCCCGTTCATGTCGAAGATCGGATTGTAGGAGGCCTGGATATAGACCTTGCGGCCGCCCTTGCCGATGCGCATGAATTCGTCGGCGATGAATTCACCGGCTGCCAGCTTCGTCCAGAACTGGCGATAGGCATCGCTGTTCGTGTAGGACGGCTCGCAGAACATCTGGTGGTGCTTGCCCTGGATCTCGGACAACTGGTAGCCAAGCGTGGAGAGGAAATTCTCGTTTGCCGTCAGGATCTCGCCCTTGGGGGTGAACTCGATGATGGCCTGGGCCCGCGAGAGCGCATCGAGCTTGCCGGCATCCTCGGCGCTCTTCAGCTTCTGGGCGGTGATGTCGGTGGCGAATTTCACCACCTTGTAGGGCTTGCCGCCGCGGAAGACCGGGTTGTAGGAGGCCTCGATCCAGATCTCCTTGCCGCCCTTGCCGATGCGCTTGTATTGGCGCTGGTCGAACTCGCCGCGACCAAGCTTCGCCCAGAATTCGCGATAGTCCTGTGAAGCAGCCTCGGTCGGATCGACGAAAAGCCGGTGATGCTGGCCGATGATCTCGGAGGCCTGATATCCGAGCGCCCGACAGAAATTCTCGTTCGCCGCCAGGATCGTGCCATCGAGCTTGAACTCGATGATCGCCTGCGATCTGCTCATTGCCTCCAGGATGGCTTTCGCATCCTGACCACCCAACCCCAGCATGTCTTCCTCCAAATCCCCGATCACGCTGAGAACCGCCACGCGGTTGCAAGAATATCCCTCAGCATTGCCAGTGTTAGTTTTCAGATGTAGCAATTTAGGAATGGTGAAGAATCCAACGCATTTGTGCTGATTTTGCGTTTTTTTGATCTTTTTTTGGGCTCCGGTCGGTTGTTTCGTCTTCCGGAGGCACATGTCACCTCCGGAGCTCTCTTTCGTGCCTACCGACGACCCTCGTGAAATCGAACTGCAGATCCGCTTTCAGGAAGCCGCCGCCTCATCCGAGACCTTTCTCAGCCACAGCTGGCGCGGCATATCGGTCCAGTATTCCCGCTTCAAGCTGCCCGCCGAATACACATTTTCCTGGCAGGGAAGCTGCGAGTATCTTGCCCATCACGACCTCATCCTAGACGACGGCTCAATGGAGGTGACCGGTGAACGGCCGGTGGCCGGACGCGACCTCAGGGACCGCATGACCTACGTTCCTGCCGGACAGGCGATCCGGGGTTTTGCAAAACCGGCAGACAGGCTGAATGCGTTTACGGTGATCAGCTACGATCCCGGCACCCTGGAAGAGGAAGTGCAGGCGGAACTCCGACGCGGTGACGCGCGCGCCCATCTCCACTTCCGCGAGGACGGCCTCGCCGAGACGATGCGCAAGCTCGGCCGGGTTATGGCGACCCAGGACCGGACCGCTTCCCGGATCTACATCGAAACGCTGGGGCTTGCGGCGGCGCTCGAAATGTCACGGATCGCCCTTCCGCAGACAAGAGCGCAGAGCAGTCGCGGGTCAGGTGGCTTGAGCAAGACGCAGGAGCAGCTGCTCGCAGACTATATCCAGGCCAATATCGGCGGCGATATCGGGCTGGACGATCTGGCCGGTCTCTGTGGTCTCACGCGCTATCACTTCTGCCGCGCCTTCAAGGCGAACTTCGGGGTGACACCGTTCCAGCACGTCACGGCCAAACGGATCGAGAGGGCGCAACAGATGTTGGCGCAGACAAGGCTGCCGGTGTCGGCCATCGCCACGGCCTGCGGGTTCAGCGGCGCAAGCCAGTTCGTCCGCGCCTTCGGCAATGCGGTCGGCATGACGCCGCTTGCCTTCCGGCGCAGCGTCTGAGCGGGGATCAGCCGCCCTCGCCCAGCCGCATCGGCCAGTCGACGATGTAGTTTTCGAGATCCTCGACGTCGAGGCCCTCTTCCGAGATCGTGCGCCCCTTTGCCGAAACGCCCGCCTCGTGGACCGTGCGGGGATCCCCCGACACCAGCGGGTGCCACCAGTAGAGATCGCGGCCTTCGTCGATCAGGCGATAGCCACAGGTGGGCGGCAGCCACTGGATTTCGCGCAGGCCCTTCAGGGTGAGCTGGATGCAATCCGGCACCGTCTCCTGGCGATTTTCATAGTCCTTGCAGCGACAGGTGTCGCCGTCGAGCAGCTTGCAGGCGACCGAGGTGAAGGCGATCTCGCCGGTGTCCCAGTCCTCCAGCTTGTTGAGACAACAGAGGCCGCAGCCGTCGCAGAGGCTTTCCCACTCGGCATTGCTCATCTCGGCGAGCGTCTTGGTTTTCCAGAAGGGCTCTTGCGTCATCGTCTCGTTCAACTGTCTTTTCCCGGTCCGGCCGGTGCGCCGGGCTTGCGTCCCTGCGGCGCCGGAGCGGATGCGGCGGTGGCAGGGATGCAACGCGGCCACCCAAATGCTCGGGAGGGGCCGCGCCGGGTTCACCATGCCCCGCGAAAGCGCTTGTTCTTTGGCGGCAAATCGCCCATCACTCATGAATGACGACCCGCCCGTTATACCCTGGGTCCTGATCCCAATCGACGGGCGCGTCAAGGGAGCGAAAGACAAGTTTTCGGGAAAAGCCGCACGTGTCCGACAACGACAAGCCTGACGATCTGGAACCGGTGGAGCGCCTCGAGAGCGCCGACGGAGAGGATGGTGCGGGCGCAAAACCGGCTGGCCGCGGCCAAAAACCGCCGAAACTGAAGCGCCATATCTTCCTCAGGATCGACAGCTGGCTCGATTCGACGCTGTGGAATGCCGGTTACGATCTGGCGGAGACCTGGGAGGAGATCACCATCTTCTTCCGCCGTTTCCGGGTGCGGGGCCTGAAGAAGCTCGGTTTCGAGATCGCCGGCGAAGCCATGACGCTCGGCACGGCCGGTTTCGTCGTGCTTCTGGCGCTTGCCCAGCCGGCCTTCGAGGAAACCAAGAAGGACTGGCGCAACCACGACAATTTCGCCGTCACCTTCCTCGACCGCTACGGCAACACGATCGGCCATCGCGGCATCATCCACGAGAATTCCGTGCCGGTGGACGAGTTGCCAGATCATCTGGTGAAGGCGGTGCTGGCGACGGAAGACCGGCGCTTCTTCGAGCATTTCGGCATCGATTTCTTCGGCCTTGCCCGCGCCATGAGCGAAAACGCCAAGGCGGGCTCGGTCGTGCAGGGCGGCTCGACGCTGACGCAGCAGTTGGCCAAGAACCTCTTCCTCACCAATGAACGGTCGATCGAGCGCAAGATCAAGGAAGCCTTCCTGTCGCTCTGGCTGGAAGCAAACCTCTCCAAGAAGGAGATCCTCTCACTCTATCTCGACCGCGCCTATATGGGCGGCGGCACGTTTGGCGCGGCGGCTGCGGCGCAATTCTATTTCGGCAAGAACATCACCGAGGTGACGCTGGCGGAAGCCGCCATGCTTGCGGGCCTCTTCAAGGCGCCGGCGAAATATGCGCCGCATGTCAACCTGCCGGCGGCGCGGGCGCGGGCCAATGATGTTCTCACCAACATGGTGCAGAGCGGGCTGATGACCGAGGGCCAGGTGGTGGCGGCGCGGCGCAATCCGGCCTCCGTCATCGACCGCGACGAAAAGGAAGCGCCCGACTTCTTCCTCGACTGGGCCTTCGAAGAAGTGCAGCGGGTGGCCGCGCGCTTCAAGGATCACACACTCGTGGTGCGCACGACGATCGATCTCGGCCTGCAGCAGGCGGCGGAAGAGGCGGTTGCCTCGTCGCTGCGGGAATATGGCGAGAGCTACAATGTCCGCCAGGGTGCTCTGGTCATGATCGAAAACGGCGGGGCCGTGCGCGCCATGGTCGGCGGGCGCGACTATGGCGAAAGCCAGTTCAACCGCGCAACGAAGGCGCTGCGCCAGCCCGGCTCTTCGTTCAAGATGTACACCTATGCGCTGGCCATGGAAAACGGCTACACGCCGCAGAGCGTGGTCGTGGACGGACCGATCTCCTGGGGCAATTGGAGCCCGCAGAATTACGGCCGCAGCTATGCCGGCCGCATTACGCTGGAAACGGCGCTGGCAAAATCGATCAACACCATTCCCGTGCGCCTTGCCAAGGAAAAGCTCGGTATCGACGCGATCATCCAGACCGCGAAAGCGATGGGCGTCGAAACCCCGATCAAGAAAGATGTGACCATTCCGCTCGGCACCTCGGAGGTGACCGTGATGGATCAGGCGACGGCCTATGCCGTGCTGCCGGCCGGCGGCTATGCCTCGCGCCGCCACGGGATCGCGCAGATCATGAATTACGGCGGCGACGTGCTTTATGACTTCGAGCGCGACACGCCGGCGCCGGAGCGAATCCTCACCGAACAGGCCGCCCGCTCGATGAACCAGATGATGACCAAGATCCCCTATATCGGCACGGCGCGGCGCGCCGCCGTCGACGGGATCCTGACCGGCGGCAAGACCGGCACGACGCAAGCCTATCGCGACGCCTGGTTTGTTGGTTACACCGGCAACTACACGGCCGCCGTCTGGTTCGGCAATGACGACTATACCTCGACCAACAACATGACCGGCGGCTCGTTGCCGGCGATGACCTTCAAGAAGCTGATGGATTATGCCCATCAGGGCATCGACCTGAAGCCGATCATGGGGGTCGATGCGCCGATGCCGGAAAAGGACGCCAAGCTTGAGGTGGCGAGCGCCGATGCTGCGGATGCGCTGCCGCCGATGGTGCGCCCCCGTTCGCTCTCGGGTCAATCGACGCGGCTGATCCGCGACCTTGGCCAGAAGATGCGCTCGGCCGCACCGCTTTCGCTGCCGGCAGGACCGAGCGCGCAACTTAAAGTCGGGCCGGAGACGACGGGCTCGACGGGACGTTAAGACAATCGCAGGTTTTACCGCGCGGTAACGCCGTTTGGGGCAATCGCGACACGCGCATGTCTGATTCGCCCCTGAGCTGTCGCAAAACCCGGACCCGAACCCTGACCCTCGCGCAAAGCGTATCGGGCCGATACAGCCCCGGCATGGCGGCTCAGCCAAAGCGGCCGCGTGGAAAGGGTCTGTTTACCCTGACGGTTACGAAAATCCCGCAATTCCCGATCCGGGACAGATCCTTCACCCCAAATTAAGGGGGTCGCCACTAGGTTGCGGCTGTTTTCGACGTGACGTTTTTCATTCGGCGATTGGACATCCATGAAGAGATGGCTCGGAATTCCCGCAAGACCGCAGATGACTGCGGAGCAATATGAGGCATTCCTCGAATCCCGAGCCTCCATGCGCAACCGCATGCTGCGGATGGCCGTGATCAGCGTCTTCGGCTTCTATCTCTCCTGCTTCCTGTTCGACCTCTGGGTGTTGGGCGACGTCACGGTGATTTCGGCCGTGCTGCGCTTCGGGCTGATCACGCCCGTGACGGGCGGCCTGTTGTATTATCTTTCGGGCGAGCACCCGGTCGCACACAAGGAGGTGGCGGCGATCCTCGTCGCCCTGCTCGCACAGATCTGCTGGTCGGTGATCGTGGTTTCGAGCCACAATCCGGCGGTACTCGGCTATTACTACGCCGCCTGCACCTTCCAGATGGCGATCACCATTGCGGCGGCCTCGCCCTTCCGGCCGAGCCTTCATGCCAGCATCTTCGGCTTCTGCCTCACCTATTCGGTGATCTGGTTCCTGGAGGGGGCGACCCCGCTCTATGCCCTGCAGCACCTGTCGGTCTATCTGCCGACCATGGCGATGACGCTGCTCGTCTGCTACCAGCTCGAGGCGGAAGCGATCGCGAGCTTTCTGCAGCAGCAGGAGAACGAACTGCTGAAACGGGAACTGTCCCGCCAGAACAAGGATCTCGCCCGCCTTTCCGTTACCGATCCGCTGACCCGCCTTGCCAACCGCCGCGGCACCGAGATGGAACTGCTGCGGTTGACCACGGAGGCCAAGAATGAGGCCGAACGGGTCGTACTGCTGGTGGCCGATGTCGACAACTTCAAGGCCTATAACGACGCCTACGGCCATGGCGCCGGCGACGACTGCCTCAAACGCGTGGCGCGCGCCATGCGCCGGGCGCTGCCGATCGAGGCGCATTTCGCCCGTCATGGCGGCGAGGAATTCGTCGCCATCCTCTCCGGCATGGATGCCGAGATCGCGGCCAGCGTGGCCGAAAGCCTGCGCCGCGCCGTGCGCCATCTCGGCATCGGCCACGACCACACCGGCGACCGCAACCGCCACGTCACCGTCAGCATCGGCGCCGCCTGCGGCGCGGTGCGCTCGGTCGCCGACTACGAGCGGCTGCTGGAAGCGGCGGATCGGGCGCTTTATGCGGCCAAGGGGGATGGGCGGAACAGCTGGCGGGTGTTCGAGGGGGATGAGGTGGAGAGGGTTGTGGCGTGAGGGGGGGATGGGTTCGACGGCCGGTCTGTATGTTATGGGCTGGCGGGAATGGGGCCGTGAGGGGACGGTCCGATTTTACGCTCCAATTCAACCTACCCGAGACTATGCAACAATTATTGTTGCAAATATTTCAAGTTGAGCGATTATAATTTCCGCAACCAGACTGCGGAGGGACGTCATGCATTTCGTATCTGATGCAGTGGGCGGCTATACTGCCTTTGCAGTTTCTGGCATCAACACAGTTTCATTTGCAATCGACTACAGCAAAGCAGACACTAAAGGTCTTCTTGGTTTCGCCGTCGAACGGCACGACCCCGCCGAAAATCAACGATACTATGTCTACGGTTTCAAAGTCTTCCAATCTGTGATCCCCAAACCGGACGAAGACACTGTCGTCTTGACGTACGACCATCCAATACAGAGTTTTGTTTGGGACGATTTCACCGCCAAGCCCGGCCGTCGCTATGACTATTACTTCCATCCATTGCGGGGGGAGCCTAAAAACATTGATCGTACAGATCCACCGATCAGGATCGGCGTGAAGACCGAGCCGCTGTACACCGATGGAATGCATGACGTCTTTTTTAATCGAGGGGTTGCCAGCAGCCAGGCTTACAGGCGCAGGTTCGGAAATAGGTCGCCAGATAAGCTGGGATCACCCGAAAAGGTCGAAGAGGCGCTCAAATGGCTGAGCCGCGATCTGGATGACGCTCTGCTCAGGTTCATCGCACAGGCGGAGAAGGGCGATACACTGCTCGGCTGCTTCTATGAGTTCAGATATCAGCCTGTGGCTGAGAGCTTTAAGGCTGCATGTGAACGCGGAGTTGATGTCAGGCTCGTTATCGATGCCAAGGAAAATTCGTATACCGACAAGAAGGGGAAATTCCATGAAAGCTTCCCCCGTGAAGAAAACAAGAAACTTGTGCGCGCAGTAGGCATTCCCGAGTCGGCAATTGCGCGGTGGCGAGAAAACAACCCCGACGCTATTCAGCACAATAAATTCATGGTTCTCCTACCCAAGGACCTAAATCGCAAGTCGCAGGTGTGGACCGGCTCAACCAATCTGTCGATGGGTGGCGTGCACGGACAAACGAATGTAGGTCATTGGGTTCGTGACACTGATATCGCCAAGGCATTTGAAGCCTATTGGACGCTGTTGGCACAGGACCCTGGTGCTGCGGCAGGCGAAAGTCTTGCCGAGAGCAAGGCAAAACGGAAAGCGTTCCGGGCTGCAGTGATGGCCCTGGAGGATGTGCCGCACGAGCATTCTGAGATCCGGACTGGCGTCTCGTCGATTTTCAGCCCTCGCGCGGGTAGCGAGGTTCTGGATATGTATGTCAACGAACTGGACACCGCACAGTCCTATGGCGGAGTCACGCTCGCCTTCGGTATCAACGAACGCTTCAAGAAGGCTTTCCTCGACAATAGCAGTCAATCTAGTGTGAACCCCGTCCTATTCCTGTTGCTGGAGAAGCGAGATCGCCCAAAAGCGAACTCGAAGAAGCCCTTCGTTCGTCTCTCGGCGCAGCAAAACGTCTATCAGGCGTGGGGTTCATATCTCAAAGATCCCGTCTATCAGTGGTCCAGGGAAACCAATGCGCGGGCGCTTGGACTGAACAATCATGTCGCCTATGTGCATTCCAAGTTCCTCCTTCGAGACCCACTCGGAGACGACCCCGTTGTCGTCACCGGATCGGCAAACTTTTCCGATCCATCGACCAACGAAAATGACGAGAACATGCTCGTGATACGCGGGCATAGACGTGCTGCGGATATCTACTTCACCGAGTTTAACCGGCTATTCAACCACTACTACTTCCGCTCTGTTCGTGAGACACTGAGTGAACACATGCAGAAGAACCCGAACGTAGAGCAAGCCAGTGGTTCCGGCGAGGGCAGTGCCAGCCTCTTCCTTGATGAAACAGATAGCTGGTTGCAAAAATACAAGCCGGGAACGTTGAAGGCAAAGCGCGTGAAGGTGTTCCTTGATATGGCTCAACCGCAGAACCTGCCACCGGTTCAGCCCTAGCGTCCGTCCACCCTATGTTCTTCCCCCCTCACGACACCGCCACCGGCTTCGACCGCAGCCGCATCGCGGTTGCCGGATCGGCCCTGCGGCAGAGCCTGGGCGGCAGGCCTTTCAGGATCAGTTCGGCGTCGGCCACGGCCATGGAGCCCAGCGCATAGAAGGCGTCGCGGGTGCCGCCGGTGCGGTGGGCGGAGAGGAGGAGGCCGGGGGTTTTCCGGGCGGGGTCGTCGGCCGGGACGGGTTCTTCGGGGAAGACGTCGGTCGCCACCCTGATATGGCCGGAGGCTGCGGCTTGGAGCATGGCGGGGAAATCGACCACGGCGGCGCGGCTCATCAGGAGGAAGGCGGCGCCAGGTTTCATCAGGGCGAATTCTCGCGCGCCGATGAAGCCCTCGTTCTCGCTGGTGACGCTGGCGAAGACGAAGACGACCTGGCTTTGGCTCAAGACCTCGTCGAGCGTTGCGGGCTCACAGTCCTCGCGAGTGATGATTTCGCTCGGAAGCCAGGGATCGAAGACGCGGACCTTGTTCTTGAAGGGGCGGATGAGGGCGCGGAACTCCTGGCCGAGATCGCCGAAGCCGATCAGGCCGACGGGGGCGCCGGCGAAACGGAAGGTCTCGGCATTGCCTTCGAGGCCATAGGCCTCGGTGCCCGCGCGAAAATCGCGGTCGGCTTGCGTGATGCCGCGGGCGAGATCGAGCGCCATGGCAAGGGCTGCTTCCGCCACCGGCGATGCGAAGGCCGAGGCCGGCGTGATCACCCAGATGCCGCGCTCGACGCAGGCCTGGTAATCGATATTTGGCAGGAAATTGGATTCGACGTTGATGATGGCTTTCAGCTTCGGCGCGCGGTCGAGGCGTTCCTTCGGCATATCGGTCTGACCGAAGATCAGCACGGTGTCGGGCAGATGACGCTCGACCATGTCGGCCGGCATTTGGCGGTCTTCGCAGACGATCACCTCACCCAGCGCCTCCAGCCGGGCGCGGACGGCGGGCTCCATGATCAGATCGAGCGTCCTCGGCAGCGGATCGACCAGAATTACATCGCGGCTCATCTCTTCCTCCCTGAAGAATCGCAGACGGGCGAGAGCTTAGCGCGAAATGCGGCCGGATTGGCAAGGTGGGTGGAGGAGCGGCCAGACGGGAACGGGAGGACGGCGCGGACGCTCACTCCGTTCATCGGGCGCGAGACGGAGGCAAGATCAGCGCCGCCGTATCGAGGGCGGCGGCGCTGTCTTCGGGGGTCATGCGATGGGGGCTCCGAGGAGATCGATGGCATGGGCGCTGCAGATGCGGGCGAGTGCCTGCTGCTGTTCCGGCGTCGGGGGCAGCTGCTCGGGCAGGCCGTCGCTTGCGGCCGGACGGGCTGCGGCGCGCACCATGTCCTCGAAGGGGCCATTGGTGATGGTCAGGCAGCGGCCGTAATCCGACAAAACGCGGAAGCCGTGGATGCAGTCCTTCGGCAGATGGATGGTGTCGCCGACGCCGGCTTCGACGACCTGACCATCCCGCTGGAAGCGGAAGCGGCCTTCGAGGATGACGAAGGTTTCGCTTTCCCGGTGATGGACATGCAGCGGCGGGGCGAAATCCTTGGCCATGCGGTGTTCGATGATGGAGAGGCCGTCGGCATTCTCCGACTGCTTGAGGTGGACGAGGAGCTGGGCGGTCATGAACCAGAGGTTCTCGGGGTTTGCGGTCATGGTGTTCGCGGTCATGGTGTTTGCGGTCATGGGATTTCCTTTCATTCGTCGATCTGCGTGACTGCCACGCGGTCGGGGTTGGTTTTTCTGCATGGGCTCATTCAAAATCGGGGCCGGAGACGGTGAAGCACCGCGTCCACCACGGCAGGGTGCGTTCGTGCCCCCTGCCCCGCGGAGGAGCGTTGTCCGGGGACACGACCCTGCCGAGGTCGTGATCGGCAAAGGTGCCGACACGACGGAGGCAGGCTGTATGCGGGCGCGATCCTGCGATCGCCAGGACGACCAGCGCTTTCACTGTTGTTCTCCGAAACCAGATTTGATGCGCCCGATTTATCAAAGGCGCCCGAAATGATAAGACCGATCATCGAACATCATTATTCGGAATATTGACCATGAAGTCGCTGGATCCACTGGAAGGCGTCGCCGCCTTCCTCACCGTTGCGAAACATTTGAGTTTCACCCGCGCGGCCGAAGAGCTGAGGATGGGGCGCGCCACGGTGAGCGCGCAGGTGCAGGCGCTGGAGGGCAAGCTCGGTGTCCGGCTCCTGCATCGCTCGACCCGCAGCGTCGTGCTGACGGAGGCCGGCACGGCTTATTTCCAGTCGCTCACCGGCATCCTGCCGCAGATCCGCGAGGCGGAACGGGCCGCGCTCAGCTATCAGGAGGAGGTCGTCGGACGGCTGAAGATGACGGTGCCACCCGAATTCGCGCAGTTGCACATGGGCCCGGTGATTGCCGAATTCCTCAAGCGCAATCCCTCGGTGTCGATCGACGTCACCTTTTCCCACCGGGCGGTGAACCTGATCGAGGAAGGCTACGACCTGGCCATTCGCGGCACCATCGTGCTCGAGCCCAATCTGATCACCCGCCATCTCGGCGATTCACCGCTCGTCATCTGTGCGGCACCGGACTATCTGGAAAGACACGGCACGCCGGCCGAGCCCAGCGACCTTCCCCACCATGCCTGCCTGCATTTTTCCGGCCTGCGCTGGGGCAATGTCTGGGTGCTCAGCAAGGACGGGCAGACGCTGCGCGTTCCCATCGTGCCGCGTTACCTTGCCAATGACGGCCTCTCGCTGCGGGACGTGGCCCTGGGCGGCGCCGGGCTGACGCTCTTGCCGATGTTCGAGATCGGCCCCGAGATCCGCGACGGGCGGCTGGTGCGCGTGCTCGAGCGCTGGGAGATCGGCTCGGTTCCCATTCACGCCGTCTATCCCGCCAACAAGAACATCGCCTCCAAGGTCCGGCGGTTCACCGATTTCCTGGCGAAGACCCTGCCGAAGGAGGCCTATTGCTAGGGGCGGATGCTGACACCGTGACCGTTCAGGTTGCCGCCTCTTGAGCGCGCGATGTGCGGGCCGGTCGATCGTGATCAATCGACTTTCGTATGCAGCCCTTGTGGCAGGGAAATCCAGATCACCGTCTGCGCTTGCGGTGAATGACGCGACAGATGCCCCTTGCCGTGTGTGTCTTCGACCAGCACGAAACTGCCGGCCGCGACATGGCGGCGCTCACCGTCACTGGTCTCGTAGTCGACGGAGCCGTCCAGCCTCACGGTCAGGACAGGTTCTGGGACCGTGTGCCAGGAAACCTCGCGCATGCCGGCGGGGATATGGGTGAAACGGACGCGCGAGGCCGGATAGCTGGCCGTCACGTCGAAGGGCGTCGCGTCCGCGTGCACGGCGATCTTCGTCGTCGGCAATTCGATCTCGTCGAAATAGGATTCACCATCCGGCGTGGCATAGATGCGCAGGCATTTCATGGCAGGCTCCGGGTGCTGGGCTACTGCCGCTGGCGTAACACGTTGCTGCTATGGCACTCCAGCCGATTGCGCGTGGAAATCATTCAAACTCTTTATGGGTGCATTCCGGCGGTCCGGTCAATACTGCGCGTCCGAAGGGGTGGCACTCGCCACCCGTGTTTGATCACCTGGTTCTGAACGGTGCCTTCCATGCCTCTACTCCACGCCACCGCCACACATCCGATCACCCTGCCGGACGGCACGATCTATCGCGATACCGTGCACTTGAAAAACGTCATCGACCACCCGCGCATGGAGATCGGCGATTACAGCTATTTTACCCATGCCGGCGCGCCCGAGGATACGGCACTCGTGCTCGCGCCCTATCTCGGGCCCGGATGCCGGGAGCGGCTGGTGATCGGCAAATTCGTGCAGATCGCCCGGGGCAGCACTTTCATCACCAGTTCGGCCAATCATCCAATGGCGGGCTTTACCACCTATCCCTTCCGGATCTTCAAGCCGGAGACCTTTGGCTACAAGGATCTGCCGGTTTGGGATACGGTGGTCGGGCATGATGTCTGGATCGGGCACGATGCGACGATCATGGCCGGTGTGACGATCGGGGCCGGCGCGATCGTCGCCGCCCGCGCCGTGGTGACGCGCGACGTGCCGCCCTACGCCGTGGTGGGCGGCAATCCAGCCGCGATCATCCGGATGCGGTATCCGGCAGAGGTGATCGACGAACTGCTCGCGATCGCCTGGTGGGACTGGCCGCTGGACAAGATAGAGGCGAAGCTTCGGGCTCTTGAGAGCGGTGATCTCGAGGCGCTACGGAGCGATTGAGGCGTGGCGTCAAATCCGCAGCCCACTCTCCCCCCTCGTGGGGGAGATGTCACGCAGTGACAGAGGGGGGCGCGCCGGGTGGGGCGGCGGAGATCAAACGATTTTCTTGTCTCGTTGGTGGGTGGATTACCCCCCTCTGCCC
>UCMS01000018.1 GCA_900473805.1 Hyphomicrobiales bacterium | reverse complement strand
CTGTGAAGGGGCAGGCTAGATTGCCTAGAGCAGCTCCCAGAAGCGGTAAGCGCCAGCATCCTGATTAAGTGATCAACTCCACTACTAACGTCTAATGCGATGTAGGAGGATCCTGCCCTGGCATTTTAGCATTGGTTAACCATAATTAAGCAAGCTACCGTAAATTCTCTTTATAAAGGTTGTCCTATGCAAATTGCCGATGGTGTACGCCTGTGGAGCAACGGCCAGCACGGGACTGGACTTTCGCTGGACGAGGCGGCCGTGCTGCTATCCAGCATGTCCAACAGAACGAGACTCGGTGCGTTGATCCGTCTGATCGAGCGCGAGTGGTCGGTTAATGAGCTCGCCAAGGAGCTTAATCTCAGCCAGTCGGCTTTATCCCAGCACCTTGGGAAATTGCGAACTGCCAATCTAGTAAAGGTGAGGATCGATAGCCAGGTGCGATACTACCGCTGCGAGAGCGATGTGGTCATCCGCTTGATGGCGGAGCTGGGATTGCGGCAGTAATCCGCGGGTGGGTCCGATATGGATGTCGAAGAGGTGTTGAAAGCACTGTCCCACCCGGATCGCATGGAGTTTGTCGCTTGGCTCAAAGATCCGGAGCAGACATTCGGTTTATCTGAGGATGAGACACTCCTCGGAGTAAGTGCCGGCTGCTTTGAGCGTAACGGTCTCTCCCAGTCGGCGGTATCAAGTCATCTCGGGATACTCAAAAGAGCGGGACTATTGCACGCCACGAGGGTCGGGAACAGCGTGCGGTATCGGCGCAACGAGGACTTGATCTCGAGATTTAAAATCTGGCTGGCCGAAAACCTCTAGGGGCGCACCCCCCATCTCCAGAGGGCGTCGCGACCTCCGCAACTAGGAGTAAGCCAAGGGCAGATTTTGCCGCTCGTGCCATGAGGATGAGAGGTGCGCCGCACGACTTCCTTGGCGGATAAATCTTCGGTATGAGTGAATGTACTAAACTGTTCGTTGGTTTTCCGAGATCGCTAAGCGGTATATTAGGCAATACCCTTGTCCGCTCCATGCCGTTGCCTATTTTCCGCCCATGATCCACGAAGTCGCACATAAACTGGATGCCACCCTGCGGCCCGACGACCTTGCGGTATTGCAAAACGCGCTGGTTAGGGTGTGCGAATTGCGGGGAGAGGATCCGACTTCTGCGAAAGCTGAACAGCATGCGAAGTTGCTCATCATGCTCTATCAGAGCGGCATCCGGAACAGACATCAGCTGGTCGCGATGCTGACCGGCCGGAAGTTTCCGTGACCGCTGTGTCCTTCAGCGAGTGCGACTGCTGTGGCTATCTGAGCTCCTTTGATAGAGCTTGCACCCACCAGCCTAAGCTACTGACTGTCCTAATGACTCAACGATCCGAGACCAATATTGGGCGTGGTTGGAACATAATTCGAACTGAGATCGAATGAATCGGGACGTGCGGGCGCCCGAGGTTGAACCGGCAGGTCTTGTCAGCGAGGCGATCAGCGAAGTCGGGATGTCGCATGAAGGGAGCGAGTTCGGCATCGTTGCTGCCAGCCTCGGCGCTACCGTCTTCACCAGTGAGTCCAGGATAATCAACCCGGCGGAACTCGTTGCTCGCGTAGACTTCGCGCTCTATGAGAGCCAAGGATGCCGGGCGTGATCGGGTGGGGTTTCAGAGGCTGGCAGCAGAGCGGACACTGAAGTCGGCTTGAGGACCGATCATCCGACTGAAAGGACGTGCGCTCGGCCGTAGCGGGCGTAGAGTTTCAAGCCAAGGTGACCGTCGCAGAAAACCGGGTTCCGGCATGCGTGTCGAAATCATAGTGGCCGTCCAACTGGCGAACGGATCCGTCGACCAGCCGCGTGCCGGTCCCAGACGCGACCGCATTGATGTCGAAACCGACACCTTCGTCGCTGATGGTCAGCAGAGTTTTCCCCACCTCGTCGGATTTTGCCAGAGAGACTGACAACGGCCCGGCGCTGCCGTCAGGGTACGCGTATTTGATGGCGTTGGTCACAACTTCATTGACGAGCAAGGCAAGCGCAGTCGCCTTCTCAGCCGAGACCGGTTGCGGCTGCAACTCAAATTCGACGGTCAGCTTTGCATCATGAGCTGACACCGCGTTGCAAACGACAGCGCGGATGAGCTCTGCAGCATCGATCTCGGAATACGCGTCGTGCTTGTAGATTTGCTCGTGCACCGCGATCATCGACTTGATCCGGCTGCTTAGTGACTCGACACCTTCATTCCCTCGCATCTGCAGGCGAACGAGCGACATCACGGATTGCAGGTTGTTCTTCACCCGGTGATGGATTTCACGCAGGAGCATCTCGTTGGTCTCAAGTGCTTTGGCGAGCTGGGCTGATTGTTGCTCCTGGGCTCTCAACAGATGCAGGATCCACCAGCCGGCGGCTATAGCACCGCTGACGACGAGGAGAGCGACTGCACCGAGCATGGACAGAGTTGTCCAGAATGGGCGGATCAACACACTGTATTCTGTTGCAGCCACCGCCACGAACGGTGTGCCGTCCACACGTTGATAAGCCACTAGCCGTTTCACGCCATCCATCGGTGAGGCGTCTGCGAGGTAGGTGCCGGAGGACGCTTCTTTCAGGTACTCTGTGAATAGCACATAACCGGACATGTCCAGGGTGGACTCAGGGAAAGGGTAGCGGGCCACAAGCATACCGTCGTCGCGAATGAAGCTGACAGTGTAGTTTCCGCCAAGGTCCACGGTATCCCAGATCGGTCGCATAATTTCGGCGGGGACCGAGACCATGATCGCTCCTACAAACTCTCCGTCTCGCACAATTCGACGACTGAAGACGAAGATCTGGTCACCATTCAACCGACTGATGAGAAGGGACGAGACATACTCCATTGTTCCGTCCCTCACGGCGCGGAAGTAGTCGCGATCAGTGATGTCGACGCGCCTGATCTGCGGATCGGTCGAGTAGAGGGTTCGGCCAGTGGCGTCGACGACATAGGCCTTTACGCCGCCTGGCAAACCTTGCGTCGCCACGTCGATATCACGGATGTTTCCATCAAACCGGAGATCCGAAAGGCGGAGCGCATCATCGATCCGGCGAACGGTCTGGGTTCCCATCTGATGGATCCAGGACGCATTGCTAGCGACGATCTTCACAGAAGCTATGGCGCGCTCTTCAGCCCGATTGATCACCGTAAAATAGGACTGTGCGGCCCAAGTACCGAGAATGGACAGAAGCGCGACAAGAGCCGCCGCGGTGGCAAACGCAGCGATCTTCGAAACTGACCGGGTAGAACCGCTCATACTCACTCGCCCATCTCCCACGCAATGACGCCCGGCTCTCGACTGATGTTCCTAGCTAAAGATCGGGATATCAAAGATCAATGGAATTTGGCGACGACCTGGCTCGAGCGTGAGAGACGTGACTTGTCGATTCAACATAGGCTGCCAAACATCCGGCGCCCACCGCTTCGCAGGACTCCATTCGAAAAGCTTGGGTCAAGCTTGAGGTCGCAGTATGAGATCGGTCGGCTATGAAGGCTGGCTTAGGAGTGTTGATGATGGCCTATGACTGGACCGGTACACGCACACGTAGAATACGCCGTATGAAGTCGCCTTCTCCGTGCTCGCATCCCTGATGGCTCTGGCAGCCCCAGTTTTTGCCGTTAACATGCCATTCGTTGGCTAACGGATGGGCCGATGAGGTTGGTGCTGGAGCACGTCAGGCCTGAAACGCCTTGTCGACAGCGCCTGTTTCGAAGCATCAATCATCCATATGCGGTCAGGTTGATACGAATTCCGATATGCGCGCCGCGCGGCAGGGTATCTTGAAGTGTTCGAAGCTAATTTCAACTTCCTAGGACTGGACGACGTCTCCACTCGCGAGCTAGACGCCATAGCGCAGCTAGTGCCGGCCAACCCGGACACGCTCTCCAGATTATGCAAGATCCTGGGAACTCGGCGCACCGTGGCTCTTCTGGCTTTTGAGGACGCACGTGACGGCGGGAATGATTTGAGGTCTGTTTGCCAGCATGCACGGACCACGCTCCGAGCATATGAGCAGGCTTGACACCCTATCCGAGTTATCGCCGTAGCGCACGCCTCTAAAGAGAGTGGGGCAACACTGTTCACTTTGCTATTGTACTAGACGAATTGCGCCGGGATTGCTGATTGTTTTCTCCGCGAGCTCCTGCCCGCAATCCAGTTTGAAACTGCTGTTTCCGATCATCGTGATCTCCTGCGCAATCAGTCGCACGCATTCACCCTCGGTTGTACTATTTCCGGCATATTGAATTTCCTGCGACGCGGGCATGTAGATGATGCCTGAAAAGACAGACCCGCTGTTGCCATTTATGACCGCAGGTTCCGTGTTGTCGCGAGCGGCAACCAGCGAAAAGCCGGCCCAGTCGCCCTCTGTAGGAGCGGTGATACGAAACGTTGCGCCGCCATGAATACCTATATCGGACCCCTTCAGAAGGAAGAAGGTAACGTTTTCCGCCGTCACAATGGACTGGCTGGTGAAGCGAAGTGGACCCCCGTCGATTATATAATTGCCAGGTTGGAGGTTCACCTTGCCTCTAATTTCAAGAGAACCATAGGTGCCTGGCTTCAGGACTACGCTGTAGCTGTCCGGCACCTTGTTCGGAGTGCGGCCGGTCCCATTGCAGTCACCGTTTCCCCCGCCGCCGCTTACAAAATTCTGTCCACAACCTTGCAGGTTCACCCAGGACTGCGCTCGGGGAAGTACTTTCGACTTGAACGGATCCGGCGTGCGAGCAGTGCGCTCACGGGCTTCGTCACAGTCAAGCTTCAGTTGGGCAAGCGTAGCTGCAACTTGGCCTGATGTGTAAAGGCACGCAGCTTTTAAAGTGGCGGTTCCGCTGAGATAGATTGACTGCGCACTGTCGGAATTGGATGTAATCGTACAGTTTCCCGTATCGACTTTGGAACTTCCGCTGATTTCGACCGCACGGCTCGCTGTCTGATGCAGGGCGAGTATGCAGACTTCTTTGTCAGGGACGCGAGCCGCTACACTCAATCTCGAAATGTCGTATGGCGCCAATCCCCAGAAGATCGGATCATAATTTGTAGAAAACGAAGCGGTTGCCCGGGTGTCTAGCTCGCTTGCGTTGAAGGTAAGTTGGAATGCCCTTTCGTCAAAGGGGGCGCTATCTGTTGCTCCCACTCCAGTTCCCGTCGAGGGTCGGGAGAAATTAGCAAAGAAGACAGACTTTGCCTCTTGGCTGGCGTTGGTCTCAGAGGCACCCTCACCGTATGCTTTCACTGCGGCTATTGCTGCAGCATCGAGTGCTGCCTGCATTCGATCACTCTCTGCAACCGCTGTGGTTAGGTTCAGGGCAACAGAAGCAGCAACAAAAAGAGTAGGTATGAGCACAGCCGTGGTAATCGCAAAATTGCCGGCCGTATCCGAGCTTAAAAACCAGAGTTTTGTCCTGAGTTGCTGTGCCATGAGACGCTGACCCCCTATGTGTGATAGTTCTCATATACTAGCGGGGTTACTCACTTTGCGTTTCAGGAAACCTTAAAAATTTAGGGGTTCTGGAAATATTCTGGCGGCGGCGCAGCGGGCTTCACAACATTCGCAGACTTCTCACTTTTTGCGCGAAGGAGCCAATCTATGAGCATGCTTTGAGCGGACCTGACCGCGATCCCGAGTAAGATGCCCCCCACGATCGAAAAGACGGAATAAGCTGCTGGTGACAGGATCGACTGTGTCGATGCAAGCAGAAACTCGGGCACAAATCGGTGTAGGATGTAGATGTGGAAGCCAGCTGCAGACAGCGGCAAGATCAGTCGAAAAGTCCATCGCGGCAAGGAGATGTGTGGCAGAAAAAGCAATGCAGCGAGTACAGCGATCTGAAACGTGTATTTTACCGTCGTTCCGATCCAAACGGCGTCATAGAAGCCGAAGTAGAGTAAGATCGCGGCTCCCGACAACATGAGCGTCAGCCGTTGACGACAGGTCGTGGCGATTGCCGCACACCAGCCTAACACTGCGAGGTAGAAGATCCAGGGAAGGGTGAAGATCTGGCGGTTTCCTATGTCCCAAAGCTGCGGCAAAACGAGACGTGCTGTCACCGAAGCAATGAGCAATACCATGCCGAACTTGAACGGGTCGGCGGACGCGAACCGTCGAACGAATGGTGAGACGAAGATGAGTCCAAATACGATCAGAATTTGACAATAGGCCTCGATAAACCAGTACAGATAGGGCACCATAGTATGCCGAACGGGGTCAGCAAATCCGAAGTTCCCGACCAGAAAAACAGAAGCCCAGGGGACTTCACCCCACGCGATCGAGTAACCCGCGACGATCATGTAGTAGGGAAGAAGGATGTGGGGCAGGGGGCGTAGCAACCGCCAATATGAACCTGACAGAAGAGTGCCACTTTGGAAGCGCGCAAGCCCAAAGCCCACGAGGATAACCATCGCCGCGGCTCCTCCCGGTATGGGCCACAGCGTTTCGTGGTGGACCACGACCAGCAATATTGCGAGCGCTCGAACAACCAGATCGATGCCGATGTGTGGTAGTTTAGTCTCCCTCGGCGGTAAAGCCGTCAGCTCGCGGACTTGCAAGGTCTCCCATTTCTCCGGCAGATCACCCAATACCCTCTCAAGTTCCAGAGAGAGTTGGACGAAGCGCAACGAGTCGCCGCCGAGCGAGAGAAAGCTGTCGCTTTGCGTAACTTTTCGTGGGTAGAAAGCTTGCTCGAACAAACCTTGGACGCCGCCTGTCACTCGGTCGCTGTCAAGCTCGCCGTTCATCCTGTCACGCAATGTTTGGTAGTCGATCTTTCCGGATGCCAGCCTCGGTAGCGCATTAATCCGAGTGGCTTTTACCTGAAACAATGTCAGGCCGCTCTCTTTGACGAGCGCTTGGCGCACATCCTCGCAGTCCTGCCTTCCCTCGTAAAATGCGTGCAGTTTTGCGTCATCACCGACAACAGCGGCCGTCAGGCCAAGCCCCTCAAGGACTCGTTCTAAATTGTCATGTCCGATGCGTAGCCCAGCAATTTTCGATATGCGCTTACTGCGACCCACAACGCGGAAGAAGCCAGAAGGGTCGCGCTCGGCCAGATCGCCGGTTCGTAGTTCAGCGAGTTCAACCCCGCGAGCGAGATCTTTACGGGAGCATGCATAACCCATCATGACGTTCGGGCCGCGATAAACAAGCTCGCCAGTCTTATATGCTTCGGAAATTAGACGCCCTTGTTCATCTATTAAATGCAGGCTGCCGCCCGGAATCGCTATCCCGATCCGGTCTTCTCTGCCAGGGAGACAATCGGGCGGCATGTATGCCATCCGCGCGGTCGCTTCGGTTTGGCCATACATCACGTAGAAGCGCGCCTCGGACGCGCTTAAATGTTCATTGTAGCTACGCACGATATCTGGAGCCAAGCGTCCGCCAGCGACCGTCATGAAGCGCAGGTCCGGAAAGGTCAGCCTCCGGAAATTCGTTTTCTCGAGTAATTCGTACGTATACGGGACGCCGGAAAGATTGGTGCTTCTGCTTGCGGCAAGCCCGTCAAGGAAGCCGTCATCAAGTATCGAAACTCCGGGAATGTAGAGACTTGCACCCACCAAGAGGTGCGCGTTCAACACGGAGAGCCCATAAGAGTAATGAAGTGGTAGAATAAGGCAGGCGCGGTCGCTGGCGGTTAGTTCGAGATATTCTGCGATTGACTGTGCATTGGCGGCTACATTTTTCCAGGATAGCCGCACACTCTTACCTTGTCCGGTACTGCCCGAGGTTGACAATACGACCGCAAGATCCGGATGAAGAGTTATCTGTCCTACTTCCTGCCTTTCCAAGCGCCAACGCCCGTCGAAGCGCCGGTAGCTATACTCCGGCTCAAAGACTGTTCCACACGCCTCGGTTCTACACGGTGGTTGCATGGCCACCGCATGCCCAGCCTCGAACGCGGCGAGATAGCCAATGATGGCGTGCTCCGAGAGTTCGGCCGCAACGCTTACCAATCCGAGTCTGCCGTGCAAAAGTGATGCTTGGCGTTCGACACGTTCCGCCAATTCGCGATAGCTAATAATTCTACCACCGGAAAACACGAGCGCAGGTCTGTCGCCATACGACGCAAGGACGCCCGCACGCAGCGGAAATGCGGAATAGCTGTCAGTGTGCACTGCCCCTCCAATCTGGAGGGGGCTTAAATATGATGAGATTGATAGTCAAGTATGAGCTTCCCGCTGTCGTCTGCCCGCGCGGAAGATTGCGGAGCGCGCTGAGGGGCAGAGCTTTTCCGGCACGCTTAGAGATGAGGCGGTGGCGAACTCGGGAGAAGACTTGGTGGGCCAACTAAAACTTAAGGAAACTCTGATAAGACAAGTGGATATTATCCCACATAGGTGCTGAGACATGCCGAATACCAGCGATACATACCCGGTAGCTCCGAATGAAACGGATCGACTGAGTTGCCTTCGGCAGTTGAATGTATTGGATACGGGAGTTGACCCTGCATTCGAGCATGTTGTCGAGCTGGCAAAGTCAATCTTCAACGTTCCAATTGTGCTGGTCACTCTTGTTGATGAACATCGTCTGTGGTTCAAGGCTCGACGAGGACTCGATCAATATGAAATGGATCGGGAGCCGGCGTTCTGCAACCATACGATCTTGTCCCAAGATCTACTGGTGGTCGCAGATATGCATCTTGACGAGCGCTTTAGGCAGAACGTCCTTGTTACAGGGGCTCCGCATATACGTTTCTACGCTGGCTGCCCGTTGGAAATGCAGGACGGTCTGATGGCCGGCAGTCTGTGCATCCTCGATGATGCCCCGCGGGCGATGACTGATCGAGAACTCGAGCAACTGAGAATGCTCGGTGCAACGACGGCAGCGCTGCTCAACCAATACCGCAATGCTGGCACGATGCGTAAACTGTCGCTTGAACTGGCTCTTGCGTCCGATGTGCTCGAAAGACAACGCCAGGAGTTGCGGACACAAAAACGGTTGCTCGACTGCGCCTCTGATCTGGCGAAAATCGGGGCTTGGGAGATTGACTGCAAGACGGGCGAGCTTCTGTGGAGCGACGGCATGTACGCGCTTCATGAGGTCGACAAGACCTTCCTGCCTTCGCTCGACACGCTTGAACAATTTTATTCCCCTGAAGAGTTCAAACGTCTTGTGGCGCAAGTCGCACATTCTCGCGAAACCAATGAAGCCTATGTCTTCGAGGGGCAGATGGTTACAGCTAAAGGTAACAAACGCGTGGTGCGGATCGCGGGCCATGTCGAGCTCCAGAACGGCCTGCCTGTGCGCCGCTTCGGGATGAAGCAGGATATCACCGAGGAGAAAGAGGCGATTGAGAAGATCAAGAGGCTTGCTGAGCGCGATCCACTGACCGGGTTGAGGAACCGTGGCCAGCTATTGGAGCGTCTCCATGATGTCAAACATCGTGGCAGTCCAGTTACCCTGATGCTCTTGGATCTTGACGGTTTCAAAGACATCAACGACACGCATGGTCACGCCGCTGGTGATGAATGCCTCAAAGAAATTGCGCGGCGACTGGATGCTGTTCGGGCCCATGGACGAATGCTTGCCCGTATCGGCGGTGATGAATTTGCGCTCGTAATTGAGGGCGTCACCGATCGCTTGGAATTGGATGGCATTGCTGGCCGAATTTTAAAGATTGCCTCCGCCCCCCTCTACTTTCATGGAGCGTCGTTTCGCTGCAGTACTTCAATAGGGATAGCGGTCCACGAAGGTGGAGGTGGCTTCACCGAGGCTGATTTGATGAGTCAGGCTGACCTGGCATTGTACAGTGCCAAGGCTGCTGGGCGTAATCGGTATTTTTTCTTCGATCCGCTGATGAAGGCGGTTGCGGACTGGAAAGTTGAGAGCATTGCGTCTATCTCCGATGCACTCGCGGCGGGACAACTTGAACTGCACTATCAGGCTAAGGTATCCCTGACGACCGGCGATGTTGCCGGCTACGAGGCTCTCTTGCGATGGAACAGCGCCGAGGGAGTTCGGGGGCCGGGGACGTTCAGTCCGGCTATTGAAGACCCGACGGTTTCTCTGGAGATTGGAGAATTTGTTCTACAGTCGGCCCTGGATCAGGCTGCTGCATGGCAAAACGCCGGCATCGACTTCGGCTCAATTGCCATCAATGTCGGTCAGAACCAGCTCATAGATCCCGTCTTTACCGATCGATTGCTGGAAGGGTTGAGAAGTCGAGGCTTGGAGCCGAAACAGTTCCAGATCGAGATCACCGAAGATGTGCTGCTGCAGCGTGGGGCGGACGTGATTAAGGACGTTTGCAAAAAGCTGCGGAACGCTGGCGTTATGATCGCGCTTGATGATTTTGGGACCGGCTTCGCATCGTTGACACATCTTTTGGATTTTCCTTTGTCGGTGATCAAGATCGACAGGTCCTTCATCGCTCGACTGTCGACGAAAGCCGGTGCCACAGCATTGGTGAAAGCCATTGTGGATATCGGTGAAGGTCTCGGCGCGGATGTCGTCGCCGAGGGTGTCGAAACACAGGAACAAGCCGACTTCCTTCGAAGCATCGGATGCAAGACGGCGCAAGGATACCTTTTCCATCGCCCTCAGTCAGCTACGGCGGCTGTCTCGGCATTTGTCAGGAATGAACCTCGATCCGTTCCCACTGATGCGAGGGTGGGGGGACACTCATTTGTCTGACAGCCCCGGCCACGCTCACCCAGCATGATCGTCACTTGTCGTCGCGTTCGTAATCATCAGCCTGCTTTGGATTCGGGACGGCTTATCTTGTTGTAACTGAACAGTCTGCGTTGCTAAAGGACGACAGCCTCCGCCGCGCACGTGAGCGGCGAACACGCAGTGCCAACGGGGTCCCGCACCAGCCTTGTTATGCCCGTAGCGCTGGTACCCTTAGTCGACAGCGGCTGCATAACAGCTCGTGAACGATTCTAGAGATTTGCGCATAAAAACAGAATGGCAAGCATAGGCGGCACAGATCAATAAACTTCTGACCCAAAACACCAGTTCGTTGGATAGGGTCGCCAGCGATACAAAGAGCCCGTCAGGGATCTGACGGGCTCCATAGTGGGGTGAGCTATTGCGGCGACAATATGCTCACAGTTACTATAATACATAGCCTTTTATGTTCAAAGAGCTAGGATCAGAATTATGTTCGTTTGATCTCTCTTCAAATCCCTTTTGAGAGAGAGCGAGGGAGCCAGTTAATGACGTAGATGCGCATGCTTGGCCACGCGGATTTCCAGCCTGTCAACCGTAATGCCATTTCGGTTTGGGAACCACGCCGGTTATTTTCACTCCTATTCTTTCTTCTCGTCGCCAGCGCAATTCGCAGGCATATGCAGTTCCATCTGATGGAACATACAGAGCGAAGGATGCGGGTACGGCAGCGAGCCCGTCGACCTTCAGCTCCGCCCCTTCTGCGTGCATGTTGCGTACTGTGCAGGGCACTTCCGAGTCTGTCGGGCCCTTAACAATAGTCGCTCGCTTCAGCACCCGAGGACGATGAGGGCGCAGGGGTCTCGCCGGTGGATCTGGTAGGTCGTTCATCGGCTTATTGTTTCACTTAGATATTTAAGATTCCTGAGCTTAGCTGTAGCCTTGGAGTTCTTAAGGGCCTCTGAAACCGGCACCGCCGACCGCTCGCAGCTTGCCGTTCGTTAGTCAGCGGGTGAAATGCCACGGCAATCTCATGATCTTGCGAATATCCATACACTTCCCGCCGGCTCAGAGGAACGCGCGATGACGAACTATAGCCGAGACGATGTCACTCGGGCGGCCGAGGAAATAGCCTTGCCCAGCAGAAATTCCGAGGTCTTTCAAAGCTTGTAGCTCGGCTTCGGTTTCGATCCCCTCTGCTACAATCAAAGCGCCGATCTCCTTCGCGAAGAATATCAATGCCGAGGCGAGTGCCCGCCTTGCGACATCCGTGTCGACAGCCCTGGTGAGAGAAATGTCGAGTTTGATGATGTCCGGACGTAGCTGCACGATATGACGCAGGCTGGAAAAGCCTGCACCCGCATCATCGATTGCGATCCGTGCGCCCTGAGCGCGCAGCCGATCAAGCGCAGTCGTCAGCTCGTCATAGTCGCTGACGGGTGCATGCTCAGTAATCTCAAATACGATAGAGGAAAGGCCACGTCCGTTGATGATGCTGGATAGCCGAGTATCGAGAAACGTCTCCGGTGATGCGTTGATCGAGATATAGATCTCGGAAGGGAATTTTGCTGCTTCGTCGATCGCCAAGGCGATTACCGCAAGCTCTAGTTCCGCACCGAGCCCGACTGCTGCGGCGTCTGCGAACCAGAAATTCGGTGCTCTGTAGGGCTCCGCCCTAAAACGGCATAGGCTTTCGAAACCTTTGACCTCGCCTGAACCAAGATCGATGATCGGCTGAAACACGAGAGAGAAGCTGCGCTGTTCCACGAGTGTCGCTACACTCGAGCGCTTTTCTTCCAAGTTGCGCGACTGCATGACCTCGCGGCCTATCTGATGGGCCGCCATATCAGCGAACATGCGCATGACGTTGAGATCTCTATTTGTCAATGTCGGGTTTGCGCGCGGGCTCAAGCAACAGAACATCCCGTATGGCTTGCCGTCCGGCAAAAGGACAGGGATCGAGACATGTGAACCGATCGGCACGGCACGCGTGATCGGCATCGCCTGGCAAATTGGCTCCGCAGCTGTGTCTGGTATCAGTTCCGGAAGTCTCCCTGCGAGGATATGTCTGCAATAGACCTCATCGAGTGGCCGTGTGTCGCCCGGCTTTATAAGGTCCTCCAGGCCCGGGGCATCTACCACCCGGAAGATGGAATCGTTTCCGACGAATTCGGAGAGATAGGCCACCTCCATCCCCAGATGGGTACGCACCGCTTCAAGGGCCCGCTGTATGACGTCGTTCCCCGCGTCGTTGCGCTCCGCGATCTGGCGCATTGCCTCATGAAGTATCTTCATGCGTTTCCCCTACCCACAGCGGCGATTTTGCAGGCCAGTACTTACCCAACGATCAACCTCCCCTCCTGTACGGGGTATTTCTGAAGAAGGATCAGTGCACATTTGCGTGAGGTCCTTATCAACAACTGAATAGCCCTGAGTGTCGTAGATCCCAGCCGGTCAAAGTATCTGCTGCTTCTCGAACTCGATTGGCTACAGCATCCCGTTTCTGCCTTGCTTGCCCTGCTCGGCATCTCGTCAGCTCGATAAGACTTGCGCAAGGCGAGATGCGTCACGTTGGCCGCCGAAAACCGTCTCCTTTGGGGAGAGGGGGCGGTAACGCGTGTCCTTTGACATTTCTGCGCACGTTTTTAATTGTCCGTGATCCAGCGTTTGGATCGGTTTTGTCGTTCAGTTCCCGCATGCCTGATAGCCCTTTTGCTAGCGTCTGATGACAAAGTGGCATCCTCTTTGGTTAGTGTCTTCGGCACGACCTCCTGAAAAAATCTGGTCCGAATTCATCGAGTTGAGGTCAACGTCTTCATCAATCAGCAACGCGTCGCGCTAGCGAAAGCGCTGGTGATCGCTTTCAATTGATGATGCGGCCGCTGGCCCACATGCCCCGACGTTCGATTTTGCCGGGTTACCTCTGGCCTCAAGGAGAACAATAAGCCTGACCTGCAATGCCAACTGCGACCGGCTTGACACCCGCGATTGGAGGACGGCTTGAGCAACGATCAAATTAGGCTTCACTTAATCGGTTAACCAAGCTTTAACCATGACCCGATTATTGGAAGTTGCGTAACGGTGAGTTAACCAAACCAAACAAGTGGTTAAGGGCATTACGCCGCCTCATCGTTCCCGGAAAGAACCCGGATGTCCCCAAATCCAGCAGTAAGGGACACGATCGTGACCAGCATTTTAACAAACATCGCAGCAATGGCGGCACTTCAAACCTTGCGCTCCATCGGTAATCCTCCCCGCAAATAAGGGGCTTCAAAAGTAGAATTTTCTCGGCAAGATGCTCGAGGAGATTTTGATGAAGAAGAGCCGATTTACCGAAGCCCAGATCATGGCTGTGTTGCGCCAAGCGGAAGGCGGTGTCCCCGTACCTGAGCTTTGCCGGGAGCACAGCATCAGCAGTGCCAGTTTTTACAAATGGCGGGCAAAATATGGGGGTATGGATGCCTCTATGATGAGCCAGATGAAGGCTCTTGAGGACGAGAACCGCCGATTGAAGCGGATGTATGCCGATTTGAGCATGCAGGCGGATCTGCTGAAGGAGGCTCTCGGAAAAAAATGAGGCGGCCATCTCAGCGCCGAGAGCTGGCCGAGAAAGCAGTGGCGCAACGCGGCGTGAGTGTCGCGCTGGCATGCAGGACATTTGGCGTCAGCGAGACCTGTTTTCGGTATAGCCCAAAGCGCAATGCCGATAACGATGAGATCGCCGATCTGTTGCTTGGGCTTGTGAAGGTGAAGAAGACCTGGGGCTTCGGTCTCTGCTTCCTGCATATGCGCAATGTCCAAGGCTTTCGCTGGAACCACAAACGAGTCTACCGCATCTACCGCGAGCTTGAGCTGAACCTGAGGATCAAGCCCCGCCGGCGGCTGAAGCGCGAGAAGCCAGAGGAGCTGGTGGTGCCCGATGCGCCGAACGTGGTCTGGTCGATGGACTTCATGGCGGATCGCCTGGCGGACGGTCGCCAGTTCAGGCTTCTGAACGTGTTGGACGACTTCAATCGAGAGGGACTGGGGATCGAGGTTGACTTCTCACTGCCTGCAGAGCGAGTCGTGCGCAGCCTCAACCAGATTATCGAATGGCGGGGCAAGCCACTGGCAATCAGGGTCGATAACGGCCCCGAATACGTCAGTTCGAAGCTGGTCGAATGGGCAGAGAAGCAAGGGATCGCATTGAACTATATCCAGCCCGGCAAGCCTCAGCAGAACGCCTATGTCGAGCGCTACAACCGAACTGTTCGGCATGAATGGCTCGATCTGTATATTTTTGACAGCATAACGGAGGTGCAGGAGATCGCCACGGAATGGCTTTGGACGTATAACCACGAACGGCCCAATATGGGCATTGGCGGCATTACACCCACTCAGAAACTGAAAATGGCCGCGTGAGTTCTACCGCTGAACCCCGTTAAAACGGGGAGGATTACCCATCGACTCGAATATGCAGGACACTCAGGCGCGGGTGTCCTCCGGTCAGCGGGTCGGTGCAGCTTCTGACAACGCTGCCTACTGGTCGATCGCAACCACCATGCGCTCCGACAATATGGCGCTATCCGCCGTGCAGGACGCCCTCGGCCTTGGCGCGGCCAAGATTGACACGGCCTATGCTGCGATGGAAAGCGCAATTGACGTGGTGAAGGAGATCAAGGCAAAGGTTGTCGCCGCCACCGAGGAGGGTCTCGACAAGCAAAAAATCCAGGAAGAAATCGACCAGCTGCAGGAGCAGCTTCGCTCGATCGCCGAATCGGGAACATTTAGCGGCCAAAATTGGGTCGCCACTGGGGCCGATACTATAACAGCGCCCGTTGACGTCTCGGTGGTCTCCGGCTTCATTCGCGACTCGAGCGGCAACGTGTCCGTTTCGACGACCCTCTATTCGCTCGATGCGACGACTGCAGACGGTATGACTGTGATGTTCGGCGGTGACGCAACCGGCATCATTGACTATAATTCCGGTATTCTCGGCAGCGCGTCTGGAGCTTTCGACGCTTTTGTCGACTGGGATAACGATGGCACAACTGGTGCCGCGGCTGTCGAGATCGCGGGTGTCTCTATCGACCAGCTCGACATTACCGGCCTGACCACGGCTGGCATGCAGGAGGCTCTGTCCCTGGTGGAATATGGTCTGCAACGCATGACCAGCGCGGCGGCAGACATCGGCTCGATCGCCATGCGCATCGAACTGCAAGAGGACTTCATCAACAAGCTGTCCGACTCTCTCGACTCTGGTGTGGGCCGTCTCGTCGACGCCGATATGAACGAAGAATCGACCCGCCTCAATGCACTGCAGACCCAGCAGCAGCTAGCGGTCCAGTCGCTCTCAATCGCCAACTCTTCCTCGGAAGTCATCCTCTCGCTCTTCCGTTAGGGCTGAAGAGCGACTATTGGAGGCCGCCCTCTGGGGGCGGCTTCTCACAAGAGCGGCGATCCGAAAGCGCGGACTTGTCGGGGCCTAAAGGCCAGATTCTTGAATAACTCCTGTTCGCTTGTGATATTCTTCTGCGTCAATTACTTCCCTGTATTGGTTGGCGATTGGCACGGTGAAACGGATGCCGAATTCCGCGTGTCGCGGTATGCGGAGCTTGAGTTGCGGCGGCGAGAAAAATGTCGCTTAGTTTTGAGGAGCTAAAGCGTAGCGCCCGGGGCCTGCCACTGCCATCACCAGACAGCCGCCTGCAATCGACCAGTTCTTTACAAAGATAGACATCTGCCAAGGGTCCTGCGGTATGAGGTGGAAAAAACTGGTGACACCGCAATAGACCGCAAGCAGGACCGAGAGTGGTCGCAGAAGCAGCCCAAGGGTCAGCATCACGCCTGCGCAGAAGTTAAACACCAATGCCGGCCATACCAGCAATGTTGGCAACCCTTGTGTCACCAACAGATCCTGGACATTCTCGGGCGCGAGAGCTTTTTGGGCGGCTCCACTGAAAAAATAGTGCCGCTATAAGCAAACGTCCGGCCAATAGGGCAATATTAGGAAGGACGTGCGTTTGCATCCTACAGTTCCGGTTTTGGGAAAGGCGGATGATGTCACCCGCCTTGCTCATCCATCGGATCAACGTGGCAACAGCACGCGATTTACGACATGAATGACGCCGTTCGATTGGTTCACGTCGGCAATCGTCACAAGGCTGGCGCCGCCGGATTGATCGAAGATGTAGACTTTGGTGCCCCGTAGAACAGCCGTCAATGGAGCTCCGCTGACGCTTTGCATGTTGTAGCGCCCTCCGTTCGCCTTAGCCCGCCGTGCCAGATCTGAGGCGGATAACTTGCCGGCAACAACGTGCGACGTCAGCACTTTGACGAGCGCGTCCTTGTTCTTGGGCATCAGCAACGTATCGACAGTGCCAGCAGGTAGTTTCTCGAATGCGGCATTCACGGGCGCAAATACGGTGAAAGGGCCGGCCGACTGAAGTACGTCAACAAGGTCAGCCGCCTTGACGGCTGCGACCAAAGTCGTGTGGTCTTTCGAGTTCACAGCGTTTTCTACGATGTTCTTGTCGGCGAACATCGGTGCGCCACCAACCATCGGGTTTTGCGCATAAGCGGTGCCTGCCAATGCAAGAACACAGCCGGCAGCGAGCAAGATGTTTCGGATTTGAGTACGCATTTTTGGATCCTCCCAGGATTTTAGATTGACTGACATTCCAAAGGACGGACGAAGGTTAGGATAAGTTTCAGCGCGGGGGCGTCAACATGAGGTGCGAGCAGATTGGACCGTTGAACTTCCTTAAATAGCCCACCCAAAGCCAAGTCCGCTTGCAGCTAAAGTCATGTGCCAAATTTCCGTGAACTCCTTCCCCAGGCGAGCCAGCTGTGCGAAAGAATGTCATCATGGCTAAAAAGTTGTTCCGTGTGATGTTGTTTGTGCTTGCCCTGCTCGGGATCGTCGTTGGTCCGATGAGCATTGGGTATGCAAGAAGCATCATGCTGGCCGCCGAAAACGGTTTAGCAGTCGAGATGTCCATGATGGATATGTCTGCGGATATGCCGTGTTGCCCTGACGTTATGCCGATCAAACCCGGCTCAGGCGGCAATCTCTGCCCTCTGGCTCTTGTCTGCACCACGGTGATTGTCGGTAATCCAACGTTTGGATCAATTTCGTCGTTTAGTCCCAGCATGCATGGCAGCCCTCTCCTGAGTGCTTCGGATGCCGAGCTGGCATCTTCTTTGGTCAGTCCTCCGGCACGACCTCCTAAAATCTGATCCCAAGTCATCGAGTTCAGGTCAACGTCTTCGGCATGCGCAACGCGTTGCACGAGCGAAAGCGCTGACGATTCCCTTCGATTGATGACGCGGTCGCTGACCCGTCCCGGATGAGGCATAGAATATGAAACCGATAATTTTCAACGCGAGGGCGGGTCGCCTTGTGGGCGCAATCCTGTTCGGCTGGGCGACGGCCGCGTTGGCCGGAGCAGCAGACTACGAATTCCAGGCGGTACAGACTGAAATCAAGCAGGGAGCAGGTTCGACCGTTTCGGTGAGGCTGATCGACAAGCGAACAGGCAATGCCGTTCCTGACGCCGTCATCTTTGCGACTAGGATGGACATGGCTCCCGATGGCATGGAAACGATGACCACGACCGTGGAACCATCAGCCTCAGCTGAGCCTGGCGTCTATACCTTCAGGACGAACCTTTCCATGGAAGGGGGATGGCGTTTCCAGCTGGCTGCCAAGGTGCAAGGTGAAGCTGAAACGGTCACCGGTAAACTCATCCTCAAGGCGGTTCCATGACCGCCGGGCGCATCATGACCACTCTCTTTCTCGCTGCATTCGTCGGCGCCGCAGGCTATTGGGCTGGGAAAAACGATGTCGGTGCCCAGTTGGCCCTCTCTAGCCGGCTGACTTTTCAGCCTACCGAGACAAAACCGCAGCCGGAAGGAACGGGTGCGGTGATCTATTTCCGCCACCCGGACGGGCTCCCTCAATACGCCGCCGAGCCAAGGAACACTGACGATGGGCGGCCTTTTTTGGCTGTCCGGGCCAGCGAAGACTTCAGCCTCAGTGCGAGCGGCGCGATGGCGCCCATAGTCGACGTGGCGTCCGCCACCACCGAGCGAAAGATCCTCTACTACCGCAATCCCATGGGCTTGCCCGACACGTCCAAGGTCCCGAAGAAGGATTCCATGGGAATGGACTACCTGCCCGTCTATGAGGGGGAGGCGAGCGACAGTTCCACGGTGAAGGTTTCACTCGGCAAGTTGCAGCGCACAGGCGTGAAGACTGCCATTGCCGAAACCAAGACCGTCAGCCGAAGGATCCGAGTGCCTGGCACAGTCGCGCTCGACGAGCGCATGATCAGTATCGTCGCGATGCGCGCGGATGCCTTCATAGAGGACGTTGCGGATGTAACAACTGGCGATCGCATCATCCAAGGCCAGGATCTCTTTCGCTTCTATTCGAAAGAGATCGCGACCGTCGGCGCCGAGTATGCTGCAGAAATGCGCGCAGGGGCGAGGTCCAACCCGGACGAAGGCGTTGCACTTCGATTGAAGAACCTGGGCGTGCCAACAGAGGCGATCGCCCGCATCGCAGCTGAGCGGAAGGTGCCACAGAGCATAGCCTACACTGCCCCCCGGGATGGAGTGATACTGGAACGCATGGCCGTGAGTGGCATGATGGCAGGGGCGGGCGATGTCCTGTTTCGGATTGCGGATGTGTCCAGGGTCTGGGTCATCGCCGATGTTCCCGAATATGAGCTGAACGCCGTTCGCCAAGGTGCGAGCGTATCCGTGAGTGTCCGCAACCTTCCCGGCACGACCTTCAAAGGCAGGGTCGATCTTATCTATCCGGAGGTCCAGATGGAGACACGCACAACGAAGGTCAGGATCGAGCTTCCCAATTCTGATGGGCAACTGATGTCCAACATGTATGCGGAAGTCGAAATCGAGGCGGGGGCAGCAGAAGCCGTCATTGCGGTTCCCAACAGTGCAGTCATCGATACGGGCGACCGTCAGATACTCTTTGTTGATAGGGGGGAGGGGAGGTTCGAGCCGATGGACGTCGTTCTGGGCGTCCGCGGTGAGGACCTGACGGAAATCACGCAAGGTATTGTAGCTGGCGACCGCGTTGTCGTTTCCGCCAACTTCCTTCTCGACGCTGAAAGCAACCTGAATGCGGCCTTGAGCGCATTGGCAGGTGGCGAGGTGACACCATGATTGCCAAGGTGATCGCCTGGTCGGCCCGAAACCTCGTTCTCATCTTCATCGGTGCGGCGCTCTCCATTGCCGGGGGCGTTTACGCGCTTCGCACGCTACCCCTCGATGCTATTCCCGACCTCTCCGACGTCCAGGTTATCGTCTTCACCGACTATCCAGGTCAGGCGCCGCAAGTCGTAGAGGATCAGGTTACCTATCCCCTCACTACCTCCATGCTGACCGTCCCTAAGTCAAAGGTTGTGCGTGGTTTCTCGTTCTTTGGCGTATCATTCGTCTACGTGATTTTCGAAGACGGAACCGACCCCTATTGGGCGCGCAGCCGTGTGCTGGAGTATCTGAACGTCGCAGCCGCCCGCCTGCCTGACGGCATCACTCCGAGCCTCGGCCCGGACGCAACGGGTGTGGGCTGGGTCTACCAGTATGCCGTGATTGCTAAGGAGCTGTCGCTCGCGGAGCTCCGTTCGCTTCAGGACTGGGTGGTGCGTTTCGCTGTCTCCAGGCCTGAAGGTGTGGCGGAGGTCGCAAGCGTCGGCGGTTTCGTCAAGCAATACTCCATCGTTGTCGACCCGGCACGGTTGAAGTCGCAGAAAGTCTCCCTGTCCAACATCGCCGACGCAGTCAGGTCAAGCAACCGGGACGTTGGCGGGCGAACGATCGAGCTTGCCGAGTTCGAGTTCATGGTTCGCAGCAAAGGTTACCTGCAGGGCGTCAAGGACATTGAGAGTATCGTCCTCAAGACAGCATCCGGCACTCCGCTGCGACTTGCGGACGTTGCCAGAGTTGAGTTAGTCCCCGACGAACGCAGAGGCATCACCGAGCTGAATGGCGAGGGTGAGGTCGTGAGCGGGATTGTCCTCCAGCGGGACGGATCAAATGCGCTGACGGTTATCGACGGCGCCAAGAAGGGCCTGGCGGCAGTTCAGACCAGTCTGCCTCCGGGGACAGAGATCGTGCCGGTCTACGACCGCTCGCAACTCATCGAGGCGGCGATCGAGACCCTGAAAGTGACTTTGATCGAGGAATCAATTGTTGTTGCGCTTGTGACGATTGCCTTCCTGTTGCACGTCCGCAGTGCGCTTGTGGCGATCATCATGTTGCCGATCGGAATTCTGATAGCATTCATGGCGATGCGAGCGCTCGGTCTTGGTGCCAACATCATGAGCCTCGGTGGCATCGCAATCGCCATTGGCGCAATGATTGACGCTGCCATCGTCATGATCGAGAACGCTCACAAGCATTTGGAGCGTGCCCCCTCTGATAAACCGCGAAGCGAAGTCCTGATCGAAGCGGCAAGCGAGGTTGGGCCGGCGCTGTTCTTCAGCCTCCTGATCATCACCGTGTCCTTCCTGCCGATCTTCACGCTGGAAGCGCAGGAGGGCCGCTTGTTCGGTCAGCTAGCCTTCACCAAGACCTTTGCGATGGCAGCTGCCGCGCTGCTCTCAATCACGCTTGTGCCAGCATTGATGATCCTCTTCGTCCGCGGCCGCATCGTTCCAGAATGCAAGAACCCGCTCAACCGTCTTCTGATCTGGATCTATCGTCCCGTCATTGCCGGCGTCCTCAAGGCCAAGAGTTTGACCATTGTCGCGGCCATTGCGATCCTGGCCGGAACAGTCTGGCCAGTTCAGCACATTGGCAGCGAGTTCATGCCTGATCTCGATGAAGGCACGCTGATGTATATGCCAACGACACTGCCAGGCCTCTCGGTGACGAAAGCCGCTGAGCTCATGCAGATGCAAGACCGCATCATCAAGTCGTTCCCCGAAGTGGAGACTGTGTTCGGCAAAGCGGGCAGAGCTTTGACGGCAACCGATCCTGCTCCGATGGAAATGTTCGAGACCATCATCACTTTGAGACCCAAGTCCGAATGGCGGCCGGGTGTCACCACCGACAGCCTCAAGCAGGAAATGGATGCGGCGCTTCAGTTTCCTGGCGTCTCGAATGCCTGGACCATGCCGATCAGGGCTCGCATCGACATGCTTTCGACTGGCATCAGGACACCCGTAGGCGTGAAGGTCTACGGCACAGACCTCAATGAGATGGAGAAGGTGGCGCGCGACATTGAGACAGTCCTCAAGACAGTGCCGGGAACCTCAAGCGCCTATGCTGAGCGCGTCATAGGAGGGTACTATCTTGATGTAATCCCCGATCGCATCGCCTTGGGTCGCTATGGTCTTGCAATTGATGACGTTCAGGATGTCATTGCAATGGCTCTGGGCTCGGAGGTTGTAACATCTACCGTCGAAGGGCGGGAGCGCTATGGCGTTGCTATCCGCTACCCAAGGGCTTTCCGCAGTGATCCGCAGTCCATCGCCCGTGACGTCCAGATCTCCTTGCCAGGAGGCGGCACAATTCCGCTTGGCGAAGTGGCGGAGGTCAAGCTCACGCGCGGGGCGACAAGCATCAGGACCGAGAACGGCCAGCTTGCCATCTACATCTTTGTCGACATCGCCAACCGCGATCTCGGCGGCTATGTCGCTGACGCCCAGGCTGCCGTGGCGGCGAGTGTCGAGATGCCCGCTGGCTATTCAGTCGCATGGAGCGGTCAGTATGAATATCTCGAAAGGGCAAGGGACCGACTGATCATCGTCGTCCCGCTGACGCTCGCCTTAATCTTCCTGCTGCTTTACCTGAACTTCAAGGCCTTGATCGAGACGACGATCGTCATGCTGTCTTTGCCGTTCGCTCTGGTCGGCGGCATCTGGATGATGTGGTGGCTTGGCTTCAACGCTTCGGTCGCAGTCGCCGTGGGCTTCATAGCTCTGGCCGGTGTCGCTGCCGAGACAGGGGTTATCATGCTCGTTTACCTCGACCATGCTCTACGGGACGAGAAGGCGAAATGCCTGGTTGAAGGCAGACCATTTGCAAAGGAAGACCTTGATAAAGCGATTATGGTCGGAGCCGTCGAACGAGTGCGGCCCAAAGTGATGACGGTCGTCGCAATTATGGCGGGCTTGCTCCCGATCCTTTGGAGCACGGGTGCTGGATCGGAGATAATGCAGCGGATAGCTGTGCCAATGATCGGCGGAATGGTATCATCAACAATCTTGACACTGGTCGTGATCCCGGCGGTCTACGGACCAATCAAGGGCTGGGGTTTGCTAGGCGGTTCGGAGATGACGCTTTTAAGCTCCTCGCTCCGGCGGTTAGAAGGACAAAGGCCATGATGAATGATGCAATGGGTAGTGGGATGATGTGGGGAATGGGCATCGGAAGTCTTGTTGGGATCGTCCTGATCGTCCTTCTTGCAGCCGCGCTGGTGAAATACCTGTTTTTCAGATGAGACTGTGCGAACAATGGGAATTCAAAGTCTAAGCAACTGTGTTGCTCAGAATGGCAAAAAGGCACCCAAAACCGGTAATATTTGAAGATTTGTTTCTATGTTAATCTGTGCCGAAGGAGTGAGGCCTACCGTCGTTTTTTTCTGATTCAATAATTTCGTCGTGCCGTTGGTCGAAATTATCTGGCTGGCCGTAAGGGTGGCGTCGAAGAATCACTGGCGTCCGCGTCGGCATAATGGGGAATTTTTCTTCAGCATTTCTTGGGAAAGTTCGCTCGGCATTGACACGTACCTATCCGAGAAGACACAAGAAATCGCTTTACTGCCTGATCAGCTCTTTGAGGATCCTAAGTTGAAATTGCCTCTCATTTCTCGCGCATCCTTGGACGCCTACAACGTTCTCTCGGTTCCTGTGTGGGTGTTCTCGGTGGATACTCTTCGTATCCTGAGCGCCAACGCGGCAGCCTGCGATTGGACAGGATATGACGAGAAGACCCTTCAGGCCATGACCATCGCCGATCTGCGCCCTGAAAGAGAACGGGACAGGATAGTTTATCGGGTTCGGCAGTTTAGAGGACCGAGCTCAGAAGCGGGAACCTGGACCATCGTTTCGAAATCAGGCGACACATACAGTGCCTCGTTTACCTGGAGCCGAGTCACCTTCGAAGGTGTTGAGGCCATCGTCGCGAGCATTCGTGATGTTACGCAAATTACTAGGGCTGAAGCGATTGCTGCTACATTGAGCGAGGAGAACGAGACGCTTCGCCTGCGGGCTAACTTGTCTGCGACCCAGCTTTCTTTGCTGTTTGACAGTCTTCCAGGTAAGCTGCTTGTACTTACGCCTCGCGAATACTGCATAGTCGCAGCAACTGATGAATACGCTCAGTCCGTTATGGTGGACCGCGACATATTGCTCGGCGGGCACCTTTTTGAGCTATTTCCTGATGATCCGACTGAAGCCGACGCTGACGGAACTAGGAACCTTCGTGCGTCCTTGCGACGTGTTGAGGCTTTACGCGTCACGGATGTGATGAACGTACAACGCTATCCCGTGCGCCAGCCTGATGGTAGATTCCAGGTGCGCTTCTGGCTTCCTCGCAACAAGCCAATTTTGAACGCAGATGGCGACCTGATCTACATTGTCCATCGCGTAGAGGATGTCACGGATATCTTTGCAGCGTCGAACCCGCAGCTTGAAGACAGGGAGGACGCAAACGGACGTGAACCTTCGGGGGTATCAGAGGCTCACGCGACGATCATCGCATTACGGGAGCGCGAAGTCCGCCTCAAGACCGCAGAGAAGCTTTTGGATTTAGGGGCCTGGGAGTACGACTTCGAACGCGGTGCATTAAACTGGTCGGATCGGGTGTTCGACATCTACGGCGCTCCTCGCGATCGGGGCGCGCCAGATTTTGATGATTACGTGGCCCTCGTTCATCCCGATGACCGGAGCGCAATGGTCGCAACCTACACGGATTTCTTTGAGAGCGGCACACCTGAAATCGAATTTCAGCATCGAATAGTTCGTGCTGACGGGGGAATTACATATGTGCGCGGTGTCGGGGCACGACATCATGTCGACGGTCGGGAAATTGTTGTTGGCTTCGTCCAGGACATCAGTGCGATCAAATTGACGGAAGCAGAACTGCAGCGCCAGGCCCGTCGCCGTCGACGGGCTGGCCGTCTGGCACGCCTCGGGAGCTGGAGCCTCGACTTGAATGGAACGCATGTCACCTGGTGTGAGGAGACCGCCCTGATCCATGACGAGCCAGAGGGCTTCTCTCCAACTGTAGAGCAGGGGATTTCCTACTACCTACCCGAATACCGGGAGCGTATTCGACTTTGTGTTGAGGCATGCGCCAATGAAGGCCGGCCCTTCAATGAGACGATGCAAATCGAAACCGCCAAAGGGCGGCGGGTTTGGGTTCGCGCCCTCGGCGAACCGATTCACGACGACACAGGCAAGGTCATTGCAATTGAGGGTGCGTTTCAAGATATCACCGACCTGATTGCAGTTCAGGACGAGGCAAGCAATTTGTCGGAGCGCCTGCGTCGAACATTTGAAGGCATGAATGATGCCTTTTTCCTTCTCGATGATGCATGGCATTTCGCCTTTATCAATTCGACCGCCGAATCCTTACTGCAAAGGACGCGGAACGAGCTCATCGGCAAATCGGTTTGGGATGAGTTTCCAGAGGCTGTCGGAAGTGCATTCGACACGAATTACAAGCGCGCGGTTGTCGACAAGGTTACCGTTAGGTTCGAAGAGTACTTCGCGCCATTAACAAGTTGGTTTGAGGTAACAGCGGACCCGACGCCTGGGGGGCTTGCAGTCTATTTCCGGGATATCACACAGCAACGTGCACAAGGCGCACAGCTACGCCTACTTGAAGCAGCTGTTTCGCGCCAGAACGACATCCTGTTGATCACTGAGGCAGAACCAATTGACGCTCAAGGCGGAGGACCAAAGATCGTCTACGTGAACGACGCCTTCGAGAGGCGTACCGGTTTTTCACGCGAAGAGGTCCTAGGCCAGACGCCTCGAATGCTACAGGGTCCCAAAACCCAGCGGAAGGAACTCGACCGTATCAGGCAAGCATTGGAGACTTGGCAGCCGGTACGTGCTGAGCTCATCAATTACACGAAGTCTGGCAAGGAATTTTGGCTGGAGCTGGACATTGTGCCGCTCGCCAATGAGGTGGGGTGGTTTACTCATTGGATCGCCGTGGAGCGGGACATCACGGAGCGCAAACAGACAGAACTCTCTCTGCGAATCAATGAAGAACGCTTTCGTTTGGTGAGCAAAGCAGTGGGGAGTGCGATCTGGGACTGGGATGTTGAAAACGATACGCACTGGTGGAGTGAAGGGTTGGAAGACATCTTTGGACACCCGGTAGGTCCATATGGAACAATGCAAACAGCGTGGCGACGGCATGTTCACCCTGAGGATCTGGCAGGTGTTGATATAGCTACCGAGCGGCTGGTTTCCGGCATGGATACCCGTCTAAGATTGCAGTATCGCTTTCAGCGCGCTGACGGTACCTGGGCGTTCGTGGAAGATAACGCGTTCGCGATGCAGAATGACGAAGGTGGCGTAATCCGTGTCCTTGGATCCTTGACCGATATTTCGGAGCATAAATTGCTCGAAGACAGGCTGCGCCAGGCGCAAAAAATGGAAGCGGTCGGCCAGATGACCGGGGGAGTCGCCCATGATTTCAACAACCTGCTGACCGTCATTCTTGGTAATTCTGAGATTCTGGAGAGTGAACTCAATGAGATGCCTGAATTGCAGAGGCTGGCCAAGATGTCCCTTGATGCCGCCGAGCGTGGGGCGGAACTTACCAGTCGCCTGTTGGCGTTTTCCCGCAAGCAGGCGTTGGAACCCAAGGTCCTAGATGTCGCGCAACTTGTACAGGGGCTCGAAGACCTTCTACGTCGTACACTTCCCGAGAACGTTGATATCGAGATTATTAGATCGGGTGGTCTCTGGAAAATCGAGGCGGACGCGCCGCAACTCGAGTCCGCCCTTCTAAACTTGGCGTTCAATGCCCGCGATGCGATGCCTGAAGGAGGTAGTCTGACCATCGAGATGGCCAATGCGATGCTCGATGCTGATTACACTGCCATGGAACCCGATATCAGGCCCGGACAGTATGTTGTGATCGTCGTGACCGATACGGGCATCGGAATGGCGCCAGAGACACTCGAACGGGTGTTTGAACCATTCTTCACAACCAAGGAGGTGGGGAAAGGCTCGGGATTGGGCCTGAGTATGGTGTTCGGGTTTGTCAAACAATCCGGTGGGCATATTCGGATCTATTCGGAGCTTGGTGAGGGAACCGCGGTCAAGATGTACTTTCCGCGCTGTGTGGCAAATCAGGGGATTGGTGTGACAAATAGGGCGGAGCGCAAGATAGACGGAGGCGGTGAAACGATTCTGGTTGTTGAAGACGATCATGCTGTACGTGGGTATGTGATCGCTCAGCTTCAGAGATTGGGATACAAGACCCTCTCGGCGTCAACGGGAGCCGTCGCCATGCAAATTTTGGCGCGAACTTCAGAAAATATCGATCTGCTATTCACCGATGTGGTGATGCCCGGCGGTGTGGGCGGGCGGGAGCTAGCGAACGCCGCGCGAGAACTACGACCGAGTTTGAGGGTGCTATTCACATCTGGTTATACAGAAAACTCCATTGTCCATCACGGAAGACTGGATCAAGGCGTGAAGCTGCTCAGCAAGCCGTATCGACGCGACCAACTTGCCGCGAAAATTCGCGAAGCACTGGACGATACGGTTGCCGAAAGTTGACCTGAAAATTGCCTGGTTGCGATGAGCCGCTGCTCTACAAGGTCTATGCTCCGTTTAGCCGCTTGAGAGACCACTCTCGCGCATCTGAATCCGGCATAGGCTCGCCGATATGATATCCTTGCGCATATTCGCAGCCAAGCAGCGCTGCCAGTTCCAGGGTCGATGAGTTCTCTACGCCTTCGATTGTGGTAGACATCTCCATGGATCTCGCGATTCCCACCAAATGACGCACAAGTTGTTGGGCGCGAGGCGCTTGGCAAATGTCTCGCGCAAACTGTCTGTCGATTTTGAGTTCATTGAAAGGAATGCGAACAAGCCGCTCCAGCGAGGACACTCCAGTGCCGAAATCGTCAATGGACAATCTAAACCCGTCCATTCTTAAGCGCGTCAGCATATCAATCTGGGGCTGCAAGATTTCAGACGGGCCAGCCTCTGTCAGTTCAATTGTTATTCTGTCATTTTCTACGTGATGTTCAGACAGCACATCCTGCAGTGTCCGGGCGAAATTCGCGTCAGAGCAAACATGCATGGGCACATTTATCGCCATCGTTAGATGGGGTTTACCAATCGAGCTCAGGAACACAAGCGACTTCTGTAAAATTTCTTCAATAAATTCTAGATCTAGCCCTGCCGTGGTAAGGAGTGGAATGAAGCTTGTGGGCGGAATGATGCTACCATCAGGCTGCTGCCACCGAGCAAGAGCCTCGAAGCCAGTAATGGTTCGATCGCGTAACCGTATCTTAGGTTGAAAGTATGGTACTATTCGTCCATGTCTCAACGCGTCCGTCAACGCCTCAATGCTGATATCATGCGGAGCAACGTTACTTTTGGTCGTGAGTCCGGTTTTCAGGCCAGACTGAGCTTCCGACAAGAGCTTTGCCAGCTCGGATCGCCGCACCGGCTTGGTTAGTACACCTATGACGTGGAGGCCGTTTGCTTGCGCCGCTTGGCGTGCCGCCCGCAATACGCTCAGGTCGAAGCCGCTCACCAATATCACCTGAGCATTCGATCTGGATCCCAGTTCGTGCAGGACGTCCAGCCCGTCTCTTTGCGGCATTTTGAGATCGATGATCGAAACGTCAGGCGGATCTTTCTCCCACTGATGGAAAAAGCTTTCTGCACTGTCCGATGTTCGCGCTATTCCTCCGAGTGACCCGACAAGATTTGCTATCGTCGCCGCCACATCATTCTGATCATCAAGCACCAAGACTGACGGATAGCCGGATTGTTTCTTCAGGTCTGACATTTACCACGATTGTTGCTAAAGTTGAGACAAAATACAGGTTTCGCGCCTGAGACCTTGCAGGTCAGGCATATCGTACACTAATAGTGTTACCCGAAAATTAGATCTGCCGGATTCTATGTTCTGAGGGCAGTCTCTCTTTCGCGGAACACACCATTTCCCAGTAAAATTTTGACAATGATTCGCTCCTGATTGTCGGTGACAGCATGAAATGCCTGGAGCTAGCTGCACGTCAAGCCGAGCTTTGCTATCTCCATCTTCCGTGTCATCTCCTATCGCCACCGAGCACCCAGTGTGCATTGCAGAACAAGGCTGCCGCGCATACATCACTGAGGCGGCTGAGATACCGTAGCTGCCAGCCCGAAATGGTGCGGCATCGAGATAGGCTTTACCGACGAATGGAACACAGTTCAGCCCGGCGGTAACCCATCATCCCATCTGCCCTGCGTCTTACCCGGTAGAGGTCTTTCGCTGGACAGGTCGCAGTGGATCGCATCAGCGTTGTACGCCTTCCTGCCATGCATGCAGATACTATCTCGCCGGTTCCGCCAACTCATTCTGGCTTGACTGGCCAAAATCAAAACTCGAGGTGAGCCGCACTTATTCAATCACTTCGCCCATCTCAACGGCGTTGTCCGGCTCAACTGCCGTCTCGCACAGGCTCGGCGTACCCAATGGGCTGAAACAACCGAGATATGGTGTCGATCAGATGCTCCTGCGAATAAGGCTTGGCGATATACGCGTTATATCCTCCCCGAGCTGGCAGCATTTCTTGCTGTATTGCAGTTGCTATTATAATTGGCGCCGAAAAACCCCCTGCCCGCAACTGAGTTATCAACTCCAGGCCTGTCATTATCGGCATCTGGACGTCAGTTATGACGATATCCGGTGCGGTTTTCGTTGCAATATCGAATCCTTCTTGTCCATCGCGAGCCACAGTGACTTCAAAGCCAGAATCTTCGAGCGATATGCATGTCAATATTGCTAGAAGACTTTCGTCCTCTACTAAGAGGATGTGTGTCATGAATTTATTCCGCAGCTATTGCCGTGCCGACTGGCGTGATATCGATCTCGTTTTTCAGTAAACCTTTCAGGCTGAACAGCGGCGCCATTGGAAGGGATAGCAGTGCAAAAGCTTCAACCAGGCGCAGTGGCTGCTCTTTTATAAATTCCACCGCATATTCTTGGCCTTCACGACGTATTGTAACGCATCCGATGGCGTAGTCGAACTTGCCGATCACGATGTAAAAATAATCGGGGAGCTCGGGGATCGTCACCCTCATGCGACAGCCGCCTTGGGAAATGTCGATCAAGACCGCACGACTGGACTGGCTCATCTTTTGGCTTACGCGGCGATAAACGAGGTGGACAACTGCGTTGCACTTAAACCTTTCGTATGATCGGCGTTCTGCTCCAGACACGGCCTTCCACAGATAGTTTTTGTTCATACCTTCGGCATCCTCAGCATGTGTCGGATGAGGGTGCCGCATTTTACGCAATGAGAGGTTAGCAGCATGTATAAATTAGTATAATGTGATTTTAGTCGATTTATCTCATTCTTCGATTTGGCAAAAAAGAGAAACGAGTTGCCTATAGGCAATGGTCACAGGAATTCAGTACCGTACATGAGTGGCTTCGTGTGGAGGTAAAAAATGCATAACTTAGAATTGTTACGCGGGACGGAATGGACGGCAACCCCCCTTGGGGAATTTTCCAGTTGGCCGACAGAGGTGCGCGTCCTGGTGGAGACAATTATGCGCTCCACGTTTCCGATGTGTCTGGCCTTGGGGCCAAGCTACACTCAAGTTTATAATGATGGCTATAACCTCATATACGGGGACAAGCATCCTGCTTCCTTTGGTGCGCCGGCAGTCGAAAGCTGGCCAGAAATCTGGCCATTCCTCGAGCCGGCACTTGTGCACGTTACTACAACGCACGAGCCGCAAGAGTTCACCAATTACCTGCTGCCGCTACGGCGATTCAAGGGTGAGCTCCAAGAGTGCTATTTCGACTTCTGCTACAGCCCCGTCGTGTCAGCTGATGGCTCCGTGCTGGGCATCCTTTCGATCGCAACCGAAACGACGCTGCACGCCATTGCCGAAAGACGAAACGCCTTGCTTAACATGACGGTGGAAGGAGGGCAGGAAGGACCTTCGCCTATCAGCGCGAAGCTACAGGAGCTACTAGCTCAAAATGAGCTTGACGCTAAGGCGGCGTTTATTTCGAACAACCGTGGCCACACTGGGCAGCTGGAGTGGAGGAAGGCGCTGGAGCCGACAGATGCATCCAGTTTGCTCGATTTTGTCGTCAGGCATCGCGAAGGCAAAAGTTGCGGCGTCATACAACTGGATGGTTATTTCAGTCGAGATGGCCATGCAGAACACGTGGCATTTGTGAAGTTCGTTTCTGTTGGTGGCAGGGAAACAAAGACACTCGTCCTGTGGCCCTCTGAACTTGTTACCGAAGAGAGCTCGTTGGATTTGGTTCTTCGTTTGGAACCGCGGCTGCGATCACTCTCGACACAACTCGCAACGATGAGCTTGCTCAAAGAGGAGCTGGGGGAGAAAGACTTTTTCTACCGTTTCCTTTTTGAGAATAGCGTCGACGGCGTTGTTTACACGGCGACCAGCAACGATGGCCTAGATCTCGAGACTATCATCGCAGCCAACAAGCCGGCCTGCGATCTGCTGGGATATTCTCAGCAGGAGATGGTAGGAATGAGTCGCGAGGCATTGTTCTTTGCCAGAGACGAAACGTTGGAATATGCAATAGCGCAGCGAGCTAGAGAAAGTACCTTCAAAGGAGAGTTGACCTTCAAAGACAAGTGTGGACGACCTGTCGAGATTGAAGTGACGTCTATTTTGTTTAGTTTGAATTCCGGTGAACGCCGATCGATATCTGTTTTACGTAACATATCTGAAAAACTACGTGTAGAACGTGATATGGCTGAACGTACTCGGCTTGAGACTATTGCCCGGATGACTGGCGGGGTCTCCCATGATTTCAACAATCTCCTGATGGTAATCCTCAGCGCTGCCGAGCATTTGGATGCCACGCTCACCAATCCGGCAGACAAAGAGGTCGTCGACGACATTATCACTGCTTCTAGCCGAGCGGCCAGCCTAACCTCGCAACTTGTGGCATATGCGCGGCGGCAGAACCTGAACCCGTCCCGAATCGACATGAACGCAGCAATCCGCGAGATCAAGAGGCTATTGGCGGGTAGTGTGCCGGAGGGTATCCGTTTGCACTACTCCTTTTGCCCCAAAAAGCAGTTTTGCGATGTGGATGTACCCGGCTTGACGTCAGCTTTGGCGAACCTCGTCAGAAATGCCAGCGACGCCATGCAGGGAAGAGGGCGTATCGATATCAAGATTCGTCCTCTCAAGGTCCTGGAGCCTGAAAGTGCTTGGCTGCCTGCGGGAGAATACGTCGGAGTTTCTGTCACCGATAACGGTATTGGAGTTGCTGCTGAAATTGTGGAGAGGGTGTTCGAGCCATACTTTACCACAAAGCAAAACCGTGGCGGTTCCGGGCTGGGCCTGTCGATGGTCCAGGGCTTCGCGCGACAGTCTGGTGGCGACGTTAAATTATCCCGGGCCGAACCTAATGGTACAACTCTAACTCTCATTCTACCGCGGGCTGCCTCCGATCTGCGAAGGAAGGAAATTGACGCGCACAACCCGAATGAAACTTTCTTGGGGACCGGTGGCCCCGTTCTCGTCGTCGACGACGATCCTGACGTGCGACGCCAGATCGGACGTATCTTGAATTCGCTTGACTCGCAGGTTGTCGAGGCAGACTCGGCTGAGACGGCGATCGAAATGCTAGCAGCGCGCCCTCGGCTCGTGATTACAGACCTGGTTATGCCAGGCACTAGATCTGGAATAGATGTGATTAAAGCTGCGAGCCAATGCGAGCCCCCAATTCCTGCTATTCTGATAAGCGGTTATACCGATAATCATCTTCGGGAGAGCGACAGGGCTGTTGCCACGCATTTCCTGGCGAAACCATTCACTCGTAAGAATTTCATCCGAACGATGCGGAAAGTGTTGAATATGAATTAGTGGCTTGAAGGTTGCCACCTTTCCGGTCCTTTCACGCTGACGGTCGCAGGACAAAACGGTAACCCAAACCGCGAACTGTCTCGATCACTTCTTCCTCGACAAACTGGCTAAATATGTTGCGCAGCCTTGCGATGTAAATGTCGACCGTCTTGTCATTCGGGCGGTAGGTTCGAAGACATGCTGTTTCACACAGGTGTTGCCTGCTGAAGGCCCTGCCAACGTGGCTGGTAAGCTGAAACAGAAGTCGGAACTCGAGATCCGTCAAGCGCCATCGCCCCTGCGCCGTTCTCAAGGACTTGGATGTCAAGTCGAATTGGAAATTGCCGAAATCGATAGCTTCAGATGGCTTCAACTGCCCGTGGAGCCGGTTGACTGCTCGCGCAACTCGGGCCTGAAGCTCTCGGATCGAGAACGGCTTCATGAGGTAGTCGTCTGCTCCAATGTCAATCGTGCTCGCACGTGTCTCTGGACTTCCAGCTCCGGAAATCACCACAGCTGGCATGTCTGATCGAGATCGCAGCTCACTGATTAGCTGAATGGCGTTTCCGTCCGGCAGGTTCATGTCAAGAATAACAGCGTCGTATTCGTAAATACGTGAGCTCGCGAGAATCCTAGAACATCTAGAGTAGGTTGCAACGATGTCAAATTCGTCCGACGCTACAGGCCAATCACGGACAATTGCCCTAGAAACCAGGACCTCGTCCTCAACGATAAGTATTTTCATCGTAAAGTTCCCCTGAGGTCAATTTGACTTTTGTCAGATCAAGTTCCAAGGAGCTTAGATTCGAATGTATGGCAAGTGATTTTTTAAGAGGCCATGTCCAAGCTGAAGGCGGCGCCTCTCCCCAATGAAGCAAGAGATCTGTTTTCCCGAACGTACTCACCAATAGTTTCTGGCGGGCTCGGGCGGTGAAAGAGGTAGCCTTGGCCGTAGTCACAGCCAAGTGCCTTGAGCATCGTGTACTGTTCTTCGGTTTCGATGCCCTCTGCTACGACTTCGATTGACAGGGAATGGGCCAGGTCGCAGACGGACTTGATAAAGCCGGCCGCTCTATGCTCTATCAGAAGCCGACTAACGAAGGACCGGTCCAGCTTGATCGCCTGAACGGGGAAATCCAGCAGATGGGTCAACGACGCGAACCCGGTCCCGAAGTCGTCGAACGAAAGCCGAACGCCATGTTGTGTGAAGTTCTTGCAGGTTTCTAACACCGCCTCCACGTCACGCCCGAGGAATACATCCTCCGTCACCTCTATCTCTATTGCGGACGCAGGCAGCCCGCGTCGCTCCAGTTCTTCGATCAGAGTGGAAGCAAACTTCTGGTCGCGGAACTGGTGATGGCCCACATTGATTGAGATGGGCGAGCAGCAGCCTCCCTCTCTCATCCAAGTGACTGCCTGCGTAAGCGCTTCGTTCATGACGAAAGTTGCGATTTCCGCGGAGAGGAGCGGATCGTCCAAGGCAGGCCGAAAAGCTTCTGGTGTTATGACCCTGCCGTCCGGAGGGCACCAGCGCAGCAGCGCTTCGTAACCGGCATGGCTGCCGTCGGCCAAAAGAAGTTTCTCCTGATAAAAGAGACGCATCTCGTGGTTTCGCAGCGCATGCCGTACCTCGCCGAGGATGCGGCAACTCCGGTCGGCCTCCTCCTTCATGCGGGCCTCGAAGTGCTGGTACCGGTTTCTCCCTCCACTCTTTGCCTGATACAGGGCCAGATCTGCCTGGGCCATCAGTTCTTCTGGGCTGGTGTCAGTGTCCGGCTTGTGTATCGTAACGCCCGCAGAAACCGTCACCTGGATGCTTTGCTCACGGATGGTCACGGGAAATGTCAGCATTGTGCAAATATAGTCCAGACAGCGATCAAGCTGCGGACTGTCCAGTTCCGTCGGCAGAATGATCGCGAATTCATCGCCGGCCACGCGCGAAGCATAGATCCTCCAGTCCGGAGGGAGCGAGCATAAACCGTTGGCGACCTGCTTGAGGCACGCATCGCCAGCTGCGTGACCAAATGTATCGTTGATGGTCTTGAAGCTGTCTAGATCCAGAAGGACGAAGGCGAAAGCCGCCTCGCTCGCCTGCAATCTTTGCAGTTCGTGGATCAGACTGCGGCGATTAGCCAGACCGGTTAGCCCGTCAAGCGTCGCGAGGTCATTCAGGCGCTCCTGTGAACGACGCTCTTGGGTGATGTCCTGCACCAGTCCTGAGCGATACGGGAGGCCGGCGCTGATCTCGGTCTTGCCCAACACGCGGATCCACTTCTCCCCGTTGGGCGTGCAGATCTTGCCTTCAAAATGGAACGAGGAACCAGAGATTAAGAAGTGACTAAGGGCCTGTTTCCAACTTTCCCATCCGTCGTCTGTGAGCAAGTCGGCCATGGTGTCGACGTCCACGTCCGAGTGCGGATCGATGCCGAAGATCTGATAAGTCTCGGATCCCCAGACGATGTTATCCCTGACCGGGTCGTACTCCCAAGACCCGATGGCGGCAATTTCGGAGGCGTAGCCCAAAAGGTCCTGCTTGCGCTTGAGCTGCTGCTCCCGTGTTTCACCAGCAGAGCGCTCCCTTGCGAGTTCTTCACTGAGTTTAACTTGCTCTTTTGTTTGATGAAATTGGCTTAGAAGGTTTGAGACCACCTTGCCCACTTCTTTGAGAAGTTCAGCGTCTTTATTGCTGAGTGCGCGCGGTTTGGTGTCGACGATGCACAGCGTTCCGAGGTGTCGCTGATCGTCAAGTCCAACAGGAACGCCGGCATAGAATCTGGTGTAAGGTGCTCCTGTTACGAGCGGATTTTGGGCAAAGCGGGTGTCGAGCGTCGCGTCTTCAACGACCAGCACATCATCCTGCAAGATTGTGTAGTTGCAGAAGGCGACTTCCCGAGGCGCCTCGGTCATCTGCCATCCGGTAATGGCCTTGAACCATTCGCGATGTTCGTCGACCATTGCAACGAAGGCGATGGGCACGTCAAACAGTATGCCGGTCAGCTTGACTATAATCTCGAAATTGACGTCTGGCGGGCTATCAAGGAGTCCGAGTGTTTGCAGTGCTGTCAGGCGGTCTGCCTCGTCTGCCTTGGTCGGGTACAGTGCCGTTTGGCCATCGTGCTGTAGTTGATGAAGCATCGTGTCACCTGTTCACTCAAGAACTACCCTAGTGCCACGGCGCGCTTACTTTCGGGTTTCAGCTTGGTTAAATACGGTAAAATCAGGGTGAGGGGTGCATGCAAAAAATCTCCATGACTAGAATTTTGCGCCGGGCTAGATTCATGACGAATCATTTATGATTCAAGTATCAACCTGAAAAGCCTGAGGTTGATGCACTGGCTGATGAAGATCATGAGGATCGCTATGGCATCAGAGATTGAGACTTTGCTGGACTGGCAAACCCGTGGCATGAGCGCGCGAAAAGCGGGTATTCCAAAGGGTGCGAACCCCCTTTCGCACACGGAGCCTGCACACAACGGCTTTTGTTTCGTGCAGTGGCAGTTGAAATTCGACGCCTGGTTGTTTGGCTGGTCCATTGAAGACAGCTTTGCTGCAGAAGACACGCATATGGCAGCTTGACGCCGTGCGGCTCCAGCTTCTCAAGTGATGACGGATTGTGGCTTGCTTGCTTAGGCCGCTGTCAGTCGAGAATTCGTGTCGCACGACCGCTGCGTCTCTGAGCATTGTTGTAGTAGCTCGACGCCTGCTGGACAGATCGGTGACGGGACTGTTCCATTGCTTCTGGGAGGGGAATGCCACGATTCGCCGCTTCGGTCAGATAACCAGAGCGTAGGCCGTGCGCCGAAAACTCCGCCGGATCGAGCCCGGCCAGTTCTGCCCGCTGCTTGACGATATCGTTGATCGCCTTCGGGTCCAGCGGCCGGCGCGAGACATTGCCCCATCGATCAATCGCCCTGAAGACACTGCCCTTGTCGATTTTTGCGGCGGTAAGCCAAGTGTTCAGGGCCTCGACAGGTCGACCGCTGAGGTAGACGACTTCGTCGTTATCTGCGCCGCTGGTCTTCGTGCGCCCAAGATGAATGGAAAGGGAGGGCAGGGGAGGGCCTCCTTCGGTTGGAATCGGGTCTTCCTGCTTCAGTTGTTCGACCCTGAGGCTGGCAATTTCGCTGCGGCGACGGCCGCCCGAGGCAAAGGCGACCATCAGGATAGCCCGGTCCCTGATGTCGCGCAGACTGCCCGTCGAGCAGGTCGCGATCAGTCGTGACAGGATATCCCCGGTGACGGCCTTGGCACTCTTCCGCCTTCTTGGCCGCGGCGTCGCACGCACGGCCAAACGGATTGCAGACTTGAGGGCGGGGGAACCGAAAAAGCCATCGAGGCCGCGCCATTTCGTCAGCGTCGACCAGGTGGCAAGACGCCGGCGGACGGTGTCAGGAGCATGCGGGCCGGGCGATCGTAGCAATCCTTGAATGCGGAGCTTCTGCTCGACGTCAGCTGGCATGCCGTGATCCGGATCCTGAATACGTTTTTCCGCATCCCAGAGATGGTGCGCAACAAACTTCAGAAGCAGGGCTTCGGGTGCCGGCCAAGGGAGGGACCGGCCTGTCGCAGCGAGCGACCAGGCCTGCAGATAGGCAAGATCAGAGGTGAGGGCTCGAAGGGTGTTCTCGCCCATGCCCTGGTTGACCAGATGGCGCAGCGTCTCGACATCCTGGTCGGTCAGAAGCTCGGCCAGTTCGTCGCGACGCTCCATTGGCAACACCGCAGCAATGGTGTCGAGTTCGGCGACGCGCCGGTCAACCGCACTCATTTGGGCAAGCCGTGTTCGTCGTAAAAATCGGAATGGTCGGAGATTGTGCCAGGCGGTACATTTTGGCGACCCTCCTCTGCCAGAGCAAGGAACTTCTCGAAAGGATCGATCTTCTCAGCGATCGGCTTGAGCATCGCGACCGCTCTCTCGTCTCGGCAGATTACGATCTCATCGCCACGCAATGCGAGCTCAATCAGTTCCTCGAGCCGCTCTGCCGCTTCCGTTACGTCAACGAGAATTCTCACAGCTTTCTCCTCACCAGACCCTCTCCTGGAGCACGGCATCAAACACCACGTCCGTCGAGATCAGTGCGCAATGCTCGAGCCGTGTTTGCGCTGCGAGGATCCGGTCCCATGGGTCCCGGTGCTCCCAGTCGAAGGCTGCCGCAAGTTCGGCATGCAAATCACTGATGGCCAGTGTCTGGAAGCCGCTGGAGGTGATAGCAGCGCGCAGCTCCTGCGGCTTGAGATCAAGCTTCTTCAGCCGCATCTTGTTGTCGAGTTCATAGAAGGAGACGGCGCTGACGAGAATAGCGTTGCTCTTGTCCTCGATCAGGGAGCGTGCATGTGGTGAAAGTCGCGCGCTCCCGATCGTCCACCAATAAACTGCATGGCTGTCGAGAAGAAGCTTCACGAGCGCTTGCCTGCGTTGGCCATTTCACCTTGGAAGACTCCGACGTCGTCGTTCCAGTCGCCGGCATCGATTGCGGCCTGCTCAGGATCATGATCGTCGAACAGGTCGTCCGGAAGACCCCGGTTCGCCAGGAGACCGAAGGGTCTCTTGCCAGCGGGATCTGCCGGACCAATACGGGCATAGATCTCATTACCGCGCATGATGATGATCTCTTCGCCCTGATTGGCGCGATCGAGGACCTCAGCGAAATTCTTGCGCGCCTCACTGATCTTGTAGTGCGTCTGGGGCATTGTTGGCTCCGGTTTCTGCGCTCTAACGCAAAGCTAGCATTGAATTCCAATGTGTACAACAGAAGCGTACATATAGCTTCCGATAAGGGTTACTTATCGGAGGTCAGCGACCTCGGGCTCATTTATCTAAAGTATAGAACTGTAAGTGACATATAGCTTTCGCTTAACGAATCATTTACCATAAATTCAATGTCTTACGATCTCGTCAAATTGCCCATCCAGAGCCTGCTACGACCGATGTCCGAGGCAGGGGTCGCGCTTGCGCGTCTCGACGAGCGCATTGCCCGTTCCCCCGTCGGTGAGGGCTTTCTCGAGCGCTCGCATTTCCTCGACGCGCATGCCTCGCTCTGGGTCGACGGTGAACTCGTCCATCTCGAAGACCTCGTCCTGCATGATGCGCTCCGGGACATCCGTGCCCCCACCCACGAACTCACCATCGCCCGTGACATCCTGAAAACCCGCCGACGCATCGCCGCTCATCCCCCGGCCTGGGCGCTCTCAGGTCCCGGCCTCGCCTCCCTCCGCGGGCGGGCGTGGGCCGGAGCATCATTGGGTGGAGACGGGGAGGGGGTGCCGGATGGGAGTGTTGAAGAGAGCGACGCTTCGGCCGGGATAGAGGAGGTGGAGGATTCCGACAGTGACGGTCTAGGCGATGCGCTTGCAGCAATCGATGCGGTGCTGGCCCGCTCGGAGGCCGCGATCGAAGAGGCGAAGAAGCCGGCGCGGGCCAAAACCGCTCCGGACAAGGATCCCTTTGTCTACGATCTCGATTGGGATGAGGACGAGCGGCTGGAGGAGTGGCAGGCCGTCCTTGGCCGGGCCCGGGATCTTCCACCCGTTCTGCAGGCGATCGTGGCGCTCGACGCCTGGAACGAGATCGCCGTGCTCCAGCATGCGCCCTGGCTCGGTCGACTGCTTGCCGCCTCGATCCTGCGCGAGGGCGGCGTTACCACAAGCGGGCATCTCGTTGCGATCAATCTTGGCCTCAAGGCCATTCCCGTCGATCGGCGCCGGCATCGTGATCGGGAGACGCGGTTGCTGGCGATATCAAGGGCGCTGACGATTGCCGCCGAGACGGGGCTGAAGGAGCATGACCGGCTGATATTGGCGCGGCAGATGATGATGCGCAAACTCGAAGGACGGCGAACGTCGTCCAGGCTGCCGGAGCTGGTCGAGTTGGTCATGGCGCGGCCGTTGATCTCGGCCGGGATGGTGGCGAAGACGCTCGAGGTCACGCCGCAAGGAGCGCGGCGCATCGTGCAGGAGCTCGGTCTTCGCGAGATGACAGGCAGGGGGAGGTTTCGGGCGTGGGGGATCTTGTGACGCGGCCGATTCAGTCGGTCTCTTCAACTTGACTTGCGCTGTCGTACTCAAGAGTCGCCAGGAACGCCACCAAGTCAGCTATCTCATTGAACTGATGGGGTGGATGCCCCCTCCGGCCGGTATCGGAGTATGATGCCTGCCCAGCGCCATGGTGGCGCTCACGGAGGAAAGGCAGATGACACAGGTGCATATCCTTGCGATCGACCTCGCGAAGCGGAGCTTCCAAGTCTGCGGAACGGATCGCGGCGGGGCGGTTCTATTCAACCGGCTTCTCTCGCGAGCCCGATTACAGCAACTTTTGAACGAACAGTCGCCGTGCATCGTCGCAATGGAGGCCTGTGCAACCAGCCATTTCTGGGGCCGCTTTGCTCAAGGCTGTGACCACAATGTACGGCTAATTCCACCGATCTACGTGAAGCCGTTCGTAAAACGGCAGAAGAACGACGCAGCCGATGCAGCGGCGATCGCGGAAGCTGCACAGCGGCCAAACATGCATTTTGTCGAGGTCAAGAGCGCTGAACATCAGGCCCGTGCGGTGGCGTTTCGAACGCACCAGTGCTTCGTGCGCCAGCGCACCCAGCTCATCAATGCGTTGCGCGGGCACCTCGGCGAATTTGGAATCGTCGTTGCTCAAGGACCAGCCAATCTCACTGCGGTAGTGGGCATTCTGTCCGATGAGACAAATGATCTCCCTTATGGAGTCAGAGAGATTGGTCAGCTCTACCTGGACCAGATCAGGCTGCTGACCGAGAAGATCGATGGCCTGATGCTAAAGCTTCGAGAGGCTACCAAGGCGAATGAAGATATGCGTCGACTATGCACCGTTCCCGGCGTCGGCCCCGTAACCGCCGGCGCGATCCTCGCGTTTTCACCCGATCTTCGTGCATTCAAGAGCGGCCGGAATTTTGCTGCTTGGCTCGGCCTTGTGCCCAGGCAGCACTCAACGGGTGGCAAGACAAGACTGGGTGGTGTCAGCAAGATGGGGCAGACCGATATCCGAAAGCTACTCATCGTCGGAGCCATGAGCCTGATCCGCTGGATCGTGCGCAAGGGCGTGTTACCGGATAACTGGTTGGGAAGCATTCTGGGCCGAAAGCCTCGGATGGTGGCGGCTGTCGCGCTCGCCAACAAGATGGCGCGCATCATATGGGCAATGATGACCAGGGAGCAGAATTACAGAATGGCGTAATCCGCTGCCTTTCTCGAAAGGCAATGCGGTGATGCCTGGGGCCAAAAGCCCCGGTGAGAAGATCGACTGACGGAACGATGCGGAAAGGACTTCAATGTTCAGAATGGGGTAAACCAGTCCCGGCGCTCGAGCACAAAGCTCTCTGAACCGATGTGGTCCCTGTTCTTCGAACTGCATCCCGGCCCGTGGCTAATCAGGCCACATCGAGAGGCCTGACACACGACCGATAGAATTCCTCGTTTCGCGGACTACCGTCAAAAAAACCTTCTTGCCAAACCGGGGGCATCCACACACGCCCCGCCGCGATCCGTTCCGCAGACTTGGAAGCTCCGCTTCGCGAGGTCGATCGCAAGGATATGCACCTGTGTCATCTGCCTTTCCTCCGTGAGCGCCACCATGGCGCTGGGCAGGCATCATACTCCGATACCGGCCGGAGGGGGCATCCACCCCATCAGTTCAAAGGCCATGACCGAGTTCGGCCAAGGCAAGGTCTGGGATGAGGCGCAGCTGACAGAATATCTGAAGGCGCCGAGGACTCTGGTGAAGGGCACTAAAATGGCTTTTGTGGGCCTGAAGAAAGACGAGGATATCGCCAACGTCATCGCGTACCTCAAGGATCCCGCGGCCGGCGGCCAGTGATCTGGATCCAACTCTTAGGTGCGGCACGTGCTTCGCAGCTGCCGCTTTCCTCTGTTGCGTGTATGGCAGAGACAGATCTGATCGGAACTCTACTGTGAACCGCTCCAGACTACGGGAGCGGTTTATTCGTCAATTATGGCAGTCGCATTTGTTGTCGCAGCGTCGTGGTCGGTAGCCGGCGAGGTGCGGCGGGCAAGCGGAACACAGAGAAGCGCTAGCACAGTGAGGAAGGCGATTATGCCCCAGGCTTCGTTGATCGCTTGGGTGGTGGCGGCATTCTGGACAAGAGGGTCGATCAAAGCCAGCATCTCCTCGCTCAAAGGTCCCGACGGGGCGGCAGTGAATTGGTCGAGGGGGACGCCGACGAAGCGGGCGGTGGCCATGTCGCGGGCCTGAAGCGCTGCGGTCATCGCCTCGATATGCACCGGCGAGCGGATGTAGATGACCGTGTCGATGAGGGCGAGACCAATCGCGCCGCCGAGATTCCGCATCAGGTTGAACAGGCCGCTGGCATCCGGCACGCGCTCTTCCGGCAGGTTGCCCAGCGCCAGACGGGTCGGCGGCAGCAAGCAGAACATGATTGCGATACCGCGGATGATCTGCGGCCAGAGCATACCGGCAAAATCCGTTTCCGGCGTCTGGAAGGCGCTTAACCCGAGACCGAGCGCAAAGAGGGCAAAGCCGGCGGCCGAGAGGAGCCGGGCATCGACGCGCTGTTCGAGCGCCACGACGACGGGGGCGGTGAGCAGTTGCGCGATGCCTGTGACCAGCATGATCATGCCGATCTGGAAGGCATCATGGCCGCGCACGAAGGCGAGGAAAACTGGGGGCGCTGTCGACCTCGAATATCAAGGACCTGGTGTTCCTGAAATGCGGTCTGGGTACGAGCGTGGAGCTCTTCGAGTACTCCGGCGACCATAGTGCAGGCACAACGCTGCGCTCATCCGAAGTCGGCGGGATGCACGTTTGCTTCGAAGTGGATGACGTCCATGAAGCGAAGAATCGTCTCCTGGAATTGGGTGTCGACGTCCTCGATGGCCCGAACCAAGTCGAAGAGGGCCCGCTTGCAGGCTTCAACTGGATCTATTTCCGCGCGCCCTGGGGGCTGATGCTCGAGGTCGCGAGTTTTGATCGATTGGGCTATGAAAACGCCTCATCGGAACGTTTGTGGAGCGCCCGTGAGCCGGCGTCTCGAAACAAGTAGTCGGTGCTGAACAATATGGGTCATTAAGGCAGAACATGAGCGGCGGTTGCAGCAAAACTGATTGGATCAACACTTGAGGTCATTTTCTGGTCGGTCTTTCGGGGAGCTGTAGGTTCGTATCCCTTCAAGAGCGAGGCGATCTGTAACTTATGCGTAACCATACGCCTAAACGGATCCCCCATTTCTGCGCTGTATTCTTCCCCTTAGAAGCTGGGGGTGTTGATTTCCACTGAGAGCTGACCCGGCATTTCCACCGAGAAGTGACCCGCCTTAGGTATCGTTTGTGTTGGTCGTGTTGGTCAAGTTCCTGCGTTTTTCCTTCACTGTTTTGGGCTCATGAGCTGAGCTGTTTTTGAAGCGGAAGCTGTCGTTTCCTGTTTCGAGGATGTGGCAGTGGTGGGTAAGCCGATCGAGCAGCGCGGTCGTCATCTTGGCATCGCCGAAGACGCTGGCCCATTCGCTGAAGCTCAGGTTGGTCGTGATGATGACGCTGGTATGTTCGTAGAGCTTGCTCAACAGGTGGAAGAGCAGTGCGCCGCCTGAGGCACTGAACGGCAAGTAGCCAAGCTCATCGAGAATGACGAGATCGGAATGTGTCAGACGGTTGGCGATCTGGCCTGGACGGCCCTGAGCCTTCTCCTGTTCCAGAGCGTTGACCAGTTCCACGGTCGAGAAGAACCGGACCCGCTTATGGTGGTGCTCGATGGCTTGGACGCCGATCGCAGTCGCGATATGCGTCTTGCCCGTGCCGGGACCGCCGACCAGGACGATGTTGTTGGCGTCGTCGAGGAAGTCGCAGCGATGGAGTTGCTGCACGAGCGCCTCGTTGATCTCGCTGCTGGCGAAGTCGAAGCCATTCAGATCACGATAGGCCGGGAAGCGTGCGGTTTTGAGCTGATAGGCCGTCGATCGGACCTCTCGTTCCGCGGTCTCCGCCTTGAGGAGCTGGGACAGAATAGGAATGGCAGCCTCGAACGCCGGCGATCCCTGTTCGGTCAAATCACCGACGGCATGGGCCATGCCGTGCATCTTCAACTGTCGCAGCATGATGACGATCGCGCCGCTTGCCGGGTTATGACGCATGGCGAACCTCCGTTTTCCTCAAGGTATCGTATCGTTCGACATTGGCCTTGGGCTCATTGGTGAGCGTCAGGGCCTGAGGTGCGTCGAGGGTCGGGGGGTTGAAGGATTTGCCATCGACGAGGCGATGCAGCAGGTTCAGCACATGCGTCTTGGTCGGAACACCGGACTTCAGCGCCATGTCGACGGCTGAGAGCACTGCCTGTTCGTCGTGCTGGAGAACGAGCGCCAGGATATCGACCATCTCGCGGTCACCGCCGGGCTTCTTGAGCAGGTATTGCTGCAAGGTTCGGAAGGCTTCAGGAAGCTCAACGAATGGAGCACCATTGCGAAGAGCGCCCGGCTTGCGCTGCACGACCGCCAGATAATGCCGCCAGTCGTAGATGGTCTGACCCGGCCGGTCATGGGAACGATCGATGACACGGCGGTGCTCACAGACGATCTGACCTTCCGCGGCGACCACGACACGATCCGGATAGACCCGAAGGCTCACCGGACGATTGGCGAAGGATGCTGGAACGCTGTAGCGGTTGCGCTCCAGATGCACGAGGCAGGTGGGCGTGACCCGCTTCGTATATTCGACGAACCCGTCGAACGGCCTGGAGAGCGGCATGAGAGCTGGGACTTCCTCGGCACAGATGTCGGCAATAGTGCCACGCAACTGGCCGTGGGGTGTCTTGGCCCAGAACTCCTTGCAACGCTCCTCGAGCCAATCGTTCAGGGCTTCCAGTGATGGAAAGCGCGG
>UCMS01000026.1 GCA_900473805.1 Hyphomicrobiales bacterium | reverse complement strand
GGCGCAGGCTGCCCCCCCGCCCTTGCCCTTTCCCCCATTCCCCCTATGCTCGCCTCAAAACGAAACATCCGGGAGACATCCATGATCCAGCACTGCGTGTTCCTGCGCTTCAAGGCCGCTGTCCAGGAGGCCGAGAAGCAGGCGATCTATGCCGCGATCGCGGAACTGAAAGATGTCGTGCCCGGCATGCTGGAGGTGAAGTCGGGCCCGAATGTCTCGCCCGAGGGCCTGAGCGGCGGCTATAACGACGGATTCATCGTCACCTTCGAGGATGAGCTGGTCCGCGACTACTATCTGAAGCACCCGCAACATGTGGCCGTCGGCGAGCGCATCGTCCATGCGACCGATGGCGGCCTTGCCGGCATCCTGGTCTTCGATTTGGCCCATTGACGAAAAAGCCCTCCCGGAAAGGGAGGGCTCAACCATTATGCATCACCAAGCCTGCGGTCAGCTCGATTTCGCCATGGCCGCCGACAGCTGGTCGACATTGTAGCGGAACATCTGCTCATAGGTCGGCGCCGGGCCGTCTTTCTCCGACAGCGACTCGACATAGAGTTCGCCGCCCGACTCCGCCCCGGTCGCACCGGCAATCTGCTCGACCAGGCGCGGATCGTTGGAGTTTTCGAGGAAATAGCTCTTCACATGCTCAGTCTTGATCTGCTCGATCAGTTCGGCGACGTCGGCGGCCGAGGCCTCCGTCTCGGTCGATAGGCCGAGCGGCGACAGGAAGGTCACGCCATATTCGCGGCCGAGATAACCGAAGGCGTCATGGCTTGTCAGGATCTTGCGGCTGGCCTCGGGAACCGCATCGAACTTCTCATGCGCATAGGCGTCCATGGCGTCGAGCTTGGTCTTGTAGGCCTTGGCATTGGCTTCGAAAGCCGCCGCATCGTCAGGGTCGGCCTTGGCAAGTGCTGCCTCGATATTGTCGACCCAGACCTTTACGTTCACAGGGCTGTTCCACACATGCGGATCGGTCACGGTCTTGCCGTCCTCTTCCATGCTGCGCAGATTGATCCCTTCGGAGACGATGACAGGCTTGCCCTCATAGCCCGAGGCCGTGATCAGCCGTTCCATCCAGCCTTCAAGACCCTCGCCGCTGATGAAGGTGACTTTCGCAGCCTTCAACGCTTTGGCGTCTGCTGGCGAGGGCTCGAATTCATGCGGGTCGCCATTCGGCCCGACCAGGCTGGAGACCTCGACATGATCGCCGCCGACCTGCGCCACCACATCGGCGAGCACGGTGAAGGAGGCAACCACCTTGACCGGCTCGCCGGCCAGTGCCGTTGAGCCATAAAGCGCTGCAATCAAGGGGAGGGCGGAGAGGAGGGTGAGCTTGCGGGTCATGAGACACTCCTTGGGGTTCAGGCGGTGTGGTGCCGCGCTCTCAAGCCTTGAGATGCGGCCGGGGGAAGAAGCGGCGGGCAATGCCCATCGGGGCGATGAGGATCGACAGGCCGTAGAGGATGGCGGCGGTCAGGATGATCGTCGGGCCGGAGGCGAGTTCCAGGTGGAAGGAGGCGATCAGCCCGACATAGCTGGAGACGATCGCCGTCACTGCGGAGACCGCCATCATGCCGGGCAGGGTGCGCGCCCAAAGCTGCGCGATCGCCGCCGGCAGCATCATCAGCCCGACCGCCATCAGCGTTCCCAATGCCTGGAAGCTGGCGACGAGGTTGATCACCACGAGAAGCAGGAAGGCAAAGTGATAGAGCGATCCCCTGCCGCCAACGGCCCGCAGGAAACCGGGGTCGAGGCATTCGAGCACCAGCGGCCGATAGATCAGCGCCAGCGCCACAAGCGTCAGCGTGCTGATCGCGCCGATCAGCGTCAAAGCCTGCGCATCGATGGCGAGGATCGTACCGAACAGCACATGCAGGAGATCGATATTGGAGCCGCGCAGTGAGACGATAAGTACCCCGAGCGCCAGCGACGCCAGATAGAAGCTGGCAAAACTCGCATCTTCCTGCAGCACGGTGGAGCGGCTGACGAGACCGGAGAGCACCGCGACCGACAGGCCGGCAACCAGCCCGCCAATGCCCATGGCCGTCAGCGACAGCGAGCCGGCGACGAGATAGCCGATGGCAGCACCGGGCAGCACCGCATGGCTCATCGCATCGCCCATCAGGCTCATCCGCCGCAGAAGCAGGAACACCCCGATCGGCCCGGCGCTAAACCCGAGGCAGACGGCTGCCATCAGCGCGCGCCGCATGAAGCCGTAATCGGCAAAGGGCGCAATCAGCAAGTCGAAGACGCTCATGCCGCCGTCCTCCCGGCTGTGCTGGCAGGTTGGCAAACCTCGGCATCCTCGTCCCAGCGCTCGGCCATGCGCCGCATCGACAGGAGATTGGCCGGTGTCAAAACGTCTTCGGTCGCGCCCCAGCCGATCAGTTCGCGCGCCAGGAGCAGCGTCTCCGGAAAGTGGCTGCGCACCTGGTCGAGATCATGCAGCACGGCGATGACGGTGCGGCCCGCGCCATGCCAGCCCGCAACGAGATCGATCAGGTCACGGGTGGTACGTGCATCGATGGCGGTAAAGGGTTCGTCGAGCAGGATTACCTGGGCATCCTGCAGCAGCAGCCGCGCAAACAGCACGCGCTGGAACTGGCCGGCCGAGAGCGAGCCAATGTCGCGCCGCTCGAAACCTTCGAGCCCGACAGTGGAAAGCGCCTCGCGGGCCTTGTCCATCTCTGCTCTGTCAATGCGCCCGAAGGCGCCCACGCGCCGCCAGGCGCCGAGCATGACGGTATCGAGCACGCTGATCGGAAAGCGTCTGTTGATCTCGGCTGCCTGCGGCAGATAACCGAAGTCGTGGGCGGTGAGGGCGTGCTCGATGCGGCCCTCGGCGGGATGGATCTCCCCCATGATCGCCTTCAGCAGCGTGGACTTGCCAGCTCCGTTCGGCCCGGCGATGGCCGTCAGGCTTCCCTGTTGGATCACGCCGGTGAGATGGTGTACGGCCGGGTGGCGCTGATAGGTCAGCGTCAGATTGTCGATGCGGATCAGGCTCATGGGAGTGCCACGGCCCATTGGATGCCGGCCCAGATGAGCGCAATCAACAGCAGCACAAAACACAGGCGGGCCAGAGCCGAGCGGGCGAGGAGGCTGGGAAGAAAGGCAGGATCGTCCATCGATGGCTCGTCATAAATGTAATAACATTACGAGAGCCAAGGGCGCCCGGATTACGGCAAAATCAAGGCCGACTTTGAGGTGCGCCATCAGTGGTGTTGTGTCCCTCGTGTCGCCGATCTGTCATCTGGCCCTGCTAGAGCAGCAGTGATCCAATACCAGCCTTCGACGGAGACCCAGACATGCGCAGCTTGCCGCTGATGCTTTCGGCATTGATTTCCCTCGCGCCAGCGCTTGCCCATGCGCAGCAGCCGGTCGAACTCACTGTGATGAGCTTCAATATCTGGGGCGGCGGCGGCAATGCGGACAAGCCGGTGGATGAGACCGTGGCCGTGATCAAGACGGTCAATCCTGACATTGTCGGCATGCAGGAAACGCGGCTGGAACCGGATCCCTGCACCGCCGAATCCTGCGCTGCAGTTGGTGAGAGCAAGGCAAAGGCCATCGCTGAGAAGCTGGGCTATTTTTATTACGACCAGAGCCAGCAGAATGTCGCCCTCTGGGCCAATGCCATTCTCAGCCGCTATCCGATTGGCAAGGCGACCCCACATGATCTGGGCGTCGAAATCGATGTGAAGGGCCGCAAGGTCTATGCCTTCAACCTGCACCTCACCGATTTTCCCTATCAGCCGTACCAGATGCTGAATATCGAATACGGCACCGCGCCCTTCCTGAAGACGGCGGCTGAGGCAGAGGCGGCGGCAAAGACGGCGCGCGGCCCGGCCCTAGACCTGTTCTTCGAGGATTTGAACCTGGCCAAGGACGCAGACGCCGCTTTCGTCTTCGGTGATTTCAACGAGCCGTCGCATCTCGACTGGACGGAAGCCGCCGTCAAGGCGGGCCACCAGCCGTTGGCTGTAAGCTATCCCTCGGCGCAGCGTATCGAAACGGCAGGTGGCTTCACCGACCTCTTCCGCGCGGCCTTCCCCGACCCGGTCGCCAAGCCCGGCTTCACCTGGACCCCGACCTCCGAGCCAACCGCCAAGGACGACCACCACGACCGCATCGACTATACGCTCGGTCGGGCAAAGAACCTCAAGGTCGTGAAAGCGGGGATCGTCGGTGAAAAGGCACCCCAGGCCGATGTCGTCGTCACCCCTTGGCCGTCTGATCATCGGGCGACGATGGCGGTGGTGCAGTTTTGAGGACTTGTTCGGTTAAGGAGGGCTAGTCTCTCGGCCTCGGAGATTGTGGTAGCCCCCTCTGCCTTGCCAGGCATCTCCCCCACAAGGGGGGAGATCGAATGACGGCAGCGCTCGCCACGTTGGCCGGTTTTCGGGTCAGAACTTATCGTATCGGCATGCCGATCGCGGGTTCCAATCTCCCCCCTTGAGGGGGAGATGTCCGAGACAGAGGGGGGGTAATCCGCCCTCCGGCCTCTCCGGACGCAAACATCACAGCTGCTCGATCATCGTGGCCGCCGACGAAACGGTCGCCTGGCCGGGATTTTCCTCGATGTTGAGGCTCTTCACCACGCCATCCTCAACCAGCATGGAATAGCGCTTGGAACGAACGCCGAGACCGCCACCAGAGAGATCGGCATCCAGACCCATCGCCTTGGTGAAGGACGCGTCCCAGTCGGCGAGGAAGTGGATCTTGCCGAGCCCGCCCGAATGCTGGGCCCAGGCGCCCATGACATGCCAGTCATTGACCGAGATGACGGCGATGTCGTCGACGCCGCGCTCCTTCAGCGCGTCGCGGTTTTCCAGGTAACCCGGCAGGTGGTTCAGTGTGCAGGTCGGGGTAAAGGCGCCGGGCACGGCAAACAGCACGACCTTCTTGCCGGAAAACAGCTCGTCGGTGCTGATCTCCACGGCACCGTCAGCCGTCTTTTCCTTGAAGGTTGCCTTCGGCAGCGTGTCGCCAATCGCAATGGTCATCGAAATCATCCCCATGTTTCTCGCGCCGGCCCTTGTGCCAGTCGTCGCGTCGGCGCCGAATATAGAAGCGGGTCAATCAAAGGCAAGGGTCGTTTCCATGGCGCGATCTCCGGCCACGACGAGAATGCCCCACTGCTTGCCAGCCATCGTATAACCCTTGGGCAGTTTGCCGATCGGCAGGGTGTAGAGTGCCTCGCCATTGGTGCCGACCGACACGTCACCGTCGACATAGACATGCCCGCTCGGCCCGCTGACGAAAATTTCGGGCTTGGTCACGCCGGCTGGCAGGCGCAGCGAAACCTGCAGGCTTTTGAGATCCGGCCGCATCGCGTGGCTGATAACGCGAAAGTCTCCGCTCGGTCCCGGCGGCACCTGACGTTTGGCCTCTTCCACCAGCGCCACCTCTTGCGGATCGGTTCCGACTTCGGCGGCGGGGTCGACAGTCAGATCCGCCTGGAAGGGAATGCAGATATTCTGGCAAACGCCGACAAAGGCGTTAATCCTGAAGGGGCGCTCCCCGCCGGCATGGGTCAGCACCAGCGGCAGCGCCACAGGATGGTCGTAACCGACATCTTGCATGTCCCCCGACGACAAGAGCTTCGGAACGGGGAAGTCGACCCGGGCCACGCGATATTCGGCTCCCGGCGCCGCCGTAATCGATGGCGGGATGCCGACATCGCCGGGTTCCTTCCAATAGGTGATCCATCCCTGTTTAGGCTCGATCAGCAGCACGCCCTCCCGGCTGCCATCCGCCTTGGCGGGCAGGAGAACGAGACGCATGCGTCCGCCTTCGTTCATCGCCCAGGGGCTGCTGGCCGCGTGGGCGGGGGCCGCGAAGATCGGCAGGCAGACAGGGACAACCGCTGCAAGAGCCGCAAGGACAGCGATTGCCGCAGGGCGAAGAGCGGGAAGCCGGCGCTGGAGAGAAACATGGAAACGGTGGATCATGCCCAAATCTCTAGGCGATCAGATGTGGGTATGCCAGTCACGCTTCAGCGACCTGCATCATTTTGGGTTGATCACTGCCACCTTCTGCCCCATCTTGATTTGGAGACCACCTGAACCAGGCATCGAGCGATGGCCGCAAGGCAGACCGAGGAGGCAGGCATGGCATTGTCGTCGAAGACATCCCTGAGAGAGCGCGGCTTCCTGGACGGCCAGCTGTTGATCGCCATGCCCGGCATGGCCGACGGCAACTTTGCGCGTTCGGTTGTCTATATCTGCGCCCATTCGGACGCCGGTGCCATGGGCTTTATCATCAATCGCGCCCAGTCGGTCACCTTCGCCGACCTCTTGCTGCATCTTGAGCTGATCGACCGCAACGACGCGATCATGCTGCCCGATCATGCCCGCCATTTCCCCATCCAGTGCGGCGGGCCGGTGGAGCAGAACCGTGGCTTCGTGCTGCATTCGGACGACTATCTCTCGGATAGCTCCATTCCCGTCAGCGATGACATTTCTCTGACCGCCACCCTCGACATTGTCCGCGCCATCTCGGACGGGCGCGGCCCCCGGCACGCCACCATGCTGCTCGGCTACGCCGGCTGGGGACCGGGCCAGCTGGAGGAGGAGATCGCGCAGAACGGCTGGCTGAACTGCGCCGCCACCGAAGAACTCATTTTCGACCGATGCCTCGACAACAAGTATGACCGGGCGCTGGCGCTGATGGGCATCAGCCCGGCCATGCTGTCGATGGATGCGGGACACGCCTGAGGGCTTGCCCCTCACGCCCGTTTCATCAGCGGAAACCGTTCCTTCAAAAGCCGCAGCACCGAGTCCGATCCGAGCGGCGGGCCGAAGAGATAGCTCTGGCCGTATTCGCAGCCCATCATGGCGAGATCGGCGGCGTCCTGGTCCGTCTGGATGCCTTCGGCCACCACGGTCATTTCGAGGCCGCGCGCCATTGAAATGACGGAGCGCAGCAGCACGGCCCGCTTGTCCGACTGGTCGCAGACGAGTGCCTTGTCGAGCTTGATCGTGTCGAAGGGGAACCGGGTGAGGTAGGCAAGCGAGGAATAGCCCGTGCCGAAATCGTCGAGCGCCAGGCTGATGCCGGTGTCCTTCAGCTTTTCCAGCATCAGGCGCGCCTGTTCCGGGTTTTCCATCACGACGCTTTCGGTGAGCTCCAGCTTGATCCGCTTCGGATCGCACTGGGTCTTGATCAGCATCGCCCGAACATCATTATAGATTTCGCTGGAGATCAGCTGCGCGGACGACAGGTTGACCGAAACGAAGATCGGCAGCTCGCCGGTCTGGCGCTCCCAGTCCATCAAGTCCGTCGAGGCCCGCTCCAGAGCGAACATGCCGAGCGGCTCGATCAAATCCGACATTTCGGCAATCGGGATGAATTCCGTCGGCGGAATATTCCCGCGTTTCGGATGGTCCCAGCGCATCAGCGCCTCGAAACCGGCAATCTCGCCATTGGAAAGGTTGACGATCGGCTGATAGGCCATCGACAACTCCTTACGCTCGATGGCGCGGCGCAGGTCCGTTTCAAGCTGCAGGCGGTCGGTGCTGACGGTGCGGAAAGCCGGGCGGAAAGGTTCCACGCGATTGCCGCCGGAGCGCTTGGCCCGATACATGGCAAGCTCGGCATCGGCGAGCAGGCTGGCCGCACTCTCCTGCTGGTCGACCCAGGAGACGAGACCGATCGAGGCTGTCAGGCTGATTTCGCGATTGGCGAAGTTGAGCGGCACCATGATCGCCTTTGACACGGCATCGGCGAAGTCGGCGATCTTTCCAGGGTCCTTTTCCGACACCAGGATCAGACCGAATTCGTCGCCGGAAAGACGCGCAAGCGTGTCCTGCGGCTTGAGCAGCCGGCGCAGGCGCCGGGTAATCGCGATCAGAATGTTGTCGCCGGCCGCAATGCCCAGCGCATCGTTCACCTGCTTGTAGCGATCGATGTCGATCGCAAGCACCGTCGGTCTCACACCATCAGAGGCGGGTGCGAGCGACAGGATCGCCTGTAGCCTGTCGAGGAAGACCTCACGATTGGGCAGGCCCGTCAGATTGTCGTGCATGGCATCGACCAGCAGCCGGTCGATCGAGTTCTTCTGCTCGGTAACGTCGATGATCGTGCCGACGCAGCGGATGACTTCGCCATTGGAGCCGAGCACCGGCCGGGCGCGGATCTTCAGCCAGTGGAAATGCCCGTCTTCGGCGCGGATGCGGAATTCGTGGCTGAGACGCCCCTTGCGATGTTCCAGCAGCACGTCGAGGGTGGCGCGAAAACGGTCGCGATCATCGGGATGCAGGCGCGGCAGCCAGTTGCGCGCCGGCCCATGCATGGTGCCGGGCGAGAGGCCGAGACGAACCGAGACGTCGGGGCTGGTCACGACGCGGTCGCGCGCTACGTCCCAGTCCCAGACGGTGTCGCCGGAGCCGGTCAGCGCCAGCGACTGCCGCTCGAGGTCGGAGAAGAGACCCTGCTGATAGGCACCGCCGGCAAAGGCGTGCTGCATGACGGTAAAGCCGATCAGGAGAACGATGAGGACGAGCCCGCCGCCCAGCGCCGGCTGAATGATGTCGTTCGACAACTGCCCGGTCACAGTCATCCAGCCGCCGAAGAGCCACACCAGGATCAGCACCCAGGTCGGCACCAGCAGGACGGCACGGTCATAGCGGTTGAAGCCGAGATAGATGATGAGGCCGATGCCGACGACGCCAGTCAGCGCAAATGACATGCGGGCAATTCCGGCGGCGATGGACGGGTCGACGATGGCGACCCCAAAAAGCGCAGCAAGCCCAAGCATCCACGCAAGCGTCGCATAGCCGAGATGCACGTGCCAGCGGTTCAGGTTGAGATAGGTGAAGAGGAAAATGACCAGCGAGGAGGCGAGCGCCACCTCGGCGCCCGCACGCCATATTCGCACATCCGACGAGGTGATCGAGATCAGCTTTTCGAGGAAGCCGAAATCCACGCAGATATAGGCGAGCACCGCCCAGGCGAGAGCGGCTGCCGCCGGCAGCATGGATGTGCCCTTGACGACGAAGAGGATGGTCAGGAACACCGCAAGCAGGCCGGCGATGCCGAGAACTATGCCGCGATAGAGGGTGAATGCGTTGACCGTATCCTTGTAGACGTCAGGCTCCCACAGATAGATCTGCGGCAGGTTCGGCGAGGCGAGTTCCGCAACGAAGGTGATCACGGTCCCGGGATTGAGCGTAATGCGGAAGACATCGGCATCCGGGCTCGGTACGCGGTCGAGCGCAAAGCCTTCCGACGGTGTAATCGCCATGATGCGCTGAGACCCGAGATCCGGCCAGAACATCTTCGACCCGGACAGGCGGAAATGCGGAGCGACGATGACGCGTTCGAGCTGTTCCTCGGAGACATTGGCAAGCGCGAAAACGGCCCAGTCTCCCTGGTGTGTGTCGGAACTCGAGCGCACCTCGATGCGTCGACGGATGCCGTCGGCACCCGCGGCGGTCGAAACCTGGAAGGCTGCGCCCTGATTGGTGTAGATTTCGGTCGTCGCGGTCAGGTCGAGCGCGGTGTCGTCGCGGGCAATTTTGACCGGTTCGACGGCAAATGCCGGTGCGGCAAGACCAAAACACAGGGTCGAGACGAGGGCGACAACGAGGAGCATCAGGCGCCGAGCCGCGCGCGGAGCGATCATGGTTTGCGTCATGAGCCTGCTTTGCCGTTCCGTCCCCGAACAGGGGCGATCTTCGAAAACAGCACGTGGTCGCGCCATTCTCCGTTGATTTTCAGATATTCGCGCAAAAGACCTTCTCGCTCAAATCCCGCTTTCTCCAGCAGGTGTATGCTGTTGACGTTGTCGGGAATACAGGCTGCCTCGATGCGGTGCAACTCGAGCGGCCCGAAGATGTAGGGAATAGCCAGTTGAAGTGCGGCAAACATATGGCCTTTGCCGGCATGTTTCTCGCCCATCCAGTATCCGATCATGCAGGCCTGCGAGGCACCGCGGCGAATGAGGCCGACGGTCAGCCCCCCTAGAAGCTCGCCCGTGTCCTTTTCGAACAGGAAGAATGGCACCGCCATGCCGGAATGAAATTCCTGCTCGTTGCGCAGAACCCGCTGGCGAAAGGCGCGTTCGGTCAGTTCGTCGGCCCGCCAGGTCGGTTCCCAGGGCTGCAGGAAGGCGCGGCTGTCGCGCCGCAGCGCATGCCAGGCCTCGAAGTCGCGGTAGCGGGCAAGCCGCAAAAGATGCCGTTCGCCCACGAGTTCCGGCAGCTCCGCCTGTCGCGACAGAAACCGAAAGACCGAGCGCGTCATCCTGGAACTCCCAGAGAGATCCGGCGGCATCCCGCCGGATGATTTCATTCGCGGCGTCCCTAGCCGGCGGCCTTGCGCGCGCCTTTGGGCTGGAGGCTCAGTGCACCGGCGATCTCATCCAGCGAGACCAGCTTGTCCACCGGACCGATGGCCGACAGCGTCGGTGCGGTATCGAAGAACAGGCGGCCGGCAAGATCGGTCAGCCGTTCGGTCGTGATCCCCGCCAGCCGTTCCATCATTTCCTGGTTCGGGATGGTCCGCCCGTAAAGCATCATCTGCCGGGCGATCTGGCCGGCGCGGGCGGCAGGGCTCTCTTGACCCATCAGAAGCTGGGCGCGGATCTGGGCGCGCGACCGCTCGATTTCCTGCTGGTCGATCTTTTCCGACGCCTTGCGCAGTTCCTCGATGATGACGGGCACGAGTTCCGGCAGGTTCTCGCCGCCGGTCGCGGCATGGATGCCGAAGATACCGGTGTCGGAGAAACCCCAGTGGAAGGCATAGACGGAATAGCAAAGGCCGCGGATTTCCCGCACTTCCTGGAACAGCCGGGACGACATGCCGCCGCCCAGGATATTGGCGAGGATCTGCGAACAGTAGAAGTCGCGCATGTGATAGGCCTTGCCCTCGAAGCCGAGCAGCACCTGCGTATCCATCAGGTCGCGCTCTTCGCGGGCCTCGCCGCCGGTATAGCGGGCGAGATCCATCACGGGCGGAGCGGAGGGCTGGGTCGGAAGCGAGGCGAACCGCTGTTCGACCTGCTTGACGAAGGCGTCATGATCGACTGCACCTGCGGCGACGACGAACATCCGGTCGGTCGTGTAATTGCGCGAGAGATAGGCGCGGATCTGGTCGCTGGTGAAGGACTGCACGGTTTCCGGCGTGCCGAGAATGCTGCGGCCGATCGTCTGGCCGTGAAAGGCCTGTTCGGAAAACCGGTCGAAGACAACGTCGTCGGGCGTGTCGTCGGCCGCCCCGATTTCCTGCAGGATGACGTGCTTCTCACGCTCCAGCTCTTCTTCGTCGAACACGCTGTCTGTCAGGATATCGGCGAGAATGTCGACCGCGAGCGGCACATTGTCCTTCAGCACGCGGGCATAGTAAGAGGTGGTCTCGGTCGAGGTGGCGGCATTGACTTCGCCGCCGACATTTTCGATTTCCTCGGCGATCTGCCGGGCTGTGCGCTTGTTCGTGCCCTTGAAGGCCATGTGCTCAAGCAGATGCGCAATGCCATGCTCGGCTTCGGTCTCGTTGCGCGAGCCGGATTTGATCCAGGTGCCGAGCGCCACGCTTTCCAGATGCGGCATGTTCTCGGTTACGACAGTCAAACCCGATGGAAGCCGGGTGCACTCAACATTCATGGTCCGTCTTTCTGCGCTTCTCAATCAACCGCACGGGCATGTGTGCCGACAAAGCTTTCGACGGCCTTAAGTTCCGCGGGCAGGATTTCGAAGCGCTCCTCCCTGTCCATCAGGTCAGCAAGCCATGTCGGAAGCGCGGGGTCAATACCGCAGGCTGATTTTACTGCAGCCGGGAATTTTGCCGGATGCGCAGTCGCGAGCACCACCATCGGGCTTTGCGGCTTCTCGAATTTCTGCGCCACATGCACGCCGACGGCGGTGTGCGGATCGAGCAGATAGCCGGTATCGGCAAGCACGGCCTTGATGGTCTTGGCGACTTCTTTCTGCGTCGCACGACCGGCACGGAATTCCTTGCGGATCGCCTTCAGCGCTTCCGGCTGGATCTCGAACGCGCCGGACTGCTTCAATCCCTCCATCGACGAGCGGATCGCAGCCGCATCGCGACCGTAGGATTCAAACAGCAGCCGTTCGAAGTTGGAGGAGATCTGGATATCCATCGAAGGCGAGGTGGTCGCCATGACGCCCTTCATCTCGTAGCGTCCGGTCTTCATGGTGCGCGACAGAATATCGTTGTCATTGGTTGCAATGACCAGCTTGTCGATCGGCAGGCCCATTTTCTTGGCCACGTATCCCGCGAAGATGTCGCCGAAATTGCCGGTCGGCACGGTGAAGGAGATCTTCCGGTCCGGCGCGCCGAGCGCAACGGCCGACGTGAAGTAATAGACCACCTGCGCCATGATGCGCGCCCAGTTGATCGAGTTGACGCCCGACAGCTTCACCCGGTCGCGGAAGGCAACGTCGTTGAACATGGCCTTCACCAGGTTCTGGCAGTCGTCGAAATTGCCCTCGACGGCGATGGCATGCACGTTCTGATCCTTCGACGAGGTCATCTGGCGCTGCTGCACCGGCGAGACCTTGCCATGCGGGAAGAGGATGAAAATGTCGGTGCGCGCGCGGCCGGCGAACGCGTCGATGGCGGCACCACCCGTATCGCCCGAGGTCGCGCCGACGATGGTCGCGCGCTCGCCGCGCTTTTCCAGCACATGGTCCATCAGCCGCGCGAGCAGTTGCATCGCCACGTCCTTGAAGGCGAGCGTCGTGCCGTGGAAGAGCTCGAGCACGAAGGAATTCGGCCCCGTCTGCACCAGCGGCGCCACCGCCGGATGCTTGAAGGTCGCATAGGCTTCATCAATCATCGCGCGGAAGGTTGTGGGCTCGATCTCGCCATTGGTAAACGGCAGCAGCACCTCATAGGCCACGTCCTGATAGCTCTTGCCACGCAGGCCCCGGATCGCCTTTTTCGACATCTGCGGCCATTCGCGGGGCACGTAGAGGCCGCCATCGCGGGCAAGCCCTGCGAGAAGCGCGTCACAAAAGCCGAGGCTCGGAGCCTCTCCGCGGGTCGAGATATATTCCACGTTGCTTATCCTTGAGCGTGTGTTGTCCGGATCGTTGGCGATCGCAAACCTATGGCGATTTCGATAAAGAGGTTTGCCATTTTGCGCCAGACCGGGCGGCTGAATTTCGCAAGCCCGGCAATGCCGGTTGTGGGGCGGGCCTGCTGGCGCACGAAGGGTGCTGGATGGCAGATCGAAAATTGACTCAAATTGCCGGCTACCCAATCGATTTTTGTCGTGGCCGCTGGTATAGACCATCCGCAAGGGCGCTGAAAAGCCTCAAGTTTGACTGTTTTCCGGCTTTTTCGGCCGAGCATGCGGAAGGTGAATCTCGTGTCTGTAAACGTGTCGCGTGGTGTCTTGGTCGTTTCGTTGATGATGGCGCTCGGCGGCTGCAATGCCGGAAGCATGGGGTCGAGCCTCGGCCTGTCCTCGCCTGAGACGGCAGCGCAACCTGCGGCACAACCGGCCATGCAGGTCAGCGAAAACGGATCGGTTCAGCCTTTCGTCCAGGGCTTCTGCCCGCAGATCTCGCTGCGTGACGGAACCTCCTTCTATCGCACCTATGCCAAGTCGAAGAGCGAAGATCCCAAGGACGTCGTCTTCCAGGCATCGCTTGCCGATACGACCCGCGCCTGCTCGCGCACCGACACGACGCTCACCATCACGGCGCTGTTGCAGGGTCGCCTGACCTCTGGGCCGCAGGGCAAGGCCGGCGCTATCAACCTGCCGATCCGCGTGACCGTGGTCGATGGCGATCAGGAGGTCTTCTCCGAGGTCGAACAGTATCCGGTGACCCTCGCCGACGTGAACCAGCCGACCCAGTTCGTTTACAACAAGCAGGTCACGGTTCCCGGAAACGTCTCTGGCATGACGCGCGTCTATGTCGGCTTCGACGCGGGCAAAAAGAAAAAGTAACTTCCCCTCTCTAATCTGTGACGATCGTCGCTGCGATGAAAGACCTTCGCGGCGCATAGTGCATGGTCGACAGGTGGGCCGCCGGTGGGGTCGGCGGTTGGGGAGTGTTTCAGGTGAAGGCCGTCATCATCAGGAACCCGGTCGCGGGTGGGCGCAGGCAGACAAAGGTCTGGCGGGCAGCGGAGAATGCCTTTTCGGCGCAGTTTCCCCGTCTCGAAATTCATGAGAGCCGTTCCAGCGGCGATGCCATCCGTCTGGCGCGCGAGCAGGCCGAACGCGGTTGCGATCTGATGATCGTGGCCGGCGGCGATGGAACGATCAGTGATGTCGTCCACGGTGTCCTCACCTCAAGCCGCCCGGATACACCGCTCGCATTCCTGCCGATCGGCACAGGTTGCGACTTCGTCCGCAACTTTTCGCCGCCAAGCGATTTCGGCGAACTCGCCCGGCGCATTGCCGCAGCGACGCCCCGCAAGATCGATGCCGGGCTTCTGATCGCCCGCGATACCAGGGACAACGAACAGCGTCGTTACTTCGCCAACATCACCAGCGTTGGAATATCGGGGGAAATCGTCGATGCCGTCAATGCGGGTGGTCGCCGCAAGATCGTCACCGGCCCGCTGCGCTTCCTGCTCTTCTCCGTCGTGGCGATCCTGCGCTATCGGCCCTACAGCTTTGACATCCTGGTCGACGGAATGCGGGTGCACGAGGGGCGGCTGGCGATTGCGGCCATCGCCAATGGCGGCTGGTTCGGCGGCGGCATGCACATCACGCCACAGGCCGATCTGGCCGACGGTCTGTTCGACCTTGCGGTGATGCGTGAGGAGAGCACTCTCGGCCTGCTTGGTTTACTGAAGAGTCTTTATTCGGCCGGACACCTCGGTCATCCCCTGCTGAGCTTCCACCGAGGACGCCGTATCGAACTTCGTCCACACGACCCCGCCCGTTTCCCGGTCGAGGTTGATGGCGAAAATCCTGTTCGCGGCGGATTCGTTGCGGAAATCCTTCCGGCGGCCCTGACGGTCAGGATGTGAGAGCCGCGAGGCGGGCCTTAGAATGCGCCTTCCCATTCCTCCATGGCGGCAATGACGCCCGGCAGGTCCGTCATCCGCGCGATCACCGTTTCGGCGCCCGCATCCGTCAAACGGTCGGCATGCGACGGATAGGTGTGGGAAGCCCCGGTGAAGCCGATGACTCGCATGCCGGCCTCGCGCGCCGCATGCACGCCATGGACGGAATCCTCGACGACCACGCAGCGTGACGGGCTGACATTGAACTGCTTGGCACCATGCAGGAAGATATCCGGCTTCGGCTTGACCCTGTCGGCACCAAGATCTTTTGCCGAATAGATATGCGGCGCGAAATGGTCCTTGAGGCCCACCTTGGTGAGCATCATGTCGAGGCGGTGCGCCGACGAATTGGAACAGATGCAACGAGGCCCCTTGATGCGGGACAGCGCGAACTGAACGCCGTCGATCGCCTTGACCTCCCGTGCGAGCTTCTGGTCGAGCAACTGCTCGGACTTGTCGATCAGACTGGCCGACAGCGGAATGTCGATTTCACTCTCGATCGACAGAAGAATGTTCTTCCAGGTCATTCCGGCAAAACGCTCGCCCATTTCCTCGACCGAAATCGGATAGCCCGCTTCCGTCAGAAGCTTCGATTCCACCTTCGCAGCGATGATCTCTGAATCGACGAGAACGCCGTCGCAATCGAAAAGGGTAAGCTCGAAACTGCTCATGGGAATATCCGTGTGGGGTAGGGGATGGTCGCTCCCTACACGATCGCAAGCGCGAGGACAATCGCGTGCCCCGCATGGCAGGTCTGCCGGTCTCTACCGCACCGCTGCTGGCTCAAGCACCTGCCATCTGCAACAGCACCGCCTCGAAGGATTGTGGATAGCGCGTGAGTCCGCCCGATTTCTCCATCATGTCGGCAAGCCAGACACCATCGGCTGCCAGGCGCACCGCAACCAGATTCGCATCGCCATCCGTCTCGGCATGCCGCGCCATGCGCCCGTCGAGCCAGGACGACCAGAGAGCCCGCAGCGCCGGCTCCGAGACGATGGCGACCGACAGCGCCGCCCAGAGGCTGCGCTCGCCGAGCAGCCGGTCGGAAAAGCAGGCCCGCACATAGGCCCGCGTAAAGCGCCCGCGCGCCACGGGATCGCCGGCCATCGTGCGGTCGATCTCGCGGTCCATCTGCTCGAGCAGGTCGGAAAAGACGGCCGCCAGCAGCGCCTGCTTGCTGTCGAAATGATGCAGCAGCCCGCCCTTGGTCACACCGGCCCGTTCTGCGACGGCCTGGATGGTGATCGCTTGCGCCCCCTGTTCGGCGGCGATCTGGGCAGCGCAGTCGAGCAGCGCCCGCCGCACCTGCTCCGGCTGCTTCTTGCGGTGATGGGCGGAGATCGGCGCGCCGGCCGGCGAGGAAACGGCAGGCATCAATGCGAGACCGTGTTCGACAGGGTGTTCATCACCACCACGCCGGTGACGATCAGCGCGATACCGGCGAGGGCGGCGAGATCCAGGCTCTGCTTGAGATAGAATACGCTGATCAGTGCTGTCAGCACGATGCCGAGCCCGCCCCACATGGCATAGGCGATCCCGAGCGGCATTCCCTTCAGCGCCTGTGACAACAGGTAGAAGGAGGCGACATAGAACACCACCATGCCGGCCGTCGGCAGAAGCTTGGTGAACTGCGCCGACTTCTGCAAAAGCGTCGTGCCGGTGACTTCGAGCACGATGGCCGCGGCCAGCGCGCCGTAGGCGGAGAGGGTAGGGTTCATGGCTGGGCTCCGGAAAAGAGAAGCTAGAAACATACCGTACAGTCGGTTTCTTTGCAATGCGTCCGATATCGGCTGCCGAACGCTTCAGCCGGGCAGGGGAAACCAGGCCAGAAACCGCCTTTCGCCCTCAGGCGAGAACCGGATGATCCTGCTGTCTTCAACCCGCCGCGCCAGGCCGCGATCGAGAAAATGCGTGAGCAGTTCAGCCCCCAGACTGCCCGCGAGATGTGTCCGTCGCTCGCTCCAGTCGAGGCAGGCGCGGCAGAGCGGACGGCGCTTGGCGCGGAGCCTGCCGATACCGAGACCCCGAGTTTCGAGCAGCGCCTCACCCTCTGTCGTCAGCGTCAGCGCCTCGTCCTCCGCCCGGATCGCCCCTTGCGCGACGAGACTGTCGAGCATCCGCACGCCGAAATCGCCGGCCAGATGGTCGTAGCAAATCCGGGCTTTTCGCAGTTCCGGCTCCTTCGGCCCGGTGCGATGACGCAGGTGCCCGCGCGTCGCCGAAAAACTCATCAGGCCTTCGATCATTTCCCCGACATGACCATCGGCCAGCGCGAAATAGCGGTGCCGCCCCTGCTTGCGCTGGGCAAGCAGCCCGCCGTCTTCAAGTTTCGACAGATGCGAACTCGCAGTCTGCAGCGTCACGCCCGCAGCCCCGGCCAGCTCCGTCGCCGTCAGCGCCTTGCCGCCGAGCAGCGCCAAGAGCATGTTCGAGCGCGCCGGATCGCCGATCAGCGAGGCGATGCGCGCAATGTCTGGGCCTTCCGCCATGTGATCCTCTCCGGATTTTCAACCGCAGTCTGCCTCGCCACTGTAGCCAATGCTTCGATCCCGGTCGAACTATTGAAGGCGAGGGGAGAGAGTAAAACTTCGATCCCGATCGAAGCATCCCGTCTTTCCTTCATGGCAAACCCGCCTCGCAACAAACGAGGAGTTTCCCATGATCACCTGCATCATCCGCTACCGCATCGATCCCTTCGGCCGCGAGGACTTCGCCACTTACGCCCGCAACTGGGGCGAGGCGATCCCGCGCTGCGGCGCCGATCTCGTCGGCTACTTTGCCCCGCACGAAGGCTCGGCCACCACGGCCTACGGCATCTACCGCATCGAGAATTTGGCAGCCTACGAGTCCTATCGCGCGAAGCTCGCGGCCGATCCGCTGGGCAAGGCGAACTACGAATTCGCCAGGAATGCCCGCTTCATCCTGGAGGAGGACCGCCTCTTCCTGAAGAACGTCTCCAACCCGGCATCCTCGAAGGTCCAGCCATGATCGCCGTCATCTTCGAGGTGGTGCCTTTCATCGGCGAGCGCCACCGCTATCTCGATCTCGCGGGAGACCTGCGCGCCCATCTGGAGGCAACCGACGGCTTTATCTCCGTCGAGCGCTTCGAGAGCCTGACGACACGCGGCAAGCTGCTCTCGCTCTCCTTCTGGCGCGACGAAGAGGCGGTCCGCCGCTGGCGCGAGACGGAAGAACACCGCGCTGCCCAGTCCGCCGGCCGTGGCGGCGTCTTCGCCGCCTACCGCCTGCGGGTCGCCGAAGTGGTGCGCGACTATGGTCTGGACGACCGCGCCGAGGCGCCGGAGGATAGCCGCGCACGGCATGGGTGAGGGGAGGGATTGGGAGTGAGGTCGCAATCCCACTCCCTCGACAAGCCATGCCCCGCTCTCTATGCATGACCGCATGCCCAAGACGCGCGACGATTCCTCGAAGGACACGGTGGCGAGCCGCATCAGCCGCGCGCTGGCGGAGCGCATCATCCATGGCGAACTCGTGCCCGGCGCGCGTCTGGCGCAGGATCATATCGCCGAGGAATTCGGCGCAAGCCATGTGCCGGTGCGCGAAGCTTTCCGACGGCTGGAGGCGCAGGGCCTTGTCGTCTCTCTGCCCCGCCGTGGCGTGCGGGTCGCAAGTTTCGACCTGAAGCAGGTGCGCGAAGTTGCCGAAATGCGCGCGGCCCTCGAGGTGCTGGCGCTGCGCCACGCCGCCCCAAACCTCACGCTCGAGGTTCTGGCCGCCGCCGAACTGGCCGCAGCCGATGCAGACGACGCCAAGGATGTTCGCACCTGGGAGGAGGCCAACCGCCGCTTCCACCGCCTGATCGTCTCCACCTGCGGCATGCCACGCCTGCTTTCGGTCATCGACGATCTCCACGCTGTCTCCGCCCGCTTCCTCTTCGTCGCGTGGCGCGCCACCTGGGAAGCCCGCACCGACCACGACCACCGCGCGATCCTGGAGGCGCTGAAATCCGGAAACGCAACGGAAGCCGCCCGCATCCTCGAACGCCACGTCCAATGGATCGGCCGCGCGCCCATGCCTGTTCCGGGTCGGGCTGAGACGGAAGGCTTTGCGATCGTTGGATGATCAATCTCACCTCCCCTTGAGGGGGGGAGGTCGCCGCGAAACGGCGGGTGGGGTGATCGACCGCGAGCATGATAGGCGGCGGTGAGACACCAATGTTCACCCCACCCCGGACCTGCGGTCCGACCCTCCCCCTCAAGGGGAGGGGTGGTTCGGCCGAAACGCCGGGCTGGGAGATGGTCCTCACGCGATCTTGTCGATGAACTGCACTTCGCCCGTCTCGATGTCATAGACGGCGGCGATCACCTTCACCGCGCCGCTCTCCACCAGATGCGAGACGATGGGGCTTTCTTCGGTGATGCGCCTGGCGCCGGAAACGGCGTTGTTGCGCACCGTCTGGCCGACGAAATCCTCCGAGGTGAACAGGGCCGAAAGAGCGACCGGCAGGATCGGCTGCACCATCTTGCCGATCGAACCCTCGAGTTCCACACCCTTCTTGACGACGTCGCAGGCGGCTGCCACCGCACCGCACTTCTTGTGACCCATCACCACGACCAGCGGCGCATGCAGATGTTCGGTACCGTATTCGATCGTGCCGAGTGCGCCGGTATCGAGCACATTGCCGGCATTGCGCACGACGAAGAGTTCGCCGAGCGTCACGCCGCCAAAGATGAGCTCCGGCGTCACCCGGCTGTCGGAACAGGTGAGCACGATCGCCCAGGGATGCTGGCCGGCGGCAAGCTCGGTGCGCCGTGCGGCAAGATCGGCAGCGCAGGCATTGGCGTCCTCGACGAAACGGCGATTGCCCTCTTTCAGTTTGGCCAGTGCCTGTTTCGGCGTCAGCCCATCGGACGGCGACGCGTGCGGGTCGGCGGCCGGCTTGGCCTCGGCCGCCTGGGCTGCGTCATGCCCGCCTTCAGGTGGCGCTTCGGCTGCATGGGCGGCCGCACCGTGCGCGTCTGCAGCCGGAGGCGTCTTTGTCTCCGATGCCAGCGCGATCGGCGCGGTCCCACCGGCGGCAAAGCCGAGGGCGGCCAGTTTCATCAGGTGGCGGCGCTTGAGGCCCCTCGGGCTCTTGATGCTGCAGTCGAGGCACATTGGTCTGCTCCGGTGTGCGGTGGATGGGGTTGATCCGTGCGGCCGGTGGTGGGTGAGAGGATCACGCCGCCGATGGCCATCGCATGGTCGCCATGTCCACCATCCTGCCCGTCATCGGTAAATTATGGTTTTCTCAACAGGCCTCGTGATCGTGCGGAACTCGACCTTTTTTAGGCTGTGACGACGTCGACGATGGCGTGGGCGGCGGCGGGTCGAAAATTATAGATAATTTGTCACGGAACGACGAACCGCTGAGACGGGCTGAAAAGATTGAAAAAATAGGAAAAAGCGGCGTGATTGAAGGGTCTGCTCATGAGCGACTGGCTGTTGTCTCTTCTTATATGTCGAACCAGCTCTTGATGGGTCAAAAAATAGTAGATAAAAGAATCACGCCTGAATGAATTATCTATAAAATGGAGTTTGCCCATGACGACCATTCTCGCGCCCGCCGCTCGCGGTTTCGATCCGCTCGGCATATCGGGCCGTTCGCTACCCTTCCAGGCCGCGCTTCTCCTCTTCGGCACGGGTGTGCTGGCGCTCGCCTCGCAGATATCCGTGCCCATGGTGCCGGTACCGATCACCATGCAGACCTTCGCTATAACCATGATCGGCGCGCTCTATGGCTGGCGTCTCGGTGCGCTCACGGTGTTCGCCTGGCTCGGCGAGGCCATGCTCGGCCTGCCGGTTCTCGCCAATGCCTCCGGGGGGATCGCGCCTTTCGTCGGCCCAACGGCAGGCTATCTCGTTGCCTTCCCGATCATCGCAGCCCTCGCCGGTTACCTCGCTGAAAAGGGCTGGACGGGTCAGCGCGTGATCAAGAGTTTTCTCGCCCATCTCTCGGCCAACATCCTCTGCCTCGCCATCGGCGGCGCCTGGCTGTCGTGGTTGATCGGCCTTGAAAAGGGCCTGGCCTTTGGCGTCACGCCCTTCATTCTGGGCGCCGTGATCAAATCGGCGCTCGCTGCCGCCCTGCTGGTGGCGCTGGCCCGCCGAACGGCCCGGCCGCTCGACCTCTGACCGGCCAGTTGCCATAACAGAAGAATGACCGTCCGGCTCCGTCCTCACCACCTGCTCTGCATGCTGACCTATGTCGGCAAGGGCTATTCGCCCGCCTTCGTTGAGAACTACGAGGCCATTGCCGCAAGGCTCTCGGCCGGCGAGGAGATCCAACTGGTGGCGGGGCCGGACGATATCTGTGGGCCTCTGACGGCAGATCCAGAGGCGCATTGCCATGGAGCGAGCGTCGTGGAGCGCGACCGCGAGGCGGCAGACGCCGTCGCCCGGCTGCTCGGCAGTCCGCTGCCGCTCGGTGCCCTTATCACGCCGACCCTTGCCCTGATCGAGCGGCTCCGAGCCAACTTTGCCACGGGTAAGATCCGTTCGGCCTGTGCCGGTTGTGAGTGGTCGGATCTATGTGATCAGGTCGCCGGGGAAGGCTTTGCTTCTGTCCGCGTTGCGCCCTCGCGCTGATAGGATCAAACGGCAAGCAGTGCGGAGAGGGGGGCTTTTACCTGCACGACAAGACCCGCCGGGGCATAGGTGATGCTGGCCTCGCCCTTGATGTAGCCGACCAGCGCCTTCTCGATCATGCGTGAACCGAACCCCTTGCGGCTCGGGGCAACGACGACCGGCCCCCCGCGTTCGCGCCACTGGAACCGCATCTCCGGGCCGCTCTCGCCTGGGGCGACGGACCAGGAGATTTCCACCTGGCCTTCGCCATTCGACAGCGCGCCGTATTTCACCGCATTGGTCATCAGCTCATGCAGTGTCAAAGCGAAGGCGATGCTGCTCTTGGATGATAGATCCACGTCGGGTCCGTCGACATCGACGCGACCGGGATCCTGCGTCGAGATGACGGATTCCACCAGTTGCAGCAGTGTTGTGGAGACCTGATTGCGGCTGATGAACAGATCCTGCGCATGGCTGAGTGCGTGCAGCCGCTCCAGGAATGCGGTCCGCGATGACGCCATGTCGCTGTCGTTGCGCAGAGTTTGGTTGGCGAGCGACTGCACGAGGGCCAGAATGTTCTTGATCCGGTGCGAGAGTTCGCCGCGCAGCAGTTCCTGTTCGATCTCGAAATTCTTGATCGCAGTGATATCGCGGGACACCGAGAGAATGCTCTCGACGCTGCCGTCTTCGGCCAGGATCGGGCTCACTTTCACGTCCCAGAAACGTCGATTCCCCTTCGCCGTATCGGCATAGCCTGTAAACCGGGCTTCGCGCCCTTCGCGCGCGGCCTCGATGGCAGCAATGGCCGCATGATTGCCTTCGTCGCGCCAGAAGTCGGGCCAGGGGCACCCCTTGATCGCGTTGAAATCGTCGACCTCCATGACGCGCCGTCCGCCGTCGGTCATGTATTGAAGGCTGCCGTCGAGCCCAAGGATCTTGATGCAGTCATCCGAGGACGCCAGGGCCGCCTGCACGAAGCGATGATCATGGATTTCAGTGGGCGACATCTTCATTTTGCACGCGTTACAAGGATTTCGGGTCGAGAAGACTGCATGTGTGAGCGCCTGATGGCAGCGTCCGGTTGGAGCCATGCGTTCGCATCGCTTCGGTCTTACACTCTTAACACCGTCGCATGACAGCGCCAGTGATCTCTGGCATCTTTCTCGATGGGAGGCCCAACCATGATCACCCTCGACACCCTGCGCCAGATCATCCTCGCTCTGCCGACTACGGAAGAGACCACCTCCTGGAACGCCGTGTCCTTCAAGGTCAACGGCAAGGTCATGCTGTTCTGGAACCCGACCCATGACTGCCCGGTCTTCAAGGTGCCCTTCGAGGAGCGCGACCACCTGATCGAGATGGACCCAGACACCTTCTTCACCACCGACCATCATCGGCCCTATCCGATGGTGCTGGCCCGGCCCGATCGGGTGGATATCGAATGGGCGCGGGAAAACCTGACGCGTGTGTGGCGGGCACAGGCGAAGAAGGCGGTGGTGAAGGCTTGGGATGAGGCCTCCGCGTCCACTCGGTTATGAAGTCCGCAAGACGTAGCCGGTCGAGAGGTATGCCAAGCATTCGCCTCGTGCGATTTGATGGGGTCTGGCGGCGGCGGGTTTCGTGACTGGTCGTTTCGGTGTAACTTGCCCTTCAATCCATAGCTGCGGAGGCCAAGATGAATACGCGGTCAATTATCGTACGTGCATCCTGGGACGAAGATGCCGAAGTCTGGGTCGCCACGAGCAGTGATATTGAAGGACTGGCAGTGGAATCCGAGAGTATGGAAAAGCTCCAGCCCAAGGTGATGGCTGCGGTAGCAGATTTGCTTGAGTTGAATGGAGTAGGCTCAGATCTGCCGGAAATTCCGGTCCACATTCTCGCAGAACAGATCGGCAAGATACCCAATCCTAGTTTCTGACACGTCTATGGCGAGCTATCTGCGGGATCTAAAGGAAAGACTGATCGCAGCAGGTTGCACCTTTGTCCGACCGGGTAAGGGCGACCACGAGATTTGGTACAGCCCCATCACGAATCGGCACTTCACGGTCGATCACGGTGTGAGGTCGCGCCACACTGCCAACGAGACCTTGAAGCAAGCGGGGCTGCCGAAAGCTTTCTGAGTGTTTCTGGAAGAGCGTCATGCAGTAACACATGGGGGCCATTGGACAAACTCACGAGGGGCATCCCACCCCCGGACAAAATCTCACGTCCTCTTCACCCTTCGGTAACCAACTTCGGTAACCATAAGCCTCGTGTTCCCGTGCTGCGTCAGCGTAAGAGTGAGTAACCGATGGCTTCTGTGTTTCCGATTGCCGAACTCCGCCGTTCGTCCGACCCGTTTGCCTGGGTCGACAGCATCATCAAGGGCGATTGCGTTTCCGCTCTCGAAGCCCTTCCCGACAAATCCGTCGACGTCATCTTCGCCGATCCGCCATACAACCTGCAGCTCGGCGGCGCCCTGCATCGTCCCGACCAGAGCCTCGTTGATGCCTGCGACGACGAATGGGACCAGTTTGCCTCCTTTGAGGCCTATGACGCTTTCACCCGCGCCTGGCTGCTCGCCTGCCGTCGCGTCCTGAAGCCGACTGGAACAATCTGGGTCATCGGCAGCTACCACAACATCTTCCGCGTCGGCGCGACCTTGCAGGACATGAATTTCTGGATCCTCAATGACATCGTCTGGCGCAAGACCAACCCGATGCCGAACTTCAAGGGCCGTCGTTTCCAGAACGCCCATGAAACCATGATCTGGGCCTCGCCCGATCCGAAGGCCAAGGGTTACACCTTCAATTACGATGCGATGAAGGCGGCGAACGACGACGTCCAGATGCGCTCGGACTGGCTCTTCCCGATCTGCTCGGGCGGCGAACGGCTGAAGGGCGACGACGGCAAGAAGGTCCATCCGACCCAGAAGCCGGAAGCGCTGCTGGCCCGTGTCATCATGGCCTCGACCAAGCCCGGTGACATCGTGCTCGACCCCTTCTTCGGCTCCGGCACGACAGGGGCCGTTGCCAAGCGTCTCGGCCGTCACTTCGTCGGCATCGAACGCGAACAGGAATACATCGACGCCGCCTCGGCCCGAATCGCCGCCGTCGAGCCTTTGGGCAAGGTTGAACTGACCGTAATGACCGGCAAGAAGGGCGAAGCCCGCGTTGCTTTCAACACCCTGGTCGAAAGCGGCCTGGTCAAGCCCGGTCAGGTGCTGACCGATGCGAAGCGCCGCCACTCGGCGATCATCCGCGCCGATGGGACGCTGGTGTCCGGTGGCGAGGCTGGCTCCATCCATCGCCTCGGTGCCAAGGTACAGGGGCTCGATGCTTGCAACGGCTGGACCTTCTGGCACTTCGAACAGGAAGGTGCGCTGAAACCAATCGACGACCTGCGTGCCATCGTCCGTGCTGGCATGAACAAGCTCGACTGAGTTTCGGACGAACGATCAAACGACGGACGCCCGCTCCATGGAGCGGGCGTTGGGCATTCTAAGGCGATGTTTGATCGTCACACCTTATAGTCGGTCACGTCGACCGAGATGATCTTGCCTTCATCGTTGAAGGTAATCGTCTCTTCGCCGAAGCGCACCAGCGGCTCGCCCGTTTGGGCATGTGTGGCCTTCAACCGCCAGACGGCGCGCGCCGCCATCGGCGATACGGCTTCGGTCAGTTCATCCACGGCCACCTGGTCCGGATAGGTGTCGAAATAGCGCCGGAACGCGGCCATGATTTCGGCCTTCCCGGAAAGCTGGCCGACCTTCACCGACCCGTAGACCGCATCTTCGGCGAAGAAGCCGTCGATGGTGGCGAAGTCGAGCGCATTGATCGCCTCGTGAAAGGTGCGGGCGGCGGTGACGGGATCGAAAGGCATGGGGTCTCCGGGCAGTGGCAGGGTGTGTTTGCAAAAGCGCAGAGACCGGGACCGGCCCCTGCATGGTGTGTGATCAGTTTACCGTATCTGCTCACGGAGACCAGCTTCGGACAAGCCGCTCGCCGTAACACCGCTGCACAAAACACGGGATGAAACGTCAGCCTATCGACACCGCCCCGTAACGTCTTCGGCCGCTTGCGGCCGGACTGGCGCGGGTCGGGGTCCGCCAACTCCACCCGCGCCTATTTTTTGTCAGCGCTGACGTCAGATCTCGACCCCGAGAGACCGCAGATCCGCCTTCAGCTGTTCGGCACCCGTAAAGTGTACCGCTTTCCAGCCGGCCGCCCGCGCACCTTCCACATTCGGATAGCTGTCGTCGATGAAAACGCAATGCGCTGGCGACAGGCCGTAATCCGTGGCGTGCCGCTCGTAGATCGCCACATCCGGCTTGATCAGGCCCACTTCGCCCGAGACGGTGACGCCACGCGGGAGGTTGAGAAAGGGATACATCTTGCGCGCTTCAGAAAACGTATCGGCGGCAAAATTGGTCAGCATGGTCACGTCATGCCCCGCCTCGATCAGTCCGGTCATGACGGCGACGCTGTCGTCATAGGCATGCGGCACCATCTCGGACCAATATTGCCGGAAGGCGCGGATATTGGCCTCATGTTCGGGAAACTCTGATATCAGCAGGTCTTCCGCCTCTGCCCAGCTCCGCCCGCGGTCCTGCTCGATGTTCCAGTCATGGGTGCAGACAGTGGCAAAGAAGTTCGCCCGTTCGTCGGGATCAGGAATGATCCTTTGAAACGGCAGGTTCGGATCGTAATGGATCAGCACCTTGCCGATGTCGAAGACGATGTGGCGAATCTCGGTCATGTTTTATCCCTTAGGAGTTGGAAAGGCTGTCGGGATAGCCGCCACAATTGCCTTCTTCATGACAGTCGGCAGCGCTTCCCCATCAAGTTCGGTGACGGGCACCCAGAAACCGTGATTTCCCGATGGAGCATCGATCGGTCCGACGCGGAAGATCGACAGTCTGAGTTCGAAATGGGTGAAGACATGACTGATCGTGCCCGCCGACTGCCAGTCGGCAGGGAAGGGGGCGGCTTTCAGCCCTGTCTCGCCGTCCTGACGCGATGTCCAGTCCGTCGTCGGCACCTCCGTCATGCCGCCGAGAAGCCCACTCTCCGCCCGCTTGCGCAACAACAGTCGCCCGTCGCGATCCACCGCGACAAAGGCTGCCCCCTGCCGCACCGGCTTGGCCTTCTTGGCCGCCTTCACCGGAAAACGTTCGGGATCGTCGTCTGCCAGCGCGAGACAGGCATCGTTGAACGGACAGAGGGCGCAGGCGGGGCGCTTCGGCGTGCAGATCGTGGCGCCGAGATCCATCATCGCCTGGGCAAAATCGCCCGGCCGGTCGGTCGGTGTCAGTGCCGCGACCTTGGCCTTCATCTGCGGTTTGGAGCCGGGAAGCGGCGCTTCGATGGCATAGAGCCGCGAAATTACCCGCTCGACATTGCCGTCCATCACCGCCGATGGCCGGTTGAAGGCGATCGCCGCGACCGCAGCAGAGGTATAATCTCCGATGCCGGGCAGGGCCCTGAGTCCCTCCTCGGTGTCGGGAAAGACACCGCCGTGCTGAAACGCCACCGCTTCGGCGCATTTCTTCAGATTGCGGGCGCGGGCGTAATAGCCGAGCCCGGCCCAGGCGGCCATCACGTCTTCATTTGGCGCCTCGGCGAGCGCAGTCACGCTCGGCCAGCGGCTGATGAACTTGGCGAAATAGGCTTTCACTGCCGCGACCGTCGTCTGCTGCAGCATGACTTCCGACATCCAGATGTGGTAGGGATCCGGCACGGCCCCGGCTTTTGCGGCGGCCGGAGAGATGCGCCAGGGCAACTCCCTGTGATGCCGGTCATACCAGGACAGCAGCACCTCGGCGCCCGGCTTTGTCTTGTGGTCCATCACGTTTCCGTTTACCTCTATGCCCCGCAAGGGGACCGTTTAAGCATGCATGTATTCGACAGATCGATGGCTGAAAACAATGTTGCAGCCCTCTTCGTCGTTTTCGGGCTGGCTGCGCTGGGCGGCTCCGTCGTCACGGCGCTGCTGGTGATGACTGCCGGCTGGGCCCTGATTTATCTGATGCTCGGGCGCCTGTCTTGGGTTCGTGACCCGGCGCCTCTCGCGTTCAGTGTGGTTCTTCTTTTCTATGTGGCTGTTAACGCCCTGTTTTTCTTTATTCATTTCGGGGAAAATTTCGCCTCTCCGCTGGCCGAGCTTCGCAAATTCGGGCCGCAACTCCTCTTTCTCGCGCCTTTGTTCCTGATGCACAGGCTTGCCGTCTGCAGCGGACGCTGCCTCCTTGCGACGCTGGTACGCGCATCGGCGATTGGCGCGGTTGCCGTTCTTCCGCTCGCCTTGTTTCAGGCCTTCATTCTCGACCAGCGGGTCGAGGGAGGAAGTGGCAATGCGATCCCCTTCGCCATGACCTGCGCTCTGCTGAGCGTGCTTTCTTTGCCCGGCTTGCTCGACCCTGACCGCCGCTGGCGGGCGCTGGCGGGGCTTGGTTTCGTCGCTGGATACCTGTGCATCTTCCTGTCGCAGACGAAGGGTCTCATGCCGACCCCCCTCGTCGCAGCCCTTGTTTTTGCTGTTTTCTTTTTGCGCGATCAGGTAAGCGGGCTCAAAATCTTCGCAGGCGTATTTTCGCTGCTCGCGGTGGTCGCCATCGGGTTCTACGTCTCCGGCAGTGTCGAACGGTTCGAAGAAGTCTCGGGCCTGATGGCGGGGCGGGGCGACATCGCCTGGGGCGCGTCCTATACGGTGAGGCTCGATCTGTGGATGAAAGCGCTGGAATTGGTCCAGTCGGGCTTTTTCGATGGCCATGGCCTCCAGAATCGCCGTGCCCTGATTACGGCCGCCGGATACAGCTACTCGCATTTTCACAATGGCTTCATCACAGCTTTGGTCGATAGCGGAATTGTCGGCCTCATGGCTCTCGTTGCGGTACTGCTAGCGCCTCTGGTCATCGCATGGCGGACAGAGCGAAACGCTCTTTACGGTCCACGACTGTTCATGGCCTTTTGCCTCGTGGCGACCTATGTCCTGGGTGGCATGAGCAATTTCATCTTCGGCCACGACATCTATGATTCCTTGTTTCTCTGGATCGGCTCGGTGATTGTTGCGAGCGCCATCGCAACGCCCGCATCCGGAGCTTGTGACACGCTGCCCAAGCCGGGGGGGCCTTGATCATGGAGGGACGAAACTTTCAGCGCCGGGGTGCCAATCAGATCTCCGAGATTGCCAACGGCATCGTCGACCCCGTGCTCGCGCGTCGCGCCGGCATCAACACGGCTTTGCTCGGCTCCTGGGAAGATATCGTCGGTGACGGTTTTGCCGATTGCACCCGACCGGAAAAGATCGCCTGGCCCCGCCGCAGCGATCTTGACGAGGACGGCGGCCATCGCCCGGGCGTCCTGACGATCGCCTGTGAGGGCGCGCGCGCTCTTTTTCTGTCGCATGCCCAAGGTGAACTCATCGCGCGCATCAACGGTTTCTTCGGCTATCCTGCGATCGGCCAGATCCGCATTGTGCAGAAGCCGGTGTCGAACGCGGCCCTCCGCCGTCCCCCACCGAAAAAGCTCGAGGGCGAAAAGGCCCGACATCTGGAAAACCTGATGGAGGGTATCGAAAACGACACCTTGCGCCGGGCGATCGAACGCCTGGGGACGGCGGTGCTTTCAAGGACGAAGCGACCCGGCGGGGCCCGCTGAACGACCGCCGCCCTGTGGACGGTTCCGCGTCCGACGTTCAGCGAGGGAGTGAAATGCTGCGTCGCGCATAAGAATGCTGCGTTGCGGCGGCCAAATCTGGGCCGATTGTTCCGCGACCGTTGCCGCCCGCCGATGGCGAGGTCTACGAATGAGGGCAGACCAAATCCGTGGTTGAGCTTGCCGCGATGGATGCCCAGGTGAACCTTCACAATCCGACATGCTCGCCGCAGCCTGTTCCCGACAAGGCGCATCCGCCCGAGGGGGCAGAACGAGCCGCCGCCATTCTGCATGGCAATACCGGCAACGCGTTCGCTTCCGCCCGGTCCGATCACCTCGCCAACGTGACCGCCTCGGCGCTTTTTTCCCTGGTCGCCGGCCTGGATGGTCTTGGCACCAGCATTGCCTTTGCCGCGCTGATCTTCACCGGCACGCTCGCCCCGGGCTTCGCCATGGGGGTCGGTCTTATCCTCCTCTCGAGCGTCGTGCTGGTTCTCGCGATGGCGCTGTTCAGCCGTTATCCCTCCAGCATCGGCCAGGTTCGCAAACCGAGCGTCGCGATCCTCGCCACGGCCATTGCCGGCGCGACTTCGACGATGACGGATGCGAGCGACGAGACACGGATCCTGACAGCCTTCGCCGTCTTGGCATTAAGCGGTCTTTCTACGGGTCTCGTCTTCTGGACTTTCGGCGCGTTCCGCTTCGGTCGGCTCATGCGCTTTCTGCCTTATCCCGTCATTGCCGGCTTCCTGGCCGGCTCCGGCGCGCTGATGGTTCAGGGTGCGGTGATGATGGTGCTGGGCGAAGGCGGCTACGCCGCACTTTCGCTGTCAGAAGGACGTCCGGTCCTCGGCAATCTGATGGTGGCACTGATCTTCGCCCTTGTTCTGCTTTGGTCTCTCGGCCGTTTCGCCAGTCCCGCTACGGGGCCGCTCGTGATGCTCAGTGCCGGTTTGCTGTTTTACGGGATGCTGACCGTGATCGGCCTGCCGGTCGAGCAAGCCCGCGCCATGCACTGGCTGCCTGCCATGCCACCGTCTGGGGGCCTTGCCCTGCCGTCGCCGCTGGATGTGTTTTCAGGCGCTGACTGGTGGACCGTTGCCCACACCTCGCCGGCCATCGCCTCTGTTGTCTTGCTCAGCATGATCGGCCTCCTCCTCAACACCAGCGGCCTCGAAGTTGCGACCCACCGCGAGATCGACGCCGATCGGGAAATGCGCACTGCTGGTCTCGCCAACATCGCTGTTGGCCTGTTGGGCGGGCCGCCCGGCTTTTCAAGCCTGTCCATGACCATGCTTGCCAACCGCATGGGCGCAAAAACTCGGTTCGTCGGTCTCGCAACTGCTGCGGTTTTGCTCGCGATGTTGCCCTTTGCCGGTGGGCTTGCCGGCATTATGCCCGTGTTCATAGCGGCCGGCCTGATGATGACGCTCGGTTTGGAGATGTTGCACGACTGGCTGTGGAAGGCACGCCGGCAATTGTCGCAGAGTGAATGGCTGACTGTGCTTGCCATTCCTCTCGGCATGGTCATAGCCGGTTTTCTCCCCGGCATGGCGCTTGGCCTGGCACTGTCGGTGGTCACCTTCGTCTACAACTATGCCAGCCTCTCCGTCATCCGCGTCGAGGCTTCCTCCCGGGAGCGCCGATCTCGTGTCGATCGACCGATCGCGGACAACGCGCTTCTCGACCGGGAAGGGGACCGGGTTCTACTGCTGGAATTGCAGGAATTTCTCTTCTTCGGCACAGCAGAACAGGTAATGGAGCGGGTCCGTCAGCGTCTCAGCGATCCGGAACGCCCCGCACTTGGCCATGTTGTGATCGACTTCCGGCGGGTGAGTGGCCTTGATGCCGCCGCCGCCATCACCTTCCTGAAGACGCGCAATCTGCTCGCCGGTGCCGGTGCGGTCCTGGTGTTCTGTGGGCTCCCAGCTCAGGTGGAAAGAACGCTTCGCCTGAACGGTCTCGATCTTGAGGGCGATGATGCGGTCCTGCTGCTGGCCGACATCGACCGAGCCCTGGAGCGCTGCGAGGATCACCTCCTCGCCGCCGTCCCGGTAGAAGAGGGCTGGCACGATGTCGAAGACTATCTCGCCCGCACCATCGGCCCCAACGAACGGCTGCACGATCTCGTCGCGGTCATGCAAAGGATCGACGTTTCGCCGGGTGATCGGATCATTCGTGCCGGCGACACCGGCGACGATCTCTATCTTCTCTGGACGGGACGCGCGAGCATCGAGGCCCGGTTACCGAACGGCTGCGTCCTGCGTCTGCGCACAGTCACTCCAGGCGTCGTGTTGGGCGAAATCGGCATCTACCGCGATGGCCCGCGCACGGCGGACGTCGTTGCCGAACTGCCATCGACGGTGTATCGCCTGGCCCGCCGAGAGCTTCTTCATCTCGAACGGACAGATCCGCATCTCGCCGTGCTGGTTCACCTACTCTGTGCCACAGCGTTGTCCGAACGCCTCACGATCGCCAACCGCACCGTCCAGGCGCTGCATGAATGAACCTCAAATTAGACAAGTCTGCCAAAGGCTTCGCGCGTTTGATCGGCCAAGTTTGGGTCTATCCGGCGCGGCCCGTTGTCGGCTGTTGGCGGCAGGTCTACCAATCGGCAGAACTCCCCGCCTCCCTGGTGTATCAACCGCCAGTTTGCAGGAACGGCCACGGTGAACGTCAGCAATCACAAGTTCCAGCCTGAACTGCCCGCCGATGCCCTGGTCCCGGCCATGGATCATCCGATACCGAAGGTTCTGCCGAAAAGCAGGCTGGCACAGTTCTCCGCTCCTCTCTTGTTTGCCGCCATCGCGGGCATTGATGGCCTGGGCACCAGCATCGCCTTCGCCGCCTTGATCTTCACCGGGCCGCTCGCCGCCGGTTTCGGCATGGGTGTCGGCGTCATCCTGCTCTCCTGTGTCGTCATCGCGCTGCTGATTGCGCTGCGCAGCCGCTACCCCTCAAGCGTCGGCCAGGTGCAGGAGGCGAGTATCGCCATCCTCGCCACAGCCATCGCTGCCGCCATGGCCTCGCCCTCTTTGCAGGGAGCGTCCGAAGCCACCCGCATCCAGACGGCTTTTGCGATCCTCGGCACGAGCGCCGTTGCCACAGGCGCGATCTTCTGGATCTTCGGCGCCTGCCGCTTCGGTCGCCTGGTCCGTTTCATGCCCTTTTCGGTGGTGGCGGGCTTCCTTGCCGGCTCCGGCTTCTTGCTCATCCAGGGTGCCGTGATGATGGTGGTCGGTGATCGCTCGCTGCCCCAACTTCTCATCCAGCCACTCGGTCACCAGGCGCTCGCCAATCTCTACATCGCGCTGATCTTTGCCATCGTGCTGACCTTCGCCCTGAGGAATGCCAGCAACCCGGTCACCGCCCCGATCGTCATGCTTGCCGGTGCGCTGCTGTTTTACGCCATGCTGGCCTTCCTGGGCGTGACCTCCGAACAGGCACGCATGCTGCAATGGCTGCCGTCCATGCCGCCGACATCGGGCCTGCAATTGCCGTCACCAGTTGCCATTGCCACAGGCGCGGACTGGGCCGTGGTCGCCCATGCCGTGCCGGCGATTGCATCGGTGGCGCTGCTCAGCATGGTCGGGGTGCTTCTCAACACCAGCGGCCTTGAGGTCGCAACCCGCCGCGAGATCGATGCCGACGCAGAATTGCGCATTGCGGGGCTTGCCAATCTTCTTGCCGGCGGTCTCGGCGGAGCGCCTGGCTTCACAGGCCTCAGCATGACGCTGCTTGCCAACCGCATGGGGGCCCATGCCCGTTCCGTCGGAGTGGCGACCGCAGCCTTGCTGCTGTTGATGCTGCCCTTTGCCGGACAGCTCGCCGGTGCCATGCCCACCTTCATTGCCGCCGGCCTGATGCTCACCTTGGGTTTCGAACTGATCCATGACTGGCTTTGGGGCTCGCGGCGGCAATTGCCGGTCAGCGAATGGCTGGTGGTGCTGGCTATCCCGCTCGGCATGTTGGCTTTCGGTTTCATCGGCGGCATGGCCCTGGGCCTGGCACTCTCGATCGTCACCTTCGTTTACAATTATGCGCGCCTTTCGGTGATCCGCGCCGATACCTCGGCCCGGCAGCGACGATCGAGTATCGATAGGCCCATTGCCGAGAACACGCTGCTGGATCTTGAAGGTGATCAGGTCCAGGTGCTCGAGCTGCAGGAATTTCTCTTTTTTGGCACAGTGGAGCAGATCATCGGCGCGGTCCGTCAGCGCCTCGGTGACCGCAAACGACTGTCGCTGCGTTTCGTCATCCTCGATTTTCGCCGGGTGAGCGGCATGGATGCCGCCGCCTGTGCCGCATTCGTCAAGATCCGCAACATGCTGGTCGCTAGCGACGTGGAACTCCTCGTCTGCGGCATGAACAAGCGAGTGGAAACGGCGTTGCGCCGCAACGGCCTGGACGTTGTCGACGACCCGACCGTCGCCGTGGAGCGTGATCTCGACCACGCGCTGGAGCGTTGTGAGGAACGCCTGTTGGCGTCCTTGCCGGACGAGGTGGACTGGAGCGATGTTGAGGATTACCTCGCCCAGACGATCGGTCCCAATGCTCGGCTGCAGGATCTGGTTGCGACCATGGAACGGATCGATCTTCAGCCGGGTGACCGGTTCATCCGCGCAGGCGAGATCGGTGACGATCTTTTCCTCTTGTGGAAGGGCCGTGCGCGCGTTGAAGCGCGTTTGCCGGATGGGCGTCCCTTGCGTCTGCGAACGGTCAAGCCGGGTGTCGTACTCGGCGAAATCGCCATCTATCGCGGCGGCCCACGCACGGCCGATGTCGTGGCCGACATACCCTCGACCGTCTACCGTCTCGGCCGCCAGCAACTGCGCCACCTGGAAACGGTCGATCCGCAACTGGCGCTTCTGATCCACCGGCTCTGTGCGACCACGCTCGCAGAGCGTCTCACGATCGCCAACCGCGTGGTCCAGTCGCTGCACGAATAGACAGCACGAAGGGATCGGGTCGCGAAGCCTGCGGGACAGAAAGAGCGTGTTCAGCGCTACTTGCTGTTTGCTGTAAACACGCCGTCCCAGTTATCAGGAGCGGTTTCAGGCAGCGTTTCAAGACGCGAACGATAAAGCCTATGGGTCCCGGACAGCGGATTGGGCGCCAGCGACAGCAACGCCTCGACCATTCGCCGGCAGGCGTCGAGATCGCCTGTTTGCCACAGGTCGAGAAACGCCTCGTGCCGGGCGAGGATCGGCGCAAGGTCGCTGACGGCGGGATCACTCTCGCGCCCAAGCAGCGTGTAGAGCCGCACGGCTGCCCGCCGCCCGACCACCCGCACGCGATCCACCTCGGCAAACACGAAACCGGGCGCCTGGCGAACCACCTCCTCGGTGACCAGGATCGCGACGTCATAGAGCTTCGTCATGCCTTCGACGCGGGAGGCCAGATTGACGCTGTCGCCGAGACATGAATAGCTGAAACGCTGGTCTGAACCGAGATTGCCGACGCAGGCCATGCCGGTGTTGAGGCCGATGCCGATCTTCAGGGCCGTGCCGCGCTCCCGGTTCAGCGCATCGAGTGCCGCAATCATCGCAAGCGACGCATCGCAGGCTTTCGTCGCATGCTCGGCAATGTCGAGGGGAGCGTTCCAGAACGCCATGATCGCATCGCCGATATACTTGTCGATCGTCGCCTCGCGCTCCAGCAAAACGTCGGTCATCGGCGTCAGGAAGCCGTTGAGCAGCGCGGTCAGTTCGGTCGGCGTGAGACTTTCGGACAGGGTCGTGAATCCGCGAATGTCCGAGAACAGGATCGTCAGTTCCCGATCCTCGCCGCCGAGCTTCAGCCCTTCCGGGTTCTCCGACAGCCGTTCCACCAGCGTCGGCGAAAGGTAGCGGCCGAAGCTTTCGCGCACGAAGCGCTTTTCCCGATGCGTCAGCATCAGGAGAAGGGGCAGGGCCGTGAGAAGCACCGAGGCCAGTCCGCCGAGCGGCAGCAGGGGATCGAAAAGGAGGAGCGCCTTGGAAAAGGCAAGCCAGGAGGCAGCTCCGACGGCCACCGAAAGGATGAGCGCGACAGCAACGGCAATGGCCGGCGAGCCAAGCGCCAGCGCGGCAACCAGCATCAGGCCGACTGCGACCGCAACAGCCCGTTCCGCACCGGTAATCCAGTCCGGTCGTTGCAGGAAAATGCCGCTGGCGATCTGGTCGATAATCTCCGCATGCACCTTGACCCCTGGCATCGCCGGATCGACGGGTGTCGCCACGAGATCGCGCAAGCCCACGGCACTGGTCCCGATCAACAGGATGCGCCCTTCGATCATCGGCCCGAGGATTGCCGTCTTTGCCGGATCGAGAAGGTCTGCGGCCGAGATCACCGGCATCGCGGGCAAACCCGAGTAATAGATCCACATCTCCCCGCCGGGGCCGACAGGCACATCCAGCGCGCCCACCCGCAGGTCTGTCATCGCCAGCCGGCCGCCACTTTCCGCCGAGCGGACGATGAAGGAGCCGGCCTGTTGCGCGATGCGAAGCGTCTCGACGGAAAGGGCTGGATAGAGCCTGCCCTGGGCGGTCGAAACGAGCGGAAAGCTGCGGATGATGTTGTCTGCCGAAGGCGGAAAGGAGAAGTATCCGATCGCATTCGTCGCCTCGGTCAGAACCTTAAGGTTCGAGAGTGCCCCGGAAAAGCGGTCGAGCGCCGGAGCGGGGTCTTTGCCCAGGAAGGAGAAGCCAGCTTTCGGTGGCGCGACGGGCGCCTCTGTTTCGTTGGTCAGTGCAATGCCGAGAGCCACGGGGTTGTCCCCTGCGGCCTGCGCCAGGGCGAGATCCGGGTCGGGCAGGGCAGCCGTGGCGATTTCGAGCGACACGCCCTGGCGGCGCATTTCCTCGATCAGCCGTGATGGCGCGGTGCGGTCCGGCTCCGAAAACACGATGTCGAAGCCGATTGCAGCCGCCCCGAGCCCGCTCGCGCGCACCACCATGTCGGCGACCACCCGCCGCGACCACGGCCACTGGCCGAGCCTCGCAATCGAGGCCTCGTCGATGTCGACAACGGCCACGGGCGGATCGGTCGCCACACGCGGCTTGATGCTCTGGTAAGTGTCGAACACGAGGGCCGTCAGGCGAAAGGCCTGCCCGGCGAAGATGGCCTGCAGCGTGATGAAACCCGTGAGCGCCGCCGCTCCGATCAGCATCACCCCTGTTCGCCGCCGCTGCGAGGACGACAGACGCCACCCTTTCGGGCGAGCCTGTGACTTCGCTGCGCCCGCCGTCTGGCCTGTCACGGAAAGATCTCAGACGTGCTGCCGGCAAAGATGCCCGTGGAAGACCAGCTTCCATCGACGGCGGTAAAGTTGCCCATGATGCCTTTGACATTGCCGAGCGTCGTGCCGGAGCCATCGGAAGCAAACGCGCCAGTGACGCTGCTCGTCATCGAACCGGCGGTGCTGCTGCCAGTGAAGGAGGACTTGGGAGCGCCGCTATTGTCGAAACTGACGACCGTCGTGAAATCCTTGCTGTCGAAATCATTGATTTCCACCGTGCCCTGTCGCGCGCCGAAATTCATCGTCGACGTCATGGTCCCGGTCGCAATGTACTGGGATGATCCATTGATCACCGTCCCGACAGCGTTCCCGTTATAGGTGGCGCTTCCGGTCGTGGGCACGGCGGTATCGGCGGGCTGCTGGCCGATGATCCAGTTGCCGAGATGGACCGTGTAGCCGACTTCTCCATAGGAGTTGCGGCCCCACCATCCCCAGGTCATGAACTCGCAGCTGTTGCAGATCGCGGCCGAGGTGTTGTTGTTGAATATCTTCGCCGGAACCGCAGCAGACGACACCATGTAGGTACCGTCCTTCGAACTCGTCGCGGCAATCAGCTGGTCGCTGAGATAGGTCCTGTCGTCCTCGTCGTAGAAGTCCGCGTAATAGGTTCCGCCCATTGAGCTGATCCCGCCGGTAAAGGTCCCGGCGGTTGAGTTGAAAGTTGCCTCCGCCCGTCCCACCCGGATCGAGCTCGAGCCATACTGTGTCAGCACCCAGGAGGAAAATCCTGTTCGTGTCTGCCCCCCAAATGTCCTGATGGCCGCACTCGACGCGGTGTCGTCCCGACTGGCGACATGCACGTAGTCGTAACCTTCGAACTCGCCATCCGGATCGCCAAAATCAACGGTCGGAAGGCTGCCTGTTCCAATAACCAGATACTCGCCATTGCTGCCGTAGAACTGGTCTTTTCCGGCGGTTGACCCGATCGTCGTCGTGACCCCCTGACCATTGGACGCCTGGCCGTTCGCGTTGTTGCGTTGAGAACCGGCGGTTGAGCCGGTCAGTCCATAGCCGCCGCCTTCCAGCAGGCCGATGCTTCCTGCCGTTACATTGATGGCGCTCGTCTGGCTCGTCCCCGTGCCGTCGATCAGCAGAGACGCCTGCATTGCACGGCCGATCACCCCGTCCGAAGTTGTAACGCCGCCGACGAGCAGATCGCTCGAAACAGCGCCGGCAGCTGCAAAGCCGCTGGTAAAGGGCACGGTCGATCCGTCCGCATTCACCATGCCAGGGAAGAGCGCGTCCGGTTCCATCACGTAATGCAGGATTTGTCCGCTCGCCAAGGTGCTCGTCGCATTGGCTGGCGTTCCGCCGATGACATAGAAGGGGTCGCCCGATCCGTCCGTCAACATATAGGCAACAAAACCGTTGCTGCCGGTATAGGCCGTCCCGCTGACGCTCGCCCCGTTGGCCGTGCCGGTGACGGCGTGCGATACCAGTGACGACGTCGAACTCAACGATGGAAGGATGAAGCTACGTGAACCGTAGCTGCCCGTGATGGTGCCATCCGCGTTGGTTTTGATCGTGCCGTTGCTGCTGGTCAGCTTGTCAGAGGAACCTACACCCCCGCTGTTGCCGGGTTCCAGCACCGCGACGCTGTCTTCCTGGGTCTCAGGCCGTGTCGTGTCCCGCGTGGCTTCCGCCGCAATCTGCTCCGGCGACTTCACCGGAAGCGGCTTCGGCTGGGGAATCGGAATGTTGTTCTTCGCAGGAGGCTGCTGCGAATTGTTGGTCGCCACCTGGCTGTTGCGCACGCTGTTGTCGGTTGGCACGGTCTGCGCGCCGCCCGTCAGGCCCGGCCGCCCGGCCAGATATTGCTGCAGGGAGCTTACCCAGACCGGCGGAGTGCGCTGGACCGCATTGCCGCCGCTGCCGGCGACGATCGAATACCCCGGGCGGAAGACGCGCTGCGAGGCGCCGCGGCTGTTCAGTTCCACCTGTTTGCCGAAGACCAGCGAGACATGCGGCGGGATTACCTGTCCGTCTGCAGTCTTGCCGTCGAGGTTGATGTCCACCACGGCGCCGCGAATGCCGGCCGTGCCGATCGGCGTGTCGATCTTGACGTCGCCGCCGGCCTTCGACGCCTTGCCGCCGATAAAGCGCAGAGCCCCCTTGGTCATGGTCGCGGCAAGCGACGCCGTCTGCTTCTCCGGATCGTAGACGAAGCTGTCGATGACGATGGAAGAATTCGGCCCGACCGTGAACGAGGTGCCGTCGGCGAGCAGGATCTGCACCAGGCCTTCCGGTCCGGTCTCGATCCGCTGGTCGCGCACCACGGGGTCGCCGAGTGAGATCAGCTTGCGTTTTCCGCTCGGCTCCAATGCTGATGCGGTCGGGTTCACCGCCGCCGTCACGCCGGCAACGCTGGTTTCGGCATGGCCCGGTGCTGCGGTCGAGACGACCATGGCGACGGATGCGGCGAGGAGCGCTGATGTCGACAGGATGCGGTTCATGTTGCTCTCCTAGGGCAGCGCCGGCGAAAGGGCGTGTGGCGGTCTTGCGTCCGGACTGCGTTCATCAATGGCGTACAGGCATCAGGCGATTTTGCATCGCCTCGGATACACTAGAAACTCGACTGGATCCCGAGTGACAGGCTGACATTGTCGAAGGTCTTCATGTCGTAGTTCGACCAGACCTTGCGATAGCCGGCCTCGGCCACCAGCGCCACGCGCTCCGTAAAGGGCACGATCTGCCTGAGATTGAGGCTGAACTCGGTATCCTGCTGGCTTTCCGCCGCGTTGATCATGGCATCCGGACCGTCATAGTTGCGCCGGGAGACACCGGCGTCGAGGGCAAGAACCCAGGCCGGCCCGTCGCCGATCGGGGCCTCGAAGCGCCAGGCGCTGCCGATGCCAAGGCCCAGCTCCGTCGAGGAGAGGTAGTCGCTTTCGGCAATGCGCCGGGTTGCGAGCAGCCGGGCCGAAAGGTTGAAGTCCTCTGTCACCTGCCGCGAATAAGAGAGCTGGCCGTCAAACCGGTCGCCCGTCTGATCCTCTGCGCTCTGGCGGGATTTCGTGTTGTTGTAGTCTTCGTAGCGATACTCGAGCTGCGCGCCGAAACCGTCCGACGGGGTCACCTGCCAGTTGAAGGCGGTGGAGGCGCCGATCGAGGCCAGATAGCGATCGCCCTCGATCAACACGCCGCTCGTCAAAAGAAAGACGGAGAGCGAACGGTCGTCCAGCCCGAATCGTGCAAGGTCGAACGTGGGGCCGACAAAAGCCTCGACTGCCCCGGTGTTCAGCGCTTCGCGGTCGCGGTATCCGGCCGCATAACCCGAAAGCCCGGCCTCGATGGCAATGCCCTGTTCATCGAGTTCGTGGCGATAGCGCACGGAACTCGTAAGGAAGCCGTTGAAATCCTCTCCGGCCACCGTCAGGGCGTCGAGCGTGTAGGGCAGGCCGTTGAGGGTCACCGTCGAATTGCCGGGCCCGGCATTGGCATTGCTCTGATAGCGGATACCCGCCCGGACCATGCCGGTGAGCGAGGTCGGCGCCGCCTGCTTGTCGATGGCGGCCAGGTATTCCTCCACCTTGGCATTCACCTCCGGCGGCACGGCGCCCGCCGACTGTGCCCCCTCGAAATACTGCCGTGCCGTCTCATAGGCGCCGAGGCGATAGTAGAGCACGCCAAGTTCCAGCTGCAGGCGCGGCAGGCCGGGTGCATAGATGAGCATCCGTTCGAGCGTCGAGACGGCGCCTTCGAGGTCGCCCGCCTGCGAGGAAAGCGCGGCATAACGGAAGGCTGTATCCAGGTCGTCGGGATGCTCCATCATCTGCGCGAAGAGTCGTTTGCGGTCGGCTTCGATGGTTTCGAGCGACTGGGAGCCGGTCCGGGGAACGACATTCTGCGTGGATTGGGCGAAAGCGCCGGCCGCGGGAAGAAGCGCACAAGCCGCCAAAAGGCCGCCGAGACGGATCGTCCGCAAAAGTAGCCTCTCAAAACCTCTGGAAGAACAATTCATCAATGCAACTCTTGGCTACCACCGGAATAAAAGCATTTACGGCAAGTCGATCCGAACTATGAAGCGAAGAAATGCGTATGGAACGTCCAAGTTTGGGGCCTTCCTCGCTGCAGGCCCATCAGGCCGATATCTGTAAGGCCGCACTGCAGCAAGGGCAAGTGCGGGGCAGCGCGGTGCACCGGCAGATCCACGGTATGGCAGCCTTCGCACACGATGCCCGGAGCGAGGAAAAGGTCACGGAACTTTGATTTTTCTCTGAGGCCCCCGCCTTGTTTGCCGCAATCTGCCGTTATAACGGTTGTGCCGGATTAACCGTCATTCCAACAGGTAAGAGACCGATGTCGATGTCTGAACTCACGATCACCAAGCGCCGCCTGCTGAGCGGTATCGCCATGGCCGGCGCCGTCGCCGCCCTGTCGGCTTGCAGCGAGGAAAAATCCGCCAGTGCCGAACAGCCGGTGCCGGCGGTCAGCAACGAGACCACGGCCTCGACCACCTCGGCGGAAATGCCGAAATCCGATCGCGATGTCGACATGGAAGCCGCCCTGAAGCCGGGCCCGCTCAAGGAAATGGCGCTCGGCGATCCCAATGCGCCGGTGAAGATCATCGAATACATGTCGATGACCTGCCCGCATTGCGCCCACTTCCACGAAACCACCTTCGACGCGATCAAGACCAAGTATGTCGACAGCGGCAAGGCTTACTTCGTGCTGCGCGAATTCCCTTTCCCGCAGGACACGGCATCGCTCGCCGCCTTCATGCTGGCCCGTTGCACGACCGAAGACAAGTTCTTCCCCTTCGTCGGCATGTTCCTGAAGCAGCAGCGCGCTTGGGCAGCCCCGGCTGATGGCGATGTCCGCGCCGCCATGCTGCAACTGTCGAAACTCGGCGGTTTTACACAGGAGACCTTCGACGCCTGCTTGACGAACGCGAAGCTTGCCGGTGATGTGACGGCAATCCGCGATCGCGGTGCACAGGAATTCGGCGTCAACTCGACGCCGACCTTCCTGATCAATGGCAAGGCCTATTCGGGGGACATGTCGGTTGACTCCATGTCGGCCCTCATCGACAGCCTGCTCTGATCGACGCTTCGTTTTGACGACGGGCGCCGGGGAAACCCGTGCGCCCGTTTTTCATGCGCCCCGGCAGGGGATTGAGGCATGAAATTCAACCGCCTCCGCCTGCTCGGCTTCAAGTCCTTCGTCGAGCCCTCCGAATTCGTCATCGAGCGTGGCCTCACCGGCATTGTCGGGCCGAATGGCTGCGGCAAGTCGAACCTCGTCGAGGCGCTCCGCTGGGTGATGGGCGAGAACTCCTACAAGAACATGCGCGCGTCCGGCATGGACGACGTCATCTTCTCCGGCTCCGGCAACCGCCCGGCGCGCAACACGGCCGAAGTCGGCCTTTATCTCGACAATTCCGACCGCACGGCTCCCGCCGCCTTCAACGATGCCGACGAAATCCAGGTGACCCGCCGCATCGAGCGCGGCGCCGGCTCGGTCTACCGGATCAACGGCAAGGAAGCCCGCGCCAAGGATGTGCAGCTGCTCTTCGCCGATGCCTCGACCGGCGCCCGCTCGCCCTCCATGGTCGGCCAGGGCCGTATCGGCGAGCTGATCGCGGCCAAGCCCCAGGCCCGCCGGCAGTTGCTCGAAGAAGCCGCCGGCATTTCCGGCCTGCATTCCCGCCGCCATGAGGCCGAACTCAGGCTGCGCGCTGCCGAAACCAATCTCGAGCGGCTGGAGGACATCACCGCCCAGCTCGAAAGCCAGATCGAGAGCCTGAAGCGCCAGGCCCGCCAAGCCAACCGCTTCAAGCAACTGTCCGCCGACATCCGGGCGCACGAGGCCATGCTCCTGCATATCCGCTGGGCCCAGGCAAAGCAGGCCGAAGGCGAGGCGGAAAGCGCCCTCAACCAAGCCATGTCGATCGTCGCCGAAAAGGCGAACCATCAGATGGAAGCCGCGAAGCTTCAGGCGGTCGCGAGCCTCAAGATGCCGGAGCTACGCGAGGAGGAGGCGAGGGCCGCCGCAGCACTCCAGCGCCTGCAGATCGCGCGTTCCCAGCTCGACGAGGAAGCCAGCCGTATTCTCCGCCGCCGCGACGAGCTTACCCGCCGTCTCGCCCAGCTCGACGAGGACATCCGCCGCGAGGAACGCCTCGTGTCGGAAAACGCCGAGGTCATCCAGCGTCTGGCCGAGGAAGAGGCGGAGATCGAAGAAATCCTCGCCGATGCCGGCCGTTTCGGCGAAGAGGCAAAAGAAGCCTTCGAGGCCGCTGCCGCAACGCTGGCCGACAGCGAACGCGACTTCACCCGGCTCACCGCCGAGCGCGCCGAGGCAGCCGCCGGTCGCAATCAGCTGGAACGCGCTATCCGCGATCTGATCGAACGCCGCGCGCGCCTCGAACGCCAGGTCTCCGACGCCTCCCGCGAACTCTCCGAGATTTCAGACCGGATCGCCGCTCTGCCCGATCCGGACGAGAAGCGCGAGATGGTCGAGATCGCAGAGCGGGCCGTCGCCGACGCCGAAAGTGCGGCGATGGAAGCCGAGGCAGCGCTCAACGAAGCCCGCCGCACCGAAAGCCATCTGCGCCAACCGCTCGAGGCGGCCCGCGCCCGCGTCAACGGTCTGGAGACCGAAGCCCGCACCATTGCGCGGATCCTCGCCTCGACCACCACAGGTGATTTCCCGCCGGTTGCGGACGACCTCTCCGTCGATCGCGGTTATGAGACGGCACTCGGTGCCGCCTTGGGCGACGATCTCGACAGCGCACTCGACCCGTCGGCTCCCGCCCATTGGCATGGCAATGGCGACGGGGAAGGGGATCCGGCGCTACCGTCCGGCGCAAAACCCCTGATCGCCCATGTCCGCGCGCCCGCAGCCCTGACCCGAGCGCTTCGCCAGATAGGCGTCGTCGAAGACGCCGATGCCCTCCGCTTGATGGCAAGCCTCGCCCCCGGCCAGCGCCTCGTCACCCGTGATGGCGCCGTTTATCGCTGGGACGGCCATGTGACCGGCGCGGATGCGCCGAGTGCCGCAGCGCTGCGTCTTGCCCAGAAGAACCGCCTCGCCGAAATCGAGTTGGAAACAGAGGAAGCCCGCGACCAGATGGTCGAGGCCGAGGATCGCCTGTCCGAAGCCGCCGACGCCATCCGCACCGAGGAAGCCCGCCTGACGGATGCCCGCGATCGCAGCCGTCTGACGGTTCGCCAACTGGCCGAAGCCCGCGACGCCCTTGCCCAGGCCGAACGCGCCTCGGGTGATCTCATCCGCCGCCGTGAGGTGATCGAGGAGGCCGTCAACGGCCTGAAAGCCCAGATCGAGGAGATCGTCGAGCAGGAGGAAACCGCCCGCATCGAGATGGAGGAGACGCCCGATCTCTCCGCCCTCGACGCCCGCCTGCGTGACGCGGAAAGCCTGGTCGCCCGCGATCGTGGCCTGCTCGCCGAAGCCCGCGCCCGTTTCGAAGGTCTCGCCCGCGAAGACGAGATGCGCCGTCGCCGCATTCTCTCGATCCGCCAGGAAAAGCAGAACTGGCAGAACCGCGCCAAATCGGCGGAAGAACACATCTCGACGCTGCGTGAGCGCGAAACCGAAGCCCGCGAGGAGATCACCGATCTCGAAATGGCGCCCGACGAATTCGAGGACAAGCGCCGCAACCTGATGACCGCCCTCGATAAGGCCGAGAAGGACCGCCGCGAGGCTGCCGATCGTCTGTTCGAAGCCGAAACCCGCCAGCGTGAAGCCGACCAGAAGGCCGCTGCGGCACTCGCCGAACTCGCCGAATCCAGGGAAAAGCGCGGTCGCGCCGAAGAGCGTCTGGTCTCCGCCAAGGAATGGCGCATCGATGCCGAAACGCGCATCGCCGAAGCCCTCAACGTGCCCCCGCACGAAGCCTTCCGCCTGACAGGTCTGAAAGATCCATCGCAGATCGGCGACCTGCGCGAAGTCGAGCGCAATGTCGACCGGCTGAAGATGGAGCGCGAGCGCTTAGGGGCCGTCAACCTGCGCGCCGAAGAAGAGCAGAAGGAACTCTCGGAAAAGCTCGCGGCGCTCATCAAGGAGCGCGACGACATCATCGATGCCATCCGCAAGCTGCGTGGCGCCATCCAGAGCCTCAACCGCGAAGGCCGCGAGCGCCTGATCGCCGCCTTCGACGTCGTCAATGCCCAGTTCCAGCGCCTGTTCACCCACCTGTTCAACGGCGGCACGGCCGAATTGCAGCTGATCGAAAGCGACGACCCGCTGGAAGCCGGCCTCGAAATCCTCGCCCGCCCGCCGGGCAAGAAGCCGCAGACCATGACGCTGCTCTCCGGCGGCGAGCAGGCGCTGACCGCCATGGCCCTGATCTTCGCCGTCTTCTTGACCAACCCCGCTCCGATCTGCGTGCTGGATGAGGTGGACGCGCCGCTCGACGACCACAATGTCGAGCGCTACTGCAACCTGATGGACGAAATGGCCGCCTCCACCGAGACCCGCTTCGTCATCATCACCCACAACCCCATCACCATGGCCCGCATGAACCGCCTCTTCGGCGTCACCATGGCCGAACAGGGCGTCAGCCAGTTGGTCTCCGTCGACCTGCAGACGGCGGAGGCGCTGCGCGAGAGGGATCTGGTGTGAGGGGTTTCCTGCTGACAGTGCTGATGATTTTCCTGATCGGTCCCGTCGCCGCACAGGACGGGACCGCAGGCCTTCCCGACACCTCCCTCTCCGGCAACTTTCTGCCAAAAGTTCTCGAAACCTCGGCGGCCCATCGGGACAGCCTCATGGAGATGATCAAGGGCAAGCCGGGGTTGCCCTTTTGGGTCAGGGCTCTGGTTCGCCAGCCGCGTTATGTCGCGCTCGCTTCCGAGGAGGTTCAGATTTCCGGCGAACGGCGCCAGCTTTTTCGCGCCTGCGAGGCTGGTCGCTGTGAGGCGAGCCGGATCGTGGTGATCTTCTCGGCCGATGGAAAACATGCCGTGCTGAAGGTCTCGGACGCCGAATTCGGCGTCAAGTTCTTCGGCAACCCGACGCCGGACGAACTGGTGGCACTGGTGGACTAACGAGCCTGGTCAGGCCGCTGCATCACGTGCGGCATTGTCCACCCTGACCGGCAGCGCCGAACTCGCAAAGATCGACCCTAGAATGAGCGGAAGACAGACGAGATAGGCGTTGCGGATGCCGAACGTCTCCGCCACGAAGCCGAGGAGCGGCGGGCCGAGGAAGAAGACGACGAAAGCCATCTGCGCGATCGCCGCGACATTGACCACGGCAGGCCGATCCGTGCGCATGGCAGCGGCCGTCACGGCCATCGGATAGACCGCGCTGCAGCCGGCGCCCATCAGCGCGAAACCGAGCAGCGCCAAGTAAGGATGAGGCGCGAGCCACGCCAATGCGATGCCAAGGGCGGCCACCGTCAGCAGCACGCGCCCGACGAGCCGCGCGCCGTGTCGGTCGACGACCGGATCGACCGTCAGACGGGCGAGCGCCATGAAGAAGGCGAACAGTGTCAGTCCCGACCCGGAAATGAAAGGCGAGACGTCGAAGACCTCGTTCATGTAGATCGTCGACCAGTCGATGCCGGCCCCCTCGATCAGGAAGGCCGAGGTGCCGATGATGCAGAGCGGCAGAAGCCCGAGCGTCGGCAGGGCGAAATGCGGCTGGTCCTGCGTTGCGGCGGCATTTGGTAGATGCGGTGCATTCTTCATGCCGGCAACCGTCACGGCGCCGATCACGAACATCAGACCGAGCAGCACATGCATATGCGTCTGCATGCTGATCTCCGCCTGACGCACCAGCGAGGCGGTGACCGCCGTGACGAAGAAGCCGAGGCTCCAGCAGCCATGCGCCCGGTTCATGATGCCGAAGCCGATCTGCGCCTCGATCCGTCCGATCTCGACATTGAGGCAGATTTCCAGCGCGCCGGCCAAAAGCCCCATGACGAAGAGTGTCGCGAAGACAAAGGGCGCTGACGGCAGGAGCGGAATGGTCGACAAGAGCGCCATCACGCCGAGCAGCGAGATGGTGAGCGTCGTGCGCGTGCCGAGCCGGACAATCAGCGGCGAGGAGAAGGTGAGCGAAATCAAAGACCCGATCGCCATCCCGATCAGCGTCATCCCGAGTTCGGCCTTGTTGACGCCAAGCCGCGCCTGCAGGTCAGGCAGCCGCGAGAACAGCGATCCCGTCGACATGGCGAACAGGAAGAAGGCGATATAGACGCGAAACTGCGGGGGGAGATGCATCAGGACGACTCGATTTGTCAGACAACCGGGCACCGACGTGCCAGCATTCCTCGACCAAGTCCAGTGATGCGAGACGCCGATCGGTTCGCCCCCGGAAAAGGACTTAAGGGGTGGCGCTGAGCGCCGAGCCATCCGGCGGCCACGAGACATGCCCCAGACGCGCCGTCATCCTCGGCCTTGTGCCGAGGATCTGCCGAGGTTGACCATGCATGGGAGGCCTAAGGGAAAGTCCTAAACGTCGAGTCAATAGAAGCGACAGTGGATCCTCGGGACAAGCCCGAGGATGACGACCGGGGGAACGGCGCCGCGCCAAAAACGAAAAGCCGAAAGCCGTAACGCGGCATTCGACCCGCTGCCACTAGCCCATCCGCCGGCCCACCCACGCCGTCATCCTCGGCCTTGTGCCGAGGATCTGCCGAGGGTGGCCAAGAATGCGACGCCTAAGGGAAAGGCCATAAACGTCGCGCACATGGCCGCAGCAGTAGATCCTCGGGACAAGCCCGAGGATGACGAAGGGGGGCGTGAAAAACGAAAACGCCGGAAGCAAGCTCCCGGCATCCGTCTATTGGCGACTGCCCATTCGCTATTCGCTCGACTCAGCCCGCCGCATTGATCTGCCGCGCCACCACATCGTGGTTCAGCCACAGCACCGGCGCCGACGGGTTCGCCACCTCGCCAAAAATCAGCGCGCCGGTCGCCTCGACCACGAGCACGCTCAGGTAATCCGAGATCAGCGCCTTGGCATCCTTGTGCATCTGGGCGATTTCGGTCGAGGTGCCGATGGTGATGTCGGACTGGCCCTGGCTGTTGGGCATCGGCCACTTGTTGAAGTCGTAGAACGGCTCCATGACCGCGCTCACCTGGAAGTCGGCGATCTTCTGCAGAACCTCGTCGATCGTCGCACCATCGACCAGAAGCGCCTGGCAATCGGCCCAGATCTTCTCGGCGCGGGCGCCCGGGTTTTCATTCTTCAGCGCCTTCAGAAGGGGCAGGAGCGGCAGTTCGATGCCGGCAAAGACGTCGGACGAATTGGTGCGGATCTCCGGGCAGTTGAACACGGTCGCCTTGATGCCGGAGGCGAACGCTTCCTCGGCAATCGCCTCGAGCTTCATCTTGGCATAGCCCTGGGTGTAGTTCGTATAGGTCTGCCAGCGGTATTCGTCACCAATCAGGATGCCCGTGCCATGATAGCCATAGGCCGAGTAACGAACCTGGCCGCCGCTCTTTTCGATGCGGGCACGGATCGCAGCACTGCCTTCGATCAGGTGACGGAAGGTATTGGCCGAGACTTCATCGAAGTTCTGCAGGATCAGCTTGCCGAGATCGCTGTCGAGCAGCACCTGCGAGGACATGTGGCGTGCGCCGCGGCCCTTGTAGATGCGGTTGGCAATCACGAGGAAGACCTTGGCCTTGGGAATGCCGCCGGCCATGGTATGGGCAAAATGAACGTTCTTGCCGTCGGCAATCATGCCTTCCAGTTCGGCCATGATGTCGGAAACGGCTTTCTGGAAGCGCTTAACGCCAACCTGGCGGCACTTTTCGATATGCGCCCAGTCGAGCTTTTCGGTTTCCCAGTTTTCCAGCGTTAGCGAACCGAGCAGGTCGGTCGGCGTCGGTTCGCCTTCGGGCGCATCGAGATCGAAACCGGCCATGGCGGGAATGTTGATGATCCGGCCGCCGAGATTGGCTTCCGCCTGGGCAAGCTCTTCGACATTCAGAGGACGCAGCTTGTTGTTCTCGTCGCGGCGACCAACGGTGATTCCGATGATCTCCATGCCGGCCTTCTTGGCCTGGTCCAGCAGGCCCGTGACATAACCTCGACCGAACAATTCACCAAATAGAACGAAGACGTCGCCCTTGCGATACAGGTTGTTGTGCGGGATCTGCGTCAGGGGCACCGGGCTTTTCAGGGTCATTTTTGATTCCGGATTACAATACTCGTGCATGCCCACTACCAAAGTCTCGGCCGCAGTGCATCATCCTGAGGCGATTTCTTCGGTCATTTTAAGTGACCGTTTATCGCATTGCGTGATGAGCCGTAACAATTGGGAGACGCTCCGGGCCAGGCGGCTGGCGTTTCCCAAGCGTGTTTCCGCCCCTCCGCTGGTGCCTTCTCCCGCCATGCCGCAGCATCCTGGGCTGCGGTTCGCATCGACTGCCGCAATTATGATGCATTGCAGCATAAACTTGACGAGGTGACGTTTCCAATCCGTCACATTTGCTATAAACGGTGGAAAACAAAGCCTGTTTGGGTGGAGAGGGCGATGCGCAAGTGGGTTTACACCTTCGGCGGAGGAACGGCCGAGGGGAGTAGGACCGAGATCGATCAGCTGGGAGGGAAGGGGGCCAACCTCGCCGAGATGGCGGCGCTCGGCCTGCCGGTTCCGCCCGGCCTCACGATCGTGTCGGATGCCTGCGGCATCTATTATCAGAGCGGCAAACTGCTGCCCGACGATCTGAAGGCCCAGGTTCTCGCCGGCATCGAGGGCGTCGAAGCTGCCACCGGACGCACCTTCGGCGACATCAGCCATCCGCTTCTCCTCTCCGTCCGCTCCGGCGCGCGCACATCCATGCCCGGCATGATGGACACGGTCCTCAATCTCGGCCTGAACGACCACACCGTCGAGGCGCTGGCTCACCACTCCGGTGACGCCCGTTTTGCCTGGGACAGCTATCGCCGCTTCATTCAGATGTATGGCGATGTCGTCATGGGCCTCGACCACGAGGTCTTCGAGGAAATCCTGGAGGACGAAAAGGCGCGCCTCGGCCACGAACTCGACACCGACCTCTCCGCCGTCGAATGGCAGCATGTGGTGAAACTTTACAAGGACCTGCTCGAACAGGATCTCGGCCAGCCTTTCCCGCAGGATCCGCATGTCCAGCTCTGGGGCGCGATCGGCGCGGTCTTTTCCAGCTGGATGAACCCGCGCGCGAAGACCTATCGTCTGCTGCATTCGATCCCCGAGGACTGGGGAACGGCCGTCACCGTTCAGACCATGGTCTTCGGCAATCTCGGCTCGACTTCGGCCACCGGCGTTGCCTTCACCCGCAACCCGTCCACCGGCGCCAGGGAGCTTTACGGCGAATTCCTCGTCAATGCCCAGGGTGAAGACGTGGTGGCGGGCATCCGCACGCCGCAATCGATCACCGAGGCCGCCCGCATCGACAGTGGTTCCGACAAGCCCTCGCTGGAAAAGCTGATGCCGGAGGCCTTTGCCGAATTCCAGGCGATTTGCGACCGGCTCGAAGCGCATTACCGCGACATGCAGGATCTCGAATTCACAATCGAGCGTGGCAAGCTCTGGATGCTCCAGGCGCGCTCGGGCAAGCGCACCACCAAGGCCGCGATGAAGATCGCCGTCGACATGGTCTCCGAGGGCCTGATCACGGAAGAGGAAGCGGTGCTGCGCATCGAACCCTCCTCGCTCGACCAGCTCTTGCACCCGACCATCGATCCGCGTGTCACTCGCCATGTCATCGGCTCGGGTCTGCCCGCCTCTCCTGGGGCGGCGACCGGCGCCATCGTCTTCACCGCCGAAGAGGCGGTGGAGGCGGAAGCCGAGGGCCGCAAGGTCATCCTGGTGCGTGTCGAAACCAGCCCCGAAGACATTCACGGCATGCATGCCGCCGAAGGCATCCTGACGACCCGTGGCGGCATGACCAGCCACGCCGCCGTCGTCGCCCGTGGCATGGGCATCCCCTGTGTGGCCGGTGCCGGCACCATGCGCGTCGACCTGCGCAACGAAAAGCTCATCGGCATGGGGGTGACCCTCACCAAAGGCGACATCGTCACCATCGACGGCTCCTCCGGCCAGGTGCTGAAGGGCGAAGTGCCCATGCTGCAGCCGGAACTTTCGGGCGATTTCGCCAAGCTGATGGAATGGGCAGACGCCAGCCGCCGCATGACGGTGCGCACCAATGCCGATACGCCGGGCGATGCCCGCGCCGCCCGCTCCTTCGGCGCCGAAGGCATCGGTCTCTGCCGCACCGAACACATGTTCTTCGAGGGCGACCGCATCCATGTCATGCGTGAGATGATCCTCGCCGAAGACGAGGCCGGCCGCCGCGCCGCCCTCGACAAGCTCTTGCCCATGCAGCGCTCCGACTTCACCGAGCTCTTCACCATCATGCATGGCCTGCCGGTGACGATCCGCATGCTCGACCCGCCGCTGCATGAATTCCTGCCGAAGTCCGACGAGGAGATCGAGGAAGTGGCAAACGCCATGGGCCTCGAACCCGGCTTCATGCGCCGCCGCATCGACGCGCTGCACGAGTTCAACCCGATGCTCGGCCATCGCGGTTGCCGGCTCGCCATCTCCTATCCCGAAATCGCCGAAATGCAGGCCCGCGCCATTTTCGAGGCAGCAGTCAGCGCCGCCCGCGAAACCGGTGCCCCAGTCGTGCCCGAAATCATGGTCCCGCTGGTCGGCCTGCGCTCGGAGCTCGATTACGTCAAAGGCGTGATCGACCGTGTCGCCGCCGATGTCATGGGCGAGGCGAAGCTCGAAATCTCCTATCTCGTCGGCACGATGATCGAGCTGCCGCGCGCCGCGATCCGCGCCCATATCATCGCGGAGGCCGCCGAATTCTTCTCCTTCGGCACCAACGACCTGACCCAGACCACCTTCGGCATGTCCCGCGACGACGCCGCCCGCTTCATCCCGACCTACCAGAAGAAGGGCATCATCGTGCAGGATCCCTTCGTTTCGCTCGATTTCGACGGAGTCGGCGAACTCATCCGCATCGCCGCCGAACGCGGCCGCAAGACGCGCCCCGACATGAAACTCGGCATCTGCGGCGAACACGGCGGCGACCCGACCTCGATCCACTTCTGCGAGGATGTCGGGCTGGATTATGTGTCGTGCTCGCCGTTCCGCGTGCCGATTGCAAGGTTGTCGGCGGCGCAGGCGGCGATCAAGGCGCGGAGTGCTTGAGAGATAGTAGAGTTACAAAAACGACTAGCGCGCACATCGATGAACTGCGAAACCTGCGGAGGGACTTAGATACCTCAGCACTGTTTTCCGGCGTATATTTCGAATTCCCGGAGGCTAATGGTCTTATGACTGCTGTATTCTTCCGTGTATTTTTGGGACGGTTTGTCATCTTTGTGCCGATCGCTCTGGCGGCTTACATAGATGCCAATGCCTTGGTAGGTGTTTTCATTCTGGCTGCGTGCTACTTTATACTTTCTTTTATGGTGGATAAGTCGGCGACAGACAAAAGGTTTTATGTCCCGGGAGGCTTTTATTTGATCAAGAAACTTATGGAATGGCTCTGGAATGGTTTTGAACCAAAAGGGCGATAGGGCACTCGGGCTCAAGACGCTTCTGTTTCAAGGCTAGCCTGAACTGCCCGAGCGTTCACAAAGTTATTGGTGGCAGGAAGCAAGGATAGGTGCGGCACCGCCTGCGCGGGCTGCGTGTGGGACGGATCTGGAAAGAGACAGATGACTGAAATCCTGAACGACTACGATCCCGCCGAAGACCTCGACACTCCCGAAGCGCTTTCCGTCTTCGTCAATGAGGCACTGAAGACCGACGACGCCGCCTATATCGCGCACGCACTAGGTGTCTGCGCCAGAGCAAGTGGCATGGCCGGGATTGCCGAGGTTGCGGGGGTTTCGAGCGAGGGCAATCCGACGCTGAAGACCACGCTTGCGGTGATGAAGGCGCTGGGGATTTCGCTGACGGCGGATGTGGTGGGGTGAGGGAGCCTGTGTGGCGCGCGACAACTTAAAGAAAATGATATACGCTAGGTGCTACAGTGGTTTGCTGTCTGCAAGCGGCCTTAAAATTGGTTGTGTGGAAAACGGATTTCCCGCGTCGGTAGCTACTCTATAAACGCACTTGGCCGCCTTCGATAACTGCGTGACGTCCTTCAAATTCGATGAAGCGCCAGTTCTCACCGTGAGAACCATCCGGAAAAATCTGCAGGCGGTAGCCACCTGAGAGCAACAAATCAGCACCGCCGTATTTGTCCGTATTGACTGATATGACGACGAGTTGCTCGGTGACATTCACGAAGGATTTTGTCTCCGCGTCGTAGCCCTTCAGCAAAGACTCAATTTTGATGCGCTGTAGATTTCCCGAACGAGGATCCTCATGGACCTCCGCTTCGTCAGTTGACTCGACAAAGTGATCTGATGCCCCTGTGACGATCGTCCTTTCATCAACGAAACGCCAGGGGCATTGAACATGCAGTGCGTAGGTGCCGACGGTCCCTCTTCCGGAAGGATGCGGCATGACCTTGCCAAAATGGAAAACCTTCATATCAGCGACATCACGGGCAATGCTCAGTGGCAGTCCCACGATCACCTGAAGGTCGCTTTCGAAGCGGGTTTGGTTATGATTCACGGGCATGAGAACCAAATTCGGATACGTTGCAGATTTGCAGTGATGCGCAGCCCTTGCAAAAGTTTAAGACAATCCGACGGATAAGGTCGAGAAGCTCGCTCGGCAATGTGATGGTCACTGTCTCATGTCTGGACATGATGATCCCTTCTGATCCTGCAGGCAGAATATCATGGCCCGCCCAACACCCAACAAAAAAATCCCCCCCCCATGTCACATTGACCATCCCCCGCTCGTCATGATCTCGTACCCAACAGAAGGAACCGACATCATGACTGCTAGACTTGATCCCTTTGCCGCCGCGCCCGCCTTGATGAAAAAGTGGACGGCCGTCTCGACCGACATCGCCGCAAGCCTCGAGCCGAGCTTGATCGAACTCGTCAAGATCCGCTCGTCCCAGATCAATGCCTGCGCCAATTGTATCAATATGCACACGGCCGAAGCCCGGGCGAAGGGCGAGACGGAGAACCGCATTTATCTCCTCTCGGCCTGGCGCGAGGCGCCGTGTTATACGGAGCGCGAGCGGGCAGCTCTGGGCTGGACGGAAGCCTTGACCACACTCGCCGCCGGCCATCCGCAGGAGACGGTGCGCCGGGATCTGCAGGCGGCCTTTACCCAGGAAGAGCAGGTGAAGCTGACGCTGATGATCAATGTCATCAACGGCTGGAACCGGCTCGCCGTCGGCTTCGATCTCTGGATCGAAACCCCGGCGACCCAGGCTCAGGGAGTAGCCGCCTGATGCAGACCTCCGAGCCCACAGATGCGGCAGCGAGTTTCGATCCCCTGAGGCGAAAGCTGATGCGGCTTGCCTATCGCATGCTGGGCTCGGTCACGGATGCCGAAGACATGCTGCAGGAGGCCTTCATCCGCTGGATGAGGGCCGACCGCCAAGAGATCCGCGAGCCGGAAGCCTTTCTCCGCCGCGTCGTCACAAGGCTTTGCCTCGACCAGTTGAAATCGGCCCGCCACCAGCGCGAGACCTATATCGGCCCCTGGCTGCCGGAGCCTGTGGTGGAGGACGAGGACGAGGCGGAGGACGTCACCCTGCCGCTGATGCTGGCGCTGGAGCGGCTGTCGCCGCTGGAGCGGGCGGCCCTGCTGCTCCACGATGTCTTCGGCCAGCCCTTCGAGGAAATCGCGGTGACGCTGGATCGCGATGTCGCGGCCTGCCGGCAGCTCGCGGCACGGGCTCGCCGGAATGTCCGTGAGACCCGCACGCGGTATGTCGTTGACCCGAGGCAGGGGCTCGAAATTGCCGAGGCCTTCTTCAAGGCGTCGCGCAGCGGCGACATGACGGCGCTTTCCGCCATGCTCGCGGCCGATGTCGGCCTGCATTCCGATGGCGGCGGTAAGCGGCCGGCTGCGATCGCCCCGATCCTCGGCCATGCCGCCGTCATGAAGGTCCACACCTATCTCGCGGAAAAGATCTGGCCGCAGGGGTCCGAACTCCTGCGCGTCGGCCTGGTCAACGGCCTGCCGGGTTTCGTCACGCAGGAGGCGGACGGAGAGTTGCAGACGACGGCGTTGCAGATCGAAGACGGAGCCATCACAGCCATCTATGTCATGCGCAACCCCGACAAGCTCAGGCACCTCCACTAAGGGGAGGCATGTCCTCCGTTACCGTGGAAAGAGCTCCACATGCGTCTCGGCCGTGCGTCCGAAATAGACCACGCGCCGCCCGAGAAACGATACCAAATACCCCGCACAGCCCGCCGCCTGGGCCTGTCGGCTGAAGTCGTGGTAGCTGTACTCGGCCGCTCCCGATTGCGCCCAGCGCACCAGCCGCTCGATCTCGTTGGCGTCGAAGTCAGCGCAGATCGGGCCATCATGCGCCGGCATCGCAAGCTGCACGCTGTCACCGTCGGGCAGGTAATAGGTCTGCTCGTTGCGGCGGTAGTCGACTGTATATCCCTCAAAGCCGGCGGCAATCAGCCGGCCGACGATCTCGGGAAAGCTCAGGCTCCCTTCATGGGCGGCCGTCAGGCAGGTTTCGGCAATGGAAATGCGTTCCGCGTCCATGGCGGGTCTCCTCATCTTGGGTCGGATATTTGGTTGGGGTCTATGCCGGGTATGTCAGTCCACCGGAATGTCCCTCAGGCCATGCCGCTCCACGAGCAGCCTCAAAAGCCGGTCGAGGGCGGCGAGATCATCGGCCCCGAGAACGCCGAAGAAGGCGGCGTCGTTCTGGTCTGCAAGGTCCGCGAGTTTCGGCACGCGGGTCGCACCCTCTTCGGTCAGGAAGAGATAATGCGCCCGTTTGTCCTCCTCATGCGCCTTGCGCGCAACGAGCCCCTTCGCCATCAGCCGATCGGCGAGCTTGGTGATCGCGCCGCGCGTCATGCCCAGCTGGTCGGCAAGGTTCGACGGCGTCGTCTGGGCAGAGCCGTGCAGAGACCGCATCAACACCCACTCCGCCACCGTCACATCTTCTGCGGCAAGCTTGCGGGCAAACGCCTGGGACACGGCATTCGACACCATGCGCAGCCAGTAGCCCCGATGGGCGCTCAGTTCCGAGGGTGACGACATGTGGGGCTCCATTTGATTGACTAGGAAACTAAATCAATATGGTTTCCTAGTCAATCAGTTTGGTGCCGCATGTTTGTTCTTCTACAGATGAGGCGGGGCAGGGGGAGACGATCTCTCACCTCCTCCCGCCACAGCCAAGGCTCAGCCCGCGAGCGCCAGGGCATCCGCGCCGGCAGGGATACGCAGCGGCGAAGCCGGGTCGGTCGCCGCCTGCCACACGGCTTCCGCCACGTCGATTGCCTGCGTGACCTCAGCCTCGCTCTCGCTCGCCCAGGCGTCCATCACCGCCTTCACCACCGGCAGATAGGGCTCCGGAAAACCGCCCTGCGCATGGATCTTGGCGCGGGCCGTATCGCCGAATCCCGTGGTCGGGGCACGGCCGGGCAGCACGATGCGAACCTTGATGCCGAAGGGTTCGAGTTCGAGCGCCGAAACCTCCGTCAGCGCATTGAGCGCTGCCTTGCTCGCGGTATAGGCCGAAAGCAGCGGTAGCGGCTTCAGCGTCACGCTGGAGGACACATTGACGATCACGCCCGAACGCCGTGCCCGCATCTGCGGCAGCACGGCCTGCATCAGGGCCATGGGTCCGAACATGTTGGTCTCGAACAGCCCGCGCGCCGTCTCTGGGCTCGTGCCCTCCACCGCATTCATCCAGCCGATGCCGGCATTGTTGACCAGCACATCGATTGGCCCGGCCTGTTCGACGGCCGCCTGGATGCTCTGGGGATCGGTGACATCGAGGGCCACCACCTGAAGTCGGTCCGAGGCCGGAAGAAGATCGTTGCGTGGGGTCCGCATGCCGGCGATCACCCGCCAGCCGCGCTCGAGGAAAAGGTTGGCCGTGGCAAGGCCAAAGCCGGCCGAAGCGCCGGTAATCAGGATGCTGTTCATGGTCGAGATCTCCTATCTGTTGAACTGATCACAGGCTATCCGGGCGCCGAGAAATCATCTATCATGTAGAGTGTCCCATTCTTTATCAGGAGTGTCGTTTGAGCGATCCCTTGGCCGAAATCGTTTCGCTGCTGCGCCCGCGCGCGGGGCATGGCAAGATTGCCCGCGGCTTCGGCGCCTGGCAGGTCTCGCGCGAATTGACCGGCGAGCCTTTCTACTGCGTGGTGTTGGATGGCGCCGCCCGTCTCACCGTCGGCAGTCTTCCGCCGATGGAGATAGTGGCCGGGGATTTCGTGCTCGTCCCCGCCCTTTTCGATTTTCATGTCCTGGGGCTACCGGAAAGGGGAAGCATCGCTGCAGACATCCCGGTCGCGCCCGGCGAAGTCTGCCATGGCGATCTCGAAGCGCCGGCCAATGCCCGCCTGCTGGTGGGACATTTCTATTTCGGCTCACCCGATGCCCATCTTCTGGTCTCGCTTCTGCCAAGCCTTCTGCATGTGCGCGGCGCCGAACGCCTCTCGACCCTGGTCGGCCTGCTGACCGATGAGATCCGCGCGGCGCGGCCGGCCCGCGACATGGTTCTCGCCCGCCTGCTCGATGTCATCCTGCTCGAAGCGCTCCGCGTCGTGCCGAGCGAAAACGCCCCCACCGGCATCCTGCGCGGTCTTGCCGACGAACGTCTGGCGGCAAGCCTGCGTCGTCTGCATGCCGATCCCGCCCGCGACTGGACGATCGAAAGCATGGCCCAGGAAGCGGCTCTCTCCCGCTCCGCCTTCTTCAAGCGCTTCCGCGCCGCCGTCGGCCTGCCGCCCATGGAATATCTGCTCGCCTGGCGCATGGCGCTCGCCAAGGACCATCTCCGCGGAAAGGCTCTCGGCATGCAGGAGATCGCCGAACGCATCGGCTATGGCTCGGCCAGCGCTTTCTCCACCGCCTTCACCCGCTTCGTCGGTGTGCCGCCCTCCCGTTTCCTCGCCGGTGAGGAGCAGGCGCTCGCCTCCTGAGATCAGGATTTCTTCTGTTGTCGCGCGACGGCGCGGCGGTTACGGTCGCTCCATACCCGCGTCAGGCCATCCCGGACCGGCGCACACTCTGCCACTCCCGGAGACCCCATGCCCGGCTATTCCGCCCGTCCTCCCGCCATCCCGACGATTGTCCTCGATGATGCCGTCACCCGCATCACCCGATGGGATTTCGAGCCCGGTGCCGCGACCGGGCATCATACCCACGGCCTCGGTTATGTCGTCGTGCCGATGACCGATTGCCACTTCCTGATCGAGGATGCCGCGGGTGAACGCCGCGTCATGAGCAAAGCCGGCGAGGCCTATCGGCGCGATGCCGGTGTCGAGCACAATGTCATCAATGGTGGCAGTGAGCCGATGAGCTTCATCGAGATCGAGTACAAATGAGCGGCGCCGAAGATCAGGCAGCGCCACGCTTCATCACCGATTTCGAGCCGCAGCATGGCGTGGCGGTGCCTGTGGCCGAAGACGTCCTGCGCCTGACCGCGCCCAATCCCAGCCCCTTCACCTTCCACGGCACCAACACCTATATCGTCGGGCAAAAATCCGTCTGCGTCATCGATCCAGGCCCGGACAATGACGCCCATTTCGAAGCCCTGATGGCAGCCATCGAGGGCCGCGAGGTCACCCATATCGCCGTCAGCCACACCCATCGTGATCACTCCCCGCTCGCCCGGCGGCTCAAGGACAAAACCGGCGCGGTCATCGTCGCCGAAGGCCCGCATCGGCCGGCCCGTCCGCTCTTCGAGGGCGAAGTAAACCCCTTCGCCGAAAGCTCCGACACCGAATTCGTGCCCGACCGCACTCTGGCGGCCGGGGAGATTGTCGAAGGCGACGGCTGGCGCCTCACCGCCGTCCACACGCCCGGCCATACCGCCAACCATGCAGCCTTCGCGCTTGAAGACACCGGCATCCTCTTTTCCGCCGACCACGTCATGGCCTGGGCCACCTCGATCGTCGCCCCTCCGGATGGCGCCATGAGCGATTACATGACCTCGCTCGACCGCCTGCTGGAAAGGCAAGACACCCTCTATCTGCCCGGCCATGGCGGTCCGGTCAGCGATCCCCAGACCTTCGTGCGCGCGCTGCGCACCCACCGCCGGCAGCGGGAACAGGCCGTCTTGGAGCGGATCCGAAAGGGCGACCGGCTGATCCCCGAAATGGTCAAGGTCATCTACGCCGCCACCGATCCCCGGCTGCATGGGGCCGCCGCGCTGTCTGTGCTCGCCCATATCGAGGACCTGGTGGAGAAGGGCATGATTGCAACCGACGGCCCGCCAAGGTTGTCGGGAGAGTATTGGCCGGGTTAAATTGGCAGCGGGTCTCTCCGTTCTCCCCCCTTGAGGGGGAGATGCCCGGTAGGGGGGGGAGCGCTCGGCACAAGGCCAACGGCAGCCAGACAACCCCTCAGTTCCCCGCAATCCCCAGAAGCTCGGCATCCAGCGCATGCAGGAACCCTTCCGCAATCTCGTCACTGATGCCGAGATCATGCGGCCCGTAGCGGGACGCGACGCGGATATCGACCAGCGTGACCTCCGCCTCTTCCTTCAACCGTACCACGGCATCGAAGGGCAAACCCAACACGAAGGTCTTGGTCGAAAGCTGGAGCCGTGCTTCACCCGCCGGTTCGGCCGCGTCGGTTTCGGCAGCGTCGATCAGGGCCGAGATTGCATCGGGTCGCGGCATTGGCAGGGGGCCGCTCTCGGGCAAGGCTTCCTCAGCCGGTGGCGTCCCCATGGCGGCCCCGGGCGGAGGCGCGGCCGTGCCGTCCTCGGAAGGACGCAATTGCAGATCCGGCAGCGCATATTCCTCGCCGCGGCTCGCAGTCACCACCAGCCGGTTGGCCGCCGCCACCTTTCGCACCGCCTCGTAGACGCGGTCGATCGCCCCTTCGTAGCGTCGCCCGGTCAAGCCCGGATAACGCTCCGTCTGCAGCGCGGCAGCGAGAGGGGAAAGCGGCGGGCGCGGCAGAAACTGCTGGTTCGCCTCCGGAGCGGAGACCCAGGCCGGACGGTCGCCGAGATCGGTCGACACTTCTGTCAGCACCGGCCGGTTCGTGTAGAGAAAGTAGCCGTATCCGGGTAGTGCGAGCGGCAGAGCTGCATAGATAAGCGCCTGCACGGCGGCAACGCCGCCCAGCGCCCCGATCTGCCAGAGCCGCGCAAGACCAATCAGTGCCAGCGGCACCGCAAGTGCAGCGGGCAGGGCCGCCACCAGCACCAGCGCTATGAAATCCGGCGTCTTCAACATCCCGAACCGATGCGCCACCACCACCAGCGCCAGCATGACCAGCGCAAACAGCGCGAGCCGCCGCGCAAGAAATGCGGAGCGGGACACGGGACGGTCGTAGCGGACGATCATGCGGGCAACACCGGAATCAGGAGGACCATGAACACCCTGTGTAACGGCTCGGCCGGAAGGCGTCGATATGCCGAAAAGCGGCCGGACGAAACCGCCTCCGATCTGCAAGGATAGGACGCAAATCTGGGGATGGCGATACAGATGGTTGCTTGAGACTTGTCAAGTTCGGACGCTGCAGGGTTTAAGGGAGCGTTATTAAGTGACCCGTGATTTGCATGCCCAAGGAAACCCCGTTTGCCGCCGTCAGCCGGAAAATGCTCGACGCCTGGATTGCCACCGACGCAGAAACGCCGGCAGAACCGCAACTGATCTATGACGGCGCGAAGTCCCTTCTGTCGATCAAGATGCGGCTCACCGTCTTCTGGATCGAGGGAACGGATCCGCTTCGCTGGCGCATGACGCCCATTCGGCATTCCGGCTTCACCACGACCCTCTTCGACCTGAATCACGTTTTTCGGGACCAGTTGATCGGCGAATTCGCGGATCAGACCTATATGGCCGATACGGTCATCCCGCGGCTGCGCCAGGTGATCGAAAACCAGCAGCCGTCGATCGAACTGGTCAAGACCAAGCTGTTCGGTATCAATCTCGGCTATGACCGCATCCTGCTGCCGCAACGCACGACCGGCCGGTCGCAATGGGTCATCTCGTCCTCCTATGCCCGCTTCCTGCTCGACGCCCCCAAGCGTTTCGCCAGTTTCGAGGTGGATGACGAGGCCGTGGTGCAGTTGCTGATGGAGGGGCTGACGGCCAAAGAAATCGCCGTCCGGCTGGGCTTGTCCCATCGCACGATCGAGCACCGTCTCGATCGTCTCAAGGAGCGGTTCGGGGCGAAAAACCTCGTTCATCTCGTCGTCCTGCTGCTCGGCAACCAGGTGAACGGCAACGAGGGGAGCGGTCCTACCTGAAGAGCTGCAGGATTGTGTCCGGTCGGGCATTGGCGATCTGCAGCGCTTGCGTCCCGAGCTTTTCACGGGTCTGTAACGCCTTCAGGCGCGTCGCTTCCCGGTTCATGTCGGCATCCACCAGGCGCCCGACGCCCTTGTCCGAGGTTTCGATCCGCTTCAGCACCAGCTCCGATTGTTGTTCGATCCGGGCTTTCAGGGCGCCGAGGCTCGCGGCGCCATCGACGATCCGCCCGCGGGCGGCGTCGATATAGGCGAGATAGTTGTCGATTTGCTCGGGGTTCTGCTCCACGTCGATCCCGAGGAAGCTCAGGGTCGGCAGAGGCTCGATGCTGACGCGCACCTTGTCAAAGGAGATGTTGGGTCCGGAGCCCCACTTTCTGTCGATGGACGGATCAGATTTCAGAATGACCTGCCCGTCCGAACCGACATCGATGATGAGGCCCGGCCAGTCTGCAGCGAGGAGGGACGAGAGAAGGGTTACCATCTCCTGCGCCGTCTCGACCTTGCCGTCGTTCCGTCCGAGCACATCGTTGACCGTCGTCCGGTTGAACGAATAGGAGACCGGCAATGCACCGTTCAGGGAAAACCGGAAGCTCACCTCGACCCCGTCGTCGTCGTTCGCCACCTCGAAAAGGGTGAAAGGCTTGAAATCGAGCGCCATGCCGGAGCCACGCGTGCCGTATCTTTCGCCATCGACCAGCCCACCGCTGCTGACACCGCTGGCCGTCAGATTGCTGATGCCGACATAGGATCCATTGCCGTGAACCTGTTTGGTACTGATGTCCATCAGCACGGGATTATGAACGATGATGCCGGACGGCAGCTGGTTGTAATGACTCGCCGACACCGATGCGCCATGTGGCGAAAGGACCTGATTGAGCAGGCCGGCAAACTCCTTGTTGTTGGAGATCACGCCGCCGAGACCGGAGTTGTAGGCATCCACCTCCGCTTTGGTGATGGTGATCGGCACGGTGTATCCGCCGTCATAAGGGCCCGGCAGTTCCTGCAGCTGCCCTGCCGAACCCGACAAGTTGTTCGGGTTCGATGCTTCCTTGTCCAAGGTCAAGGTAAAGCTGATTTGAGCACCCGGCGTGTTGAAGTCAAGCGGGGATCCGGCCGGGAACGAGAAGGTCATGAAGGCAGTGGACCCACGGCCCGCCTTCGGGAGCATCCAGCCTTGCGTTCCGTCCGGCGCGTTGTGTGCCGTCGCATCATCCCAGTCGTAATTCGTCAGGTATCGCATTCCCCCGATGGTGCCGACATCGCGGATATCCGGCTGCAGCATTCCGCCGCCGGCCTTGTTGAAAAGCGAGGTTTTCGCCAGGCTGAATCCCATGGCATCGACCTTCACGTCACCCTTGTTGCCCCGCGTGAAGGATGAGCGGATCTGGGTTTCCGTGAGCTCGTCGTCATAAATGTCGGCGATATCGGTATGCAGCCAGTTTTGCCCGTTGAAGCTCGAGGATCGCGCGATGTCGACGACGGCCTGCTGGTATTGCCGCAGGTCCGCCTGGATCTTGGCAAGATCGACCGAATCCTCCTTGGCTGCCACCAGTTTCGCTTCGAACTGGTCCAGCACCTTGATCACAGAGGCAAGACCAACGGCCGCTGTATCGACTTTCGCTGCACCCAGGCCCAGCGTGTCGCTGATCGCCGAAAGCGCCATGCTGTCCGACCGCATGGTGGTGGAGATCGACCAGTAGGCCGCATTGTCCCCCGCCTCGCTGATCCGCAGTCCCGAGCTGACCTTGTTCTCCGAGCCGGCCCGCTCGGTGTTGATCGAGCGCAAGGCCTGCAGCGCGGCGATCGCGCCGCTATTCGTCAAAAGGCTGGCCATGAAAAGAATATCCTGAAATTACGGTATCTTAGCTTCAGGGTTTGTGGTCCCCATGCGCGGTCCGACTATGGTTCACGAAAGGTTAACGGACTTTTCCGGGTGCCACGGTAAAAATACGGAGGGGGTGATTTTCGAGGGCTGCAACCGCAATCCGTTCCGGCGCAGCCCGGCTTGTTCGGCCTGCGGCACGTGCGCAGCCGGACCCCTTGGGTGCAACCTCTTCGCTGATATGAATTGGGCGAAAATCTGGGGGCCGTTGCCCTCGAGCCGGATCGCTCAGGGGCGGGCGTCTTCCTCGCGCGGCAGAAACAGGTCGGAACCGTCGCCGCCCGGTGCGTCTTCCAGCCCCTCTTCTATCGCGGGATCGAGGGGCGGCAGGCTGGGCGCGTCGAGCGAACCGATGCCGGGCATCATGACATCGGGCGCCGACGGATCGCCGAGCGGCGGCTGCTGTTCGGGTGCAAGCGGCACATAGAGCGAAACCGTGACGATGATGGCGATCACCACCAGCCAGGAGCCGATGATGCGGGCGGGGATGACGAGCCAGGCGCCGCGAAAGGGCCTGAGCAGCAGGCCCGGCGACAGCAGGATCCACAGCGCGCCGATGACGGCGGTCAGGGCGAATTCCTTGATGCCGATGCCGAAATCGTCGAGCCCGATGAACAGCGACAGCGACAGCGCCACGACGGCTGCGGCAAGCGTGGCGCCGAAGACGCGGTAACGCCCCGGAAGCCACAGGGCGATACCGGAGAGAAGCACGGCAACAGGCGCGATCAGAAAGAGTTCGTCCCCCAGTGGGCTCTGCAGGATGATCGGAAAGATCGTGTCGAACAGCATCAGCATCGGCAGCAAGACCCCGAGAAAGGCAAGCGCAATATACCCGATGTCGCGTCCGCGCTCCGCCATGCCGACAACGACCGACAGACCGAGCATCGCCAGCACGAGATCGTAGATCGACAGGGTGAAGAGAAAACCGAGTTCGAAGAAGGCGAAATCGTGGGGAATGGAAAGGGACAGTGCGACCGGCAGCACGCCAGCGAGGAAGACGAGGAGGGCGAGCTTGAAGGCGCGGGTGGCGATGCCGGCGCGAAACCGGTCCCGTCCTGTCCATGCGTCACCACCGCCAGGACCATCGACGGACTTGGCTGCACGTGCCGGCTGCGAGCCTGCCGACGTCGCGTCGACGGGTCGGGACACGGCGCCGGACGCCGTTCGGCCCGCCCGTCGCTTCTGCTGCCCGCCATGCTGCCGTGCTTTCTTCATGCCTGTCGTCCGTCGCTCCGCTTGCCGGCAAAGCCTATTCCACAAAGGGCTTGATTTGTCACCGCCGCCCCCCAAACTGGTGGTGTAACGGAGGTGCGCCGATGGGCAAGCTGATCATGATGACGGCGGTAACTCGCGTGGAGCGCAAGCAGGCCACCCAGCTGGTCTTCGACACGGTAAACCGGCTGGGCGGCTGGATCGATGACGTGAGACTGTATTCCAACCTGATGAACACCATCCGTCTGACCCTTCCGGCCGGCGCCTTCCGGGATTTGGCTGCGGCACTGGCCGAGGCGGGGATAGAGGTCGACCCACCGGCGGCGGCCGGCGGGGATCCGAAGGCCGAACGCATGGCGACCCTGCAACTCTCCTTCGTCCATGATGAGCCGGATTTGCGCCGCGAGGTGCCGGCGGTTCCGGGCTGACCGGTCCGGCACGCCCGACCCGGCCCGATGGCGCTGGATGGACTGTGCCCGACTGGCTGTGCCCCACTTGATTGGCCTTTCCTGACTGGCCGTCAGGCTGATCGCTTCGTGCAGACACACGACAGGCCCGACGATAGTCATCGGGCCTGTCGATCTTAAAGGTGAACCCCGCAGCGGCCGAAGCGGTGGCAAGCCAGACTGGGGAGATCGTTGCGAAGCCGTCAGGCGGCGCGGCGCTGATGGCGACCTTCCTCGATTTCTTCGACGATCTTTTCCACGAAGGCATCGAGATCGCCAGGATTGCGCGAGGTGATGATGCCCTGGTCGGTGACGACGGCTTCGTCCCGCCAGTCTGCGCCGGCATTGATCATGTCGGTCTTGATCGACGCATAGGACGTCGCCTTGCGTCCCTTGACCGCACCGGCCTCGATCAGCAGCCAAGGCGCATGGCAGACGGCGGCGACCGTTTTGCCGGACTGGACGAAGGCCGAAATCAGCGCGACCGCCTTCTGCTCCTTGCGCAGCAGGTCCGGATTGATCTGGCCGCCCGGAAGCACGATGGCGTCGAACTCGTCGATCTTGACCGCGTCCAGCGTCAGGTCGACATCGACGGTGTCACCCCAGTCGTCCTCGTCCCAGCTTTTGATCGGAGCCTTTTCCAGCGAGGCGATGGAAACCTTGGCGCCTTTGGCGGTCAGCTGATCCAGAGGCACGCGCAATTCCGAGCGTTCGTAGCCATGGGTTGCGAGAATGAGGATGCGGGCGGAAGTGATGGAAGGCATGGAATGTCCTTTCGTCGGCGTTTCTGTCGTGTGGATGAAAAGAAAACGAGCGCCACGCCCCATCGTTCCGCCAAAATCTGTCGAGACCCGACCAACAGGTGTTGCCGCGCCGCTTTCCCTTTGCTAATCAGGCCGCGATTTGCGGCGCCACCTCGTCGCCCAAATCCTGTTGGGGCGTCGCCAAGCGGTAAGGCACCGGTTTTTGGTACCGGCATTCCCAGGTTCGAATCCTGGCGCCCCAGCCACCGATGTTTTGCAGTCGCGTGGACACCGACTAAAACCCCTGAACACTAAACCCCTAAAGCTTCACTTTGACCGGTCGCCAGACGATCGTTTCCGGTGTGCGGTCGTAAGGGCTGCCCATCAGGGTGATCTTGCAATTGTGTTTGTTGCATTCCGTGCAGCGGAATTTCAGCGAATAGGGGTCGCGGCCGTGGCCGTAGAAGGTGGCGAGGTCGCGGGCGAGGAAGCGCGCCTGGCGCTCGCAGTCGCGACAGGTGACGACCACCAGCATGTTGTGGCGGAGTGCTTTTCCGAGAGTGTTCAGTGCCTGCGTCATGTAAGATGATGTGAACATAAAGAGAACATCGTCAAGAGAGAATCCGACCTTGAGGGCGGCCTTTCCTCAATTTCAGGGCCGTTCTCCTCCCGGTTTGCTCTTTGGCAAGCTCTCCACTGTTGGTGCGGAACTCCCGCAACCGGTCAGCTCAAGTCACGGAAAATTAACCATAAACTCTGCGCGATGTAAGGATAGTGTTAACCCTGATCTCGGTATAACCATTTCGCTTCCATCAGGGTACAGCGTCGAGAAGCGCATCGGTTTCAGTCTCGCGTATCGGGGGAGGGCGTCATCCACGGCGTCCTCCCGTTGCGGGCGAACAGACGGTATCCGGCATGCAGCCGGCCTCTCTCCCATTTGTGATGATTGCCAAAGCGGCACGAAAAAGCCTCCGGCCCATGAATGGACCGGAGGCTTTGAAATGTCGGGCTGAAACGTTCAGTCGGCCGCCAGGAATTCTGCGCAATAGCTCTTGCCACCGTCCACGCCGGGCCGATCGACCACGGTGCGGATGCCGCGGATGACATAGTCCGGCGAGACGGTCAGCTGCACCTCGCAGCGCAGATACTGCGTGCGCGCCTGGGTCAGAAGCTTGCCCTTCTTGCCATTGCCGAGATCTTCGTAGGTGGCCGGGATCACGCGGGTCTTGTTGCCGCCGCGCCAGGTGTAAAGCGTTGCATTGCCGGCGGCCGTATCGGTGACGGGAGGTCCGAACCGCGCGAAGAAGGCGCCGGCCTGCTGGCCGTTCCAGCGCGCCTCGACCTCGTTCTTGGGAACGCCCGTGGTCGTGCAGCCTGTGGCTGCCAATCCGAAAGCGGCCACCAGGCCCGCCGTCAACATGTTGCGGAATGTCATTGTCGCTGCCCCTTGCACCCTGAATGTGCGTCTGCCGGCCTTGGTCTGCGGCGCGCTGCCGGTCGCGCGATCCATCCTGCCTTTAGCGAGAAAACGCCGGAGGGGAAATTGTTCCTCCACCCAACGCACTGCAAAATTTCTGCCTGATGCGTCCGCGCAACGAACTGGAGCGGGCCCCCGGAGCGCCGACGCCCAATCCCGGCGGTTTGAGCGGGTTTTGAGGCCGCCCATTCGTCAGCGCCGACATCCCGCCGAGCGAAGTGAGACCGCCGCGCGCACTCGGCAATCCGCGTCACCTGCTGCCAAATCCCTGGAAATGCGGGCTTTTCCACTGCCTTCGTGAAAAAATTCGACTTTCTGTCGTGATTTTGTCGCGAGCCTGCTTGTACTCGCAAAAACGCTGGTCTATAGAGGCGCCGCTGGTCACGGAGTGTAGCGCAGTCTGGTAGCGCACCACGTTCGGGACGTGGGGGTCGAGTGTTCGAATCACTCCACTCCGACCAGCTTGAAAACCCCGCTTCGGCGGGGTTTTTTCGTTTTTGCGCTGGGTGCGGAACGTCCGGTTCCCCGATCTGTACCTTTCCTCCGGCGGTTCAAGGCTGCGGGCGTCCGCGCGCATGTGCAGGTCAAACTGGTAAATCCCACTTATAGTTGTAGTAAATAACAAAGCGAAATGCCCGTCCACCTTGGGTTTTGCCGGTACAAGCTGTTGCACCTGCGGTTATTTAAGAATATCCTATATTTCAAGACGTGTGTTCGGAATTATCGATGGATGAGAATTCGATCTACTATCGGTTGAAGAATCTGCTAAGCTGACATCATGATTCCAGGCACCAGACGGCGGCGGCACCGCCAGGAAAAGGTAACGCTTTCGGATGTCGCCCAGGCTGCTGGCGTGAGCGCGATCACCGTGTCGCGTGCGCTGCGAGAGCCTGAAAAGGTATCGCCTGCCTTGCGGGAGACGATCTTGCGGGTCGTCGAGCAGATGGGCTATGTGCCGGACATGGCCGCGCGTGCGCTGGCCAGCAAGGACAGCGGCCTGATTGGAGTTCTGACACCGGGTCTGACCAGCTATGCCTTCATCGCCGTGATGCGGGGCATCGAAGACAGGGTGCGCTCCACAGATCTGCGGATCCAGTATGCCAATCCCGGCGATGGCCGGGAGGATGACGCGCGCAAGCTCCGTTTTTTCTACTCCCAGAACCCAGCCGGCATTATTCACGTCGGCCTCCAGCATGATCCGGCGCTTGATGAACTCCTGCGGCGTGCGCCCTGTCCTGTGGTGGAGATTATGGATGTCAGCCACACGCCGGCGGAAATGGCTGTCGGTATCGATCACAGACAGGCGGCGGAAGCGGCGACCCGCCACCTGCTTGACCAAGGTTACAGGCGCATCGCCATGTTGGGCGCCCGCTGGGACACGCGGGCGCAGCGCCGTCTGGATGGATTTAAGGCGGTTCTGGAGGCGGAAGGGCTCTTCGATCCCGATCTCGTCCTGTCGATCGACAGCTACACCAGCGTCGGTCTTGGCGCCCACCTGCTCGACCGGCTGCTGACAGCGTTCCCACAGGCCGATGCCGCCTTCTGCCACAGCGACGACCTCGCGCTTGGCGCCCTGTTCGAGTGCCAGCGGCGCGGACGCCGCGTGCCCACCGAATTCGGCATTTGCGGTTTCAACGATTTCGATTATGCGGGCGTGGCCTATCCGTCGCTGACGTCGGTCCGCCTGCCGCGCTACGAAATCGGCTATCGTGCCGCTGATCTCTTGATCCGGGCCACCGGCGACGGCCGCCAGCCGGCAACGGTGATCGATCTCGGCTTCCAGCTTATCCCGCGCCAGTCCACCGCGCGCACGACACCACAGCCGCCGATGTGCTGATCGGCGGCGTAGCGGGAGCGGGCGGTTTGTCGCGGATCCAGGCCCCGAAGGGCCTCAGGCCGCGCGGCCCACGGCACGGTGCTGCTCGCTCCATCCGCCGGATTGGTGCTGCTGTTTGCCGAGATTGAACTGGCCGATCATGCCGCGCAGTTTCATCGCCTCGCTGGCGAGCGTGGATGCAGCCGCGCTGCTCTCTTCGACCATGGCGGCGTTCTGCTGTGTTGTCTGGTCCATCCCGTTGACCGCGACATTGACCTCTGCGAGGCCCGTCGATTGCTCGCGGGCTGCCGTGGAGATCGCGACCACGTGGTCGTTGATGTCGACGATCAGCTTGGAAATGGTGCGCAGCGCCCCGCCGGTGTCGCTCACCAATTTCACCCCGGTCGAAACCTCGGTTGCGGAATTGTGGATCAAGTCCTTGATCTCCTTTGCCGCCTTGGCCGAGCGCTGGGCGAGTTCCCGCACTTCCTGGGCCACCACTGCAAAGCCGCGGCCGGCTTCACCAGCGCGCGCGGCCTCTACCCCGGCATTCAGCGCCAGAAGATTTGTCTGAAACGCGATCTCGTCGATCACGCCGATGATGTTGGAGATCTTGGAGGAGGACTCTTCGATCCGGCTCATGGCATCCACGGCCTGTGCCACCACATCGCCGGATGTTTCCGCATTGGCCTTGGCATTGCCGGCCACGTCGCGGGCCTCCTGGGCGCGCTGCGCCGAAGCGGTCACGTTGGAGGTAATCTCTTCCAGCGCTGCCGCCGTTTCCTCGAGGCTCGCGGCCTGGGCCTCGGTCCGTTTCGACAAGTCGCCCACGCCCTGGCCGATTTCGCGGGTTCCCTGGCCGATCACCTCGACGCTCGTGAAAATCTCCTTGAAGGTATCGCAGAGCTGCGAGACCGAGCGGTTGAGGTCATGGCGCAGGAATTCGAATTCCGGTGCGAAAGGTTCTGTGAGCTGAAAACCGAAATCGCCGGAGCAAAGCCGCTTCAGAGCCTCGCCCAGTGCGCCCACCGTCTTCACCCGTTCGGTGACATCGGTGGCGAACTTCACGATCTTGACCACCTTGCCGTGAATGTCGAGGATCGGATTGTAGGAGGCGGCGATGATCACCTCGCGGCCGTCCTTGGTCTTGCGCTTGAACTCGGCGGCCTGATAGCGGCCTTCGCGCAGCGCCGTCCAGAACGCCTTGTAGTCCTCGGAAGCCTGGTGCTCCTTGTCGACGAAGGTGCTGTGGTGCAGGCCGACGATCTCGTTCAGGCTATAGCCCATCAGCTTCAGAAAGTTGTCGTTCGCGGTCATCACGCGACCGTCGACGGTGAACTCGATGATCGCCTGCGAACGGCTGATGGCCGCGATCTGTGCTGCATAATCGAGATTGAGCAATCGCGCCTTTGCATCGGCCCATTCCACCACGAAGCCAACCGTCTTGGCCCCTTCCTTCAGCGGCGTCACCAGAAGGTCGAACACGCGCGTACCGACGGTGATGGTCGCGCTATGCCGTTGCTTGAGCGCCGCCAGCATGTTGCGTTGATGCGACGGGTTCTTGTGAAAGACGTCGATATTGCTGCCGATCAGCGTGGCGACGCTGAATTTCGGCAGTTCTTTCTTCAGGTCGGCTTCCGCCTCCTTGAGCAGGTCAATCACGGCCGGGTTCATGTACGTGATGTTCAGCTTCGCATCTGCGACCATCACATTCGCCTGTAATGCTTCCAACGCCAGCGTTTTGGCGGTGGTCTTCGCGTTCATGAACGAGGCAATTCCCATGTTCCATCCTATTCGACTGGCCGGACGCAGAAGAGCTTTGTCGCCGGCGGCTACGTTAGAATTCAGGAAAATATCGACAGGAAATAAAGAATATGCTAATACGACGCTATTTTGTATATCTTTGGCGCCTCGGTCAGGCGCGCAGCCGCAATGACCCGCAGGGTGTTGCGGGCGATTGATCCTCGGCAGGACGGATCAGCGATTGTTTTGCAGAAAGTGCCGGAAGGCGTCAAAATGCGGCAGGTAGAGCACGTCGGCTGGGGGCTTGAGGGCGCCATAGGCCACCCCGCCCGTCACCAGAAGAACATCCTTCGCAAGCAGGCCACGCAATATGCGCAGGGTCGTTTCCAGCTGCGCCGGTTTGCCGTTGACGGCACTCACGCAAACGCATCGGGCTCCCCGGGCCGCTGCCGCCGCTGCAACCTCTTCCGGAGGCATGTTGGCTCCCAGACACAGGCTGTTCCAGCCATGCAGGCGGGCCACAAGGGCTGCCCCGAGCGCACCGATATCGTGTTCCTCGCCGCTCAGCGTCGCCGTAATCATGCGGGGTGCATCGTCTGGCGCGACAGGACAGTCATCGAGAAGGCTCCCGAGGATGCGTTTGACCTTTGCCGTCGCCAGATGTTCAGCAGCGATGGAGAGAGTACCGTCCGACCACAGCACCCCGATCTCCCGCAGCAAGGGGAGGACGGTAGCCTCGAGAAAAACCTCCGGCCCCTCAGCCTGCAAGCGTGTCAGCAGCCTGGCGCGAAAGGCTTCGCCGTTCATGGCTCGGATGGCGGCAATCAGCGGCGCGTTGCGCCCGCGCGCGATCTCCGCCATTTCAATCCGTTGGAGATCATCGAGAGGCAGCCCTATCAGCGTGCCGATCCGATGTCCCGCATCGCTGCAGACCTTGAGGAGCCGCAGCCGCTCCGCCTGTTCGGCGGTGTAGAATCGACGCCCTGTTTCGCTGCGCTGTATGGGCACCAGGCCGTAACGGCGTTCCCAGGCATGGAGAACGAGCTTGCTGACGCCACTGGCGCAAAGCACCTCAGCGAGGCTCAACAGCGTCTGGCCATCATTCTCCCCGCACGGCTTCACATTCATCCTGTCGCAAGCCTCCTTCCATTTGTGTATTAGAATACCGCAAAAAACTTGCGCGGAAGTGTATCGGCTATTCTTGATATCTATCAAGAAAAATGGCCCGCCGAAGGGCGGGCCAGGATCTGGGGTCGTGTTTGAGGCCGAGAACTCAGCCGTCGATATCGTCAAGCAGCTGACGGGCTGCGGTCGTCGTAACCCGGCGGGTCTCGACCTCGTCGCGGCGGCTCGCAAGCAGTTCGGTGGCAAGCAGTTGTTCGGCGAGATCTGCCGGCAGCGACAGGATGACCCGGCCCTCATGGGCGTTCAGCCCGCCGAGATCCGTACGCTTTGCCGTGATCATGCCGCCGGCAACGGTGTTGTTCGTGTCCGGGTCGATCAGGATGAAGGCGCCGGTGCCGCGGTTCTGCTCATAGGGGTCGAAGATTGCGGTCTCGTCGAAGGAGAGATGCACTTTGCCGATGGCGTTCATCTGCAGCATCTCGGCCGATTGCCACTTGCCGGACTTGAGATCCAGCTGCTGCACCGGTTGCACCTGCACGCGCTGGCGGCGCGAACCGGCCTTCAGCCAGTAACGCTTGCCGGGCACGATGCCATCAGGCTGCAGGGCGACAATCTGCGCATCGAAGGCAAGGCCGGTCTGCGGCTGCGCATCGAGCGAAACGATCATGTCGCCGCGTGCCACATCCACCTGGCGGTCGAGCACCAGCGTGATCGCGTCACCGGCAACGGCTGCGTTGCGCACCAGGTCGAAGGTGACGATCTGCTTGACATTGGCCACCTGGCCGGAGGGCAGGATCGCGACACTGTCGCCGGGCTTTACCGCACCACCGGCAACCGTGCCCTGATAGCCGCGGAAGCTTTCGCCCGGACGCGAGACGCGCTGCACGGGCAGGCGGAAACCGGTCGACTGGCCGGAGCGCAGGGTGGCGAGTTCGAGCGTCTCGACCAGCGTCGGGCCTTCATACCAAGGGATCACCGCCTTGCCGGAATAGACGACGTTTTCACCCTTCAGCGCCGACATCGGGATCGCGGTCACCTGGCGCACGCCGAGTGACAGCGCCAGTGCCTTGAACTCGGTGCTGATCTGGTCGAAGACGGCCTTGTCGTAGGAAACGAGGTCGAACTTGTTCACAGCGAGCACGAACTGCTTGATGCCCATCAGCGAGGCGATGGTCGCATGGCGACGGGTCTGCTCAAGCAGGCCGGCGCGGGCATCCACCAGCAGGATCGCCAGATCCGCCGTCGAGGCACCGGTCGCCATGTTGCGGGTATACTGCTCGTGGCCGGGGGTGTCGGCAACGATGAAGGAGCGGCGGTCGGTGGCGAAATAGCGATAGGCGACATCGATGGTGATGCCCTGTTCGCGCTCGGCCTGCAGTCCGTCGAGCAGCAGGGCGAAATCCGGGAGGCCGAGATCGTTCTGCTGGCCGGAATCGCGGCGCAGGGTCGCGGCCTGGTCTTCCTTGACGGCCTTGGTGTCCCACAGCAGGCGGCCGATCAGTGTCGACTTGCCGTCGTCGACGGAGCCGCAGGTGATCAGACGCAGCGGACGCGCGTCGCGGATGACAGGTGCGGCTTCGGTGTGAGGTGCCTCTGCGGCAAGGGCGGTATTGGCGACAGCGGTCATCTCAGAAATATCCTTCGCGCTTCTTCTTTTCCATCGATCCGGCCTGGTCGCGGTCGATGGCGCGGCCCTGGCGTTCGGAGACGGTGGCGATTTCGAGTTCGGCGATCACCTCGTCGAGGGTGGTCGCATGGGAGCGGATGCCGCCGGTCAGCGGCCAGCAGCCGAGGGTGCGGAAGCGCAGCATGCCTTCCTGGATCTGCTCGCCGGGCAAGGCCTCGAAGCGCGGGTCTTCGGCCCACATCAGCATGCCGTCGCGCTCCACATACTTCTGCTTCTTCGCATAGTAGAGCGGCGGCAGCTCGATGTTTTCGGCCTGGATGTAGCGCCAGATGTCGACTTCGGTCCAGTTCGACAGCGGGAAGGCGCGCACGCTCTCGCCGCGGCGGATCATGCCGTTATAGATGTTCCAGAGTTCAGGACGCTGGTTGCGCGGGTCCCATTTGTGGTCGGGCGTGCGGAAGGAATAGATGCGCTCCTTGGCGCGGGAAGCCTCTTCGTCGCGCCGCGCGCCGCCGAAGGCCGCGTCATACTTGCCGGCGTCGAGTGCCTGGCGCAGGGCTTCCGTCTTCATCACGTCGGTATGATAGGCCGAGCCGTGGGTGAAGGGGCCGATGCCCTCTTCCTTGCCGCGCGGATTGGTGTGCACGATCAGGTCGAGATCGAACTTTTCCGCCGTGGCATCGCGAAACGCGATCATCTCGGGGAACTTCCAGCCGGTATCGATGTGGAGCAGCGGGAAGGGCACGCGGCCGGGGAAGAAGGCCTTGCGCGCCAGATGCAGGAGCACGGACGAATCCTTGCCGATCGAATAGAGCATGACCGGCTTTTCGAACTCGGCAGCCACTTCGCGGAAGATATAGATGGCTTCGTTCTCGAGCGCCTTCAGATGCGGGTCGAGCGGCGGCTTGGTCACGGGATCCTTGGAATGCGGATCGAATTCGGATGTGTGTACGTGCATGGTCTCTGCTTCTTTCGTTGGGCCGTCGCCCTTAATCTTCTGTCGCTTCGCCCCTCATCTGGCTACCGCCATCTTCTCCCCGCCTGCGGGGAGAAGGTCCCGGCAGGGGGATGAGGGGCAGCCTGAAGGGATGTCTCAGTTCAAGCCGGCGTCGGGATCGCAGAGGACGCGGCCTCCGGAACATGCAGGCCGCATTCGCGCTTCTCGTCATTCTCCCACCACCAGCGACCCGCGCGCTCCGGCTCACCCGGCTTGATGGCGCGCGTGCAGGGCTCGCAGCCGATCGAGGGGTAGCCGCGCTTGTGCAGCGGATTGGTCGGCACGCTCTCGGCCTCGACATAGGCGTTGATGTCCTCGATCGACCAGTCGGCCAGCGGGTTCACCTTGATCAGGTCCCGCTCGGCGTCATATTCGGCAAAGGGCGTGGCCGCACGGTTGCCAGACTGGGAGCGGCGCAAGCCCGTGATCCAGAAGCGGGCGCCGGCAAGCGCCTCGGCGAGTGGAACCAGCTTGCGCACATGACAGCAGGCATGCCGCGCTTCGACGCTTTCATAAAAACCGTTCAAACCATACTTCGCCGCATAGGCGTCGATATCGTCCTGGCGCGGATGAAAGCGCTTGATCGTCATGCCGAAGCGCTCTTCGGTTTCGGCAATGAGATCGACCGTTTCCTTAAACAGACGACCGGTTTCGAGCGTCGACACCTCGACCGGCAACTGGCCAAGACCGATCGCTGCGGTAATCACCTGGTCCTCGATGCCGAGCGAGGTGGTAAAAACGGCGCGGCCGTCGAGCCCGGCGACCATGCGCAGGCGTTCCTCGAGGCTGAGCGAGGCAAGCTGGCTGTCGAGGGAGATGGCAAATTCTGCGGCACTGGATGAAGGCATCACGATAATCCTGCTGACTGTTCCGGATTATCGCCGCGAACGCAGCCTCAGGACAGGAATCGCCTTTCAACTGGGCGGATAAGGAGAGCAAATCTCTCTACGCGAACACGCATATGCGCGATTTCGTCCCGTCGATCGCGTGCGACAGGGCGGCCAGCGGAACAGGCTGGATCTTGGCTGATGATCACTATCGGTTATTTTCTATAAAATCAATAGATATTAGTTTTGTGGCCGTGAAAACAGGTTTTGCGCATCACTGATACCGCTGGCGGCAGACGTGTTGACAAGGGCTTAGACCCGGCAGTCATTCTCTTCCCTAGACACAAAAAAAAGGCCCCGAGACCTAGGTCCCGGGGCCCCCACGCACCCTGAAGATCAGGAAGCGTTGGAGAGCGTGCGGCTGACGAGGGTCACCGACTTGTCGGCATTGACCTTGTAGACTTCGCGGACGTCACGGCCGTCACCGTTGGAGAAGGTGTGGAAGAAGGTCGAACCAGCAGGTGCCTTTTCCAGCTGGACATTGGCGTTGTCATAGGTGATCGAGCCCGGGATCGGCTGGACGGATGCGAAAGCGGCCGAACCGGCGGCAAGCGAGATCAGGGCTGCGGAGATGATGGTCTTCATGGTCTTATCCTTTCAGGGTGTGGTGTGGCGGCGGCTCGATGGG